>NZ_NGVR01000027.1 GCF_002777965.1 Proteus columbae | reverse complement strand
ACAAGGAGCCCTCGAGGGTTTCTGTAATAGCGATCAAGACGATTGGGATCTTCATTTCGCATTGCATTTTCCTCCACTCAAGAAATAGAAATCAGCCCATGACTTTTTCAGTGTCCTCTTATCTACCAAATCGATATTTTTTCGGTAGTTGTGTGATCGATTGTCACTCGGTATGCTTTCTACATAGCGAAATATTCCCTCTTTAGTTAAGGGTAAACAGCGAAATTGCTTTTTAGGTATTAAATGCGCTAATCTACTCATGCTTATTTCTCTTCACATCATTGAAATTGGCAATCGAAGTCAGAGGCCGTATACCTTTGGCTTCACCCTCTCTTAGTCACATCCTGTTTTTCACCGTATAACACTTTCAGTGAATCCAAGAACCCAATTGCATATGCAAAAACTTTTCCTGCTTTTCGATAAATACGCCCTATTTCTTCATCCGTTAAAACACCATCAACAAGGCTTTCTTGAATTAAAACGGCGAGTGATCCTTGCATAGCAGCCAATGTCATTCGCATATCAAATAGCTCTACTTGATCTATCTTTTCCGCTTCTATTTTTGGTAATGCACTCATGCCATGGCGATCTAGATGATATTCCACCAGCAACTTAGTGCCTGAAATGTCTTCCATGGCTTCTTGTTCATCAATATCAAAGAAACGACAGCCATTTTTTTCGTATAACTTGTTATTAAACGTCTCGAGTGACATACCTAAAGCCCCAGCCATAGCAGAACGTCCCCGCGGCAGTGCTTTGCACATTTCTTTAATAACTTCTTTAATTGAATGTTTGCTCATATCTACCTGCTCTATCTTTTATTGGTAGTTAATTGCCTTATGCTGTTTTGGTATTTTTTCTATAAAGTTCAGGGTTATATTTAAGTTTTCCCTTGGTGATTTTTTCTATTTCATACGCCCTTACTTTAGGAATGATATATCCCCAACCACACACCGAAGGATGTTTAATACCGAGGGCTTTTGCTGTTTTACACGTACCACCAAAAAACGTGATTACATCTTTTTTCTTCATTTGTAATCCTTTGGTAAGTGAATAATTCACACGCATATAATGTAGGATATCTTACATTTAAATGTCAAGATTCTTACATTTGGAATGTGGTAGGCTTTCCTACATGAAAGAAATGAGCGAACGAATTAAACAAAGACGCCTTGAGCTGAAAATGACACAGCAGGCTCTAGCTAAAAAAGCTGGAGTCAATCGTGTGACTGTTACTGGTTGGGAAAAAGGTGACTATCAACCCAATGGCACTAATCTTCAAGCATTAGCGAGTGCTCTTGAAACAAGCCCTATTTGGCTTGTTGATGGAAAAGAAGATCCTATTTCTAATGTTTCGTTTTTAAAATTTAATAGATCTAGTGGTGAATACCCTTTAATTAGCTGGGTAAGCGCTGGGAATTGGTCTGAGGCCGTAGAGCCATATCATAGAAAATCAATCGATACATGGTATGAGACAACTGTGCATTGTTCCGAAGAATCATTTTGGCTAGAAGTAAAAGGAGATTCTATGACCTCTCCTTCTGGACTAAGTATTCCTGAAGGGATGATTATATTAGTAGATCCCGCAGTAGAGGTTGTTAGTGGCAAGCTAGTTGTCGCTAAATTAGAATCTGAAAATGAAGTTACATTTAAGCAGTATATTGTAGACGCGGGCAACCATTACTTAAAACCATTAAACCCTCAATACCGCTTAATACCAATCAATGGAAATTGTAAAATTGTGGGTGTTGTTGTGGATGCCAAAATAGCTCATTTACCATAATTTCCTATCTCATTGATAAAAGGATCCTCTTCGGAGGATTTTTTATTACCATCATATACCAATGTAAGATTTCCTACAAAAACACTTGACACACCAATGTTGGTTATCCTACATTTTAAATATGTGGTGTAGGATGAGTTACATTATGATTAATATCTAATTCAATTATGTGTGTGAAAACACCTTAATAAAAATTTTCATGTGAAGAGAAATAGTTTCTGTCTGTTGGGAAACAGTAGAAACCGCCACAACTTGAGGTAAGCAATAATCAAGTTCAATAATTGAAACATAAAAAATAAGTCTTTATTTGANTGAAGAGAAATAGTTTCTGTCTGTTGGGAAACAGTAGAAACCGCCACAACTTGAGGTAAGCAATAATCAAGTTCAATAATTGAAACATAAAAAATAAGTCTTTATTTGAATTTACCATTAACCAACATCAGGGAAATTTAATCTCGATTAATTCGAGAGGGATCTTTATTACTTAAATTATGTGGAGAGAATAATGTCTTATATTGCAACTGCAACGAATAAGCACTTCTATTACCTCGATGTACGGATCGAGGATATAGATATTCAAGACATCGCGATAGGTTTAGCTAATGAATGTCGCTTTAATGGACAAATTGATAATTTCTATTCTGTTGCTCAACACTCAGTATATGTCAGCTATTTAGTTGCTCCTGAATATGCTTTAGAAGCCTTACTTCATGATGCCAGTGAGGCCTATGTCAAAGATCTGCCATCGCCGCTTAAAAAGCTATTACCTGAATATAAGGAAATAGAAAAAAGAATTGATGCTGTTATTCGTCAAAAATATAACTTGCCACCCGTTATGTCGGACGCTGTGCATTTAGCCGACTTAATGATGTTAGCAACTGAAAAACGAGATTTAGATATTGATGTGGGTAGCAATTGGCTAATGCTTGAAGGTATTCCTACAAGTGATTTTATTGTTAATCCATTAACCCCTCTACAAGCCAAAGTTTTATTTTTACGTAGATTTAATGAATTAAGTAAAAGGAGCTAAATAAACAGTTCTAAAAAGTTTAAATAAATACCACCAGCATAATTAACGTCTATTTAAACTGTATACGGCAGTATGGAGAGAAAATATGTCAAGAATGGTGACTCTTGAAGCGTGGGCAAGGTTGGAATTTGGGGATGCCTCTCCTTGCATGACGGTATTACAAAAATACGCAAAGAATAACCTTATTGCACCACCTGCAATGAAAGTTGGCCGCAAGTGGATGGTTGATAGAGAAGCTCGTTATGTGGGCTATCTGTCTCTCCCTCAAATTCCTACTAAATCAACGGAACGACTTAAGAGGATAATTACAGATGGCTGCCCGACCACGAACCCATAAAATTATCATCCCTAATCTATATCGAAAGCTAGATAAACGTAACGGCAAGATTTATTGGCAATATAAACACCCCATCACCGGTAAATTTCATAGCTTAGGTACCGACGAGCAAGAAGCGAGAGAAACCGCCATTCAAGCCAATACAATTATTGCTGAACAACATACTCGACAGTTATTAAGTATTAATGAACGGTTATCAAAAATTAAGACAAACAAGTCTGAAATATCTGTCGATATATGGATGGATAAATATCTAGATATTCAAAAAGAAAGATTAGATATCGGTGAATTAAAAATTAATTCTTATCGACAAAAAATGAAACCTATTAATTTATTCCGTCAGTATTGTGGTACGAAAATATTAAAAGAGATAACCGCATTAGATATCGCTGAAATAATAGATTCCGTCAAAGTATTAGGACATTCAAGAATGGCTCAGGTCGTTCGCATGGTGCTTATTGATGTATTTAAAGAAGCTCAACATGCTGGCTATGTTCCGCCTGGTTACAATCCCGCGAAAGCAACTAAACAACCACGGAACCGAGTGAAAAGAGAACGCATGACATTGGAAGAATGGCGCACTATTTACCAGCAAGCTAAAAATCACCCTCCTTACCTGCAATGTGGCATGTTATTGGCTTTAACCACAGGTCAGCGGATCGGTGATATCTGTAAAATGAAATTCTCTGATATTTGGGATGACATGTTGCATATACAGCAAGAGAAAACAGGCAGTAAGTTGGCCATCCCTCTCTCGCTAAAATGTGAGGCTATCAATCTCTCCTTAAGGGATGTCGTTGCTCAATGTCGTGACGCGGTTGTGAGCAAATATCTCGTGCATTATCGGCATACCACCGCACAAGCGAAACGCGGTGAACAAGTCACACCAAATACATTAACCACAACGTTTAAAAAAGCGCGAGATAAATGTGGGTTAACTTGGGAAAAAGGTACGGCACCTACTTTCCATGAACAACGTTCTTTATCCGAGCGACTTTATCGTGAACAAGGAATTAATACACAAAAATTATTGGGGCATAAAACACAAAATATGACTGATAAATACCACGACGATAGAGGAAAAGAATGGCAAATTATTGCTGTTTAATTGAACAGTTTTGGGGAAGAGTTTTGGGGATATTTTGGGGAAGAATTTTATAGTACAAAAAATAAACGGGAACTAATAAGCTCCCGTTAACTATTTATCAAATCAACAATTACATGTGTTTGATAATCGCGTCACCAAACTCGCTACATTTCAGCAATTTAGCGCCTTCTAACTGACGTTCGAAATCATAAGTTACGGTCTTAGCGGCAATCGCGCCTTCCATACCTTTAATGATTAAGTCAGCGGCTTCTGTCCAACCCATGTGGCGTAGCATTATGTATTTCCACTATCATTAAGCATTTGTTTATTAAGGTATATTCACTCTTAATATACTTAAAAGACAATGATTGTGCATTTTTATAACTAATTGATTACCATAATACTTTTATTGGTTTTGATAACCAAAAATTTAGATATATAAACGGGTTTTGATGAATAATTCAAATAAAATATATTACTCAAACAAATAAGCTCAACAAATTTTTTAATAATGCAAAAGTTTCATAAGAGGCTATAAAACATCACATATTAGACATGTGATACATAGTTAAATATTTATTAAAGAAGTCAATGTTGTTTAATAAAATATTACATAATGTGATTTTGTATTATTGTTTAATTTTTTATTTTTCTATAATGCAAAACTATACTTTATCTTTACTATCTAAAAATTTAATACACGCAAATATTGAACACATATAGAGCAAAGTAAGGTGACGTATATGCCACGTATAAAACTGAATTTTAATAAAAAGAAGAGCAAAAACAAAAGATATAAATCGTAATGCGTTACAAGTACAAATTATAAAAAAATTAGTGACTGATTCGGTTCGTTGAGCTAACGTGTGACTATTAATTCGTCGGCGCCACTATCTATCAGTCTATCCGCGACATAAAATAAATAATGGAAAAGAAAAAGGCTGATACTAAACTAAAAATATATAAAATGATAGAATCATCCCTGTTTTTTTTGTTGTTTTAATCAGAAATAACTATAAAATATAACCTTTTGGCATCTAATGAATAAAAAGGTTAATGATGAATAATCATAGATACTTATGGGTTGACTCCCTTAAGTTTTTAGGTATTTTTGCTATATACATAGGTCATTTTGGTCAAGGCGCGGGTCAATTCTACTCATTTGTATTTAACTACCACGTTCCTTTGTTCTTTTTTGCAGCTGGTTTCTTTGCTTCATATAAAAAAGATAGTAACATCATGATTTTTTTCATATCTAAATTCAAACGACTGATGCTACCATATTTTGCATTTGCTTTTATTGTTATGTTTATTAATGCGATTATTTCTCACGATAAAACGATAACATTGTTTCAAGCATGTATATACATATTAAAAGGAATAAGGAATGACCCTTATGTAGGAAGTATTTGGTTTTTTAACTGTCTATTTGTTACATTTATAATAGATTACATATTTTACAAGATAATTAAAAATAAATATTTTGTTTTATTGTTATCTATAGTTTCATTATATATAACACAATATATTCTAAAAAATAATCCATATATATCACCAAGTTGGTTTTGGAATATTGATTCAGCATTAGCATACTGGTGGTTGTTAGCTTTTGGCAGATGCTTATTTAATCAAATTTCACACGGCATTTTATTTAAAAGAACACTGTTTGGCTACTCACTCTTTTTAATTACATTTATTTTATCATTATACCAACTGTTAGATTCGAGACCATTATTCATTACTATACTAGATGAATTTTCAATTCCATATGATGGAAATAAAGTTTTTTCCATACTAAATATAATGATAACAACTTTATCTCTAGTTATATTTAACACATACATTGCGAAATATATTTGTAAGTTTAACATCATTAACCATATGGGTAAGAATACACTAAACATTTGTGGTTTAGAGTATATAACAAAGGTGTTTTTATCTTCAGCCATATCTATTACTGGCTTATCATTAACAGTTGATACACCGGTTAGTGCTGTTATATATACAGCATTATGTGTTTATGTTGCTAATAAAATCGGTTACTGGTTAAATAATAATTTCCATGGTGTATTTTCTGTGAAGTGAATAATAGCGCGATCTTTTTCGCGCTATTTCCAATCAATTATAATTATTAGTACATACAAAATACAACTATAACCTTTTGGAAAACACTATTTCTGGTGTCTTATTGGTGTCCTGATTTTCTTCTTTTTGTCTGCGCTCTTCTTCCGCTTCCTGCACTTCTTCCATTTCACGCATTCTCACGTTATAGATTGATTGCTCTGGCATCTGTACACGAACAGAAATAAAACGACCATCAGGGATATCAATTGGGTCGCCGTCTTTGTACCCGTCAATATCATTACGGGCGAATTTAGGTGCATTAGGGTGAGTTCGGTGATACGTTTTAACGAGAATAGAGCCGTCTTTGTTAACTTTAGAGTTAACCCAAATGAGCGGTTGCTTATTGACATCAAGTGGAATTTCAATACCGCCGTCGACTCCGCCCCAACCTGCGTCTGAATTAAAACCTAATACTCCCTCGATAAGATATTCACCTTGAGCTACTCGAGTAACCGTAGCACCCTCAGATTCGTCGTTAGTGGTAAATGTGCCGTCAGGATTGATGTTAATAATTGGGGAGGCTTTTTTGATGAAACCTTGTGGATCTGTTGTGGTGTTACCAGTTCCCCATAAAACATTCCAAACTAATGATTCGCCATGTTTCGATGCAATAGTTGGAATACCTTTATCCCCACTATAGAAAATTTTAGTTGAATTTGTATCATTATATTTTAAATTTATTAATACTCCATATGTACCAAACCAATTGTCATTTTGCCCTCCCCCTTGATGATATGTACCAGTTGGCGTTAGTGGGTTATTCAAACCTGAATTATCTATATGTATGGTATTCCCCCCTACTCCATAGTCGCCGATTTGCATAAAGGTGCCACTAGAAGTCGGGAGTCTATGGATTCCCCAGCTAGAGTTTGGATATAATGATGTTATTCGTGGTCCATCCGCATCGCACTCTAAATTAATGCTAGAACCATCCTTTACCCCACCCAATCTACCTTGAAGTGATTGAATTAATCCATCGACAGCTGTGTAACCTAATATTTTCCCACCTTTTTTATCAAATTTATTACTAATATCCTCCTGCATCTTTTTAATGCTATCGAGCGTGACAACTTCACCATTTGGCATTTCAATTTTTGTCTGCCCTGTTTCACTCATCCATGTATTCATTGCATCAAGGAAATATTGTGTGTATGCATTTATTGCAACCATCGTTCTTGCTGCATCACTATTATTATCGGGCTCAGTAATATGAATTGAGAATGTTGTGTTAGTTGCTGTTACTAATGCGGGTTGTGCTAATACTAATTCTGTGTCGGAATTAACGGATTTAATCATATACGGAATATTAGTATTTCCCGATTTAATTAAAATCGTCATTCCGATATTAATGGCTGGATTATTATTTTTAAATTTAGTGCCAGTGCCTTTGACAATAGCAGACCCTGACACTGCATTAATAGTGCCTGTTGTGTATATCATAAATAGATTTTCCTAGAGGTGAAAATGAGGGTTAATTAAATATTGAAGTAGTCGCTAAGTTCGATGCCATATAAATCGTAATTCGTTTTATAGCCATTACTCCCGCTGGGTCCATATGGTCCACCATATTCGCCACCCAAATAATAAATATCTCTCATGCCGACTTTGTTATTACTCATAAAATAATAACCAGTGCGGTAATAATCCATATAGCCCCGATTAACGACCCAATTAACAAAGTGAGAATCTGGCAATATCATTGGCTTTTTCAATTGCTCAAATGTTCCACCATTATTTCGGTCAAACCACGTTGATTGCCCTAAATGGAGAGGTTTATATTTAGAGGTATAAGTAATTTCTTTTTTTTCATTATAAATAACGACACCTGATTTAGGTGCTTGTAACCTTAGATTTGTATTGAAGATTACAACATACACTTTGCATGTTTCAGAGACTGTTAATCCTCTCATTTTGTTATAACAAAAAGTTACACCATCTTTTTCTGGTCTGGCAAATAACATCGGGTTATTTTCATTTAGGAAAAATTCTTTTGGTGGGAACCAGCCATTTTCTTTACCGACAGTGACACTAACAAGCTCAGCGTAAACACAATAACCTCGTAATTCAGAATTAAGGTTATAAATATTATTCATTCCACGTAGTTGTATTCCATAATCATATTTGGGTCGTTCTTTTAAATAACCGTAAATATCCATTCTGAAATATGGATCATCAGAAGACCAGAAATCTTCTTCCGGGTCTGTCCATATCCAATCTGAACCGTTATCACCATAATATAAAAAATTATCGCCTTCGATTTTATAGCTGGTGATATTACAACTCCCCCAATCATAAGCGCCTTGCGTTTTGAAGGTTCTCGACATTATTCGTGGAATAAAAATAATATTGTATTTATTAATATCCTGAATATTGTGAGGCGTACTTTTCCACCCCTCTCTTAAAGAATAAGGCATATCTATTCTGGATAAAAATCCAATGGGTTGATTTTTTTCAGAATCTAATAAGAAAGAGGATCCGTTATCAGGTTTTATATACATTCCATACATTGATTAAACCCCTGTTATTTCCCCTATTTCAACACGCAACACGCCTTTATCATCATAAACGGCAATACGATTATTAGTGATAACGATGCGCTGACCTGTTTTATTGGTGCCAATATCCAAATTACCGCGAAATGTGGCATTATTCATTTCCATATTATTGTTTTTCCCATCAATCAAAAAACCACTCTTACCAGGCACATAATCACCTGATTTAATGTATTCAGTGACAACAACAGAATTCAGCCATGCCTCGTTAATAAAGGCCTCACGCATAAACAATTGCCCGTTCTTGGCATACATGAATAATTCCATCTTGCCATTTGCAGGGTTATACCAAGCAAAGTTATTCGCGTTATAACCAAAGAATGATTCGAGCTTCCCATTCTTAACTTGAGCGCTAATGACCTGTCCTGCTGCATTGTATTTCACGTTGTTATGAACAATCGTGATATTAATTGAGTGCGTGACAACACCGTCGCCAGACTGCTCAAACGTAGCTTGCATCTTCTCCTGAATCAAACCCTCCTGTTCATCAAACTTAGCCTGAACTTGGGTTTTGTTTTCAGCAAAAGCTTTGTTTGTGTTAGAGATGGCGGTAGAGTTTGAAATGATATCAGCCTGAGCCTTATCCATTTCTGTGCGAATTTCAGTAAATCGCTGACCAAAAGCCTCATCAAGATTGGTAATTGACGTTTGAGTCTCTTTAATTGCAGACGTGTTATCACCAACAGCGGAATAGATTTCTTTAACTTCCTGTGCCCATGCTTCGTTATCCGTTGCACGGACTTGCCATAGCTCTTTGATCCCAGCCTGTGATTGACCGTGTTTCACTAACAAACTGCGTGATAGTTGAGAGTCAGCATTACTAAGAATAATTGCTGTCTCAGCATTCCAATCCAAGCGTTCACTGAGTTGCTGACCAGCTTCAGATGACATGAAGTGTCCATCAAGCTCTGGTAATATCGTACCTACATCAAACTCCGACTCCCCACGAATAAACTCAGTCCACTCAGATTGATTACCTGTTTTATCCACCAGCCTAGCTCTAAAATAAAACACGATACCTGCGGATAAACCTGCCATTTCATAGGTTTTAGATGGGTAAGGAACATCAGATAACAGCATCAGACCTTCACCATCATTGGTTTTGCTGTACTGAATTTCAGTTTTTAATGTATCACTGGTGTTTTCACCAAATCCCCAGTCTAGCTTAATGCCAAATACTAAGGGCGACGCTCTAAAATTAACCGGCTTTGGTGGATTTCCTATTTTTCCGGTTAACGTTTTTTCGTCAGAATATCCCCACCCGCTGGAGATCTCAGAAGCATTAATGGCTCGAACACGGACTAAATATCGACCGGCATAAACATTAGGAACCTCAATAGAGTTAATGGAGCTACGAGGCATATTGACCCAATTGCCTTCGTTTCTACGCCACTGCGCTTCATAAGAGATTGCGTTTTCAACTTGTGGCCACTGTGCTCGCATCGTTTCAATGCTAACGCCTTGGCTTACAATGGAGTAAGAGTCGATGACTATATTTTTCGGGGCTTGCTGGTTATTAGGAGGAATAACACTAATGGGCCGTTCATCAATCACCGCACCAGAATCAACGTGTTCATATTTACTAGGATCATGCTGAATGGCGGTAATAGTAAATTGATTAGACTCATTTTCTGTAACACTAACAACGCGATATTGTTGCGCATACAGCTCTTCTGATTCGACAACCCAAACACATTCTGTCTCTGGTGTCTCACTGTACTCCGTTGTAACCGTGATCACTTTCCCTGATACTGTTTGTATCGTTCTTGCTTGCGATTGCCCTGAAGGAAGATTGAGAATTAAGCGATCACCACTCACAGCACTTGCAACGCGATCTAACGTAATATTTCTGCCATCGATGGCACTCACTCGACCGCCAGTGACTTTTCCTGACAATAGTTCATCAGCAACAGCGATAATGTAACCGGGTTGCGGAATGTTCCCATCTAACCCAACAGAAAATGTCACCATTCTGTCTTTATTGTTTGTCAGTATTCCCCAGCGCCCTTTTCTGTTTGCTTCACTTTGTCGAGTACAGCCAATCGCCGTAACTTCTAATTGATTAAACCCAAACCGAGAAACTAAATCAGGTTCAAACACCGGCTCCATTGCATCAGCATATCCATTTTGCGGATCTGAATACGAAACCAATGCCGTGGAATATTTTTCTTTACTGCTACTGCTTGAATAAATAAATTTTCCATCAATCACATTAGCTCGGGTATAGCTATAATCAATGTCACGAGGCATATCTGCTAATGTCACAATCTGACCGCCCCCCCAATAGGTCATTCCTCGAAAGATGGCTGCAAAGTCACGTAACACGTTATACGCTTCATTTCTATCTTGCACATAAACATCACAGACATAACGAGGTTCTGTGCCGTCACCACCTTTTCCATCGGGTACCAATTGATCACAATACTGCGCTATACGGTATAACTCCCATTTATCAATCTGTTGTTGATTTATTCGTTGTCCAAGGCCAAATCTATCAGAGATAACAATATCGTAGAAAACCCATGCGGGATTATTGGTCCATGCCCATTTAAAGGAACCATCCCACACACCCGCATAGGTGCGATCAATAGGATTGTAATTTGAAGGTATTCGGATTATGCGTCCTTTCGGTTTGCACGTTATTTGCGGAATAGAGCCGTTGAATTGTTTAGAGTCGAATTCAATATAAAGTAATGCTGTATGAGGATAGGTGAATTTAGCATCAATGACTTCAGTGTAACTTTGCAAAACAACCGTATCACCAATTTTACTGCTATTAGCATCATTAGAGACTTTTCTAACACGTAGTGACCATGATGTTGTCGATTCAGGTAAATCAATTCGATGAGCTCGCTCATAACCTGAAGTTGTTTTCCCTTTTACTGCACTATCAATAACGGTTTTCCAGCTACCACCGTCGGTTTGTAAATCAATAGCGTATTTAACTTCATTACCCACCAAATCCCCATTATCTTCTTGCTTGAATAATGAAGGCCACTTTAGACGAACTCGAATAGCTGATAATTGTGAATTGGTAAATGTGTGAACCCACGGTGTTTTACTCGAAATCGTTGAACCAACATTGATTTCATTTTCAGCGCTAGGCAATCCTTGAATGTAAGTCTGTGCTTGTGTTCCTGATCTAAAATCCCACGTTACACCACTAAAATTTGCATTTCCTTCAGTGTCTTCTAACGGTGTGCCATCAAGAAAGATATTTTGTGCTGTTAACTCTCCGGCAAATTCTCCCTCACCCAATGCAATGAGTAACTTTGCTTTAGCAATAGATTGTAAATCATCGGGTTGCTCAACAGGCACACGAGGATTACCACCGCCCCCTTTTTGGCCGTGAATTGTTTTTCTCATTAGATTATTCCAAATAGATTTATTGCTGATCTTCTACATAAATACCTGCAGAAATGATGGCACCACCAATAGTTCTTTCGCCATAAAGCACTGGTACAGGGTAACCTTGAGAAACGGTATTAGTAGGAGAGCCAAACGCATACGAAGGTTTGTTTTCACCCTGATCTTGCATTGCAAGACCTTTCGGTTGAGGTGAAAGCATTTGAATAACACCGCCGATAGCTACTGATGCGCCAACAGCAAATAAAAGGTTACTGGCCCATAATGCTGATCCCCAAGGTAGCCATATAGCTGCAGCAACAAGGACGGCACCAAAAATAGTCTGAAAAACACCCCCTCTTTTGCTCCCCATCACAACCGGAACGATACGAATAATTTCTTCTGATATCGGGAAATTAAGATCATCAACACCGATATTCTTTTTCCCTTTAAATACGGCGTATGTTAATCCACGTGATTTACTGGTATTTAAATACTGTTCAAATCCATTTAAGGTACAACAAAGTGCTCTGATTGCTTCTGATGTTGTCGTAATTATGCGCTGATGAGTTTTACCAAATGTTTTTCCTAATATTCCGCTTAACTCTATTGTTACCATTTTTTCTTCTTGCATAAAAACTCCATAAAAAAACCCGCACTTGGCGGGTTATATTTAAGATGTTTAAATAATTAATGATTTACTTTATTTTCAAAATCTTCAGTAAATTTTGATCTTAATGATTCTGGAAAACCGTTTGTTATAGCGTTTATGTCCATCTTATAAAATGCTATTAACTGTGCTCCGTTATATGTAGGTTTTGATTTTTTCATTTCCTCGACGAATTTAGTTACTGCTTCTTCATCAAATTTCAGTCCATCACTTCCTCTAATGACAAAATTAGAAGCAGACCATTTACCTATATCAAAAAATTCATTTTCAATTGATTGATTATTTATTTGTTGATTATTAGTAAGAGATGATTTACCCCCTCTAATTTCTTCAACAATAGCGCCACAGCCGGCAAAAATAGAACCGATTAAAGTTAAAAAACAACCGATGGACATAGAAACTACTGCATTAGGAAATAATCTAACAGAATCATATTCCGTTTTAATATTCATTAATATTATCAATCCGATAATTATACTGATAACACCAATAGCAAATGTAAAAAAACCAAATTTTTTCATTATCACTCCATATCAGTTTTTATAATTAAACGTGATCATGTTAATAACTTGATAATAAGAATGAAAGGCAAATATAGAAATAAATACTTTTTATTTAATTAATGATAAATGACGCAATATAATAATTGTTCTATCTCGCCAATAACCACCATAAGGAACTCGTTGGCTTAATCGCCCATAAAGGTGATGTAATAACATGCCATCATCCAGAATAATACCAGCATGATTTGCAACATTGGATTGAACCTGCATAACAACCATATCGCCTACTTGTGGTTCACCTTCTACTTTCATAAACCCCGCTTCTTGCCAATTATCCATATAGCGATCTTCACCTTGCTCCCACCACGGATAATCAACACGATAATCAGGTAATACAATATTATGTGTCTGCTTAAAATAACTCATTATTAGGCCCCAGCAATCCGTAAAACCAAGCACAAATGGACGGCCAATAAGAGGAAGTTCGCCTCGAGGAAGAATTTCACGAAAATCCCCCTCGGGGTAACTGACAATATACCAAGGGATACCCAGTGCATCACATTGAGCCTGATCTAACTCAGAAGGCTGAGTCGTAGCATCTGGATGACTATGAACAATACCAATAACGACGCCTTGGTCTTCACATAATGCATATTCTTGGGGAGAAATAACGAAGTGCTCTTGAGGTGTTGTAGCTACATTTACACAAGGTAAATACGTCTTTACTCTGGATTTTTGTACGATAACGCCACATGCTTCTTTGGGATATTCCTTTTTTGCATGAGAAAATATCGCCTCTCGTATTTTCTTTTGCATCATTATTATTTCCGTAACAATGAGGTTCCGACAAAGCCACCAAAAGGAAGTGGATTATTTTTACCAAATCGTGGTACACACCCCGTTTTCAATAAACCACTACACTTATCTAGTGATGGATCGTCAACAGGATTACCCTGTTTATCAAAATAACCATTTTGCCCTGCATAATCACACCCATCTCCCGATTTATATTGCCCTCGTAAACACCACGTACACATTGAATGTAGTTGCCGAGTAGGTATCATCACACCTTGTAAATCCATTGGACTCGCCAGTGTAAATTCAACAAACTCATTTGTTTCTGCACTTTTACTATCAATATAAAAGACAGATACTCGCTCTTGGGTGGGATCTGCAGAAGCATTCCCATCACTAAAATTCTCCACATCGAGATAATGAGAAAGTGTATCGTGAATAATCACTTTTGCTTTCAACATATCATCATAATGCAGACATAATGCGGTTATTGAGCTATCTAAATTAGCCACTGATAATTTAGGATTAGCACTAGATCCCGTTGTAGAGGACTCTAACCCTTCTATTTGAACTGGCCATGCCCCATATTCATTCCCTTGCCACCAAATGGACTTAGCCTCTATTTCTCCTTTAGCCTTTTGCATCTCCTCTTCCGTGATGGGAATATTGTATGCATGGAATCTCAGAATATTAGGAACACCAAATTCTGTACCATCAACTTCAAAAAGCCGGACAGTATTGCCCGGCTCTAATTTTTGATAATCGGCTGTGATCATGATTTAAATGCCTGAATAAAAACTAAAGAAAGGGTGTAATTTCCTGCACCGTTCGGAATGAGTTTGTGTTCATCACAACGATACAATCCAAGTGGCTCAAGAGGCGGCTTCCAGAAAAACGACTTTATTCCTGCGTGTTTATCAATAAAGTGACGGATAGCTGAAATGTAATTATCATCACCCACAAACTCCATTGCCCATTTCTGACTACGTGAATTTAAACCATTGCCAGAAACTTGTTCATAACCATCCCCAAACTTGACTTTCCTTGTGTTGTAAGAGACATCTTCAGTCGGGTTTATACGTGGACACCAAGTGAATGTTTCCATTTTTAACGGCCTCCTCGAGTTGCGTTCCAAATTAAACCACCCGGCCTAATATCTTTAGACATTAACTCTCGGTAACGACTATCAACAAATCGTCCAACCTCCGCACCAAACTGTTCAAACCCGTTCGTTGATTGAGTTTCTGAATTACCGTTACCATCAATGGTAATGTAAACCTGAGGTGCTGAAGTAGCGCCCTGATTATTACCACCAACAACTCTAACCCCTAAGTTGCCATCTGCGGTTCGGGTTAATGGCATTATAGCCTCACTCCCCGCCTCGCCCATAAGTCCGAGATTAGGCGCGCCCCCCTTAGCAAAGGCAAAATACGTGGGTGAGCTAACGATTTGATTACTATAAGAACCAAGACTTTCTGAACTATGTACCCCACCTTTAGCATGAGCAACACCACCTAAAAATCCACCAACAGCGCCCATCCAACCGCCAGCACCGGCCATTGTATTCAGGCTATTCACTATTGCCGCATTAATGAGTACATTCTGAATGGATTTCAACACGCTAACAGACCAATCTTTCCAGCTGGCTTTATTACCATTTAGTTTATCGCTGATAGTATCAACCATTCCTCCCATTGCATTTTGAACAACAGAGGCTGTTTGAGCAGCGTAGTTACCACTTTCCTGAACCCAATCTTTCATTCCACGCGTTATACCTGCGGTCCAGTCAGATTCAGCGAGCGCTATATTTCGATACTTAAGGTCTAATGCATCTAATGCTTTAGATCTGGCTTCAATATCTTCTGTTTTCTTTGCAGATTCATTGTAGATACGGTCTATTTGCTGGCTTTCTTCAAAATAGCTTTTTTCTCGCGAACTCATGCTATTGGTTTGAGTCGCTAACGTAGCTTCATCGTTAAATTTGACTGTGGCTTCTTGCAGTTTTTTACGAGCATCTTCCATATCACGATGCTTTTTGACGGCATCATCTGCTTTTTGCGTCCATTCTGCGAGAGCGACGGATGAGCGTTCAATCGCTTCTCTTTGCTTATCAGTCCATTTAGCCCCATTTTCATGTGATGCTGCATAAAGAGAAGCGGCTTTTTCGCCTTGTGAAGCCCTAACCTTCTGAACCTCTGTTGCCACACTTAAATCCGCTATTTTCCGCTCATATTGTTCTGCAGTTCTTTCAGCTTCTTTTTGCGCTTTTTCATAGGCGCTTTGTGTTGCCTTTCCTGTTTTAAGAGATTCGTTTAGCTTTTGCTGACTCCTGTATGCTTCTACCTGATTTTCAATATATTTTCTTCTAGCATCAGCAAATTCTGGTGTATTTAATAACCCAACATCATCAGCAGAAAACTCAGCTTGTTTGACTATTTTGTCCTCACCCGATAATGAAGATAGAGTCTTATTTCTTTCTGAATTATCTATTAACGCTTGCTGTTTATCAGTTAATGTTGCATTGGGAATACGCATTGGAATATTAACTAATGCCTGTCGAGTCGCTAAGACACTATTACCAATATTCATGATTTGATTGAATTTGGTTTGCTCGGCATTCATTAATAGTAGTGATTGATGGGTTTTATTTTGTTCCAAGTCCTGCTGACGTATAAGAAAATTCCGTTGGCTGTCTACCGCATTTAATGCGCTTGTTGTTCTTTCTTTTTCTTGTTCCATTTGAGATAACCGCTGAGTTTCAACGGCTAATGCAGATACAGTTTCCTTTATACGCCATTGCAATCTTTCTCTTGCTACACCTTCTGGCAAGTTATCCGCTTCACGTTGAGCACTTACTATGCCACGCTCCATGTTTTTAATTTTAGCAAGTTGCTTTTCGTATTCTTCAATTTGAACTTCAAGCGTTTTCTTTATATTTTTTGACTCATCATGCGACTGCGATAAAGTCATGTTGGGCATACGTTCTTTCAGAGTATCTAGCGTATTAGCATACTCAATGGCAGATCTTCTCGCCTCTTGCTGGCGCTGATGCATAATATACCAAGCAGTCGCACCCGCCATCACGAGACCAGGAACCCCACCAATCAACCCCATTGCACCACCAAGAAGGCGTGTTCCAACAGAGGTTACTCTATTAAGGTTTTCTTGTGCCGTGCGTCTAGCAGAAATATTTCTATTTAACGTTGCCTGCGCGGACGCTAATCGACGCTCAGCTAATGCTTGTTGCTCAACACTTTGTGATGCCAACCTTGCTTGTTGAGCCCGATAGACTGCTGCTCTTGCTCTAGCCGTTGATATTTTGATACCTTGCAATTGAGCTTGAGCATGTGCTATTTCACTTTTTGTTGCACGCGCAACCCCAATGGTTGCATTTGCCACACTTGTTGTCAGTCCACCAAAGTAACGAGCCAAACCTAGACCAATTAAAACACCAGAAACAGAGGCTATACCATCAATATTGTTCGCGATCCCTTCCATTGCGGTTGATAGTGTGCGAGTAGCACCCGATGTTTCATTAACATTGCCGATCCATGCCATGAACGCATTTTCAATCTTCTGTGCAGACCCACTTACCGTGGCTGGTAATTGCTCAAATTCGGCTCGTAACTGTTGCGTATTCGTCAGGATAGGAACAATTTTATCCATCGTGAGCAGCCCATTTTGCGACATTTCACGCAGACCACCAATCGTCGTTCCCATACCATCAGCCAGCATTTTTGCTAATCGACCACCATTCTCCATGACAGCATTAAACTCTTCACCACGAAGAACACCCGAACCTAATGCTTGGCTTAGCTGTGTAATAACAGAGCTGGTTTCTTCAGCGCTGGCGCCAGAGAGTTTTAATGAAGTTGCAATGGTTTCGGTGACTTTAGCAACATCACTTGATGCATACCCCGCATCACGCATGGATTGTGCAACACGACTGTATAGATTCGTATTCGCTGCAATCGATGTGCCCGTTCTTTGGCTCAGCGTCATTAACTCTTGCTGTGCTTGTTTAAAATCCTCCATCGACGTAGACGCTAATTTTAATCGACCGCTAAGTTGACTCCATGTGTCTGCATAATTGATAAGTTGTTGTGTTGCAAAAGCTCCTGCAAATGCACCCGCAACGCCTGATACAGTATTTTTAATGGACGATAATTCACCATTTAGATCATGGATAGCGCGTTGCATTTCACGAGATGCACCACTGGCGCGTCGCTCTCCTTGCTCAATGATCCGATAATAGTTTTCCCCCATACGCGAAGCACGCGCTATTTCAGATTGAAACGAGGAAGAATTAGCAGAAATTTTAATAATCAGTTCACGCAGTTTTGCCATTTTATCCTCACAAAAATAATTAATTTTCTGAAATAGACTGAAAGAAATTCTCTAACCCATTAGAACTATCATCACTTTCTTGGGTTGCTTTGGGGTCCCACCGTAAAAGCACATCAGAAAGCGTGCATTTACCGCCTTGAGAGTGATAAATAGAAGAAACGATATGTGCTGTTTGAATATCACTACGAATATCACCGATGGGATTAATGCGATCAAAAGCCATCCACATCCGAAGCTCACTCAAGCTCATTTGGCGAGTGAGTTCATCAAGAGTGCGCCCCATACGGAGCGCCAATGTCATTAAAAAGAAAGTATCAGGCTGAGCTACTTTTTTTCTGCATCATCAACCGAAATAGTTAAATCGAGCGCTTGTTTTAATAAACGAGAATGCACAGGGCCATAAATAGCTATCACATCGTTGATGTCTGATTCATCAAAAACGACCTCCCCGTTTTCATCACGCAACACATCAATAAACATCACAACATCGGCACGTAAATTACGTTGTGCAATTTCAATGTCAGATAACGAATGTTCATCTTCAGCATTATCATGATGAATAATTTCACGCCACTTCATCCATGCAGGTGATGACGGTTCACGAAGCATGACGACCGCATTTTCCCATTCAGCAACATTCACTTTCTTTGTGCGAAAGGCGTTCTTTTCACTTAAAGCCAGTGACTTTAATGACGGTTTTTTCATGGTTATTCGCTACCTTTATTTAAATTAACAGTCCCGTTTTTAATCGGCTTAGATTTACCTTTTAAACGTAGGGTAAATGAAGCGGAAACCACACCTGAAGTAGAAACACTCCAACTGTTTTGACGCACTTCGGCTAAAAATGCATAGCCAATCCCCGAAGGGAACTCTACTTTAAATGCATGAACTTCATCATTTTCATACGCGGTACGTAATGTTTCTTGGCCTTCATCATCGGTGAAATTACCATTAATGGTGAGCTCTGCAGGTGCGGATAATCCATTGGTAACTTCTTGCTCCTCAGAGCAGAGTGTGGTGACATCAATATCTGATTTCTGCCCACCGGTATAACTGATTTCTTTTGTTGAACACGAAATCCCTAAAAATACCGCATCAGCAGGGTTAACTTCTGTTGCGGGTAATTTCGAGACACTGATTTTAGTGCCTTGTGTTTTTTCATATTTACTAGACATGATCATTTCCTATTGGCATAAAAAAACCACCCGAAGGTGGCTTTAGTGTGAATAATAAGGCGATGCTATTGCCAAACTTGGCATTCAAATGTTGCTCTAAACAATCCTGTATCTGGCTCGTAGCCTTGTTTTTCTGAAATTTCAACAGGGCTTAATTTTGTTAATGCATTAGCAAATAACAAGCGAAGCTTTCTCGCCTCATCAATCGTATCGGCATAAACATCAACCTGAATATTCGTCATCGTTTCGGCTTGCCCCTTCAGTACATCGCCTTTGACATCGTACAAAGAGAAGACACACCAAGGCGCTGTTATTGCAGGGTTTGATTGTGGAGCAACATACGGAAAAACTTTATCAGGTAATACAGGTGATAAAATTGCGTAGATATCCGCCTCTGTCATTTTCCTAGCGCCTCATCAATCGCTCTATTTAATTCGCTAATGGCTAAATTGGCTGCCTTATCCGATTCACGATCAAAAGTGGGACGTATAAAAGGTCTTGGCGCCATTTTAGAAGTGCCCTCTTCAAGAAAGCGCCAATAAAAGGCATTGTTAGGATGATCACTTTTCATGGATGTATCACTGTTTGTGCCTGAAGCGTTACTCCCTCGAACATAAACGCCCGAAGAAACCTCACCTTTATTGCGCATTCTGTGATTACGGGTCACTATATTTCGTGCTAATTTTCCCGTCTTTCGTGGTGCGGACGTTCTGATTTCATCACGTAATAACGTTGCGGCCGCATTGGTTGCTTTTCGCATCGCTTGATGACTTTCAGCTCGACTTAAAACATCTAACTCTCTTGATAAGTCGAGTAGATCGGAGAAATCCAAATTCATGATTGTTTAACTCCTTGTTTGCATAGCAATTCTAATCGAGTCAATTTCTCATCAGGGATGACTGACTGAATGTCATAAATTTGCTCACGCCAAACCATTCTGCAGGTACTGTTAATGTCGGGTCGATAACGCATCCACACTCTAACAGTAACCTCTGACATTTCAGCATTAGCGGATATCAGTTCACGACCAGAAAGATGTTTTACTTCGCACCGCACTGAAGCGATATCAACCCACTCTTTTTTAAGTTGCCCTGAAGGTAATTTAATGGGTGCGTTCTGTTGAAATATGACAGTTTGGCGCAATCTTCCTGCTTTCATGATTGCCCTCGCATAGGTCTGATACGATATTCACGCAATGCATTACATAGCGACTCGGGGAGTGATTGACCTTCACGATTCTCATACCAAAAACCGACCATTTGCATGAGCCTTATTTTTATATCTTCGGAAAGAAGTAAGCCATAATGATCATTTTCAGGTATTTCATCATCATACAATTTTCGGTTTGTTAATCTTTCCACTTCGGCTATCGCTGACAATAGATTTTGTTGAAGCAAATCATCATCCTGATCACCATCGATATAACATTGGCGTTTCAATTCATCGATAGTTGGAAATGCCATGAAACCTCCAATAAATCCTGCGACCTATCTCGATCGCAGGCACAAAAAAACCGCAATTAAGCGGTATATATGAAACTGAGATACATAAACTCAGATTATTTAGTGGCTCCCGCTTTCAGTAACTTCACCGCATTACTGTCAACTAACATAGAGCCAACGCGTTTCGTCGTATAGAAATGGACAAACGGTTTGTTGGTGTATGGGTCACGTAACATACGAACACCAATACGATCAAGAATAGTGTAACAGCGGTTGAAGTTACCAAAAGCAATCGGCACAGCGTCAGCAGAGACATCAGCAAATTGCTCATTTTCTGCAATGCCATACCCTAATAATGCAGAAGGTTGCCCTAATTGCAGACCGGGTTGCCACAAATAATTACCTTGAGCATCTTTCAGTGTGCGAACTTGGAATAATGTATTGTTATTCATCATAAATTTAGCACCTGTACGATAAACCTTTCTCATGGTGTAAATCAATTTCATGACTTCATCCGCGGTGATTTCCGTCGGTTTTTTCAATAACAAATGCTGTAACTTACCCCATTCACGCTCTTTGTCGCCTTTATCGTCACTACCGTACGCCAATAGACCTTTAGGCTTTTTAATACCGTCACCGTGGGTAAATACCGATTCTTCCTGCTCCGCAAATTCTGTGGCTAACTCACTGGTGATGAATTGCTCAACATTAAAAAAGGCATCATCAAGCATAGTTTGAGTAGCAGCAGGGTTGCCGTAAATTTCTCCCCATACAGGCTCAATAGAGGCGAGTTTTGATGTGTTGGTTTCAGGGCGTTTATCCACTTCACCCACCCATCCACTATTAGTGCCACCTTGATTAATCAGGCGTTTAAACTTCTCTGTGCCAACCGTAATCACATTACACTCTTGGCGCATAACCACTTCATCACGCAATGCCGTAATGATATTACGATCCAGTTCTTCGGGTACTGCATAACCGCCGTCAGGATCTGAACCGACCTGCATTGCTTTACGCTCTAACTCCGCAA
The DNA here is from genome assembly GCF_002777965.1 of Proteus columbae. Lineage (GTDB taxonomy): Bacteria > Pseudomonadota > Gammaproteobacteria > Enterobacterales > Enterobacteriaceae > Proteus > Proteus columbae. The sequence goes on along the minus strand of NZ_NGVR01000027.1, from coordinate 58,869 downwards.
GCCCATCATCGGTACCTTTACGCACAAATAATTCAAACGCGGTTTTATGCTCAGAGACATCTTTATTCGTCACGTTACCATCTGGACGTTTTACTGAAGCAAGTTCCGCTTCTAAATTGCTTTTTAATTCATCCAACTCTGATAATTTTTCATTTAAGGTATCAACGGTTGCTGATAACTTACTTTTTTCAGCTTCAATCGCATCGATACGTTTATCATTCGACTTTTTAAATTCGTCAAACTGACCTTTTAATTCCTGCGCAACTTCACTAACGTCTTTATGATCAATAGCCATAATTTTTCCTTTATTATTTAAAAATAGATTTCAATGTTTCTAATGCTTCTTGCTCAACATCACGCAGAGAAAGTGCATCGTAGCCTTTGGCCATAAAAGCCTTGGCTTGTGTTCGCGAAAGCCCAACATCGCGCAGGACTCGCTCAATACTTTTTTGTGTGGGTAATTCACCACGAGCAAATGCCGACTTCACATCACTGACTCGCGCTTCATCATTGGAAGGAAATGTCACTAAGCTGACTTCCCATAGGTCGATTTCTTTCAGTAGAAAGGCATCTTTACTGCGGTCATATTCATAATCTTTAAGAATGTAACCAATAGAAAGGCCGGAGAGTGATCCGGCCTTCATATGAGCATGTGCACGTTTAGATAACGGGTCGTCATCAATTAACAGACGACCTTTTACATAGAGTCCGGTGCTGTCTTCTCGCATCTCGGTATAAATACCAATAGGCTCAGCCATTTGGTGTTGCCAAAGTAAGGCGGGTAATGAACCTTTTTCTTTCCACTGACTCAGGGAATTAAGAAAAGCCCCCGGCATCACAATATCGGCATAACTGTCTTTTACCCCGAAAACGGAGCCGTAGCCTTCAAACTCGCCAGAGTCACTAACAGACTTAATTTTCAATGGCACATCAAGCCGTTGTTTGGTCGTCATCGGCATGCGCTTTCTCCTCTTGTTTTTGGGTTTCTGGCTTAGTAGTCATGTTCATCGGCGTGAGATAAATATCGCCACCCTCACGCGGATTTAACTCTTCGAGTTCACGACATTCATTAGGCGAATAAATCCCCCAGTTAATGCCTGTTGAGTAGGCTTCAAATCGCGATTTCATATCACCACGTAATAAAGCGCCAGTATTAAATTTGGCATAAAAAGTTCCTTGCTTACTGGCTTTTACCAGCCCTGCATTAATACGTTGCTCTATACGAATAAGGTAGGGAACAAGTGAGTAGTTAATAAAACCAATACCCAAGTTTTCAATGTTATTGAATGTGGCGCGATCGGTGTTTTGCACCATGTGAAGGGGAACACGAAAAATACGGCAAATTTCCTCTAACTGAAACTTTCGTGTTTCAAGAAATTGCGCATCTTCAGCCGATAAACTGATTTGTTGCCACTTCAACCCCATTTCTAAAATCATCGGTTTGTGTGCATTGGCTAACCCTTGGTGCCGTTCACCGAAGTCAGATTTCAGTCTTTCGTAAGCATCATCTTTTAGATATTGATCCGTTTGTAATACACCACTTGTCACCGCACCGTTTCCAAACAAACGCGAACCATGCTCTTCGGTGGCTAATCCCAAACCAATAGCCTGACGTGCATACGCGATTGGGCTTAACCCCACTAAACCATCAAGAGTAAAAATCCGTACATGCCAGATTTCTTGCTGTGTCAGTGTTTCACTTTTACCATTTGGAAATGTCACCTGATACTCAGGCTCCCATTGGCTATTTAATTTTGGCGTGACACAACTAGGATCGAGAGGTAGTAATTCAACCACCTCGCCTAAGGCGTACACCTTATAAGCATAAAAATTTCCCCTTAAACACAAACAGGCAATTAATAGTTCCCAAAGCTCTTGAGGTGTCATGTAATTATTGGGCTTAACCGCCAGTAATTTGTGTAACCGTTCTTTGGTGGCGCGTTTATTTCCTCTTTCTAATTGTTCATATAAAGAGCATGGCAACATCCCTACCGATTCTGCAAGAACACGAATACAACTAAATACAGAAGTCAGTTGCATAGCGAGTTGTGTACTCACTCTTCGACCAGAATAAGTGTCATAAGACAATCCAATTAACTCACTCAGTTCTGATGAGGTCATCTCTTTCTGAGATTTCTGAAATAATCCAGGGAAAAACATTATTCCTCCTTGTTATTTCTAGGTTGTCCAAGCGCTCTTGAAACAAGGTATGACCATAAAAGGCACAATAAACCCGCGCAAATATAGCCCATCGGTAGGTAGATTAACCAAGCGCCCCATGACAACAAAAAGGCCCCCGCAATCCCAACCAATAAGGCTGTTATTGTTAAAAATTTCATTAAATTTCCTTAGAGAGAGCGTAAGCCTCGAGAAGCGAGGACATCAGAGAGGTTTTGTTCCTGATCTCCACCATTCACCAATAATCGACTCATGCCTGTAAATAGTGCAACAGGGCCGTCAATTTTTGCCTCGGGTGTGGATTTATTAGGGAAAATGTTGTCGTTTTTATCCGGTTTAACCGTGACGTTCGACATCATCCAGTTCATAACAGGGTGTTGGCCATGATGAAACTTACCCGCATAAACCAGTGCTTCAATCTCTTTCATGGATTCAGAAAAGTTACGCACCGTTTGAGCTACTTCTACAAGGGGTAGCCCTTCTTCAGCCAGTGATAAACTAAATTGTGTCGCACTCCACGGGTCAAAACCCAGTTCGTTTAAGTTCTCGCCCGTCACCCATTCGATGATTTCTTCTTTAATTTGAGCATGATCGACAACTTCACCATCGGTTAATGTGAGATGCCCCATATCAGCCCATTTGCGATAGAGTTCTGCCATTTGTTTAGAGCAACGCTCAAGCCGGTCTTCGGGTAACCAAAACTTAAAATCAGCATGAACATGACCGTTATCAGGCTGTTTCCATACTTTAGCGGCCGCACAAATATCAATTTTATTGGCAAGGTCAACACCGACCCATAACGGATAAGTTTGTAATTCTTGTTTTGATGCGAGTTCAGGAGCACTATCCCACTTCATCATATCCATCCATGAAGATTCAGCAGTGACCCAAATATTCATGTGTTTGGTGAAGAAGTTAATCCGAGCAGAAACCTGCTCTTTGGCTTTCTTGGCTAGACGGCGTAAATCATCCCAGCGCTTACAAACACCGAGACCCGGATTCGCTTTTTGCCACACGGTTTCATCAAAGGGATCATCGTCTTTATCTAAGGTGTAAATAATCGCGAAAAACGAATCATCATCGACTTGGCCACGAAGCACTTTAATACCGTAATCCCGCAGTTCGTAACAAATCCCCTCTTTATTAAAACCCGCTGTGGTGATCCCAAAAAGAAGAGACTGCAGGCGCGCACCAGTGGCGGTTTCTAATACGTCCCACACATCACGAGTTTTGTGTGCATGCAGTTCATCAACAATGCCACAGTGAATATTTAAACCATCAAGGTTATTGGCATCACTGGAAAGCGGTTCAAACTTAGAGGCGGTTCTTTCTTGATAGATAGCGAGTTTATTAAACTCAAATAAACGACCTAGTGTCGCTTTGGACTTCTTCAGCATGTTCTTCGCATCTTCAAACACGATACGAGCCTGATCACGCGTTGTAGCTGCTGAATAAACTTCGGCACCACCTTCACCATCAGCACCGGTCATATAAAGCCCAATACCTGATGACAATGTGGATTTTGCATTTTTACGTGCAACTTCGTTGTAAGCTGTGCGAAAACGACGGACAAAGACAACATCACCATCTTCATCTATAACTTCTTTACCCGTTTGTTCATCAATTAACGGAATAACAAAACCAAAAATATTAATTAAGATAAAAACATGCCAAGGCATTAAATCAATGGGTTTACCCGCTAATGCCCCTTTGACATGAGGAATAAAACTATAAAAATCGAGTATGTGCTGTGCGCGATCTTCAATGAAATAGATGCCACGCTCAGGCCCATGCTCTAAATCATTCAAAAACCGTTGGCACGCTAAACGTACCAGTTCGCACGCAACAATTTCTCCAGCAACCACCTGTTCGGCGTACTGAATTCCATCTGCTACGATTGCCATTCATCATTTGCGCTTTTTCAAAAATGCCTCAAAAGGATCTTCTTCGGCAGGTGTGTTCATCGTGACTTTTGCTCGAGAAGCGGGAGTCATACCAAATTCACTTAACATGGCGCGAATACGTTTCCATGCATCTGCCTTCATTGCAGCAGATGGATGCGCCTTTATCATCAATCCACTTTCTGTATTGTTTTTGTAGGTATAGCCTTCTTCATCGAGAACATCACAATGATGTCGATATTCAGTGTAAGCTTCGACGAGTAACTCCAATGCCTTAGCATCCATCTGACTCATGACACCCATTGCATCAAGTTCTTCAGCAATACGCTTAAACCAATACTTACCTTGCTTAGTGAAATGCTTCGGAGTTGGGGGTACCCCTTTTGGCGGTTTTGGCTCTTTTTTATTAATCGGTCGTTTTGATGGGTTCCCCCTCACCAATTGCAGATGTGACGGGGTTTTAGGCGGTCCAGCCATAATAGAAATCTCCTATCAATAATCGCTTGGGGTTCCCCAAAAAAAGTTTTCTAACCTGCGGTGATGTGAAAAGAGGTAAGGGGGCGGTCCTAGGTGGCAAGAGTGGTAGGGATTTGACCCGCCCCTCCCCTATGAGGAATGGCACTGTTATCCTTGACCAAGATTACCTTTCATCTGCTGTTCTGCACCGATATAGCCCACAGCAAGCAATGCTTCACCATCAGGATATTCAGCAAGCAACTTGTTTATTTCAGCAATACAATGTTTAACTTTAGCTCTGCTTTGTTCAGGTAGTTCAGCAACGACTCCCTTAAACATAAGTAAGGTTTGCTCATCTTGAGTCATAGTGCTCTCTCCTTTGCTGTCTTAGCTCTATGACAGGACCAACACAGGCTTTGTAGGTTATCTTCTGCATCGGTACCCCCATGTGCTTTAGCAATGATATGGTCAACTGTTTTGGCTTCGGTTGCTCGCCCAGCTTTTAGGCACTCCTGACATAGATACTTATCACGCTTGAGTATACGTGCTCGTAACTTATCCCATTGGGTACCGTAACCACGTTGATGACGAGACTTACCGCGCTGGTGGGTTTCCCATCCTAGGTTCTGATGATCTTCACAGTAACCGTTACGTTCTGTTGTTGTCTTGGCGCATCCCTGTTTACGACATGCGCGAGGTATGCGAGGTGGCATTACTACCTCCTATTGATTAAAACTTAAAATATAAAACATAGCCCTCATCACAATCATAAATTAAATTTATGTTTTTTGTTGAATACGAAAAATTCATTTCCATATTAATGATATCGATATCTTATCGATAGAATATTCACCGTGAACATTACACAGTGAGTTTTATTTTTATTAGGAGTCATACGATGAAAAATGAATTTTTATTAACATATTCAGTAAAAGATATGGGAAAAAAAACATCTGATACAGATGCAAATACTGTAAGATATTATATCGAGTCATACCTTTCAAATGATGTTGACTTTGATGATGTAAATAAACTCAAGAATGTTGAAACTACAATTACAGGTATGATTACAGTTACTGGCAGTATTGAAATTGATAAAAAAACCAACATTATAAAAATTATACGTCGGGTATTTAAAAAACTAATGGATGAGTACGATATTAAAGATACGAGTATAGAAATTGATTGTGCCATATTAGTTCACGGCATCAAAAAAGCAATTGTATTTAAAGTCTAGATTTATGTTTAATGAGTGGCAACTAAAGTTGCCCTCGCTTACATAATATTTTGTCAGTGCCGCTCTGTACTCATTGTAATCATCACTAATAATGAATAATAATCTCGATTTGTTTTTATCACTTACTTGAGTATTATCATTATTGAGAACACTCCGTTCTAATGTAATCCTGCAACCCTTTAATCATTTGCTCTGACTGGACAATTCGCTCTCTGAGTAACCAATAATTTCGGATAGCGGTGTCAGTAGGTCGGGCGGTGGTTGCATCATCCATGCTGGTGGCGGGAGTGGTTTCGTTTTTTGGACAGTTGGCTTTGATGTACACCCGCTCAGGATTACGCTCACTAATATCACGCAAGCGACTAATTTCATTCTTTGCATTAACAAGCTCCTGTGTGTGCCTTGTATCAAGTTGATTTAGTCGCTCTATACGTACTTGATAGTCAGTATTGATAGCCTTTTGCTCTTCGAGTATGGCTGTAAGTTCTTTGTTGTTTTCTGTTAGCGTGTTAATTCTTTTAGCTTGTGCATTAATCAGCACACCACCGCCAGCAACAATACCCACCATCACAATGACTATGTAAAGTTTCCAGTGCTTCATAATTAGTACCGATGATGTGAGAGAGCTATCTGACAGCGCTTGTCTAAACTGGCTTTATCGTTAACACATGAATTATCAATTGAGATATAAATGCCACCAGCGACCGTGATGAGTAATGCGAGGATAAAACCAACAATGATGATTAAAGGTTTCCATGACATAGTGCTGACTCCGCATCTCTACGACTGACTAACCCTCGCCATACCTTGCCACCCGCATAAACCCAGCGTTTCATTTCTTCACAGGCACCATACTGATCACCTGCATTTAATTTCTTTAGCAATGTAGAACGTGCAAAAGCTGTGGTGCCGACATTGAAAGCGAAGGAATATAGAGACGCTTTTGTTTTATCATCGACCTGCACTTTAACCAGGACATCAACTTGTTGTTGTGTTCTGATAAAGTCTTTCTGCAGTAATTCGTCACACTCTTGTTGTGTATATGTCTTACCTTGAATGATGTCTTTGCCTGTATGCCCATAACAAACTGTCAAAACACCTGCCACATCACGATAAGGTTCATAACGCACACCTTCAAAGTAACCAATTACTGTTATCGCAATACTTACCGCACCGGCACTCGCAACTGCTGCTACCTTCTGTTTTAGATTCATTAAATGTCCTTTTTAGCTTTAGTCAGCATCTCGCCAACTATCTTTTCTATGTCTTGCGGATCGCTAGAACAATTTCGATGAACTAATTCAGCAAATAACGCTGTTCGTTTCCGCTGTTCTCGCTGTGTCATAAAATAAGTTGCTAATCCAAGGAGCATGCTGAATCCCATCCCTATTACAAATCCCCATTCATAAAGTGAGAGACTTGCAAAAAAGGCAGTTAAGCCAGCTGTTCCGTAGGTAGCATTGGTTAATTTTTCCATGCGCATAGTCACCCCCTACGGAGTGTCCGAGTTTAGTTGAAGGAATACAGGCACACAGTTATTGTGTGAAGTGATTAGTGTGTAATTGATACTGTGGTCTGCAATGTGTAAATAGATGGTGGGCACGACTCCACCTAGTGTGCGATTATCGATATCTCTGCATGAGGTTTTCGATAATTAATGAAATACAGCTCGCCAATAAGCTTTATATTTAGATTGGGTAACGAAATAATGAAATGACCAAGCTAAATTTAATTGCTCTTTAGTCTTACCAGATAGCTTTATACATAGATTAATAAATAAATTTTTCATATTTTCTCCAATAAAAAAGGCCGCCTTAGCGACCTTGATTTGATATCGGAGAATTATTCAATTACTTCCCCGATAAATTCACCTTATATCCTAAAAAGTTTATCATGCTGAGATAATTTTAATACTTCTAATTCATCTATATTTATATCAGAAGGCAATTTATCTTTTAATACAGATAAAATATACTGACAGTTTACAGATTTTACGATGTCAGTAAATAAACTTGTAATTTGATTGTCATGTGTATTTTCAATTTGATCCTGAAGAACAAAATGTAAACAATCTATATCTACAGCATCTGCAAATTGAATATAAGCTAAATCAAAAGCTGCCATCTCACCTTTTTTTCTGCCTGTGCCAGGATTATTAAAGAGACTAGTTATGTTTAGCTCATAGCCTTTTTCACCAATATCAGCACTTAATACAAATTTTTCACCATACAATCTCTCAGACATCTTTGAAAAATATTTATTAAAAATAGCAATTTTTTCTTGTAATTTATCATTAAGAGAGTGAATGTCATTATCGATCTCATCTAGTTTATTTACAATCTTCTCTAAAGTATCATTGCTTTTTTCCCATAGCCTTTTTTGCTCTTCAAGAGCACCTTTTTGTTCATAGGCATTATTAAGAGAATATATAATATCTTGTAAATCTTCCAATTTTCCTGATTTTATCAATGAACTAGTGAGCAATGACTCTTCTTTTAGCAATTTATCTATTTGAGCATTAATAGTTTCTATTTTTAGATTAAGCTCTGGTAGATCACTTGAAATAAACTTTTTCTTTTCCTCAAGCATACCATTATGGAATTTAAGCGTTTCTTCAAAGGTTTTTTGTAAAAAAGGCATTAATGCCTTTGCTTCTTTATATAATTTATCTATTTTTTCAACATCTATATTAGCAAACTCTTCATTTAGCTCAGAGACACTCTCTTCTATTAAATCTTTTCTTAAAGTCAAACGGCTTAATTCAGTATTGCTTCTATTTATATTCAATTTAACTTCATTTAGCCTATTAATTTCATACTCATAATTTTCATTGATATTAAAATTAGCTTTTGATTCCTCTAGATTTTTTATATTATCATTAATTACTATAAGTGACTGAATGACTTGTGATATTGAACTATCCTTTTTTAACCTTTTCTGTAAATTTTCTTCTATTGTCTTCTGTGCAAGTAATTTTTGTTTTTCTTCTGCTGAATCTAAATCTATACCAAACCAAAAAAAGTATAGTGCTTCATATTCTTCAGATTTGGTCGTTGGGTGAAGAACTTTAATCGTATTTGTAAGCCTTGCCTTATCATCTCTAATATTTTTAGAAATAATTTGTCTAAAAGTTGGCTTGACTGCACTACTATTGAAAAATATTTTTTTTAAATGTGATTGTAAATCTTTTTTTGCTATTTTTTCACCATTAACTTCCAATATGGTATTTTTTTTATCCATAAAAAAATTTCTACGAATTACAATCTCACGCTCATCCTCATTATTTAGGTCTGTTGATAACGTTAGAGTTATTATAATATTATTTTCTTTTAGGAAATTTTCAACAACCTGATTAGTTTTCTTTTTAAATTCAGGATCTGTATAAATATTTTTCCCATCACTTCCGAGACAATAATCTATCAATCTTAACGCGGTTGTTTTACCTACATTGTTTCCTGAGGTTTTTTTTTCCTCTTGTGATGTTTCATCAACTATTAGATTAACCCCTTTATTAAATCGAATTTTTCTAATAATTGAACCGTTATTCTCTATTAATAGTGTTTTTAAAAACATTTAATCACCATTCCGTCTTTACCATCCACTACACTTATAATAAAAAGCCAGTCTAGTGATAACATAAATAACTCAATTGATATACCATGCCTAGAATGCGTTAAGTGGTAGACATCATCAAAAGAAACAGTATTCTGAGAGAATTCTTTTAATATTTCTATAATCAGAGCACCATAATAATAAATTTTCCTTTTAGGATTAATGTCATTTCCAATTATCATTTAGGTGGTTCCTCCAAGATTTTACATCTCATGAATGCATCAACCATAATAACTGAAATTCCATACATTAAGTCACCATCATCAACATCACTATTTTTTTGACAAGCTGACATTAACTCATCTTCAATATCATTTATTATATCATCAGCATGCAATCTAATTACATCAATATAATTGACAGAAGAATTAATATATGTGGAAACGACATTTATATAAATAAGATTTATATTTCTAAGTAACTTCGCTATTTTAAAGGATCCTGTATTTTCTAACTCATTATATAATACAGCAAGTTTTGTATAATGAACTTTGTATGCATCAATTAAATGTTTTTTTCTCACTATATTATTGTGGCTTATTTTTTCTTCTATATTAAAAATAGTTGTTGTTCCAAGTTGGTATGTCGAATCAGAATCATCAAAATCTACATTAGCAATAGCATTAATTGCACTCATTAGCATTGATTTTTTTGTAGCTTTTTTTTGCATACCAATTTCTTCATGATTTTTTTTCCATTCATGAAGTAAGCTAACTGGATATTTTTTAATGTTATCCATATTATCTATCATTATATGACATTCATCACATAACAAAATCAGATTATCGTAACCTCTGCGTTGGTCATTAGTCATAGATGAGTTATAGCGAGGCCCTTTTGGACTAGCTGCTTCAATGTGGCATATTTTACTTACAATAGAACTACCATCTATAGAAACTAAATTCTTATTACAATGCGGGGCTGCACACTTATTACCAGACAGTGTATCTAATCGCCGTATATCTTTAGGTCTATAATCTCGTGGTCCAATTGATTTTACAGTTTCCATTATATTAATTTTCTTATAGTAAAAGAACCTATTGAAACCCTACCAAAATATAACAATCTGTAAACTAAAATAATAATATAACCATCAATAGTCTTCCTTAAATCACAATTATAATTGCACTATGGTTAAAATATGTACATTTTGCATAAAAAAGCCCCGCGACAGCGAGGCTTTAAATTCATTTACTGTGTTGCGTTTATAACTTCGCACAGCATATATGAAAACTATAACTTTATCGGCAAAATAGTCAAGCTTTATTCAGAATAATGATACTCTCTATCAAATCTATCGCACATTGGGCGATAGAGCATAAATTCAGCCACATTTAGCCATGCTTTAACTCTGTCCTGATATGTACGCAAGCAATAACGACCATCTTTCTCACAAAGCTCTAATGCTATCTCATGTTTTGATTTTTTATAAACATAGTGCTGCTTAAGAATATTCAGCAACCCAGCATCTGCATTCATTACTTCACAAATAACCTTATCCATTTCACCACCTTCAGTATCAGAGCAAAACCACATACTGCTAAGTGTTTTTTTATCCTTAAACTCTTCTAGAAACATCAATAAAGTTTCTTTAGATAATCCCGATGTATGCATTCTATTTATTGCATCCCTTAAGGCTTTTTTTGTAATTGTTGGTTCTTCCAATAATTGATTAAACATACTTGTAGCGCTAGGAGCCTTACTAAAAGCAGCCCATCTTCCCCACATTTTCAAACGCCCACGGATCCACACACTTTCCAGTGTACGTAATTTTAAATGTTCTTCACCTTTACCTACTGTCAATGGATAAATCATCTAATACCCCTCGTGCCGTACACACGTTAAATAAATGCACCGATACCTAATGAACGGTTTAAAAAATGAAATAACAATTCGAGTTGATTGCCGTGAGAGACTTCCCATTGTTTGGGGTCACGATGTAACTCGTCATGATGAATGCGACACAATGGAATAGTGAATAAGTCGTGAGCCTTAGTACCCATACCGCCCATGCCATGCCCGATAATATGGTGCGGATCATCAGCCTGTTGCCCACACACGCAACACGGTTGAGTTTTCACCCATTGCAACCATTGGGTATTTTCCCAACGTTGCATTTTAGGTTTAAGAAGAAATGACGCTGGTGGCTCAGGATCAACAGCAACTTTAATAATCGGCTTTATCGCCTCTAGACGCTCATTCATTACAGATAATGCGGTTACGTTGCTTGGAATAATATCTGCCTCAGGAAAACCACCGTGAACTCTGCGTTCTTCTTGTTTATCTGACCAATTTAAAATCTGGCGTAATATCGCTTCGGGTAATTCATCAACCACGTTATGCATAACTGCAAATGAGAAAAAATCAGGAGTAGCTAGCTGGTGTCCATTATCCAATCTCAAGCGACTACGAATAGTATCCAACATCCAATTGATACGGTTTTTATGAGCTAATTCAGCAACCCACCCAGCAGATGAATTTCTAATATGGTTATCATGATGCCAACAGGTGCGGATCACGCCAGCCTCGTGAAAAGTCGTCACTAACTCATGGTGATGGTAATTATCTTCATCGTTATCAATCTGGCAGCATTGAATATGACGGATAACCCACGTATCCATCGGTGATACTTTATCGATGGTGTGGATCACTTTTTTGCTATTAAGAAATTGAACGATGTGCTTATTGTTTAAAATCGGCTGTTCATCACCCGTTAATGCACCTGAGGGCAACACATCTAAGCTTTTTGGCACATCACTGATAATCACACGATGATGGTTTCTAAATTGCTCAAGCAACTCAGCACCGGGTTTAAATAACACAACCCCCAATTCTTTTTGAATATACGGCGTTAACAGTAACTTCATGCGCTCACCTGTTTATTCAACATCACCATACGGATCAACTCATCCGTTTTACTCTCAAAGAAATGGGGTTGGATTTCACGAGGATTATTAGGACGGGTCATGTTCTTCCCAAACGGACAGCCTCTAGCAGTAGCAATAGGCGCTCCTGTGATCTCAGGAGCGGTCGAAATTTCATCAATAACAATTAATCCATTCATGTTATTTCTCTCCACGTTTTACTCGTGACCGTACATCACGCTTTTACTATGCTGACGAATGGTTATTTCAAGCTTCCCGCCTTTAATAACGTCCATCCATTCAACATCCATTTTTTTAATCTGTTTATCATCGCCCCATACACCCGCATGAGTAAGCGCATCAAAAGGTGCTTTTAAGAAATTATCAATATCTCTGGCTTGTTTAGTTGGTGGGTATAATTTCACTGAAACAAACACATCACTCTCAATAGCCTTAGGTCTACGCTTTAATTGTTCATAGACTGCTGCAATCGCATTTGCTCTAAAGACTCGCCCTTTTGCACTGACTAAGGTCCCTCTTTTGGTGTTTCGCCAATAGGTGTTCACACTAGGTGGAAATGGCAATGTGAGCATGAGTTCAGGCATAAGTCCCCCATAAGCCAATCAGTAATGTCACTACAAACCAGAACCCAACAAACAAAATGTATTTAGTTAGCATTACTGAGCCTCCTGTGACATTTCAGTCGCTTGTTTCCAAATGCTGTTCCATGCTTGACGACCAGAAAACTCACTCATACGACGAATACCTGTCTTACCCGCTAATTCAAGTGCGATCTCTTCAATACGGTTTTGAGGTTTAGAACGAGAGCCAATCAAGCGAGAGAAAGCACTGTCACGCTCAACGGTATCAACTTGAACCTTTGGCTCATCCTTTGGCTTTTGGCTACGAACGATCAGCTCATCAAAGTGTTTACGTAATTTACGAGGGCTTAAAATGTTTTGGTGCCAGAATGAATCTTTGTTAGCCCAATCGAACAAAGCACAAATTTGCTCATGAGTACGCCCATCGATTTGACGCATCAAACGAATATCGTTCGCCCAGTCATACCAAGTAGGCTCTAGCGCAGATGGATTCAGTTTTTTAACACGACCAAACATCCATTTTGCCGTTTTCAAATCACCTTCATCACCCCATTTCTGACCATTGGCGCTGTAAATCACTGCTTCGGGATAACGAGTTAAAAAATCATTTTTCGGCTGGTCGCTGGATTCGCCAGAATTCTGCGACGAATGATCTGTTTCTGTTGTACTCTCTGAAGTAATCTCTGTTGTATTCTCTGTAAGAACAGGCCATTTTGACCCGTTCAGAACAGCGCATTTTGAACCGTTTGAAGGTTTCAATTTGCGCTTATCGATAAGGTCATTTTGAACTGTTCGATTAGATGAGTTATCACCGTTCGATTGGGTCATATTGACCTCATCGGTCAGCAAGTGGTGATCGTAGTTAATCGCATAATAATTAGTACGGTCATGGTTTGATTTATTGATTTGCTCGATGCGTAAAACGCCCTGCTTTTTCAAATTAGTAAAAGCACGTTTAATCGTTGATTCAGAGAAAAAAGGAAATTGATTCTTCCACTCTTCGACGGTGTTATAAATCCAGCGCGAGCCGTCATATTCAACACCTGAAGTAGTTTCAGTTAGCCAATATTGAATTTGCTGTAGCAGCATCGCCTCATTTAAACCAAGACGTACCGCTAATTCAGGAATAACGACTAAAGGGCGACTTTTTAGTAATAATAAACTCATCTTGCCACCTCATTACTTAATACGTGTGTACTTCTCTTTAAATCGTTGCAAGGGTTCACATTGCGGATCGTCACAACCATCCAGCATAAAAATGACACGCTGTTTTTCTCTGTCATAACGAACAACATGGACAACGATACCCCTATGATTTTTGTAGTAGCGATCAAGTTGGTTTGGGTTCTCATTGCTCATTGCCCCGCTCTCCACTTGAAAAATAAAAATCAGCCCATGCTTTTTTAAGAGACTGTCTATCTACCAAATATGCAGGTTTCTTGTAGTTGTCTGGTTGTTCGTCAGACGCTATGATTTCCACATAGCGAAATGACTGACTACCCGAGACAGGTAAACAACGGAATTGCTTTTTAGGTATTAAATGCGCTAATCTACTCATGCTAATTTCTCTTCACACAATTGAAATTTGCAAACCGAAGCCAGAGGCCGTACACCTTTGGCTTCACCCTTTCTGGATATAGCCATCTTTAATTTCTCTTTTGATGCAACGAAACAAACGCATTCATAAATGTGCGGATCTGTGAAATTAATCCATCCAACATCATTTTTATTTTCTGTTCTTCTTCGTTATCAATAACGCCATCAGCCAAGCTATCTTTCATCAATAACGCTAAACGCCCCTGCATTTCGTCAACACCGCTACGCAGTACAAACAGCTCAGTTTCGTCCAGTTCCGCAGGACTAATTCTGTCAACGAGTAAACGATTTGATTCACGAGCGACAAATTCAGCAAATAAAACGGTCTTAGAAATATCTTGCATCGCTAACAACTCGTTTAAATCAAATGAGCGACAACCGTTTTTCTCATAAAGCTTGTTGTTGAATGACGTTAAAGACAGACCTAGTGCTCCAGCCATTGCCTCGCGTCCACCAGCTGTTGCATCACACATTTCTTTCACTACCTGTTTTATTGATTGGTTACTCATTTCCTACCACCATTGATAAATTCTTGTAGTTAACTGCTTTAAACGGTTTTGTTATTTTGTTGTTGATAACGATGTGGGTATAAGATCTCTAACTCAGTTATTTTCCCACGATAAAAAGCTGTTAATTTTTCAGCCAGTTCCAAAGAAGCTGTTTGAATACCTCTTTCTAATCGTGAAAGATTTCCTACATCACAATTAATGGCATTAGCCACTTCTGAAATTGTTAGATTTAGTTCTACCCGAACTTTCCTTAATGGTGTTTGCATACAGCCCCCTTAAATGCGTTACACGCATATTATCACACAGATAAATATGCGCAATACGCTTTGTGTTGTACGCATAAATAAAGTTGAATTGAGGTATGAAAATAGGAACAAGAATTAGAGAGTTGAGAAAGAAAAAAGGATTAACAATCCTTCAGTTGGCCACCGCTATTAATAGTGATGTGGGCAATATTTCTCGCCTTGAAAGAAATATACAAGGCTATACAGAAAACACTTTAGTAAAGATAGCAGAAGCACTGGGTGTATCTGTTGCAGATTTATTTACTGAAAATGTACCAGAGCCAGATGAAATCAAATTTATAGGAAAAGTGCCGTCAGGAATGGTTCAAGTACGTGGTGAGGCGTTCTTAGGTGTTGATGGTGCTGTTGATATGATTGAGGCTCACAATGGATGGCTGAAGATATACAGCGACGACGTTGATGCATACGGACTGAAGGTTAAAGGCGATAGTATGTGGCCTCGTATTCAATCTGGTGAGTACGTTGTCGTTGAGCCCAACACCGCTGTCCGTTCTGGTGATGAGGTTTTTGTTCGCACTGTTGAAGGTCACAACATGATTAAGATATTCAACAAGACTCGTGATGGTGATTATCAATTTACTAGCATCAATAACTCACACAAGCCAATAACATTACCTCCTGATCAGATCGAGTCAATGCACTATGTGTCAGCTATTGTTAAGCCAATTAAATATATAGATGTATGTGAAAAAACAGGTAGAGCGTTGTTTTAATGACCTGACGACACGTTTTAGGGTGTGGTTGATAAAAATAATATAATAGTGGGATCTGATTGAAGCGATTGTATTAACCAATTATCAAATCAAAAATGAGATAACAATGAATACCAACATAGCTATAAAATTTGATTACAGTAAAGATAGAAAAGATCCAGAGGATATCTTAAATATTTTAACTGGTTACGTTAAATTTTATAAAAGTATTGGAATAATAACTTTAGCGTCAATAAATGAAAAAGATAGCGCTCAATTTAAATTAATTGGTTTAGAAACAGGTTCTGCTATAGCTATTATAAGTTGCATAATAGAAAAATTTAATAAGCTACTTGATGCATCTTCATCTAAATTATGCAGCGATCTGTACGAGTCTAGCGAGATATCTAGTAGAGATGATATTGAGATTATCGCTAATAATATGTCTGATACCATTATGGGTAACGATATTAATGAAATGAGGCTTGAACCCGTTATAGACATAGAAAAACTAGGTAAATCGCTATCTGATTTATCAGTATTAAATTCCAAACTTAAAAATGATGAATGTACATATATTGGTTTAGAAAACATTAACGGCAACAATTTTTTTAACTATAAAAAAATGAACAAAAATTTCACGTTTACTGGTGACGTGGATGAGGTTCTGTCAACAAAAAAAAGACATCATAAAAGAAACTCAAAATTTTATGTTAACGTGCCTGTGAATAAAGGAGACACAACATGGAAACTAGAAGAGATAGAAACAAAAAATACGTTTTCTGCTAAAATAATAGACAATGACTGGCTAAAACAATATCAGGGTGGACTCATAGACCCTATTGGGCCAAATGACCTTATGGAAGCGGTTATAGAGTACACGGAAGTTTATATGGAAAATAGCAGTAAAAATAAAAAAAGCAAAATAAAGGATGTTAAAATAATTGAAGTTATGAGTGTTGTTCGAACCAAGGGGTATCAAGGTGACATATTCCAAAAACGAGAATAGAAAAAATAGAGCCAGAAGAGCGGATGTATACGGTGAGGCTATATTTTTTCTAATTCCTGTTTTAGGAATGTTTATTGTATCAGTAGCGAAGAATTATTCATCATTAGGATCAATCATTGATTATTTGTTGACAACTTCTGACTGGTCATTAATGTCTGCAGTCATATTTGGGCAATGTGCACATAAAATGGCTAAAGTGATACCAATAATGCAAGGAAGTATAGATAGCGCTCAGTATTCACTCTATGTTTCTAAAAGAATATTTTTCATTGTAGTTTCAATGCTTACATACGCAATAATCACATTTTTCCCCAATATATATTTTGGTATAACTCAAGTAATTATATTTATATTCTCAATGTATGTTTTTTTAAATGATGGATTAGCAATTCATAAATTAATAGATGTCCATAATTCGAAGTAATACCGGGCCCTCCTTGTGAGGGCTTTTTTGTATCCTTTTCCCACCAAAGAAATGATCTGTATTTCAATCTGATATTTTTAAAAGACATAAATAGAAAATCAAACGGATAAAATTCATCCTTTTATATTTTTGTAAAAAACAAAATATGCGCTTGACGCATTTGCGCAAAAAACATATAGTGATTTTATCTGATGTCAATTGACGATAAATAAATGTATTTCGTTGTAGGAGCCGCCATGACAACTGAACCGGTAATCATACCTCCAGCTAATTTCACTGATGAAGATGTTGTTGATTGGATGGAAGAGAAACTATCGTCTATCAAAGTCCTCGGTGAGTTAAACGCAAGACGTGAAGAGCTGGTGGATAAACTAGCAAAACTGGATGCTGAAATAGACGAGTGCAGAATCAAAAGCGCTATTCAGATACAAAGTGAATAATTTTTATGTGTGAAGAGAAACAATTGTGTGGAGGGAAATTGGCGTGAGTAATGGAAACGTAGTTGAACTTAAAGTGAATGGCGCCACGGTCTGTTATTTGAATACGACAAGCGCCATATCAATTGATTATTTGTCATTTATTGATAAAACAATTGAGACTTTAATGAATGATAAAACATCATTAGAACTAGAAGCAAATACTAAGGGTAAAACACTTAATCATGAGCATTCAGCATTCTCGACAATTAAAGATCCCAAAGGTCTTTAATAAAAGAATCAACTCTAATTGTCGTACTGCCTTTAGATGCTTTTAAAAAATACTCAACCACATTATCAGGTAGATTGGTGTTCCATTTATCATAAGAATACTTAGGAAAATATTCATTAAAAATACTTTGTACTGAATATTCACCACCTTTTATATCTGAAATCATATTGCACTGATAGAGACACTTTGCAATTAACGTTGATTTAAGCATTTTATTTTCTCTTGGTTGTGTAGGAACTTCCAAGAATACCACCACCGCCTGAGGTGGGAAAATAATCAGGCACAATATTTGAAGTGTAAATCCATTTTTATTTTTTATTAGCAACACTAGGGAAATCTAATCTCGATTAATTCGAGAGGAATTCTTATTACCTAAAAATTGTGTGGAGAGAATATGTCTTATATTGCAACAGCAACAAATAAACATTTCTATTATCTCGATGTACGGATCGAGGATATAGATATTCAAGATATTGCCAGTGGCCTTGCTAATGAATGTCGCTTTAATGGACAGATTGATAATTTCTATTCTGTGGCTCAGCACTCTGTATATGTCAGCTATTTAGTTGCACCTGAATATGCTTTAGAAGCCCTGCTTCATGATGCTAGTGAAGCATATATCAAAGATTTACCACGTCCTTTAAAAGCTATCTTAACTGAATATCAAATGATTGAGCACAATATTGATTTAGCCATCCGCAAAAAGTTTGGGCTACCTGAAACAATGTCTGATGCAGTGCATTTTGCTGACTTAATGATGTTAGCCACAGAAAAGCGTGATTTAGAAATTGATGTAGGTAGTAACTGGTTAATGCTTGAAGGTATTCCATCAAGTGATTTTGTTGTTAACCCACTAACACCGCCACAAGCAAAAGCCTTATTCCTCCGCCGTTTTAATGAACTTTATAAGGGAACTGAAAATGGCTAACGGATCAGTAAACAAAGTAATTCTTATCGGCAATTTAGGGCGCGATCCTGAAATTCGCTACCTGCCTTCTGGTGGTGCTGTTGCTAATTTAGCTGTGGCCACATCAGAAAAGTGGCGAGATAAACAAACGGGTGAAAACCGAGAAAAGACAGAATGGCACCGTGTCGTTCTGTTTGGAAAACTCGCTGATATCGCCAGTGGCTATTTGTGCAAAGGCTCTCAAATTTATATTGAGGGCCAACTACAAACGCGCGAATGGGATGATAACGGTGTTAAACGCTATACAACTGAAATTGTTGTAAAAGTTGGTGGTTCGATGCAGATGCTAAGTGGTGCAATTAAATCGACAACTTCACAGACTACACCACTATCACAACCACCCGTAGGTTTTGATGATATTCCATTTTAAGTACAGTAAGTAAAAGTGATAACAAAGACAACGATGGTTACAATAAAAACTAGTGATATACCAACTACTAAATCAAGTAATGTACTAGATATTTTTTCTATTTTATCTAGCTCAAAATCATCATTTAAATCTTTGTTTTCTTTTCCATTACCAAACATATATAAATTTCAATTAGAGTTAAATTTACATTTTGTCTAAATATCTTAGTTAATCAAGCGAATTATTCATCTTAAATTAAATTATTAAGATATGTAAGCAACAAATAGCTACTAATTATTAGCATCAACTAATATCTATTTAAACTGTGTACGGACAGTGTGGAGAGAAAAATATGCAAATGTTGACTTTAGAGGAGTGGGCGCAAGAAAGATATAAAAGTCGCCCACCAAAGTTAGGAACGCTACAACGATATGCTCGTGGTGGCCTGTTCTACCCACCAGCAAGGAAAGAAGGTGGCATTTGGCGCGTGAGAGAAGATGCCGACCTTGTCGGTAATTTGACATCACCGGTTATCAATAATAACGATAACCCTATTTTACAAAGGATCCTCAAAGATGGCTGCCAGACCTCGTAAAAATAACGTCAATATTCCAAATCTTTACCCTTTATTTAGTCGTAAAGCTAACAAGGTTTATTGGCGTTACCGCCATCCTGTAACAGGTAAATATCATGCCCTCGGTGACAATGAAGCCGAGGCGAAAGCAATAGCCATTGAAGCTAACACAAGGTTAGCGGAACAACGTAGCCGACAAGTTATGGCTATTGGTGATCGGGTGGCAAAAATAAAAGGTAAAGAAATCACGGTTAATACTTGGTTGGATAAATACTGGGTTATTCAAGAAGAGCGTTTAAAGGAAGGTGATATAAAACCGAATACTTATAAACAAAAAAGGAAGCCGGTAGATTTAATGAGGCAAGCCTTATCCATGAAACCATTACCCGCTGTTGATGCCAGAGATATTGCTGAAATTCTGGATGAATATAAATCTAATGGTCAGCACAGAATGGCACAAGTTATTCGCTCTGTTTTAATTGATGTATTTAAAGAAGCGCAACATGCAGGTGAAGTTCCTCCCGGTTATAACCCTGCCCTCGCTACTAAACAGCCAAAACGAAAAGTAACTCGCCAACGCCTTAATTTTGATGAATGGAAAAAGATATTTGAGATTGCTGATAAACAACATCGTTATGTGGGAAATGCCATGTTGCTTGCGTTAATTACTGGCCAACGATTAGGTGATATTTCCGCAATGAAGTTTAGTGATATTTGGGATGATCATTTGCATATTACTCAAGAGAAAACGGGTACTAAATTAGCTATTCCATTATCACTACGTTCTGAACAATTAAATATGTCATTACGTGATGTTGTTGCCCGTTGCCGTGATCGCGTTATTAGCCCTTATCTTATTCATTACTTTCATACTACTTCACAATCTAAACGTGGTGATCAAGTTACTGCAAATACGCTAACGACTAACTTTAAAAAAGCGAGAAATAAAACGGATATTGATTGGGGAGAAGGAACACCTGCAACATTTCATGAACAACGATCTTTATCTGAAAGGTTATATAGAGCACAAGGTATAAACACTAAAGATTTACTCGGTCATAAGAACCAAATTCAAACAGATAAATACCATGATGATCGAGGAAAAGATTGGATAAAAATCGTGATTTAATTGCCTAAATTTCAGGTGGTTTTGATAATTCATTTTGATAATTTTTTGATAACCATTTCAAAATTGACAATAAAAAACGGGAACTAATAAGCTCCCGTTAACTATTTATCAAATCAACAATTACATATGTTTGATAATCGCGTCACCAAACTCGCTACATTTCAGCAGTTTAGCGCCTTCTAACTGACGTTCGAAATCATAAGTTACAGTCTTAGCAGCAATCGCGCCTTCCATACCTTTAATGATTAAGTCAGCCGCTTCAGTCCAACCCATGTGGCGTAGCATTATACCCATAATAATTTCGTAACTTATTAAATAAATTATAATTATTGGAGGTGATTATTTATTTTTATGTGATCTTGGTTTGTATGTAACTGATTGATTTTTAGTTTGGGTTGGAGTGGTTTTGGGGAAGTTTTTTAAATGATTGAGAGCTTATTAAACTTGCCGCCAAACACTCAAACCTATTATTTATATTAAATAATAGGTTTAGTTATAATAATTAAAGCTAGTAATAATTTAGAGTATCTTATTTAAAATGAAAATAACAATTTATTATTCAACCATTCGAACTTGATTATCAGCTTTGAGCGAGGAGCAGAAATTCGAAATTGTTATCAACATGGTATAGAACTTGATGGAAATGTAGTGCAATATGAGGTGATCAACTTTATGCTATTTCAGGTGTAGCACAGAATTTTTTTTATTTTACAATCAATCCATTGGAATCTAAAATGGCTATTCGGAAAAGTATCCCAAACGAAACCAAATTGCGGTTATTTTCGGCATCGGCAGGTCATTGTCAGAAACCAGATTGCCTTAAGCCACTATTCCCAGCAGAGATAGGCGGTGATAAGCATATAGCTGAAATGGCACATGTGATTCCTCATGGTAAGGCTGGGCCTCGCCACGAAGAGAGGCCTGCTGAGGAGTTTGAAGCTGACTTATTTGAAAATCTCATACTACTATGTCCAACTTGCCACACTATTATTGATAAAGAGCCTGACTCATTCCCAAGAAGCATGATTTTAGATTGGAAGAGCAACCATCTTTCAGCCTTAGCACATAAGCAAGGTATTATTTGTTATGAAGATAGAAGACAAGCAAGAGAGGCCATCATAGCAGCTATGGATGAAAGTAAGGCTATATGGAAAGAGTTCGCTCCTGTTGACGGGACTAGATCTGAGTTCGATCCTGAGTCTGAAACAGCTCAAATTTGGTCGAAAAGGATGAAAAGTGTCATTTTACCTAATCACTTCCGCATTCAGGCAATCATAAGTATGAACTTATGTCATCTGACAGCTGAAGAACGGGAAACCTTCGCACAATACAAAGAGCATGTTCGTGGACTTTCTGAGCGCCATATTTGTGGTGTTTCTGGAAGAGCCATTCGTTACCCTCAAGATATGGATGGAATATTTGCATGAACTGGCAAGTTAAATATGCACTTGAAAATATAAATAACGACCTCAAAAGAACAGCTTCAGCAGAACATGTCGCTGAAGATGCAATCAGAATTTTTATCCAAGACAGACCTGACACATTAGCTATTATTTCCGCATCATATGAGATCACTATTGAGATTGCTAAGCAGTATCATGAAAAATTTCCTGATTTAGATTTTATCTGTGGTTACAGAAAAGAGTGTGTGTGGACAGGTGAAGCTATCAACTACTTAAGTGATGCAAGAATAGGATGGGGCAATGCAGGCACCTTATATTCTGCCCTTTTAGACAATAATGTTAATATTGCTTCTCACAAAGATTATTTTTTCTCGTATCGGCTTATAACTCAAATGAGCGTTGTAAGAAGTATAGAGCGGGAGTTTGATCGCGTATTCAATATTGATTTAGCCAATGGTCGCAAGCTGAGGGTGGGTATGCTACTTGAGTATGAGCCCACAGCTGATGCCGTGCGATCATTTTGGGATAAGTTTGGTCCAGTTGATGTCATGTGGAACATTAATCCTAACGGAGATCCTACTAAAAATGCCCTTGCAGCAGGGCGTGAACTTGGTTGCGGAGTCATGAAATGGTCAGAGTTCAAGAAATTAATTCTTCGCCATTGATGTCGGTAAGCGACGTGGCACGCCACCTTTTAAAAACGTGCCAAGCATTGAAGTTTTTTGAATGCTTTATGTTTGGCTCGTCGCTTTTTAGAGTAGGCACGGATTATGATATTTTGGTTATAGGTCCTTCAGGAGAAGCATTAATCCAACTAAAAGCAGAGCTAAAGCTTGCAGGAGCGGAATTGCCACTAGATATTTTATACATGCTTCCACAAGAGGCGGAGGAAACAGATTTTGTTGCAAAGCAAAAATGTATATCCCTTACCCATTTAGTGACTCTGGATTCACTAGTTATGTAACTTTAAGAATCTCCGTTTTGTTTGCAGAATTTTGGACTACAAACTTCCGCTTTTGGCACCGTACCGCCCAGCTAAAGAGACGTAAAGCCAGCTACGAGTAAGAAGCCGAAATTCATTATTTATATCTATCGATGCGTTACATACATTACCTTCAACTAATCAATGGGAGTAGGTCTAGGTTTCTATTAGTTGTGCATGACTCCTACTATCCTTAGATTAATTCCCCGATCTAAAGTAGCTTTTTTACAGGTCGGGGCTAATCAGTAGTATAACTGTCAGTCAGGCATAGTTGGTAATGATGAGTTAATGAACTTAATATTAATACAATTCTTTTTTAAGCATAGCTCATGCCGCTTTTGAAGCATGCTAATGAACGTGTCAGTATTTGATGAACTTAATTTCATATTGTAAATAATTTCTGACACACTGATAACATTTATGCAAATTTTGTGTCGCCTGCTAATATCTTCAATTAACCCAATTATTTCAGGCCACTCTTTTGACTCTCTATATTCATCTATTAGGACTATGCCATAGAAATCATAATCGCCACCATGCAAGAGTGTTATTCCAGCAGAGTTATATATTTTCTCACCTCTATTTATTGCTTTATAGACCCCTTCCAGTTGATTAATTGCTTTCCTGCAGTGTTTAATCATGCTCGATGAAGCTCGTTCACGAGATTTATCTAGAGTCGATACGTTTACTTGTAGGCATTTAGACTCAATCGCAATAACTTTATTGTTTAGCGAGCAAGTTAATACATCTGTTAGTTCTCTTTCCTTTTTCCCAATCGTTACTAATGGAGACAAGGTCGTTGAGGAGTTATCCATCAGGCAAATCGCCTGATAAATCTGACGTTCCTGCCGCGCGCCATCAATCTCTGTAGCCACTTCATAACTTGATGAACCTTGATGATTTACATGATGCGTAAGGATAGTCTCAAGTTCTTTAACCTTAATGGGGAAGTGAAATTTTAACACATTGAATCCCGCATGTTTCACATCATCAGATCCTAATGAGGCACATACCGAATCAGTGAATTTAATGTTATCTAGATGATTATTTGCTGAAGAAAATTCAAAGTTTGCAATTATGTTATAAGCTCTTTTGTTTCTAAAGTTAGTTTTTATATTTATTGTTCCATATGCAACGCTCGCGTCAGTCTCGTCGAATAAAGATAGGTGGATATCTGAGTCTAAGAATGAATCATCAAAAATATTATTGCGATTACTCCAACGTTGAGCAAGTATCCCATGGAAAGGTGATGATTTATTATCAAATACTTTTAAGGCCAATGCGATATTATGTGGGGGATTTATTTTAACAAATAGATAAAATTCTATCTTAACACCAAGTAAAATGGACTTGATGACTGATGTAGGTAATTTTGCTACTAACGCTTTATCGCCTGAAGAATTGGACTCACAAAAAACTCCAACTTGTTCTGATGCTAAAATGTCACAAAGACTTTTTGATGGTAAGTACATTATCTGGCTCCTTGTATGCCTCAATCAGTAACTGTGTTAAAGCCCATCTATCACGCTGGCTGGATGTATATCATACATACCGTGAATGTACAGCAATGTGTTGTTAGCATGATAAGTGTTATAAACCCTTATTAGGTAGTCTTGCGTAATCAATCCAGAACAGCCTTCAGACAGCCTAAATACATCATCAAGCCCACTTCTGTAGACCTAATAAGCCACCATTGACTTTGCTCTCGGTTGATCAATACGCGGTGATGTCAGTAATGTTTTGACTAACCCTGCCCCCTAATATCGCAAGCCACTGTAGTGACGTCCGCTATTGGCACAAAGCAGACCACCAACGAATATATTTCTTTAGTGACCTTTTTCCCATCAATTAAACTAACTAAACTCTTTCCTAGCCCCCACCATACTCCCTTACATCAATATAAAAATACTGCTTTCCTAGCGAGGTTGTTGACATTTGTCCGGCTACAATCATGGAATGAGGAATAATACGGTTACCTCGTCCACATAGGGTTACTCTAATCGTTTTTCCTCCCATAGAATCCATCATCCCAATATGTCCAATTGTTGTGATTAATACCGCACAGGGGAAACCGACATCCACGCCACTCCAATTATTTCCTGTGAGCACAAAGTTATTTCCCTCTAATAAATTAAGCGGTCTTTGGCTTGAAGCATGTGTAATAACACCTTTATGATAAATTTGAATTCCCCATTTTTGAGGATGAAGTGAAATATGATAAGAAGACTTCACAAATACATAGAGCTCATATTCTGCTGAATTGCCTTGAATAGTATCGATTAAATTCACACACCACGCATTATTCTCATAAATTACTTCAGATAATCCACCTAATGATGGATTAGAAGAATTAAGAACTCGAATAAAAATAAGTGGCACTGCGTTATTATTACCTTCGATAATTTTAATTAGCCCCGGCTTAGTTTTTATCTTTTTTAAAAATACGGCTGATTCATAAGGTGTTAATTCTTCGGTAATGCCCTGATTAAAAAATAATGCACCATATTTACTCATTTAATTAGTACCATAATAATTCCATTAATCGATTGACTACCGCGTA
Source organism: Proteus columbae (assembly GCF_002777965.1). GTDB lineage: Bacteria > Pseudomonadota > Gammaproteobacteria > Enterobacterales > Enterobacteriaceae > Proteus > Proteus columbae. The sequence continues at coordinate 32,812 of NZ_NGVR01000027.1, read as the reverse complement.
GAGAATTCCACGAAATTTTATTATTCTCGACTTTAACAGTGAAATAAGATCCTCGGTTTCTAGCTACAATATAGGCGGCCAATGACCGCCCTTTAGGAATATTATTATAAGTTTTACTGCCATTCTGAGTGACCGCTATTTGGTCAAAAATAAACGAACGCCCTGTGATTTTTATTGGCTTTCCTTTTTCATATATCTCTATTCCCCACGACATGAAAAATCCTCTACGGCATCAGAAGATACCCATCCACCCAAGAATTTAAATCCTAATTGAGGTACAGCATGATAAAGAGGCCCTTTAATGGTTTCTCTCTTTTTATCAAACTTTACCAATACAGGTTGTTGATAATGAAAAGTTTTTATTTGGTAAACACCTTGGCAATCGACTTTCTTATATCCAGAGGTACACCCTGACAATAATAATGCTGTAATTAAAACAATAAACTTCATACGCTACCCTAAATAACCTATTTTTGCCGCTAACTGATTGTTTTCATCGTAAACATAAATAGTATTATTCGTGATCACTAACCGCCCTTTTGTTCCTCCTGAGTTTATATCTAACCGTCCACGAAATACTGCATCATTTAATTCCACATTCCCTGTTGTGGCATCAATATTAAATCCTTTCTTACCCGCTAAATAATTAGTGGAGGTTATCTTTTTACCTACTGATAATTTATCAATGGTTGCCTTGCTAAATAACGCATCATTGAAAAAGGCTTGTCCATTTTGGATCACAAAAGGTGTCACCACTTTACCGTTTAATGACGATATCACTGCAAAGTTTTGGGCATTGACCAGAAATTGACTATTTCCTTGTGCATTAAACCCTAAACCAATGCCCGTAATGACTTTATTCCCTTTGCTATCTTGCTGGACTTTCATTGTCCATGATGCCGAAATTTTGCCATTTATGTCTGTGACCACTTTCGAAGTTTGTTCGATTTTGGCTGAACTTGTACCCACTTGGCTTTCTAGGCGAGTGACTTGCTGAGCGGTCGAGGTCACTTTACCTGAAATCTCAGTCACTTTAGTTTCAAGTTGGCTTACCGCATTCGCCGTTGCATTGGCTTTCTGTTCGCTGGACTTAGGTACATCATTCGCCACAAATCCTTTCGGTGCCACAGATTGTTTGTTGTTGGTATAAGTGCTGGTGATGATTTGATGGTTAACACTCTTGTGTTTAGTTAACTGATATTTTGCCCCTCCCCGCAAATAAATATATTCCACGGAACCATTTATTAATTGAGCGGGCCCCATCACAGGAGATTGATTTGTCCATCGCCAATCAAAATTATCAATGATGCGATTTTCAGACTGTGTTCCCCATCCAGAACCACTGACTTGCCATTCCACAATCATGGCAAAGCCTTTGGTGCTGTGCGTCGCATAGCTGGGTTTATTATCTGAATATTGCCCTAAGGTTCTAAAAACCTTAAAGGCATAACGTCGAGAGGTCACTAAAGGCAAAATCACTGGATAATAGGTGTTTTCATTAAGTTTCGATAAATCTAAATCCACCACCACAGACTCCGTTAAATCGGCTTTCACTTTATCTAATTTGCTGGATAACGTTTGTACCTGAGAAGTTGCGGACGTCACTTTGCCATCAATATTCGACACTCGCGTATTTAATGCATTAACCGCACTACTATCAGCTTTCCCCTTAAGATTTGAATTGAGCGTTGAAATCTCTTGCGTTTGGGCTTGCTGTTTCAAGGTGAGGGTTTCTAATGATTTATTAATCGCTGAAACATTCCCATTCATCCGTGTTTCCAATGACTGTCTGGCTTTAGCTTCCGCTTGGTCGCCTGTAACACGCGCTTGCTTCTCTGCGGAGATAAGTCCTGCGGTGACTTTCGATAAATCATTGCCGGTATAATCACCACGAAGTTGAGTGGCTAAGGATTGCCGTTGTTGTGCTTCGGTTTGATCACCCTCAATACGTGCTTGTTGCTCTTGTTTAATTGCGGCGGCCTGTGCTTCTGTTGCCGTTGAAACTTGATTTATCCGCTCAGCCAGTAATTTTTCTGATCCCTCCCGTTTTTTTTCACTTTCTTCAATCGCCACGCCTTGCCTCATTGACTCTTCTAAAAGCTTGTCATGATTTAGCCTCATTAACTCATGTAATTCAGTAATATCGATTTGGTTAGCTTTGCCGTTAATTTCACCCAATAGGTCTTGTGCGAGTTGATCTCGACTAATTTGCCCCGCTAATTCCTCAAGAATTAAATCGGTTTGAGAAGAGCAAGTACCCGAAGCTTCCACAAAAGGTGATTTGCCATAGCTGTTGATTGTTCGAACATAAAAATAATACGTATGCCCTGCTTGTAAATTCTCTTGCGTCCAGAAATTCCCTTGGCCAACTTTATTTGTTTTGGTGATCACTTCATTTTCAGAAAGATTAGCGAGTTTTTCCTCACTAAACCAAAATTCAAAGGTATAACCAAAGACAGCACTATCGCCTTGTTTCGGTGCAACGGTCAAATTAAATAAGCCAGAGGTGACATCAATATGCTCAGGAGGCGGTGGTGCTTGAATGGCAAAATCACTGATAGCGGGTGCCGACATCGCACCGGCCACATTTGTTGCTCTAACTTCAACACGATAAGTTCCTCGCGCTAATCCGTTAATATCGACACGCTCGGCCGGTACCTGAATAGATTGAATAACGTTGCCTTCTTGAAGAATAGTGACGGTGTTATAGCGCACATCAGACGCCACATTCTGCCAAGAAAGCGTACCTTGCACGATGTCACTGACTGCAAGTGGAACAAAGGTAAGATTAATAGGTGAAGCAACACCGCCAGTGGGTAAACTCACAAATGGTGGACGCTCAAACGGTTTACCAATCACATCTTCATATAAATAGGCACCATCCTCTTCCAACGTTAAAGCCACACCCTCTAAAGCATGAAAAGACCATTCGGCAATACGAAATTCCAGTCCACTAATCCCCAAAGCCGGTAATTCTAAAAGCACAACTTCCCCCGGACGATAAGCATAGCCGTCTAAGTTCATAGTGAGTTGAACCCGTCTTCCTGCTTTCTTTTTGCGAAGATATTGGCGGGCTAATCGTTGGGCTTGATAAGGGCTGGTGACAAAACGATAGTCGATATTCTCCCGAATTTCTAAGCCATCGTCTTTCACCCATTCGTCCACAATTACAGGCGTGAAATCCGTTTTTGTATACAACTGTTCGGCATCAATAAACGTGCCATACACCGCATTGGTCGCGTCTTTTAAACCTGTTTCAGGGGTACAAGTGACGGTACCAATCAATTGTGATTCGGTGATAGTTTTTATTGCCGGCCCATAATATGCGCCGATTTGAATACCGTGTTTTCCTGCTGTAAATGTCGGTTCAGCGTTAATACATTTGTGCATCGCTTCCAAAACACTGGATGGACTCTCATTTAAATCATAAGCACCATTAAGGGTATATCGCGACTCAAATCCACCTTCTGGCAGACCCACTTTTTCATCACATAAATCGGCTGCCTGTTTAAAGCTGTCAAAATCAATATCCGTATCAGGCACTTTTAAATAATGGCGGTAATAATCCAAAATCACTAAAGCCCCATTATTACTCCATGCAGTTTGCCCAGTGCGAGGATCAAACAGATGTTTTCCCCAAACTTCACATTTCACATTGGGTAATCCATAGGGGAATTTTTCTTGGTCAAATGTGAGTGTCACACGTAACCACGCCAGACCTCGCCCAATCATATCCTCTTTCCATGACGGGCAATTTTTAAGCATAAAGGGATCGACATCTTCCCTATCGTTATGTAATTCCCATGACGCTTTATCACCAAACGTCTCAATGAGATCATCACCCAACCAAATCTTCCCGATTTTCTCTATGGGGTGCCCTGCCAGAGCCAATGTCAGTGTGATTTTTTCGTTTTCATCTTGTTCACCCGCCTCTTCTTCGGCAAAGAAAAGCAAACCCGATATCACTGTTTTTCCGACGATCACGGTTTCAGGCGCAGACGATGAACGTAACATCTGTTTGCGTTCACCCGTATCTCGATAATTCATGGAAGGCAGTTTAGGCTTAAAGATAAGCGAACCCGCGACTTGGACTGCGACGCCTGCTGCCATCAGTGCCATCCCCATCGCCGAGGTAACGCCTCCGGTAAATAGCCCTGCAATCATTAAGCCTGCGCCCACGACTTTTGAAATTAATCCACCACTCCCACCCATTATTCCACTCTCCACGCTTTGATTGGGTTAATCTGCACTGGCTTCACGCCTTGTGGGGTTACGCCCCAATAATGCCCCGCCCAAACCACAGCTAAACTGTCACCGTCCTCACCTTTAAACAGTACGAGGTCGCCACGCTGAACGCGCTCAATCTCAATGGATTTGAAATAGCGTGATACGGCTTTCTCTAAGGAGCCAAATTTAGATTTGAGCAGGTTGAAGGCTTCGGCTTTGGTTTTATAGTGATTGAGATAAGGCTTTATCGGAGAGAAACCGCATTGTGCGTAAATACATTCAGAGGCAAAAATACAACAATCAAATTCACCCCATGAAAAAGGGCGACTCATTGCCGCCCTTATGGTTTCGGGTAATTTAAGTGTCCAGTTGGGTTGTTTCATGTACTGACCTTAAATAGCAAAAAACCCACAAAAGTGGGTTTAACAAAGCAATAGGATTATTTATAAATAAATGCAGGTGCATCTTTCTTGCTGCCCCAATAAATAGCCCGTTCAGCCATTTGAGCAACATAACGAAAGATACGATCACCTTGTCTTCGAGATGACCACGACTCATCGGTGAATCTATTGGGTAACCCGATTGACCATCGCTCGAATCGATTAGAAACATTAACACATACGGCATTTTCTTCGCCAGACACCACATTGATAGATGTGATTTGTCCGACAAATAAGACTTCAGCAAGAAGCGGTTTTCCCTCTTCACCGATGGCGACCATCATCAACCGGACTTCGCGTCCTCGACTTTGCTCATTCATCACCATTCCCACCAGCGATTTATCAAAACCGGCTAATTTAAGCTGTAATTGTGGGGGACTGGTTGTCTTATTTTCTTTTAGCTGACTGATTTCACCTAAACTGCCCACGCCCAAATAAATTTCCCCCGCAATAATCAGTTGCCCAACGCCGGTATGCGCACAGGTGACGCCTGATTTCAAATCGAGTCTGGCGGCTAAAACAATATAAGCCCCCTCATTAATCGCGTTGACCATGGCATCAGAAAATGGATGATATTGCATTAGTACAACACCTCCTCAAAAGATAACGTGATATGGGTATACCCCAAGCGACGATGCTGAAATTTACCCTGTTCATTATCAACGAGACGAAAAACCCCAAAAGGACGCTCAACTTCGAGCATTTCATTGACGGTAGGTGATGTTCTTAACATCGGCGAAATAAGAATAATGGCACGGCCTTGATTATCACTGACCACATCCGCCACCACCATTTTGAGTTCATTACCCACAGTTAAACGATCCCCTTGCTGTAACACCCGCATATTGCGCTTCCAGTCCTTTGTTTCTAGCCGATTACCTAATTGGCTCGGTATTGCAATACGAGGCGAACCATACCCATAACGCCCTTTTCTTATCCAACTGGCTATTTTGACCCGTCCTGACATGCCATCCAATGAAGCCACCAGCGCTTCTAACTGGCGCGATTTCTCTTCATTTAAATTATTAAATGTCAGCTCACAACGCCAACGACTTCCTGGAAAGCGTACCGTCTGACTACTTCCATTAAACGGCGAGGTAAAGGTTTTGCTGTTACTCAATAATTGCCAGTTTTCCTGTGTGGGGATCACCTCTTTTGGCCATTCAAGAATAGACATTTAGACTCCTAATGTTCTGCGTGCTGCACCATTACTTTGAAAGTCTTGTAACATCATCGCGTGGGCTTTCTGTGCACCGGCTTCTGTCCCTTGTTGTGCGGCTTCTTTCATTGCCTGCGCAAGTACAGCGTCACCATTTCCTGTCACCGTAATATGATTAACGACGGTCATTTGTACACCACCCGCACGGGCTAACGTTGGTTGTGGTGTAACGGGTATTCGCCCTGCGACCGCTCCCACAAAGCCCCCCGAAGCATAACCTTGCGCCGCATGCATTAAGCGATAGAGATTGCCGACACCCAATTTAGCCGTCGCTTCTTTGGTAAAAACAAACTCACCACCATGCACAATCCCTTTAGGTTCAAATTTACCTCCATGCCCCGTATAGCCACCGTAAGCATGCCCTTTGCTCATCCATCCCATATCAAAGCCCATTGCTTGTCCGCCTGCTTCAATGGCTTTGAAAACCAGCATTTTCATCACCATTCGAGTGATATCGGAGATCACCGCATTGGCAAAATCTTTAAAGCTTCCTTTACCCGTTAAGGCAAAATCGGCTAATGCATCAGACATATTATTCAGGGCATTGGTGGTGACGTTTCTAACGTTTTCCATTACATCCATAGCCGACTCACTGAAATCCGATAAGCCTTGTTTTAATCCCGCCATCGGATCGCCTTTCATGGCCTCTCGCTTCCTCAGCTCTTCCTCAATCTGCTGTTTAGTGAGTTCAACATTGCGTTGTAAGTTCGCCAACTCTTTTTCGCCTAAATCCACACTGGCTTGCTGATACAGCACATCAATCTGACGAAGGGCATTGAGCTTTTCTTGCTCTGCGCGCGATTTTCCTATCAAGGTAGTTTCAAATTGCATCTGCTCAATTTCTTTACTGCGATCATAAGCAAATTGCGCAACCGAGTTGGCACGCGCCAGATCATCAATGGCTTTCGCTTTTTCTTTTATCGTCTCAATCGCTTTGGGATCGATTTTTAAGATGGCATCAAACTTATCTTTATTTTGTTTGATATCAGCTAATGCGGATGTGTATTCATTAAAGGAAGAAGTAGTGCCATACAGCTGAATGCTTTGCCCATCCGCAATCAATGAGGCTTGTTTTTCCTCCAATTCCGTCAAGATTTTGGTGTATTGCTTGGCATAATCAATGGTTGATTTGTGGCTGGGCTTATACGTCCGTTTGGCTTGCTGTACCAGTTGAGCCTCAATTTCAGCTTGTAAGGCCTTATCGTAGCCTTGCATATCTGGCGTAATTTTGCGTGAAGCCAATACATCTTCTGCATTTAATTTCGCTAATGCCTTCCCTGTGGCTTGCGCTTTTGCCACTGAACGTTGCGATTTTTCAATCGATTCATCAATCTGTTTAGCAATCGCCGTGGCAGCATTCACTTGGCTATTTGTCGCCTGAAGCGTGATATCAATGAGTGATTCATATTCAATGCCTAAACTCTTTAAACTCGCCTTAAGTGAATTGATAACGGCATCAACATTTTGTAACTCAGTGGCATAGCGTTTATATTCCGGAGCTTGATCGCCCACTTTTTCTTTGAGTGTCGCCAACATATTTTGCATATTGGCTCGCTGACGCTCTAAGTTATTAACTTGCTCTGCATATGTCCCCATCGCAGCATCAAGCTCTTTTTGCTTTTCAGATACTCGTTTAAGGTATAAATCCCCCACACCTTGTTCAGTAAACGCCTTTTCACTCTCAACGCTGTATTTTGATAGACCTTGTAAGGAAATAACCTGTTGTTTAAGTTCCTCGATTTTCTCCAATTGCTCGTTAATGCCCGATGAAACTTTACTTAAATTCGCCACTAGCGTGGCATTGCTCATTTTGTTTAACGCATCTGTTGATGTATCAAGGGAATTGGCAAATTCAATCGATTCTAACTTGGCTTGTTTGACATTTTCGCTGTATTCATACAATCCCATACCCAATGCCACCACACCGGTCAGCACCAATCCAATAGGGCCACCCGCTAATCCCATAACACTGTTGAGCGCTCGCCCTGCCACTGTTGATTGACGCCGAGCGGTCGTTAATGCACGTTGAGCGACGTTTTCGGCGGTTAATGCTTGTGTATAATTTAGAGAGGCTGTTCTTGCGAGTGATTTTGTGGCGATAAGGTTATCGAGTGCGATTTTTTCAGCATTAGTGCCTCTAGCAACTTGATATTCCATTTTGGCTCTATTGAGTGCCGATGTAGCAGCTTCTTTATCCGCCCATGCCTTCCTCACGGCACTGGTTGCTGCCACACTGTTTGCCTCTGCACTCTGTAATGTAGCTTTGGCCTCATTCAATGTTGCCTGATTTTTCAGATAAGTAGCTTTCGTCCATTGAGAGAGTTTTGCTACCAATGCCGTGACAGCAATTCCTTCAACCACTTTAGCCACTAACGATAGATTATCGGCAAGAGTGGTCATCCCTGTGGTTAAAAGCTGAGTCGCACCAGTACCTTGATTCGCTTCACCAATAAATTTTGTCATCGCCGATTGAAGATTGGTGAAACCTTGGCTAACCGTTGTCACACTGGTAGCAAATTTTTTATCCACACTGTCGGCTGCACGCTCTAAAGCTTGAATGACTTTCTCAATCGTCATTTCACCGTCTTGGGCTTTCTTCCTTAATTCGCCCACACTGACACCCATGCCGTCAGCGATGGCTTTCGCTAACGCAGGCGTTTGCTCCATCACCGAATTCAGCTCTTCCCCACGTAACTGCCCCGAGGCTAATGCTTGACCAAATTGAGTTAATGCCGCTTGGGCTGCGGTGGCACTCGCTCCTGAAATCGCCACGGCTTTTGAGACAGTTTCCGTGAGTTCAGCGACTTTTTGCTGACTTAATCCTAAGCGATCGGCATTATCCGCAAAACGTTGATAAACTTGTGCTGTGGCATCCAATGATTGATAGGTTTTTTGGGCAATGCCATAGACTGCTTGTGTGGCTTTATTTAACTCGACAGAACTTTCTGTCACCAGTTTTAAACGGTTCTGTAATTCCGTCCAACTATCAGCATAATTAATGACTTGATGAATGGATAATGCACTTGCGGTGACACTCGCAAAACGGGCAAAAAGCGCCGAGGATTTTGCGGTTTGTGATACCATTCGCTCTTGTTGTACGGTGATAGCTTGAAGACTGACGCGAATACTTTGCCCAAATTGTTCTGTTTGGCGCTGGCTACGGTTGATCGCATTTGTGAAATTTGCCATATTCAGCGTCAAATCAATATTTAATCTACCTAATGCTCCCGCCATAAATTCAATCCTTGGTATGAACACTACAAAAGCAAACTTTCACCCTGAATAAATGCAATATTCCTTGTTATTTGCTATTGATTTAATTATTGATAAACTGAAATTTCGAATAATAGAGGGGGTTTTATGAGACTTATTCTGGCGTTATTACTACCTTGGTTACAATTTTTCACGATTGGTCGCCCATTTGCTGGCATCTTCTGCCTTATCCTACAAATCACATTAATTGGCTGGATCCCTGCGGCTATCTGGTCGGTTTATGCGCTTTCTCAATACAATACGGATAAAAAAATTGAGAAAATGTCTCGCGGTGGTTAACGATTAAGCCCCACTGATGTGGGGCTATCGATTAGCTAATACACTCTCAGTAACGTTATCCCACAGCTCTTCTTCCGTGATTTTCTTCTTCCACATCGGCATAAAATCCATCAATTCAGGCGGAAACGTTTTCGGATCACGATTTATCATCGCAATAAGATGCGCCACTTGTGCCATCCGATAATCCTCTCGCCATAAACCAAAGGGTTGTTTGCGATAAAAAGCTTCATATTCACACAAGTGGCTTTCGGGCATTTGCTCGATTTCCGCGAGGGTTTTTCCCAATGCCAGCGACAATATCAATTGAAATTGTCGCCGTTCTCCGAGTTTTTTTCGCTGTTCCCCGCTTCGGCTGTAAACACTGCATTAGAGAACCCTTGCCCTAGACGATTAAGACCTTTTAAATCTTCTTCATTTTCAGCATCAAAAAGCAGTTCTCCTTTTTCATCACACAACTTAAAGGCCAACATTCTGGCGACATCATATTCATCGTAAACACGATTTATCGCCTCATTAAATTGTTCGGGATCGTCTTCGTCTAAGTAAATATCCTGCGCTTCGGCTAGCTTGATTTTAATTTGGCGAAGTTTGCGCTGAATGTAATTCATGGTGCCAACATCCAGCTCTTTGACATAAAAGGTGTTGTCTAAATAGGTAAAAGGCGTCACTTTCAGTGCTTGGTTTAACACTAATTCACGCAATAAAGCGTTAGACATAATCACTCCTAAGTTTTTTTATCGAGAAGGGAGATGAGAAATAATGAGGTGGATGAGTTACGGGTTATTTCTTCGTATTCAAATAATCACGGCCAGACAATTTAATCGAGATCCCCGAATCCATCATTTGCCCTACACTGCCATCAATGTTCATGCCTGTCTCGACAGAGCCGTAATAAAACATGGAGCCTTCATCTCGCGTTAAGACCATTTTCACCGCAAATTTTTCTTTGCTGTTTTCATATTTACGCAAGAGTCGCTGCACATCACTGGAGCTATAACGTAAGAAGAAGGTCAATTTAATTGAGCCGTATTCCGTATCACCGGATTCATATTCTTTGCCATCACTGCAAATAGTGGTGACATCAATTTGTTCGGTTGTCGAACCGTCTTTGCTGAAACTTTTTACCGCACAGAAATTATTAGACCATTGAATGCGTTGTGCTTTGGCGTTTGCAAAATCTGTGGGTAACGTTTTATCACTCCAATCCACTTCCTCACACAGGGTCACTTTGTTGCCATCAACCTGTGCAATGGGGAAACGCCCATCTAACTCCCCGAGTCCCGATAACATAATCATGTCATCCGCTTTCAGTTTATTATTGGCGATGGTAATAGTTGCCGGTGATAACGTGGCTTCTGTCACGGTCATCGCCTCTCCTAAGCCTGTTTGCACAAAGATCTTCGTGCCGAGGAAAGGCGTCGCTTTATGGTTTTTTGACTTTGCCATATCCATTCCTTATTTATCTGATGAAATCATTAATTCAAGAACAAGCCGATGCAATTTGACATCCGCTTCATACCCAAAGACCGCATTCACCCGTTGTGCAAATGGGATCGCTTCAACAATCTGAGTCTCAATTTTTTTACGCAAGACCATAAGGGGCTGTGGCTGGAGCGCATACACATCAAGTTGCACACGATAGTTGTCTAAATCCGTATCCTCTAGCGCACTGTTAGGCGTGATGCTGGCAAACTGGATCACAATGGCGGGATAATGCCCTTTGCCTTCGGGTAATACCTGAAAAAAAACCCTTCCATCGACAAGCGGTGAAAGGGTCTCTTTTAATTGCTGTATCATGGTCTCTACCTTGCTTTTTCAATATCCTCTTTGAGTGTTTGAACAATCACTTTAGCCGTCGCTTCCTTTTTCGCTTCAAAGCTGGGGCGCATAAACGGTTGTGCGGGCATCTTGGCGGTGCCAAACTCAACAAACCACCAATAAAACGGATCATTTGGGTTCAATGCCGCACTTTTTCCCGTTGCCTGTTTAAAGGCAGACACCTTTTTACCCGATAATGATTTCACCCAAATGCGCGTTTTGACTTGTCCATTACGCTGCACTTTCGTTTTAGAACGAATATTGCGCTTGATGGTGCCTTTGCGTCGATGAGGCACCGTTTCCTTAAGGATCGGCACTCGATGTTTGATTTCCTGCTTTAACGCCGAAGCGCCTGCATTCATCGCCTTACGCGCACTTTGATTTCTGGTTTTACGGGCAATGTCTTGCATTCGTTGAGCGAGTTCAGACAATCCACTGATTTTAATCTCACCCATCATTCACGCCCTCTTTGCACATCAATTGAAGCTCACGATGACGCTCATAAGGGTCAATAATCGAAATAATATTAAATATTCGCTTACCCCATACAATACGCATCGAAGTATCAATATCAGCGATATAACGAATAATAATTCGTGTTGTGGCCTCACTTTGTACTTGTTGGGCTTGAAAATATTCCCGCCCTTGATAAGGCATGATCGCTGCACGTACTTTTGTCGCATGATCCGTCCAAATCACATCACTGCCACTGATGGCATCAGGCGCTAATACTGCTTTTTGAATATGAATAGTGTGGCGTAATCGTCCCGGATCCATTAACTACCTCGCCAATTTCGACAAAGCAGTAACAATCGTTCTACTGCTTTATTTTCATATAACGGAATTTCACTTTGGCTGGTTCGATGTTCAAACATGTCCCCCAGCACTAAGAGCATTGCCGATTTCACTTCATAAGGGATATCATCAGGTGATTTCCATGCCGGTTCATCACACCATCTCAAACAATAATTTAATGCGCTTTGTGCATAAAATATAATCTGCTCATCACGATCATCACCGCTGTATTCGAGATGCTGTTTTAATAAAGAAAGAGGAATGACATCTAAGATATTCATGATGTAATACGGGATAGTTACCTACCCCGACCTATTACTTAAGCACTTCTTCCAGACGTTGGGAAAGTCCCTTTAATTAAGGCTTGAGGGCGATAATGGGCTAATGCTAAACGTTCTTCACACAAAATGGTCAGCATATTCTTCACAAAGTTATCACGATCTTCTCGACTCACTTCGATAACTGCATTCATTCGATCCCATACTTGAGACGCCAAATCAAATGCACCAACAGTAAACTCACCTTGTTTTTGTGCTTTTGTGGGAACAACAGGTAATCCCCACATTACATTTGAAGTAAACGCTTGTGGGCCACCAAAAATATAACGCCCTTCTTTATCTTTCATTAACGCAATGGCATGCCAATCACGAGGATTTAAAATAATACCGGAAGCACTAAATTCAGATTCTGTTACCTGATAAATGGCATGAGCAATCAGGTCAGCATGTGTGTCACCCGTAGCACTCAACGTGGTATCATAGGCCGTGGCAACATGATTAATCCCCGTCAAATTATCCGCAGTACCGTCACCATTGAGTAATTGCTCCTCTTCCACTAACGCTAAGCCATACAATAAGCGGTTATTAACGTAAGACTGTAACTGCACAGCATCATCCATCACTTGGCGAGACGCTTGGATCCAATGAGCAATAGTGATCACATTTGCCGTTTGTTTTTCAAACGTCAGATTAGATTCTGGTTTTTGTGCCTTTTCTTTCACGGGTGCCGCGCTATTGGTAAACAATTTTTCACGTACATATTCCAGTGAGTTACTGGAAATACGACCTTGTGCTAATAAATCGCGGATAACTAAACGACGCATCCCCGGCATAATAATACCTGGTACTTGCATAGGCTGAATGAGAACACCGGCTGAACTCGCATCACTGCCTAATGATTTATTAAAGGTTTTCACTTCATAAGAAGCCTGACTCCCATTCCATGATTTTGTCAGCGCTTCTGCTGCTCGCTCAGAAAAATCTTTTTTCGCATTAGGATCATCAGCACTCGTTGCCCCTTTCTGTTCTAAATCAAACAGACGCTCACCGGCTTTTTTTAATTCCTCTTGAACTAAGGCTAAATCTGTTTGTAATTGCTTTGAAACTGCGCCAGTAGCTTCAATTTCTTTCTTCTGTGCATCGAAGAGCTCTTGCACCTTTTTTTGTGATCCTTCGATGGCTTCTTGGATAATAGCTAAGTCAGACATATTCTATCCTTTCAGATTAAATGCATTAATTTGGTTAACAATGGATGCGACTAGGGATTGTTGAGTGTCATCGGACTCACTCCGAATAGCGGATTTGAAGCGGGAAATAAAACCGACTGCTTCTGATTTTGATAAACCGGCTGACTCTCTCAGCCAATCCTCAATATCTCGGATCGTTAATAACCCATCGATGCTCTTGAGTGATGAAACCTGTGCTTGGTCATTAGCGGGAAATGTACAAATACTGATTTCACGTAACAGGGAGATATTTTTAAAAATACGGCCTGAAGGTGTCCGCTCAAAATCATTACGCAGACAACCGAATCCGATAGAAAGCCCGTCAACCGTGCCATGCTTCATTGCCGCTTTTAGATCTTGAGCCGCACTATGACCGGGTGTCAGTTGTCCTCTTACACGTAATCCTTTTTGATCTTCCTCCATGTACTCCCATTTCCCCACAGGAAGCTCCCAGACTCGATGGTTATAAAACATAGCGACTTTTTGTTTTTGCTTATCTAAAACATGCTTAAACGCACCGGGTAAAATAATGTCACCATCGGAATCTTGATGACTAAATACAGAGGCATAACCTTCGAAAACGCCTTGTGTGCCATCACCCGTAAATTTGATTTCCGCTTCATCAAAATTCAGTGTTTTTCTAATATCAGGCATTGAACCCCCATAAATAATTAAGCCCCACTTTCGTGAGGCTCTTTATTGAGTTGGTTAATCGGTAAATATTGTGCTTGCCGGTAAGCGACATCTCCACCTTCAAGAGGAGGATAATTATCGAGCCGTCGCATTTCATTAATAGTTCTTAGCCCCGATTCTCCCATCGCTTTCATAAACGCGGCGCGTGAAGTAGAATCGCCTCGCAATAATCCATCAAGGTTATGTTCAGCATGGTATTTTCCCACTTCGGGGGGTTTTAGAAGCCAACGCGCAATGCAGTTTTCCCATCGGGAGATATAGGGTTGTAAGGTATATTGAAGAAAACCTAAGTTTTGTTGCTCAATACCTGTTCCCCAACTTGTTGATTTTTCAACATCGCCGACTAAATGCGGGGGAACACCAAAGAAACGGGCTAATTCACTGACTTGAAATTTGCGGGAAGACATTGTTTCTGCATCTTGAGGACTAACACCAATATCTTGTGCTTGAAATCCCCCTTCTAAGATCCACAATCGTTTTTTAACGGGACCACCCGCAATTTCTTTGAAATTCTCTTCAAGTTGGCTACGTTGCTCTTTATTCAATACCTTATCGCCCGTTGTCAGAATTTTAGGAGACTTAGCCCCATTAGCGTAAAACTCACGTTGTTGATCTTCCATCGCAACGGCCGTGCTTGCTGTCTTACACGCATAAGCAATAGGCGACAATCCGACTAATCCATTAAAACCAAACCCTTTTAAATGAAAAATTTCGTGTTGTTTAAATTTCGCAAATTCATGATCACGCTGATATTTATAGATAATATTCTTCCCCTCCATGCGCACATCCATATTGGCAGACAACAGAGGAAGCAAGCTGATCACATCACCCACTTTATTTCGCTCAATCAACGCGAAAGCATTACCATAAAAGCAAAGTTGCATAGTCATTGCCTCTCGGAATTCTTGAGCGGTCATGTACTGATTGGGCGAATACCGCAGTAATCGAGCCAATGGGTGACTTAAATCAACTTTGGTTCTATTTCCCTGTTTATCCGTTTCGAACACATCCAGTGGCAAACAAGCCGTTAACGTCGAAATTAAGCTAACACAACGCCAAACCGTGGATATTTGGAGTATTCGCTCATCATTTACAGAAGAATCACCAAGCGAGCCTTGCGCTGAGATAACGCCTGATTGTGAACCTTGTTCAGGTGTCACGAGTCTTCCCCCAACAAAGAAGGAAGCCAGACGCGCAAACCAACCATGATTAGTGCGCAAATCGATTGAATATTGTTTATCTGTCATCACATACTCAATGGGTTAGAGAAAAAATCATCAAGGTTGCCATCATCAACCTCACCTTCCGCAGCACCAATCGCCATTGCTGATGCCACCACACCATCAATTCGACCGGTACTTTTTTTCTTGGCAAAGACGCGGTTATCTTTTTGGTCAGCCTCAAGCACAGCGGATGCGGCATTCCATCTCAAACAAGGATTGGTGTGGATCTCAATCTTCTTGTCATCAATGAGCTGTTCAAACAATTCGATAGAGTGTGGCATCCATAGCCCTGAATCTTTAGCTTTGTAATATCCTTGTCCATGTTGGATTAAGGGAACCGTCACCCCCACCTCATCCAATTTGGGTACAAGGTATTTAATGCGATAAGGATCAAAGGCAATGGCTCTCATGTTGACGTGCATCGCCATCTCAGCAATGCGTTCCGCCACAAATTCATACCTCACCGCATTCCCTGGAGTGGTATGCATAAAACCTTGCCTTACCCATAAGTCGTAAGGCACTCGGTCGGTTTTCGCTCTATCCAATAAGGTGTCTTTGGGTGTCCAAAATTCAACATAAAGACGTTTGAGACGAGGAAAATACAAGGCTAATGCGGTTAAATCTTTGGTTCCTGATAAATCCAATCCGCCATAACACTCTTCACCTTGAAGATCATCGAATGTGAATGTATTTTCACACTGCATCCATGTTTCACTGTTAATCCATGGATTATCGGCATCCACCCACTGACAAAAATTAAGCCGACGCACAATGCTTTCTTTTGCGGGCATACCTCGGGCTTGTGTCACTTGCTCGCGTAAATAGCGATCAGAAAAGGTGTAACCCAGTGACGGATTGGCTTTCCCCCAGCAAGATTCATCCTTAAAGGGATCATCGCCTTCATCCAGCGAGCAAATATAGGAAAAAAAACTGTCGTCTTCGATAGTACCTTCGGCGACTTTTCGTCCGTATTCATGATAGTCATAACACACGCTGGTTTTATCATGCCCACTATTGGTGATCATAAATATCAAGGCTTGTCGCCGGCCTTTTGTGCCCGCTCGCATCATCTCGACGGCGGTATTATTTTTGTGCTCATGAATTTCATCAATCAACGCACAATGGGGACGAGGCCCTGATTGCCCATCATCTGAGCTAATCGGGCGAAAGAATGAACTTGTTTTCAAATAAGCCAAGTTCCACTCTTTACCTGTTCCGCCTGATTTGGTGATCCGCTGACTTAATGCGGGAGATTGATCAACCATCGCCACCGCATCACGAAACAAAATCATGGCTTGGTCTTTTTTCGTGGCTGCCGCATACACTTCGGCACGCGGTTCACTGTCGGCGACTAAACAATACAACCCAACGCCACCTGCCATCGGGGATTTTCCTGAACCTTTGCCTGATTCAACATACACCATGCGAAACCGGCGTGTACCATCAGTCATTTTCCAGCCAAAAATGGAGCCAATCACAAAGCATTGCCAAGGCAATAAAATAAACGGTTTGCCTTCATGTTCCCCGCCATTGAGCTTTAAGACTTTCGCAAAAAAGTCGATCACCCTTTTGACGGCCTCGACATCCCAGACTAATCCTCGTTGCTCGGCTTCGTTTAAGTCTTTGAGATGACGTGCACATGCATGGCGAATATCAGGCCCCGCTAAAATTTTGCCTTGATGCACGTATTGCGCATATTGTGTTGCGGGATCAACCGAAATATTGGTTGAGCGGATCTTCCTCTTCTTCTCCACCATCCATCTTCACCTTCGAACGAGCAGCGGGGGTTAAACCAAACTCGACTAAATAACTTTTAAAACGGCGATCTGCATCAGCTAACATAGCAACGGCAGGATTCGCTTTAATTAAAAAATCCCCTGATTGCGTTTTTGTGGTGTATGTCCGACCTTCGATGGCAATGGTGTCTCGCAATTGAAGAATATCAGCGTAGATATCACACAGTCGTTCTAACGCCAGCGTGTCAGCCACGGTTAAAACGCCCATTCCATCGAGTAGTAAGGTTAATTTTGCCCACGCCATTTTCCCCCAATCCGTTAAATGTTCGGGTGGGCTTGGAATTTCACGTTTAGGCTGGGGTTCTTTATCGTTGAGTTTTCGTTTTCCCGGATTACCGGTGACCACCTTCAAGTGGGTCGGTTTCGGGCGTCTTCCTGCCATCGGAACCTCCCAGAAAAAAACTTTTCATTTCGCGGTTGTGCACACAAATGAGGGCGCTAGGTAATCAGGGCGAAAGTGTTTGAACTTTTACCCCGCCCCACCCTGTATTCATGGTGTTATTGATGCCAATGAGAATTGGGATCGAGTGGAATGCCATCCGCATTACAGCCAATGACTTTGCCACTCTTTTCGATACGTTGTTTGGTTGAGTTATGATGCAGTTCGCATAAGCTTTGGAAGTTCTTTATGTCCCAGAATAAGGCTTGGGCTTTTGCGATACGTTCTTTATTGCCTGATTTAAGTGCTTCTTTAAGACGATGCGGAGTAATGTGGTCAACTACTGTGGCAGCAGTAATACGTCCTTGCTCTTGGCACATAACACAGAGTGGATGTTCATTAAGAAACGCTAATCGTACCTTTGCCCAGCGACCACCATAGACATTGCGTTTTTTCATGGTTTATTTCTGACAACATCAGCTTCTATTGATGATTGCTTATTGCAGGTAATAATTCCTTTGAATATAGCGTCACTAGACGTACTAAAACCTAAAGAATTATCACTACTAATAACATAATGTTCATAATCAGCCTTATCTGCCCATTGATTATGAGTGGTTGCTAGTGTGATGATAGTTTGATTTATCTCATGTATTTTTTTTAGCAATTTAGCTGGCTTATCAATACTATTTAAATCGATGATTTTTATGTTTCTTGGATCTGTATAAGGAAATTGCCCTGAATGACAAATTGCTATGAATTCTTTATATAGATTGCTTCTCTCTTCAATTAGCTGCGATATTTCTTTTTGCAAGTAAACACAATGACCTATTGCCTCATAATTAATCTGTTTGTTTGACATAATAAACTCCAATAAAAAGCCATTAGGGCCTATTCATCGTTAGATATTAATTAAATCAACATCCTCAATTTTAAGGATCGCTATTCAATACCAGGAATATAGATTTGAGCTTCTTTAAGAATTCGTTCCCTTGCTGTTAGTAGTAACTGCTTTCTACCACCAACTCCCCAGTTAGCCATCGTCCTTGCACAGT
Organism: Proteus columbae; assembly: GCF_002777965.1. GTDB lineage: Bacteria > Pseudomonadota > Gammaproteobacteria > Enterobacterales > Enterobacteriaceae > Proteus > Proteus columbae. The sequence goes on along the minus strand of NZ_NGVR01000027.1, from coordinate 14,111 downwards.
TACTTATATTTTTAGTTTCGGTATTAATGACATGATCTAGCTTGTTCAACTTAGACATAACATCTAATCCCTTCCTCGTAGCCTCTTTAAACGTGTTGTAGACAAGGATTTCAAATTCTGGCTTTAACCAAGCTGCATATCTAATAACGACTAACTCTAAAGCCCAAGTTCCCTGATTGAGTCCACCTTTAATCACTTTAACCGATGCACTTTTTGTTGCATCGCTTAAAGCTTGAACAAATCGCCTTATTTGACGACTTTTCAAAAATGCACCAGGCCTTTGTGATTCCGTTGCTTTACCATCCGCAACAGCGGCCGCATGAAGATCATTTAAATTATATCTACCTTCACTATCAACACGGACAGACACACCATTAATACTTACTCTTGGATATTGCATAACGTATTACCTTCATTTGAAATGAACCCTCGTTCACATAGAAAATCAGCCCGTCGAAGCTCGCCAGCTATAACTGACTTCCTCGAAGGCTCATATCAAAGTGATCGGATTCGACGTTTTTGAATTGCTCTGTGAATGAGCGATGAAATGCGTATAAAAAAGCCACCAGCGATTAACTGATGGCTATCCATATACACCACTAAATAAATGACGTTTGTAGAATTAAATATATTGATGTCTCTCCATCGTCACGCCTTTTCTTCTACCTACAGCTGACGTTGCTGATAATGACCAAAAAATAACAAAACGGTGGTATTCGTTGTTTTTGATTTCTCTTACACACTCAATGTGAGGAGAACATGTCATCGTTAATGTATGAGAACAGCGACAACGCAACGCATTAAAACATCATTACAAGAGGATTATTTTCTAAAAAATAGCGTTGATTATTAACAGATTGGTTTAGTCGATATTGGTAATCTATTGTTTTCACTCATACTAGTGAAAGCCCTGTGGGAGCCCAAACTCACAGGGTTATTTTTATCTTGCGTTTTTATTTAGGTAAGAAATAAGTTAATCAGAATTATCAATCTGGTATATATACTTACTTAGGCTATACTAACTAAAATCAACCTCGCTATACTCTTACTGATTGGTGTTTAGTTAGTTTGCCCATGCACCCATGCTGGGCTTTTTTTAGTTCACACACTCCACTCTAATGTAATCCTGCAACCCTTTAATCATCAGCTCTGACTCTGCAATTCGTTCTCGGAGTAACCAATAATTTCGGATAGCGGTGTCAGTAGGTCGGGCGGTGGTTGCATAAGCCAAGCTGGTGGCGGGAGTGGTTTTGACTTTGGGACACTCGGCTTTGATGTACACCCGCTCAGGATGACGCTCGCTAATATCACGCAAGCGACTAATTTCATTCTTAGCATTCGCTAGCTCCTGCGTATATTGAATATCCAACTGATTTAATCGCATTATGCGTGCTTGATAGTCAGTATTAATAGACTTCTGTTCTTCGAGAGCCACGGCCAGTTTTTTGTTGATATCTGTCAGTGAATTAATCCTATTAGCTTGCCAGTTAATCACCCAATAACTACCCACAATAATGCCTACCAACGCAATGATGGCATAGAGTTTCCCGTATTTCATGATTAGTACCGATGATATGAGAGTGCAATCTGACAGCGTTTTTCTAAACTCACTTGGTCTTTAGTACATGAGTTATCAATCAAGAGATAAATGCCACCAGCGACTGTAATGAGTAATGCAAGGATAAAGCTGATAATGATGATTAAAGGTTTCCATGACATAGTGCTGACTCCGCCTCTCGACGACTGACAAGCCCTCGCCAAACCTTTCCTCCTGCATAAACCCAACGTTTCATTTCTTCACAGGCACCCGCTCTATCACCCGCATTTAATTTCTTGAGTAATGTTGAGCGAGCAAATGCGGTTGTTCCCACATTAAAAGCAAAGGAATATAAAGCGGCTTTGGTGTAGTCATCGAGTGGTACTTTGATTAATGCATCGATTTGCTGTTGTGTCTTAATAAAATCGTTTTGTAATAACGCATCACATTCTTGTTGTGTGTATCTCTTACCCTGAATAATGTCTTTGCCTGTATGCCCATAACAAACTGTTAGAACACCCGCCACATCACGATAAGGTTCATAACGCACACCTTCAAAATGGGCAATGACAACTAACGCGATTGCTGTTGCTCCCGCAGTTGTTAGCGCCGCTATTTTCTGTTTGAGAGACATTAAATATCCTTTGGCGCTTTCACCATTAATTCAGCAAGCCTTTTTAACGTTTCGGTTGGGTTTTGTGGGTCAACATGACGAACAAGCTCTTCAAATAATTGAGTGCGTTTTCGTTGCTCTCGACGAGTCATAAAATAAGTAGCTAAACCAAGAAGCATGCTAAACGCCATCCCGATAACAAATCCCCATTCATATAATGAGAGGCTGGCAAAAAATGCCGTTAAGCCCGCTGTTCCATAAGTAACATTGATTAATTTTTCCATACACATATACACCCCTACGGAGTGCCCATTAATGATTAATATAAAGAGAAATTATTAAGAGATTTTCGAGATGATTTATAAAAATATAGTAATTCTTATTTATTACTGTACATATTTATAAATTTATTCATAAAATAATAAATAATATTTATGAAACGGAGTAATCAAGTGCGATATATTATTTTATTTCTTATTTCTTTATTTTTTATAATTACTTTCATTATAATAACTAATAATGATAAAAATCAGTTAGTTAAACAAAAAACTCAAATCGAGAACGATATAAATAAAAAATCAGAAAAGTGCACATTTTATTCACCAATAAAAACAAAACGACTAGCCTGGATAACACTAACTCATAAATCCCCATGCTCTTAGGTGTAAATAATCATTACCAGTGTTATTATAATGGATAATATGAATAGGCATTTTCAAATCATAATTAAATTAAATACCATCAAATTAGATAGTATTTAAATTCAACTATATACCTTTTGTTAAAATATTATGATCCTGTTACTATCAAATCCATATGATGTTGCAAAATTAATATATTCATTCAACAAATTTGATGGCATGGTCGGTGTACGTGATAATATCCATAAATAATCTTTATCTGGCCCTACAACCAAAGAATATTGATAATTCTTATCCAATTTGATGATATTATATCCACCATAGAATGGACCAAAAAATGATACTTTTAATGCACCTTTATTAGATGAATCAACAAAATAAGCCTTACCGATACTTTCTTTCCAGCGATGTTTATTTTGACTCCAACCTCGATTAATAACCTTAACACCACCATCATCTCGTAATGAATAATTTGCGGTAACTTTCGTTAAGCCTTTTTCAAAACGATTATCTATTCTAGCTACCTCATACCACTGCCCAAGATAACGTGATAGATCAAAATTATTAACAGGCTTAATGTCACTCGGAGGAATAACATTGCATCCAGTAAGAATAAATGAACTTAAAAAAGTGACAAAAGAACGTATCATATTTTTCTCCTATCAATAAGTTTATTATAATCCATAACGTAATCTTAAGGATTGAGGATAAGGATGAAAATATCTCTGTTTGCTCAAATAATTATCAGGATACTCGGATAGATAATGATTAATTAATGTTAAAGGTGCTAATAAAGGCTGTATTCCTTGACGGTATTCTAAAATCAATTGACTTAATGCTTGTCGCTGATTTGGTGTTAAATAGCGCTTAAAATACCCCTGTATATGCATAAGAACATTGGTATGATTACGTCGTGTTGCTTGGTGCTGTAATAATGTCATAAATCTATTTCGATATTCATCAAAAAAAGCTTCCAATGAATGCCATTCTTTATTATTAGCAACAAAGCGACCTAACTCTCTATAAAGAGGTTGTGAATGAGCCAATAAGAGCAGTTTATATCTTGTATGGAAATCGATTAAAGACTGACGAGTAAATGCGTTCATTCTCAATTCATTCAACTCATCCAGTGCAAATACACGTATAACAAAATTTTCTCTTATATGAGGATCATTCAATCGTCCATCTTCCTCTATTGGTAACCAAGGCATCATTTTTTTCAGATTTTCTGTAAAAATACCCGTCCCTGCTTTCCGATTACCATTACCAATAGGATCATATACACGAACACGCTCTAATCCACAACTTGGTGATTTTGCACAAACAATATACCCACTAAACTGATTAAATTTCTCTAAATACTCAACAGAATACCGATTCATCTTTTCAGTTAAATCACCTTCACTCCCGTTACTAAATTTTAATGCAATTTCTCCTGAATTTGATTTAACTAATCTTAGTGCGGGTCTTGGTGTAGGTAAACCAATAGCCATCTCAGGACAAGCCGATTGATATTCAAAATAATCAGATAGTTCATCTACGGCAAGATGAAAGCGCTTATGACCACCATCAAACCTAACATTATTCCCTAATAAACAAGTGCTAATCCCTACAATAATTTTTTTACCAACAAAATTATTTTTGTGAATATCTGTAACAGAGTTAAACATTCTTACTACCTCATATGAAACTTTCATATAATCTGATTATAGTAAATCATAACTGTATTCATATTAGTAAGATTATGCTTTTTTTACTACTTTTATAATTTTAATTAGGTTTCAATCTTTCAGCACTAGAAATATATAATGCAATAACAAGTAGCAGTATCGTTCCTGAGTAAACAATAAGTAACTGAGGATTTTTATGTTCAACAACAATTAACCTAATTACCGCAGTTATTGCAATATAAATAAAATATTGCAATGGAAAGTGATAATTCGACTGAAAATATTTAATAATTAATGCAATAAATTCAAAATAAAGAAAGTAAATGATAAGTCCATCAACTAATAAATAAATTGAAACTGGATCACTAACTGTAAACAATAAATTAGCAAGGATAATAGTTTCTTTAACTAAAAAAATTATTAAAATAATTGCAAGCAATATCAGGCCAACACTACTAATCCATTGTAAAACTCGACTAATTACTTTTGTTTGATTTAGTCCTGTCATAATAACTCCTAAGAGTTTATGCTCCTAATATCAAGTTTTCTATAGATTAAAATAAAAAATAGATGAGAAGCTTTATATTTAATTAGGCCCCATCAAGGTATCGAACCTCGACTTTTAGTTTAAATAAAACTAAATACTCTCCCAGTTAAGCTAATGGCGGAATGAATTTACCTGAACCAACGAACTATCACAAATGCAACTAAGAGCAATAAAGCAATGATAATTACATTCCGTAAAAAAGCGGGGATTCGGTGTAATAGCGCAGACCAATTCATAGGCATCTCCTTAGGAAGTCATTCCTTTAGATACCGCATCTATTTTCGATAAAAACTTGCAAATGCAAGGTTTGCTGTTGATAGCAATGAGGTATGTTTACTTTCCTAAGTTTACCACACACTAATGAATATGTACGTTTTAAAATATAAAGGGATCATATTTAAATTTAAGCAACAAAAAAACCTCGCCAAAGCGAGGTTCTATATATTCAACTATTTAACGCTTAACTCATTTGAGCAGCCATCACAGTCTTACAAAAAATACATTTTGCGCCGTGTGGATTGTTCACTGTAACATCAAATTGTGATGTTCTATATTGTGAACCGCTACAACAAGGGCATTTAAAATAGAGGCGAATAGTAATAGCGCCTTTAGAGAGCCACCACGTTGCCTGCTGCTGGGCCTTTCATACCATTTTCAATGGTAAATGAAACTTCTTGGCCTTCCATCAGAGATTTGAAGTCATCACTCTGAATTGCAGAGTAATGTACAAATACATCTTTACTTCCATCTTTAGGAGTGATGAAACCAAAACCTTTATCATCGTTAAACCATTTTACTGAACCAGTCATTGTATTAGACATAGAATTTCCTTTAATTTATTTAATTTGCCATAAGGCATATGAGGGTTTGTTTTTTATTTTTACTTATGGGAATTAATTAGAAGGAATTCGCAATGAAGTGGTATCGAGGATAACGCTAAACGGTGAACAACTTTAAACTGACTAACATAAATAGGCCTGTACTTCCAAACCAGTGACGTTATTAAGCCATAGAAAAATTCAGATAGCAAACTTTATTTTTGCAATAAAAGCACTTGTGTGTGCTATCAAGAATGAAACCCTATTAAAAGGTGCCGACTCACAGCTCTTGTGTGAACGCTATAAGTGGGTATTGATTCTGTGGTCGGCGTAAACGAAAAGGCTACAAAGTAACCTTATTTAATTTAGGGTTGAATATAATAATGAGAATAATTATCATTACATATGTATCAAATTGACAGGTTTGATACGAATTAGTACGACATGACTTACATTGCTTCTTGCGTTTATTTTATATGCCGATATGACTCCTAGCGTATCGGCATTTTTTTATTTTGTGTTGAGAAATTCTTTCATACCTATAATTTAGATGTATATGATCAGATTCGATCTAATATTACTATGATTTGAGGCTAAATCTAATCAGATAGTCCGCACAGTGCCAAAAGCAGACTTTAAGTTGTCCAAGAACAGCTCTCATATCTTGGCCTATTTATGTCGACCACCACTTCAGTGCCTGCAGGATTTAAGGGGACAACGAGCCTGCATGTGGACACAGGTATATCGGTGAGTTAATATCTTTAAGAGGTATCATTTGACAGTATCTTGAGGGACTTAGAGTGCGGGTTAAATCGATTAAGCTTACCAATTTCAAGAAATTCAAAGATGAACATTTTGAATTCAACGATGACGTAAATATCTTTGTAGGTGATAACAACGCCGGTAAAAGTACTATTCTGGAAGCCCTAGAAATCGTACTGAATTACAGCTATCGGGGCCGTCCCTTCAACAGCGAGTTTACGCCAGACATTTTTAATAAGGATGCAGTGCAGCTTTTTTTGGCTTCTGATAAATCGGCCATGCACTTGCCTGTCTTGGCAATAGAGGCATTCATTGAGGGAGTGCCTGAATACCGGGGTACAAATAATTTCCTTAAAGCCGATGCTCAAGGTATCACTGTGCTGGTGCGTTTTGATGACACGCTAAAGGATGTTTACGCCGAACACTTACTGACAAACCCGCACATTACGAGTATCCCGATCGAATTCTACAAGCTGGAATGGCTGGATTTCGGGTGGAATCCTGTTAAAGCCGTAGCGAAGAAATTCAGGGCGTTATACATCGACCCAACTCGTATCCACCCCACTCTAGGTAAGAATCAGTATATCTCTACCATACTTAATACCGCTTTAAAGAAAGAGGAGCTGGTTAAGCTGACCCTCAATTATCGTGAGAATCAGCAGGTTTTTAACAACTCAGGTGAGGTCAGGACAGTCAACACCGGTTTGGATACGGACCACTTGATCACAGAAAAAAAGCTGTCCATTGCCGCAAGCACTTTACCAGCGGGATCTATTCAGACCAGCCTTCAACTTGAAGTAGATGATGTCCCTTTCCAGTTCATTGGCAAGGGTGAGCAGAGTAATGTGCAGATTAAGCTCGCGATTCAGAACAAATCGAAGGATATCGATTTGGTGATGATGGAGGAGCCAGAAAATCACCTTTCTCACACTAACCTCAATAAGCTGATTCACTACATTGAAAATCAGCGGGGTGACAAACAACTCTTCCTTACCACTCACAGCTCGTATGTGCTCAACAAGCTGAGCATTGATAAAATCTGCCTGGTTCAGTCGGGATACAAACGTCTGCATAAGCTTGCCCCTGCAGTGGTCAAAACCTTAAAGCGCTTACCGGGCTATGACACATTGCGCGTGGCACTGTCGCACAAAGTCATCCTTGTCGAGGGACCGTCAGACGAGTTAGTACTCAAGAAGATTTACCACCGCAAGCACAACCGCCTGCCCGAGCAGGATGGTATTGATATCATCGTCGTGCGCGGAGTCGGGTTTGATACGTTCATCTCCGTAGGTATGGAAATTGGTACCCGGATAAACGTCCTCAGAGATAACGATGGCGACTATGAAGAAAACGTCGTGAAAGTGCGTACCGATTATGCAGCCTATCCCAATATCAAACTTATCTCCTCTGCCAAAAATGAGGAGTTTTCGCTTGAACCCGCGATGATATATGCCAATGCAACCGACTTGGTTACGCTGGACGCTTTCGCCAAAGTGGTGTTATCGACACAGACGTTTAACCTCTACGATAAAGTAGTCGACTTAGATAAGCGACGCGACTTTCTGATCGACTGGTTTCGAAGCGTCCAGGGAAACGGTAAGGGCGCTCGCAAGGTCGATTCAGCTATCAAGCTGTTCGATTGCACTCTGAATTTCAGGTATCCACCTTTCCTCGATGAGGTGTTCGACTTTGCCTAATGAATTCTGGATTGCCGGTGCAGGATCAGGAAAAACCCAAAAAGTCATTGAGGATGCCATTGAAGTCATAAAGGCGGGCGGACGCGTATTGGTCGTCACCTACACCATGAACAACCAGGCAGAGCTCCGTTCTCGCTTTGTGGAATTGTACGGCAAACACAGCGATGATTTTGTTGTGAAAGGCCTGTTTTCATTTTACCTAGAAGACTTAGTGAGACCTTATCAAACGGCCATGTTTCCAGATCGAATCACTTCTACAATGTTCACCGAGCATAACCCTCACCTGATACCTGGTACGAGGAAATGGCATCCCAAAAGAGGGGAAAAAATTAATGGGGTGCTGAATCCTCTTCATTATCTGACGCCGTGCAAAACCAAAGCTTACACAGGACTGCTGGCGAAGCTGGCAACAAGAATCTCCGCTTCAACAAAGAATGCCCCCGCTAGCAGATTGAAAGAGATTTATCAGAGGATCTTTTTTGATGAGGTTCAGGATTTGGTTGGATGGGATTTTGACGTTATCAAAGCACTCAGTAAGGCAATGCATAACTCTATTTGCTGTGTAGGCGATTTTCGTCAAACTATTTACACGACCACGTTCGGCCACAAGGCACCGGAAACACCTGAGCAAAAGATTCAATACTTCAAAGACCTCAATTTTAGTCTGTTCTCGCTGGCGAAGAATCGCAGATGTATTCAGGAAATCTGCGATCTCGCGGATACCATTCATCCCGGTATTTATGAACAAACGCAATCAGAGGTGGGAGAAGTTCCTGCAGAAATGGCCCATCACTACGGCTGTTTTCTCATAAAACCATCTCAGGTGAACGATTATCTCGATATATTCAAACCTCAAGTTTTGCGATGGTCATCGCTCATGGGAAAAGGCTATTTGCCACCAAGTCTCACCTGTCACACCTTCGGCTCCTGTAAAGGTCTCGGTTTTGACCGCATACTAATTATTTCACCGGAGAAACATCTCAAGTATCTGGGGGGCGACCTTGGCGTGTTCGATAGAGATAAAACGGAGGAATCTAGAAACAAGCTGTACGTGGCCATTACCCGGGCTCGTTACAGCCTGGCGTTTGTCGTTGAGGAAGAGCATCTTACAAATATAAAGCTGCCGCATTGGGTTAGACCTCTGTAAGTCGATGCTAACGTCTAACCATTTAACTTCCGCTTTTCGCTCAAACCAGACTGTCCACTCTAATTATGTTCGACTTACAAACCTTGTGAACTCAACTTTGAATTAGTGAAATTTAAACCCCTCACAAAAACAATTAAGGCTACACATTATGCGTAGCCTTAATCTTATTCACGTTACCTAACCCAATTATTTTTTATCTTTATTTTCTATCGCTATTGTTTGCCGTTTTTCTTCTTCCGGTAACTCATACTCAATAGCAATGGTCAGAAGCCCACTTGATAAATCCGCTTTTTCTATTTTAACATTCTTACCGAGGTCAAACTGCAACGTAAATTGCCCTTGAGATATGCCTCGGTGGATCCATTTATCATTGTCTTCTTCTGATTTTTCTTCTTTTTTCCCTTCAATCAATAAACGACTACCATTTAATGAAACCGATAAGTCATTTTCTTGATATCCTGGCACACTCACCGTCAGTTCATAATGGTTATCATCAATCTGTTTCAGGTTATAAGTCTGTACAGGTGATGCAATAGGCTTACTGCCTGTTAACTGACTAAACAGGCGATCTATCTGATCAAAACGGTTTGAAAGTAAGTTATCAGATAATGTTGGGAATAATGAAAAAGGTTTAATGTTAGGCATATAACTCCTCCTTCAGTATTTAGTGAATTATGGGCGGTCTCTTATTTACCCAAAATATAAATATGAACGAGCAAGTATTTTTCAAGCCCTAAAATCTAAATTTTTTATCTTTAACCAACATGGGATTGTAGATAGCAAAAAACCCCGCCGAAGCGAGGTTTTGTATATTCAACTATTTAATGCTCAACTCATTTGAGCTGTCATCACACTTTTGCAAAAGATACATTTTGCGCCGTGTGGATTGTTCACTGTGACATCAAATTGTGATGTTCTATATTGTGAACTGCTACAACAAGGGCATTTAAAATAGAGGCGAATAGTAATAGCGCCTTTAGAGAGCCACCACGTTGCCTGCTGCTGGGCCTTTCATACCATTTTCCATGGTGAATGAAACTTGTTGGCCTTCCGCTAATGTTTTGAAACTATCACTTTGGATTGCAGAGAAATGTACGAAGACATCTTTGCTGCCATCAGCTGGAGTAATAAAACCAAAACCTTTACCTTCATCGAACCATTTTACTGTACCAGTCATTGTATTAGACATAGAATTTCCTTTAATTTATTTAATTTGCCATAAGGCATAGGCGGTTTGTTTTGTATTTTTACTTATGGGAATTAATTAGAAGGAATTCACAATGAAGAGGTATCGAGGATAACGCTAAACGGGAACAACTTTAAACTTACTAACATAAATAGGTCTGTACTTCCAAACCAGTGACGCTATTAAGCCATAGAAAAATTCAGATAGCAAACTTTATTTTTTAACTATAAATCAGCTTAAGTAGACCTATAAAAAATACAACCCCGCTATACTCACGAGGTTTTTAATTGATAAGAGGTGTAACATCAAAACCATCATTAACACAATATATTGTGTTTTGTAATTACGCAAGACTGTAAATGCGGTGTTTTCTAATTATTTTATCCATATCTAATTTTACGTTATCAACCGATAAACACCCTTCAATAAATCCCTCCGCTGTCTGCAATCGCTTAGCCACTTCATTATGAGAAATACCGAGTTTTGAAGCCATTGAACGCAAAGGATAATTCTTCACATAGTACATAATAACCAACTGAAACAAGTAACTATTATTTACCTTTAAATGTAATACCGCTTTATTGATTTTTAAGCCATCATCATCTGAGCATTGCTCTCGGCTTCGTCTTGAGCTTGGAATTAATCCTTTAAAACCGGCGGCAATTGATGAGTAATCGATACTATTTCCCTCATTAGCTGACCACGCACCCCAACGCGATAAAACTTCCTGCATATCTCTCATACTAATACTCCCCGTGCCGTATACACGTTAAACCAATGCCCCCATTCCTAATGAACGGTTTAAAAAAGAAAATAACAATTCGATTTGGTTACCATAATTGGCTTCCCACAATTTCGGATCACGATGCAACTCATCATGATGTTGCCGACATAATGGAATAGTGAATAAATCATGAGCTTTCGTTCCCATGCCTCCCATACCATGGCCGATAATATGATGTGGATCATCAGCTTGTTGTCCGCAAACACAACAAGGCTGTGTTTTTACCCATTGAAGCCATTGGGAATTCTCCCAACGACGCATTTTAGGTTTAAGAAGAAATGAAGCTGGAGGTTCAGGATCGACAGTCATATTAATAACGGGTTTTATAGCATCTAAACGCGCATTCATTGCTGATAGCGCTGTTACTTCATTGGGAACAATATCAGCTTCAGGAAAACCGCCATGCACCCTGCGCTCTTTAGGTTTATCAGGCCAATTTAGGATACGGCGCAATATGGCATCAGGTAATTCATTAACCAGTTTATGCATCACGGCAAAAGCAAAAAAATCAGGTATCGTCAGCGAATGGCTATCATCTAATCTCAAATGACTACGAATAGTGTCTACCATCCAAGCAATACGATTTTTATGAGCCAACTCAGCAACCCACTCAGCTGATGAATTACGAATATGATTATCATGATACCAACAGGTTCGTATAACACCGTCTTTATGCCATGTGGTTGTTAATTCCTGATGATGATAACTGTCATGCTTATCGTTAATCTGGCAGCAATGGATATTCCTGCCTATCCACATATTCATCGATGCCAACCCGCCCATAGCTTGGATCACTTTTTCATTATTCAAAAAGCTAATAATGTCCTTGTTATTCAATAATGGCTGTTCATTCCCTGTTAATGCACCAGAAGGCCATTTATCTAAACTCTTTGGTACATCACTAATAATCACGCGAGAATGTTGTTTAAGTTGCTCAAGCAACTCCGCTTCAGGCTTCAATAAAACAACTCCAAGATCGGGCTGAATATAGGGTGTTAATAATAATTTCATGCACTCACCTGTTTATTCAGCATCACCATACGGATCAATTCATCCGTTTTACTTTCAAAGAAATGGGGTTGGGTTTCACGAGGATTATTAGGGCTGGTCATGTTCTTCCCAAACTGGTAGCCCCGCGCAGTCACAGACCAAAACTCTTTCATTTTGTTTGCGGTTTTCGTACTTGGGCGAGATAAACGTTCAACAATGCCGAGATCAGCCAACCGTTTATAAGCTTGCTGGGCTGAAATAGGTAATTGATGTTTTCTAATCAGTGTTGATAAAGCTACTGTTGGACGACTTGAACCATCCATTGATCCGCTTGGTGCATCAATCGCATACACAGGGGCTAATTCGGGTAAGCCTGCCATGGCTTGTAATTTTTGATACGCCCCTAATTTCGAAGAGTTTGAGAAATTTAGGCTCTTTGCCATCGATTCAAGCAATATAACCCCTGCTTGAACTTTATCGGCTAACTTTTCGCCGTGTTGCTGTGTTATCAATGCATCAAAAGTACGGATCACTTTTAAATGAAATGATGGGCTTATCCACATTGCATAGGCATACACTAATTCTTTGCAAACATACGTTCCTTGGTTAAGCCCACCAACAATGGTCACAATGGGAACCGCTCCTGTGATCTCAGGAGCGGTTGAAATTTCATCAATCAACTCTTTAGTTTGAGTCAAAGCACTCCAATTCGATGGTTGATGCCGTTTTTCACCACCTGAGACTCGATGAAGGTCATTTAAACAATAGCGCCCCGCGATATCTCGACGAATTTGAACACCATCAATAACAATTAGTCCATTCATGTTATTTTTCTCCATTCTCGCTTATAGCAAAACTTCCTGAGCAACTTGTTCCGCGACTTGTTGCCAAATACCTCGCCACGCAGCTAAACCTGCAACCTCATTCATTCGACCTAGACCATTTTTCTTTGCCTGAATAGCCGCTAATTCTTGGATTTTATTTTTAGGTTTCCAACCCGTACCCCAGATGAGCCGGAATGTTTCATCACGCTCTACGGAATCGATTGTGATTTTTTTCTTACCCGCCAAACGTAAGGTTAAATCATCCCATTGAGCCCTGAGTGTACGAGGACACTGAACATTCTTTTTCCAAAAATCATCTTGCGTAATTCGTTTATAGAACTGGCAAATTTCTTTGTGAGTATGCCCATCAATCGTTGTCATTAAGCGAATATCATTAGCCCAATCAGTGAAATTTGGCTCTTTAGGCATTTTTAATCCCATCTCTTGAAACACTTCGCATTTACGACTGAATAGCCATTTAGCGCACTTCAAATCGTCAGCGGAGCCCCATTTTTGAAAATTGGCGCTGTAAATCACAGCTTCAGGATAACGAGTTAAAAAATCATTTTTGGGCTGGTCGCTGAATGCGTCAAAATTCTGCGACGAAGAATAATTTATTGATGGATCATATTTTGAAGTTACTGATGGATCGCCCTCAGGAGCTGGCGGGTCAAAATCCCTATTTTTGCTCAATTTTGAGGGAACAGAATTTGATGCAACAAATTTTGATGGGTCAACTCCTGATGCATCAGGTTTTGACACGTCAGATTTTGTTGGTTGAGAAAGCGCTTTCTTTGCTGATTGGTATAGTTTTTCTACATTCAGCTGGTAAATATTGCTTGCGTTACGATTGCCTTTTCTGCGCTTTTCGCTGGTTAACCACCCTTCTTTTTCT
>NZ_NGVR01000030.1 GCF_002777965.1 Proteus columbae | reverse complement strand
CATTGAGTTTAAAATCAAGAGAATATTTAGCCATAGAAAAACACCCCAAAGTTGGTGTCCAACTTTTGGGGTGCAGTTCAATTAAGAGGGTTTTTGCATTTTAGCCTAATTAGAATCGGTAAAGACTAAATGGTTTTGGATCTAAAACAGGCTTTTTACCCAGTAATAAATCAGCGGTTAATTCTGCTGATACAGGGCTCTCTGTCATACCCCAACCTGTTGCAGTATTAATGACTAAACCTGGATACTCTTTAACTTCTGAGATGATTGGGTTTTCATCTGGTGCGATAGCCATTGCACCACTCCATTGATCAATTAATTTCGATTCTTTAAAGGCAGGGAATTCTGCTTTTAATTTTTCTAATGAAGCATTTAACTCAGGTAAATCTGGCAATGCAGTCATATTTCTAAATTGCTCAAACGGAGAAACTTCATCTAAGTTCCAATGCGTTGATTGCATAAATGAATTGATTAATTGTTCATTTAAAGAAATATGCACTGGGAAATCAGGTAATGCTAATAATGGCAGATATTTATAGCCATAAGTGAAGGATTCTTTCACGACAGGCGCCACAATAACACGAGGAGAAGTTGCATAAGTACCATCAGCTTGTTCGCGGAAGAAAATACCACCCGGTAAAGCGACGTTGCCACCCGGTGCCGTTGGTGAACCACTGATTAACTGTTGAGACTGATATGCAGGTAATGTTGGAACATCAACATTAAGATTTTGCATAAATAAGCGCGACCAAACACCACCAGCAACAACAACTTGAGAAGTTTTGATTGCACCTTTCTCAGTTACAACATCAGAAATTACGCCAGCTTGTGTTTCTAAGCCACGAGCCGCACATTGAGTGTAAATTCTAACACCCATTTTTTTAGCGTATTCAGCCATAACAAAGGTTGCAACTTCTGGATCGAAGCTACCAGAATCTTCTTCAAAGCCAGCAATTTTCCAATCTGTTGTCGCACCACGAAGACGTTGATTTAATTCAGCACCTTCAATAATTCTGGTTTTAAATGGAATATCGGAGCCAACATTCTTACTTCTTTCATCAATCCATTTTCTTACGTTAACTAAATCTTCTTCATCAAGAGGAACTTCAACACGCCCTTGTGTACGATAAGTAGTATCAATGCCTACTTTCGCATTCATTTCACGCCAGCGATGTTTGCCCAAATGGTGTAACAAGAACGTTTCATCTGGCATTTTATAGCTAATTGCCTGACCATAAAATCTTGAAGATTGCTCACCCGCAATATTACCTTTCTCAACAATTACAACAGATAAACCACGTTCTACAAGGTTAATTGCTGTCATAATACCAAGAATACCAGCACCAATAACAACAACATCAGCTTGTTTTGGTAAAGCACCTTCAGTGCCTTCAACAAAGCCATGTCTTGGCGTACCCGGAACAAAGCGCCCTTCGCGAGTTAACATTGGTGTCAAAATACCCGCACCAGCAGCGACAGCCACCACTGTTCCACCAATGATAAATTTTCTTCTAGATATCGCCATTTTACACGTTCCTTTTACTCAATGAATTATTAGCATTAAAATAATAACGATATCTTATTTCATTTGTAAAGTATTAGTAAAGTATTTGTAAATTTTTTCGTCTGTTTTTTTCTTAAAAATCCGTACTATTTAATTTACTTATGCAAAGAAGGGGATTAATCATCATTTTGTTTTTTATCGATTATTTAAGCACATTAAGTAAAATGAAAGCATATTCAGCTAGTTGTTTTCTTGGTTTTTCTGTCAAAAGATAAAATTTTTCACTATTAAAGATCTACTGCCTATTTGTTAAATATGGGTTTATGACTCATTCAAACTGCAAATAAATAAGTTGAACCAAATAAATTGGTTAACAAATAATCCACAAAATCACTAATGTTACTCAGACAATAAACTGAGCACATAGCAAGCAGATAATGATAAGAAATATAACAATGGGCTGGCTATTTGATGGTTATTTGATGGTTATTTGATGGTTATTTGATGGTTATTTGATGGTTATTCAGAGGAAAATAAGGAGGTAGTTAAAATGACCATACTTAAGATTATATTTATCTCTACACATAACTAAATATTAAGTGTTCATTTTTAAACCAATAACAGAATAAATCTTTTTTTGATTGTTTTTATAAAAGCGGACTGATTTTCTCCTTATAAATCAACGCCATTACAATTTGAAACAAAATACACATTTTGTTACATATTAAAAATCCATGTACATTAGAACAGACTGGCTTTAGCGATATTTCGGACATTTACGAAAGTGAATAATGTAAGTAAATACACTTATTACAAGATGCGAAAGCAGTAAATATCGTGTGAACAATTATTTTACGCGAAGTCACTTATCCTACGAGGATACAACGCCTTTTCTCCCTGCCCCTTCCTTTACTTCTTTTTAAAATTACTTAAGCTACTCTTATCAAATCGCAGTGCGCACTGGCTGATTTTTATCGAAAGGACTTCAACAAAATGATTTTGTTGAGAAACGATTATTCATTGTAAATTAAGGACTTGCCATGCCAACTCCATGCTATATCTCTATCGAAGGGAAAACTCAAGGTAATATCACTGCGGGTGCATTTACCGCCGAATCCGTCGGTAATATTTATGTTCAAGGCCACGAAGATGAAATGCTGGTGCAAGCATTTTCTCACGTTGTCACTGTACCGACTGATCCACAATCCGGTCAGCCTTCAGGCCAACGCGCCCATAAACCTTTCCGTTTTACTGTGGCGTTAAATAAAGCCGTTCCTCTGCTGTATAACGCATTAGCCTCAGGCGAAATGCTGCCGAAAACCACGTTAAAATGGTACCGCACTTCGGTGGAAGGGAAACAAGAGCATTTCTTCACCACCACATTAACCGATGCGACTATCGTCAACATCGATTGCCAAATGCCTCACTGCCAAGATCCAGCAAAATCAGACTTCACACAGTTAATCGAAGTCTCCCTGTCTTATCGCAAAATTGATTGGGAACACACGGTTGCAGGCACTTCTGGCTCTGACGACTGGCGTGCACCACTCGAAGGTTAATCCTTCTTTTCACCTGCACACTAAGGTGTGTGGGTGTTTCTTTGCCTTTTCTTAATGGACAAAACAAGCGGTAGCTTGCTCAGTGGATATTGGAGCGAATGATGTTTGCTGACTAGTCCTGATATAGGTTGACAACTTTTCAGGCATAAAACGCTCGATGTACTTCATCGGGCGTTTTATAGTTTAATGATAAGTGTGGTCGTTTTTCATTATAGAGTTGAATTGATTCTTCTACTAATTTTCTTGCTTGTCCCAAATTACTCGGTTTTATTAGTAGATACTCCATTTTTAATATTCCATTAATTCGTTCTGCTAAGGCATTTTGATAACAATCATACCCATCAGTCATAGAGCATTGAATATTATGCTCTTTGTGTATCTCCTGATATTCCGAAGAACAATACTGTATTCCTCGATCTGAATGATGGGTTAACGAAGTTGTCGAAGTCCGTTTTTTTAACGCCTGAACCAATGATTTCTTCACTGAACTTGTTTTCATATTGTTATCTAAATGATATCCCACGATTTTTCGTGAATACGCATCCGTAATTAAACTTAAATAAGTATCACCTTCATGCGTCGATAAATAGGTAATATCTGCCACCCAAAGCTGTTCTGGTTGTGTGGGGATAACCCCTGACTTAATTAAATTTGGATGCCGATGAAAACGATGATGGCTTAAGGTTGTTCGATGATAAGCCCGTTTATTAGGCACCAGTAACTGATGTTCTTTCAATAAAGAAAATAGCCGATCACGACCAATAACCATCTGTTTTTGCTTTAAAATAAAATGTAATTTACGCCCACCCAGTCGAGGTTGTAAGACTCGTTCAGATTTAACAACATCAATAATAGTTGAATCGGCTTTCTTCCGTTCCTCAGTTCTATCCAGTCTCTTGTAATAAGCCTGTCGACTGATCTGCATAAAACGGCAAGCAATTGTTACGGTGAGGTTTTTAACCGTTTTTTCTTTAATAACTCGGCTTTGCGCTTTTTTGACAAACGAACTCCAAAGTCTCTATCCATGACTTTAACCACCGCTTCGAAGAAATCGGATTTAAGCCGAGCTTCTTCAAGTTCCTTTTCAAGGAGCTTAATGCGTTGTTCCGGCGTTTGTTGTTCAGAAGATTGGGTCATAGCTGAACCTCTATAAAAAGTATCAGGGGTACCGTTTGACCAATCTAACCTACCATGCTTACGAAGCCAAACTAAAACAGTAGAGCATCCTTGTATACCATAGTGATCTTGGGCTTGTTTATAGGTTATTTCGCCTTTTTCAACTTGGTCAACAAGCTGTAATTTAAAAGCGAGAGAATAATCGCGTTGAGTTCGTTTAGTGATTGGTTTCATTACACTCTCCAATTTCAGATTGGAAAAGTGTCAACCTTATTCAGGACGGGTCACCACCTATTGTTGATGATAAGTGTTATTGGCATTTGTTGTCACATTATAGTGCTAATGCTTTTATGTTAATGTCTATTACAACAATAAAAAATATGTTAAGTGATTATTTAATTTATGCAGAATTAGATAAACAAGTCACAAGAAAAATAAAAAAATCCTTGGATGGCTGCATTGATTTAAATAGTCAGACTTATGATTATATTTTAAAAGGTAAGCCCCATCGTTGTTTATCTTTAACATTAATACTAGATACTGATTATTTTGATAATGAAGGTGATGCGTTTATCTTTGTTTCTCATCTTTATCATTTCTTTCCATTTTGCTTATCTGAGAATATGTTATTGGAAATGAAAATTAAATTTAAAGATGATGAAAAAATAAAATGGTTTTTATCACCTTCTCCACTAAAAGGTTATAATTCATTATTATAATTACAAAAAAGCCCTTAAAGGGCTTTTTTATAGTTTATTTTTCAAGTCAGCAGGAGCTATATAATGAGTAGTACGTCCTTCTTTTATTGAGAGAAATAATTTCATTTTCTCTAGATCTCTAAGTAATTTTCTTGCCGTATTCTCACTAACACCATATATATTCATAATAGATTTAACTGTAAATATATGCCCGGGTTCCTTAATGCCTTTTTTAATAAGATCTTTTTGAATAAAATTAAATTTGTATTTTGACTCATCTAAGATATTAGAAACATCATAGAATTCTTGTGTTTTTACTCTTAAATATTCTTGTAATTCATCAACTGCATTTAGAATAACACTAATATTGAAATCAATAAAATAAGTCAAGTCGCCATAATCTTTTTGAACACTAAGATATGACATTCCATAATCTTTATGATTTTCTTTGATTATCTTACTTATTGATATGTATTCAAATATATCATACCCATTTTTCAACATGAACCAGTAAAATATCGCTCTCGCCGTCCTACCATTACCATCTCTAAAGGCATGTTCATAACCCAGCATGAAATGGAGAATAATCGCTTTAATAACAGGAGGTATAAATTTATTACTATTCTCACCATTATGTTCTTTATTAGCAAAATCACATAATAACTCTAGTCTCGTTTCTAATTCTTTATAGTTTAGTGGATAATATAAAGGATTATCATCATTTCCTATATAAATATCATTACTACATCTAAACTCACCCGGAATATTGTCATTTTCTGATACGCCATGAGTTGCAATACTATGAAATTCTAATAACAAATCCCTTGTTAAGGGTTCTTTTTTTCGCTTATCAGCGAGTCTTAATAACATATAGTTATTAAGGATCATTCTTTCATCAGGGGTACTAGGGGTTAATTCTTCCTCTAGCATTTTTTTTGCATCAGCTCTCGTCGTAGCAGCACCTTCTAATTGGGCACTTGTAATGGCTTCTTCCATAAGTAACGAAGATACCAAATAATTTTCTTGAATGTTGATTGATGCTTCAGGATCTGCAATCGCAGTCATTTTGCTAGTACCAAATTGCACAATTTTATGAAGCTTTGGTTCTAGTAAATCAGGAATACAAAAGGAAAACTCATTGCCATTCTTATCAAATAAGCCTATTCCTTTTTTTATTTGATCTCTGAGAAATTTTACTGCATACCAAATATTTTGAGCTTCTTTACTTGGCACTCTCCATCTCAATTTATACCAAGGCAAGTACCTTCCTTTTTCATCAACAATTCCATATTTATTGAGGTATGGACTGATTTTAGAAAAATCTAAAGTCTCATAGTCAACCCTAGGTGATTGTTCTACAGGATGTTTTGCCATAATACCTCAATTTTTAAAATTTGATGTGAAATAAGTATGGCAGTAAATATCCTTCAAGGTCAATACGCAAAAACAGTATTTTCCACTCTAGACCTATAAAACTTAATAATGTGACAAACAAGTACTTAGTTATGACATTAATATCTTAATGCTAACAATTAATATCCAGCATAATTTTCAGAATAATTAACATGTAAGCAATTATCATATTTATAAATCTGAAGATATTGTTCATCGTCCCTTAATTTAGGATCTCCATAATAAACTGGAAAGTCTAATTTATCGGTATATTCTCTTAATTGTTGATACGCCTTATTCCAATCGTTAATAAAACAAAATGTCACACTACCATCTCTAAAGTCTTTATCTATAATTCCATCACCAGTAAAGAAATAATCATTTGATATTCTAGGTACTGATTTAATCACAGATGAAGTATTCAAATAATAAGAAAAAATATTATATTTAGTATAGGTATAACCTCTTTCTTTTGTATTTTTGATATCTTTTAATATCCAAAAAATAAGAATAAAAAATAAGGTCAGTAGAAATAATGCAATCCAATATCCTTTTTTCATATCTTCTTCCTACTTCTTTAGCATTATTAATATTCTATTTGAAACCTTATCACAATAATCCTATAAGTACTGAAATACCGTGACTTTTTGTGCTTAAACAGAATAGTATCCTCTAAATGCATTGAACGATGACGTTCGAGAATATAAATTCTATCAAAACACATATCTCATTAAGTGGATGTAAAATCACTAAATTTATATGAAAAATAAAATACTCGTTAGTGCTTGCCTGATGGGATTTAAAGTTCGTTTAACGGCACAGAAAAAGCACGATTAAATACAGTACTTGAACAGTGGCAACAAGAGCAACGATTAGTGATCCATTGCCCAGAACTTGCAGCAGGATTACCAACACCTAGAGCCTCGGCTGAAATATCAGGATCTAATGGTGATCAAGTTATGCAAAATAGTGCAAAAGTGATTGAAAGTTCAGGTAACGATGTAACTGCACATTACCAACTTGCAGCATGGCTTGCTCTACGTGCAGCCTTAGATTCCAACTGTATTGTTGCCCTATTAACCGATAAAAGCCCAACCTGTGGTAGCCAATATATCTATGATGGCAACTTTTCAGGTGTGATAAAACAAGGTGAAGGTGTTGCAACAGCCTTATTACGTCAACATGATATAAAGGTGTTTTCTGAAAATCAGTTGGAGGAATTAATTGATTGGGTGGAAAACTGGGATAAAGAAAATACTATTTTATGATAAAAATCCGAATACCTAATAGATTAACCAAATAACTATTTGAATAACACTAACTTATTTTCATCTAATACTTCAAACAGGCTCTTCAAAATGGAGCCTTCCATTCTTACCAATCTTCAATTAACTCATATTATTCTTAATTAACACTCCTATTTCGTCATTAACAAACAAAAATACTGCTAAAAACTAATGTAATCTACCTAATTATTTGATTTAGGTAAAACGGTTTAAATCTTTTAATAAATAAAAACCGATAGATAATAACTATCAATAATCTATTTTTGATCGCTAATATCGATCTTTAAGTATTTTTACGGTAATCTCTTTTAAAAAGAGGGGTTGATATGAGTTCAATTAATATTGTTGTAGGTCAGCGAATTAAACAGAAAAGAAAGCAATTGAAAATAACAGGTATCGAGATGGGGAGAAGGCTTGGTATCAGTCAACAACACTATTCACGTTTAGAAAATGGACATATAAAAATAACCGTCGATCAGCTTATTGCTATTGCTTTAATATTAGGAATATCGCCACAAAGCTTGTTAGTTACACCTGAAATAATGTCACCAATGCTAAATGCTTGGACTGAAACAGCTTTATCATCAAATGAGATTTTTGTATTAAGAAATAAGAAGCGCCGCAATCTTAGATAAAAATACAGTGATGTTGTTTAGTGATATTGTTTAGCGCTATCTGATTTAGTATTTTAACTATATCTAGTTAAAATATACCGCAATTTTTCATCTTGCTTTATTTAAATAAAACATCATCTATTTATAAAATCAATCGCTTGATTTATTGTTAAAATAAAGAATCAATTGTTAATCCCCTTAACGATTGAATATTTTAATTTAATTTCTGGAGCATTAGATAATTTTCGATTAGATCCCTCCATCAAATAAGCCACTATTTCTTCTGATGATAAATCATCAACTTCTTCAAGATTAAAATACTCATCAGGCCAATAAATAAGATCAGAAGAAAAGGCTTTAAAGTTTATCTTGAGTAAATTCATTGCATAAGATTGTTCAGATTCACTGCCTTCAGCCAAACAGATGAAATCAACAATATTAATTAACTCTTCATAAGTCAGGTCATCTAAATACTTCACCTTGTTAAAAGCTATTTTTGTAAACTCTTTTGCACTTGTCCATGAGTTGTAGTCACGAAAATCTGAAAACTCACAAGGTGTTACTACTTGTGCGTTCCAATTTATCATCATGATTTGAAGTTCAGGATCATTTTCAGCTGCACCATTGTCGATTTTAATAGTTATCTTAAGTAGTAAATCGATCAATTCATTGAGTTTAGCTTTACTGACTTTTCTTGGTTTTAATCGGTTAGGTAAAGGCATATTTTATTCCATTTATATTATTTGCATTAAATCTGTATATTTAATATATATTATAAAAACTATTCACCTATAAATCTAGAAAACATTTAACTATTATTTTTTAAATCACCTTTAGCAAAATTAAAATCGGCAAAATAAAAAAATAAACTATTGCTAGATATTTGGCTTTTTTAAGCTATTTTTTAGATTAGTTACTTAATTATATTATCCCGAACATTAATGATATTATTTTCAAGTTCATCCTTTAGCTTTCTTTACTCGTATACCGATATTCCATACACCAATATAGAAGCATTAGAAGTAATTTTTAAATGCATGGAGGAGTTCAATTTGAAGTAATAACACAAAAACAAGTAGAGAGAGTTAAAGAAGTAAAGCTGGCGAAAAAGTTTCGTGGAAAGATTACTGAGAAAATCTGCAAGTATTTATAAGATGATTTATTCATTCCTAACTGAATATGCACGCAAAATTGACTCTGTTTTTGGCACTTGCGTCCCAAATTAGTCTCACGATAGAAAAATAGTAAATTTGAAATGAATGTAACTACTTAATTTGAAATGGTACGCCCTACAGGATTCGAACCTGTGACCTACGGCTTAGAAGGGCGTTACATACTGATTTCATTGAGTTTTATATAATTTCACAAGATTTCATCTTTTTGATTTATAAGGATTTATATACCTTGCATGATTTCAGCTAGTTTCATATCATTTCTACGTTACTTGACCCGTTACTTGACCCGCAAACAACCCGTAAATGGAAATTAGTTATGGCTAGCGTATTACTGACTGATAGTAAAATACGAGGACTGAAACCAAAGAAATCTGCGTATTATACTTGGCAAGCATCAGCGACTAGAGGCACTGGACGCCTTGGTGTAAAAACATATCCATCTGGAAGAAAAGTTTTCATCTATCGCTATTTCAAAGATGGAAAGGAGAAATTTATATCGCTTGGTGATTACCCTAATTTATCACTGGCAGATGCTGCAGTAAAATCCGTAGCAGCTGCTACCGAATCATCATCCCCTGAAAAAATTAAATATGAACACGCCACAGTAAAACAGCTTTTTGATGATTACATTGAAGATCAGAAGCGACAAGGCAAGCGTTCATATGATAAAACCCAAAATAGACTAAATCAGGTTCTAGGTAGTAAGCATATTGATGCCTCTATGCCTGCAAAAGATGTTACTCCAGATCATATAAAAAGAATACTTTCTGAGTTTATCTCCCGAGGTGCTTTAGCTGGTTCGAACAAAGTAAGAGCAAACCTACATGCGGTATTCAACTTCGGTCTGTTTGCCGATAATGATCCAGCAAAAATAAATGAGCGTGTTATTTATGGATTGGAACGAAATCCTGTCACTGTGGTTCCTAGACAAAAAGGTGCAGATAAAGCGTTAGATAGATTTTTATCATGGGATGAGTTGAAGCTATTATTAGAGCTATTCAATAAACCCACCATCGAATGCCCTATTAACTCAGATTATGCGCGTCTATTTCTATTTTGCGTTTATTCTGCAGGACAAAGACCATGGGAAATTCTGGCTAATACTCGCGACAATTGGGATAAAAAGAACAATACATTAACGGTTCCACCTCACATTTCAAAAACAGGCGATTATCATGTGATCCCTTTGGTTCAGCCTGCTATTGATATTCTTAATATCCAAGAGCTATTGTATCCAACATCTAATTATCTTTTCCCTGCTGAAACGAAAGAAGGACATCTATTAACATCTGAATACGCTAAACAATTAAATAAATTTTGTAAGAGAAATGAGTTTGAGAAATTTACACCTAGAGATGTGAGAAGAACATTTAAAACATTGGCTGGAGAGATGGGGATTAGTTCTGAGTTAAGGGATATGGTACAAAACCATAAAAGACCCGGCGTTTCTCAGAAACATTATGACAGGTATGATTATTTAAGAGAAAAACGTGAAACGCTTGATGCATGGTGTGAAAAACTATCGTCGCTAAAAAAAGCATAATATTTATATATCATTTAAATTCCTTATTGTCGGATAGATGTAACCCACAATAAGGGATGCTAAAAATGAGAATGGCTCTATATGCCTGTCATTGTCATAGAAATCAGTTATCAACATTGAACTCTACAAATAAAAGAACAAAAATTGAGCATTTTAGTACAAAGTAACGTACACTGAATCACGATATCCCTATAATGGGTGAAAGATATGAAAGCTTTTAATGTGATAAGAATGTTTCAAGACGCACTAGTAGAAGTTACCTGCCCAAGTTGTTCTTATGTTGCCAAACAAAACAAACATAAACTTAAGAAAAACCTAATCTTATTGTGTCCGAATTGCGGCTACATGTTTTATTTCAATAAAATATAAAACTAAACTCAATATGCTGGTTATTCCCGTAGAAGTTGAACGTCAACAACCAGCATGTTTGTAAATGTGCCTTATAAAGGATTACCATTTTATATGAAGTAGATTATCTCCCATCTTAATTATTGGAGCACACAGAAGCCACATACATAATACTCATTCTTGTTTATTACTTTGTATTTGCAGTTTTGCCACGCCATTGCTTATTAGAATCAGAGATTTTGTTAGTATCTATTGAATCAACCTTACCTTCATCAAACCTAAGAGAATTAGAAACTGTAATGGATAATTTTGCTTTTTCTGCCATGTTTTTTAGTGAGTTATCATCAAAAAAACCTTTTTTCTGTAACCTTAATTTTAAAGCCAACTGTCGCTTAGCTTCGGTTCTATTTCTTGGCTTTGAATTTATAATCTCAAGCTCTTCCTTGGTTACAGAAGGAACTTCAGAAACGGCCTTAGATAGCTGAACTGATCTAGCTATCATTTTTGACATGAAATTTCTACCTCTTCTGTTTTTTGCCATATAAAGCGCCTATAAAATATTCCATTTAATATAATTATTATAAATGGTTAAAATTTCTTTTCAGTTAAAATATAACATAGCATTACTCTTCTACCTCTTCTTTAACTATGCGCTCCGCTTCCTGCGCTTCTTCCATCTCACGCATTCTTACGTTATAGATTGATTGCTCTGGCATCTGTACACGAACTGAAATAAAACGGCCATAAGGGATATCGATCGGATCTCCGTCGCTGTAACCATCAATATCATTACAGGCAAATTCTGGCACATTAGGATGTGTACGGTGATAAGTTTTCACAAGAATAGAGCCGTCTTTGTTAACTTTAGAATTAACCCATATCAACGGTTGTTTATTAACATCGAGTGGAATTTCAATACCACCATCGACACCGCCCCATCCTGCATCAGCGTTAAAACCTAGCACACCTTCGATAAGATATTCGCCTTTTGCTACTCGAGTAACAGTTGCGCCCTCAGATTCGTCGTTAGTTGTGAAAGTGCCGTTAGAATTAATATTGATAATGGGGGAGGCTCTTTTGATGAAACCTTGTGGATCTGTTGTGGTGTTACCAGTTCCCCATAAAACATTCCAAACTAATGATTCGCCATGTTTCGATGCAATAGTTGGAATACCTTTATCCCCACTATAGAAAATTTTAGTTGAATTTGTATCATTATATTTTAAATTTATTAATGTCCCATATGTACTAAACCAATTGTCATTTTGCCCTCCCCCTTGATGATATGTACCAGTTGGCGTTAGTGGATTATTCAAACCTGAATTATCTATATGTATGGTATTCCCCCCTACTCCATAGTCGCCGATTTGCATAAAGGTGCCACTAGAAGTTGGGAGTCTATGGATTCCCCAGCTAGAGTTTGGATATAATGATGTTATTCGTGGTCCATCCGCATCGCATTCTAAATTAATGCTAGAACCATCCTTTACCCCACCCAATCTACCTTGAAGTGATTGAATTAATCCATCGACAGCTGTGTAACCTAATATCTCCCCACCTTTTTTATCAAATTTATTACTAATATCCACCTGCATCTTCTTAATGCTATCGAGTGTGATGACTTCACCATTTGGCATCTCAATTTTTGTCTGCCCTGTTTCAGTCATCCACGTATTCATCGAGTCGAGAAAATACTCGACATAACTATTAATAGCGACCATGGTTCTAGCTGCATCACTATTATTGTCGGGCTCAGTAATATGAATTGAGAATGTGGTGTTAGTTGCTGTGGCTAATGCCGGTTGTGCTAATACTAATTCAGTGTCGGAATTAACGGATTTAATCATATACGGAATATTTGTTGTTCCCGATTTAATTAAAATAGTCATTCCGATATTAATAGCTGGATTATTATTTTTAAATTTAGTGCCAGTGCCTTTGACAATAGCAGACCCTGACACTGTATTAACAGTACCTGTTGTGTATATCATGAATATGTTTTCCTAGATGTATAAACGAAGAGTTAATTAAATATTGAAGTAGTCGCTGAGTTCGATGCCGTATATGTCAAATTCTATTTTAAACGCATTACCGCCATCAGCCCCCCATGGCCCGCCATATTCTGATCTGATACTGTATATGTCATCCCAATAGACATTATTCCCGTCATTTCTAAAACCAAATCCTGTTCGCATATAAATAACATCATCTCTATTGCTTCCCTGTATTCTCCAGTTAACGAATTGTGCATCTGGAATAATCATTGGTTTTTTGAGTTTAGAAAACGAAGCTCCATTTCGATTACTAAATCGCGTTGTCTCTCCGAGCTTCATGGGTTTGTAGTTAGATGAAAATGTAATTTCTTTTTTATCGTTATAAATTACAATGCCATATTTTGGAGGAGTTAAAGTAAAGTTAGTACAAAATATAACGACATACATTTCACATGAACTACTAACAACTAACCCCCTAGCTTTATTATATGAGAAGACAGCACCTGAATTTTTCGGCCTCACGAAAATAATGGGGTTCATTTCATCAGTAATATTTGATGGCATTCTCCAGCCATTATCTTTACCTGCATTTATTTGTACGATGTCGGCAAATACACAATACCCTCGCATTGAGGGCGTTAATTCACTAATACCATTCATTCCATGTAGACGTATTCCGTATGATTCACTATTTGATTTTGGGTAACCATAAAAATCAAACATGAATTCTGGGTCTCTTTCGTCATCTTCTGAATCTACTCGCGATCCGGCTGGCCTTTCATCAACATAAAAATTAAAATTATCATCGGATATATTATACGCTGTTACATTTGATGAGAACCAATAATAGGAACCGGGTATTTTGTATGTCCGAGATACTACTCTTGGGATAATAATAATATTGTACTTTTCATATTCAGGAATATTGTGCTTCATTGTATTCCACCCTTCATTTATTGGGTAGAAATGGTTATTGTACCACCCTATTTTTGCTGAACCTAAATACCCCATAACCTGATTATCATCAGCATCTAAATAATATTCGTTGCCTATATCTGGTTTAACATAAACACCATACATGGTTATCTCCCTTCTATTTTTCCTATTTCAATCCTAATTTCTCCTTGAGCACCGTAAACCGCAATCCGTTCATTGGTGATAACGGTATGCGCACCCGTTTTATTTGTTCCTATATCTAATTCACCCCGGAACGTTCCTTTATTCATTTCAATATTGCTAGTTTTAGCATCAATCAAAAAACCACTCTTTCCCGGAACATAATCGCCTGATTTAATATATTCGGTAACAACAACGGAATTAAGCCATGCCTCGTTAATAAAGGCCTCACGCATAAACATCTGGCCGTTTTTAACGTACATGAATAATTCCATTTTTCCGTTACTTGGGTTGTACCACGCAAAATTATTGGCGTTGTAGCCTATAAAACTTTCAAGTTTGCCATTCTTAACTTGAGCACTAATGACTTGCCCTGCTGCGTTATATTTAACCTTGTCATGAACAATCGTGATATTGATTGAATGAGTAACAACACCGTCACCAGATTGACTAAATTCAGCCTGCATTTTCTGGTTAATCATGCCCTGCTGCCCGTCAAACTGTGCCTGAACTTGTGTTTTGTTTTCAGCAAAAGCTTTGTTTGTGTTAGAGATGGCGGTAGAGTTTGCAATAATATCAGCTTGAGCCTTATCAACTTCTGTGCGGATTTCAGTAAATCGCTGACCAAAAGCCTCGTCAAGTTTGGTAATTGAAGTTTGAGTCTCTTTAATTGCAGATTTGTTGTCACCAACAGCGGAGTAAATTTCTTTAACTTCCTGTGCCCATGCTTCGTTATCCGTTGCACGGACTTGCCATAGCTCTTTGATTCCAGCTTGTGATTGACCGTGTTTCACTAACAAACTGCGTGATAATTGAGAATCAGCGTTACTAAGAATGAGCGCTGTCTCAGCATTCCAATCTAATTTTTCACTGAGTTGCTTTCCTGCCTCAGTTGTCATAAATTGGCCGTCTAGTTCATCAAGTATTTCTTTGGTGTTACTATCTGGCTCGCCTTTCGCTTCAACAAATACTGATTTTCCAACGGCATTCACACTACGAACATAAATATAATAGGTATGCCCTGCTTTTAGGTTTCTACCTTGAATAACCCACATAGAACTAACACCTAAATATTCAGCACGACTTTCCACTTCGCGAATATCCGTGATCTGCTTTTCTGAAAACCAAAACTCATACTGTGCCCGTAGGCTATTTTGACCACCGGAACGCGGAATAATACCCAAGCTAAAATAACCTGATTCCACTTCAATATAACTCGGTGGTAGGGGGGGATTAATCGCAAATGAGGTTGTGGCCACCTCGCCTTTTTGTTTCCGATCATTTTGAGGCACAACG
The DNA here is from genome assembly GCF_002777965.1 of Proteus columbae. Classification (GTDB taxonomy): domain Bacteria; phylum Pseudomonadota; class Gammaproteobacteria; order Enterobacterales; family Enterobacteriaceae; genus Proteus; species Proteus columbae. Next base: position 156,107 of record NZ_NGVR01000030.1, on the reverse strand, counting down.
GATAAAACGTAATTTCCTTGAGGCAAACCACCAAAACGATACATCGTATCCGTGGTTGAAGCGGTACCGACAATGCGATCGCCCGTAGTAAGTTTTAATAAAAAATCGACTCCTCGACTGGAATAAGGCGTGTTCCAACTCGCCTCCACTTGCCACGCACTCGCATCCGATTCGATATCCACAGAAAGGTTTTCAACCGGTGGAATAAATCCACCTAATGGCATATCGGGCTTTGGTTCAAACTTAGCCCCCTTATCAACAATCGCCTCTTTTTCGGGTGTGTGCTGCACTGCAATAACCGTAAAACGACCATCACCATTATCTGCCAAACTGATAGCACGAAATAATCGACGACGTAAAGACGGGAGCGTTAACGTCCAAATTCCGCCCTCGCGTAACCCTAACGGTAAGTTGTCTAACTTTATTTGGTTAGATGCGGGGTAACTCAGCACTTCATACGATTGCGGTTCACCTTGAGCATTAATAAGTGTGACGCTTGATTTACCGCTTTTGGGTGTGTCGATATTACGATCTAAGGTTAATGTTTGAGAGGTATAATCAATGTGTGTCAGACGCCCGCCGATTTGATTGTCCGCGTAATAGTTATCGGCAATTTCGATAATATCCCCCGGCATATGACGCAAGCCTTCACTGCCGACAGTAAACTCAACCGTCTGTGTCTCTAATTTTTCCGTGGTTAATAACCAAAGACCATGCCGATGGGCTTGTCCTCGGCTAGTACAACCAAAAGCATCGACGCGCATCACATTACGTCCAAAACGGGCAATGCTGGCATCATCTTCAACCAGTTCAACACTGGTTTTCCAGCCATTATCGGGATCAATAAAACGAACCTCGACAGCGGTATGACGCGATTTTAATGCGCTAAAACTATATTGAAAGTTACCATCTATCACATTGGCGTTGGTATAGGGCCACACCACATCAGACGGTCTATCTTGAATAAAGGTTAATGTTCGTCCGTTCCAAACCGGCATAATGCGCATCATGGCACACATATCACCCATCACATCATAGGCTTTGCGCATATCCGTAATGTAAGCATTACACGTCATACGGGGTTCTTTTCCACCGAACCCATCATCAACCTGTTCATCACAATAACGACCGATTGCATATAGGGCGAATTTATCGACTTCACTAATATTAAGACGTTTCCCCATGCCATAACGCGGATGGGTTAATAAATCCCATAATATCCATGCCGGGTTATTGGTAAATGCCGGTTTAAAGGTGCCATCCCAAATTCCCGAATAAATCCGTTTATCTGGATCATAATTACTCGGCACCTGAATAATACGCCCTTTAATTAAATAATTACGGCGCGGAAATTTATTACCAAACTGCTCACTATCAAACATTAATCCCGCCACGGCAGAACCCGGATAGGTTTGTGAGATATCGACCAGCCCAGAATAGCTCGACCAAACGGTATTATTTTGAATTTTGTCCGAAGTGCTGTCTTGAGTGATGCGGATCATGCGTACACTGAACGGAACGGGCGGTAAATCATCCAACACAACCGCCATTAAATAAGGTGAGTTAGAGCGCTTGCCATTAATCGTGACGTTTTTCTCGGTTATCCACGCCCCATTGCGCTGAATTTGGATTTGCAATTGAACAGAAGTCGGTACGCGATCACCATTATCTTTGGTTTCAACCAGAGCTTGTGTACCAAAGGTTAGACGTAAACGGTCAATATTGGGCGAGGTGATAGTACGAGTGACAGGGGAATTATATTTAACCTCAATCCCCACCGGCACTTCATTCGCAGACGCGGTAAAGCCACTCATTGCCGGTTGCTCTAATGTCCCTGCCCGCCATTGTGCATACATCCCATTAATCGTGCTATTGCCAGAGCCGTCTATCACAGGCGTATCATCCAAGTAAATACACCCTAAATCATCCATAGAGCTTTGAATATGAATAGGACCTTCAATCGGTCCCTCACTGATTAAATCGATTAATGAAGCTTTTTGACGTGATATTAAATCGTTTGGTGCCTCATACGGTGTTCTTTGACCGCCACCACCTTTACCCATGATACGAACTCCTCTTATCCACCGTGTTTGCCGGCATCGATATCTTCGCCGTCACTGTCATCCATAATTTCAACGGATTGTGAAATGACGCGTGAACCACACATAATTTCGCCATACGCAATGGGCACCGGCATCCCTTGTGCAACCGCGTTATCCAAATTACTAAAATAGGTATTACCTTTTTCTTCATCACCACGAGATAAGTTAGGGGGTTTAGGCGCGGGGATCAGCATTTGAGCGACACCACCAATCATCATAGCTGCACCACCTGCCATCAAAGACGTAGCAACGGTTGCAGAGATCCACGCAGGTCCCCACCATCCCAATGAAAATAAGGCTGCACCCGCAACAAACTGAAAAACGCCGACGTTTTTAGCGCCTGATAATTTCGGCACAATATGGACGACCGCGTTATCCGGTAAGGTTTCATTGAATTTTTGGTGAACTTCTTGCGGAGAAATATCGGTACCGGCAATGCGTACTTGATACCAACCATCCCAAATCGCTAAACGTAAGGCTGGGATTTGAATAAATAGCGCGTGAAGCCCTTCAGAGGCAGTATTCACATTTAAATCAAAGCGACGTCCAAATCGTTGCAAATTCCCGTAAAGTCGGAAGGTTGCCAATCGCGGTAACGCCAAATTGAGTGCGTCATTCGTTGCCATCGTTCGTTATACTCCTCGCGTTTACTGAGTTGATTAGGTATGTGATGCAAAATAGTTTGATTGCCTAAATAGATCCCCGCGTGATTAGCACGAGAGCTGGCATAGCAACACAAAATAATATCGCCCGGCTGGGCTTCTTTTTTTACCTGCCGAAAGCCACTGCTCACCATATTATCGAGATACAATTCTTTGCCTTGACGCCACCAATTATCATGTCGCTCAAAATCAGGCAGGTCATGTCCTGCTAAATGGTAAGCATCTCGAAACAACCCATAACAGTCTGTTGAGCCATGAATAAATTGGCGACCTAACAGATGAGGTACTGGTTGATAGCAGTGAATTTTTTCATCACAGACCACCCACCACGGCAACGCGCTGTTCACCTGCAGTTGTCTATCTAATGTGCTGAGGTACTGTTGGCCTTCAGGATGACTGTGCACAACCGCAATTACCTCGCCCTGCTGTTCGGCGCGAATAAAATCATCAAAAGAAATCGTGAAGTGGTTTTTCGGATCGGCATGCTGATTAACACAAGGTAAATACTGTTCACCCTGTGCGGTACTTATCAATAAGCCACACGCCTCCAAGGGCGCTTGCTCTTTTGCCTGCGCCAAAATTGCTTGTTCAATCATAAGAAACACCTTAGGAGGGAATTAACTATTACCAATGCGGGACGTGGAGACAAACGCGCCTATGCGGGATTCGTTTTTTCGTAACTTACAGTCACTCAGACGCTTACCGCATTTATCTTTTAACGGATCGGTAGTTGGATTTCCCCATTCATCTGCAACAGCAGCACCTTTATATCCGCACTCTTCAGAGCGATATCCCCAAGGGCAGATGTCCGACAAAATAACGCGACCAGGAAGCATCAATCCGTCAGTTTCACTGGGTGTCGCCAACATAAAGGTAGCAGTCACTGAATTTAAACTGGTCATCTGTTCGATGATCCAGCGTGTCACAATTTCTTGAGACGGGTCGGCATTAGGATTGCCATGAGGAAAATTTATTGCATCTAAAAATTGGGTACTGACAATACGACGCACCACCAGCCCACCAATTGCACTATCTAGCTGACTGGCAATCCCTGTAATCAGCCCAAATAAATTCGACAATGTAATAGTGGGTCGCCCTGAGGGCCCTTTGCCATTAAAGGTAAATCCTTCGCCTTTCACGGGATAAGGTTCATAGGTGTTTCCTTGCCAGATTAACGGCTCTTTACGCTGATTGAGTCCATCAAAAAAGCGGTACCGAATACCGCCTATTTTTGTTAAATCAAATTCGTAAAGCTCAAGCAAAGCATCAGTGGAGGAGAGTTCGGTAACACTAATTCGCATTTCAGGAGGAATATGTTGCATATTAGCTCCAATAAAAAACCACCCGAAGGTGGTTGATATTCTAAACAAAAATATTATAAAGAATCAGATAAACCTTTTGCTTTTTCTTTTATAACTTTTTCTTGCTGTTCTTTTTCTTCTTGTTTTATTTTTGCAATAAAACCAGATTTATAAAATAACGATATAATTACATCTTCTTTACTAGAAGACGCCCCCATCATTAATATAACTCTACTTGAATCATCACCTTGAAATATGGAAATATATTTACCACAAAATTCATTACTTAAGCATTCAGGTAAGGTTAATTTTCCTTTTGTTCTATTTTTCCATAAATACTCTTCAGAATACTGCTCACCATACTTAGAAGACAATGCTTGTTTTAATATATTATATTTTTCCACAACATTATCAGTATTCTCGTAATCACTTATAGAAATTAATGTTCCAACATTAACTAATCCATATTTATCATCAATTCCAACATCATATCGTTCAAGACCATCTATTAATTTAGAATCACTATTAATTAAATATTCTTTTATTCTATTTTTTTTGCTTCCAATTAATTTTATATTACCAGTTTTATTTAACACTTCTTCATACGTCATCCCCCAACTTAATCCAAACGGGGCTGATATATTTTTCTCAATTGCTTGTACATTAACACTAAAAAATATAAAAATTATTGAGATTATTCTTTTCACACTAATACCCTCATCACAATAAAACCAGCTCAAATTCAGCCGTTATTTCAGTTCTAATCATCCCTACTGAAGACGACCATTTTCGACATAGTACCTTAATTAATTCTGATTGATGAGGTGGCTTCCATAAAAATGCAGTAACACCAGCATGTTTTTCTAAAAATGATTCAATCTGCAAGCTTTCACTATTTATATAGATCAGCGTTACATTATATTTTTTTAGATTATTATTAATACCATCAGGGCGACGCTGTTCATAGCCGTCACCAAACTTCACTGATTTTACTCGAGGCTCAAACTCCTTTTTCATATCAGGTTTAACCTTCCACTTAAATATTTCCATCTACATAGCTCCACCATCACGACGCTGGCTCATAATATAGTCCTGAGCACCTCGCTTACTGATTTCATAAACCTTTTTCAATGCTTCAGGCCCTATCTGACCATTGCTACCATCATTTTGTATAGTAATGTAATAATTCTGGGTGACGCCTCCTCCCTGATTGGGCATTTTCGCAATAACACCCAACTTCCCATCAGCACCACGGCGCAAAGGGAAAATACCTTCAGGCCCAGCCTCTCCCATCAAGCCTGCGCCTTTCGCAAATGCAAACATGGTAGGCTTATGCACGATCTGCCCACTGTAAGCGCTTAAACTGGCTGAGTTGTAAACCCCGCCGTCCGCATTCGCAACTGGAGCACCAAACCCAAAGCCCATCGCCTCTATTCCTTTAACTAATGACATTTTAATTAAAATATCCGTTAACATTTTAAGAATAGATTTTGTAAAGTCTTTGAAATTTGCTTCACCTTCAAATAATACGTTAGTTAGCTGGCTACTAAACCCATTGAGTGCCATAGAAGTGGCATTTTGCACCTGAGAGTTAACATCAAGTGCGGTGTCTTTATAATTACCCCATGCTGTTTGGGCGCCAGCTAACCAATCTGCCCGTTTCTGATCTTCAACTTCATAGATTTTTTGTTGCTCGGCTAACATATTATTCAGATGCGGACTGTCTTTTTGTCCAGCAAGTAATTGAGCGCGTTCTAAGTACCGTTGTTGCTCTCTTGCTGATTTACCCATACTTTCTTCAATCGCTTTACGTTTTTCCGATTGTTGAGCAATGTATTTATCAGCCTGATCTTGCATCTTATTTAAACGATCTTGCAAAGCAACTTCATCACCCACTAATGCAAGTTTTTCCTTTTGAGCAAGAATGTTTTCTTTATTTGATAATAAAGATTTTTCCGCGTTAGTTAATCGACGCGTTAATTGTGCTTGTTCTAAAATTGCAAATTGCGCCTGCTCTTTTTGAAAATCTTTGCGTTGTTGGCTAATAACATCATTAGCACCCTGATGCTTCTTAAGAACTTCCAATTGAGCCTGTAATGCCAATAAATCACGAGAGGCTTTTTCCTCTTCACGATCGCCAGCAGGTACTACATATCCCTTACCTTTACCCGTGCCGGGCATTTGGCGATCTCTAAGTACAAAATTAATTCTTTCGATTATTTCTTTTTGCTCATCCTCGGTAAATGCATATTTTACTGCATCGAATTGTGCAATTTTATTCTTTCGTTTCGTTTCGTAACTTAAGAAACTACTCCACTCGTCTCTTGTCCTGAATTTATTAACCTCTAATTGATTGGCTACTTTTTCAGCTTGATCCTGAGCACTTTTAAGGTCTTGTTGAAATTTTTGCTCATTTAAAGATGAAATCTTTTCCTGTATCTCATTTATTCTATATTGAGGTGCAATCCCAACATTATTTAAATTCCTTAATAAGTTTTCCTGCTCCCTAATTTGCTCTGCTAGTGTTTTTTCTCTACCTATATCAAGCATGGCATCCCAGCCTTCTTTTGCTGCGTTCTTAATGCCTACCCATGCCGACTCTAAGTATCCAAGATTTTCAACAATATCATTAGCACCATCATTGATAGATTGCGCATAAGCATCGATTGCCAATCGTGCTGCTTCAGTTTTATTACCTTGTAATTCGAGCGTTCTGATTTGCTCTAATTGAGCCGCTGTGAGGTGGTGGTTCGCTTTTTCTAATTCAAGCGACATTTGAAGCGGTTCATCTTGCAAGCGTTTAAATTGATCAATCGTAGTATCAATCGCCTGCCCTGTGATGTAATTCATCTGTGCGGCCGCTTTTGAAACACGGGCAATCTCATTATTTGAAAATATGCCTGTACCGACAACACCCGCAAGAGTTATCGCCATTTCACCACGCGTAATACCGCCACCCGCAAGAGTTCTCGCCATTTCATTTAATTGGCTCGCGGATTTATTGGCGTAGTTACCGGTTAATATTAGTTGTTTATTAAACTGAGAAAATTCTCTTTCTGCATCATAAGCTAATTTTGCAACGCCCGTTAGACCTGCAGTAATTCCTCCCCAAATACCACCACGAACCAGTGAGCCCATATTAAAGGAGTTGGCAATACCTTGAAGACGACCAGATAATGACTTGCTGTTTTTATCAAACTCTTTGGTTTCTTTGTTCGATTCAGATAATCGACGAATATAGATCTCGGCTGAAGAACTGACGCCAAGTTGAGAAGCTTGATAACGCAACATCTGTTCACGACTTAAATTTTGAGTGGCGACCTGTTCTTTTAGTCGCTGAATAAATCGCGTTTTTTGTTGTGTTAGAGACTCTTCTTCTCGGCGTAACTTCATTGACTCTGAAGTAATGGCAGAAATAAGCACCTGATAATCGCGCTGATGGATGGTGCCTTTCTTCACTTCTTGGTTTAACTGAGCTTGAATGGCTTTTAATGCCGATTCACTGCCGGATAGGCCTTTGACGGCTTCAATTTGTTTATAATATCTCTCAGTATTCGCGTCTTGCTGATCTTGTATCGCCCTTATTCTTGATTTAGTGACATTTTGAATTTCGGCAAACTGCTCACCTGTAATTTTGAGCTTGTCATAAGCCTTTGTTGATTTATTTAAAACCTCAGTGAGTTGTTCGAGTGCATCTCTCGTTTGCCCAACACTTTGGGCTTGCTCTAAAAAAGCATCGGCTTGTTTGCGTGATTCAATAGCTGCACGCGCTTCTTCCTGTGCGATCCGCTGATAATAATCCGCTCGTTGTTGCTGAGAAATTTCTTGTTGATTGTTAAGCTCTTGAAGAGACTGCGCGGTACTCTCTGCAGAACTACGAGCAGATTGCGCTTGTTGTTCAACCAGTTGTGCCATGCGTCGTTGACTGGCTTCGGCTTTTTCTGCGGTTTCTTGCAGTTGACGTTCAACACGCCCCATTTGTTCTTTAAAATCGGCTGTCTCAGCACCTAAGTTAATCGTGAGATCCGCTATTTGTTGGCTCATATCGTACTCCGCCCGCTATCCCTTCACTAACCGCCATCATGGTCTCATCGTCCATATCAATAGCGGATTTTCGTAACAACACGCTAAAATCCTCTGGCGATAAATTATCACTGCCACCAAAAACACGGGCGACCGTAAAGTTGAGTCCAGAAAAGGCATGATCGATAAGTTGGAGGGTGAAGGGAGTTTCATTAAAGAAGTGTAACCAATCAGCGAGCTCGGTCGCTGTCATTTCGCTGAGCATCCTGCGCCAATCAGCGCGTTTAAATTCGTGTGACAAACGCAGGATAAATTGATGTTCACGGGCAACTACTTTTCCAGTGACTCTTCCTGTGCGTCGCTGTGAATATTTTCATTTTCCGTGTTTTCAGTTTGCGCCATCCCACTAATCACCAGCACTTCTTTAGCTGCAAGAGCGAGAGCTTCAGGATTCCATGTAGAAAGGACATCATTGTAAATTTTTTCAACATCATTCGATCCACCGTGGGCTAATGAACGAGATACTAACCAGGCGTTCGATTCTGTGTTTACACGAATAATCAGAGCGGTTTTTTTCACGCCTTCCACTTTTTCAATATCGTCGTTTTTTTCTGCTTGCTCGACTAAAAAATCAAAGTATTCAATGCGTTGTAGTGCTGATAATTCATATAGCGCAATAGACTCACCGCTGTAAGTAAACTCTTTTTTCTTTAAAAACATACTGTTACCTTTTATTCATTGTCTTTTTTAATAACGGGCGCACTTTTGCCTTGCTCTGAAGCTAATTTAATTTCTTCAGCCAGCGCTGGACGACCACTGTTTGTGATCTTAATCGTGCGGGTGATCACTTCTTTTGCGGGCACTGTTTTTCCAAGCGAACTGACCCAGCCACGATAAATATCGACTGCCCCATTCGGATAACGAATGCGATAGTGACGAACATCACCCAGCTGGAACCAATCAACCAGATCTTTTTGTCCTTGCTCACCCGGCTTCCATGCCAGCGTAATATTGGCTTCACCTGCTGATTTTTCCCCCTGAGCAGTGGCTTTCCAATCCGCATCTTCATCGTCAAGATAGGTATCGTCATAACTGTCTGCGGTAATTTCACCAGGCTGTAACTCTTTAATTTTCGCCAGTCGTGTCCAATCCGTATCAGTAAACGGATCTTTTAATGGGTCTTCGGTACCGCTATAAATCCAAAGCGTGGTACCGGCACCTTTTACGGGTGCCAATGGGTTTGGTGTAGGCATAATGATTCCTTTTACATTGAATAATTAATTTGATAATTGAGATCGACAGAACCCCATAACCCCATTTCTTCATCGCGATGGTAGTCGTAGCCGTTAGGGGTCATATTTTCGATAAGATCGGACAGTGCGGGAATGGAGGTCAGTGCGGGATAAATCACAGCTTCAACCCATTTATCTAATTCAGCATCAGGGCTATTCGCACTGAGAAAAACTTCTATGTGAACAATCGCTTGCCAGCTATCTTCATCAAGGTTTTCACCCGTTGAGACAGCATCCGTGATATACACGGCAACCGCTGGAAAGTCGCTTTCATCAACAAAAAAAGGGCGACCATCAAATACTGTCGCCCCATTGGCATGAGGCTCAATCGCCTCTTTAATTGCATGTCGGATCTGTGTGTGTTTGATCACCAAACCCTCCCTTTTATATAAAGCCGTAATTGTTGCTTTAATGCCGATGCCATTTCTTTAGGCATATCAGATTGAAGCAGTTTCTCTGACTCTTCGGTGTAAGCTATTGTTAACGGTGTGACGAGTGGTATTTTAACTACTTCGATGGGATAACGACTTTCCCCAACTCGCTGAAGAATGTGCCAGCGTCCATTATCGAGCTGTTGAATAAAAGCATGAGGAAAAGAAAATCTCCCCACCTTCAAAACACTTCCAGCGCCTTTCTGATTACCTCGTTTTCTTGATAGCTGAACGCGCGCATTACCCAGCGCAATGGCGGGTAAATTACCCCGGTTTATCACTAATCTAGCGCGAGGTGTTTTATAGCGACTGCTCGCACGATTAAGTCGAACACGTTGGCGAATAAGGCGTTGTGGCACTTTCGTTTCGGCTGAAACCCGTTTAACACTATGGCTAATGACACGGCGAGCAACACGATTAATCGCCATTGCTGTGGCTTTCGGTACCATTTCATCATTAATGCTATTCAAGTTTTTGATGGCTTGCTCTAACCCTTTCATATCACCCACCTATTTAATCCAAATATGTGGCTTACCATTAAACTTTTGATATCGCGTGATTTGGTAAGTTTTGCCATCAATTTCAACAAGATCCTTACGGTCAGGTTGATAGGTTGACGAAAAAATAACATAACTCACCCCATCACCGCTCATCGGTCCCAATTCAGGGATAAAGTGAGATTCGAGTGCTTGATAAAAAACACCATTGATACGGATGGGAACCCCCATCCGTTCTTCGGTCACGTTATCCATTCTTTTTACCAACCGTTCAAATGGATTCATCGGTATTGACCTTAACTTTGAGGGGAGCCAGCTGATGGCACAAAGGCATTGAGTTTAACGGTGACATTTTCACTCGATGCATCCGCATCATCCCAAACCACACCCGCAGGTGTACCGCCTGTATCCACGACAATATTGTCTTTAACGGATGCCGTCACACCGGCTTTTAAGGCAATACCCGATTTCTTGTTCAGCAAAAAAACACCTTCCACGAAACCATCACCTTTCTCACTAGGTTGAATATCCGTGATCGCAACACAAGCAATAGCGCCAACGTGCACCAGTTGACCGCTTTTAATGATCTCTTTTGTGCTATTAATCAGAGCAATGGTGCCACCTTGTTGTACATAATTCTTAGCCATAAAAACTCCTTCCGATGCCGAAGCACCGGATTTTAGATATAAAAAAAGCCCATCAGGGCATCAGAATAAAACGAAGAAAAAAGACGCCTTATTTACCGGAAACTTTCAGCAGACCACGATAATCAACTGGCGCTACACCCGCATCAATACGCACTTTTGTGGTGACACCGTCTGAGGTAAAACCTTCAAGTTGGTCAATATACGGCACATCGATTCCGTTTAAGTACGCCACCTCAATGGTGTCGCTACCTTGACGTGAGGCCATATACCAATCTTTCTCGCTCGCATCATCTAAACGAGGTTCAGCAATAATTTCCGCTAAATCACGCACTGGGTTAATAATATTGGCATTAACATCCGCACCTTTCACACTGCCTGATTTAACCACTTGGATAGCTTGTGTTTCCAGTGTGGTCGGTACCAACATAAAGGCAGGGCGAATATTTAGCGTACGATCACCTTCTTTTTGTTGACGCATAGCTGTTCGACCCGCACTGATGGTTTCTACATCCATCCCACCAGTGATCATGTTTTTATGATCGGCACTAAATAGCGCTTTTTTATCGCTCATTTTTTCATTGTCGATAAGCACCGCATACACCAAATCGCCGACAGTGGCTTTAGCTGCACGACCGAACTTCATTGGCACATCCGTCAGCATGTTCATATCATCATTGATGATAGCTTGACGGGTAATACTGAATAATTCACCGTAGGTCGCCAGCGCAATGGTTTCACCTTTATCGTTCAACGTAACGTATTTATACTCAGCACCTTCACGCACTTGACGTAAGGAAGGGAATGCCCCTAATCCCACACGATGTGCAGTTTTAAAGTCACTGAGTTGTCCTTTTTTCGTCCATTTCTCAAAGGTTTCTTCATTTTCTTCCCAACCAAGCAAAATCGCTTTATTCGCGACATCCAGCAGGATATTACCGAAATCAGAGGTGCTGTGCGTAAAGGCCATACCAATCATTTGCATCGGATTATACGTAGCCACGCCAACACCACGCTCTGTCAGTGATGCCCGTGCTAACTCACGCAGTGTCATGCTGTTATAGGCGTTATCTTTTTCATAATCCTGATAACCCGCACGCGCCATCACAGAGGCACGCACACTGTCACCGACGATATTGCCGTTTCCTGCGTAAATGTGTGCATTATCTTTATTGGATGGCTCAGGATTTTGTTGCTGTGCAATCGTATTGAGCAATTGCTCACGCGCTTTTTCAACAGAACAGTTCGCATCTGCTAAACACGTGATCATTAGCTCATTATGACGACCACCGAACATGGCAAATAAATCTTTAATGCCATTTAAGCGTGTTTGCTCATCAGCAAAGGAGGCGCTAGGCTGTGGCTCTGGTGAAGAATTTGGTTGAGGCTGTTGCGTAGGTTTAGTAGTGTTTTTGGGTGTAATTTGATTTTTAATTGCACTTGGCATAGATGAAAATTCCTCAATTCGTTTAGATGTAAGACTTGCCATTGCTTTCACTGGCTCAATCACTTTATCGGCGAAACCGTGTTCAACACACTCGTCACCATCAAGCCATGTTTCCTGCTCTAACATGGCAGTAATTTCTTCGGTTGTTTTTCCTGTTTTAGCCACATAAGCAGGAATAAGTACGTTTTCTAACTTGTCGAGCAAGTCAGCATATTCGCGCATATCATTCGCATCCCCCCATGAGACGCCCCACGGTTTGTGGATCATCATCATGGCATTTTTCGGCATAATAACCGTATCACCCACCATCGCAATGACTGATGCCATTGAAGCCGCTAATCCATCGATATAAACCGTGATTGTTGCGGAATGGTTTTTAAGTTGGTTAAAAATGGCAATACCATCAAATACTTCACCACCCGGTGAGTGAATATGAAGGTTGATATGACTAAGATTCCCTAGTGAAATTAAATCTTCCGTAAAACGTCGTGCGCTAATTCCCCAACCACCGATTTCATCATAAATATAGATATCCGCGGTTTGGTCTTCTTTAGCCTGCATGCGAAACCAGTTTTTTTGAGTTACTGGCCCCGACATTTTAGGCATCGTTATCAGGTTCTTGTTGCTTAGCATCTTGTGCCCCTTTGTCATTAGCAGGATCAGTATCAAATACCAGTCCTAATCGTTTATTTTCGTCAATTTCGGTTTTACGACGACGTTTCACATCCGCAGGGTTGCCCCCTTTGGCGCGTATCCAGTCACTTTCTGTTGACGCACCACCACGTAATAAGGTTTTCCATGCCTCAGACTCTTTTTTCGGATCAATCCACGGCATCACAGGTCCACTGTAAACCGCATTAAACAGTGATTTAGGGTCAACATCAGGTGGCACGGCGACCACACCACTGGCTATCGCCATTTTTAACCAATTGCGATACATCGGACGGCTAATGCCCGCCACAAAGGTGTCTTGAAAAATGTTATAGCCTTCAAATGACTCCACCAGCTCTTGTCGTTGAGCGCTATATGTACCGTTATAGTCACGGGCGATACTGGAATAACTCCCGCGACTGCCCGCAGAAACCGCACGTAATTGTCCATTGCGAAACGATTGTAGGTTAGGATTGGGGCGGTCTGATTTGATCATGCCCACTTCTTCACCCGGCTTTAAGCCGTCGTAAATCATGCCCGGCTGAATATCGATGTTACGTTGTTCATCTTCGTCGTATTCACCCTCAGGGAAAGAACCGGCATCCCCTTTTTTGATGTACATCCCCAATGAAGCTGCAATACGTGCGGAGGTTAATTCCGCATCTTCATAATCTTTTAACGCACTTAAGCGCATTAAAATCCCCGAAAACAAACTGACACCCCGCGCTTGATGAAGCCGACGAGTGAATTTCAGGTGCAACATATTTTCAGCATCGATGGTTTTGATATCCCCCAAATTGGCACTGAATTGGGGGAGGTTTTTATATACCTGATACCCTGTGGGTCGCCCCCACTCATTGAATTTAATGCCTTGAATAATCTTGCTTTCAGGCATATTCATGTGGATCGGCACGAAGTCAGGCTCTAAGGCTTCGAGCCAAAAATAGATATTGGCTTGAGGTTCTAGCCCTTTGGCTTTGCCTTTGACCAGTTGAGCAAATACTTCACCATCACGTAACCACGTTCTGACCAATAAACGCTCTAACACGGGACGACTAAATTGCCCTGTCACTTCGGGTAGTACTGACCACTCCGCCCAGGCCTGACGAATTTGAGAGGCTAAATCTTCATGAATTTGTCCGGCACCATCGAGAGGTTGTGGCTCAACAATAATGCCTTTTGCCCCGACAATGCGTTCTTCCATCTTGTCGAGAATACCGATAGAGATATCATGATTGTTATCTAGCCATCGCGCTTGCTCGCGTAAGGAAGTACCACCAAATTGCGTCAATTGGTTTGCATTACGATTTTCACGTTTAGCGGGATGAGTGCGAGTGGGTAAAACGGCTTCATAGGCTTTAATTTGTAATCGAGAGCGGAGACGCGAGGCTTGCCAATTTGGGGCGAAATAACCAATGGCGTTGTCTAATAATGTCATCTAAACCTCGCTAATTTATACATTGGATTACCTCGTTTTCGTGATATCAACGCCGATAAACGAGATTCCCAACGCTCACGACCTTTTATGACCTCGTTGAGATTTTCCATTGTCATGGCTTGCCCATTAAAGGTGATGGATTTGCCTTTTAATACCGCCTCTTCCGCTAAACGGTATTGCTCAATCATGTGTTCAATTTCTTCTTTCGTCATATCCAGCCTCCACTGTTTGATACTGGTGCCCATGCAGATACCGCAGGCGTTTCCTGTTTTGGGGTTTCGGGGGAGGGTTTTATTTCAGGCTCTGTGGCGATATCGGCAATTGGCGGGGATGAGGAAAGCATTACATCAGGCAATCTCGCCCATTTAGGCGGTTTTTCCCAATTAATATTCTCGTACCCCTTTAATATCACCAAGGCATGGGCGTAAACCATCAGGTCAAATGCCTCATTAGCGCCTCGCCCCGGCTTTTCCCAATGCCCTTTTTCATCACGCTCTTCATACGTCAACTCGTCATAGAACGATTCATCCAGCCAATCAGGGAAATGGATATAGTTAGGCCCTACGGTATCGCGCGATAACGCAGAACTGATCCTGTCTTTAAGTTGGTCAGTTTGCAGTAAATAAAGAGGCACATCCCCTTTCGCTTGGGCTCGGCGCTCAGAACGACGGGTGTTATCAGGGAATGATTTAGTAATTAACTTACTGCGTTTATGCCCATCGCCCTTAAAGAGATAGACTTTACGGTGTAATCCCTCTTTTCGACAGCGACGCCAAAATTTATAGGCATTATCGGTAACACCATCTTCACCACCAGAGTCCACGCCTAACATCATGATTTCCATTTCATGGTGAGGATAATGTTGCAATGGATAGGTTTTCTCTAATACATCGGTGATTAATATTTGCCAATCTTCAGGATAAGAGCCTGGATCAATTCGACGGCATTCACCGTTGTTGTCATAACGTAGGGATTGGGTTATTTCAAATCGGTCAATCACCCAGCGTTCGCCTTTTTCACCGTAACCGACCACCTGAACCACAAAGCGTCGTTTTTTACCGCCTTGCACGTCAACCGTGGCAACCAAGAACCGCACGCCTTCTGGTACGACTGACTCTTCCCAGTTTTCTACGCGATTAATCAGTTCATCACTCTGACGCTGTTCTTGTGCAACTTTCGGCAGATAAGGCAACCCCCAGTCTGTATTAGTTACTGACTTTAATGTTTCTTCACTGCCCGTTAATTCGTATTCTTGCTCTGCACCTACAAACTTATTCACTAATTGAGCCCATGTTTGATAAGCGGCAGCTGGCCCTTCCATCCAAAATGAGGCAAATCTTGAGTAGCGAGGGTTACCCGTTATTTTCCCTGTTTTATCAATTAATTGCCCCTCTATCAGCCATACGCCTTTATTGTTTAATGTTCTTTTTTGGTCATGTTCTATCTTTGATAAACAGTGAGGGCATTGAAGATAGGCGTTTTTACCTGCTTCAAAGGGATCGTCCGTTAATGAAAATCCAACCATGTTATCTTTTATAGGTTGAAAATATTCACCACAATGTGGGCAAGGCCAATACCAACGACGGCGATCACCTCGGTTATAGAGTGATAAAATTCCTGTTGTGGGTGGTGCCTCATGAGGCAATGTCCGGCTCCACTTTGTATTTGTTATTTCACGACCAGGAGAGCTCTCCACCAGCGTCATGCCAGCCGACATAAAAGTGGTTGTCCGTTTTGATGCTAGCGAAAATGCATCACCTTCACCGTCAATGTTCTCAGGAAAGCGGTCATAATCCGTTAAAGCAACAAAGCGATAATCTGATGACGACATAATATTGACAGTTGGCCATCCTATTTTTAGATAATTCCCCGCTCTGAATGTTTTATCGTGAACGTTATTATCATTGGTGCGAGGACTTAACCGCTTTGATACCTCTTTACTAACTCTAAATGTTCTATCCAATCGTTTTTTAGAGTGCTCTCTGGCTTTATCCTCTGTCATTTGAATTAATAAAAAATCAGCAGGATCACAGACAATGGTGTAAACAATCCATCCATCAATTAACGCTAAGGATTTACCTGTTCGAGCTGGCCCCACAAAAATAACAGCATCATATCGCCTTGATGTTAAACAATTCATAGGCTCAATAATGTATGGTGTTAATGTGTCATCCCAAGGTAATGAACTACCGCCATCAAGAGGAACACGCATATATTTCTTAACAGCTTCGGCAACAGGTAATCTATTGGGTGGCTTTAATAGTGTGGATACATCACGCCGAATGGATGAAGCGGAAGCAAATCTTACTGTCATTATTCCTCCATCGCTTCTGCATTATTCACTTCACTTGATAGCAGCTCTCTCATTTCATCAATAACAATTTGAACCTGCACTAATTGTTCTGCATTCCATCCGTGATCTCGCTCTAACCTGTCTGGCCACGTTTCCAGAACCTGAGCAATCGCCTTGACAATAACCGCCATTTCTCGATGAACTTCTGATGCTGGAATAAGTTGTTTTAATGTAGTTTCAAATTTAATTCTTTCATTTTCAGACTGATACCAATCTTTTCTATCTTTAGGAAACATAAGGTCAGGATCTTGAATCCCTTCCCTACCTTTACTGTCATCTGCAAAAATTATTGGCCCAACATCTCGCAATGCATAAACAGGGTTTCCTCTGACTGTATTAGCAATGGGAACATTAGCTTCTAATAATCTCTTTTTAACTGTGCCTCGGTTTAGCCCGAATGCCTCAGCAATCTTTGCAACACTCCAGTTATAGGCGTCTCCCAGATTGCTGACATTAGACATCGACACCTCACTTGGTCAGGTGATTTCCTTGTTTTTTAATAAAAATCAATATGATAAATAGCATTGAGGTGACAACAATTAAATAATATTGTCACCTCAATACTGTTTATATCTATATATATCAATCAATTATGAGACCTGTTGCTGACACCATGAAAATCAGAAAACTAGCCGTTTCCCGCGTGCGCGCCGCCCCGTGGAGAGGGTACCCCACCGGGAGTACCTTTTGAATTATGTATAACAAAATCAATTTATTATGATTAAGGTTTCTTTGGTGGCGGAGTGGGATTCTTAATCTCATGCTTGGGCTGATACCCATTAGGGTTTAGACTTTTATCCTGCAATTGTTCATCTAATTGTTTTCTGAATTGATTGGGGTTCTTAAAGCCTTGACTAGCCATAGTTATTTCCTTTTGATTGTTAACCACCGTAATCTATCTGTATTCGTATAGCCTCTTCATAAGTTGCATCCCGCCAATCAGTCATGGTTTTGATATCATCATTTGAACTATCTAGAGGATATCGTGAACGCTTCACACTAACCTCAACTTGCAATATCGATAACCCAGAAAAAGCCTGTCGTCTAACTCTAAAGCGCCCAGTCAAACCAGTCTCTGTGTTTCTATATTTAGGCATTGGCATGTTATCCCCTTTACTTCTGACTGCACCACGTTCTGTTGACAGCATCAGCCCATGCTTGATGGTTGGTTTGCATAACTCTGCCAAGTTCAGCAATAGCGATGGTGTTCTGCTTTATTTGGCTTATAGCATCATCGTCCAGCTGAGCCTTGGTATCCTGCTCTGACTTATTATTGACAAGCACACCTTTGAACTCAGCCGAATTAATAAAGGCATCTTTAATAAAAAATTCACCAGAAGACTGAAAGAAGAACGATGGGATTGATTTAGGCTTCACCCCTACATCTTGCATCAGTTGCTTAATGCGAGTGAGTTGCTCTTCTAACTTATCTAAATCTGTTGTATCGACTGAGACTTTATAGATCAATTCACCTATCTCTTTTCTAGGATGATTAATGGTTATCTTTTTAGGGGCCTTACCACCTATTGAAAGTTTTAAATAACCATTCGCACAATAAGAAGCACTGTATGAAGCTGTTACCACGCTGACAGAACCATTATCGTTAATCGTTATATTCATTTATTATCTCCAATAAAAAAGCCACCAGCGATTAACTGATGGCTATCTCTATAAACTCTATCAACATCACTCAATGAATGACGTTTGTAGAATTAATATATTATGTCTCTCCATAGTCACGCCGTTTCTTCTACCTACAGCTGACGTTGCTGATAATGACCGTAAAATAAAAAAGTGGTGGTATTCATTGTTTTTGACTCTCACTATGCGCTATCTGCCGAGAATAAAACAGGTCATGGCTAACATAGGAAACGGCGACAATGCGACGCATTAAAAACTCCCGCCATTACGAGGCGATTGTTTTCTAAAAACTTACGTTGATTATTAACAGATTGGCTTACTGGATATTGGTAATCTATTGTTTTCACAAATGCTAGTGAAAGCCCTGTGGGAGCCCAAACTCACAGAGTTATTTTTATCTTGCTTTTTTTATTTAGGTAAGAGATAGGTTAATCAGAATTATCAATCTAGTATATATACCTACTTAAGCTATACTAAGTAAACATCGCTATACTTTAATTGATATCTTGTTAGTTTGCCCTCGTACCCTACGTAGGGCTTTTTTTAGTTCACACACTCCGTTCTAATGTAATCCTGTAATCCCAATATCACTTGCTCTGACTCTGCAATTCGCTCTCTGAGTAGCCAATAATTTCGGATAGCGGTGTCAGTAGGTCGGGCGGTGGTTGCATCATCCATGCTGGTGGTGGGATTACTGTTGCTCTTTGAGCACTCGGCTTTGATGTACACCCGCTCAGGATTATGCTCGCTAATATCACGCAAGCGACTAATTTCATTCTTTGCATTAACAAGCTCCTGTGTGTGTCTTGTATCAAGTTGATTTAGTCGCTCTATACGTACTTGATAATCAATATTGATAGCCTTTTGCTCTTCGAGTGTGGCAGTAAGTTCTTTGTTGTTTTCTGTCAGTGCGTTAATCCTTTTCGCTTGTGCATTAATCAGCACGCAACCACCAGCAACAATACCCACTATCACAATGACAATGTAAAGTTTCCAATGCTTCATAATTAGTACCGATGATGTGAGAGAGCTATCTGACAGCGCTTTTCTAAGCTTGCTTTGTCGTTAACACATGAATTATCAATTGAGATATAAATGTCACCAGCGACTGTGATAAGTAATACGAGGATAAAGCTGATAACGATAATTAAAGGTTTCCATGACATAGTGCTGACTCCGCATCTCTACGACTAACTAGCCCTCGCCATACTTTTCCACCAGCATAAACCCAACGTTTCATTTCTTCACAAGCACCATACTGATCACCTGCATTTAATTTCTTTAGCAACGTAGAACGAGCAAAAGCTGTGGTACCGACATTGAAAGCAAAGGAATATAGGGAGGCTTTTGTTTTATCATCCAATGGAACTTTAACCAGGACATCAACTTGTTGTTGCGTTCTAATAAAGTCTTTCTGAAGTAACTCGTCACATTCTTGCTGTGTGTATGTCTTACCTTGAATAATGTCTTTGCCTGTATGCCCATAACAAACCGTCAGAATTCCAGCAACATCACGATAAGGTTCATAACGAACACCTTCAAAGTAACCAATCACTGTTATCGCAATACTTACCGCACCAGCACTCGCAACTGCAGCTACCTTTTGTTTTAGATTCATTAAATGTCCTTTTTAGCTTTAGTCAGCATTTCACCAACTATCTTTTCTATGTCTTGCGGATCACTAGAACAATTTCGATGAACTAATTCAGCAAATAACGCTGTTCGTTTTCGTTGTTCTCGCTGTGTCATAAAGTAAGTTGCTAATCCAAGGAGCATGCTGAATCCCATCCCTATTACAAATCCCCATTCATAAAGTGAGAGACTTGCAAAAAAGGCAGTTAAGCCAGCCGTTCCGTAGGTAGCATTGGTTAATTTTTCCATGCGCATATACACCCCCTACGGAGTGTCCGAGTTTAGTTAAAGGAATACAGGCACACAGTTATTGTGAGAAGTGATTAGTGAGTGATTGATACTGTGGTCTGCACATACGAAAAAACCCCACCAAATGGCAGGGTTTCTTGAAATGCTCATAAGTTGATCATTTGATTGATCTTTTTTTACTCAGTCAGTTATAATGACCGAATATCTTGTGTTCTTGTGGAAGAGAACGCACTAGATATAGAAGCGCCTCTATGTAGTATCGAGCTACAAAAAGGCATGACAAAACTGCAGGGTGCTACATTTGATCACCTTCACAGTCTAGTTTACCCGGTGATCAGTGTAAAGCCCTGAAATTCATACAGGGTTTTAAACTATGAACAAAAATATCTGTAAACACGCTCACCGATACGACTATTCATTTACTTATCTGTCTGAAAATCAAGGACAGACTGGAAGACATAAATGTGCTGGATGCGCATATGAATTAGGTCGGCATCACGCTCTCATTGGAGCACCAAAAGCAAAAAATGACTCTGTTCTAGCATACACTTCGGACAGTCAAGCAGGCACAGTGCGTCATAAAGATGCTTTTGAGGCATACAATCTTGGTTACGATTCTGTGGCAGAGAACAATATGAGATTGAGTGCGTAAACAGAAAACTTCCTACTAAAGGCTACCTTGGTAGCCTTTTTCATCACTATCTTTAATTTCTTGGATATTTTCATTATCCATAACAACTTTTCTTATACGAAAAAAACATACTAATCGATTTATTGATAAACTTATTTACCTCTAGAGATAACTCTAACCGTATCACCTGTTACTGTTGTAATGTAGGCGTGATCTATACGTTTAATATCAAATGATGGAATAGAGTCTTTTTTCGTGTATTCGATTCTAGCTACGATATCTTTATTTTCAGATTCAGGATAAAACTCCAAGCGGTACATATCCCCTAAGCAGTGGACTTCTTCCACTTTACGACTTTCACGTTCGGTAATTAATTTAAGTGCGTACATAAATTTATTCCTTATTTTAGATAATAAAAAAGACCGCCTAGGCGATCTTCAAAATGAGTTGTTCGAAATAACCGAACATGTGAAATAGCGTTATCGGAATTCCGACATCGGAACAATATCAATAACTTAAACTATGCTACCCTCATCAATGAAGGTAACACCCTCGAATTCAGGGGAATTAAAACGAAACGGGATTAATTGTTAATTTCTTCGGCATTTGTTTGGCGACAGACCGATGAAAAAACAATTAACCCCGCCCTAAAAGCACAGATGACGAACGTGCTTTGTTATTCTTTCTTGATAGATAGCAATAGCTAGGGACACCAGATATCCGTCGACCAAAACATCATCTGGTGTCCCTAATCACACAACTCTCCAAAATGAAGAGTGTGATAGATAACAAAAAACCCCGCCGAAGCGAGGTCTTGATAAAATTCAGTGTGGTAAGTAATAAATCGCCCACTATTTAAAGATGGTAAGGCAATTGTGGACAAAATACAATCACTCAAACACCTTCATTAACACTTTCTTCCTTTTGTTTTTTAGTTGATTTTATGTCACTCACATATTCTTCAAATTCTCTCTTTATACGATGATATTCTCCCATGCTGTTTTTATTAAATAATAAAATGTGAGGTGCATCATTCATAAAAAATACAATTGTTTCCTTGAATCCCATCCCCATAATATCGCCATTGAGATAGCAACTATCATCATTCAATATGAATTCCACTACATTTGTATGATTTAAGTTAATGTAAAAATCATGAGTTAACAATGTATAGCGCTGTCTTTCATCAACATCATATGCATGGGCTATTTCTTCATTTTTTTCTATTTTTATAAACATTAAATACTTCCTTGATTTGAAAAATTAAAAGTGTACCTTATATAAGTATTAACACCTAGTCACCTGTTTAAAAATCTGTTCAGCATCACTTTCCTCACTAAAACATTTACTAATTAACATCTCATAGAATGGCTTCCAATTTCTACGCCATGTCCGCTCATTAAGCTCTGGTAACAATTTACTAATGGCTTGATATGCGACTGAAGAAGGCATTCTCTTGTACCCTCTACCAGCACAACGAGGGCAATCTTTAAATACAGGTACACCGCCTTGTAATTCCGTTTGTTTTTCATCTAATACTTTACCTCGACCTTTACAACGACAGCGGTAAGTTAATTTCCCCTTTCCATTGCAGGTTTTGCATAACTCACCAACTTTTTCTTTTTCACTCCAAGATTCAATGACAACAGTTCCATCAATACTCGTTTTCCCTTGGTACTTAACAACATCTTTGTGACTGTAAATTAGCCCTTTGCCTGCACACGCAGAACATTCGCAAACCGAACCCGCTGAACGGGCGTAATCTTCAAACGCCATTTTTGCGAGGATCACTAAACAGTAGCCCAACTTATTACCTGCCGATTTCGCCACCAGCTTTGGGGTTACTTTAAGTGCATATTGTGTTAACTGCTCTACGGTGCTGAACTTATCTTTTTCACTCACGTCATTCTTAGCAAAAAACGCAGACATGCCAAATTTAGCACGATGTTCCGTCATGCCAAGTGCTCCTGCGGTATCCATCCCCTTCATTCTGTTGGGATCTGTACAGTTTGACGTATCGGTGATCATCGGTGACTTTGGATAAAATTGTTTTAATGCTGACTCTAGTTTCATGCTAATACTCCTCGTGCCGTACACACGTTAAATAAATGCACCGATGCCTAATGAACGGTTTAAAAAATGAAATAACAATTCGAGTTGATTGCCGTGAGTGGCTTCCCATTGTTTTGGGTCGCGGTGTAACTCGTCATGGTGAATGCGACACAATGGAATAGTGAATAAGTCGTGAGCCTTAGTACCCATACCACCCATACCATGACCTATGATGTGGTGCGGATCATCAGCCTGTTGCCCACACACGCAACACGGTTGAGTTTTCACCCATTGGAGCCAGTTGATATTTTCCCAACGTTGCATTTTTGGTTTAAGAAGAAATGATGCTGGTGGCTCCGGATCGACAGATACTTTAATAACCGGCTTTATCGCATCTAAACGTTCATTCATTGCGGATAATGCGGTTACGTTGCTTGGGATAATGTCAGATTCAGGAAAACCACCGTGAACTCTGCGTTCTTCTTGTTTATCTGACCAATTTAAAATCTGGCGCAATATCGCTTCTGGTAATTCATCGATAACGTTATGCATAACCGCAAAGGTGAAAAAATCAGGTATCGTTAGCTGGTGGCTACTATCTAATCTCAACCGAAAACGAATAGTGTCTAACATCCAATTAATACGGTTTTTATGAGCTAATTCAGCAACCCACCCAGCAGATGAATTTCTAATATGGTTATCATGATGCCAACAGGTGCGGATCACCCCAGCCTCGTGAAAAGTCGTCACTAACTCATGGTGATGGTAATTATCTTCATCGTTATCAATCTGACAGCATTGAATATGACGAATAACCCACGAGTCCATCGGCGCCACTTTATCGATAGTGTGGATCACTTTTTTACTATTGAGAAATTGGACGATGTGCTTATTGTTTAAAATCGGCTGTTCATCACCCGTCAATGCGCCTGAGGGCAACACATCTAAACTTTTTGGAACATCGCTAATAATCACGCGGTGATGCTTTTTAAATTGCTCGAGTAATTCAGCACCCGGTTTAAGTAATACAACGCCCAGTTCAGGTTGAATGTAGGGAGTTAATAATAATTTCATGCGCTCACCTGCTTATTCAACATCACCATGCGGATCAATTCATCCGTTTTACTCTCAAAGAAATGCGGTTGGGTTTCGCGCGGATTATTAGGACTCGTCATATTCTTCCCAAACTGACAACCTCTAGCCGTAACAGACCAAAACTCTTTCGTTTTGCTAGCAGTTTTCGTGCTTGGGCGTGATAGACGTTCAACAATGCCTAGTTCGGCTAATCGCTTATAGGCTTGCTGTGCTGAAATAGGTAGGTTGTGTTTGTTGATCAGTGTTGATAATGCAACTGTTGGACGACTGGAGCCATCCATAGATCCACTTGGTGCATCAATCGCATACACAGGTGCTAATTCAGGTAATCCCGCCATGGCCTGTAATTTTTGATAAGCGCCTAACTTTGATGAATTCGAAAAGTTTAGACTTTTAGACATCGATTCCAGTAGTATCACGCCCGCTTGAACCTTATCACTGAGTTTCTCTTGGTGCTGTTGTGACACTAAAGCATCAAAGGTGCGGATCACTTTCAGATGAAAAGAAGCGCTGATCCACATTGCGTAGGCATACACTAATTCTTTGCAAACATACGTCCCTTGGTTATATCCACCAGCGACAGTGGCAATAGGCGCTCCTGTGATCTCAGGAGCGGTCGAAATTTCATCAATCAACTCTTTCGTTTGAGCCAATGAACTCCAGTTCGATGGTTGGTGTCGTTTTTCGCCACCTGACACTCGATGTAAATCATTTAAACAATAGCGACCAGCTACATCTCTACGAACCTGAAAACCGTCAATAACAATTAATCCATTCATGCTATTTCTCTCCACGTTTTATTCGTGACCGTACATCACGCTTTTACTATGCTGACGAATGGTTATTTCAAGCTTCCCGCCTTTAATAACGTCCATCCATTCAACATCCATTTTTTTTAATCTGTTTATCATCGACCCATACCCCCGCATAAGTAAGCGCATCAAAAGGTGCTTTTAAGAAATTATCAATATCTCTAGCCTGCTTAGTTGGTGGGTATAATTTCACTGAAACAAACACGTCACTCTCAATAGCCTTAGGTCTACGCTTTAATTGTTCATAGACTGCTGCAATCGCATTTGCTCTAAAGACTCGTCCTTTTGCACTGACTAAGGTTCCTCTTTGGGTATTTCTCCAATAAGTATTTACGCTAGGTGGAAATGGCAACGTAAGCACGAGTTCAGGCATAAGTCCCCCATAAGCCAATTAGCAATGTCACCACAAACCAAAACCCAACGAACAAAATGTATTTAGTTAGCATTAGTGATTACCTCTTACTGATCTTACTAATGAATCGTAGGGCTCGGTTGGTAATTTCCCCATGAGTGCAAAATTAGAAGTGGCGTGTTTTACCCATTTGATAGTTGGCAAAGCACATTTTTTAGCTTTCTGAGTATTCAATTTTTCAATGTAGACTGACTCACCTGATTTACGTGATTCTGTTATTGCTGAATGAATTCTTTCTGCCTCTTTAGTTACTCTGTAACGTAATGGACGCTCTTCACTAATTCTGACCAATGCGCCTAAAGTCCAAAGGTGTGCCAACGCTCTTGATGCACCGGCTAAATTAGTGTCTAAATCACGAATAACAGTGTCGCGATCCACCACTTCACCTGTTTTGTACAATGCCAGTATTTGCTCTGTGATTTTCATGCAACACCTCTCGATACAAGCCATTTCGCTTGTTCAATAAATGTTTTGCCGATTTGCTCTAACTCACTGCGTTGAATGTAATCAATGGCTTTACCATTCCACGTTTTATCAAACACCACGATAGCGCCAGCAAAAAATGCCCCTGTTGGTTTCTGTTTTTCATCTGCGGGAACAAACCACTCAGGAACGTCAAAACCAATGCGTCCACGAATAAAACAAACGTGATCAGCTTCTTCTGGCCACCATGTTTCTGATGTGGCTGCTTTTAATAAAAAAACATATCGACCGTGTTTTTCACGCATAGCAAATGCATGACTCATGATGTGACCAACACCTGTTAAAGGTTGACCTTCATGATATGAACTACGTGAGTAAGGAGGGTTGCCAAATGCTGAACCACCGATTTCTTTCAGCTTTTCTGACCAGTCTTGAGTGAGCGCATTATCTTCCGCTGTGTAGAAGTGTGGGCATTTACTGTTTTGACCATCAGTGAATAAATCTAAAGTAAACGGTCCATATTTAGAGTTGATGCCATAGTAAAGGTTATCTGGTGATCGCCATTGGTCACCAATTTCTTTTAATTTATGCGTGGACTTTGATTTCAATAGAGTAAGCTTTCGCGAATACTCATTTATCTTTTTTACTTCAGCAACAACATTACAAATACGATCACCAATCCAATGCATAACTGGTACAGCCATTGAATTACCAAGCGCTCGATAACGGTGCCCATCAGGACAATCGTCAATAGCTTTATTTTTAAAAGGAACTTTAGTGTGATTATCGGGAAATCCTTGTAATCGCTCACATTCAATAGGTGTCAATCGGCGAACAATATTATTAATATTTACACCATGAACATCTGTTTGCGTTAACGTATATGAAATATCAAGCTCATTAAAACCATTGCCATTACCACCATTTTCAGGCTTTCTACCAATGGTGTTACCAGCAAGAGCAATTGCAGGATGTTGAGATGCCTGTAAACAACCCGTTAATTCAGAGTTAGCCCCCAATGTTGCTGATGTATTCCCACCAGCTTGATGATTAAAAACAATCAAGTCAGTGGCACTTTTATCATCACGGCTTCTTAATGTAGATGCTGAATCATCTTGGGTATACTGACCAAAAGATTGTAATCGGAATGTATCAACAACATGAAAATCACCAGTAAATGCCTCTTGATTTCCAAGCCAGTGTTTAGCACCACAATTTGCTAAGATTGTTCCTGTTGTTTTATTGCCACTTGCAAGGCATTCTCCAGCATTATTGGTAATTTCTTCTGCCTGCGCTCTGCCCGTCTCAATATCCCCTCGCATGCCTGCTTGCTCAAATAATACTTGTGAGACACTAATGTCTTTTCTAGCAGTTGCGATAACGAAGATACGACGACGTCGTTGGGGCACTCCGAAATATTGAGCATCAAGGATCCGCCAACTGATAGTTCTTTGGGGTCCAGACACATAACCCGCGTTTGACCATTTTTTCCCTGCTGGCTTAAGTTCTTCACTTTCTCCAGCGAGTCCAGCAAGGAAGCATCCGAATGCGTTATCTTTACTACTGAGGACTCCTGGCACATTTTCCCAGACGATAATGGCTGGCTCTTTCCCTTCTTTTGTTCTAATTTCATCAATACAATCCGCTAATTCAACAAATGATAAAGTTAATTGCCCTCGTTCATCACTTAAACCACCACGCAATCCTGCAACGCTGAACGCTTGGCATGGTGTACCGCCCACCAATACATCAGGCGCAACCACTTCGTTAGCTTTTAATTTGTCAGTAATAGTGGTCATATCACCTAGGTTTTTAATTTCTGGCCAGTGATGACTTAGTACAGCACAAGGAAATGGTTCTATTTCACTAAACCATTCAGGTTTCATGTTCAGAGGTTCCCATGCAACACTAGCTGCCTCAATTCCAGAGCAGACAGATCCATAAGTTAAACGCATTACATTTCCTCCTTGGCAAGTTGCTCTGCTACCTGTTTCCAAATGCCACGCCATGCAGATAATCCAGCAACATCACTCATTCGCCCTAATCCATTTTTTCGAGCTTGAATTGCTGACAACTCCTGAATTTTATTTTTAGGTTTCCAACCAGTACTGAAAATTAAACGGAATGTCTCATCACGCTCAACAGCATCAATATTTGCTGATAAATTAGTATTTTTTTGTGGTTTAAATTGTTTAGCTTGACCTAACCAATAATTAAATGCCCGATTCCAGTCAATAAACATTGACCCTTTACTGGCGTGATAGTCACAAAACTTTTCGAATTCATCATTCAGAACTAGCCCTGCACTTAATGCTTTTTCGCCATGAATTGCTGTTGGTTTGAAATCGTCTGGTAGCGAAGTTTTCGCTTTGGATTTTTCAGAACGAGACTTAATATTTTTATTATTAGGATCTATGACTGGATCTTTACTGATTCTGGGTGCATCTCCTGCACCAGTTTTGGAATCTCCTGCACCACTACCCCCTGCATTATTTGCACCAGATGGTGCATTTCCTGCACCACTATTCACAGGCTCTCTTAATAGCAAATGATAAATATTTGACTGATTTAAACCGTTAGCTGATTTTCTAAATTCTGTTCTAAGTAACCCCATTTTTTCTAATTCAGTAATGTGGTTTTGAACAGAACGAACAGAAATCTCACACTGCTCAGCAATATACGCAACGGAAGGCCACGCCTCACCTTGGTCATTAGCATTATCAGCCAGCTTTACAAGTACAAGCTTACGTAGTGGATTACCCGTTTTTATTTGAAGCGCACGGGCAGTTAAAATCATACTCATGCTAGGCTCCTATTTAACTCTGGTGTATTTCTCTTTAAAACGCTGTACAGGTTCACACTGTGGGTCGTCACAACCATCAAGCATAAAAATAACGCGCTGTTTTTCTCTGTCATAACGAACAACATGAACAACAATACCCCTGTGATTTTTGTAGTAGCGATCAAGTTGGTTTGGGTTCTCATTGTTCATTGCCCACCTTTAATCCACGATTCAAATTGAAATCATCTACCAGCCAACGCATAAATTGGTAGTTTGTTTCTTCATAGCCTTCTGGTACTTTAATTTCATAGACAAAACGACCATCACGCATTGAAGCCCGTACTTGCGTACGGCATGCTAAGTTTGATAATCTACTCATGCTAATTTCTCTTCACACAATTGAAATTTGCGAACCGAAGCCAGAGGCCGTACACCTTTGGCTTCACCCTTTCTGGATATAGCCATCTTTAATTTCTCTTTTGATGCAACGAAACAAACGCATTCATAAATGTGCGGATCTGTGAAATTAATCCATCCAGCATCATTTTTATTTTCTGTTCTTCTTCGTTATCAATAACGCCATCAGCCAAGCTATCTTTCATGAATAACGCTAAACGCCCCTGCATTTCGTCAACACCACTACGCAGTACAAACAATTCCGTTTCGTCAAGTTCCGCAGGACTGATCCTGTCCACAAGTAAGCGATTTGATTCACGCGCGACAAATTCAGCAAATAAAACGGTCTTTGAAATATCTTGCATCGCTAACAACTCATTTAAATCAAATGAGCGACAACCATTTTTCTCATAAAGCTTGTTGTTGAATGATGTTAAAGACAGACCAAGTGCTCCAGCCATTGCCTCACGCCCACCAGCTGTCGCCTCACACATTTCTTTCACTACCTGTTTTATTGATTGGTTACTCATTTCCTACCACCATTGATAAATTCTTGTAGTTAACTGCTTTAAACGGTTTTGTTATTGTTTTGGTAGACCATCGGTTTTATTTGGATAGAGATCTGGGCGCAATTGATGAGGTGATACAACCCAACCACCCAACTCACATAATTGGATCACTCGCTCTGCTGGTACTTTGTTATTTTTAATCCAGTTAAAAACTGACTGAGGGGAATTAAAGCCAAACATTCGAGATACCGCAGACGGCACTCCAATTGTTCTAATTGCTTTTTCTGTATAATTTTCTTGGTGCATAAATGCCTCTCCTTAAGTAATACACCAATACTACTTAAAGTAGACAAATAAAACAACTTAAAATAGAAATGACAATGACAGGATTGGTAGATAGAATTCTACTTATGGTAGAAAATAACAAATATGATAGTTTCGCTAAACGACTAACCCAGCGAATGAAAGAGGTTAATGTAGATATTCGGCAATTGTCCGAACAGGTTGGCGTGTCTTATGAAATGGCGCGTCGATATACATTAGGCACAGCCAAACCTAGAGATGATAAGATGGAATTAGTTGCTAAAACCGTTTTTTCAACCCCAGCATATCTTGATTATGGAGTCGGTCTACAAACTGATCCTAAAAATGAATTTAATAAAGACACGGCCATAGTTAGACAAATTGAAGCTTTTGCATCAGCTGGCAATGGTTATGTTAATAACCCATTTCCAGAGGTTGTTAGGTCAATAGAAATACCTCAAGAACGTGTTTATGAGTTGTTTGGTCGCAGTAATTTAGATGGAGTAATGATCATCAATGTTGATGGCGATAGTATGACTCCAACACTGAATCCTAAAGACTTACTTTTTATAGATACCAAAATAAATCAATTCAATGGTGATGGTATTTATATCTTTAACTTTGAAGATTCTACCTTTATTAAACGATTACAACGCGTTAAAGGTAGAAAGTTAGCTGTAATATCAGACAATGACTTTTATCCACCCTTTTTTATCGATGACAATGAAATACATGAAGTTTATTTTCATGGAAAACTTATAAGAAGCCTACCGATGTCGTTTAAACAATTCGCATAAACATTAAAACCAACTAAAAGTTGGTTTTTTTACGCCCCTATTTTCTACTTTTAGTTGTTGACAATATCTACTTTTAGTTGCATTCTATTTCTAAAGCGAAATAAACTGTGTGAAGAGAATAACTATGACAACTGAACCAACAATCATACCTCCAGCAAATTTCACTGATGCAGATGTTGTTGATTGGATGAAAGAGAAACTATCGTCGATTAAAGTTCTTGGTGAGCTAAACACAAGACGTGAAGAGCTGGTGGATAAACTAGCAAAACTGGATGCTGAAATAGCAGAGTACGCAAATAAAAGTGCTATTCAGACCCAAAGAAAATGATTTTTATGTGTGAAGAGAACGTGTGAAGAGAACGTGTGAAGAGAAACAATGGCTGGCTGAGTCTTAAACTATTAACGGGGGTGTGGTGATAATGTTCTGCTCAGTCAGCCATTTTTATAAAGTTAGTTTTAGGATTGGTGGTTAGCGTTCTCATGCGAGATGCAACGCTGGTAATGTGATAAGACCTGATAAATCGACTGAGCTACAAATAGGGTAGCCAATACAAAAAACAGAGCGTTCAGGAAATAAGCGAGTATAGCGGCTCGGTGTTAACCACAAATCACTAAAACTAACTCAATAAGCAAGGGTACTGGCATTACTTGTGAAATGTCTTATCAGGATTATGTCAACTCGCTAGTGCCCTTTCTTATTGTGTGAAGTGATAACGTGAGGTTATAGAAATGAGCCAAGAAGATCGTAAGACAAATGTTCCCGACTTTCTTTCCGAATTGGACGCTGGCGTTTTTGAAAATAAAGTCTCTGCTGTTTTAAATGATGTGGCTTTAGGCGTTTTAAATAATGGTGGAAAAGGCAAAGTCACTATTGAATTAGATATTGCTCGCCTTAGTAATTCAATGGAAGAAAAACGAGTTGAAATAACTCATAAACTTAAATTCTCTGCACCAACACCACGCGGGAAACGGGCCGAAGAAGACACCACCAAAACACCAATGTACGTGGGTAAAGGTGGTAAGTTGACCATTATGCAAGAAGACCAAGGTCAATTATTTTCTTTGCAGGGTCAGCCCGACGGGAAATTAAAATCCGTTAATTAGTTTCCTTATTTTTAATTAAACCTATCCATTTAATTTAATGCTTTTAAATAAGTAGGAGTTTATTCATGTCTCAATTAGACGGTAATGCTATTTCGCAAATTCAAAATATGGCGGTGGCTTCATTAAGTCTCGATGCAATAAAGAAGTCTCTTTGCCCTGCCATTGTTCTTCCTAATGACTTTAAAGTAAGTAGTTTAGAAAACTTACAAGAAGGTCGCTTCCGTTTCCGTGGTGAAATGAAAACAACAAGCATCAGTGATTTTGTTAAATACTCAATCAAGAATGCAATTGATGAAGGTGTTAGCTGCTTTATTGATGCCAATGAAATGAGTGCCAAAACTATTTTCAATATCGGCACAATTGGTGAGCCTGGTCATGCTGATAATACGGCTCTTGTGAAATTAAAACAAACAGCCCCATTCGCAGCACTATTAAAAATTGATGGTGTCAAACATCGTCAAAAAGAATTAGCGGAATGGTTAGAAGACTGGCGTGATTATTTAATGGCGTTCGATGCTGACGGTAATGTTCTAGATATCAAACAAGCTATTTCTGCTGTTCGCCGTATTACGATTGAATCAACACGCTCTGCTGAACATGAAGATCACGATTTTAGTGCCAAACGTTCAGTATTAGAAAATGTTGAAGCAAGAAGCAAAGATGTTATGCCAACAGCATTCCAGTTCACCTGCACTCCGTATGACGAGTTAAAAGAACGTAACATTAAATTGCGTTATAGCGTACTTACTGGCGGTGATGTTCCTACCTTAGTGCTCCGTATTGTTCAACTTGAAAACCTTGAAGAACAAATTGCTCAAGAGTTTCGCAATCTGCTTTGTGATGAATTCGATGAAAGTGAAATCGAAACATTCATTGGCAAATTTTCAGCTTAATTATTAATTAATCGCCATCTTATTGGTGGCGATATTACTCAAATAGGAATAACTGAAAATGGCTAACGGATCAGTAAACAAAGTAATTCTTATCGGCAATTTAGGGCGCGATCCTGAAATTCGCTACCTGCCTTCTGGTGGTGCTGTTGCCAATTTAGCTGTGGCCACAAGTGAAAAATGGCGTGATAAAAAAACGGGTGAAAATCGCGAAAAAACAGAATGGCATCGTGTTGTTTTGTTTGGAAAGCTGGCAGATATCGCAAGTGGCTATTTGTGCAAAGGCTCTCAAATTTATATTGAGGGCCAACTACAAACGCGCGAGTGGGATGATAACGGCGTTAAACGCTATGCAACTGAAATTGCTGTAAAGGTTGGCGGTTCAATGCAGATGTTAGGCGGTGCTAGTAAATCAGCAGGATCACAACCGGCACAGCAAAACCAACTACCAGCTCAACCTCAAGCCCAAAGTAATCAGCCACCAATGGATTTTGAAGATGATATTCCTTTTGCTCCAATTGGACTTATGTATCCACGATATTTTATTAATATGCTTTAGAAGGGGAACTTTCGACAGTAGATTAGTCACACGGATGTGAGTATGATTCTGATATTTACGCTTGGAACACGCTATGATTACATTATCAGAAAGAATTAAAAGCTTAATTTTTTGGATATCAATATCATTAATATTTTTAATTATATTTGGCATCTTCATTATTGATATATTTGCCACTGATGCACAAGATAAAGAAAAGTTAAGCATTGTTTTTTCTTATTTATCTACAGTATTTGCTTTCTTATCCGCATTGGGTTTATTTACAACAATTATTATTTACTTTAGACAAAGGAAAGACTTGGAAATTTTAGAAAAAATCAAGGATAGAAAATTAACAGAAGCATATTTTAACATATTCAAAAATTACACTGAAAAATTAATAATAATAACAAAGCAATTAATTGAATTTAAAAAATTAATTAATGATGAAAATTGTAGATATGTTGATGTTATTATTGGTGAAAATATATATGCATTTGTAGCATTAGATTCAAAAAATGAACAAATAAGCAATGCAACAATATACGAATTTGATATAGACTCACTATCTCTAATATATGCAAACTCAACATCATCAAACCCAATAATATCTTTAAATTATTATTATTTATATGATTTTAGTTCAAAATCAAAAATAATTATTGACAATTTAATTATTAAAATAAAACAAAGAAATAGCAAGCAAGACGCAACGGAGTTCTTAAACACAATAAATTTAGAAGACTCTCTATTATTCTTATCAGATATAGAGAATGACTTTAAATTATATTTCGACGAATTATAAAACCTTACACTATCAGAGGATTTTATATTTAAGTCCAGAGGATATTATGAAACCGATACTTGATATGTGTTGTGGCTCTCGTATGTTTTATTTTGATAAACAAGATAACCGTGTTTTATTTAATGATATTAGAGCCGAAGAACATATTTTATGTGACGGGAGAATTTTAAATATAACACCAGATATTATTTCTGATTTTAAAAATCTTCCATTTCCTAATAATACATTTTATCAGGTGCTGTTTGACCTCCTCATTTAATTAGAGTAGGTAAAAATAGCTGGATGTTTAAAAAATACGGTTCGTTAAATAAAAATTCATGGAAAGAAGATTTAAAAAAAGGATTTACTGAAGCATTTCGTGTGTTAAAGCCAAATGGAACCTTATTGTTTAAGTGGAATGAAACTCAAATACCCGTTAAACAAATATTAGCTTTAACTAATGAAAAACCAACTGCCGTTCAGCGTGTAGGGAAAAACGATAAAACACATTGGATGGCGTTCTATAAAGGAAATCAGTAAATAATTACCACCAGCATTATTTAAACTGTGTACGGACAGTGTGGAGAGAAAATATGTCAGCACTAATAAAATATATAAAAATGAAAGAAATGGTTCAATTGACAGGGAAAAGCAAAACTACGTTATGGAGAATGTATGCAAAGAGAAAGGAATTCCCAAAACCACAAAAAACAAAAGGTGGTACGTTTTTAGGCTGGCCAGAACATGTCTATGAAGAGTGGGTTAGAAGTGAAAAGCTATAATGCTAACTTGACCCGTTACTTGACCCGCATCTCTTGCGGGTTTCTTTTTAAAATCTCGTAACTCATTGATTTTAAATGGTACGCCCTACAGGATTCGAACCTGTGACCTACGGCTTAGAAGGCCGTTGCTCTATCCAACTGAGCTAAGGGCGCCT
Source organism: Proteus columbae (assembly GCF_002777965.1). GTDB lineage: Bacteria > Pseudomonadota > Gammaproteobacteria > Enterobacterales > Enterobacteriaceae > Proteus > Proteus columbae. The sequence continues at coordinate 121,279 of NZ_NGVR01000030.1, read as the reverse complement.
AGAAGAACTTAGACGTCAGCAAGAGTGCTGATAACGGGTGTGAATTATACGTTCAACATTCTGAGAGTCAACGCTTTTTCAACGATATCAAACTATATGGTCAAAATATGGCAAGTATTCGACTGACAGATTGCTCTTGATCTGACAAAATAGACCAATACCGTAATTGAATAATTTGGATGTATAGATGTCAGCAAGAATTATAGATGGGAAATCGATTGCGCAGACCATCAGAAGCGAAGTTGCAGAAAAAGTAAAACAACGTATTAATGCAGGAAAACGAGCGCCTGGTTTAGCTGTTATTTTAGTGGGTGATAACCCTGCATCACAGATTTATGTTGGAAGTAAACGCCGCGCTTGTGAAGAAGTCGGTTTTATTTCTCACTCTTATGATTTACCAGATACTACCAGTGAAGCAGATTTATTAAATCTAATCGACCAGCTTAATGAAGACAACACTATTGATGGTATCCTCGTTCAGCTCCCTTTACCTGCCGGAATTGATAATGTTAAGGTTTTAGAACGCATTCATCCTGATAAAGATGTCGATGGCTTTCACCCTTACAATATCGGCCGCCTATGCCAACGTGCACCTAAATTACGCCCTTGCACACCTCGCGGTATTGTCACACTACTAGAGCGTTGTAATATTCCTATGAATGGCTTAAATGCCGTTATTATTGGTGCATCAAATATTGTTGGTCGCCCAATGAGCTTAGAGCTATTACTTGCGGGTTGTACAACAACAGTTACTCACCGTTTTACTAAAGATCTGCGTTTTCATGTTGAGCACGCGGATTTAGTCGTTGTGGCAGTAGGTAAACCTAACTTTATTCCTGGTGAGTGGATTAAACCGGGTGCAATCGTGATTGATGTCGGTATAAACCGTCTTGAAAGTGGTAAAGTTGTCGGGGATGTTGATTTTGAAGCAGCATCTCAACGTGCAGGCTGGATTTCTCCCGTCCCTGGTGGTGTAGGTCCAATGACAGTCGCCACTCTTATTCAAAATACTTTGCAAGCATGCGAAGAATATCACGACCCTGAAATAGGAAATAATTAATCGATGGAAACATTTCAATTAGATGGGCACGACTATGTCGAGCTTTGTGATTTATTAAAACTTCAAGGTTGGACTGAAAGCGGAGCTGCTGCTAAAAGTGTCATTGCTGAAGGTTTAGTAAGTGTTGACGGTGAAGTTGAAACCCGTAAACGCTGTAAAATTGTTGCTGGAAAAGTTGTCACCTTTGGTGAGTTTTCCGTTAGCGTCAGCAAATAATCAGCAAATTAATTAATATTGAAAAAGCGTCGCTATCTCAGCCTCGCTTTTTTTCTTTTTAATCCTTTTTTACCTTCAATACGCTTTTTCTTCCTCTTTTTTCTTATTTATTTATATTTAAAAAAATAAATCAACATAACCATTTGAATAAAAACAAAATTATTAAATTTAATTTAATGTGTTTAAATTTAGATCATCATTTTTAAGCTTATCTATGGTTATAATCTCCTTTCACAGTTCAGCAAATTGTACATTTTATAAAAAAACAGATAAAAAGAAGTGCTATAAGTTATTATTTTATATATGGATAACACTTTTTAACCATTACTGTAAAACTTCAGCAACAAACCTTTTTATTGATACTTTTGTTCGTTTATTCATGTTTAAATGCACTAAAATGTGATTTAGATCTAATTTATTTCTACTTTCATTAGGCAAAAGAACATTGTTTGTACTAAATTACAGGTTATAATTTGAAACGATTCAGCCTAATGATACTATTTTAGTTGTTATTTTGTGATATTTAAGTCTTTTTTGCCCTTTATCTAACAGGAGATTTTATGCTCGGCTTACCCACTCAAGGTATCTCTGTCTTTGCTAAATTACAGCAAAAATCGATGCCTGTTCTTTTATTTAAGGTAAGGAACTAGCATGAAACGCAGAGTAGCAACCATCACACTTAACCCTGCATATGATCTTGTTGGTTTAAGTAATCCTATTGAACTTGGTGAAGTTAATCGTGTTAAAACGGCTGGCTTTCATGCTGCGGGTAAAGGCATCAATGTGGCTAAAGTTTTAAAAAGCCTTGGTGTTGATGTCACTGTTGGGGGTTTTTTAGGTAAAGAAAACCAAGATGGATTCCAAAAAGAGTTTAGTGACTCTGGTATCGCCAATCGTTTTCAAATGGTTGAAGGCCGAACTCGTATTAATGTCAAACTCACGGAACCTAATGGTAAAGTGACTGACTTCAACTTTTCTGGTTTTGAAATCACAAAACAAGACTGGACTCGCTTTGTTAACGACACGCTAAGTTGGGCGGGTCAATTTGATATGATTTGTGTCAGTGGTAGTGTTCCTCCTAGCGTTGATCTCAATGATTTCACTGCATGGATGACTCGCTTACGTAGCGAATGTATGTGTTTGATCTTCGACAGTAGCCGAGATGCTTTTGTCGCTGGATTAAAAGCCTCCCCTTGGCTTGTTAAACCTAATCATCACGAATTAGAGATTTGGGCAGGTAGACCTTTACCTGAACTTTCTGATGTTGTGCAAGCGGCACAAGCATTACGTCAGCAAGGTATTGCTCACGTTGTAATTTCATTAGGTGAACAAGGCGCGATGTGGGTTAATGCATCAGGAGCATGGATGGCGAAACCACCTAAATGTGATGTCGTAAGTACAGTCGGAGCTGGAGATTCAATGGTTGGTGGCTTAATTTATGGTTTAATGATGCGACAAACCAGCGAACACACCTTACGTCTAGCGACTGCCGTTTCTGCACTTGCTGTGAGCCAAACCAATGTTGGTATTCATGATCGCGAACAATTAGCAAAAATGATGGCAGAAGTAGAATTAACCCCTCTAAAATTATAAGTAATAACACTCAGTGGTAAATTGAATAATATTAAGTAGAATTACCACTGCCTCAATTAAATATTTTAACGCTAGGTTATAAAAAATCCAAAATAGAATCTCTTTAATTGATTAATATTTATTTATTATTAAATCAAACTTTATTTTTTCTATTTATTCGATAAACTTCACTTTAATAAAAATTAATAAAGATATTCTAAAGCCAATAAAAACTTATTTCTGTTTTTAGGAGAAGTTATGGAAAGGCCCATAGTACTTTTATGGATCCAAGTTATTTCAGTATTATTTTTAGGTGTAAGTTTATTTATATTAGTTGCTGGGGCACCGATTTATTTATTAGCAATGGCAATGGGTGGCGGTCAAACAATGCTATTGGGATTGTCCATCATGCTATGTCTAATTATAACAATGATAATGCAAGTTACAGCATGGATAAAACTAGCTAGAAATAGTAGAAATGCTTACTCTTTTTTAAAAATCTCATGGGTATGTTTATCTATTTCGCTCTTTTTTATACTTAGTATCTCGATGTCATTAACAAATATGTCTGAAGTTGGCTTTGTTGTTTTTTCTATTGTCGTTATTTTAACACATCGACTCTTTTTCTCTGAAAATGTAATTGCTTATTTTGAAGATAAACAAAAAGATAGCGAAAGAGAAACCCGTATTATTAGTCAATAAGTTAATCATCAGACAAAAAAATATCGGATATTTAATATCCGATATTTTTATATTAAACACGCATTAAGTGTAATTACTCAATTGTTGTATTAATTATTACGACGCCAAACTGTTCCTTGAGGACCATCTTCTAAAACAATCCCCATCGCTGTTAACGCATCACGAGCAACATCAGCTGCTGCCCAGTCTTTATTTTTACGAGCATCGTTACGCTGTTGAATTAATGATTCAATTTTTTCAACTTCACCAGCATCATCCGCTTTAGCACCACTTTGTAAGAAGTACTCAGGCTCTTGCTCTAACAAACCTAATACTTTAGCAAGTTTACGTAATACTGCGGCTAAGCCATTCGCTGCATTCATATCAACCGATTTTAGACGATTAACTTCACGCGCTAAATCAAACAAGACTGAATAAGCTTCTGGTGTATTGAAATCATCGTTCATAGCATCAATAAATTGCGCTTCAAATGCTTCGCCACCCACTGGCTGTGCATTTGCATCAGTGCCACGTAATGAAGTATAGAGGCGCTCTAATGCAGTACGAGCCTGTTTTAAGTTTTCTTCAGTGTAATTAAGTTGACTACGATAATGGCCTGATAATAAGAAATAACGCACCGTTTCAGCATCGTAATAAGCCAATACATCACGAATAGTAAAAAAGTTATTAAGTGATTTAGACATTTTTTCTTTGTCTACCATCACCATACCAGAGTGCATCCAGTAATTAACATAAGGGCCATCATGGGCACAAGTTGATTGCGCTATTTCATTTTCATGATGAGGGAACATTAAATCTGAGCCACCACCATGAATATCAAAATGATGTCCTAACTCTTTACCATTCATCGCAGAACATTCTATATGCCAACCCGGACGCCCCTCTCCCCATGGAGATTCCCAGCTTGGTTCACCCGGTTTGGACATTTTCCATAAGACGAAATCCATTGGGTTGCGTTTTACATTAGCCACTTCAACTCGAGCACCAGCTTGTAGTTGCTCTAAATCTTGGCGAGAAAGTAAGCCATAATCAGGATCGGTATCAATCGCAAACATCACATCACCATTGTCGGCAACATAAGCATGTCCACGTTTAATTAGCGCTTCTGTTAATTCAATAATTTCTGCAATATGGTGTGTTGCACGAGGCTCTGAATCAGGGCGAGCAATATTTAATGCATCAAAATCTTTGTGCATTTCAGCTAACATACGAGTGGTTAATTGCTCACATGTTTCATTATTTTCAATCGCACGTTTGATGATTTTATCATCCACATCCGTTACGTTACGAACATAGTTAACATCGTATCCTAAGTAACGCAGATAACGGGTTATGGCATCAAAAGCCACAAATGTACGTCCATGACCAATATGGCATAAGTCATAAATAGTGATGCCACACACGTACATACCTATTTTTCCTGCATGAATAGGTTTAAATTCTTCTTTTTGGCGAGTGAGAGTATTAAAAATCTTTAGCATCAGTGGACGTTCCCGTTTTCAACTGTACGTGTTTATTACGTTTTTATATAAAAGAAAATAACTACTACTATAACATGATATTAATTAGGATATTGGATCTTGAAGGCAAAGCAAACTCAAGATTAAGGTTTTTATCTTACTCTGCTTAGCGCTTATTTTCACTGTTCAATCATTGATAGTGAACAATCAAACTTCTATTATTTGGCTAAATTTTGGCGAAAAGTGTTTTTTCCTTCTATTACTGATTTATTTAGCAAGAAAAAGTAGAGCGAGAAAAAGATGCATACTGACTAAATTAGGCAACTGTGATATAAAAACGGGACTGTTGTTTATGCCCAAATCTGGGTAAAGCTAAAATTATATTAGGATCTGAATATGGTTACTTTTCATACCAATTACGGCGATATCGTGATTAATACATTTGCAGACAAAGCACCTGCAACCGTAGAAAATTTTTTAGACTACTGTAAAGAAGGATTCTACGATAACACTATTTTCCACCGTGTCATCAATGGTTTTATGATCCAAGGTGGTGGTTTTGAACCGGGTATGAACCAAAAAGCGACCAAAGCACCTGTAAGAAACGAAGCAAACAATGGCCTAGCAAACAACCGCGGTACATTAGCAATGGCTCGTACAAATGATCCACATTCTGCTACTGCTCAATTCTTTATCAACGTTGCAGACAACGATTTCTTAAACTTCCGTGCTGAAAATGCAAATGGTTGGGGATATTGTGTCTTTGCTGAAGTTGTTGAAGGCATGGATGTTGTTGATAAAATTAAAGCTGTTTCCACAGGTCGTAGCGGTTTCCACCAAGATGTTCCTCGTGAAGATATCGTCATTAAAAGTGTAACAGTTAGCGAATAAGCCTCACTTTTTATGTGTACGCTTTTTATTGCAGACCTGCATCTAAGTGAACATGAACCGGCAATCACTGCCGGTTTTCTTCGCTTTTTAAAAGAACAAGCCATTCATGCAAAAGCACTTTATATCTTAGGTGACTTTTTTGATTTTTGGATAGGTGACGATGATCCCAATCCTTTACATCAGCAAATTGCTCAAGCTCTGATGACGCTAAAAAAGGCAGGGGTGCCTTGCTATTTTATTCATGGAAATCGTGATTTTTTAATTGGCTCTCGTTTTGCAAAAGAGAGTGGTATCACCTTACTTCCACAAGAAAAAGTGCTCGAAATTGAACAGCATCGTATCTTAATTTTACATGGTGATACGCTTTGTACGGATGATGAAGCTTATCAACGCTATCGTAAAAAAGTACATAATAAATTTATTCAGCGCTTATTCTCACTACTACCTCTATTTATTCGACTGCGTATCGCTGACAAAATGCGCTCACGTAGCCAGCACGAAAATCAGTACAAATCAGATGCCATTATGGATGTTAACCCGCAAGCGGTGATAGACACGTTTAAACATTTCAATACAGAATGGATGATCCACGGTCATACGCATCGCCCGGCAATTCATACAGTCAACATTGATGATAAAATACATTATCGTGGTGTATTAGGTGCTTGGCATACTGAAGGTTCTATGTTTAAAGTGACTGCTGAAAAAATAGAACTTATTCACTTTCCCTTCTAAGTTGTTTTGCTTATTTTCTTTATAAAAAGGCTGTTTTTTCTTTACGCAAACGTTTTCCTATGCGTGTTAGCGTGATACTATCATGCTCAGTTTATTAGGCTATATCCGTTTATGCTTACAGGAGCAGTTAAGTAATGTCTTCTCAAGTTGGTCTAAATACCTCTTCCGCTCGTATCGCCATTGTAATGGGCTCTAAAAGTGACTGGGCAACAATGTCTCATGCCGCTGATGTACTAGACGCACTACAACTTCCTTATCATGTCGAGATTGTCTCTGCACACCGTACCCCTGATAAGCTATTTAGCTTTGCAGAACAGGCTAAAAGTAATGGCTTTGATATCATTATTGCAGGAGCAGGCGGTGCAGCTCATTTGCCGGGTATGCTGGCAGCAAAAACACTCGTTCCTGTATTAGGCGTTCCTGTTCAAAGCGCAGCATTAAGTGGTGTTGATAGCCTTTACTCTATTGTACAAATGCCGAAAGGCATTCCTGTGGGAACATTAGCAATTGGTAAAGCAGGCGCTGCCAATGCTGCTTTATTAGCCGCTCAAATTTTAGCGTTACACTCTCCTACTATTTTTGAAGCACTAACAGCATGGCGCACAGCACAAACTGACGATGTATTAAATAACCCTGATCCAAGGGAGGCACTATGAAGCCAGTTTGTGTTCTTGGAAATGGTCAATTAGGGCGAATGCTAAGACAAGCTGGTGAGCCTTTGGGAATTGCGGTTTATCCAGTGGGATTAGATGCAGAGCCAGAAGCCGTTCCCTATCAAAAAAGTATAATCACAGCTGAAATTGAGCGATGGCCTGAAACTGCACTCACCAAAGAGTTAGAACGTCATACTAACTTTGTAAATCGTGATATTTTTCCATTGCTTGCTGATAGATTGCCTCAAAAACAACTTCTCGATGAACTGGACTTAGCAACGGCACCTTGGCAACCATTAACGTCACCAACACAATGGCCTGATATCTTCGCTCAACTGGGTGATTTTATTATTGTAAAGCGCCGAGTTGGTGGTTATGACGGTCGCGGTCAATGGCGCATTCATCCCGGTGAAGAACAGCAATTACCTGCTGAAATTTATGGTGAATGTATTGTTGAGCAAGGTATTCCCTTTTCTGGCGAAGTGTCATTAGTGGGTGCAAGAGATTGTAGCGGAAACTGTGTTTTCTACCCTTTAACTCACAATCTTCACCAAGATGGCATTTTGCGCATGAGTGTTGCATTGCCACCCCCTGCATCAGAACTACAACAATCAGCAGAAAAAATGCTGACTGCCATTCTTAATAAACTCAATTATGTCGGTGTAATGGCGATGGAGTGCTTTATCGTTGGTAATAAATTACTTATTAACGAATTAGCCCCTCGAGTTCATAACAGTGGTCATTGGACACAAAATGGTGCCTCAATTAGCCAGTTTGAATTACACCTTCGTGCAATTTTAGATTTACCCATGCCAAAACCAGAGGTTTGCCAACCTGCAGTAATGGTTAATTTGATTGGTACTGATATCAATCCTCAATGGCTTTCATTGCCATTAGTTCATTTACATTGGTATGAAAAAGAAGTTCGCCCTGTTCGCAAAGTGGGCCACCTCAATCTTGTGCATCGCGATAATCATCCCCTGAAAGAGACACTCAAATCATTAAGCTCAATGCTTGATGATGCCTATCAGTACCCTATCAAATGGGCTTTAGAAAAATTAAGCTAGCAGTCCGACTCATAAAGTTAGAGAATAATAGCCTTTAAACGAACAGACCTCAGATAAAGAGGTCTGTTATTCGCTATTTTCTCCTGATTATTCAGGTTACTGCACCCATTTGATGGAGTCAGGATGCAAGCCACGCAACAGATTTTTGGGCCCGCTTATCAGTGGAGTATGCTGATATTATTGGGTTTTGTGTATTTTTTAGCTACCGCAACCACATTTACCTCTTTAGGTGTTGTTCTTCCTAGTATGATAAACGAGCTAGAGTGGAACTGGACTCAAGCAGGCCTCGGCTTTACGTTATTAGGATTAACCTGCGGTCTTGCGAGTTTTTTACCTACATTACTGATCCGTAAATTAAGTGTTCGTCTTACACTACTTATTGGGTTGATCATTTTTGTCAGTGGTTTCTATTTTCTTTATGAAACATACACCATTGCACGTTATTTTCTTGGTACTGCACTGTTAGGTATTGGTTTTACACTACTGGCTACCGTACCTGGCACTTATGTTATTTCCCGCTTATTTGAAAAACAGTCCTTTGCCTTTGGTGTCTATTTTACCATTGGTGGATTGGGTGGTGTTGCTGGGCCTTGGATCTACTTTTTAGCAACCCATTTATGGCATACATGGCGAATGCACTGGCTTATTTCAGCGATCACACTCACCGTTGTAACTCTTCTCACCATTCTATTTTTACGCGAAGGTAGTAAAGAACAAGAGCACGCAAAAAAAATTAGCCAACTTCAAACCACAAAACGTATCTATCAAACTAAAGAGATTTGGACAGCTCGTCATGCTTTAAGAACATGGCAATTTTATGTTATTGCTGCGACTTACACGGCTTTTTTATGGTGTGGGATCACGGTCAATAGTTTTGCTGTTGCACATATTATTGAAAATGGTTTTGGTGAAACTATTGCCGCAACACTATTAAGTAGTATGGCATTTATCAATGCTTTCTCACGCTTAGCAGGTGGAGCTATTGGTGAATGGTTAGAACCTAAAAAATTACTTATCGCAAGCTTAAGCATTATCATTATTGGGTTACTTGCACTAAGTATGGCTAATTCTTGGATTTACCTGATCTTATTTACGGTTTGTGTTGGTATTGGTTATGGCATGACGTTCTTAGCATCAAGTATATTGCTTGCTAACTATTTTGGTCGCTCCCCTTATCTTGAGCTATTTTCAGTGATGAATTTAATTTCAACACTGGCTTGTTTAGCGCCTTTCTTTGCTGGGGCAATCAAAGATATTTCAGGTAGTTTTACACCTGCATTCTTGATTTTAACCATACCTGTTTTGCTGATTTTAGCGGTCACTCTGTTTATGAAACCACCGGTTTATCCTAAATTTCAGCATGCCAGTGAGCAACCAGAAGAACCTAAAGTAACAAGGTAATTAAACCTATATAAAAGCACTTTCGAAGGAGATGTTAAGCTGATGAATGATGCATTAATAATAAAATACTCAATAGGTATAGGGATTGCTTTAGCCTGTTTTGTGGGTTTTGTCGTCGTATCTCTTTTTCATGACAAAAAGAAAAAACGTCGTCGAAATATTATTATTCATATTAGCCAAGCCATTTTCCTATGTAGTTTAGTGATTATCTTAAGCCAATATTGTGAAATGGCTGTCGTTGATTTTAATCTCCATTTTATCTCTTTTAGGATGATTAATTTCTTTACTTACGTCGGCATTGCATTAATTTTAATGAGAAAGTTTTTCTTACTGATTAACCAACTAGAACAAGCTCAAATTAAAAAAGGCAGTGATCCTACTTCTGCGCGTATTATTTCTCGCATATTCAAAATCACTCTATTTGTCATTATTATTTTATTGTTCGGTGAGCATTTTGGTATGAGCTTATCCGGCTTAATGACATTTGGAGGATTAGGTGGTATCGCCATTGGCATGGCAAGTAAAGATGTATTAAGCAATCTTTTCTCTGGTGTCATGCTCTATTTCGATCGTCCTTTTAATATTGGTGATTGGGTACGTTCTCCCGACCGTAATATTGAAGGTACAGTAGTCGAAATTGGCTGGCGTATTACCAAAATCATTACTTTTGATCATCGACCACTTTATATTCCCAACTCTATTTTTTCCTCAATTAGTGTGGAAAACCCAGGAAGAATGACGAATAGACGTATCCAATCTGAAATTGGCTTACGTTATGAAGATTCAGATAAAATTGGTGTTATCGTCGAAGATATTCGTACCATGCTAATGCAAAATGACAAAATCGATACGCAGCAAACGTTATTGGTCTATTTTAACCAATTTGCAGACTCTTCACTCAATATCATGGTGTATTGTTTTACTAAAACAACCGTATGGGCACAGTGGCTTGAAGCGCAGCAAGAAGTCTATTTAAAGATAATTGAGATTGTGCATAAACATGGAGCTGATTTTGCCTTTCCATCTCAAACGCTTTATGTCGAAAAAACCTCTCCAATTACCCAATAATAGAAAATGGATAAGTTTATTCCCTCATAGACTTATCCATTCACTCACGCATTAAAATAGTGATTTATGCACTTCAAATGCATAAATCACCTTAATTATCTTTTAATTTATTTCAATCACATTCACAACCAAGTATATTGTTCGCCAATTCTTCTATTGATAACAACGCGAGTATAATGAAAAAAATGAAGTTGGCGTGTCACCCTACTCTTTCACACTATTTTTATTGTGAACGTCCGATTGTTGATATTGTTGATGCAAATTTAACGCAAGTATCAGCAGTAGTGTTGTCATTGTCAGATATTGAGTCTGGTGAATTAGATCGCATTCATCAAACAGGCTTTCAACTACCCGTATTTATTGCAGTTAATCTCAATGATGCAATCAGTGCTGAATTGCTTAATCAGGTTTCAGGGATTGTGATTACGGATAAAAGTGCACATCAAAAAAATAGTACGTTAATTAATAAAGCAGCACAGCAATATGAAGAGAGTCTGACCACACCATTTTTTTCACGCTTAGTGAATTATGTTGCCGAAAAAAACGTCGCTTTTGATTGCCCTGGTCATCAAGGTGGAGAGTTTTTCCGTCGCCATCCTGTTGGCGAACAATTTTATCAATATTTTGGTGAAAATCTATTTCGCTCTGATCTCTGTAATGCTGATGTGGAAATGGGTGATTTGCTTATTCATGAAGGTGCGCCTTATGATGCCCAAACTTTTGCAGCGCAAGTGTTTAATGCCGATAAAACCTATTTTGTTTTAAATGGAACATCCTCTTCTAATAAAGTTGCCTTAAATGCCTTATTGGCGCCAAATGACTTAGTGCTATTTGATAGAAACAACCATAAATCCAATCATCATGGCGCACTAATTCAAGCAGGAGCAACACCTGTTTATTTAGAGACGGCTCGCAATCCTTTTGGCTTTATTGGTGGTATTGATGCTCATTGCTTTGAAGAGCACTATTTGCGCAAACAAATTGCAGAAATTGCACCAGAACGCCAATTCGATAAACGCCCATTCCGTTTAGCGGTTATTCAACTAGGCACTTATGACGGTACGATTTACAACGCAAGGCAAGTGGTCGATAAAATTGGTCATCTTTGTGATTACATTTTATTTGATTCTGCATGGGTGGGTTATGAACAATTTATTCCAATGATGAAACAGTGTTCGCCTTTGTTACTAACGCTTAATGAAGACGATCCCGGTATTCTTGTCACTCAATCAGTTCATAAGCAATTGGCGGGGTTTTCACAAACCTCACAGATACATAAAAAAGATGCTCACCTTAAAGGGCAATCACGTTATGTTAATCATAAACGTATGAATAATGCTTTTATGATGCATGCATCCACCAGCCCATTCTATCCCCTTTTTGCAGCTCTTGATGTCAATGCAAAAATGCATTCTGGTAAAAGTGGCGAAGCAATGTGGATGAGTTGCGTAAAACAAGGCATTGAAGCTCGTAAATTATTACTAAAGCAGTGCCAGTTTATTAAGCCATTTATTCCTGAAGTAGTTGATGGACTTGCTTGGCAAGATCATGACACAGATGAAATCGCTCACGATCAGCGTTTTTTCAATTTTATTCCTAATGATAATTGGCACTCATTTGAAGGTTATGCCACTAATCAATACTTTGTTGATCCTTGCAAATTAATGCTTACAACGCCGGGAATAGATCCTCATACAGGGGAATATGAATCTTTTGGTGTGCCTGCATCTATTTTGGCAAATTATCTACGTGAGCACGGTGTTATTCCTGAAAAAAGCGACCTCAATTCAATCTTATTTTTGCTGACTCCTGCAGAGCATCAAGCGAAGTTTGATCGCTTAATCTCTTTGATTGTTCAATTTGAAAAACACTTAGTTGAAGATGTGCCATTAGAACAAATATTGCCTTCCGTTTGTCGTCGTTATCCATCTCGTTATCAGGGTTATACATTGCGCCAGCTCTGTCAGGAAATGCATAATATTTGTGTCAGATACAATATCAAGTTACTGCAAAAACAGATGTTTAGAAAAAATCACTTCCCTAAGCGAGCACTAAGTCCGCAACAAGCTAATATTGAGTTTGTTCGTGGTAATGTTGAATTGTTACCTTTAAATAAATTAGCAGGCCGAATTGCCGCTGAAGGTGCATTACCTTATCCGCCGGGTGTTTTATGTGCTGTACCTGGTGAAATTTGGGATGGTGCTGTTTTACATTATTTTCAGGCACTTGAAGTCACTATTAATCAGCTTCCAGGCTTTTCAACTGAACTTCAAGGGGTTTATATTTATGATGAAAATGATGGCAGTAAGCGAATTTATGCTTATGTTATAAAAGAATAACTGTCTTATCTTTCCCCATAAAAAATGCTGATGTTTAATCACATCAGCATTTTATTTAACTCTATTTATAAGCCTTATTTATTCCAACTATTCGCCTTGAATGCGCCGATATTGCCCTTTATCTTGCAACAGCCTGACACCTAATATACTGCCACACAATGAAAGCAATAATGCCGCAACAATAGGTACGGTGATCCACATTCCCCATTGCGGTTGCCAAGGGAAATTAAACACCGATATTTGTAATAAGCTTAATGCGACCTCAGCGCCAATCGCCGCAGCTAATCCTGCCATTAAACCTAATAATGCAAATTCAGCCCAAAGAGTTCGTCGTAATAATGATTTACCTGCGCCTAATGTTCGATACACCACCAGCTCAATGCGTCGTTGCGTCATTCCTACCTGAATTTGAGCAACTAACAATAACGCACCACAGATCATTACCAATCCAACCATAATCTCTAATGCTCGACTAACTTGCTGTAAGATTTGTTGAACTTGCTGAATTAATGCACCAGTATCTAACACACTTACAGTTGGAAATTGCCGATTAAGCGCCGTAATTAACGCGCCTTCACCATTGTAATAAAAGCTACTCATCCATTTTTCTGGCTGATTACTTAACCCTTCTTCAGAGAAGATAAAGAAGAAATTAGGACGCATATTTTCCCAATCTACATGACGAATACTAGTAACAATGGACTTAAATTCACGAGTATCACCAACAAAAGTTAATTCATCACCCAATTTAATTTCGAGTTGCTCTGCAACGCCTTGATCAAGAGAAACACCATTACCGACAGGTGGCCAAGTTCCTTCAACAATGACGTTATCTTTAGGTAATTCATTGTGCCACGTTAAGTTAAGCTCACGACGAACCGTGTTGTTGCCAGCATCACGTTTATCAGCCCACTCTTTGGCGTTATGCTCATTAATCTGTGTTAAACGCGCTAATACCACAGGGAATGCATCCGTAGGTTCAACCTGATATTGTGCCAATAAGATATTAATTTCTTGAACTTGAGGTGCAGACATATTGATTAGAAAATAGTTAGGGCTATCTTCTGGTAATTGTTTTTGCCATTTTTCGAGTAAATCACCTTGAATAAGGACTAAAAGCGTTAACAACATAAATGAAAGAGCGAAGGCAGCAAGCTGAGTCATCGTTTGAAAAGGTTGTCGTAATAAACGAGTTACTGCTAAACGCGCACTGAGTTGGCGGAATTTAAATTGCTTTAATACCCATAATCCTAACCAACCAATTATTCCAAGTAAAAAAGCAATAACAACAACACCCAATAGAATTGACCAGAGTAAGACGCCAGTTCCTGCAAAAAGCGTTAAAGCACCAACAATAATTAAGCCCACTATTGGTAAATAATAACGTAGAGGCCATATAGGTGCCGTAGTATCACTTCTTAATACTCGGGACGGTTGTGTTGCCATTAATTGATAGTAAGGCCTTAATCCTGTTAATAAAGCAATTAACAGTAAAGAGCCCACAGACCATATCCATGGCAAAAAGCTCGCCTCAGGCAAACTTTTAGGTAAGACTGGCGCTAAAATTTGTAGCAGTATTGCCTCAAAAACAAGTCCAACTAATGAACCAACAACAATTGCGCCAATGAGGATCACGCCCCATTGCCCAACAATCCACTTTCTCAATGCACGTTTATCTGCACCTAACGTTTTTAATACCGCAATTAAGGTATGACGACTACGGCAATAATGAGCCATTGAAACGGCAACTGCCGATATAGCAAGCAATAGCGTTAATAGTGCTGAAAGTAAAAGAAAGTTTTTCGCACGCTCCATTGATTGTGAAAGTGCTCCACTATCTTGTTTTAAACTATTCCAACGCTGATCGGGTTTTAATAGTGGGTCAAAGCGTTGCTGATAACTATCAATTACGGACTCATTACCTGCAAACATATAGCGATAAGTCAGGCGGCTTCCGGGTTGCACCGCTCCAGTTGCTTCAACATCATCAAGATTAATTAAAATACGGGGTGCGATTTGAAAAGGATTAAACCCGCTGTCTGGCTCTTGAATTAATACACCGCTAATAGTAAATGAGGCATCACCTACATCAATTTTATCGCCAACTTTTATATCAAGTAATTCCAGTAATCTGGCACCAACAAGTGCAGTGCCTTTTTCAGGTTTTAACCCTGCTGGCTCTGTTTCTAACTCACCATACAGTGGATATAAATTATCTGCGGCTTTCACCAATGCAAGCTGTGGTGTATCGCCTTCAGGGGCATAAGTCATCGTGGTAAATTGCATTTGGCGACTGAGAGTTAACCCTTCTTTCTTCGCCTCTGTAAGCCAGATTTCATCAACGGGATAAGATGCACGTAAGACTAAATCGCCAGCAATTAAATCACGACTTTGAGCATATATGCTTTTATCAATGCGATCACCTATACGCCCTAAAGCAAGCACACAAGCAACCGCTAGCGCTAAAGAAAGCCAAACAATTAATAGTGCAGGAGAACGCCATTCACGCCAAAACCAACGCCAAATCATGACTCCTCCTTAAGTTGTCCATCTACTAATCGTAATCGTCTTTGGCAACGAGCTGCCAGCTCATTATCATGAGTCACTAAAATCAATGTTGTTGCATAATCTCGGTTAAGAGAGAACAGCAAGTCAGCAATCTTATCGCCCGTTTTACGATCAAGATTCCCTGTTGGCTCATCAGCAAAAAGAATAGCTGGCTGAGTACAAAATGCTCTTGCTAATGCAACGCGTTGTTGCTCACCACCAGAAAGTTGTGCTGGCATATGGTATAAACGTTCGCCTAATCCTAACAGCTTAAGTAAATCAACTGCACGCGCATGACTGTGCTTTTCTGACTCGCCTTTTAATAATGCGGGCAACTGCACATTTTCGAGTGCATTCAATGTTGGGATCAACATAAATGATTGAAAAACAAACCCAACATGTTGGGCTCGCAGCAGGGCACGTTCTTCTTCATTCATTATTGTGAGATCTTCTCCCATTAAATGCACACTGCCAGAGCTGCCATCATCTAATCCAGCGATGATCCCTAGCAGGGTCGATTTACCCGATCCTGACTCACCAATTAACGCAATTGTTTGTGCAGGCTCGACAACTAACTCAACACCCTGCAATATAGAGATCTGACTATCACCTTGTCCTACTTGTTTGGTTAACTGATGAACTTCAAGAACCTTTTCCGTCGACATACATTTTTCCTTATCGTTATGATGATGTTTAGCTTTAAGGCAATTGCTGCTGATACCTTTTTAATCTTTGGTGACAGCTTGAGTGCAGGATATCGTCTTCCGATTGAAAGTGCATGGCCACAACGCCTTGCTGATAAATGGAAAACAACCTACCCTGAAATTAATGTTGTTAATGCAAGCATTAGTGGTGAAACGGCCTTTCAGGGGCAAAATAGGCTTTCTGATTTATTAAAACAGCATCAACCACGTTGGGTTTTAATTGAATTAGGTGCAAATGATGGCTTACAGGGATACCCTGTTGCACAAACAAAGGAAGCATTACAAAACATCATTACACAAGTAAAAAATGCCGGTGCAACGCCACTTTTTATGCAAATAATGATTTCACCTAATTACGGCAAACGTTATACACAATCATTTTCAGCGATCTATCCAAAACTCGCTGAAGACAATGCGCTTCCTCTACTTCCTTTTTATATGGAGCAAATTGCTGATAAGCCTGAGTGGATGCAAAATGACAGCATACACCCCAATGAAGATGCTCAGCCTTTTATTGCGCAGTGGATGGATGAAACATTATCCCCTTACTTAACACGTTAGACTATTCTGACAGTAGTTGACGTAGATTAAACGAGATTAATTGTAAAATTATGCAAAAAACGGTATTGATTACAGGAAGTTCCAGTGGAATAGGACTCTGTGCCGCAAAAGCACTAAAGAAAAGAGGTTATCGAGTCCTTGCTGCTTGTCGTAAAGGTGAAGACCTTGAACGCATGGAAACGCTGGGATTAGAACCTATTTATCTTGATCTTGATGATCCAAAAAGTGTTGAAAATGCAGCACTAGAAGTTATTCGTCTAACAGACGGTCGTTTATATGGATTATTTAATAATGGCGGGTTTGGTGTTTATGGCCCATTAGATGCCATCACTCGCTCACAAATGGAAAAACAGTTTTCTACTAACTTTTTTGGTTTACATCAGCTTACTACATTGCTTCTACCGGTAATGTTACCTCATGGTGAAGGAAGGATCATTCAAACTAGCTCTGTAATGGGAGTTATCTCAACACCCGGTCGAGGCGCTTACGCCGCCAGTAAATATGCAGTAGAAGCATGGTCTGATGCGCTAAGAATGGAAATAGCGCATACTGGTGTTAAAGTGAGTTTAATAGAGCCTGGCCCAATACGAACTTGTTTCACTGAGAATGTCGCTCAAGCCGAAAAAGATAAACCTGTAAAAAATCCGGGGATTGCGAGTCGTTTCACATTAACGCCTGAAGATGTCGTGAAAAAGCTTATTCATGCTTTAGAAAGCCCCAAACCTAAGATACGTTATCCCGTAACCTTATTAACTTACGCTGTCAGAATACTAAAACGTTTTCTACCTGATACTTTAATGGATGCTATTCTCAGTCGCCAAAGTGGCAAGGCTTGATTTTTCAGAAAACACCCTTACTTATTAATGAATAAGCGTTATAAATCGCATCTATATTTAAAACTCTCAAAAAGGGGCAAGTTAATGTTAGCAACTGCACATATTGTTGATGTAAATGAATCAAATATTCAACAAGTTATAGAACAATCCATGACTAAACCAGTCATGATGTATTTCTATTCAGAACGTAGCCCTCATTGTGCAGAGCTTGGCGCAACATTAGATAAACTGGCAGCCGAATTTGCTGATCAATTTATTTTGGCTAAATTGGATTGTGATGTTGAACAAATGATTGCCTCACAATTTGGTTTACGCGCTATTCCAACTGTTTATATTTTACAAGAAGGTCGCCCTGTTGATGGTTTCCAAGGTCCTCAACCTGAAGAAGCAATTCGCCAAGTATTAGCCAATGTATTACCAAAACCAGAAGAATTGAAAGCGGCACAAGCGGCACAATTACTTTCTGAAGGAAAAGCTGAGGAAGCTTTACCTCTGCTTAAAGAAGCCCATCAACTCGCACCTAAAAACAGTGAAATTACCCTTGCACTAGCGGGTGCTTTAATTTCTTTAAATAAAAGTGAAGAAGCTCAAACTCTGTTAATTACTATCCCATTACAAGATCAAGACAGTTACTACCATAGTTTATTAGCACAAATTGAATTACAAAAACAGGCTGCTGATACGCCTGAAATTCAACAATTGCAGAACGATTTTAATCAACAACCTGAAAATACCGATCTTGCCATTCAACTTGCACTAAAATTACATGAAGTTGCTCGTAATGAAGAGGCGTTAGAGTTGTTATTTAGCTTTATCAAAAAAGATCTAAATGCAGGTGATGGGCAAGTTAAGAAAACCCTGATGGATATTCTATCAGCCTTAGGTACTAATGATAATTTGGCGTCTAAATATCGTCGTATGGTGTATTCTTTACTTTATTAATTTTATTTTCTTATTAAAGCAGACTTAGGACAGGTATATGGAAATAGTCATTGGTATTATCATCTTATTCGCTATTATTTTAGTTTTATGCGGTGTTAAAACCGTTCCACAAGGTTATCAGTGGACTGTCGAACGTTTTGGTCGTTATACTCGTACTTTGACTCCGGGACTCCAAATTCTCGTACCATTTGTTGATCGCATTGGTCGCCGTATCAATATGATGGAACAAGTACTCGATATTCCATCTCAAGAAGTCATTTCTCGTGATAACGCCAACGTCAGCATTGATGCAGTCTGCTTTATTCAAGTTATCGATCCTGTAAAAGCCGCGTATGAAGTTAATAACCTTGAACTTGCAATTATTAACTTAACACTCACTAATATTCGTACAGTGTTAGGCTCAATGGAACTTGATGAAATTCTTTCTCAGCGTGACCAAATCAACAGTCGCCTTTTACTGATTGTTGATGATGCAACAAACCCTTGGGGCATCAAAATTACCCGTATTGAAATTCGTGATGTTCGCCCACCAAAAGAATTGATTTCTGCAATGAATGCACAGATGAAAGCTGAACGTACTAAACGTGCCGACATTCTTGAAGCTGAAGGTATTCGTCAAGCCGCTATCTTAAAAGCAGAAGGTGAGAAACAAGGACAAATACTGAAAGCTGAAGGTGAGCGTCAATCTGCATTCTTACAAGCAGAAGCCCGTGAACGTGCGGCAGAAGCAGAAGCTAAAGCAACACAAATGGTATCTGAGGCCATTGCAAAAGGTGATATGCAAGCAATCAACTACTTTGTTGCTCAAAAATATACTGATGCACTGTCACAAATTGGTTCAGCTAATAACAGTAAAGTTATTATGATGCCATTAGAAGCAAGTAATCTCATGGGTGCGATTGGCGGTATTTCTGAATTACTCAATACCCAAAAAAGTGACTCTGGCAACAAGAGCAATTAATTATGATTGAATGGATTAGTGCTCAACCTGCACTTTTCTGGCTTTGTCTTGGTGGCTTGCTGTTAATTACAGAAATGTTAGGAACAGCAGGATACCTTTTATGGTCAGGAATGGCGGCTCTATGTGTATCGTTGATCACATGGATATTGCCTATTAGCTGGCCTATTCAAGGTGTTTTATTTGCGATATTAACGGTTATTAGTGCTGTACTTTGGCACCTTTGGCTTAAACGCAGAAAACTATCAAAAGAAGCTGAAAACTTAAATCAGAAAACACATCAACTGATTGGTGTTCATGCTGTTTTATTATCAGATACTGAAAATGGTTTTAGTCGCGTAAAATTAGCTGATGGCAGTTGGCGTGTTTATTCAGACACGCCATTACTTGCTGGCGATAAGGTAACAGTAACTGCAATTGATGGTATTACCTTACAAGTGATTGCGATTAAACCGGCTATTTCTGGTGATGACAACACCCTGACAAATGATTGATGATCGGGCAATCTGCTCCGTCATCACCGGGGCATTCGCTGGCTAACAAAAGTAATCGCTGGCGAATGGCATTAAGCTCATTAATTGTTTTCTCAATTTCAGCCACTTTTTTTAAGGTGGCTTCTTTCACGTCAGAACTGTGACGAGAAGGATTTCTTAACAACATCAATAAAGCTCTACACTCTTCTAAACTAAAGCCAACCTCTCTTGCTTGGCGTAATAATGTTAACTCTTCAATGTGTTGAGCCTGATAATAGCGATAGCCATTTTCACCTCTTCCCGGTGGTGTTATCAGGTCTTTTTCTTCATAAAACCGAATAGCTTTAGCCGTTAATCCTGTTTTATTTGCGATTTCACTAATATTCAAAATTCCCCCTTGACCTTCCCCTTGCGGAAAGGTTTAGCCTTTATCTCTGATAAGAAAAAACCTTTAAAGAAAGCAAGTTACCGAATATTGCGCAATAATAGAGGTAACGCTTTTATGATGGAGATAATTAACATGGCAAAAACTATATTACTCGCATTGAAAGGACTTTCATGCTCCCATTGTGTTAACAGTGTAAAAAAAGCACTTGATGCTCGCAATGACATAGAGCAGGCAATTGTGACTATTCAATACGCTAAAATTGACAGCGATGCAACTGCTGAAAGCTTAATCAAAACAATTGAAGATGCAGGCTATGAAGCAAGTGTTGCAACACAACCCGATGTAAAATTAAGCCTAAGTGGGCTTAACTGCATGAAGTGTGTCGGTAAAACTGAAAAAGCATTATTAGCTGTTGAAGGCGTTGCCGCCGTTAATGTAACAAAAGAGTCAGCTGAAATTTTTGGTGACGTTACTGCCGATACTTTAATTGCAGCGATTACGGCTGAAGGTTTTCAAGCAAACTTAGCACCCACTGACAACGCAATTCATTTAACTCTATCTGGCTTAAATTGTGGTCACTGTGTCGGTTCAGTTAAAAAAGCACTAGAAAATACGGCAGGTGTTGAGACTGCTGAAGTTGAATTAACACACGCAAAAGTGACAGGTTCTGCAACCGCTGAAACCCTAATTACCGCCATTACAGAAGCAGGTTTTGAAGCACAATTAGCCGGTGCTGATTTCCCAAAAACTGAGCCGCTGACGCAAACGCATGCACAACTGGAAGCATCGTCAGCGGCTGTTTGTGATATTCCAGTTGAGAATGCTGATATTGATAATGGCGCTGAAATCGATACTGACGATGACAGCAGTGTTCAGCTTTTAATTGATGGCATGACCTGTGCAAGTTGCGTAAGCAAGGTTCACAAAGCATTACAATCTGTTGATGGCGTTGAAAATGTGCGTGTAAATCTTGCTGAACGTAGTGCATTAGTGACGGGTGAAATCGATCATGATGCGCTTGTGACTGCGATTGAAAAAGCGGGTTATGGCGCTGAAATTATTCAAGATGATGTAAAACGCAGAGAACGTCAGCAAGAAGTTGCTGTTGCCAATATGAAACGTTTTCGCTGGCAAGCGGCATTGGCCTTAGTTGTTGGTATCCCTGTAATGATTTGGGGAATGATCGGCGATAATATGATGCTCACAGAGGCCAATCACAGCATCTGGTTAGGCATTGGTATTGCAACGCTGTTTGTGATGGTTGTTGCTGGTGGTCATTTCTATCGTAGTGCGTGGCAGAGTTTAAAAAACCGCAGTGCAACAATGGATACCCTCGTTGCGTTAGGAACAGGAACAGCGTGGCTCTATTCCATTACCGTGAACTTATGGCCAGAAGTGTTCCCATCTCAAGCTCGACATCTCTATTATGAAGCCAGTGCGATGATTATCGGTTTAATCAATCTGGGTCATATGCTTGAGCAAAGAGCGCGCCAGCGTTCATCCAAAGCACTAGAGCGGCTATTAGATTTAACTCCACCAACAGCAAGAGTGATAACTGAAAACGGTGAAGTTGAAATGCCATTAGCTGATGTTAAACAAGGAATGACTCTACGTTTAGCAACTGGTGATAAAGTGCCAGTTGATGGTGAAATTATCCAAGGTGAAGTATGGATGGATGAGGCAATGCTGACAGGCGAGCCAATTCCACAGCAAAAAACGGTAGGTGATACTATTCATGCCGGAACAACGGTTCAAGATGGCTCAGTTCTATTTAAAGCGGCAGCTGTGGGAAGTAAAACAACACTTGCCCGTATTATTAAATTAGTTCGCCAAGCACAAAGTAGTAAACCTGAAATAGGTCAGCTGGCAGATAAAATTTCCGGCGTGTTTGTGCCTGTTGTCGTTGCTATCGCTCTTATTGCCGGTGCTATTTGGTATTTCTTTGGTCCATCTCCACAAATTACCTATGCACTGGTGATCATCACAACCGTTCTTATTATCGCTTGCCCTTGTGCTTTAGGTTTAGCGACTCCTATGTCGATTATTTCAGGTGTAGGTCGTGCGGCTGAATATGGCGTATTAGTCCGTGATGCAGATGCACTACAACAAGCAAGTAAGCTAGATACTTTAGTCTTTGATAAAACAGGAACACTGACAGAAGGTATGCCTCAGGTCACTGAAATTCATACTTTCAATCAAATAGATGAAACTCAAGCGCTTGCATTGGCAGCATCTTTGGAAAATGGTTCTAATCACCCATTAGCTAAAGCCATTTTAACGCGAGCTGAAGGCATTGATTTACCTGAAATAAGCCAATTCCGCACTCTTGCAGGAATGGGGTTAAGTGGTGAAATTAATGGCAAAACCGTACTTTTAGGCAACCCTAAATTGATGCTTGAATCAGGTATTGATATTAGTGAAATTAATTCACTTATTGACACTCAAGCAGCGAAAGGTGTTACTCCTGTCTTATTAGCTCAAGAAGGTAAGATTGCCGCCCTTCTCTCTATCCGTGATCCTCTAAGAGAAGATACTGTAAGTGCATTACAACGCTTACATCATCAAGGTTATCGCCTAGTAATGTTAACGGGTGATAATCCAATTACTGCAAATGCAATAGCAAAAGAAGCAGGTATTGACCAAGTCATCGCTGGTGTTATGCCTGAAGGTAAAGCACAAGCCATTACTGAACTTCAAGCCGAAGGACGTCGTGTTGCAATGATTGGGGATGGTATTAACGATGCCCCTGCATTAGCTAAAGCAGATGTCGGTATTGCAATGGGTGGAGGTAGTGATATTGCTATTGAAACAGCAGCTATCACGTTAATGCGTCACAGTTTGCATGGTGTTGCTGATGCGGTTGAGATCTCAAAAGGTACACTACGTAATATGAAGCAGAATTTATTCGGTGCCTTTGTTTACAATAGCTTAGGTATCCCCATTGCAGCGGGTATTTTATATCCTTTCACTGGCACACTGTTAAATCCAGTGGTTGCGGGTGCAGCAATGGCGCTGTCTTCAATTACTGTTGTCAGTAATGCAAACCGTTTATTGCGTTTTAAACCTAAGCAATAAATTAAGTAAGCTTTAAATAAAAAAACACTGTTTTTCTATTTATTAGAAAAGCAGTGTTTTTACATTTCAATCAACTGAAAATAAAAATATCTCTATTATTTTTCATTCTATAAATTTTCACTTAAAAATAATAAGGTAAAAAACACCTTATATAATAGAGAGAAAGTCTATGAATAATTACGGATGGGATATTATATACGCTTGTTCAGGTGGTTATATAAACAAACAATTATCTAATAATAAAAATAAACTTATCCAATCTTTTGAATACGAAGATCAGGATATTAAAATCACAGGAAACTTTGACTCATGGAAAATTGTTTCTGGTGGTAGTGGTAATTTACTTCAATTTGAAACACCGATTAAAACAGGGGAGCTTTTCATTAAACAACTTAATGAAAAAATCACTCTTGATAATGTTGTTCCTTTAATAGAAATGCAATTAAAGTTAATTAAAGGAAGTGATCAAACTGTACTTCATAAACTTGTTTTTAATTGTTTAATAGAAGGAAAAAATAAAGGTGACATGACTTTTGGTGCAGTCACTGTGATTAACCCTGATCTAAGTGGAAACTTAGGAAAATATCTTCAATCTCACCCGCAAGAAGCCGCTTTAGGTGCAGCATTACTTACTATTGGTTTATCTCGAGTTTTTATACAAAATGCAGAGCAACTTGATTTTGTATTTGCTGATATATTACCTTCACCAACAGGAGAAAATTCAAATTGGTTGACACCTAAAACACTTACCTATGCCTATCAACAGCCTGTTAGTGGTGCTTTAGGTGGTATCGCTATTTTAGGTATGTTAGAGAATATATCAATCAATAATTTACCTCGTAGTTTTGATTCTAATTTATTATTTAATAAAGATTTTGGTTTTATATTATCGGCTAAGGCTTTTCTGTTAAATATTGTTATTCCTTCATTACCTATTGGTTTTCAGGGGAATTCTACTGTTTATGATTTTCGTCTAAACAATAATATAATAAATTTAAATAATGAATTTAATCTTAACTCCGTTAAAGTTGATTTAATTTATTACACACCAACCGTTACCGATATTAACTTTCACATTGAAGATAATAAAATGTGGTGTTATGTTTCAACCCATACAAATATCTCTGGATTAACGGGAGCTTATATTACAAATACTGTCACATCAATTAATCCATCCTCGTTTAATGCATCAACAAAAACATTGTCTTTTAATTCTGATCCCAATAAATCAACAACAAAAAATGAGCATATTCCTTGCTGGGAACAAGGGTTAGGCGCTTTAACGTTTGGCATTATGAATATTGTCATTGAAGCTGTCAGTCTTTCCATTGAAAACTCAGTAGGTTCACTCACATCATCAAAAACGGCTCAATCATTAGGCGAGTTAGCGCCAGGGCTCGTCAGTTGGAATGGTCAGCAGAACATGACGATTGATGCAGGTGGGTTAGCCGATAATGTTTATATGCAAGGAAAATTAAATTAAGGAAAATATGATGAATAATATATCAGAAAACTCAGTGAGCACATTTGGTTGGGATACGGCTTATCTCGCTTCTTTTCCTATCGTAAATAAAGCAATAATGGCACAAAAAAGCTTTCCAAGCGCTTTTAACTATAAAGATGCTACTGACATTACGATATCGGGACATTGGGAGTCATGGCAATTAATTCCCGGTGGTGCAGGAGGTGATGTTCAATTAATTTGTAAGGCCACTTCAGGGAGTGCTTCAGGATTAGGATTAACAGGCGATCTATCTGATTCTGAAATCATTATTCAAGTTAATTTAAAACAAGTTGCCTCAAGTGATCCGGTTAATGATCCAACAGCAACAAATCAAGGCACCACACAACAATTAGTTGTCAATACTCAAGGTGTTGGCGTTGATCCTGCTGTTTCAGTTATTTCCACTCATTACCCCAAAGTCAATAACCTATTATTACAAGATGTACTTAACAGTGTTTTTAAAGACTACTTTAATGCACATATTAATGAGTTTAACCATGTTTTCGCTGTTATGAATATTAATGAAGTGGCGGATAAAGAAGGTTTTCAATGGGTAAAACCAACAAGCTTTCAATATGCTGTTGCTTCTCCTGAAAATGGCGATATTAATCATAGTGTTTTTGGACTAATTGCCATGGTAGAAAATCACCCTATTAATCCTTATATGCAACAAGCCGTTGATGTTAGAGCACTAATAAATTTACCCCAAGGTGCCAATGCAGCCTTTGTAATTAGTGAATCACTTGTTGCACAAAAAATGCTGCTAAGAGGCGCTGTTGCGACAATACAAGGTTCAAAAGTGTCTGATTTTGGCTTTAGCAAAGATGGATTATCTGTCACAAATATAACCGAATTGTTGTGGGGAAATTTTCAAACTAAGCATGGAGTGATCAGCCCTAAAATTGCAGCAAATAACATTGTGATACGTGCTGATGATACTTATATTTATTTAGAAATTGCGAATGCTGAATATGAAACATCACCCGGTATTACCGTTCATATGAATTTAACGCAAAAATTTACGTATAACGCAGTGAAAGCACAAAATGGGAACTATGTTTTTATTCCTGATATTACAGGTTTTGGAGAGCCTCAAATCACGTCTAATGTCAGTTTATCTGAAGGTATGGTGATAACTGAAATTATTATGGATGTCGTTGCCGTTATTACAAGTATCTTATGTGCCGTCAGTGGTATTGCAGAAGCGATTGATGGCGTTGCCGAAGTTGCAACCGATGTCGTTGCTAACACCGCAGAAGTCTCGTTAAGTGCAGATGCTATCGCTGGTGTTGCTGCGGATTCGCCAGAAATGGTCACGATTGAAAATGAAGCAGGAGCAGAAGCCGCTGATATCGGTGCAGCAGATCCTGAAAATGCATCCCAAATACAAAAGTGTGGTGTATTTACTTCTACGAAATTTAGACTGGCAACAGGATTAACAGCCGCCATTTCAGGTTCAATTACGGGTTCTATTGGCATCGCTAAAGCCGTAACACAACAAGAGTATAACCAAATCCCTGCGTTAAACACCTTTGCCATTAACTGTATAGGCGCAACAAAATGGCCTTCGTTATCAAATTACACCTTACTTGGTGCCAACTTCCAGACTAGTCTAGTAATGGGGATCTCAATGGATGTAGAAAATTAATCCAATCATTTATTTTTTAATGATGCCGTGATACCAGTAACTTAAGCATGTGAAAGATAAATCTTCTTTTTGATAAGATTTATCTTTTTTCTTAGAGTTAAATCTTGATTTATCAATTAATTAAAAAAAAAGCCGATATTTCTATCGGCCAGTCAAAGAGGAATTTCTCATTATACAAGAGAGTCATCACTCCGCCCTCTTAGTTCTAGAATAGCAATATATTATTAAATTTTCATTCATTTTATTAATCACCATAAAAATATATATTTATAGAAAAGAAACAAAAATAAAAAACAAATCTTTTTCATTATTGTTTATAATTAAAGTTATTATTATTATATATCTTCAATTAATTATATTTATATTTTAAAAGGATTTAAAAAAATGAAATATAAGAAAATATTTCTTATTTCTTTATCATTAATTTATTCAACAAATGTTTTTTCAGATACAAGTAACGCAAGTGATAACTTAAATTTAGTTATCCCCCCAGAACATGAAGCCCCCTTATCAGAATATTCATTTATAAAAAACCCATTATTTGACACAATAATTAGTGACAGTTATGTTCAAACGAGCCGATACGACAAATATACATATCAAATAAAATTAGATAAAAAAATAGCCGAAGATCTTGCCAAATATTTAAAAAATAAAAAAATCCAAGATTTACCAGAATATATTCTAAATAACATTGTCTATGAAGATAGACATATTGAAATTAATACCGGGAATAAAGAATCCAAAGATGAAATCATTAACTATTTTAATTCATTATTTATAAAAAAAGGAGATAAAAACCTTTCATTAAATCGTGATAGTGTAATTGATATCATGAGAAAAAATGAAAAAATAATAATTACCACCACAGAAAAACCAGGAATAGATTTAAAAAAAATCAACAATAAAAAAGAACTTTACACACAGATAGATGCGGTTGAAGCTAAAAATTCATCATTTTTCATATTAGATGAAAATACAAATGAAAAAATAGATCGAGCCGTAAAAACCTTAGAGCAAGATGATTACTTGATCAAAAATATCATTAAAAATCATGAACAAAGAACAAATGAAGATATTGAAGAACATCAAAAAAAAATCAATAATAATAAAAATAAAATCGAACAAAATGAAAAGGATATTATAACTAACGCCAGTGATATTGTAAAAAATAAAATTGACATTCAAGAAAGAAGTAAAAACATTGAGGAAAATAGAAATAACATTATCGCTAATAGTGATAACATTGAAAAAAACGAATATAAAATAACTGTAAATAACAATGAGATTATTGAAAATAAAAATAATATTGAGGAAAATAGAAACCGTATCACCAATAACACATCAAGAATAGAAAATATAAAAGAAAACTATATTGATAACTTAAATATTAATGGTAATAATATTTCATTAAAAAATCATTTTGCTACACTTTATACTGAGCAATCAGTCTCAAGGACTGAAATTAAAACACTAAAAAATAACTTTGAGCATTTTAAATCTGACACTGAAAATCGTTTTTATAAAGTCGAAAAACGTGCCAATCAAGGTATTGCCTCTGTTGCCGCAATGAGCAATTTACCTTTTACAGATAATGCGACGTTTAGTACTGCGATTGGTATCGGTAATTATCGTAATGCCACAGCGCTTGCTTGGGGTATGCAATATCGTATTAATGAAAATGTAAAAGTAAGAGCTTCTACTGCGTGGAATGATTCAAATAGTTTTGTTTCAGCCGGTGGTGTTGGGATCAGTTGGTAACACTTTACTCAATAAAGTAAACAAAGTGAAAACTAAGTAAATACTTGGTTTTCACTGTTTCATTCAATTAAAAATCCGTTATGCTGAGGCTTGTGATGGACACTTAAAGGAGCATATCAAATGACGGGTATTTTTCAGAAAGTTAAAAGTTGGATAGGGATAAAAAACACCCATCATTATCCTTACCCTGCCGTTGATATTACGCTACCTAATAAGATTTCTTTACACCTTGTGGGGAGTATCCATATGGGGGTTCCCACAATGTCACCACTTTCCAATGTGCTTATTGATGAAATAAAAAACGCAGATGCCATTATAGTTGAAGCCGATGTCTCAACGGATGTACAACCTTTTGATCAAGCCACTCTTTTTAGAGAGTCACTAGAAACACGCTTAAATGAAACTCTTTTTTCTCAAATTATTCAACATTGTGAAGATCTTTCACTTTCTCTTTATCAACTTGAGAATAAACCTCTTTGGCAAATTGCTTTAATTTTACAATCTACCCAAGCCATGCAACTTGGATTGCAACCACAATACGGCATTGATTATCAAGTTATCCAACACGCTAATAAACACAAAAAAAGGATTATTGAACTTGAAGGCGTTAAAGAGCAGGTTTCATTATTATTGAATTTCCCTGACGATGGTCAACAATTGCTCGAAGATACACTAAAAAATTGGCACGAGAACGCACGTACATTGCAAATCATGATCAATTGGTGGTTAAATTATAATAGTAGAGAGAAACAGCCGCCGTTACCGAATACCTTTAGTAAAGCTGTATTTGATATTTTAATGGAAAGCCGTAATCAAAAATGGGTAAACATATTATCAAAATTACCAGCTGGTCGTTATGTAGTGACGGTAGGTGCCCTTCATTTATTTGGTGAAGAGAATTTGATTGATTTATTAACGCACCAAGCATAAAGATATTGTTCTAACCTTGTAAGTAGGAATAACTATGACTCCCGCTGTAAATTTACTGGAAAAACAAAAAATCAAATTTACCCTTCATCCCTATGAACATGATGCTAATGTCCATAATTTTGGTGATGAAGCCGTTGAAAAATTAGGTTTAGACAATCGCCAAGTATTCAAAACACTTTTAGTTTCTTTAAATGGTGATGCTAAAAACCTTGCTGTTGCAGTAACTCCCGTTTCTGGTCAGTTAGATTTAAAACACGTTGCTAAGTGCTTTAAAGCAAAAAAAGCTGATATGGCAGATCCACAAATTGCACAAAAGGTCACTGGTTATTTAGTTGGTGGAATAAGCCCATTAGGTCAGAAAAAACGCCTACCAACAGTGATTGATGAACAAGCACTTGAATTTGACACTATCTTTGTTTCTGGTGGTAAACGTGGCTTAGATATTGAATTATCAGCAAAAGATTTAGGTACTGTATTAGGCGCGCAATTTGCACTTATTCGTAAAGAGTCTTAATCATTAATGATTTTTTATTTTAAGGCTAATCCTCAAAATAAGAAATTAACGTGATTTAGACCCCAAATAAAAGGCGACATTAGATGTCGCCTTTTGTCTATATAAGCATTACTGGTAAGATTTATTTTTTGTAAACAATTTCGCCTTTAGGTTCGAAATCATCAGCTTTCAATGGAGAGTGTGATTCGATATAACCTTTTAATACTTCAGCATCAACAAAACCTGTATTTACATACGCAGGATGAGTATCAATCTTAGGATAACCATCACCACCAATGCCGTTAAAGTTTAGTGTCGCCATACGGTAAGACTTCGTTTTATCTAATGGCTTGCCTGCAATTTTAACATCGCTAACTTTACAGTCTGCATCTACTGTTAAACTAACATTGTAGAATTGTGCATAAGCACCAGAGTCTACTTTCATGCACGCAACAGCTGACAAATAAGGCTCGACTTCTTCACCTTTAAAATCAACATAAACCAGTTCGTTGGCGAATGGCTGAACTTTCAGAACATCTTTGTAAGTGATATCACCAGATTCAATAGAATCACGAACACCACCACCGCTCATAATGGCAAAGTCTGCATTTGCACGTTCAGCTTGCGCTGATAATAATAGACGCGCCATATTGGTTTGAACAAAACGAACTTTACTACGATCACCTTCTAATTTACCAACAACCTCACCCACTTTAACATTCAGTTGCTCGCCACCTTTTTCTTGGTAAGGTGTCAGCAGTTTCATCATTTCAGGGTTATGAGGAATTTCTTTTGTATAGTAAACAAGTTCAGTTGTACCGTCGTCTTTCTTCACTTTCTGATTTAAGTTGATTGGGATTAATTGGTAATGTTTTAACGTGAACTCGCCATTACGGAATTCGAAGTCTGCACGACCAACATATTTGCCCCATTCATGAGCCTGAACAATCCATGTACCATTTTGGTTATCTGGTGCACAAGGTGTTCCTGGCACATAATCAGCTTGTTTGTAGTCTTTATTCTCTTGAGACATACAAACAGGATCTTGTGAGTGACCACCCACAATCATATCAAGGTAGCCTTTTGGTAATGCACGCGCCATTTCCACATCACCCGGCGCGTTAGAGCCGTGATTACCATTATCATAGTGACCCATATGAGTTGCTGCGATAATAATGTCTGGTTTTTCCGTTGTACGCAGTTCTTCTACAACTTTTTTAGCTTCATCAGAAGGTTTACGGAATTCAGTATCAGGGAAGTTTGCTGGGTTACCAATGCGCACAGTATCATCAGTCGTTAAGCCTAATACTGCAATTTTTACGCCTTGTTTATCAAAAATGGTGTAAGGCTTGAATAAACGCTCACCCGTACTTTTTTGATAAATATTTGCAGATAAGAATGGGAATGTTGCCCATTTCTCTTGTTGACGTAAAACCTCTAATGGATTGTCGAATTCATGGTTACCAAGTGCCATTGCATCATAACCCACAAGATTCATACCTTTAAAATCAGGCTCTGCATCTTGTAAATCAGATTCTGGTACACCGGTATTGATATCGCCACCTGATAACAGCAGTACGCTACCGCCTTTTTTAGCTACTTCATCACGAATATTATCAACAACCGTTTTTTGTGCAGCTAAACCATATTCGCCACGATCGTTATGCCAGAAATGGCCATGGTGATCATTGGTATGCAAAATGGTAATTTCGTAGGTTTTATCCTTTTCCCATGCCTGAGACATCGCAGGCGCCATCGCTAAAGAAACCGTCAATGCGCATGCTGATAATTTAAAAGATAAGCTCATGGTATATCCCCATGTATATTATTTATTGAGAAGGTTCTGCCATGGTTCTACAGTAGAAAAAGAAGACAGAAGTTAAATACTTTTGCTGTATTTTATGATGTAGGTTATATAATTTTTTTATTATTTCATTGATCCAATAGTTTTTTTGAGACATGAATCAAACTCTATTTCTCACAAAAGCACTCAACTCCAAATAGATGTAAACTAGACCAATGAAAATAGAAATAATTGATTAACAATAACACAGTGACAAAAAATCAAACTGATCAATACTACAGTGATTTTCTTCCCCTATTCTTACCTTATCTCCATCAATAACGACTATACTTTCTATTGAATACATAACGCTAGTGTTGTCTCTTTTGTTACACCTTATCGCGTTATACTGCCCTAGATTGGACAGAGCAATTAGCCATATTCATGGGTATGATCTTGGCTTCAGCATTTTCTGCTATCTTAATTTATGCTCAAGAGTGAGTTTCGAGTAAAACTGGTATGGTTTCAGGGCTTTTCTTCGGACTTGCTTTTGGGATGGGTGGCATTGGTGCTGCGGTCTTAGGATATATTGCAGATCAGAAGAGTATTGAATATGTCTATCATATTTGCGCTTATCTCCCACTGTTAGGTGTTTTCACCCTTTTTCTTCCTAATATTGGGGTAGATAAAACCAAATAACTTGTAATTACCCCTGTTATCTAAATGAACCAGTAACAAGGTACTTCTTACTTTAAAAGGCAAGACTGATTAAAATAACATAAAAAAGTGCATTTGCATCAAAAAACTCAATCAACTTGCTATTTTTATAAATAATCGATAATTTTTAGCGAATTTATTGCATGAATACGTTAAACTATCAGCCTGCTATATTACTCGCCCCCCGATACATGTAGTTTTATAAAAAGAAGGAGAATTGATGCCGCATTCAACACCCCTCATTACCACCATTGTTGGTGGGTTAGCACTTGCTTACATTTTAGGCATGATCGCTCAACGGCTAAAAATCTCACCTTTAGTAGGATATCTTGCTGCGGGTGTACTCGCTGGTCCGTTTACTCCCGGCTTTGTTGCTGATACTTCTCTCGCCCCTGAACTCGCTGAAATTGGCGTTATTCTGCTAATGTTTGGTGTAGGTTTACACTTTTCGTTAAAAGATCTAATGGCAGTAAAAGCCATCGCTATTCCGGGTGCTATTGCTCAAATTGCAGTAGCAACACTATTAGGATTGGGACTATCAGCATTTTTTGGCTGGGGTTTATTTAGTGGCATTGTATTCGGTTTGTGTCTATCAACAGCAAGTACCGTAGTTCTTTTACGAGCACTTGAAGAAAGAGGTCTGATTGATAGCCAACGAGGTCAAATTGCTATTGGTTGGCTGATTGTTGAAGACTTAGCAATGGTATTAGCCCTTGTACTACTCCCAGCTATTGCCAATATGCTGGAAAGTAGCGATCAAACTAATATTTCTCAACTCATGATCAATTTAGGTATCACAATTGGTAAAGTGGTGGCCTTTATCTTAATTATGATGATTGTTGGTCGTAAGCTTATTCCTTGGATTTTGGCTAAAACCGCAGCAACGGGCTCTCGTGAACTATTTACACTGAGTGTACTCGCCCTTGCTTTAGGCATCGCTTATGGCGCTGTAACCTTATTTGATGCATCCTTCGCATTAGGAGCATTCTTTGCAGGTATGGTGCTTAATGAGTCTGAATTAAGCCATAGAGCGGCTCAAGATACTTTACCATTACGTGATGCCTTTGCTGTTCTGTTCTTTGTGTCTGTCGGCATGTTATTTGATCCAATGGTATTAATTGAGCATCCGTTGGGTATCTTAGCAACGCTGGCTATCATTATTATTGGTAAATCAGCCGCTGCATTAGTCCTTGTACGAATGTTTGGACATTCCAGACGCACCGCCTTAACCATTTCAGCAAGTCTTGCTCAAATTGGTGAGTTTGCCTTTATTCTTGCTGGTTTAGGTGTGGCGCTAAACGTTTTAGAACCAGATGCACGTAATCTTGTTTTAGCCGGTGCTTTAGTCTCAATTATGCTAAACCCAGTTCTGTTCTCTTTATTAGACCGTTATCTGGCAAAAACAGAAACTAAAGAAGAAGTGGAACAGCTACAACAAGAAGAGCTAGAAGAAGAGATGCCTGTCCCTGTTGATATTTGTGGTCACGCCATTATCGTCGGTTATGGACGAGCAGGAAGCATGCTTACTGAAAAATTATTAGCTCAATCTATTCCACTAGTTATTATCGAAAATAGCCGTAATAAATTCGCTGAATTAAAAGAGAAAAGTTTAAATACAGTACTAGGTAATGCATCGACCAAAGAGTCACTTGCTTTAGCCCGTATTGATTGCGCTAAATCTTTATTACTGACGATACCTAATGGTTATGAAGCAGCAGATATCGCTGAAACGGCAAGAAGTATGAACCCTGATTTAAATATCATTGTTCGTGCTCATTTTGACGATATTATCGTGCGTGCTAACTATGATGAAGAAGCTTCTTTTATCCTTGAAAAAGGCGCAAATCACGTCATTATCGATGAAGATCAAACAGCATCTGCAATGGCGGATATGCTAATTAAAGAAGTTGAGTTTGGTTGTGCGATTGATGATACACCTGAAAATGGTCAACAAATCATTACACCTAGTGCAACGTAATAATAAAATACAAGTGATCGCTTAAATCTACAAAATTTAAGTCAATAAAAAACCTATCAATAAATGTTGATAGGTTTTTTTATTTCACACTGATAAAACCAGACTTAGAAACAATACAAACTTAACGTTCCCAATAAGCTTCTTCCAAGCTGTCTTCTTTTTCAGGTAAACCGCGCGTTAAGCGTGGAGAATGCTGGCTCAACACTTGATAACTCACTCGATTAGCATATTTACACACTTGCGCTAATGATGAATAAGTTAAATAAGTCCGAGGGTGCTTACTTGAATTTGGCACATTAATACGATGATAGCTATTTGCTGTAATGTCATGCAGTAATGCCGATAAGGCTGCATCACCCGCACCATTTGTATTCATGATTTTTTCAGGACCACCCATATAAGGTTCTATATGAGAATAGACTTTCTCAGGCTCGTCACAATCTTTACGACGCATTGCACGACTAAATTCATAACGATTAAATTCAGCAATAGCACCCGGTAATAAAGGATGTGTGGTTTGGCGCTTAAAGCTGTGTTCTGTATACCCCCCCATATAAAGCCCAGCAGGTCCCGCAGTACAAAGCACTAAATCAACCCATTCTAAAGCAACATCGGAAGCCAACAGAGGATCAGCGTGTCCAGTTAATTCAAAAGCTTCATCTTCATTCATGGCTACAACAGAAACGTGCTCTTTTAAGAAATCACGCCACCATTGTGGATCGTCTGCAATAACATATTTTGTACCAAGTGTGAGAACGACAGGCACATCATATTTTTTCGCATACTCAATCGCTTTCATGGTTGCTAACGGCATCGGTTCGCCCGGTTTACAGCGAACTAAGTAAGCCGTTAATACCAATGCGGAAGCTTCAGCAATCACTTCTTCTGGAATACTTTCAGGTTTAAGTTGATTCATTTGCCCCGGACTAATAGCAAATGTACGTTCTCCATTTTCCGTGATCAGCGTAAAACAACGCCCAATGGCACCATCAACACCTTGGAGGTAATTAAGATCAGTACGACTGGAAGTATTACATAAATAACGGTAAGCATAGCTGCCAATCTGAATGTTATTACACATAGTACCTAATAACACAGAGCGGTCGTCAGCCAATACAGAGTAGTTATGTAGCGTATTTCCGATAGTGCCACCAGCAAATTCGTGTGTTATCAGATTATTGTCTGTTAATTCACGATAAAGTGCCTCTGCAACATCATCTTCAATAACAAGAGAATGTCCCTGACTCAAGTTATAGCGGTTAATAAACTCTTCATCAACTTTCGCTTCAATATCAACCAATGTTTGGTCAATACCCACGATATAAGCGCGAGAGGATTCGCTCTCCGTCATATTGATGATGGGTTGTAATAGAGGATCTCGTAAACTAACGGGAAAATAGTGTTTGGATTTTCGTTTGCCAGGGAATTTCATTGTGAACGATGCTACACAGCTAAAAAAGATGCGCAATGTTAACACAATATTATGGGAGAGGCAGTAGGTGTACGTCAGTACACCTACTTATTTAAAGATATTTTTATGCGGTTTTACGACGGCTTCTTGCCATATAGCTCAGTAAAACACCCATAACAGACAGAATGAAACCAACAAAAGCAGCACCAACTAAAATCAGAGCGCGTTTAGGTGCATCTTTTTTAGTCGGTTCGTAAGGCTTCAACATATATTTGAACGGTACAAATTGAAGCTCATCTAATTTCACTTTTTCTAACTGTTTCATATTATATAAGCGGTTTTTCAGATCCGTGCTCACTGTTGTTGGATCAGTGATAGCTTCAGTAATCGCTAATTTACTACTTAATGCATCAGAACCCATAGCAATA
Source organism: Proteus columbae (assembly GCF_002777965.1). GTDB lineage: Bacteria > Pseudomonadota > Gammaproteobacteria > Enterobacterales > Enterobacteriaceae > Proteus > Proteus columbae. Next base: position 84,978 of record NZ_NGVR01000030.1, on the reverse strand, counting down.
GAGTAATCAGGATCATCTTTAATTTGTGCGCCTTCACTTGAAATAGGTTTTTTCACTCCAGCCGCATTAGCAATTTCTAACGCATATTTTAAACGTTGCACATTTACATTACGTGCATTGGCAATACGTTCTAAATCCATTTCATAGGCTTTTTGAGCAAAACTTAATTTACGCTCAATTTGGTCATCAATTTCGTCTTTCACTTCCATACGCACTTTGGTGGAAATAAAACGAATATAACCAGAAAGTAAATCATAAGCCTCTTCTGAGGTTGGTGCTGTAAAGCTTAGATTAATCTCACCACTAAACTCATCTTCACTCTTTTTATCATCTGAAGCTTTTAAATTAATATCTTTGGTGACGATTGATTCAATTAGTTTACGCTTATCCAGAGGCGTTGGATTTTCCATTTTAGCTAGCAAGCTTTTGTAATAATCCGTACTTATCAAATATTCTTCACGTAAAACACGAGAGTTATAGTTATTGATAAATTTTTGATAAACAGATGAACCATTCACACCTGTATCAACATCCACTAAGCTAAGCTCAGTCAATGTTGCTCTTAATTGCTTCATTTCATCAAGCATTGGCTTGGTAATTGCAGCTTGGCTCGTCCATTTTTGTGGTAAAAAGCTTGCAACAGTAAAGCCAACGATAGCAAATAATAACGTGATACCAATAATGACAAATTTTGATTTATAAATAACAGAAAACAATTCAAAAAGATCGATTTCATCATTCTGTTTTAGATAGAAATCGTCAAACTGTCCTTTATCAATTTCTGAAGATTGTGGTTTTGAAAGCTTACTATTCATTTTCCTGCCTAAATTTATGTAATGCAGTGTCCGTTTATCAGCATTTTTAGTGGTTCACACTAAAATACTTAAAAAATGAGAAAAGATAAGTTTATATATAACTGAAATATGATCAAATTAATATATCATCAAATCCGATAATTTTATTTATCGAATTCAGTAATTATTTTTTGCATACCTCTCGGATCATCGCTTCTAGCAAGTCAATATGCTCAGGATCATCATTTAATGCCGGAATGTATTCATACTGTTTACCGCCACCATGAATAAAGAACTCTCGGTTCTGTTCATTAATTTCTTCTAATGTTTCCAAACAATCAGATGAAAATCCCGGGCATACAACCTGCACATGTTCAATCCCTTCACTTCCCAGCTTTTCCATCGTTTTATCTGTATAAGGCGATAGCCAAGGTTCACGGCCAAAGCGTGATTGAAATGTCAACATGACTTGTTCTTTAGGATAACCTAGCTGCTCTTCTAATTGCTCTTTTAGTTTTTCTGTTGTGAGACAACACTCATCGTAATAAATATCACCCGTTTTGATAAAACGCTCAGGAATACCATGGAAAGAGAGAATTAAACGATTGGGTTTGCCATATTGCTGAAAGCTTTTCTCAATAGAGGTGACAAGTGCTTTGATATAAAGTGGATGAGTAGGATAACTACGAATAAAGTGAAGAGAAGGCATTGTACGCATCTCTTTAAAAATTCGACTGACACCATCAAACACCGCCGCAGAAGTAGAGCAAGAGTATTGAGGATAAAGTGGTAACAAAATAATATTCTCAACACCTTGTTGTAATAGCTTTTCAATTCCTTCATTTAGTGATGGATTGCCATAACACATCCCTAGCTCCACGGGGATATTGGGTAATCGCTGAGCAACTGCGCGTTGTTGCGCTCGACTATAAACTAAAAGTGGCGACCCCTCATCCATCCAAATCTGTTGATACAACTTAGCCACTTTAGGTGAACGAAACGGTAATATAGCCCCTTGTAATATTGGTTTCCAAATCAAAGGAGAAACATCAACAACACGAGGATCGCTAAGAAATTGTGCCAAATAACGTCGAACAGCTCCCGTTGTCGGCGCATCAGGTGTGCCTAGATTAACCAAAAGAACACCATACTTAGCATCATTCATACTATGACTCCTTAGAGTTATTTTATTAGGATAACCAAAGAGTAGAAGAATAAAGGAAAATAATAGATTGTGCTTGTCAATTTATTGGATCGCGCTTTTTATCTCATCTTATTATTTTTAAGATAAAAAAAATCCCGGCTCAACCGGGATTAGTCATCACAATGACGAATTAGCCAAGGATACTTTTCAGTTCAGCGTTAATTTCGCTTACTTTTTGTGTACCATCAACTTTGAAGTATTTCGCATTGCTTGATTTAGCTTCATTTTGGTAATAAGAAACTAACGGTGCAGTTTGAGTATGGTACTCAACTAAACGTTTACGAACCGTTTCTTCTTGGTCATCTTTACGTGTTGTTAATTCTTCACCTGTCACGTCATCACGATTTTCCACTTTAGGTGGATTAAATTTCACATGATAAACACGACCTGATGGTGCGTGAACACGACGACCAATAATACGATCAACAATGATTTCATCAGGTACAGCGAATTCCAGTACGAAATCAACGTTGATACCCGCTTCTTTCATTGCATCAGCTTGTGGAATTGTTCTTGGGAACCCATCCAACAAGAAACCATTACGGCAATCGTCTTGTTTGATGCGCTCTTTAACTAACGCAATAACTAATTCATCAGTTACTAACTGACCATTGTCCATCAGTGCTTTTGCTTTCAGTCCTAGTTCTGTACCTGCACTTACTGCCGCACGTAACATATCACCAGTTGAAATCTGTGGGATACCATAGTTTTCTTTAATGAATTGAGCCTGAGTGCCTTTACCAGCGCCTGGAGCGCCTAGCAGAATGATACGCATCGCGTAAATCCCCTTGCATTTAATTTTTTATATTTAAACTCGAAAACGCATTACCATACCATTTTGTGAGGTCATCGCTCAAGAAATCACGGTAGCGATTGCATTTTATTTTTTATCGAAAAAGAAAAAACCACGCTCTCTTTTCAAAGAAACGTGGTTTAAATGTTTGAAAACGAAAACAGTTACGCTTTTTGAACTAAAAGTTGATTCACTAAGCGAATAAACTGGTTTGGATCCTCTAAAGAGCCTCTTTCAGCAAATAAAGCCTGATCCAGTAATAAATTAACCCAATCTGCAAATAGTGCTTCATCCGTTAGTTCTGCAGTTTGCTTCACTAATGGGTGATTTGGGTTCAATTCAAAGTTGTATTTCACTTCTGGCACTTCTTGTCCAGCGGCTGCAAACAATTTGGCCATTTGTGTTGTCATTTCATCAGCACTGGTTGTCACAATTGCAGGAGTATCTGTTAAACGATGTGTTAATTTCACATCTTTAACTTTATCCCCTAGCAAGGCTTTAATACGTTCAACAAAAGGTGCTAATTGTTTATCTGTTTCTTCTTGCTCAGCCTGCTTCTCTTCATCAGCAAGTTTATCAAGAGATTCATCAGCTTTACTGACAGACTGGAATGATTTGCCATCAAACTCAGTCAGGTAATTCATCATCCACTCATCTATACGATCAGATAACAGCAGTACTTCGATACCTTTTTTGCGGAACAGCTCTAAATGAGGGCTATTTTTCGCAGCAGCATAGCTATCAGCAGTGATGTAATAGATTTTTTCTTGGCCTTCGACCATACGGCTAACGTAATCTTCCAGTGAAACAGTTTGAGCATCACTATCATTATGCGTTGATGCAAAACGTAGTAATTTAGCAATAGTTTCAATGTTAGATGAGTCTTCTGCTGGGCCTTCTTTTAAGACTAAACCAAACTCTTTCCAGAATGCTTGATACTCTTCCGGCTTATTTTCTGCCAGTTTTTGTAACATCTGTAATGCACGCTTAGTTAATGCACTGCGTAAATTACGTGTAACAGAGCTATCTTGTAAAATTTCACGAGAAACGTTTAACGGTAAATCATTAGAATCCACTAACCCACGGATAAAACGAAGGTAATTAGGCATAAACTGCTCAGCTTCATCCATAATAAAGACGCGCTGAACATACAGTTTTAAACCATGACGTTGTTCTCGATTCCATAAATCCCAAGGCGCTTTTGAAGGCACATATAATAAACTTGTGTACTCTTGCTTACCTTCTACACGGTTATGTACCCAGCTTAATGGATCTGCAAAATCATGAGAGATATGTTTATAAAACTCTTTATACTCTTCATCACTCACTTCTGCTTTGTTACGAGTCCACAGTGCTTGCGCTTTATTAATTTTTTCCCATGTCACTGTGCCGTCTTCTTCATTTTTCGTTTCAATTTCAACAGGCAAAGAAATATGGTCGGAATATTTACTAATAATGCTACGCAGACGCCAATCATCTAAATACTCATCTTCACCTTCACGTAAATGAAGTGTAATTTCAGTACCACGATCAGCTTTTTCAATATCAGCAACGGTGTAATCACCTTCGCCTTCAGACTCCCAAAAAACACCTTTATCTGCGCTTTCACCAGCTGCCCGAGTGCGTACTGTCACTTTATCTGCAACGATAAACGCAGAATAGAATCCAACACCAAACTGACCAATTAATTGGCTATCTTTAGCTTGATCTTGTCCGATAGATTCTAAGAAGGATTTTGTACCTGATTTTGCGATAGTCCCGAGATTATCAATGACTTCATCACGCGTCATACCAATACCATTATCACTGATAGTCAGAGTACGAGCTTCTTTATCAGTGGAAATGCGCACATGCAACTCGCCGTTATTTTCATAAAGCGCTGCATCCGATAATGCACGGAAACGCAATTTATCAGCCGCATCTGATGCGTTCGAAATCAATTCGCGAAGGAAAATTTCTTTATTGGAGTAAAGAGAATGGATCATTAATTGAAGAAGTTGTTTAACTTCTGACTGAAATCCTCTTGTTTCCTGACCTTTCATACTCATTTTTACCTCAATTAATCCTAATTTGGCGAAAAAAATCAATATGAATAAAAAGTGGGGATAGTTAAGCAAGTTTCAAGGGTTGAATAAAAAATTAAGCCAATAAAAGTGATTAACCACCTTATATGATTAAAGTTTGAGCCAAAATAATACTTGTTGTCTATTTTTAGCTGTATATTTTATTATACAGCGATATTAACTTGGGTTTATGACTATGAAAGTTTTATTACAGCACTGTTTATTAGGTATTGGCTTACTCTCCCTCTCTTCTTTCTCTTATGCAGATAGACAAATCGTAGACCAGATTGGTCGCACCGTTACCATTCCAGACAAAATAGAAAGAACGGTAGTTTTACAACATCAAACACTAAACTTATTGGTTCAGCTTGATGCAACCGACAAAGTTGTTGGTGTTATGTCCAACTGGAAGCAACAACTTGGTGATGGATATGCACAATTAGCACCATCACTAGAGAAAACACCTAAAGTCGGCGATCTCACTAGTTTTGATGCAGAAAGCTTAGTTAAACTGCAACCTCAAGTTGTCTTTGTCACCAATTATGCCCCTAAAGAGATGATTGATAAGATTTCTGCATTGGGTATTCCTGTTGTTGCAATTTCATTGCGTAAAGAGACTAATGACGATAAATCAAAGCTTAATCCAACATTACAAAATGAAGAACAGGCTTATAACGAAGGACTAAAAGAAGGTATTTTGCTGATTGGTGATATCGTCAATAAATCAGAAAATGCACAAGCATTAGTTAACGATACTTTTAAACAGCGTGAACAAGTTAGTCAGCGCTTACAAGATATTCCAAAAGAGCAACGAGTGCGGGCTTATATGGCTAACCCAGACTTAACAACGTATGGCTCAGGAAAATATACGGGATTAATGATGGACCATGCGGGTGCCTTTAATGTCGCGGCATCAACCGTTAAAGGTTATAAGCAAGTCTCGCTAGAACAAGTTATTGCATGGGATCCAGAAGTTATTTTTATTCAAGACAGATACCCTCAAGTTGTTGATGAAATCAAACAAGATACACGTTGGCAAGTGATTAGTGCTGTTAAAAATAACCGAATTTATTTAATGCCTGAATATGCGAAAGCATGGGGATACCCAATGCCTGAAGCCATGGCAATCGGTGAATTGTGGATGGCAAAAAAACTCTACCCTGAAAAATTTAGCGATATTGATATGCAAAAAGCAGCTAATAATTGGTATCAAAAATTCTATCGTACTCAATATCAAGGAAAAGAGTAGGATATAACACCATGACATTTTCCCTTTTTGCAGCAGGTAGCTTAAAAACCACACTACCTGCTTTTATTGAGCATTATCAGCAAAAAACAGGCGAAAAGTGGGCTCTTACATTTGGCCCTGCTGGACTTTTGCGTCAACGTATTGAACAAGGAGAAACCTGTCATTTGTTTCTTTCTGCTGATGAAAGTAATGCAAAGCAATTAATCGATAAAGGTTTCGCACTACAATATGCGCCTTTTATTGCCAATCAGCTTTGTATTACCGCTCGTCGTAATGATGTAAATGAAGAAGATAACTGGCTTAGTGTATTATCAAATACTGCATTAAAATTAGCGATATCCACACCAAAAGCAGATCCATCAGGGGATTACAGTTGGCAACTATTTGATAATATTGCGCAAATCAACCCAAAATTAAGTCAGGCATTAAAAATGCGAGCACTATCTTTGGTTGGAGGTAAGCATTCACTTACTATTCCACAAGGTAGAATGGCTGCACACTATTTAATTGCCACACATCAAGCGGACGCATTTATTGGTTACCAACACTACCAAGCACAATTAAGCCAATTTCCTGAATTAAAGATATTCGATATTCCAAAGCCTTTTAATGTTACTGCGCACTATTGTGCGACACTTATTCATTCTCAGGCTTATAGTTTATATCAGGAGATATTATCTCCTTACGCTAAAACGTACTTTATTAAAGCCGGATTTTTACCGCTAAGTTAAGTTCCCTTCTTAGCGGTAAATCACCTTATATTACATCGCTATTTTTGGGCATCATTAGCAACAATAGCATTGGCACCTGCTGTTGCTTCATCCAATGCATGTTTGATTGTATCAGCATGAGCAAGCACTACACCTAAACGGCGAGAGCCGGTAATTTCAGGCTTAGCGAAAAGGCGAATTTGACGATCCGCCTTCAATGCTTTTTCAATACCGGAATATACAATATTTGTACTATAAAGCTCCGGTAAAATAACCGCTGATGCACAAGGGCCTAACTGGCGAATTCCACCAATGGGATAGCCTAAAAAAGCACGAACATGAAGCGCAAACTCTGATAAGTCTTGAGAGATTAGTGTCACCAATCCTGTATCATGAGGACGAGGTGAAACTTCATTAAAGAATACCTCATCACCTTGAACAAATAACTCAACACCAAATAAACCATAACCCCCTAAGTTCTCAACAACTTTGCTCGCAATATGCTGTGCTTTAGCAAGCGCGATGTCACTCATCTTTTGAGGTTGCCATGATTCACGGTAATCTCCTTTTTCTTGTCTATGACCAATAGGAGCACAAAAATGGATACCATCAACAGCGTGAATAGTCAGTAAAGTGATTTCAAAATCAAACGGGATCATTTTTTCAACGATAACGCGTCCTTTTCCTGCTCTTCCTCCCTCTTGCGAGTAAGTCCAAGCCTGAGCTAAATCGTTTTCATTACGAATAACACTTTGCCCTTTTCCGGATGAACTCATGACTGGTTTCACAATACAAGGAAAGTCTATTTCTAGAGCGGCTTTTCTAAAGCTCGCTTCATCATCAACAAATTGATAGTTTGATGTAGGTAAATGTAATGTTTCCGAGGCTAAACGGCGGATCCCTTCTCTATCCATAGTCAGCTTTACAGCACGGGCACACGGAACAACTTTTTGCCCCGCTTGTTCTAATTCAACCAGTAACGTGGTTGCAATCGCCTCAATTTCAGGAACGATAAAATCAGGTCGCTCTTGTTCAATAACTTGCTTTAATGCATCGCTATCAAGCATATTTACAACATAATGACGATGAGCAACATGCATAGCAGGAGCATTGAGATAGCGATCAACGGCAATCACTTCAATGCCTAAGCGTTGGCATTCTATCGCGACTTCTTTGCCTAATTCACCAGCACCTAATAACATCACTTTTGTTGCACTTGCTGTAAGAGCCGTACCCAGCACTGTCATTTTTTATCCTCACCGTTAATAAAAACCACAACCACGCAAACGATTGCCTTTTATATAGCATAGCGGATTTAGCTTGATAGAAAAATAGCCAGACAAAAAAAATAATCAGACAGGGAAATAAAAAAATTACACCACTTGGCTACGTTTTCCTTTTTGAATTTTTAGATAATTAAGGCGTTTTCGGATAAGTGCTAAGATACAGCATAAAAGCCCTAACCAAATCAGTGAGAAACTCACGCCTTTTACTTCATCAAAAGCTTCATGGAATAAGAAAACAGCCAGTAAAAATTGAATGGTAGGTTCAATATATTGCGCTAATCCGATCACAGTTAATGTGGTTCGTTTAACTGCTGCGGTAAAAAACAATAGCGGCAGTATAGTGACAGGTGCTGTTAGAATATAATAAAAACGAGTCAGATTATCTGCAGAAGGTAGTGCACTTTTATCTGTTATCAACAACCAAATAGTGGCACCTATTGCTAATGGCATTAACCAGAGTGTTTCCATAAACAAAGAAGTGATCACATCAAATCGAATAAACTTACGGATTAAGCCATATACCGCAAATGCGCCCCCCATCATGATAGCGAGTACAGGTAATTCACCGTACATCCACAATTGATAGCCCACGCCCGCACAAATTAAAGTAACAGCCCATTTTTCTGCTGGATTAAGCTTTTCTTTAAGAAATATGACGCCTAATAAAATTGAGAAAAGTGGATTAATAAAATACCCCAAACTCGCTTCTAATACTTGTTGGTGTGTTAATGCATAAGTAAATGTACACCAAGAAACGGCCATAGCCATTGAACTAAATAGACACATAAAAACAGAGCGCTTATCTTGTAAAACAGCGCGCCATCGTGTCCTATTTTTAATAAAGAGTCGTACTAGTAATAAAAGAGGGATAGACCAGATCAAACGCTGAGCCAACATTTCTAACGGCTGAGCTCCGGGTAACAGCCGATAAAACAGAGGGGTTATTCCCCAAAGAATATAAGAAAAAATGGCTAATACCGCGCCCGATTGAGCCCACATTTAATGTTCCATCAATAAAAGTCAATAAGATTTAATATCATACGCTTAAAACGGACAGAACAATATGATCGGCATCGCTGATTGATTGATCAAGCATCAGTACAACGGTATAGAGAGATAAAAAAATCTCCACAAATAACCACTCCGAGAAAAGCAGTTATAAATGGAGAGTAGTAAAATACCATTAAAAAAAACCGTGGTAAAAACCACAACCAGAAAAAATGGGTAAATTGTTAGAAAATCTCCCTAACATGTAAAGGCGGTTGTTGCTGAACAAAATCATGTAATTTTTTACGACTTGGTGCCGCTGCTATCGCCCCTTTTTGGGTGGTAGCCAAAGCACCACAAGCAGCTGCTTGCGTCACTATTCTTGATAGATATTGTTCATCTTCAGCAAAACCATATTCAGCAAGCGCAGCTAACAAACCTGACATAAAGGCATCACCAGCACCTGTTGTATCAATACATTCAACGATAAAAGCACTAAATGCGACTTGGGTATTTGGCGTTAAAACTAAACAACCTTTAGAGCCTTGGGTGATCACTTTTAAACGAGCGGGATAATCTTCTAATTTTTTAAGTGCATTATTCAATGTCACTTCTTGTGTCATCCACGTAAGCTCATCTTCTGATAATTTTAATATGTCAGCTTTATGCGCATAATTATCGATAACTTCGCGCATTTCTTCGTGATCACGCCACATTTGAGGGCGTAAATTAATATCAAAACTCAGTAGTGAACCGCTTTCTTTAATATTTTTGATTGCACAATCTAAAGTCGAGCGACAAATGGGATTTACTAACGCCAAAGAACAAAAATGCAAAATATCTTTTTCAAACGCAGGTAAAGATTTTTCTGTTAAAAATTGATCAGCAGACTCAGCAACTAAAAAAGTAAAATCACGCTCGCCATTTTCTTGTAAAGAGACAAGAACAGTACTGGTACGATGAAACTCATCAAATTCCATTGCGCGAGTATCAACACCTAGATCAAACAATGTTTTTTGCATAAAATGGCCGAACGCATCTTCACCTACACGTCCAATAAAACCACTTTGTTGACCAAGCTTAGCAACGCCCGCAGCAACATTGACTGGCGCACCACCAGCACATGCTTCATATTGCATGTTTTGCAATGGGATCAAGTCAACAACAGCGTCACCTAAAGACCAGACTTTCATAATCTCTCCTGAAGATAAGCAATTATTTTTCTTAACTATATTCTGTTTTCATGACTATTCATAACGAATAAGTAAAGATATTGCTCGTAAATCCACACTGATAACGTTAACATAATGAGATAAGATGATAAAGTCAATCTCATACATCGTATTTTTTTCACTCTGAATGTTATCGTTAACAACAAGAGTCATAGTGTGATTACGTCTGTTCTTTACCCTTTATGTGATCTTAAAAACACACTCATAACTCTAAAATATAATAAGGATAATGATATGAAGCACCGCTTAGAACAATCAACAAAAGCCTTAAATACTTTGATTGAAAAACGAGGCAATAAATTTTATCCCCAGTTTCATTTGGCTGCGCCTGCGGGTTGGTTAAATGATCCTAATGGCCTTATTTATCATGATGGTTTATATCATGCCTTTTATCAGCACCATCCTTATTCTCAAGATTGGGGACCAATGCATTGGGGACATGCCACAAGCACCGATATGATCCACTGGCAACACCAACCCATTGCATTGGCACCGGGAGATGACTACGACAAAAGTGGTTGCTTCTCAGGCTCCGCAATTAGCCATGAAGGAAAACTCTATCTTTTCTATACCGGACACAACTGGTTAGCAGCCGAAGGTGATGATAGTCAAATCTATGAAGCGCAATGTGTTGCTATCAGTGAAGATGGTATTCATTTTGAGAAAAAAGGGATCGTTTTAGAACCTCCTAAAGGTTATATGCATTTTCGTGATCCTAAAGTCTGGTATCAAGAAGGTAAATGGTGGATGGTTGTTGGCGCTCGTGATGAAAAGGATCAAGGACAAGTCCTGCTCTTCTCTAGCGAAACCTTATTTGTGGAAGGCCAGCAATGGAACAACGACTACACGGTTTTAGGAAAAACGGATGATAAAAATGTCTATATGTGGGAGTGCCCTGATTTCTTCCCTATTAGCCAAGAAAACGAATTTGCAATCGTCTTCTCACCACAAGGAAAACGAGCCGAAGGCTATCAATATCGCAACCTCTTTCAATCAGGTGCATTAATTGGCCAATGGTCGCCAAATCACCCCTTTAAACCACAAGGGCACTTTATTGAACTTGATAATGGCCATGACTATTATGCGCCACAATCATTTACAACGCCTGACGGTCGTCGCGTTTCAATGGGGTGGATGGATATGTGGAATTCGCCAATGCCTTCAAAATCTGAATTTTGGTCTGGCTGTTTTACACTTCCTCGTGAAATCACGTTTGATAAATCCAAAAATCGCTTACGCATGATCCCCGTTAAAGAAGTTGAATCATTACGCCAAGAAAAACAGACTATCTCACCATTAACACTCAGTAATCAATCTATCGAGCTAATAAATAATACTGCTGCTATCGAACTCGACTTAACATTATCTTTAGACAGCCACGCTGAAAAATTTGGCTTATGGCTAGGTGAAGGGCTTGAACTCTTTGTTGATAATCAATCACATCGTTTAGTTCTTAACCGCCATTATCCTCAGCACAATATAAGTGGAGCTAGAAGTATTCCATTACCTGAAGGTTGTGAATTGAATTTACGTATTTTCATTGATCGTTCATCAATTGAAATCTTTGTAAATAAAGGCGAATTCACCTTTAGCAGCCGATATTATGCTCAACAAGATACTCTAGCTTTACATCTTTTTGCCATAAATGGTGATGCAACACTGATTAATGGTCAATATTGGCGGCTAAATAGTATTTACTGATATTGAGAAGATAAGTAAGACGTGAGTCTTTAAATAGACTCACGTTCAACTAATTGACAAGGCACATGTACGGTATTTCTATGGTTTCTTTCTTGAATAATATGCAACGTCGCTTCTTTACCTAATTCATAATGAGGCAGTTGTACCGTTGTTAATGGTGGATAAAACAACTCTCCTGTGCCAATCATATTATCGTATCCCAAAACAGCCACTTGCTCTGGAATGCGTAACCCCATAGAAAGTAAAACTTGGTAAGCTAAAAACGCAATACGGTCATTACCACAAATGAGAATATCAAAGTCAGCTTTTTGATGAACACAATGCTTTTTCAATATTTCAATCACATCACGGTAGTGTTCATCTCCAAACAACATCGTATATTGTTGTAGATCCGCCAATGGCAACCCAGCCTCTTGCCAAGCATCTTCAACAGCTTTACGACGAATAGGGCCTGCAACAGACTCTTCAGGTATATAAAAGCACAAAGGACGGCGATACCCTTTCTCGATGACTTTTTTCATCGCGAAATACTGCCCATGATAATCATCGGGAATATAAGTTGGAAAAGCGTGTGTTTTATCCAAGCAGTTTGCTAACACTAAATTCTTATCAAGTAATTTTTCATGTACGGTGATTTCACGCAACCCCATCGTGGTATAAATAATACCATCTGGACGTTGAGCCAAAAGTTGCCAAATGGCATTTTCATAACAATCTTGTGCAGTCAAATTGACAACAAATGAACTCCAACCAAATTCTCTTGCGGTTTGTTCTATCGATAAAATCATTTCCACAGAAAACGGTGTCGTTGCGGTATCAATTGCCAGAACACCAATTGATGATACTTTTGTTCCTTGACCACGAATTTTTCGTGCAGAATAATCTGGAACATAGTTAAGTTGATCAATCGCATCTTGGACTTGTTTCAGTGTTTCTGGTTTTAATAACTCAGGGTTATTAATCGCTCTTGAGACTGTCATCAAAGAAACGGATGCAAGTCGAGCTACATCTTTCAGTGACGCCATAGCATTGGCTCGGTTGGTTTATTAAAAAGGATCAATAGAAATAAAGCGCTATTTTACAAGAAGTAAAGTCAAAAATCCACAAAGTGAATTATATTGTAACTAAATGCGACAATTAATGACTTCATAAAAAGACATCTAAATATATTATTTTTTTACTTATTAAGTGAGTTTAATATAGTTAAAATCACTTACGAAAAAAAACTTAGTTACAATTAATAATTGTTATCTCCTCTCTTCATTATAGAAATAAATTATTCTTATCTATAAAATACAAATATTGAAACAAAACAAAGTTCTGATATTTTATCTATAATATAATACAGAAGTATTAATCATTTTTAATTTGATATATTCTGAATATGGCTCCGTCGCGTGAATGTTACCCTACACAAAAAAACTTATAAATTAGTCAAATTTCGTTACTCATTCACTTTTAGTGTAAGAGCAGAGTAAAACCAGGAGCAACATATGGAATCAATAATCCACTTAATCACTTTTGAAGATGACAGTACAAAAGTTCAACTTAAAGCCGTTCTTTCTTCTTTAGCGGCTAATGTGAAAACCTATTCAAATGAACAGGCTTTCTTGAAATACTATTTTTCATCAACAAAAGGAGCTCATAAAGAGTGCATCATAATTAATACAAAAAGCAGTGCAGCACCATCAATTGCACTGATTAAAGAACTCAACAAATTGAGAAACATCATCCCTGTTATTATTATTTCTGGGGATAGTTCCATTGAGAGTTGTCGTAACGCATTTAAATCAGGGGCTTTTGAATATTTAACTCGTCCTCTAAATGTGAATGAACTTCTTAATATTGTCTCGGAATCTTTCCTACATTATGAAAGTGAAGTTGAGCAATTCCGAACATATATATCTCTAAAAGATAAATTTGGTAAGTTATCTAATAGAGAAAAAGAGGTTATGGAGATGATCCTTGAAGGAAATACGAGCAAAGAAGCGGCAGAAAAGCTTTCGTTATCGCCTCGTACAGTTGAAGTACATCGTTCAAATATGTATACGAAATTGAAAATAAGATCACTACCACAATTAGTTCAAGAGTATGATTTCTTTAAGAAATATGACTTAAGAGCAAGCTAATTTACAATGTGATTTCTATTTATCAATGGGTTGTATTATCTAGCCATATAACGATATGACCTGTTTAATTTTCATTATATTTTATTAATGAGAGAAAGCTGTACTTCTAAAAATATTCTATTTTGGATGAATTACACCTAATATGGGAATAATTAATACGCTAGACACCATTCTACGATAGAAAGGGCGGCAACTTATTTTGATGCCACCCTTTCATTAGTGTTCGTTTAATTTCAATTTAAAACACTTGTATATATTATTTTCATAATCGCTATTATTAATAACTATTATGATTGTTTTTTATTAATAATAGCAATATAAGAACAAATGAAGCCCTTCATTTGATATAAATCATTTTTTACTTATTATAAAGATGAGCATTCTCATTTCTAATTTCTCATTCTCTTTATTCTTATTTCACGAAGAAAATTATTAATGAGTAAAAAATAATAAAAAAGAAATTCCTGTCTCTTTTTTTTATGCCCATTTAAAGACTGTTTATGCGCTTTGACTTTCGATTTAAACAAAAAATTCTTTATAAGAAAATTCTAATCGAAGTGTTTTAATTGCGATTATTTAAACAGTAAAATAAGAAATAATAATAAGTATTTCCCTTTATGCTCCCTTTTACTTAAGAAATTTATTCTCTTTATAGTTTAATTAATGTAATACATCATTTAACATTTCCACTTAATAATATTCGAATAAAGAGCATCACTAAATGATCACACTATGTAAGTATAATGCACTAGCTTTGAATAAGTATTAACACCTAGAAAAATAAATGATTATTAATGATTGATTTATAGTCTTAATAAGAGCAAAACAAGGAGGAAATAATCTGCATAAAAAAAATATAAGATAAACTTATACGTTTATTCTTATTTTCACTTTGAGTAAATGCCCTTATGCTATGCCCTTCTAACTCGCTTTTTACAAAGAAAAATGAACACTCAAGATAAAAACCGTCGTCCGATAAAAGCAAGGCAAACAAACTGGGCCACAAAGTGCAGCCGCTACTTACAACAAAAAGGGGCTACTCCTAACGGTATTTCCGTGTTTAGTGTCGTATTTGCATTACTTGCAGGCTTATCACTATTTTGTGCCCTCTTTTACACATCTGGACTATTACGCTCAATTTTGCTGATCCTTGGCGCTATCATGATCCAAGGTCGCCTCATTTGTAATTTATTAGATGGCATGGTTGCCGTTGAAGGAGGCATGAAAAGCCCAGTAGGTGCTGTTTATAATGAATTACCAGACAGAATTGCCGATACTTTAATTATTTTAGGTGTCGGTTATGGGCTATCTTCTGACTTTTCTATGGCCATTACGTTGAGCTGGGTGGGCGCTTTTTTTGCAGTAATGACCGCTTATGTTCGCGTATTAGGTGGTGCTTGTGGGCTAGATCAACAATTTACAGGCCCAATGGCAAAACAACACCGAATGGCGTTATTAACCGCTGTTGCTGTTATTGCTGCATTTATTCCTAGTGTTTGGGGAATATGGCTCTTTTTTATTGCATTATGGATTATTATTTTAGGTTCAACGCTGACCACAATTTTCAGAACCCGTCGAATTTTACGGGATTTAGCACAAGGTGTCTGATTAATGAAAAATGGAAAACTTGCTTTAGATGCAAAAGTGGTATCATCCGTCTTAGTCTCTATTTGTCGATTCTTAACAGGTATTCGCGCTAAACAAACCTCCCCTATTGCAAAAGATATACCCTGTATTTATTACGCTAACCATTCTAGTCATCTTGATGGCTTAGTTATTTGGTCCTGTCTTTCACCCAATATTCGCCCTTATGTTCATCCCGTTGCTGCTGAAGATTATTGGAACAAAAACCGTTTACGCCGTTATTTATCTCATCGTATCTTTAGAGCTATTCTTATTCCTCGCCATGCTGCCAAAATGAATTTTCCACAAGAGGATAATTCTGGCCAAGAGAGCCTAAAACAACCCGTTAATGATGCTGCATCATCTGCACCAAATAAAACCAATGCACTTGCTCTGATGCAAGAAATTTTAGACCAAGGGGATTCTTTAATTATTTTTCCTGAGGGTACTCGAGGTAACGGCGAGTCTATTCAAGATTTTAAAGCGGGTCTTTGGCATCTCTCTCGTAAAAATCCGGATGTACAATTAGTCCCTATTTATTTGGAAAACTTAAATAGAGTCCTTCCTAAAGGCTCTCGCTTAGTTGTTCCTGTTATTTGCAGTGCAATTTTTGGTGCCCCTATTGAAGCCACTCATGAAGATGAAAGTAAGCAAGAGTTTCTGGTAAGAGCAAAAAGTGCGTTAGAGGAGCTACACAATGGAACGTATTAATAACGAAGTCCTCTGGATCTTTATCGGGCTCTTCTCTTTTTTAATTATAGCCAGCATTATTGGTGCTATTTTAGCGGCAGTAAAAGGTCCGACTTCCACCATCACGAATCTTAATTCAAGGATCAACGCATGGTGGGTAATGTGTATTATTGCAGGTGTTGCAATAGGAATTGGGGCAATAGGTTCTGTCGTTCTATTTACTATTATCTCATGGCTTGCATTACGCGAACTTATTACCTTAACACCCACACATCGTGGCGACCATGAAGCGCTGTTCTGGTGTTTCTTCGTTATATTGCCTATCCAATACATTCTGGTTGGTGTGCAATGGTACAACTTAATGGCGGTATTTATTCCAGTTTACGCCTTCCTATTAATACCAACACGTATGGCACTTTCAGGTGACACTCGCCACTTCTTAGAACGTATGGCAAAAGTACAATGGAGCGTGATGATAGCAATTTATTGCCTAAGTTATGCACCAGCACTTTTAATGTTGCCAATTGAAGGTTTCGAAGGCCGTAATATCAATTTACTGCTCTTTTTAATGATAGTGGTGCAAGTTTCTGACGTACTTCAATATGTGTTTGGTAAATTATTTGGCAAACATCCTATCGTGCCTAAATTAAGCCCAAATAAAACAGTAGAAGGTTTTTTTGGTGGCGTTATCTCCGCCAGCCTTATTGGTATGATGTTGTGGTGGGCAACGCCTTTCTCATGGTGGGCAGCATTTTTACTCTCTTTAGTGATTACATTGGCGGGCTTTGCCGGTGGTTTATGTATGTCAGCAATCAAAAGAGACAGCGGCGTAAAAGATTTTGGCACGATGATCGAAGGTCATGGTGGCATGATGGATAGAATGGATTCTCTCTGTTTTGCAGCACCTATTTTCTTCCATGTTATTCGCTATTTTTACGTTTAGTTTTACTTGGTTTAATCAAAAGTAAACTAACTTATATGGACTAAAATGCCGATATAAAACTATCGGCATTTTTATATCTTCTGTTTTTCTCATACCAATTTAATATCATGAATTGACTATCATTATATAAATTAAACATTTGTTTTAATTTTGGATTAAAAGTCAATTTTTCACATTCTATATATAAATCAAATAATTAAATAAAAGTATTGCGAATAAAGAGGTCTGATTTCTCTACTTTTTTATTTATAGTGATAGCCTAAAAGGCTGCTATCTTTTACCCTAGCGCTCCTTTTCATTTTAGATCCTTTACAATTATGATCACTTGGTTACTTCTTGCTTTTTCTTTGTTATTTTTGGGTTTCAATCGCACTCTTGCATTTATTACACTGATATTTACAACACTTAGCGCATTTATAACAGGTGTTATTACATGGCATACCTTGCCAGTTATTTTTAGTATTCTCTTACTAGCGTTCGCCTATTCTCGCTATAAAACACAGCCTTTGCTTAGAGCAATCATCATTCTCGCACTTGTCATTATTGCCAGCGGATTAACTTTTCACCTTATTCCTGGTTTTAACAATTTACGTTATCTTTCACATGCCATTATAGGGATGAAAAGCGCCCCTTTTTCTTTTTATTTAAATGCTGATAAAGCATTATTACCCTTTATTTTTCTGATCTTTATTCCTACACTTTTTGTCTGCGATCCATTAAAAAAAGCAAATAAATTACAGTGGGCAATGCTAATTATTGCCATTCCTGCATTGTTATTGATCGCTGTAAAACTAGGGGGATTAGCAATTGAATTGCATTTACCACCATGGTTACCTGTATTTATTCTCGCGAACCTCTTTTTTGTATCACTTGCTGAAGAAGCATTATTTAGAGGTGTTATTCAGCAAACATTGTCACGCTATCTTCCCCCTTATGTTGCGCTATTAATAGCGGCCATTATCTTTGGTTTAGCACACTTCGCTGGCGGAATATTGTTGGTTGTTTTTGCTTCACTCGCGGGGATTATTTATGGATTAGCTTGGATGTGGAGTGGTCGTCTCTGGGTTTCAACGCTATTTCACTTTGCACTTAATCTGACTCACCTGCTCTTTTTTACTTACCCATTTAAAATAGCCTGACCGACTTTTTTCTTATCTTATTGAAGGATTTTTTATCCTGACTTTCACCACCTTTTACTGGTATCTTAACTTCATCAGTAAAAGGATGAGTGAAACGTGAAAGCAATCACACAAATAAAATACAGATATTCTTATTTGCGCCCATCATCCGCTGAAATTTTTGTTAGTATGCTTTATCGCTTATCTATAAATAATCAAAACTTCATTCGATACACAATAACAAGCTCAAAATAATAACATCCATTAACACGATAAGAAGTTGCCTTACTTTACGGTATAGACCTTAGAAAAAATAGGTAAGCTTGGCTTTGTTTGCTTTGTTTTCTTTTTTTAGTTCAGCATTATCTGCTGAAAATTTGCCTCTTTCACCATCAGGACAAAAATATGTTAGACCAAGAAATGATCCGCACTTTTATACAGGTCGCAGACTGCCAAAGTTTTACCAAAGCAGCCGATATGCTTCATAAAACATCAGCGGCAATTAGTTACCGTATAAAAACATTAGAAGAAAATATCGGTACCCAACTTTTTAATCGCACCACAAGAACCGTTACACTCACGCCAGCTGGCGAATATCTATTAGAAAAATGTCGTCAATGGATTGTATGGTTAGAATCAATGCCTGTGGAACTTCAGCAAATGAACGCAGGTGTCGAACATCAGGTTAACATTGTCATTAATAATCTTCTTTATGATCGCACTGCGGTTGCCAGTATGTTGGCTTGTCTTCATCAACGTTTTCCTTCTACCCAATTTCATATTACTCGCCAAGTCTATATGGGCGTTTGGGATGCGCTTATTAATGAAGATTACCATTTTGCTATCGGTGTTACGGGTAATGAATCTCTTAAGAATAATATTAACATTTGTGCGATGGGCGAAATTCAATGGCAATTTGTTGTCGCGCCAAATCATCCTTTAGCCAATATCAGTGGTGTATTAAGTGATGATCAAATGCGTATGTATTCTGCTGTAAACGTTGAAGATACGTCTCGTCATCTTTCTAAACGCACAGCATGGCGCTTATCGGGTCAGCACGAGATCCGTGTACCTGATTTACACACTAAATTAGCCTGTCATTTAAAAGGGGTGGGAATAGGATTTTTACCATTAAGTTTATGCAAACCACTGATTGATAGCGGACAATTAATTGCGAAAGAAGTGAAAAATCGTCGTCATAACTCTCCTCTTTCATTAGCATGGTGTGAAGATAAAAAAGGTGCGGTAGTAAGTTATTTAGTGGAATTGTTTAAGCAAAATCATCCTAGTGTGCAATCGTTTTACGATCCTTTAAATTAAAAAGGCAAACCGAAGTTTGCCCTTTTACTGTGTATTTAGTGACTATTTGAATAGCGTACTACGCTTTTACTTCTTCATTATTGTTGTTGCTTTCTTTAATAAAGAGGCTTGCCACAATACCGATACAAATCAGAATAGCTGCAAAGTAGAAACCTGAGTCCATGCTACCTGTTTTGTCTGATAGGAAACCAGTTAATGTTGGTGCAAAAACAGAACCCAACATACCGATACAGTTATAAACACCAAACGATGTGCCTAGTGCATGTCGCGGTGAGTTATCAGCAACCACAGCAACAAGTACTGGGTTTGTACTGATTTTACCTACAATACCGTAAAGGATCAGTGCACCAATTAACACAGGCATTGATTCTGACATTGGTACAGCAAGAATAGCGACTAATGACAGCGGTAACATGATCAGTAATACAGGTTTACGGCGACCAATTTTATCTGAAACCCAGCTAAAAATAAGTGAACCAGGAATAGCAAACCACGGCATTAATGATGCAATAGTTGAAATTTGTGTACCCGTAATTCCACGCTCAGTTTCTAAGTAGTACGGTAACCAAGTTACTAATACAAAGAAGCCATAGATTGAACAGAAGATGGTGACATACGCAAGATTGATATTGCGATTACCAAATAAGTCTTTAAATGTCAGTTTAACTTTCTGTTTTGGTGCGCCATTTTCTGTCGCTGGTTGTGCTTTTGGCTTATCTTTGATGATCCATAACATAACCAAACCAATGATAATAATTGGCACACCAATGATATAGAACGGAGCACGCCAGCTCATTCCCATCTCACCAACAGAAATACTGGAGATGTAGTAACCAATAGACAAACCAAATGCCATGCCACTATTGATAATCGCACTACCTAGTGTAATACGATGTTTTGGTATCGCTTCTGAGGATAGACCATACTGAGGGCCATAATAGAAACCTTGGAATATCCCCACCATGACCCATGCAAACATAAAGGTCACGTAAGTTGGCATCATACCTGCAATAATGGTAAATCCACCAAAGAGAACAACACCTGTTACTAATACTTTTTTCTTACCTAAATAGTCACCAATCATGCCTGATGGAATATTTAGTGCAGTATATCCGATAAAGAAAATACTCATGATAGAGCCAAGTTGAGCTTTAGATAGATCAAACTCAGCTCCAATATTTACCATTAAAGGGCCAACAATGGCACGGCTACCATACAGCGCAATCCAACCAAAGAAGAAGATAATGGTCAGTTTGACCCAATAAGGGACTTTGCCTTTCTCATTCACTTGTGCATCGTTCATAATGACGCTCCTGAAAGCATTTTATTAAGACTTATAAATTAAAGTGCCAGACTGACCTTCAATAACTTGTTGAATATTTTGTAATGCACCAATGTGAGCTTGTTGCCCTGTTGCATTAACAAAATCACTCACTGCCATAATTTTTGGTCCCATTGCGCCATCAGCGACAGCCATTGGTGCAAGTTCTTCTGGTGTTGCTTCACGAATTGCAGCTTGTTCTGGTGTACCCCAATTTTTATAAATAGCATCTGCCTCTGTTAAAATAACAAAGTGCTCTGCATTTAATTCACGAGAAATTAAAGCCGCAGTTAAATCTTTATCAATAACAGCTTCACTACCAATAAATTCATTATTTGAATTATTGACTGGAATACCGCCACCGCCACCACAAATAACAATATGACCTTTATCTAATAAAAGTCTTACTGCTTCGATATCAATAATCTTTTTTGGTGTTGGTGATGGCACAACACGACGATAATGTTTACCATCTTGTTTAAATGTCCATTGATACTTCGCAATTAACTCTGCTTTATCAGCTTCATCATAAATAGGGCCAATAAATTTACTTGGATCGTTAAATGCTTCATCATTAATATCAACTGAAACTCGAGTCATTACTGTTGTAATAGCTTGTTCAGGATGATTTTGATTAATTTTTTGCATCATCATATAACCAATCATACCTTGACTCTCTGCTACTAAGATATCCAATGGATATGCAGGAACATCTTGATATGCAAGGTTTTGTAGTGCAAGTAATCCAACTTGAGGCCCATTACCGTGTACTAATACAACACGATACTCTTTAGCTAATTTATTAATTGTCTCTGACATCAATTCAATATTTTTATATTGATTTTCAGCAGACAAAACTTCTCCGCGTTGCAATAATGCATTTCCGCCTAAAGCAATAACAATTGTTTTCATAAGTATCCGTATCCGAATGTTTATATAAATTCTTTTATTAAAAAAATTAATCAATATGTTGTTGTTGTTTTTTAGCTTGGTAACCAATCCATAATCCCAGTAATGTATCCGCGCCGGAATGATGACCAATAGAGAGTATTTCCAACATATCCTTAAAAATAATCTCTTTATTCTTTATTTTTTTACCTAGTTGAATGAGATAGGTAGAAAATATTCCCTGTGTGGCATATTCCAAATAGTGCTTACTGACAATGGTGGTCAATTCAGATAAAGGCGGTGTGTTATTAAAAAAATTATTAAGTTTATTTTCTGGCTCTGCTAAATAATGTGCAAATAACATACCCACCAGCATATCATCTGAACTTGGCGTTAATCCTGGGCCTTTCCCTGTAAAAATAGCCCAGTTAACAGCATTGCCTAATAGCTGATTATGAAATAGCTTAGTTAATAACTTTATTTCACTAAGTTGCGCGATTTGACGGTAATTTTTCAATGATCCATATAACCCCGTTGCAATAGAGGGCGATAACAAAGAAAAAAAACTTTCTAACCAACGCAAATCTAAATCCGCTTTATCTTGTAAGCGTAAATTCTCATTTTGACCTGCGATCAATGTGAGCTTATTTGCAAGTGTCGCTTGATGATTTTTAAGATCCATCACAATCGAGGGATGGCACTGTTTTGCAAAATAATCAAAATCATCTTGTTTTAGTAACCATCCCATCGGGCTTAAACCTTTTCCTTCACGATGAAAAGTCATTAAGCGTTGTTGAGGGCAAATGAAATTCAAAGCATGGTCATAAATGCCCACACATTTAATCTCACCTTCAAAGTCAGTGATATGCTGGCTGGTTTGAAGTGCTTGAATTTGCATAATGCCCCCTTTATTGCTGTACTTTGTCGTTAAAAAACAAAATTAAGCGTCGATACCTAACTCTTCAGCAAGTGCAACAATTGCTTTTTCAAAGCAACCTAAAGGTGCACGTACAGTACCAGCACCAATCTGACCAACACCCGGCTCTTTATGCGCAATACCCGTGTTAATTAGTGGCGTGATCCCTGTTTCAACAACACGACGAGCATCTAAACCTAAACATGCACCTTGAAAATCCCAAGTTGGAATTTGCAACATCATGTTACGAGCAAGATAGATCTCAGCCATTTCTTCAGTCACTTCACGCGCCGCATCCATACCACCAGATGCACCTACAAAGCGTGTTACCCCAGGAGCGGCAACCATTGCTGCGCCACCAATACCAAAGGTTTCAGTGATTGCACTGTCACCGATGTCTGGGTTGGCATCTGCTTGGCTAAAGCCAGAGAAGAACAGACCTTGTGGTGTATTTACTGGAGCGGTAAACCATTGGTCACCCATTCCGCTGATTTTGATACCAAAGTTGCTACCATTACGAGTCATTACAGTGACGATAGTACCTTGCTTGATTTGAGCACCCGCATCCATCGCCGCTTTACAGTAAGCCATTGCTAAATTAAGGAAAAATTGGTCTGTAATGCTCAGGAATTTAGTCACTTTTGTGATTTCAGCTTCTTCAAAATCTAAAGTGCCTAGTACTGGTGCAAGCTGGCGCAGTAACAGCGCAGATGCGGCGATGTTACGTTGGTGGAATTCATCACCCATCGTAATGGCTTGACCCATAATTGCCGTCAGATCGATGCCGTTTTCAAATGTTGCAATCGCTGCTTTTAATACTGGCGCTAAGCTATTTTGCATCCAATGTAAACGCTCTTGCACATCTGGGCCGTAAGCACCAAAGCGCATTACTTTACCGATACCTTCGTTCATATTGCAGTAAGCGTAGTTACCATGAATGTGGTTTTTGATAACCAGCATTGGCATATGAGCAGAAGTAATACCGCCCATTGGGCCTACTGCATTCACGTTATGGCAAGGAATAAACTCAATTTCACCCGCTTCTAACATTGCTAATGCTTGTTCTTCAGTTTCTGCCCAGCCTTCAAATAAAGAAGCACCAATACATGCACCACGAACAGGGCCGCTCATTTCACCCCAAGTTACTGGTGGACCTGCGTGAAGTAATTTTTTACCTGTCTCTAAAGCAGGAACAACTTCTTTTGCTAAGCTAACATCACACCAGTGAGGACGGGCTTCACGGATACGTTCGATAACTGCTTCATTCGCTTGTTCGATAGTTGAGTACATATCTGCAATTCCTTATTTCAATTTCTTTAATATTTCAGCCAGTTTTTTATTTCCACCTGCGACAGGTGCCCACTGATAATGAACAACAGGGGTGCCACTTGATTGCAGATCGTCTGCAAAGCTACGTAATCCTGCGTTGATCACAGAGATCCCGTTAAGCAGTGGCGACACTTCAGCATGTGCTTCTGCTGGATGTGGCTGGATTAATTCTTTGGCTAATAAAACGGCTTCTGGCAACGTATCCATCACAATAATGCCCGCTTCTTTTAGCTGCTTTTGCTGTTCGCTACGGTTTTGTGGATCGTCTTCAGTACCAGTGATAGTTGCGATAGTGATCAGTGGATTGGCTTCGCCACGTTTCTCATTCAGTTTTTTGATTTCCTGAATTAACGCGCCAGCTGGATCTTGAGTTGCGCCATAACCGATAACAAAATCAACCAGTAACACGCCAGCTTCGGTTTTATTGCTTAGCTCACTGATAAATTTGTTACGTGTAGATGGGTCAATCATTGGGTGCGGTTTACCCTGTGTATAGAAGTCATCACCCATATCAATAATTTTGTGACCATCAGCATCTAACATCGTGCCTTGTTTATGTTCGTTATCGACTTCAACATTGAGTTTCTCAGATAACAACATGGCGCACTCGGCGGCTAACGTACCACCCGCATAAAGACCAATGATTTTCTTACCCGCTACTTTTGGTAATTGCGCAGCAATATCTTCAACACGTGCTAATTCAGCCGCAATACGTGCAGTTTCATCTAAAGTGCGAGTGAAATAGATATTGTCGTCTTGGAGTTTCTCAGGCGTTGTTCCTAAGAATTGAGCCACAATCGGTTTATTATGGCGTTTCATTTCAGCAATAATTTTTTGACGCACAGCTGGTGCTGGTGGCTTAGAAACAAAGGCAATAACACGAGTATTAGGATCAACAGCCAGCATATTGATAGCAGTGATTGCACTGATACCACCAATTTGCTCTGTTAAGTCACGACCACCTAAACCAATAGAGTGAGAAATACCTTGGCGCTGTAAAACAATTTGAGAGGTAATTTCTTGAATACCGGTTCCTGATGCGCCAACAATACCAATCGAGCCTTTCGGTGCAATGTTTGCGAAAGCAAGAGGAGCACCTGCGATATTTGCCGTACCACAGTCAGGTCCCATAACAATCAGACCTTTTGCTGCTGCTTTTTCTTTTAATGCTTTTTCATCTGCGATAGAAACGTTGTCAGAGAACAGCATAACGTTACAGCCATCTTCTAAACCAGTATCTGCTAACTCCGCAGCATATTCACCAGCAATAGAAATTAGTAACATATTGGCATTAGTGCTTTTTTGTTTAGCGGTACGCCAGCTACGTACTGTCGTTAATTTGTTACCGCCTTTTTGCCCACTTGCAATTTCTGCAAGTGCTTCTTCTAATGCCGTAGAAATCATCTCGATAATGGCAGGATCGTCTGATTCCGCTTTAATCGAAACACAAATGTCATTCGGTGTTGCTTCGTTAAACATCTCATGCCAGAAACCGGTGACATCGAGAAGAGATTTATTCGCTGGTGTTCCCATCATGACGGAAATTTCTTCCACCTCTGGGGCTTCACTTAATTTTCGGGAAATAATCATCAGGCTTACTGAATCCTGAAAGCTCCCTTTTTTAATAAAAGCATGGATCATTATGATATCCTTAACGCATTTAATATATGTAACAGCACATATCTATTTGCATTTCGTTTTTTTGATAATAAGAAGCCTATTTGCTTAAGTTATTAAGCAATATAAATAAATGTCTGATTTATTAATTTTTAATCTCTGCGTATAAACATACTGAAGAAATATCGAAATGTAGAGTGACCGAAGTCACACTTATTTATTGTAAAAAATTTTTATTTAATCGAACGATATTTATTAAATAAATTATGATGAGGAAAGTTTATTAATTTATGAATAAAACCTAAAACTTTAGAGAGGAATTTAACAAACAAGAAACAACAATCAGGCTATAAATTTCAAATAAAACAAAGACAATCAGCTATCAAGTTACAATTTTATAACACAACGCAATAAACAATCATTATCAACAAATAAAAAAAGCTATTTTTCTTTGTTAAATTTTTTAAATTAGCCTTTATTTATAATTGCATTTAATTTTATAAAAAACAAAAAAGCCTTGTATTTAATAAGGCTTTTAAAATAAATTTCATTTTCGGTTCCTAATATATTTTTATAAAATAATGCCCATAAAGAAAAGGCTTTATAGGCATTTTTAAACACAAAGAATACAAATTACAAAGAGAGTTGGAATTTAATTAACGCTGAGAATCTAAAACTTCGTTATTTTTTAATACGTCTTGAGCTTTGCTGTAACTTTCAATTAATAACTGATAAGCAGGGAAAATCTGAGTATACGCTTGCGCCCATTCAGCAGCGTCAGCACGATTCCATGTTTTTTGAATTTCAGAAGCAACCGCTGCGGTGTCCATCGGCACTACGCCCGCTTGAACAATACGAGCTAAGGTAATTTCTTCAGCCATTTTACTGTAAGTACCTGATGCATCAATCACTGCAAAGACTTGATAACCCTCAGCAACAGCACTAATTGCAGGAAATGCCATACAAACACTCGTAATAGTACCAGCGATAATTAATTGCTTTTTACCTGTTGCTTTAACGGCTTCAACAAACTCAGGATTATCCCAAGCGTTAATTTCACCTTTACGTGCAATATATTTTGCATGAGGTGCATTTTGATGAATCTCAGGAATTAATGGACCATTAGGGCCTTGTGGTACAGAAGCGGTTGTAATAACAGGCATGTTAGCTAATGTTGCCATTTTTGCTAATACTGAAGCGCGCGCTCGTAATTCAGTCATTGGCATATCACCCACAGTTTGGAATAAACCACTTTGGTGATCAATTAATAACATAACAGCATCTTCTGGATTAATTACAGGGCGCAGGCCATTAAAATTTGCTGGGGTGCTCATTTGTTTATTCCTTTTAATTAATAAAGTTGATTATTAACATGATTGAAGAAAAATATTAGAGAGAAATATTTTTATATCGTTTCTCTTTTGCTGTAATAAACAATAATCAATTAATTAAAAGCTCGGTAGTAGCAATTCTGATAAACACTATTCTAAAAATAGAACACTGAAACATTTTATTATTGTTCTATTTTTAGGATGATGAAATCTAAATTTGACACTACTTAAATATATTAGTCGCTCTAAAATAGAACCTATAGACATTTTATAGGAACATTTTATGAAAAAGATCATCGGTATTTATAAAGCACCTCGTCAACATTGGGTTGGTGATGGTTTTCATGTTCGCTCACTCTTTAGTTATGGTAATCATGGTAAATATTTAAACCCATTTTTACTTTTAGATAGAGCTGGCCCTACTGATTTTCCTGCATCTCAGGGACATAACCGTGGTGTCGGTGAACACCCTCACCGCGGATTTGAAACGGTCACTATCGTTTATAAAGGTGAAGTTGCACACCATGATTCTACCGGAGAAGGCGGCGTAATCGGCCCAGGTGATGTGCAATGGATGACTGCTGCGTCAGGTATTTTACATCAAGAATATCATTCTGATGCATTTACCAAAGAAGGCGGTGTGTTAGATATGGTGCAGTTGTGGGTTAATCTTCCATCTGAGGCTAAATCAGCACCTGCTGGCTATCAGTTATTAAAAGAAAGCGCGATCCCTGTACTTCCTTTGGCAGATAACGCTGGTCAATTGCGCGTTATAGCAGGGGATTATCACGACACGCATGGCGCAGCAAAAACTTTTTCGCCTGTAGATGTGTGGGATCTCCAATTAAAAAGCACAAAATCAGTGACGCTGCCAACCAAAAAAGATCGCTATGTTGGCTTAGTAGTTTTACATGGTAGTGTTTATCTTGATAATCAAACCCAATTACAAACAGGTGACTTGGTTATTTTAGATAATGAAGGTGGTACTGTTAATCTTGAAGCGACTGAAGATGCCATAGTCTTATATCTCAGTGGTGAACCTATTAATGAGCCTGTTGTAGGTTATGGTCCTTTTGTGATGAATAGCGAAGCACAAATCAGACAAGCCATTGATGATTTTAACCAAGGCAAATTTGGTCGTATTCCTAACGAGTAACACTTTTTTAAATACGATATAAAACAATAAACATTCAAACGGCTCCCTTTAATATTCGGAGCCGTTTTTATATTGTTCTACTCTTTCAATGGCGACATATTATCAGCAAGGTATTCCAACAACACCTGAATAGCAGGTAATAACCCTTTTCTTGACGGATAAACTGCATGAATAACATCTTTAGGAAAACGCCAATTTGGCAACACTTCAATTAGCGCACCGTCTTGTAATTCTTTTTCAACCACACTCAGTGGTAATCGCGTTATTCCTAATCCTTTTAATGTTGCTTTATAAAGCGTAATAACATCGGTTGTCGCTAATTTCGGGGTTACATGTTGTGTGGAAACCGTGCCATTTTCATGAGTCAACGTAAGTGTGTATTGTTGTGAGTGTTCGCTATTTGCCAAAATAGGATAATCTGCAAGTTGCTCTGGTGAATCTGGGATCGTTTGTCCTTTAAATAACAGAGGACTGGCGACGAGAACACGTCGAGAATAACCTAGAATTTTCATTGTTAAACCTGAGTCATCTAGCGGTAATGCTCTTACTCGTAAAGCTAAATCAAGACCTTCACTAATTACATCAACAGGTCGATTAATGGCTAAGATCTGAATATTAATATCCGGATATTTTTCCATAAAATCGACCAAAATATCTTGAATATAAATTTGTAATAATGCGACAGGACACGAGAGTTTAATGGTGCCATGTGGATGCCCTTGTGCTGAGCAAATAACTTCTTCCGCAATTTCAGCTTCTGCCACCACATTTTTACACTGTTGATAAAATGTCTGTCCGATTTTAGTGACATGAAATTGACGTGTAGAGCGATAAATCAAAGAGACATTAAGTTTCTGTTCTAAATCAGCGATACGACGACTTAGTTTAGATTTAGGTATACCTAATGTTTCTGCCGCTTGAGAAAAACCGCCAAACTCAACGACTTTCACAAAATAGTAGAGATCATTTAAATCATACTTCATTGTGCATCACCTATTCGGTTATTTTCAATATTTAGCTGAATTGTTTCAGACACCGATATTATGGCAAAAAATAATTGTAAATATTATTTACCATTATTCAGCTATTGTTAATAACATTATAATCACATAGGTTAATAAAATAAAGATGACCAAAAATAATAACACGATCTGTTATAACCTAATCAATTTAATCTTATAAATGTGATATGAGATAAAGTTACATATCATATTTATATTTAATTTCCACCTATTATTTAAATTAAATTTCATTATTAAAGTTTGGTTATAATAGAAAAAATAACAATAAAAACATAAAGATAAATAATCACACGATATTTTAATAACATTAAGTTACATAAAATTTCTTATTTTAAAATTAAGTTAATAAATAATTTTATTTTTATGACACTAATCAATGAATGTTTAATAATATGTTAATAAGATCGTCTTTAATAAAAATACTTATTAGCTTTACTTTTTACTTCCGATTATTTATTTAACCTGCAACCGAATGGAATAACCTGATGAATAAATTAACTCCATTACGACCCATACCTACATTAATCGCCGTTTCTATTACTCTTATTATTTGGTTTCTTATTCCCGTACCACAAGGTGTTGATCCCAATGCTTGGCATTTATTAGCGCTCTTTGTCGGTACTATCGCCGCCATTATTGGTAAAGCACTTCCTATCGGTGCTGTATCTATTATTGCTATCGCATTAGTCGCTGTTACAGGCGTCACTAATCCTAATTCAACCAAAGCCGCTATCGGTGATGCATTAAGTGGATTTTCCAATGATCTTATCTGGTTAATTGGTATTTCCATTATGGTATCAATGAGTCTAAATAAAACCGGACTCGGTGCCAGAATTGGTTATTATTTTATTTCACTTTTTGGAAAAAGAACCATTGGCATAGCCTATTCATTAGCGATTGCCGAAACAATATTAGCCCCTGTAACACCAAGTAATACCGCTCGTGGTGGTGGAATTATTCACCCAATTATGCGATCAATTTCAGACAGTTTTAACTCTAAAGCGGAAGATGGTACTAGTGGTAAAATAGGCCGCTATCTTTCGCTAGTAAACTACAATATAAATCCTATTACTTCTGCCATGTTTATTACGGCAACGGCGCCTAACCCGCTAATTGTCAGCTTAATTATTAGTGAAACAGATCCTACACATGAACTTAGTTGGTCTATGTGGGCAATTGCGGCTTTTGTACCGGCTATCGTTTCATTAATTTTAATGCCTATTGTCATTTATCTACTTTATAAACCTGAAATAACCAGCACTCCAAATGCGCCTCATTTTGCTAAAGAGCGTTTAGCACAATTAGGGCCAATTTCATTACCTGAAAAAATAACTCTTGCCGTCTTCGCTTTGTTATTAATTATGTGGGCTGGTGTCCCAGCATTATTATTTGGTGATGGATTTAGTGTTAATGCAACAACCGCGGCATTTATTGGTTTGTCGATCTTATTATGCACAGGCGTTTTAAATTGGGATGATATTTTAAAAAACAAAGGTGCATGGGATACAGTAGTTTGGTTCTCCGCATTAGTGATGATGGCATCCTTCTTAGGAAAATTAGGATTAATTAAATGGTTGTCACTCAGTGTAGGGGCAAGTATTGATAGCATGGGAATAAGTTGGGTTAGTGGTATGATATTATTGGTACTAATTTATGTTTATTCTCACTATTTCTTTGCCAGTACCACTGCCCATATTACCGCGATGTTTGCCGCTTTCTATGCTGCGGGTTTAGCCCTTGGCGCACCACCAATGTTATTAGGACTTATTTTGGCATTCTCATCTTCATTAATGATGTCATTAACACATTATGGTACAGGCACTGCGCCAATTATCTTCGGTTCTGGCTATGCCACATTGGGCGAATGGTGGAAAACGGGATTTGTGATGAGTGTAGTTAACCTTATCGTTTGGATAACCCTAGGTAGTGTATGGTGGAAGGCGCTGGGATATTGGTAAAAATAAATTAATACTAATATTATAGAAACATGATGCCTAAGTGTTTAGAGATTAGCTCATTTATATAAATGACAATCCATATCTTAGGCATTTTTCTAACATAATTTCATCGTACAAATATCGTTTCAGCCATATAGTGATTTTTCTTATTATCTACCTTATCTTTATCAGTTGTATTATCCTCGATTGATAAATCACTTAAGAAATATTCAGGTTCAACATCAAAAAGGTAAGATAAACAATAAAGCGTTTCGGCATGAATGTTAGTAGAACCACTTTCATAACGTGATTGATGCTGTTGGCTAATTCCGAGCAATGCACCGAATTCATCGCCACTCATACAATACATCTCTCTTAAACCCCTGATCTTTTTCCCAACTAACCTTGATATTTTCTTGTTCACAAAAAAGTCCTCATAAACAAATAAAAACAAAATATTTTATTCGTATAAAATATTGACTGTTGCGACTGAATTAGCGCTACCTGCGGTTATTGTATTACCTGTTTTAATATAACGGGCTTTCCAATTAAAAATATAATCGCCAGAAGAAACATTATCTTGCATGGTTAGCTTTGTATTTAATTTAATCGGATTATTATTAGCATTAACTAATTGAATACCAATACCTGTTGCACTATTAGTGCCAGATAATTTTAATTTCCCTGTATTTACATCAATATATCCTGCACTACTTGTCACAGTTGCTTTAATATTTGTTCCCGCAGCACAACTTAACGTAATAGGAACATTAACATTTTGACTCACATCTCCGATATTTTTAAATTGTGTATCGTACCAAGTTCCTAAATTTATATTGTAGCTAGTTGCTTTTGTTGTACATTTTAATGAGTTTACTTTTATTGCACCAGCTGGGATCCTTAATGTTGATAAAATCCATTGGTGATTATTAGGTAAAGTATTATTTTGTGTCATTCGAGCCAATGTTCCCCCTGTTAATGAATCAGATTGTGTGACTCGCCCTGTTTTTATTATTTCCACCGTCCAAGTAGGATTATTTATTATATACTTGTACTTATCATTATTCTTAGAAAATTGCGCGTTTATATAACCAATATTATTCATTTTTACTTTTATTCCAATTCCCGGAATATTGGTTGCTGCTATTTTATTAGAATTAGGCACCCATCCATTAATAAAATTACCATGAATAACAGCATTTCCACATTCACCATTATTTCCGCTATATGAAGTTATATTAGCCGGCCTATAATTAAGTGTAATTGTATCAAGTGTTCTTGTTGTCAAATCATCATATTGAATATTAAAAACGCGATTTGGTACATCAACCATCACATTATTATAATTTGGATTTTGTATACATGCAGCAGTGGAATAAGTAGAATAAATTAATATTCCACTTACTAATAATGGTTTAATTATTATATTTTTCATTTTTCATCCCACTCCTTCTTAAGAGAATATTTTTTATTTCAAAGTTGTCTTTTTCATCGAGAATAAAAAAATCTTTTATATGAATATCAAATAGCTGTGCATATTGATTTAATCTATCCAAATTAATTCTATTAATCCCCCTTTCATACCTTGATTGCTGCTGTTGACTGACTCCAATTATTGTGGCTAATTCATCCAGTGAAATACCTTTCATTTTCCTGTAATAGGTAATTTTTCTACCTATTGCTTTTGATACTGGATATCGACTACTCATTTTCATTTTCCCCAATGAAAAATTTAATTATAAAGTAATGTAAATTCAAGATGACTTTTGAATGTTCCTGTGCTTATTCCACTACCAGTTTTAACTAATCTTGCTGATAAAGGGTATTCAGCTGTTTTTGTTTGACTATTAATAACAGCTTCTAATTTTGTACCATTTTTTATAATTGTTTTATTTCTATTTTCTATTAAATTTAATGCTACATACTTTGCACTGCCGTTATTTAAAAAATAATCTCCATTATTAGAATCAGAGACACCCGCTATTGTTATTGTCGCTTTTTGTGTGGTTATTGGACAGTTTTTCAATTTTATTGAAAAATCAATCCAATCAGTATTTGTATTATTTTGCAATTCCCTCATATTTATTTTTTTAAAATCGATTAAATAATTTTTATTTTCGACTTCACAGGGTGATACCGTCACTTTTCCATAAATATTGATATTAACCGAGCTAGCCATGGCCATAGATGAAAAAAACAAAAGTAAAAAGATAGTGGCTTTCATATTATTTCCCTTCTATAAATAGACAATATTTGCAGTTACTTTTGCTGAGATTGTTCCTGGCATCCCTTTCCCTGACGGACTAAAAGCGCGTGTTCGTAACCATAATCTGACATCGGTTCGCCCACCTAATGTAACAACCAATGATTTTTGGTTTCCAAGCTTTATTGAACCAGGCCCATTTTCTAATTGCACCGCAATATTTTTAGCAGTTCCTTGATTTTTGTATAAACTATTTACATCAGCCGTATCAGAAACACCTGAAAAAGTAACACTAATTTGATTAATCGCCGTAGAGCAATCTGTAAAAGTAATATAAAAATCATTCCAATTTGAACCTGAATTTGCCTGTTCAAAATTAGTTGCAGGAATATTTTTCAAGTCAACATTAACATTATCTCCATTAGAAATATTACATGTAGCAACTCTAATATTGCCTGTGAAATTTAAATTAACGTTATCCGAAGCCAAAGATGGAAAGCTTATTATTAGGGCGTTTATTAAAAATAATTTATTGATTATCATTTTCATTTTCATTTCCTACACGTAGCAAATATCAGCCAGCTATATTTTTGTTAGCTGGAATGATGTAATTAAGTTAATAAAAGTATTTATGCCAATTTATTTTTGGCAAACTACGGTAGCTTTATAAAGTCCTAAATAATGAGAAACTCCTAATAAATTATAATTTGCACTACATTGCTGATCATTATATTTAACAATAAATTGTCCTTTTTCACCTAGCCCAGATAAATAAACCTCACCATCGTTGCCAACGATGTTATTTAATTGAGGATTATCTTTAAAAATAACCCGTGCTCCAAAAGGAACTAATTCATTATTTTCTAATGTCAGTGTCATCAATGCACGGTATCCCACATTAGCAGAGAAATTAGCTTTTACTAATGCTCCACGGCTAGGAGAAACTGTCTGACTTGTCAACGCCATTTCTGTATTTTCTGGTAATGCTGAAGTATCAATATCAATCGTATTTTTACGATATGGTGTAACATAAGGTACTAAAGCATAACCATAACTGTTAGTTTCCACCCCTGCTTGATTTAAAACAGCAACATCACCAGCTTCAGGAATATCCACAATTGCCGAGGTTTCACCAAGCTGTTGACCTAAAACAACACCGCCAGAATGCGCGACTAAACTACCATTAACACCATAATATAAATTATAATTGTCTTTACTATATCCACTTCCTCCTGTCATCTCACCGTACTTACCCTTATAAGATGCGTTTAAATTTCCAGAAGATCCTTGATCTTGGTTTGTAAATGCTTGTTGTAGGCTCCAATTTAATCGATTATTTAATTGAGATGCGGAAAGCCCCACACTTCCTGTACTTGGACTTTGACTACTACTCGTCGTATTAAAGTTGTAATAAAACGTATCATCAAAGAAACTAAACGGCACACTCACCGATAACGCTAATTGGTGGTCATCATTACTTTTAGAGTAACTGTTTGAACTATAAGAATAATTATTTGTATTTTTATTATAAGTATAATTTAAACCGTAACTAATGCCCTGCCAGCTATTGTTATACCCCACAGTGGCTGACTGTGTTTTTCTATCACTGTTCCAATAATTTTCCCTGATGTACCCTAAAGAAAGAGAACCGAACTTCTCTCCTAAATTCTGATTAATTGTAATTTCAGCACGATTACGGCGACGTTCTATATCAGGCGCATTAGCACCATTTCGATATTCGTCAAAAACCTCCGCCAAACTATAATATCCATCAGTTGAATAACGGTAACCTGCTAGGGCAATATTCGTTCCAATCGTATTTAGATTTTTGTTATATCTGAAACGGTAAGACTGCCCGCGCGATGTATCACCATTATTTAATTTTGAGTTTGCTTGAGTCACATCTATTGAAATTGCGCCTAATGCACCTAAATTTTGTCCTACACCAATAGAATATGCTTGATAATTATTGCTAAGCTGGCTTCCACCATAAGCTGTTGCTCCGTAAGGCAAACCATAAATTAATGTTAATTGACCAAATTTTTGTTTTTCAATTTCTTTATCATAAGCGCGATATTCACCCCCAGTAATACTATAAGAAACATAGCCTTCGCGTTGTAAAACGGGTAAAGAAGCAAAGGGTATTATTTGGTGTTGTTCACTTCCATTTGATTCTTTGATTGTGACATACAAATCACCACTACTTCCTGTTGGATAAAGATCATTAATTTCAAAAGGACCTGCTGCTACTTCTGTTTGATAAATGGTATAACCATTTTGTCTAATCGTAATTTGTGCATTGCTACGCGCAATACCACGTACTACTGGCGCATATCCACGTAAACTTTCAGGATACATATCATCATCAGTACCGAGTTGTACGCCTCTAAAAGGCACACTATCAAAGACAGATGAAGGTGATACACCATCCCCTAAAATTAATTGGCTTTTTAGTTGATTAATACTACGCGATAAATACGTATAAACAGTGTCCCATTTACTAGATTTATCATCACTATTAGACCAAGTAGTGTAATTTCTTAAACGCCATGGCCCTATATTTAGGCCTGGTCTTAAATTTAGATAATTCGATGTAGTATCTGAACCATCATTTTTACGATCATAATTTTTCGAACCGCTATAACTGTAATTTAATAGCAGTGCAGTAATACCGTTATCTATATTATTTAAATCAACAAACCCTCTAGGATTTTTATTCATCGCTATTTGTGGAATACTTAAATATAATCGCTGAGAATTAAATTCGAATTCGCTTGTTGCATTAGGGATAGCTGATAAGTTAATACAGTTATTTTCTTTTGTTTCTAAGTTTGGGTATTCCTTTGTTTTTATACCAAAATTATTGAGATCAGCTATTGATAAACAGGGCATTAACTTGCCATTATCTATCTTCTCAAATTTAATATTTTCAGTTCCAATTAAATTAGTATTAACATAAATATCAACATAATATTTACCTGGTAATTGCTCATTATTTTCAAACTGAGATAAATCAATTGAGCTTTTATTGGGTAATTCTAAAAAATCAGGATCAAAATAAAGATTATCTAAATTGGAACCTTCTGCATACAGTGAGGCCGTATAGCCTAAATATAAAAGTAGGCTAATACATATTTTATTCATTTTCATATTAAAACCTAAGTTTATAGAAGGTTATATTTTAACCTCTGATAAATCAGTAACTGCACCGTAATCATTAATTACTTCCCAATTAATAATGCCGTGTATTTCATCATTATTAATTTCAAATGACTTTACTGAATAAGGTGCAACATAAGAGACATCATTAACGGATTTATTATTAAAGTTAATTGTTTGAAAATTAAAAAAATAAGGTGTCGGATTTTTTACATTTATTTTATTCCCAATTTTTGACCACTCTAATTTTTTCTGCTCTTCAATAAAATTAACACCTTTTAATTCTTTAGGTCTAAAAATCAATTTCATCTGTGTTTTAAAGGCGATTTGTAAAGAATTTTCTGTTCTCTCTGTTGCAGGAATTGTTTTTATATTTAACCAAAAAAGAGATTCTCTATCGCTAGGTAAATTATTTTCAGTTAAAAAAATTCTCAATGCATTTGTATTACTGCTATTTAATCTAAATAAGGGTGGTGTTATCGTAAAACTTGATTGTTTTTTTTCACTAACATCATCAATCCAAGATTGAATCAAATAAGGAATATTATCTGGATTTTCAACACTTATACTGACATCCTTTTTTCCCTCATCATATATAATACGCGTACCACCAATGACAACACCTGCATTTGCAGTATTTAAAAAAATAAACAAAGAAATAAAAGAATAAATAATAGCCTTCATATTCTCACCATTAATTGAGTAAAAAGGTTCAAGTCCCTTTAAACCTTTTTATTTTTTTAATTAATTTTAATTATAATTGATAGTAAATGTTGCATTACCGTTTGCAAGACCTGCGGTTACTGTATCGGATTTAGCAATATAACGTGCACGGAAGTCCAAATTGTTAACAACATTGGCTCCTGTTTTTAATGGATATTTTTTCGATTCAGTAAATAATGGAACAACCTTATTTGCATCATCTGTAATTTGAATACCAACACCTGTTGCTACATTAGGTTCGTTTTTCAGAGCAATGACACTACTATCACCAGAATAAGAATCCGCATCAAATTTTACAGCTGCACTACTTGCTGTTACTGGGCAATTAATTAACTTAATTGTGAATTGTGTTGCCGAAGCCGTACTACCTGTAGTTGGTAATGCAGTTTTAGATACTTTACCAAGATTCACTTTTAAAGCATCAGAACCAGATGCTAGCTCACAGGCGTTATCAATAATTTCACCTGTAAAATCAATAGTACCATCCTCAGCTAATGCATTATTAACTACAAAAATAGAACCACCAGCAATAAGCATTGCAAGTAAATTTTTCTTCATTTATTTTTCTCCAAAAATTATTATTAATATATTTATATATATATTTATATATACTGGTTAATACATGAATTTAATCTACATCAATAATTAACTCAATATATGAGTATTATTATATTATTTTTTGGAATAAACAAGTTTACCTTAATACAGCATTAAATATACATTTATATGATTTAATAAATATTAATTTTAAGGTTACACACTATGAGTTATTAAATGAACTTAAGATCTAAATATCTTTCTTTTTTTAAAATCGTTGCAGATCAATAAAAACAAAATAATTTTTTAAAACTAAAAATTAGTTTTGTATGTGATTTAATTTTGAATCATAACCTATAATGTGTAATAAGTTTATTTTTTATTTTCAATAGAAATTAGCATAAAAAAGAGCAAGGTTTCCCTTGCTCTGATTTAATATCGGAGTGTTTTTTTAGATATTTTTATAAAGTAAAAATATTACGATTAATTTGAAAACCACTTCTTATTAATCTTAATCAGCGACATTCTTATCCGGCATATAAGAGCCAATATTATAGGCTTCTAATTTTGGCGCTTTATCAGAATTAAGATCAAAATTAAATATCGTTATTGTACCTGGTGTTGCGGGTAATAAAAACTCAGGAGACAGATTTAAAAAGACTTTGCAGGCTGCTCGAATAACACCACTATGCACAACTGCTAATAAATCACTGTCTTCTTTATGTACCCATCCTTGTAATGCAGCACCAATGCGATCACAAAAATCAAACCAGTTTTCACCTTTAGGTGGCGTATATGTTCCTGCTCGCCAATTTTTGTATTTGTCTGCATGATGTCTTATGAGTTCTGGTTTTCGCTGTCCTGTCCATTCCCCCATATTTAACTCGCGCAATAACGGTTCTTTAACCGCTTCGGGATGACCGACAATTTCTGCGGTTTGTACTGTTCGCCCTAAATCTGACGTAATAATCCTAGCGGGTGATAACAATCTAATACTCTCTTTTATCGCCATTGCTTGATTAATGCCTTTTGGTGATAAACAAGAATTAGCATGTCCTTGTAAGCGTGATTCCATATTCCATAAGGTTTCACCGTGTCTTAATAAAATTAGTCTCATTATTATTCCTTAATTTAATGGCTTAAAGACCATATCCAAGAATTTGGAACCAAGTGAATATCGCAATAGAAATTACCGATGCACCAACAAAACAGGTAATTAATCCATATTTCATTTGGTCTAACACACTAAAGTAACCACTTGAAAAATAGATAGTATTTACTTTTGAATGTGGCGGTAATGTAATGGTATATGTGAGTGTAAATGACGCGGCTAATGCTAATGTTACCGGATCCATGCCTAATGTTTTGGCAAGCGCAATAATGGCTGGAATTAGTATGGTCGTTTTCACGGTTTTACTCGTAAAAATTAAATGGCTATACATACAGATAAAAACAACCACAATATAAACCATCGTCGTACTCATATTTTCGAGTCCGAGCCCATAAACCATTTTACCAATTAACCATTGCGCACCTTGTGTGGATTCTAAAGTATTACCTGCCGCATAAGCACCTGCTGCAAATATCATAAGATCCCATTTGATATTGGCTTCATTCCACGTTAATAAGCCAATACGAGGCATCAGGCAGAGAATGGCAGCAATAACAGCGGTCATATAAACGCTAATTTTGAAACCAAACATATCTTGGTGATAACTTTCGGTTGCCCATAAGAACACTGCCATTAAAAAGATATACATGGCTTTTTTCTCATTCTTAGTTAATGCACCAAGTTGAGAACGTTCTTTTTTTAATTTCTCTAGCGAGCCTTCAAAATCCACTTCCCCTTTAAAAGAGAATAATTTTAATCCAATAAAAAAGGAGATAGTCATACCAACAATAGCTAATGGGAAAGAAGCAATTAACCAATCCATATAACCAATAGAACCACCAGCTTGTGAATTGATAAATCCAACTGCAATAATATTAGCCGCAGTTCCCGTCATTACACCGGATGTTGCCAAAGCATCAGCTTGTACGCCTTGCAACATCATTAATTTCCCGTAATTACTTTTTCCAGGAATTGCCTTATGTATCTCTAATAAGATCATACAAATAGGCACCATTAATGTCGCGCGTGCAGTCGTTGAGGGAACAAAAAAAACTAAGCTGAAGTTAATTAATATAAGGACAAATAACGCTTTTTTGGGTGTTTGACCAAATTTGGTGATCATCCATAAAGCAAAGCGTCTGGCAATGTTCGATTTGATCATGGCGGATGTTAAAACAAATGCTGAAACCATCAACCAAATAACGTCATAACCTAATGTACCGAAAACCACTTTCTCTTTTGCAACAGTTCCCGTTATTGGAAGTAAAACAATAACGAGCATTGAGGTTAAATAAATGGGTAAAGATCCGCACACCCATAAAATTAACGCTGCACAAAAAATAGCTATGGCTTTTTGCCCTTCAATACTTAATCCATCTGGTGTTGGCATAAAAAATAAAACGAGTAATACCAATAAAGCTAAAGGTATTCCTATTGTTTTTAAGGTTATTTTCTTACCGTTTTGTTTTGGTGATGATGGAGCTGGTTTAGCGATATCATCTCGCTTCACAGTCTTTTCCATAACCGATTCCTCTTAATATGTAGGGTAGGATGTTCAGTATAGAAATATTGAGGTATAAAGATAATTGTATTAATATATTATAACTATAAAAATAATTTATGGTGTTGAGATGAATTTAAGCCAACTTGATGCTTTTCTACTACTTGCCAACGGTTTTAATGTTACTGAAACCGCAGAACGCCTATTCTGTACTCAACCAAGTGTGAGTATTAAAATCAAAAAACTAGAAGAAGAATTACAAACAGTATTGTTTGAAAGGATCAATAATCGGCTTTATTTAACACCTCAAGGTAAGGTTTATCAGCAGTACGCTACCCAA
The DNA here is from genome assembly GCF_002777965.1 of Proteus columbae. Lineage (GTDB taxonomy): Bacteria > Pseudomonadota > Gammaproteobacteria > Enterobacterales > Enterobacteriaceae > Proteus > Proteus columbae. Next base: position 44,045 of record NZ_NGVR01000030.1, on the reverse strand, counting down.
ATTATTAATTTAGTAAAATCCTCTTCTGAGCACATGCGACAATTTGATGATCCTTCTAAAGGTGAAATTAAGTTTGGCGCTAGCCATTTTGTTGGCGTTTACCTATTACCTCAAATTATGGCGCAGTTTAGAGAGCAGTATCCCGATGTGAAATTAAGCATGGATATTTCAAGTTCAACACAACTTATCCATAAACTTGATACCCAAGAATTAGAGTTTTTGATCATGTCAGATCATATCTATTTAGATCCGACGGAATATCATCTTGATACTTTTCTCATCGATCCCTTAGTGCTTATTTGTTCACCTGAACATTGGCTGGCAAAAAAGAAACATTGCAGATTTTCTGATATTGCCTCGGAAGTTTTTCTGATCAAACCCGAGCACTCTGCTACCCGTGATTTTTTATTAGATAGGATCCAAGAAAATAATAAAGAACTCAAAAATGTGATGGAAATAAATAGCTTGGAAGGAATAAAACAGGGAGTTATTCACGGTTTAGGGATCTCAATTTTATCCCGTTTGTCTATTATGCAAGAATTAAAATCAGGTCTTTTATGTGAAATTGCATTTGATGATATCCAATTTAGCCGGGGTATCCGTTACTTTTATCATAAAGAAAAATATATCTCTCCAGCCACTAAAAATTTTTTATCTGTCTTACAATCTCAAGCTCAAATTTTAACGAAAGATATCAATAAATAAATTTATTGGCTAAATTCTTAGCCCTATTATTTTAAGGATATCAGCGTATCAATATTCTCATTAAATCGTTATCATACTCAGGTTTATCTCTTTCTATTAGCTATTGTTTAAAAGGATTTTATGCGTAGAACACTCTCGTCTTATCACCCTATTCTTTATACTTTGAGAGTGGCACAACGTCGTTTATTTCGCTCTCTTAGTTGGCGATTTTCAGGTCGAAAATACAGTCGAAACGTTCAACCAGAACAACGGCTTTCACACCGTTATCTAAAACACACATCTAAACTAATTAGTCGCCGTGGCGAAAGTGATATCCAATTACAATACAATAAAATAACGAATCTTAAATTAGTTGAAAAAGCATTAGATGGTATTGTGATTAAATCGGGCGAGTATTTCTCTTTTTGCTATTTAATCGGGAAACCTAGCTATAAAAGAGGTTTTATTGATGGTATGCAACTCTCCTATGGTGAAGCAAGAAAAGGTGTAGGTGGTGGAATTTGTCAGGCCAGTAATTTAATACATTGGTTAGCACTACACTCTGAATTAAAAGTGATTGAAAAGGCAAATCATAGTTTTGATCCCTTTCCTGATGAAGGGCGAGTACTTCCTTTTGGCTCAGGAGCCGCTATTTTTTATAATTATGTAGATTTAGTCTTATATAATCCAACGCCTTATGATTACCAAATTAGATTACATGTTGCTGAACATCAGTTAGAAGGCGAACTCCTTTGTAGCGAAGCAAGGAAATATCGTTATCATATTTATGAGAAATCTTCTTCTTTTATCAAAAAGGGAGAGCATGTGTATCGTTGTAATGAAATTTGGCGAGATATTTACACTAAAAACAATGTGGGCGCTTTTCCTCAATTAATTACATCAGAATTGCTTTATAAAAATAGCGTAGTTGTGAAATATGATGTTTCAACCGAACAACTAAGTTGATTTACTTAAATATCTTTTTTATTAAATTAGAATATTAATTTAATATTCTAATTTTATCTTTTTATTCTGAATAAATAAAATTCTTCCTCTTTAAATTAAGAATACCTTAAGTTGGCGTGTTCTTTATTTATTAAAATCATTGAATTCTCAAATAGAAACCTTATCTACTTATTATGGTCAAAGAATGGTGATTATGTTTCTATTTAATAGGTCATATAATGATGATAAAAATTGATTATCCACAAAAACTAGAAGTTGGTGATATCGTATTTACGTGTATTGGTACCTCTTTATTTCGTCAAATCTCCTCCGCCTCTTTATGTTGGAGTAATCATGTTGGCATTATTATTGGTCATAATGGTGAAGATTATTTAGTTGCCGAAAGTCGAGTTCCACTTTCAACCACGACCACACTAACCCGCTTTATTAACCGTTCCGCGGGAAAACGCTACGCAATACGCCGTCTATCAACACAACTCTCTGATGAACAAAAAAATGCACTTGTTGCACAAGTTCCTGAAAGATTAAACAAGCTTTATCACACAGGTTTTAAATACGACTCTTCCCGACAGTTTTGCTCTAAATTTGTTTTTGATATTTATAAATCAGCACTTTCTATTCGTGTTGGTGAAATAGAAACATTCCAAGAATTATTAAGCAAAAATCCTAATGCCAAATTACAATTTTGGAAATTATGGTTTATTGGGCAAATACCGTGGGAAAGAACTACTGTTACTCCTGCAAGTTTATGGCAACATCCACATCTCTCTTTAGTTTATCAAAGTCATGAGAATATTAATTAATACAGTGTACTAGCATCATAAAAAACAGAGAAAATAATAGCGTTTCCGATACTATTTTTTCATAAAAATCTGAATATAGATCAATCCCTCTCTTTGTAATAGAGAGGTTTTTGGTGTAAAACTAAAAAACAATATTTTGTAAATATAGCTTAATTACTATTCATCTATTATTCGTCATTTAGGGATCACTATGAAATACCAAGATGTTACGAAATCACCCTGTGAGAATGCTTATTTTTTAGTTTTTAACCTCACCCTCTCATCTGAAAACCGCGATACTCTGATCGATTTTTGTAATAATTTTTCTGGTCTGATACGTAGTATGAGAACACGTTTTCCTGAATTGGAAACAAGTTGTGTAATGGGATTCGGTGCAAATGCATGGACTACATTATTTCCCAATCAGCCAAAACCAAAAGAGCTAAATACCTTTAAAGAAATTAAAGGTGACACTTATACTGCGGTTTCTACTCCGGGCGATCTTTTTTTCCATATTCGAGCGCTCAAAGTTTCAGCCTGTTACGAATTAGCGTCTATCATCAGCCAAAAGCTAAAGAATATTGTTACGCCTGTTGATGAAGTTCATGGGTTTAGATATTTTGACGGGCGTTCTATTATTGGTTTTGTCGATGGAACTGAGAACCCAGAGTATGAAGATGAGCGTGCTTCTTATGCCGTTATTGGCGATGAAGATCCTGAATTCACAGGAGGTAGCTACGCCTTTGTACAAAAATATATTCACGATATGGAAGCATGGGAAAAACAGCCTCTTATCGAACAAGAAAAAGTCATTGGTAGACACAAATTCAATGATGTGGAATTAACCGATGAAGAAAAAGAACCCGGTTCACATAATGTTGTAACCAATATTCAAAATGAGAATGGCGAAGATTTGAAAATTGTCAGAGCTAATATGCCTTTTTCCAATCCATCCAAAAATGAATATGGTACTTACTTTATTGGTTATGCTCGTTATTTTTCAACAACTAACCGTATGTTAGAAAATATGTTTGCAGGCACACCTGAAGGCCATACGGATAAATTACTTAAATTCAGCACCCCTATAACAGGTACATTATTCTTTGTTCCATCACCTGAATTTCTAGATGATCTAGCGTAATTTATTATAAGTAGATATATAGACTTGTTGCTTATATATCTACTTTTTATTATGACTTTTTATTGAGATCAATTATAAACCGAAAACATTAACGTAAAATTCTTTGCCATCATCTGTACTTTCAATAGTATAAGTAATCGGAATTGAATTTTTACCGCCTTTACCTTCAAAAGAAAGTTCAGCAGCACATGAGTAAGTATCTCTTTTCTCATCATGTTCACGAGTACGTACGCTTTCTACTTTGATCTTAATTTGATCGATTACGGCTGCCATCTTTTGATCGCGTAATTCATCTTTTGTAATATCAATCACTAAATTTTTGGCTTCAGAGCTATTACAGTTAGGTGTTGCATCACTACATCCCACTAAAGGTAATGCTAATGTGCCTAATAAAGCTAATTTTAGAATTCTAGTTTTCATGTTGATTATTTCTTCCTTGCTCACTAGATAAAATAAATTTTTCAATATTTTACCTAATAATTATCTCGCAACAATATAGTGAGTTAACAGTCAGAACAAGATAACAATAGAAATTAATATTTTAGTGTTAAGGCAATCATTAAGTAAAACCTACAAACTTTAACTTCAATATTAATGAGCTTCGATTTCTTGTTTGTTAATTACACCAATAATATCAACACGAATATTTCGTGTATCCGCTCTTCCTTTATCGTCTACTGCGCGAATACGATAGCGACCACTCTCTTTGGGATACCACTCTATTGAGCGCTGATTTGTACTATTCCCTAGATAAGCATCATCAATAAACCAATAAATAATATTGCTGTCATTATCCGTTGTTGCATTAAATATAATTGGTGTGTTTGGTGATGAAGTACGTCTTAAAGTATAAGTAGTATTACGCAGTGGTGATAATATACGAGGAGGCATTCCTGTAATAGCCATATCTCCATTTTTACAATGAGCAGTAGAAGGCGGTGTTCGCTTTGGCAGTCCAGCTTGAGCAAATACTTTAGCTAAATCAGAAGGCCAATATTCAAAAACTTCAATATTGACCTGATCTTCATTATAAGGCGGACAAACAACTTCTCCTGTCGCTTTATCAATTGCTAGAGGCCTATAAATTGTATCAACTTTAATTGGTGATTTACCGGGAATAAACCATGTTTTACCTTTACGTTGACACCATGGCGTAGGTAAATTACCGCTTGCCAAACAAATATCGACTTGTTTAATATTTTCAGGAAGCTTAAATCTAGACTCTTTTAAGTTCGGATAATCTGCAACAATATTATCTATGATATTAAAAAATAGAGGTGCGGCAGCTTCTGCTCCGATTAATGCACTATTCCCTTTACCATCAAAATTACCTATCCAAACAACTAAAACATAAGGTCCAAAAATTCCACTACTCCATGCATCACGAAATCCCCATGATGTGCCAGTTTTCCAATAAATGGGTATTGTCATGGATTTTTGTGCCAATGTATCATCAGGTCTTCGATGTTGGCTTAGCATATCCAGTGTAATAAAGCTCGCTTCTTCACTTAATAACTGAATAGGTTTAGTAACTGCATCCGTACTTTGCTTTCTTAACGGTTTAAGTTGGCCTCGATTGGCTAATATTGCATAAAGTTTAGCTAATTCTTGTACTGTAATTTCCCCTCCACCTAACACCAATGATAGACCGTAATGTCTCTCACTCGCCATATTGCTTATACCTGACATTTGTAGAAACTGGTAAAGCGTTGGGTTTTTCAGTTGAGAGGCTATCGACACAGCGGGGATATTTCGGCTGTAATTTAACGCTTGAGTGGCAGAAATCGGCCCTAAAAAGCGTAAATCAAAGTTTTCTGGTGCATAGCTACCAAAGGTAGAAGGTACATCTTTTAAAATTGTTCGAGGATGTAAAATGCCTTGATCTAGTCCTAATGCATAGATAAAAGGCTTTAATGTTGAACCTGGTGAACGCTTCGCATTAGTACCATTAACTTGTCCATGAATATCAACATTATAATAATCAGCTGAACCAACTAACGCTTTAACGCCCATATCTCGTGTATCAACAAGGATCACTGAAGCATTTTTAATACCAAGGTGTTTATTTCGTTCAATAAACGCATCGATTTGTTGCTCAACTAATTTTTGTAATGGGAGATCAATCGTTGTGATTATGGCTGTGGGTTTTCTTGGATTAAACTTTTCCTGTTTTTCAATTTGCTCGATTAAATGAGGTGCTATATAAGGCATTTTTTCAGGCTGGCGTAGCCGAAGTGGTAATTGAAACAGTGCAGATAAATCGGCATCATTAGAATGTTCTTCCAACCAATAATCATAAAGCTGATTACGCGTTTTCATTAAAGAAAGGCTAATGCCGTCACTATTTGGCTCGATTCGATAACTCGGTGATTGAGGTAATACAGCAAGTGTTAATGCCTCAGGTAATGTTAATTCTTTAGGATTTTTATTAAAGTAAATCAGGCTTGCAGCACCAATGCTTTCTATATTTCGCCCATAAGGTGCATAGTTGAAATAAGCTTCTAAAATATCATGCTTTGAATAACTGAGCTCTAATTGAATAGCTCGTAATACCTGAACAAATTTTCCCCCAACTGTACGTGTATTTAATTGCCAGTGCATACGAGCCAATTGCATGGTAATTGTCGAGCCACCTTGCAATCGCTCACCATAAATATAACTGACAAAAAAACCTCTAATTAAACTGTAAGGATTAAATCCAGCATGATAATAGAACCAACGATCTTCATATCGCATGGCACTATCTATCATCAAAGGCGAAATATCATCTAAATCCGTCCACAATCGATAACGTTCATCATTAGCCAGTGTTAAACGTAGTAAATTTCCATTGCTATCATAATAGGCCGTTGAAGATAAAAAACCTTCTGATAGTGCTGGATGTGGAAAAAGGCGAAATCCTACACAAAAGAGGGCGACTAAAAAGCCACCCATCAATATATTTTGTAAAGCTCGCTTGCTTCTCGTCATTCTAAAACAACCAGAAAAAAGCGTCTGAAACCCAGACTAATTTCATTTTACATTGCCATTATTTTGCTTCGATTTATTGACAGTCATAGCGCCTTTACCAATCGCTAATGCCTGTATTTCCCTATCATACATAGCTTCTGCAAATGCTGGCGGTATAGAGAATATTCCCGAATTAGTGGCTTTAATTTGGTAGACGAACTCTTGTACTTGTTGAGTTGCAGTACCATAAATAATGACACGATCTTCTCGAATATCGCTGTATTCTGGTGACCAGCGTGTTCCTTTAGTTCCCGTTGGTGATAACCATTCGACATCAGGACTATCCACATTGTCCATCGACTGTTGTACCACTTCAAAACCACCAGGAAGTAAGTCCACCAGCACGACATTATTCACACCTTGTTTTGCATTCGCTCTGATTTTTATATGTACATAAATCTTTTCGCCTAAAGTTGCACTATTAACAACCTCACCTTTTTCATTCACATAATCACGAGAAATTTCTAATCCTCGTGAAAGTGCTTCTTTAGGTTGTTCGCTATCAAAACCAGATTGTGTCACAACATACCAAGCTGCGTTATCAGTTGGATTATTAAATAAGATCTCTTTAATGCCCGCTTTAAACTGACCTATCGCCGTAGCATTTGTCATAGATGAAATAACAACAGGTGGATTTTCACCACTTTTTACACTCACAGTTAATGGTTGTGTCGGTGTTGTCATATTTTGGATCTGTTTAGTGTAATACTCTAACGCCAAGAGACTCATTGCAGATGATTGCGTGGTATAGCGCTCATCCTTAAAGCTCATTACCATATTTTCCAGTAGTTGTGGCGGAATATCCTTCGCTTTTTCTGGGAAGTGCTTCACAATCAAATACAGTCTTGTACTGTCTTGGATCAGAGGATCTAAATAATTATGTGACCACCACGATTTGCTATAAGCTTTGCTTAGCTCTTGCCACGTAGGTTTTAATAATTCATCCGCTTGTTTATCCATCTTTAGCATTTTGTAAGAAGCCGCTAGATATAAAGCGCCTAAGTCACTCTGCCATGTTTTTGGATGATTTTTTTGCATTCGCGTTTGAATAGCCGCAATTTCCCCCGTAGTCACTTTACCTTGGCGTGTTAATAAATAGACTGCGAAAGCACGCATTCTAAGTTCATCTTGATTATTTAGCCCTGCATTGACGGCAAGTTTAGTTAAATATTCATTGGATGATCGTAAAAGCGTTTCAGATACGGGGTAATTCGCTTCTTGTGCTTCAAGTAAAAATTGAACGACATATAAAGTCACGAATGGATCAGTCGATGGTGTTGAACGCCATGTTCCGATAGCACCTTGACCATTTTGGCGAGTCAATAATGTTGCCATTGTCTGTTCAAGTTGAGTACGGATTTTATCTTGTGAATATATCGCCTTCATTTCAGGATTACGTTGATGGAATAACAACGGTATTGCCTGACTTGTTATTTGTTCTGAACAATTATAAGGATAATTAGCAAGATATTGCGCCAATGCACTGCTTAGTACTAAAGGTGAGTAAGAAACACGCGCATCTCTTTTCGCATAGTCATCATACATTTGGCGAATATACGTAACACTCTGCTCGTTACCATCCATACGGCCTAAGCTTGATTGAGTGCGATAAGCTGAAGCTGGGCGAATAGAGAGATTCACTGTCCTTTGGGTAGCTTTGCCTTCGGTATTCACTGAGAATGTAATAGCACCATTACCCAATTGTGATTTTGCTTTTAGTCTAAAGGAAACTACCGTTTCTTTTTTCTCACCTAATTCCAGTTGATAACTGTTTTGTCCTATAACCTCTAATTGAGGCTCTGGTGTTATCGTCACATCGAGTTTTGTTGCAACACCATTAAGATCAGTCAGGTTATTTGCAACACCTAAAGTGACATCAAATTCATCATTAGGTGCCACAGTCGTAGGAATATGAGGACTTAATACAAAATCATCACGTACAGTCGTATAACGCTGTGCATTCCCGATACGATTTGGTGTAACAGATACTGCCATAACTCTTATTTTGCCATTAAAATACTCTGGCACTTTGTAATTAAAGACAGCTTCTCCATCTACGTTCGTAATACCAGACCAATAAGCGACAGGCTCTTCTTTTTTGCGCTTGAATGGATTTAGATAGAGATCAACGCCTTCTCCCGCATCACCACCCGGCGCTGAAGCCAGTGACATCATTTTGCTAAATTCAGGCAGAATAAGATCCAATATTTGAGTGCTTTCAACTTCTAATGAACGCTTACGGAAGAAGTAATCCAATGGATCTTTTAATTTATATCGAGCGACTTGCAAGATACCTTCATCAACAGCAAAAACAGCAACTTGTTGCGCAGTATCTGTTTTTATCGTAATCGGTAAGGTGTCACCAGGTTTGATAACATCTGGTGACTCTAATTCGATTTGAGCTTGGAAATTTTCACGACTGACTTTAAACGGTACAACACCATAACTAAGTGGGCTCATAAATATTTCGTCAGAGTTTATATCTCTAACAAATTGAACATTGATGTAGCCATTACCCACCAATTGCGCAGGAACACGGATTTTTTGCACCGAATTTGTAGTTGAAGATGTAAACCATTGCCAATGATAAACCTTATCTTTTTCTATCGTGATAATGCCACTACCAACATAAGGGGCATTAATAGCAATTTCGATTTCTTCACCAACTTTATATGTGTCTTTATTCAAAGTGAGTTGTAACTCTGCTTCACGATCAAGTGAGCGAGTCACATTCGCATTACCGGCAACGGTATAATTAATGCGATTAAGTACACTACCCTCTTTATTTTTGACTAATAATACAAAGTTACCCGGAGTTTGTGTTTCTAGTGCAAAAGCGCTTCCCTTTTCATCAATAGAAAGAGGAACATTATCAATAAACACTTCTTTGAGTTTAGATTGATATTTATAAACACCTGAATCTTGTCGAGTTAAAACAGAGAAATATTTTTGCTCATAGCGTTCTAGCCTTAATGCTTCTTGAGCAATTTGTTTTAATGTCGGATCAATTGCAATGAAATTGAGGTTGCGCTGTGCATTTTGATTAATATAGTCAAGTGTTCCATCTGCTTTTACACCAATTAGATAATTATGAGGAGATACCATAACCCGCGCAGCAGCCGTTACAGAACGACCACTCCCAGCATCAAACGCCTCAGAGATGAGTTGTAATTGATAAGTAGCATCATCATAAGATGTTAACCCTAAATCAATTTCAGCCAGCCCTTCTGCATTCGTTGTTGTTTCTTCTAAATCGGTTTCAAAGCTGTCGTGATTACGACGGTTTTCATAAAATAGATAATCAGAATAACGTGAAAAATTAGGATAAATTGGCCTTAAGGTTAATTTGGAAACAACACGCCTATCTTGTACTGGAGTGCCAAATAAATTTTGCACATCGATTGAAGCTTTTAATTCAGAAGGTTTTACCCATCCTTGTTGTCTATCTGGCGTCAGATTAAGTGCAACTTTAAGCAAGTCGGGTTCAAACTCTTTAACTACAATCGTTGTACTGCCTAATAAACTGGCATCTTTATTATTTTTACCAACTAAATAGAGATAGATATTCCAATCTCCAGTAGGCGAGTTTTCGGATGTGGTATAACTTAGTTCATTGAAACCAAACTCGTTTAATACCATCGATTTATTTAACATCAATGTATTACGAGGATCTCGAATTTCAACGCGTAAAGGTATACCTTCAAGGGCTGTTTTCCAGTCAAAGGTACGTGTAATAAGACCAATATTGAAGGTTTCACCCGGTCGATAAACGCCTCTATCAGAAAATAAGAAACTGTCGAGAGCACGGGGATCTCTTGGAGTATCATCACCAAAGATATCAAAGCGAGATAGACTAAGCTGTCTATCGTAATAAGCATTTGTTGGTAAAAATGAAACATCGCCATCTTTTTCAACTAAAAAGAGGACAGCTGTCTGCTCATTTCTAAAGTCTTTAAGATTGGGAAAAGCGACATGACCATCAATACTAGTCATTTTACTCAGTAACGTTGTTCCGTTTTTAGCAATAACTGAGACTTTCGCATCGCTAACAGACGCACCATTATAGATAGATTGTACGAAGACATCTCGAGAACCATCAATCGATGATTTCGCAATGATCCCTAAATCAGTCACAACAACAAAGCGTGCATCAGAAAGTTCTTCGTCATCATCTTCATCGTAATCATCGTCATCTTCGTCTGTTCTAGATACTTTATTAGGATCCCATGAAGAGAGTTTTAATAAGAATATCCCACGTCTAGCATTAGGATCAGAAGATAAATAGCGACTTAAATCAATCCCTTTATACTGAATTTCACCTTTGTTTTCATTATTCAGTGCTGTTTGATAAGTAAAGTGTTCCGTGAAATATTCATCATTAAGGCGATCAAATCGTGTTGAAGTAAAGTATTTATCTTTAAAGGAAACAATGTGTTGTAACTGGCTTGGAATAACTCGTTTTATATCAAGTTGTAGCCCAGGTAAATTACGAGCAGAAACAGTGATCTGCTTGTCACCCGTCATGGAAAGCAAAGCACCTTCAGAAACAAAGTTCAGCATTTTCGGATAGTCAGGCACACTGACGATTTGGTAGCGATCTTCTTTTAATTGGTATCCGCCCACAGATATTATCCCGCTTGGGATTTTAACCAATATATGGCGATAAGCTGGCGCATTATATTTAAAAGCAAAAGTGGCTTGATTTTCTTGCTCATTCTCATTCATCTCAAGCGTTAACTTCTCTGACTGAGCAAAAATAGTTTTACTAACATCATTTAGATTCCAATCGTAATAATCGTCTTCATCTTGGCGAATGTCAGTATTTTCTAATTCTAAATTGTGTTGAGGCAATAACCACGCAGAAACTTCATTTTTTATCTCTTTTTCATTTAATTCATCACTTAATGAAACGATAAGCACCCGCGCATCTTTTCCATTTTCACTCTCAACCAGTTCACTCTCTATATTTGAAACATTAAGGCTGTATAGACTTGGAATTTCAACATGATATGTTTTTTCTTTTGATGTTGTATTCGCGGTTACTGTTGTCGCAATACCCGGTTCAATTTTAAGAAAAACCTTGCTATTAATGTCTTTTAGCGCTAATTGCTCTGAGTGAACCCAAGCCGTTAATTTTTTATTATCGTAATTAATGACATATTTCAGCTTTTCATTATCGCCATATTTCATTGAAAGGCGTTTTTCAAAACTTTGAATATCGACAGGAGCATTAAAAGAAATCTTGATTATGGCATGTTTTTGAGATGGATTTTGAGGGTCTTGATAAAACTCACTATTTCCTAAACTGTAATCGAAAGATATTGTTTTAAATTCATACTTGTTTGATTTTAATGAAAATTGTGGTGCTAACAATTTAGTTTCATCAAGCTGAATTTTATATTCACTCCCCATAGCAAAAGGCTTTTTAGCTGTGAAAACAAGAGTTGAACCATTTTGCCACTGCCAGTTACCTTCAATCGCAGGTGTTAATGTCACACCTTCAGTTACCTCTTTATCAATAAGTGTAATAGGTGCCGCAGAGCGAGAAAAAGATAAAATGATTTTCTGTGATTGAGGATTATCACTTGCATAATTGATTTGTGCTGGGCTAATAAGTTTCACATTAACATTTTGTACAACAATGGGAGCTACATCGATAGGAACCGGTCGATTGAGATAACTGTGATAACCATAATAACTGCCAAATGACGCAACAATAAGAAAAATAATAGAACCTAATGCGGTTTTAGGGTGACTAACTATACCATTTTCAATCTTTCGTAAATGGCGGGTAACAAAGTTAATCCAAACGGGCGTACTCCATTGTATCTGCCCTATAAATGGGCTGAGTATCCTCTCTAAAAGACGGATACAAAAAACAATGATCCACCCAAATAAACGGATAAGTTTAAAAGGGAGGGAAAGTAAAAAACGTAGTACGTCCATATAGATAGTCCTATATTACACTGACAAAAATATATTTTTTGTCAGTAAAATTAAGCCAAAGAGCAAAATAAATAGCGCAACTATAATAAAGCTAGAATGTAAAATAAGAATGAATACTTATCATTAATTTATAATTTTATTATATAAAGACAGATTACATTCTTAATACTTTTTTCCTAGCATTCCACGCTATTTCAAGACTCTTCTGAGCATTAGTTTGGATCATCTTTTTCTAACAATCATTTAGTGTTTAATAAAACACAGTAAAAAAGATAAATTTTGCGAGAGAAATCGCACTATTAAAGTGCGATTTACATTTTTATAGCGTAAATATTACTTCGCAATTAAAGAATTATAATTCTCTATCAAGTATTTATATTCATTTGAAATCGAATCAATGCTACTTGATACATCTTTATTCTCCTTGAGTTTTTTCTCTAATACTTTTAACTCAATAACAAGCTGTTGGTATAATTTTAAATACTGTTTAACTGAATAATCAGTACCTTTCATATTTTCTTTATTCAGTAATGCTTCATTACCAAATATTTTTTCTAATTCAATTGATTGTGCTTCAATTTTGCTAATTGCAGCAGAGAGTGCAGCCACATCGACTTTATCTGGATTCATTGAATCAAGTGTATTAGTTACTGTATCCAATGATTGCATAATTTGATAACGAACAATCAAGCCTTCTTTTTTCACTAATTCAAGCTCTTCAATATGCATTGCTTGATAATAATTTTCATATGCCTCAGCGGCTTTTTCTTTCTCATCGATTAGTTTGGTATAAGCATTTTTCACATCTTCATACAAAGTACTCGCTTGTGCAAAATCATCTAAACGATAAGTTTCTTTTATAACCAGATAATCACCCAACTTCAGTAGTTTCTTATATAAATCAACATAACTTTCACCATAAGCATTACCCACAGCATCTAATTCTGGGAGTGTAGGCGAAAATGTTTTCATAAATTCAAACGATTCTTGGGCACGTTCTGCACCTGATTCACTCAAATGCATAGAGAAAGCACTTCTTACTGACATGACTGAACTACTTGCTTTCATTCTTTTTATTTGATCAGTTTCAGTCTCAAGCACTTTAAAAGGTGTTATATCAATTGTTTTACCTTTGTCAGAACTTAAATTTTCTAGAATATTCTTGGTATTATCTAAAAGATTAACGTTAATTGTGCCTGAAATTCTGCCCGTTTTTTTCTGTATAATGGTGCCAAAATCTTCATTAAACGTTGCTAACCACAAATTACCTTTTTCAATTTTCCGACTAAACTGAACTTCATCAGATTGAGTGTTTTTTGAATCAGGCTTAGATTGTGTTGTTTGCTCTGTTTTATTTTTATCTTGTGAAGGTGTTCCTGTATTCGAATTTTCATTTGAATTATCACAACCTACTGCTGATATTAATAAAAGACTTATTATCGATGCCAATATACTCTTTTTCATAATCCCTCATTATATTATTAAGTAACCAACTCGCTATAAACTATAATGAGTTTAATAATTAATGACTATTATTTATTAAATTAATTTGAAGCGTCGCAACAATACTCTCTATAAGAGTATTGTGAGTTGATTAATAAGGTATATTTACTTAAATATAACGTTATATATTTATAAATATTTTTTAAAGAATGTATAGATATCCTATATTAGCTATTTTCAATTCCTTCTTTTAACGCTTGAGCAATAAGCTTTAATATAAAATCAATAAAGCAGGTACTGTCACTTAATTTATCGGCCTCCCCCAATACTCGATAATAATCATCTTGATGTTGCTGGATAAGTGTTTCAACAGGCAACCAAGCTAACTCTGTACGCCATTTGCTTAAAATAACAGATTGCCATAATCGTCCCATACGACCATTTCCATCAGAAAATGGATGAATAAATTCTAATTCATAGTGAAATACACAGCTTTTAATTAACGGATGAATATCAGTGGATTTTAACCAATCAAATAAAGATGCTATCAATCTTACTATTTGGCTTGAAGGTGGTGCCATATGAATTAATTGGCTATCACGATAAATACCGACATTACCATTACGCCAAGCCTCTGGATAGTCGATAAGCCCTTGCATTAATAAAGCATGAGCATTAAGGAAATGTTCTGCATTATTACCATCCCAATCAGGTATTTTTTCATAGGCTAGAATGGCATTACGGACTTCTTGGATTTCTTTAACAGGTCCTAAGACCTGTTTTCCATCCATAATTGCAGTGACTTGCTTAGTGGATAAGCTATTTTGCTCTATCGCTAAAGAGGCCTGAATGGTACGAATACGGTTTTCTTTACGTAATTGTGGTGAGGCTAATTTTCCCGTCGCTGACCAATACCCTAATAACTCACTAATTTCTGCCACAGTGTTAAGAATTGAAGGTGTAATTGTATAAGGTGGTGAATATTTGCGACTCATAATGTGGCTCTTTATGTTTATTTCAAGAAAATCTAGCGACTGTAAGACTATGACTAAAAATATTATTAATCTATTTTTTGTTTAATTATCCATAAGATACCTTATGACTTTTATTCTTACTCTTACTTGATTTTTTTACATCTATTAAAAATCGAAAAATAGCTAACAAATTCCTTTTATGCGAGTTGTACCGCAAAAGAAATGATTTTCTTATGTTTAGTATTTAAATATCTTGTCTTATTTTTGTAATTTGCGTATTTATATTTTATGTGTAAATGGTATCTCACTTTATTTATCAGTGTAATAAAATATCATTTAAATCAATATGTAATAAATTAAAACTAAAGAATTTTCAGAAAAAGTACAAATTGCCATTAATGGTTAATCAACGATATTATAGTATGTAAAATTATTTGGTTTCGATCTAAAAAGATATTTGGATCATTAAAACAACAGACTGAAACCTTGTGATATGATCGAACAATGCTTGTGAAATAGAACGAAATGCAGTGTAACAACAGATTTTCACAAATAACTCAAAATTCAATACGTTAAGACAGACAACAACATGACTGACATTCAACACTTAGACTCCCACACACCAATGATGCAGCAGTATCTTAAGATTAAAGCAGAACATCCTGAAATCTTACTGTTTTATCGTATGGGTGACTTTTATGAACTGTTTTTTGATGATGCTAAAAAAGCCTCTCGCTTATTAGATATTTCATTAACAAAACGGGGTCAGTCCGCAGGCCAGCCTATTCCTATGGCGGGTGTTCCACATCATGCTGTTGAAAACTATCTCGCTAAATTAGTTCAACTAGGGGAGTCCGTCGCTATTTGTGAACAAATTGGCGATCCTGCAACCAGTAAAGGCCCTGTTGAACGCAAAGTTATTCGTATTGTTACACCAGGTACTGTCACTGATGAAGCCTTACTTGAAGAACGCCAAGACAACCTATTAGCAGCTATTTGGCAAGATAAAAATGGCGCATTTGGCTATGCGACGTTAGATATCACATCCGGACGTTTTCGTGTTACTGAAATGCCAGATAGTGAAAGCATGATTGCCGAATTACAACGCACTCACCCAGCCGAATTGCTCTATCCTGAAACCTTTGAATCAATGACTCTTATTGAGCGTCAGCAAGGTCTACGTCGCCGCCCTATCTGGGAATTTGAACCAGAAACAGCAAGGCAACAACTGAATCTGCAATTTGGTACTCGTGATTTAACCGGCTTTGGTGTTGAAAATGCACATTTAGCACTCTGCGCTGCAGGGTGCTTATTGCAATATGTGAAAGACACACAACGCACTGCATTACCTCATATCCGTAGTATCACGATGGAACGCCCTCAAGATTCAATTATTTTAGATGCGGCAACTCGTCGTAATCTTGAATTAACGCAAAATCTTGCAGGGGGTACCGATAATACACTGGCATCCGTACTTGACCTTTGTGTTACCCCGATGGGCAGTCGTATGCTGAAACGTTGGATACACTCGCCGTTACGCCAACGTGAACAACTTATCAAACGCCAAGATGCAATTAGTGCATTACAACCGCTCTATTTTGAATTGCAGCCTTTTTTACGCCAAGTCGGCGATTTAGAACGCGTATTAGCCCGTTTAGCGTTACGATCAGCACGTCCTCGTGATCTCTCTCGTATGCGCCATGCATTTCAGCAATATCACGATATTCATCAAGTGCTTGAACAAGCCGATATGCCTTACATTAAAGAATTACAAAAGCGTATTAGTCAGTTCGATGAATTATGTGAACTACTTGAAAATGCCATTGTTGAAACACCGCCTGTATTAGTGCGTGACGGTGGTGTTATCGCCTCTGGTTATAATGCCGAATTAGACGAATGGCGAGCCTTAGCCGATGGCGCAAGTGATTACCTTGATAAACTTGAAATTCGTGAACGTGAAAAATGGGGTATTGATACCCTTAAAGTTGGCTTTAATGGCGTACATGGTTATTACATTCAAGTCAGCCGTGGACAAAGCAATTTAGTGCCTATGCATTATGTTCGTCGCCAAACGTTGAAAAATGCTGAGCGTTACATCATTCCTGAATTAAAAGAGTATGAAGACAAGGTATTAACGTCTAAAGGTAAAGCATTAGCTATCGAAAAAATGCTTTATGAAGAGATTTTTGAAAAGCTATTACCCCACCTTACTGCATTACAAATTAGTGCTGAGGCTTTAGCTGAAACAGATGTTCTCTCTAACCTTGCAGAACGTGCTGAATCATTAAATTATACTCGCCCAGAATTGAGTGAAAAAACAGGTATTCAAATCACAGGGGGACGTCACCCTGTTGTTGAACAAGTCCTTAGCGAACCTTTTATTTCAAACCCATTACAGTTAGCACCTCAACGTCGCTTATTGATCATTACAGGCCCTAATATGGGGGGTAAAAGTACTTATATGCGCCAAGCTGCACTAATTACTTTACTTGCTTATGTTGGTAGCTTTGTACCTGCTGAAAAAGCCTTAATTGGCCCGGTCGATCGTATCTTTACGCGTGTAGGAGCTTCTGATGACCTTGCTTCTGGTCGTTCTACCTTTATGGTTGAAATGACCGAAACCGCTAATATTTTGCATAATGCGACTGAAAACAGCTTGGTCTTAATGGATGAGATTGGTCGAGGTACATCAACTTATGATGGATTATCTCTGGCTTGGGCATGTGCTGAAAACTTAGCTAATCGTATTAAAGCAATGACACTCTTTGCAACCCACTATTTTGAATTAACCACGCTACCTGAGAAATTAGAAGGTACTGCAAATATTCACTTAGATGCAGTCGAGCATGGCGACACAATTGCCTTTATGCACAGCGTGCAAGAAGGTGCAGCCAGTAAAAGCTATGGTTTAGCTGTTGCTGCATTGGCGGGTGTCCCAAAAGAAGTTATCCGCCGAGCTAAGCAGAAATTAAAAGAGCTTGAAATGCTATCAGGTAACTCTGGCTCTGGTCATGTTGAAACATCACAACTGATGCTATTAACAGAAGCGGAGCCTTCAGCGATTGAACTAGCGTTGGATAAAATCGATCCTGATGCCCTAACACCACGACAAGCATTAGAACAACTTTATCGCTTAAAAGAGATGGCAAAATAAGCCATAACAAGTACAACATACTGATAATAAAGAAAGGCTCTGTTTGATTTCACGGAGCCTTTTTTATGTTTTTTTATCATTTTTCAAGCTAAGAGAGTCAGAGATAAATATAACTCTATTTAATTAAAGCATGGCTATATTTCAGCCGTTCACCCAATAACAGTAGAGTGTCTTCATCGCCGTAATTGTCAAACAAACGAATAAATGAAGATAAAGCAGGATTAAACATCATATCGTCATTAATTTTCTCATAAGAATTATAATCTTTTGTTTCTAATGAAAAAACTAGCGTAATTTTATCATCGTTACGGCCTTTATTTAAAATCAAACTATCATTACTTATCATCAAATCATTTAGATATTTATAACCACTTTCATAGAAAGTTTCTAAATCTCCATCAGCTTGACGCTGAACCACAAAATAGAGATCACGAGAAGCATGTTGAGCAATAAAATAGATATCACCTTTATCATTTTGAGCAACGTCTTTAACACGCAAAGGGAGCCAGCGTGTTTTTGTTACTTCTTTATTTACTAAATTTAGCGTGATTTCTAACGTGTTTGTTGTGTAATGATGATTGTAGAAAATAATAAGAGAATCACCTGAAAGAGCATAATGAAATTGTGTAAACTCACCGAAATCCTCAGCGTAATACTGCTTCACCAGATCTTCTGTATTAACTGAATATTCCCAGCTTTCACCTTCATCTAAACTTGTCATTATCGTCTTATTATCAACTAATACTAATTGTGATGTTGTTTGTGAAAAGAGTAGTTTTCCACCGATAAGCGCTAAAGGAAAACGATAATAGCCATCTTTAGTCTCTTGCCAAGGTATTAAATCTGCTACTGTAAACTCTGCTAAATCTATACTTTGGCGTCCTTGCTCTGTAAATAAAACACATTTATCAATAATACAATAAGCGTTATAAAAGCTACCTTGGCCTTGTGATACAAAGCGTGTGCCTTCTTTATCAGAAAAATACAGCGTATATTTTCTCTGATTATCTTGACGATGAAGTCGACCATAAATATCTACGTCATATCGCCCACTATCAGATTCAGTTTTAATTAATATCCCACTAGAAGCATAAAAAACCTTACGCCAATCATAATGAGAATAAGGATATGAAGATAATTCAGCGGAGTTTTCATTTTTCCATTGCCACTTAGAGGCAAAACCATGAAAAAGCACACCATAAAAAAGTAGTAAGCTTAAAATAAATAAGCTTGTGGTGATGATAAAAGGCTTACGGAAAAAAGGATTCATTGGCGCAGCTCCGTAATATACAGCGGTCGTTTGCTTTCAATACATTGCTGCTGAAGTAAAAAATGGGTTTGATAACTGCTATTACCTTTTTCTGATAATACAATATAAATGTTTGAAAATAATGCAGTTAAAAAGGCAAAGCCACTCATGATTAAACCATAGATAATACCCATTCCTAAAAAGGCATCACCAATAGAATACCAATCCCATTTATCCCAATAATTGCCATTATCATAAACATCGGAAATAGAAAAACCAGCAACAATTGAGAATACAAAAACACTGACTAATGCGATTATTAACAGCGATAAACGATATGTGCGCTGATGCCCAATATACATTTGTCCTGAAATTGAATAAGCGCCATTATCTGTATGATTATAACCCCCTAAGACAACAGGCCCTGAGTTCTTATCTTCAGCTTGCCAAAAGAACAATTCAACATCATCACCATCAGCAAGAAATAAGTTATGATCAGAATAAAATAAGCGCTCTCTATAACTTAATACAAAAGGATGTTTATCAATCAGACAGGATATTTGCATTATCACAGTCTCACTATTGCGGGAGTGTATTTGAAGTCTATTAATACTATGAATTTTTATTATTCCTCTAACTCGTTGCACTTTACTTTGCTTTATTTGAGGAAACGACTTTTTACTCAAGGTAAATGAAGGTAATGGTGATGATTTTACTCCAGTAATAATGAGTTGCTCGCCATCTGGAGCTATCAATACTTGCTTGGCGATGACTTTATCCAGCGCCTTTATTCTCTTTCTATGTTTAGGTCTGGTACGCTGAAAATAGCGATAAGCCTTTTCTCCGATATAACTGATCCCCCCCATCACTGCTCCGCATGCAATAACCATGGAGACAACGATAAAGAAGTTCACTTCAAGATTGAGAATCGAAAAATAACTCCAATAACCGCCAACAAATACCAGAATAAATGCAAGTAATAACCATTTTTGTTGTTTTGCTGTTAGCGAGAATTTTCTTTCAGGCTCAAGCCTTCCTTTTGTATCATGATAAATCCATTGCACCCAGAAACTGCCATCTTTCAATAATTCGGCGCAGATTTTAAGCTCATCACCTTGTTTTAATCGTTTAAGAAAATCTTGAGAGTTAGCAAAATCTGCTTCATTAAGATAAAAGTTTTTACCTGATGCCATTAATCTCACCATTCCCTTCGGAGAGATTTTATTTTGGTTAAAATCGCAACGCTCTAGTGTAACGTTTAAAAAATAATCTTTCATATCTTCCTTTATTACTTTCATCAGGCTAACGAGGCACAAGACTGCGCTCTTGTTTTATCGTTTTGGATCGTATAATACAAGATAAAGAAAAGCCGATTAGCAAACCCACTAATCGGCTTTGGTAATAACAATATGTCAATTAAAGCTATAAACAGAAATTGGGTGGCTAACTATGCTTTGAAAAGTGCTTCAATACATAATCCCTGACTTTGCAAAATGTCTTTTAAGCGACGTAGTCCTTCAACTTGAATTTGACGAACCCGTTCTCTTGTTAGACCAATCTCTCTACCAACATCTTCTAAAGTTTCTGCTTCATAGCCTAATAACCCAAAACGACGTGCTAATACTTCACGTTGCTTAGGATTCAATTCAAATAACCACTTTATGATATTTTCCTTGAGGTTATTATTTTGAATTGTTGCTTCCGGTCCTTCTTCATTTTCGTCAGAGATAATATCAAGTAATGCTTTATCTGAATCGCCGCCAATTGGGGTATCAACAGAAGTAATACGTTCGTTTAAACGTAGCATCTTACTCACATCTTCAACTGGTTTATCCAATGTTTGTGCAATTTCTTCAACACTAGGCTCGTGATCGAGTTTATGTGCTAATTCTCTTGCCGTTCTTAAATAAACATTCAGCTCTTTAACGATATGAATGGGAAGGCGGATAGTACGAGTCTGGTTCATAATGGCACGTTCAATTGTTTGACGTATCCACCATGTCGCATAAGTTGAAAAACGGAAACCTTTTTCAGGATCGAATTTTTCAACAGCACGAATAAGACCTAAATTCCCCTCTTCAATAAGATCAAGAAGAGCAAGCCCTCGGTTTGTATAACGACGAGAGATCTTAACAACTAAACGTAGGTTACTTTCTATCATTCGTTGTCTTGAAGGAATATCGCCACGTAACGCCCTACGGGCAAAGAAAACTTCTTCTTCAGCGGTCAGCAACGGAGAATAACCAATTTCTCCTAAATAAAGCTGAGTTGCATCGAGCGCACGCTGGTTGACTCCTTCAATAAGTTCAATTTCATCTTGAGCATCAGACTCATTTTCTGCCTCTTTTGCAGCAACTTCATCGAACTCTTCCATGTTCTCTTCAATTTCATCTGTATATAACTCGTCTACTCTTAGCGTACTTTGGCTCATCAGCTGCTCCTACCCTTGATAATTTAGGTAAACGACTCATGATTAAAGTCTGTTTACCAGTTTATCGCTGTGTCACGACACAACGGGTTTACTGATTTTCCCTTGTAACGAATTACAAAATAAAAGATAACATAATCTATTTTACTGTTAATTTTATTCTTTCTTTATTCAATATATAACTTAACTATTGAGTGCAGGTTATTAACAGTTTTTTTATTATATTTTACGTATATTTATCTATACGTGAAATTACTCTATTTGATGCGCTATTTGTGACTACTTACATCTAAAAAAAACAAATAAAAACCCATAATAATAAAATAATATCCAATAATTTATATTACGTACTATTATTAAAAAGATAATCTAATAAAAAAAATACCCACCTAAACAAGGGGTTGTTTTATAGTCCATCTTTTAATAACAACGAATCTTTATTCATTTTTTATATAACAATTTTTAGCATACGCATTCATTGGTTGAGAATCAACCGTCTAATTTAACGTTATCTATAATTTTATATTGACCTCTCATTTTTAATCGACTTCAAATAAGCACTTATACTTAGGTAAAATCTATTCTGTTTCAATATTTTAATTAATTACAGATAAGAAAAAGCCCTCTTCTTTTTGTAAAGAAGAGGGCTTAACTTTAGGATTATTCACTATACGAGTAAAAAACCACTTATCTATTTCTTAGGTAAATAACTCATTGGGTTGAGTGACTTTTCTTTATAGCGGATCTCAAAGTGTAGTCGGACAGAACTAGTTCCAGAACTACCCATTGTGGCAATTTGCTGACCCGCATTCACATTTTGCTGTTCACGCACCAAAATGGTGTCGTTATGTGCATATGCACTGAGGTATTCGTCATTATGCTTAATGATAACAAGGTTACCATAACCGCGTAATGCGCTACCTGCATAAACTACTTTACCCGCAGCCGTTGCAACAATTGGCGAACCTTTTGTACCACCAATATCGATACCTTTATTACCACCAGGCGCACTTGAGTAACTTTCAATGATATTACCTTGTGCAGGCCAAATCCACTTACCAGAAACTGCCGTTGGTGCCGGTGTTGCCGCAGTTGTGGTATTTGTATTTGTTGTTGGTGGCAGAGTCGTTGTCTTTGGTTGTGTTGTTGCTGGCTTAGTAATCAATGGTCCCATAGCACCATTGTTTGTTGGTTTAGTGTGTGCAGTTTGAACACCAGCGCTACTTGATTGATTAATAACCGATGTATTGACATTGGTATTAGTACCCGTGTTGACCTGACGGTTACCAATATTCAATACCTGCCCTACGTTTAAGCTATAAGGTTCTGGGATGTTATTCATTGATGCCAGTTCTTTTACATCACTATCTGTTATCCAAGCGATATAGAACATAGTATCACCGCGTTTTACGGTGTACGTATTACCGTTGTAGTTTCCTTTCGGAATACTGTCGTAGTTACGGTTATACACAATTCGTCCAGAACCATTAGTGCTTACATTTTGAGTCGCAACTGACGTTTGAGCACGAGGCTGGCTTTGAGGCTGATCCATGCCTCCATTAGACGACGCAGAGTTCACCTTAATAGAAGGAGGAGGTGACGATTGTAAGGGGGTAGTTCTTTCAATAGGTGTCGCATTACTGTTAGTCATCACAGGTGCGGTTGATACCGTATTATTTGAAGAGCTATCATTTACAGAGGTAATTGGCGCAGGACGATAAGGTGTATCTGCACAGCCTGTTAATGCAAATCCAATTACCGAACACATGATTGCCCAGCGGACATGCTTAATTGGGCTTTCTGAATTCATACTTCCTTCTCCCTTTAAAAAGGCATTAGCATCTAGCAATTTGTCGAGTTAAACAAAAAGACTGCAATTTTTTGAAAATGTTTCATTTATTAGTGCAGATTACGACAAGCTATTAAAAAGCAGTAATAAAAAACGGTCAGATTTATCTGGAAGTTATGCTAACTCGCCTGCGATTAAAGGAACAAATCTAACAGTTTCTATAGATTGATAGTGAAAATCATTACCTAAACGTCGGATAAACTTCAGTATTTGTTGTTGCTCACCAACAGGTATGATCATCCTGCCACCATCGGCTAACTGCATCAATAACTGTTGCGGTACTTCTGTTGCACACGCTGTCACTATTATGGCATTAAAAGGGGCTTTTGATGACCAACCTTCCCATCCATCTCCATGACGTGTCGAGATATTATGTAAATCAAGATGTTTAAAACGTCGTTTAGCTTGCCATTGCAATATCTTTATACGCTCAACGGAACTAACATGATGAACTAAATTTGCTAATACTGCAGTTTGATATCCCGAACCTGTACCAATTTCTAATACAGAATCGGTACTTTGTAATTCCAGTAGCGTTGTCATTTTGGCAACAATATAAGGCTGTGAAATAGTTTGCCCATTGCCAATAGGCAAAGCCGTATTTTCATAAGCCTTATGAGAAAGCGCTTCATCTATAAAAAGCTCTCTTGGTACTTTACTCATTGCTTCCAACAGGCTCTCATCCTTGATGCCATGCTGTTTTAACATTGTCAGTAAGTCTTTCATTGACCGACTTAACATGTTTTTTTGACCTCTGCTTTGTTTAACCAATTTTGTAGTAAATCGAGTGCTTTATAGGCTGTTAAATCGACATGTAATGGGGTTATCGAAACATAACCTTCGTCAACAGCAGCAAAATCTGTATCGGGACCTACATCATTTTTTTCACCTGGAGGCCCAATCCAATAAAGACTATTTCCTCTAGGATCGGTATGTGTATAAACATGTTGTGAAGCATGACGACTACCACAACGTGTAATACGAAAACCTTTTACTTCATCAAGAGGAATATCAGGTACGTTAATATTGAGAATATTTCCTGCTCTTAACGGTACTTGTTGTAACATTGCCAAAACTTCACAAGTCACTTGAGCGGCTGTCTCAAAGTGCGTTTCACCATCAAGTGAAACAGCAATAGCAGGTAAGCCTAAAAAACGCCCTTCTGTTGCCGCTGCAACAGTACCTGAATAAATAACATCATCACCCAAATTAGGGCCGTGATTAATACCAGAAACCACAATATCAGGACGAGGACGTACTAAATGGTTCACACCAAGATAAACGCAATCTGTTGGTGTACCCTCAACAATCGCAATGTCCCCATTCTCAAGCTCTTGCTTACGTAGAGGTCTGTCAATTGTTAAAGAATTAGATGCAGCACTACGATTACGATCGGGTGCAACAATTTGTACATCATAACGCTGGCGCAATGCTTTAACGAGAGTCTGTATCCCCTTCGCCATCACACCATCGTCATTACTCACCAATATTTTCAGCATCATCATTCCCTAATAAAATTAATTCGCGTACAACGCTAGTTGCAAAGCTTCCTGCGGGTAAAAAGAATGACAGAGAAACAGTGGTGTCGTCTACCCAATTCCATGACATATTTTCTGGTAATACATTGATAGCACGTCTTGTATTATCAACTCGTTCTTGTCGAGCCAGCGACCAGAAAGCTTCATATTCTGCCAGATTTTCAGTTTCAAAATCCAATGCTTGTGATTGTGTACCTAAATCACCTTTACCCGGCAAAGGTGCAGTAATATGAACATCATGCTCTTCATAACGGGTTTGTGTTTGAGCCAGTTCGGCTTCATCAACAACAAACCAGCTACCTCTTCCATGAAGTTGCATTGCATCACCGAGTATCACCTTTGAATATAAATCACATTCCAATCTTTTGCTGACGATATGATTAAACATCGCACTACGGGCTGCTGAAAGATAAAAACTACGTTTTCCTCGTTCTTTTACGCGAATTTCATCTGTTGCCCAACGCATGGCTTGTCGTAAATTATCACCATTACGACCAAATCGTTGAGCACCAAAGTAGTTAGGAATACCTTTCGCTTTTATTTGCGCTAATCGAGTATCAACAAAATCGCGATCAGAAATTTCTCGTAACACCAATGTAAAGTGATTACCTTTTAGCGTTCCTATACGTAATTTACGTTGTTGGCGAGTCGTTTCTAAAATTTCGCAACCTTCTAAAACAAGCTGGCTAAAATCGGGCATCTCTTTACCCGGCATTCGCAAGCAAAACCACTGTTCAGTAACGGCATTTCTGTCTTTTAGTCCGGCGTAACTGGCATCACGAGGATGGATCCCAACAAATTTTGCCAATTTTTCAGCAACGAAAGCCGTGTTACAACCTGTTTTTCTGATTTTCACCATGACATGCTCGCCTTCACCATCAAGGGTGAAACCAAGATCTTCACAGACAATAAAATCTTCAGGAATTGACTTTAATAAGCCTGTTGCTTGTGGTTTTCCATGTAACCAATGGAGTTCGGGTAAATCATTCATTCAGGTAATGACTCTTTCATTAATAAAACAACGGCTTCACAGGCAATGCCTTCTTTTCTACCAACAAATCCAAGCTTTTCTGTTGTGGTGGCTTTCACATTGATATCATCAACATGGCAATGAAGATCTTCAGCGATATTGACGCGCATTTGCGGTGTATGAGGTAGCATTTTTGGTGCCTGAGCAATAATTGTGACATCTAAATTACCAATTCGGTAACCTTTTGCTCTTACGCGTGAGAATGCTTCACGAAGGAGTACACGACTATCTGCGCCTTTGTAAGCCGGATCAGTATCAGGAAACAATGTGCCAATGTCTCCCATCGCCACCGCGCCTAAAATAGCATCTGTAACCGCATGTAATACGACATCACCGTCAGAGTGAGCTAACAGCCCTTGTTCATAAGGAATTCTGACGCCGCCAATAATAATAGGACCTTCACCGCCAAATTTGTGTACGTCGTAACCGTGTCCAATTCTCATTTTATTATGTGTTCCTTATACTGGTGATTTGGCGTGAGAGGAAAAACTCTGCAAGCGCTAAATCTTCTGGCTGAGTAACTTTAATATTATCTGCACGACCTTTAACTAATAAAGGTTCATATCCAGCAAACTCCATCGCTGAGGCCTCATCAGTGATCGTTGCTTTTTGTGAGAGTGCATTTTCTATATTTTGTTTTAATAACAAGGCAGGAAAGAATTGTGGCGTTAAAGCATGCCATAGGGTTGTTCTTTCTACTGTTTGTTCAATATGATTATCTTGCTGATGACTACGTTTCATTGTATCGCGAACAGGT
Source organism: Proteus columbae (assembly GCF_002777965.1). GTDB lineage: Bacteria > Pseudomonadota > Gammaproteobacteria > Enterobacterales > Enterobacteriaceae > Proteus > Proteus columbae. The sequence goes on along the minus strand of NZ_NGVR01000030.1, from coordinate 17,095 downwards.
GTCGCAAGAATGCCACCACAAAATTGTGGATCCATAACGTTTTCATCAATTAATTTAATAAGATGATCAAGATCGCCAAAATGCAAGCAAGGTCTTGCTGCATCATGAACTAACGCCCATGTATTTTCAGAAAAGTGTTGAGTGACATACTCTAAACCTGACAATACAGAGTCAGCACGTTCACCACCACCATTAACCGTAATTATTCTTTGATCTTGCGCTAAAGGTAAAGAGTGAAAATAGCTGTCATTAGGGCTGATCGCCACGATAATTTGCGTTATACGTGGGTGTTTTAATAAGGCATTAATGGTATGTTCAAGAATAGTCAATCCACCAATCTTCAAATATTGTTTTGGACAGACTGATTGCATTCGACTTCCAATACCAGCCGCTGGAATAACAGCAACAATAGGAAGAGTTGAGTTTGTTATATTCATTATGATATTTGTATCAGGACACACTATTAATTCAATAAATTAACGACGTGGTTGAGATTTATCGCTCACAATACGGAAAAATGTCTCATTAGGCTTTATCATTCCTAATTCACTACGAGCACGTTCTTCTAATGCTTCTTGCCCGCCATTGAGGTCATCAATCTCCGCAAATAGACGATCATTACGCTCTTTTAACTGCGTATTTTGCGCCAATGCAGATTCAACTTCTTGAGTTACTTTGTTGTAATCATGGATACCATTTTTACCTAACCACAATGAATATTGTAGCCAACCAAGTAAAATCAGAAGTAAGACTGTTAATTTCCCCATTACCACCCCCAAGATTAATGGGCTAATCATCCCACAACTCAACCACAGACGCCACAACAGTGCTGGAATATATTACATTATTATTCCTATTCTCCTCACTATAAACGCGGGTAACTTCTATAAAAATCAGACTAAGGTTTGATTTTTTCTTATTAAGATGAAGTGCTATGGGGTTAATTTATAAATAAATGAATGCTCAATTAAAGCGTGAGTTGTATTTTAAATGGTATGCCGGAATCAGCGTTTTTACTCTAATTGCATACATTATCTCTACACATTCCCCCTTTTTATGGGAGGTTCGTGCAAAGATAATTTAATGTCATCATCAGATTAACGGTAAATTTGGTTTTGCCGTAGATATGCGAGAATTTGTTGGATTAGTTCACTTATAGAAAGTGTACCATCTAAATGTAATTCAGGATCAATGGGCGGTTCATAAGGCGAATCTATACCTGAAAATTGCTTTATTTCACCACGTCTTGCTTTTTGATAAAGCCCTTTCGGATCTCGGGCTTCACAAATAGAAAGTGGTGTATCAACAAAGATCTCAATAAATCTTCCTTGCTCAAAACGATCTCTAACTTGTTGTCTGTCTTTTTGGTAAGGCGAGATAAAAGCTGTTAAGACAATAAGCCCCGCATCGACCATCAATTTAGCCACTTCCCCCACACGGCGGATATTCTCATGCCTATCTTCTGCGCTAAATCCGAGATCACAACATAATCCATGGCGTAAGTTATCCCCATCTAATAAATAAGTATGAATAGGCGAATGTTTTTGTGAATACTGATAAAGCGCTTGTTCTAGTGCATCAGCAAGTGTGGATTTACCTGAGCCAGATAACCCTGTAAACCAAAGCACACATCCTTTGTGTGCTTGTTGTGATTCGCGTTCATTTAATCCAATTTTATGAGGATGCCAAACAATATCGTTGCTTATCACCACTATTTTCCTCCAAGAAGATCTCTCGCTCCCCAATGGGGAAAGTGGCGACGGATAAGCTGATTTAACTCAACTTCAAAAGCATCATATTGCGTCATAGTTTGTATGGCGTTATCTCTCGTTTCTCGAATAAGTCCAGCGCCTACGGTGACATTGCTTAGTCGATCAATAAGAATTAATCCTCCAGTATCAGCATTAATTTGATAGTTATCCAGCACCAGAGGCTCTTCAAATGAGACTTCAACACTACCTATCGCATTTAAACTTAAGTTATCTGTTACTTGTTGAGTGAGCTTATTTACATCCACTTGATAATGAATATTCTCTATTTTTGCACGGCTTTTTTTACCTGCAATTTTGATATCCAGAGTATGACCTTGCACTAAAGGCTGTTCTGACATCCACACCACGTCAATTAACGCATGAGTGCTAATATTGGCGGTTGTATCGTTATCATCAACGATAATATCTCCACGACTAATATCAATTTCATCTGCCAGAACCAGCGTGATTGCTTGCCCTGCTTTAGCTTGCGTTAGATCACCATCAAAAGTGACAATGCGTTTAATCGTTGTATGTTTTTCTGAAGGCAATACTTTGATTTTTTGCCCTTGATAAAGCACACCTGAAGACACCGTACCGCTGTATCCTCTAAAATCTAGATTTGGGCGATTCACATATTGCACAGGAAAACGCAGTGCTTGCGAGTCTGAACCCAATTTAACCGGCGCATCCTCTAATAATGAAAGCAACGTTTTTCCTTGATACCAAGGCATATTCAATGAGGGAGAAACCACATTGTCACCATCAAGGGCGGAAATAGGGACAAATTCAATGGTAAGATCTGTTGGCAGTTGATCGGCAAATTTAAGATAATCTTGCTGGATCGAATCAAAGGTCGCTTGCTGATAATCCACCAGATCCATTTTATTGATCGCAACAATTAAATGGCGGATCCCAAGGAGTGTGCTGATAAAACTGTGTCGCCGTGTTTGTTCTTGTACACCTTTTCGAGCATCGATCAACAGAATAGAAAGTGAACTTGTTGATGCTCCTGTCGCCATATTGCGGGTATATTGAGCATGTCCTGGCGTATCAGCAATAATAAACTTACGCTTTGAAGTTGAAAAATAGCGGTAAGCAACATCAATAGTGATCCCCTGCTCTCTTTCTGCTGCTAATCCATCCACCAGCAAAGCCAGATCGAGCTTTTCACCTTGAGTGCCGATCTTTTTACTTTCATTTTGTAATGTAGAAAGCTGATCTTCATAGATCTGCCTTGTGTCATGAAGTAAACGCCCTATTAATGTACTTTTTCCATCATCGACATTCCCACAGGTTAAAAATCGTAGTAATCCTTTATTCTGTTGGGTCTTAAGATAGCGATCTACACCGCCCTGTTGTGCGATTTCACCCGCGACAAGTTGATTCGTTTTTACGGCTAAAAGTCCCATATTTCCTCCGATTAAAAATAACCTTGGCGCTTTTTCAGTTCCATTGAGGCTGACTGATCACTATCAATTAAACGCCCTTGTCGTTCACTGCTGGTGGAAATCAGCATTTCTTCAATAATGGCGGGTAGAGTTTCTGCTTGTGAAGGAATAGCACCCGTTAATGGCCAGCATCCCAGCGTTCTAAATCTCACTTTTTGCTGTGTGATCACCTCACCCGGTTTTAGATCAATTCTGTCGTCATCTACCATAATTAAGGTGCCATCACGTTCAATAACAGGTCTATTTTTTGCAAAATAGAGAGGAACAATGTCGATATTCTCTAAATAGATATATTGCCAAATATCAAGCTCCGTCCAGTTAGATAGCGGAAATACACGAATACTTTCACCTTTATTAACCTGTCCGTTATAGTTTTTCCATAATTCAGGTCGTTGGTTTTTTGGATCCCAGCGATGCTTTCTATCTCTAAACGAATAAATACGCTCTTTAGCTCGTGATTTTTCTTCATCACGACGCGCTCCACCAAATGCCGCATCAAAACCATATTTGTCTAAGGCTTGCTTTAGTCCTTCTGTTTTCATGATATCGGTGTGTTTTGCACTACCATGAATAAACGGATTAATGCCAAGTTCTACCCCTTGCGGATTGCGATAAACGTTAAGATCAAAACCATATTCTTTAGCCGTTTTATCTCGAAATTCATACATTTCTCGGAATTTCCAGCCAGTATCAACATGCAACAAAGGGAAAGGTAATTTCGCGGGATAAAACGCTTTACGAGCTAAATGCAACATCACCGAGGAATCTTTGCCTATTGAATAAAGCATGACGGGATTTTCAAATTCAGCGACAACTTCGCGCAGAATATAAATACTTTCTGCTTCTAATTGCTGAAGATGGGTTAATTGTGTTTCATTCATAACAACCTCGTTTAGGCAAAATGAACCAAAGATGAATGGATTGATGATGTTGATTGGAATTGTCTATCGCCAAACCACGCAAGTTGGTGATGTAATGCGGCAACTTCTCCGACAATCAATAAAGCTGGCGTAGGTGCTTTTTCTGCTAATTGTGCGAGTTGCGTTAAGTTTCCTGTCAGCACTTGTTGATCATGACGTGTACCACAACTAATGACAGCAATCGGCGTTAAAGGTGAACGCCCCAACTCAATTAATCGTTGGCTAATAAGCTCAGCTTGTGTTGTTCCCATATAAATTGCTAGCGTATGGTTCGCCTGCGCTAATGAAGCCCAATCAGGCTCTATCCCATCGGGTTTACAATGCCCTGTCATAAAGGTGACGCTTTGTGCATATTGACGATGCGTTAATGGAATACCTGCGTATGCACTTGCGCCACTTGCCGCAGTAACACCGGGAATAACTTGGAATGAAATGCCATGTTGTACTGCGATCTCTAGTTCTTCGCCGCCTCGTCCAAAAATAAAGGGATCACCACCTTTTAATCTGACAACGCGTTTACCAAGTTGCACATATTTCACGATCAGCACATTGGTTTCTTCTTGAGAAACACTGTGGTGTCCCGCTCTTTTACCTACACAAATAGTGTCAGCATCACGACGAACAAGCTCTAAAACCTCCGGACTCACTAAACTGTCATAGAGCACAACTTCGGCTTGTTGAATAACCTGCAAACCGCGCAGTGTTAATAATCCTGCGTCACCGGGACCTGCCCCAACTAATGCTAGTTCACCTTGTTGGATCTCTTTTTGTTTCAATTGTTGTTCAAGCAAAGCTTCTGCTTGTGCTAATTGATCGCTTGCTACTAAAGAGGCGAATTTACCACTGAAGGCTTGCTCCCAAAAACGACAACGAGCTTGAAAAGTTTCTAAACGCTGTTTCACTTTATTACGCCATTTTCCAGCTATTGTCGCCATAGTTCCCAATGACGCGGGTAATAAGGCTTCTAATTTCTCACGTATCATTCGTACTAAAACGGGTGCTTTTCCCGCAGATGAAATTGCAATCAAAATAGGGTTTCTATCGATAATGGCAGGAAAGATAAATGAGCATTGAGGCTGTGAATCCACCACATTAACAAAAATATGTCGTGCTTGTGCATCAAGATAAACTTGCTGATTAAGCGCACTATCATCCGTTGCTACAATCACAAGCATCATTCCTAATAGATGTTCAGACTGATACTTGGCTGATACCCATTCAATTTTATTTTGCTGATAAGCAAGATGTAATTCATCACATAACTGAGGTGCAATCACTCTTAAGCGAGAACCCACTCTTAACAACAGCAAAGCTTTACGCGCAGCAACATGACCACCACCAACCAATAACACTGGGCGTTCTTTTAATTCCACAAATAAGGGTAGGTAATCCATACGCGTATTTCACCTTCGTTGTTCACTTTATAACTAACGACTATAAAAGGTGCTTTAAGGGTTATGAAATGACAAAAAGCTATGTGATGGAACAGAAAGGAATAAGAAAAAATAAAATATTTTCAAATGGTTATAATTTTAAGAATGACAAAAAGGGCAATAGATAAACTCTATTACCCCAATTATTTATTGGTAGATAATGACGTTATTCGTGTAATCCACACTCACGTTTTAAGCCAAAAAATCGTGTTTCTTCTTCATTCATACCCTCTTCCCATTTTCGGGTTGTATGAGTATCTCCCACAGAGAGATAACCTTGCTCCCATAAAGGGTGATAAGGTAAGTCGTTTTCTTTAAGATATTGATAAACTTTCTTATTATCCCAATCTACGATGGGTAAAAACTTAAAGATCCCTTTTGCGATTGAAAGCACTGGTAAATGTTCACGGCTTTTAGATTGCTGACGACGAAGACCTGCAAACCACGTTTGAGCCTGTAATTCACGTAAAGCTCTTTCCATTGGCTCTACTTTGTTTATCTGATTATAACGTTCAATACCCTCAATACCTTCTAACCAAAGTTTACCGTAACGCGCTTCTTGCCAAGATGAAGATATTTCAGCCCGATAGACCTTCAAGTTAAGTTGTAACTGCTGAGTCAGCGTATCAATAAATTGGTAAGTTTCAGGAAATAAGTAACCTGTATCAGTCAAAATTGCTGGAATATCAGGGTATTGCCTTGTTATCAAATGCAGGCAAACTGCTGCTTGAATACCAAAACTAGAGCTTAATACATAGGTTTTAGGTAAATGTTCTAAAGCCCAAGTAACCCGTTCAATAGCACTTAATTGCTCTAACTGTTGATTAATCTGGCGCAAAGCATCTGTCTGCTCTTCAACAGGTAACTGTTTTAGCGAAGCAAGCTGAAATAAACTCATATCGCCTCCTGTACTTCATAAAAATCAATTGCTGAATTCAGTACAGGTTTAACCACATTAGTACGAATAAGAAAATCACCAAACCCCTCATTGTTATGACGAGAAACCGCCCATTCACCAATCAGTGAATCAAGTATTGCGATGATTTCTTGCGAGGTAATATTTTCACGATACATTCTCGGAATACGTGTCCCGATGCGATTACCGCCTAAATGCAAGTTGTAACGATCAGGCGCTTTACCCACCAGCCCCACTTCTGCAAGCATCGCTCGACCACAGCCATTTGGGCATCCTGTTACGCGCACAACTATATGCTCTTCACTCACACCATGTTTAGCCATTAAACTATCAAGTGTATCAGTGAATGAGGGTAAAAAGCGCTCAGCTTCTGCCATCGCCAATGGGCATGTTGGAAAAGAAACACACGCCATCGCATGTTCACGCAATGGTGTAACATTATCGCTAATCAAACCATATTGACGTGCAATCGCTTCAATATTGGCTTTTTCGCTTTCAAGTACACCTGCGACAATTAAGTTTTGATTTGCGGTAAGACGAAAATCACCTTGATGAATTTTAGCGATTTCAGCAACACCTGTTTTTAGCGGAGAATCTGGTGTATCAATCAACCGTCCACTTTCAATAAATAAAGTCAGGTGCCATTTATCATCAACACCTTTTAACCAACCAATTTGATCGCCTCGATGGGTAAATTCATAAGGTCGAATAGCCTCAAATGTAACACCTGAGCGGCGTTCAACCTCTTGTTTAAACGTCTCTATGCCAACACGTTCTAATGTGTATTTTGTTTTTGCATTTTTGCGTTCAGTCCGGTTTCCCCAGTCACGCTGAGTTGTCACAATCGCTTCTGCAATTGCTAATGTATTTTCGATAGGGATATAACCAAACTCACTGGCTAAGCGAGGAAAGGTATTCTTATCGCCATGCGTCATGGCTAAACCACCGCCAACAAGCACGTTAAAACCCACTAGATGCCCGTTTTCAGCAATCGCAATAAAATTCATGTCATTTGCATGAAGATCAACATCATTATGGGGAGGGATCACCACTGACGTTTTAAATTTTCGTGGTAAGTAGGTTTCCCCCAAAATAGGCTCTTCGTCTGTGGTTGCAACTTTCTCTTTATCTAACCAAATTTCCGCATAAGCATGAGTGCGAGGTAATAAGTGTTCTGATATTTTTTTCGCCCACTCATACGCTTCTTGGTGTAGTGAAGATTGCACTGGGTTTGAAGTACATAAGACATTACGGTTAACATCATTCGCAGTAGCTAGAGAATCCAACCCTGTTGCTGCAAGCATTTGATGTGCGGGTTTTACATTGCCTTTTAAAATGCCATGAAATTGAAATGTTTGACGATTAGTAATACGAATACTGCCATAAAGCGTATTTTCAGTCGCAAACTTATCAATACTAAGCCACTGTTTAGGCGAAATAATGCCACCGGGTAAACGGCAACGTAGCATCATTGCATGGCGAGGTTCTAGCATTTGCTCCGCACGTTCAGCACGAATATCTCTGTCATCTTGCTGATACATGCCATGAAAGCGAATTAACAAAAAGTTATCGCCTTCAAAACCACCAGTTAAACCATTTTGTAAGTCTTCTGTAATAGTGCCGCGTAAAAAGTGACTCTCTTTTTTCATGCGTTCACTATCAGCCAGTTTCCCTTCAACCACTAAGGGCGCTTGAGTGTGTGATTTCATTTTAATAGACATCCCTCTGATAACGCCGTTCTAGACGTAGCTCACTTAAGTATTCATCTGCTTCTTCAATATTTTTATTGCCATACTCCATCACAATATCTAACAATGCCTGTTCAACATCTTTTGCCATTCGTGATGCATCACCACAAACATAAAGATAAGCACCCTGCTGTAACCATTGCCAAATCTCATTACCACGTTCACGCAATTTATCTTGTACATAAATTTTATGTGCTTGATCGCGTGACCATGCTAAATCGATATGAGTTAACAGACCGCTTTTGACATAACGTTGCCATTCCACTTGATAGAGAAAATCTTCTACAAAATGAGGATTACCAAAAAATAACCAATTTTTACCTGTTGCTGCGTCATTTTCGCGCTGTTGCATAAAACTTCTAAAAGGTGCGATGCCTGTACCTGGACCAATCATAATGACAGGTGCGGTGTTATCCTCAGGGAGACGAAAATGTGCATTTTTTTCGATAAAAACATTGACGCTATCGCCATCTTTCAAGCTATCTGCTAAAAAACCAGAGGCTCCACCGGTATAAGCTCGGGCGTTAACGTCGTAACGTACAACGCCTAAAGTAAGGTGTACCTCGTCTTCTACTTCTTGTTGTGACGATGCAATAGAGTAAAGGCGAGGAGTAAGTGGACGTAAAATATCAACAAAATCTTGTGCCGTGGGCTGAGCACAATATTGGCGCACCATCTCATTAATAGGGTGTTTTTCTGCATATTGCTGAAGCTTGGTTTTATCAGCCACCAATGACAATAGATCTTCATGGCGTGTCAATTGGGCATAGGCTTTTACGATAGGTGCGCTATTTTGAGTTAACTCGCAATGGTGCAGCAACGCTTCTTTTAAAGTAAATGTTTGAGATTTTAACGAGACTGGTTCATCACCCTTTAGCCACAACAAAGCAATAAGTTCATCAACTTTTTCAGATGAGTTATTAAACCAAACTCCCAGCGCATCACCCGGTTGATATTGCAAATCAGAACCTTCAAGGCTGATTTCAATATGGCGAATATCTCTATCTGAATTTCTACCTGTGATTTTTTGATTAGTCAGTAATGTGGCAGTAAAAGGCACATCTCTATGATAAATAGAGGTATTAACCGTATCCGTCGTGCCTGACTGTGTTTGTTGTAAGATTTGCGTACTTTGTGCTGGCACTCTTGCTTTTAAGAGTTCTGTAAGCTGTTTTATCCATTCATCCGCAACAGATTGATATTCAACATCAGCATCAACTCTTGGTAATAAACGAGTTGCCCCCAGTTGTGCCATTCGCTCATCAAAGTCTTTTCCTGCCTTACAGAAATGCTCATATGAGGTATCCCCTAAACTCAATACTGCATAAGCCGTTTCTTTCATTTCAGCGGCTTTTTTAGAATTCAGATATTTATAAAACGCTATCGCTTCTTCGGGAGGATCACCTTCACCTTGTGTCGATGCAATGATGATCAAGGTTGTTGTTTTATGGATCTGCTTAAACTTATATTCACCTGCAGAATATAGTTCTACATTCAATTTGTGAGCAACCAAATTATCTCGTAACTGTTCTGCAAGATGACGCGCATTACCGGTTTGAGAAGCGGAGATCAATGTAATGGTTTCCTGCTCTGGCACTTGTGCTGAAGTAACCGTTGTCGATGTAGGTACGACTGAAGGATTAAGCTGTCCCCACAAATAACCAGATAACCACGCCATTTGCGCTGTTGAGAGATCTTTTGTTGCGTCCTGTAATTGATTCAATTGTTCCGGTGTTAATGGAAGCATTGATAATAATGGAGGTTGATTGCTCATTTATCCTGCCTTAAAAAGCGAAGCACTTATCTGTGCTTTATTGTTCTTTGATAATATTTCTAATATTGAGAGGGTATCCCACGACTAGAAGGTGAATTAAAGACCTGTTGGCTCTATCTAATAACCTTAAATGCTAAATTTATTTATTGATTTCCTTTATCGATATAATAGATAAGCACTGAGGAGGCTAATAAGTGATTAAGATTAACGGAGATTAGGCGTGATACGCTAAATCGGCTACACTGGTAGCCAATTCGTTCTATCGGTTTCTTTTTTACTAATTAAGTCAAGAGAGTTTTGATGACAACCACCATCTTTAAAGATTTTCAGTTTGAAGCTGCCCACCATTTACCCCATGTTCCTGAAGGCCACAAATGTGGACGTCTTCATGGGCACTCTTTCCTTGTTAGATTAGAACTAACAGGTGAAGTTGATGCACATTCAGGTTGGCTTATTGATTTTGCTGATGTGAAAGCCGCATTTAAACCTACTCTTGAGCGCCTAGATCACTACTATCTTAATGAAATTGAAGGTCTAGAAAATCCGACCAGCGAAGTGCTGGCAAAATGGATTTGGCAACAAGTAAAACCCTCATTGCCATTATTATCTGCAGTGATGGTGAAAGAGACGTGTACAGCAGGATGTATTTATCGCGGTGAGTAAATCGGGTTTAACATTAAGCCTTTCCACCTAAAAGAAAATCAGCCTTTTATTGGCTGATTTTTTATATTAAAAACATGATCACGCAATATTTAAATATTTATGCGTTTGCATCGAGAAACGCCAATTACGTTCAATACAGGTTTTAATACATAATGCTGTCGCGCGCTCTTTACAACTAATGGGTTGTAAGGCAACAACAGGTGCAGGGTATTTTGTGCGTAATGTCAGTAAGGCATCTAACGTTTCAATATCTTTTTCACGCCCAACAGGATGTTTTATCTCATTTGATCGATTGATTGCACTGGGTAATACCGTAAATCCCCCTTTCATGCCTACTTTTGGGGAAAGTGTCACCCATGTTTTCTCACTACATAAAATATCGTGAGTACCACTGGTTTCTATCTGACAGGCAAAACCAGCTTGCTCTAGTCCTTCTGTTAAAGGACGTAAATCATATAAGCAAGGCTCACCTCCCGTGATAACCACATGTTTTGCGCTATAACCTTGCTGTTGAAAAAGTGATAAAATCTGAGCAACACTGGCTTCTCCCCAAGTATCGCTTTCTTGCGTTTTAATAGGAATATCGCCAAGAGGAACTTTTTTTTCGTCTTCTTTTTCCCAAGTATGTTTGGTATCACACCAACTACAACCTACAGGACACCCCTGTAATCGAACAAAAAGTGCAGGGACGCCAGTAAAAACACCTTCACCCTGTAAGGTTTGAAACACTTCATTAATGGGGTATTGCATAAGAAACTCTGATATCCAATGAATGCTGATGATTATTACAGATAACTATCTCACCGTAAGAGGCTTTATGATAAGGTACATGGTTTGTTTTGAATAGCTAACGTGCGAGAAGACACTGAAAAAGAGGATAGAGTTCCTCCGTTGGACAGAGATGGGAATACTTTAGATGCAAAAAGAGAATCAACTTTCACGAGGATTATCAGGGCGGCACATTCGTTTCATGGCGCTAGGCTCTGCAATCGGTACAGGTTTATTTTATGGCTCTGCGGCTGCTATTGAGAAAGCGGGTCCGGCTGTATTGCTTGCTTACCTTATTGGTGGTGCAGCAGTATTTATGGTTATGCGTGCATTAGGTGAAATGGCAGTTCATCATCCTGTTGCAGGCTCTTTTTCACAATATGCAAGCCATTATATGGGGCCTTTAGCAGGCTTCTTAACGGGCTGGAACTACGTTTTTGAAATGCTGATTGTCTGTTTAGCTGACGTCACCGCATTTGGTTTCTATATGAAACTCTGGTTCCCAGATGTTGATCAATGGATATGGGTATTAGGGATAGTTTGCTTTATTGGTGCCTTAAACCTTTGCCATGTGAAGATATTTGGTGAAATGGAGTTTTGGCTTTCTATCGTCAAAGTCACTGCAATTATTGCCATGATAATTGGTGGTGTTGTCATTATGATGTATGGCTTTGGCCAACAAACTGAACATCCTATTGGTATCTCTAACTTATGGGAGTTTGGTGGTTTTATGCCAAATGGAATTGAAGGGGTTATCGCTTCGCTTGCCATTGTGATGTTTGCGTTTGGTGGGATTGAAGTCATTGGTATTACTGCCAGTGAAGCTAAAGATCCTGAAAAAACCATTCCTAAAGCTATCAATGCCGTACCTTTTCGTATCTTATTATTCTATGTACTGACGATTTTCATTCTAATGTGCATTTTCCCTTGGCAACAAATCGGCCATAACGGTAGCCCATTTGTACAGATTTTCTCAAATCTAGGGATCAATTCAGCAGCAAATATCTTAAACCTTGTGGTTATTACAGCAGCAATTTCTGCGATCAACAGTGATATCTTCGGCGCTGGCCGTATGATGTACGGTATGGCTCAAGAAGGACAAGCACCAAAATCCTTTATGAAGCTCACCCGCAATGGTGTGCCTTGGATGACGGTACTAGTGATGTCTGTCGTATTATTGCTGGGCGTAGTACTTAACTACCTTATCCCAGAGCAAATCTTTGTTTTAATCGCTTCTATTGCGACATTTGCAACAGTTTGGGTATGGTTAATGATTTTACTTTCTCAAGTTGCTATGCGTCGTAAGATGAGTGCAGATGAAGTGAAAACACTGAAATTCCCAGTTCCACTATGGCCTGTTGCTCCAGCACTGACTATCGTCTTTATGGCGTTTGTTATTGCAATATTAGGCTATTTTGAGTCAACCAGAATGGCTTTGGTTGTCGGGATGGTATGGGTAGCTATTTTAACTATCGGCTACTATGTGGGTATCAAACCAAGAATGAACCAGAAATAAATCACTTTTCTGAGTCAACAATTCTGAGCTAAACAATAAAGGCTGTGGATTAATTCACAGCCTTTTTCTTTATTATGCGATCTTCACTAAGCCAGTGCTTGTTCTAAATCGGCAATTAAATCTTCCACATCTTCAAGACCAATCGATAGTCGAATCAAACCATCACTAATACCATGCCTTTGTCGTTCTTCTGCACTATAAGTAGCATGAGTCATTGTGGCGGGATGTTGAGCTAAAGATTCGCAGTCTCCTAAACTCACTGCTCGACTAAAGAGATTTAAGCGATTCAAAAACTCTCTGCCTGCTTTTATTCCTCCCTTTAATTCAATGGCGATCATACCTCCAGCTAAACGCATTTGACGTTTGGCTAGTTCATATTGAGGAAAAGAAGCCAGCCCAGGATAATGAATAGTTTCGACTTTAGGATTATCTTCAAGATATTGTGCGATACGCTGTGCATTTTTGCAGATCTGCTCCATCCTTATGCCTAACGTTTTTATTCCTCGTAATATTAACGAGGCATCATGAGGAGACAGACAAGCACCAGTCATATCCTTTAGACCTTCAACACGTATTTTATCTACTAGGGCGTGCGTGGTAATAATTGCTCCTGCTGTAACATCTCCATGGCCTGATAAATATTTGGTCATAGAATGCACAACAATATCAGCACCAAGCCCTAAAGGCTGCTGTAAATAAGGCGAGCAATAAGTACTATCTACCATGACTAAAATATGATGTTGATGCGCAATTTCTGATATTTTTGCGATGTCACTCACTCGCATATTAGGATTAGCAGGAGTCTCAAAGAAAATGAGCTTAGTTTTCTCTGTGATCGCTTCTTTTAATTTTTCAATATTAGTTAAATCAACATGCTTTATTTTAACACCAAATTTAGCAAGCCCATGATTGAAAAAAGTAAAAGTGCAGCCATAAAGCGTCATATCGGCAATAAGTTCATCACCAGGCTGAAGTAACGACCAGCAACTAGAGGTAATTGCCCCCATTCCTGAAGAAAAAACAATGGCGCCTTCACCATTTTCTAATTGTGCTAAACGCTTTTCTAATAACTCTAAAGTAGGGTTTGAGATACGAGAATAAAAATGCCCTTTTTGTTTTCCGGCAAAGCAATCAGCACCATATTGTGCCGTTGGAAAAACAAAAGTGGATGTTTGAAAAACAGGAGGCACTAATGCCCCCTGAGAATCTAACGGAGAATAACCATAATGTATTGCTTGAGTATTAAAATGTTTATTACTTTGCGTCATTATATCTCCTAATTATTAATTAATTTTCTATTCTTTGGTTATTTTCCCCGATAATTTGAACTGTTCTTAGAATAATTGAGATCCCTTTAAGGGTATCAGGATTTCTTAATAATGCGAAAGTTGAACCTAATGTATATTTTTTATCTTGATAAATAGATTCTTTCTTTGCCATATTATAAGCAGCACTTAACTCCCATACTGGAATTAATGTTTCTTCAAATGCAACCGAAAGTTTTTCAACCGTTGCATTATCCATAATATCTATTGAGTCAGATATTAAAGATAATAAATCGACGATATTATCAAAGCGCTTTAATGCTAATAATGGTCTTGCTTTTTCTAATAAATGTTGAAGATGTAATTTATCTTCATCAGATAATAGTTGAGTATCTGCTGGGCTTAAATTATTTTCACTCATTATTGTATCCCCTATAATAAACCTCTAACGGTTGCCCAATATAAACCTCGGTTATAACTATTACGCAGTAATCCACCCAGCTTTGTTGGTGGTGTAGGAATTACGTCATGTTTATAGTCATACTGTAATGGCATACCTGCTGATAATCCCATTTGTGCGACCGCTTGCACACGACCATCATAAATCGCAGCAGGGTAACCGTAGCGAAGTTCACCACAGATGTTATTTGCAATTACACCAGCTTGGTTATGACAACTACCACCAGCTTTACTAATCGGTAAATCAACCGTATCACCAAGAACATACACTTGATTTAATCCATAGACTTGCAATGTTTCAGGATCAGTAGGTAACCAGCCTTCACCGTTATTATGTTCACTCAAACCTGTATTACGAATTGCCTCAACGGCAGTAATAGGTGGTGTACTCATAAGGATATCAAATGGCTCTTCTTCGCCTTCTTTTGAGTAAGCTATTTTCTTATCAGGATCAACATGACTCAATGTAAAGCCTCGTTTAGCTTTAATATCACGCTCCGAGAATACTGCTGGAAGAACTTCACAAACTTCTTGTTGCATAAACAGACAGTTTCTTAGAAGTTGAGAAACCGTAGGATAAGTATAAACAATTTCAATATTATTTCTCACTCGACGCTGGCGAAGAAGCTCATCCAGCATCAATGTTGTCTCCATAGGAGCAATACCACATTGATGAGGTACATTCGGTGTTTCAGGGAAGCTAACAGTAATAAATACACGACCTTTTTCAATTTTAGCTAATTTATCAGCAAGTGTTCTAGCGGCTTCATATTGATAAAAATGATTTCCTGCTTCTTTTAATCCTTCAATTCTATGAGGACTAGGAACACAACCTGTTGCTAATACTAAAAAATCATAGTTATATTTTTTATTAGATTCGCAATAAATCACTTTATTATTAAAGTCAAAACGTTCTGCTTTATCGATTACAAATTCAATTTCAGGTCTTAATAAACTTCTTTCTGATCGCATTAACTCTTCTTTTAAAAAAAGATTAAATGCAATATACATAAATGCAGGTTTATAATAGTGATTAGGATTATCTGAAATAAGTGTAATTTTAATTTTATTTGAAAATATTTCGTCATTTAATTTTTTAGCTAGGATATTAGCAAGAATAGTTCCGCCGGTACCACCGCCAATAATAACTATATTTTTTGTTGGCATTTTATTTCCTAAATCTAGTGATATTAGATAGACAAACAAAAAAAGTATAGTAAATGACGTTAATATAACAAATAGATTAAATAGATAGATTAGTTAAGTACAATATAATTATATTAATAAATGATAGATATAGTCATACAAGATATAAATATTAATTATTTAATATTTACAAATGTTATCATAACCTATTAATAGAATGTCGCAATTAAAGGATGATGGTCAGATGCATCTGTGATTAATACTTCGGCTTTATTCAACGATAATCCTCGATAGAAAATATAATCCAAAGGTTTACCAAAGGCTTTTGTACGCCAATCGTTATCAAAAATAACTTCTTTAAGTCTTAACGTTCTTGCAAAACGTTTTAATACATTGACTCTTGGGCGGCTCCACGCATTAAAATCACCCGCTAAAATAACAGGCCCTTTATGATGCATGATGTGAACAGATAAATTACTCAATTGACGCTGATAAACATCAACACCAAAACTAAAATTAATCGCATGTACATTAATTACCATTAAATGCTCACCCGTAATTAATGGATATACTGTAATTAATGCTGATTTAGGCAGTCGTAAAAACGGCTCTTTCTCTCGGAGAGGACAACAATAGATAGGATGGGAACTTGATAATGTCATTACACCTGCTGGGTGTTGTTGAAAAGCTAAGGCAGGGACTTGATCTGCAATTAAATGATGAGTTCCAGCAAAACGGACAAGCTCTGGTGTGGTTTGCGCTTCTTGTAACAAAAGCAAATGCGTATCTGTTGAGAGTGTTTCCAACATATTACGCCAATTGAGTCGTTGCTGTTTATAGATATTCCAAACCGCAATTTTTAGAGTGCCTTCTGTGTAAAGTGGCATTCCGATTAGAGTATCCTTTCTTTCACTTAAAGGCGGGCTGGGCTCAATCCTCTCAACAGGTTGACCTGCCACAAAACGCACTGAATAATTCGGTTTTTTCGCCATTAGCAACCTCAGATAAACAGCAAGATATCTTGCTATAACTAAAGTATACCAAAGGCAAGCTCTGCTCTCATCCTTTAAAAGGGCACCATAATCAACAAAAGTAATTATTTTTATACATAATAGTTATATTTACTTAAAATGTTCCGATTAATTTATACTTTGCTCTAAATTTTAAGCAAAAAAAAACCTAAGTCGTTAGACTTAGGTTTCTTAATGTTGGCGGAACGGACGGGACTCGAACCCGCGACCCCCTGCGTGACAGGCAGGTATTCTAACCAACTGAACTACCGCTC
>NZ_NGVR01000021.1 GCF_002777965.1 Proteus columbae | reverse complement strand
AAACAATTTGGTGTATTCTGTTTATTTCTCTAAAGATGACCGAATTCCTATCTATACTCATTTTTCGCTTTTCCAATCAATCACTTTCATTTTCTAAAACTAAATAAACTTTCAATAAACTTGTTTAAAATGAACAAGTAAAAGTGCAAGCATAAAAAAAACACAACTCTTTATTGATGCATATTACTTGTTATAGTGATGCATCAATTGACTTTTGTTCCTTGTTATCTCATTGAAAAGGTTATGAAAATGAAGCAGCGCAAGTTTCTTACACGTTTTGAGATCAATTCTATTTTGAAGCAAGCAAAGGAAGGACGGTATCCAGAAAGAGATTACTGTATGTTTTTAATGTGTTTTTTACATGGATTTCGCGTGAGTGAGCTGTGTAATTTAACCTTAAGCGATATCGATTTGGAAAGTCGGATACTCTATGTGAGACGCTTAAAAGGTGGTTTATCAACAACACAACCGATTATAGAAGAGGAGTATGAAGCGTTAGTTAACTGGTTGAAAAAAAGGGAAACATGGAGAGAATCTGACTCAGAATGGGTCTTTTTATCCCAAAAAACAGGTCCAATTTCTCGTCAACAAGTGTATGGATTACTTCGCCGTTTAGGTAAAGATGCTAATGTATCCATAGCTCCTCACCCTCATATGTTACGCCATGCGTGTGGCTATGCACTCGCAGATTTAGGTAGAGATACTCGTTTAATTCAAGATTATCTAGGACATCGTAATATTTCACATACCGTTATCTATACTGCGAGTAATTCAAAACGATTTGTTCACATTTGGGATATAAGAAATTAACAATTATTTTTTTATTAATATGTTTTATGAAGATTAATACACTAAATATAGTAAGCTATCTTTTTTCAATAAGAATAAAGTTAATTTTTAATATAATTAAGAAATTTAGGATTTGTTTTATACCAAATAAATAATGGCGATTGCAGATATTAATAAGTTATTAATAATTACTTTTCAATTATCGAATAGCTTAATATTGATGCTCATTTTTTGATTATCTTTATTAGTTAATAATAAATTTAATATCAGTGATTATTTATTAATAATACTAAACATTTATTGTTTGAATTTTGGCGAGAAGTAAGGGCTAAATTTAAAGAGAATTTTAATTCTTTAACTTGTATTTATTTGCACCCCATGTACACGCTTTCATATCTCACTATCCCCAACATTATCGTTTGGGGATAGTTATGAATTATCCTAAAAAAACACAGTTATCCTTTTACACAAACAACCTGTCGTAGTGTATGAACAACCTCAACAAGTGATAACTGAGCCTTCATAACAGCATCAATATCTTTATAAGCCATCGGAATTTCATCAATCACATCTTCATCTTTTCGACATTCCACATGTGCTGTTGCTCGAATTTGGTCTTCAACACTAAAAGCTTTTTTCGCTGCTGTTCGGCTCATTACGCGTCCTGCGCCATGACTACATGAACAGAAACTTTCGGCATTTCCTTTTCCTCTTACAATAAAGCTCTTAGCTCCCATTGAACCTGGGATGATCCCCATTTCACCTTTTTGAGCTGAAACGGCTCCTTTTCGAGTTACCAGTACTTCTTCACCAAAGTGCATTTCCTTTTGCACATAGTTATGGTGGCAGTTCACCGCCTGTTGTTGTGTCGTAAAAGGTTTAGTTATTTCTGTTGATAATGCCGCCAGCACGCGCTCCATCATAATTTCACGGTTATGTCGGGCAAAATCCTGTGCCCATTCTACTGCTTCTATATAGTCATCATAGAAAAGCGTTCCTTCTTTTAAGTACGCTAAGTTTTTATCTGGCAAGTTAGCGATATGTTCTCTCATATCTTCTTGTGCCATTTGTATAAATAACGTACCGATAGCATTACCAACACCACGAGAGCCACTATGTAGCATTACCCAAACATTATCTGATTCATCAAGGCACAATTCGATAAAGTGGTTTCCTGTTCCTAATGTACCAAGGTGACGATAGTTATTCGTATTTCGTAAACGTGGGTACTTATCGGTTAAAACCTTAAAACGCCCTTCAAGTTGTTGCCAATGTTGATCAACAAGTTTAGGTGGGTTCTTCCATGAACCACGATCATTCCCTGATTGATAACTTGTTCTTCCATGAGGTACAGCTCTTTCTATTGCCGTTCTTATGGCAAATAAATTATCTGGCAGATCATTTGCGTGTAATGACGTTTTCACCGCAATCATTCCACACCCAATATCCACACCAACAGCAGCCGGAATAATCGCACCTTTTGTTGGAATAACACTCCCGATTGTTGAACCTTTCCCTAAGTGAACATCTGGCATTACCGCCATATGTTTGAAAATAAAAGGCATCTTCGCGGTATTAATAAGTTGCTTTAGAGCATCTGCTTCAACAGGTACACCATTTGTCCACATTTTAATTTCAGCAGTTCCTGCTTCTTTTACTATTTGATGATCCAATATCATGCCTGTGCTCCTTTAATTTGTACTAACCCGTTTAATACTTGGTCTAAACCGCCGTAAACGGAAATCTTATCAATACGTTCTGCTATACGTTCTACGGTTTCTAACTCTTTTAATCGTAAGGCAACTGGATTGTTTTCCATCACTTTTGCCGTATTTAATAAAGAACGCGTTGCGGATGTCTCTTCTCTTCGACGAATAACATTAGCCTGAGCTGATTTTTCTGCCTCAACTACTTGCGCTAAAATCGTTTTCATTTCACCCGGTAAAACAATATCTTTTACCCCTAATGAAGCCACTTCAATGCCATATCCTTTAGTCACCTCACTGATTTTTTCACTCACTAAGCTGTCAATCAGTGTTTTATTCTCTAATAATTCATCTAATGTTCTTGTTCCTACGGCTTCACGTAACGCAAACTGTAATTCTTTATATAGGAACTCAATAGGTGAACTCAGTAATTGATACGCTGAAAGCACGTCGCTATAACGCCAACTTGCTGACAAATTAATGCGTAATGTTACTTTGTCTTTCGTTAAGATCTCTTGACCACTTACATCAAGTGTTTGTAAGCGCATATCAACGACCTCAACATCAACTTTGTGCTGATAACGCCAATAGCCTTTTAATCCCGGTGATAATAGTGATTGAGTTTCACCATTAACACGGATAATGCCAGCATGCCATGTCGGAATATCCACACTTAATACACCTTCACTGCCTTTTACCGTTTGGTTACGTAATTTTGGATACTGCAATTTTTTAACCAAAGTTGGCGAAACTTCCAATTCATTTGCTGACAACACTTCCATTGAGCGTTGTGCATAATTCCAATAGAGGCGGCGAGTGCTCGGTGCCAAAATCTCTTTGAGTGAACCATTTTCATAGAGTAAGCCAATCTCTTCATCAGATAGCACAATATCAAAACAATATTCATTCACCCATTCTGGATGATATTGGCGTAAAAATTCGGCTTTATCTTTTTCAATTGCAGGGCCGTTTAACTCCACCAGTTCAACACTTAATTGGTGGCGAAGATCGTAAAATTTATGCTCACCGGCTGTAAGGACTTCAATATACTCATCGCCCTTCTTTAATAAACCCAGCTGTCCTTGTTTCACTTTTATTGTTGTTCTTATCATGATTGCTTCCTTTTTCTCTTCTTTATTAGCTTTCTTTTATTACCATTTTTATCGTGACTTGCTTTCCACGAGCAAACTTGGCGAAATCGAAGGGAAAACAAGAGAGGAACGATACTTTGTTTGTCTCTTCTTCTGCCTTCAATCCAGCGTAGTTGCTGGTGGATAAGCAAGGTGACGGTACTGCTGTCACAACGATTTTTTATATTTAATTTTACATTTGGATTTGTAATGGTTTTTGGTGTCAGGAATCGAACCTGAAAATAATCCTCTTCACCTACAGAGTCCCGATGTGGAGGAACACATTTAGATAACACCACAGAGTGTTCTTTATGTGCCTACCAGATTTAAAATCTGCTCAAGACACTAATAATATTGCGAGGATCGTGCCAAGTTTTTAAAATTCGCCAAAAATATTTTTAATTCATTGTTTCTATTTATAAAAATATTTTTAATGTGATTTTCAATTATTTAGACGTTGAATTAAAAATGATAAAAACTTATCTTTTTATCTATACATTTATAAATATAGATAAAAAGATAAGTAGGGATAGCTTAATGAAACGCAAAGTGGTGATTGGTGTTTTAGGCACAACATTAGATAAACGAGGTAAAAGTCATAAAAGATGGAACTCATGGCGTCCAACAATTTCGATTTGCCATCAAAAAGATTTCCCCGTTAGTCGATTGGTCATGATCCATCAACCTAATGATTCAATATTAGCGTCAAAAATCACTGAAGATATTCATACTGTCTCCCCTGATACAGAGGTATTACCTTACGAAATTGATATTTGTGATCCTTGGGATCTAGAAGAGGTTTATAGTCACTTTCTTGATTTTGCAATCAATTATCCATTTGATACTGAAAATGAAGAATATTATGTACATATCACAACAGGTACGCACATCGCTCAGATTTGCTGGTTCCTCCTGACTGAAGCACATTACTTACCTGCAAAGCTATTACAAACCTCCCCTTCTTCTAAAATAGAAAATGAAGATGGCATCAAGACAGTACAGTCAGCCACGGGTAGTTATGCCGTTATTGATCTCGATTTAAGCCGTTATACAAAACTAACCAGCCGATTTGAGCATTACCATAATGAGTCCCTCTCTTTCCTAAAATCGGGGATTGCCACACGTAATGAACGTTTTAATACTTTAATTGCTCAAATTGAACGTGTTGCATTGCGCTCCGTTGCTCCCATTTTATTAACAGGTCCCACAGGAGCCGGGAAATCATTCCTTGCTCAGCGTATTTATGAATTACGACAATCTCGTCATTTTGTAAAAGGCCGTTTTATTGCTGTTAACTGTGCCACTTTGCGTGGTGACAATGCGATGTCCACTCTATTTGGGCATGTAAAAGGAGCATTTACAGGTGCGTTACAAACCAGACAAGGATTATTAAGAGAAGCCGATAAAGGAATTTTATTTCTTGATGAAATTGCAGAATTAGGACTTGATGAACAAGCCATGTTACTTAAAGCGATAGAAGAGAAATCTTTTTATCCTTATGGCTCAGATACTGAAGTGCAAAGTGATTTTCAGCTGATCGCAGGAACACATCGTGATATGGACAAGCAAATCGCAAAAGGGCTTTTCCGTGAAGATCTCTATGCAAGAATAAACTTATGGTCTTTTTCACTACCGGGTTTAGCCAATCGTAAAGAGGATATTGAGCCTAATATCGATTATGAATTGCATCATTTTGCAAAGCTTTATCAGAAGGCAATCCGTTTTAACGCTGATGCAAAATCACACTATATTCGATTTGCAACCTCTGAACAGGCATTATGGCGTGGTAATTTCCGTGAACTTAGTGCTAGTATAACGCGAATGGCAACACTTGCCGAAAATGGTCGTATTACCCTTCCTCTTGTTGATGAAGAAATTAATCGTTTAAAACAAAATTGGGGAGTTGCTTCCTCTTCTTTATTTAATAGTACTGATATTGATCTTTTCGATCTTAGTCAACTCAATACAGTTATTAAAACGTGCCAGCAATCATCAACACTCTCAGAAGCCGGTAGAAAACTTTTCGCAGTATCAAGACAAAATAAAAAACAACCTAACGATGCCGATCGCCTACGTAAATATCTTGCGAAATTCGATTTAAGTTGGGAACAAATTCGACATGGAGAATAATATTTCATTATGGAGCTCACTTTTTTAGGCACTAACGCAGGCGTTCCTTCTAAAGATCGCAATGTCACAAGTATGGTGCTCGATTTACAAAATAAACAAAAAAGTATGTGGATGTTTGATTGTGGTGAAGCGACACAACATCAAATATTGCATACCCGCGTGAAACTACCGCGTTTAAATAAAATTTTTATTACCCACTTACATGGTGATCATATTTTTGGTTTACCCGGACTACTTTGTAGCCGCTCAATGGGTGGAACGGAAACACTTTTAACGGTATATGGCCCCACGGGTATAAAAGCTTTTATAGAAACGGCGCTAACATTAAGCCAATCCTATTTAACTTACCCTATTAATATTGTTGAAATTGACAAAGCGGGTTTTCTGTTTGAAGAAGAAGGTATGAAAGTCAGTTGTGAAGCGCTGTCTCATCCCGTACCTTGTTTTGGTTATCGCTTAGAAGAAGAAAACAAACCGGGTAAATTAGATGCAGAAAAACTGAAGGCGGAAAATATTCCAGCAGGCTCTTGGTTGCAAGAGTTAAAACAAGGCAAAACCGTAACATTGCCAGATGGACGAACCGTTGATGGTAAAGACTATATTGGTGATGAAATAGAAGGTCGTTGTATTGCTATTTTTGGGGATACTCAACCTACGCCTAATGCATTAAAGCTAGCTAATAACGCAGATGTTATTGTTCATGAAGCAACGTTTAAACATGAAATGGCAGAGCAAGCGAACAGCCGAGGACACTCAACAACAGTACAAGCGGCACAGTTAGCAAAAGACGCGAATATCAAAAAGCTGATTATCACGCATATTAGTAGTCGCTATTCACCCGAAGAGTGTGTTGAACTACTCAATGAAAGCCAACAGATCTTTAGCCATACTGAAATGGCTTCTGATTTTGCGGTATTTAAGTTGTAATTGCGTTTTCACTAAATAACAGTGGCGATATTATGTCGCCATTGTTTTGACATCCTTCCCCACTCATTGACATATATTTTAGTTATTTGTCTATAACGTAGTTCGTTTTATCTTCCCATCTTGCAAAATAAAATTGACTTTTCCATCCCAGAACTCAGCTAAGAAAATATCTTCTGGTTTATCAATATGCTGATTTTTCATCTCATCTTGTAGCCACACTTCATCTTTTTCTATTTGTGCTAATTCTGATGTTCGAATAACTCCGTCTTTCATGACGATAATAGACGGCATTTTTGCACCATCACATACTACGGTGATTTGCCCATCAGGTTCAATTTGCGCGTAATTGACCTCTTGAAATGAATGAATACCCTGAGCATGAAGACGAGACGTGATGTTTAAAATGTCTATTTTGTTCTTTTTCTCCATGATGTTTTCCATTATAAACTCGCCCTTCTTTATAATAGGAATAGGATTACCAATGGTCACTGCACGGAAAAAATTGAATCGCTTACTGATATAATTAAGCAAAGAGATAAAACAGACACCAATTAAGAAAACGATAATATATTGGTAAAGAGGGATCGCATCAGTATAAATTACCCCCCCCATAATGCCGCCGAGCACAAAATTGCCAATAAAATCAATAGGTGTTAATTGAGAGAGTTGTGTTTTACCCGATAAATTCATATGAGCTAATATGATAGTAAAACCAATAATAAATTTGATAATAACCAGAAAGTAATATTCCATTTGTGTCTCACATTTCCAATAATTTCTGCACTTATTATAAAGCAGAAAATCTCACCTAGATAAAAATCTAAATTATTTTTGATGACATTTGACTAAGAAAAAACACTTAATATACTTAGGTTTGTTGATTTTAAGACTCATACTATACTTATTACGATAATTTATCCGTAATCTCTTATCATCAACTCAATAGCCTCTCGCCTTTTCTAGTTCTTACGCGGGATATCACTGAATTGTTTTTGAACACATATTTTGGAGAAAAAAATGAATAAAAAACTACTTACTTCATTGGTTCTAGCGGGTCTTGTTACTATTACAGCTGGTTGTGATGATTCATCTAAAAAAGTTGATGAAGGTATTGATAAGGCAAAGGAAACAGCTACTCAAGTTACTGAAACAGCGCAAGATAAAGCCAAAGAGTTAACTGAACAAGCCAAAGATAAAGCCGCCGATTTGAAAGAAGATGCATCAGCAAAAGCAGATGAATTAACACAACAAGCTCAAGAGCTAAAAGATAAAGCTGAACAAAAAGCGGCTGAGTTAAAAGCGCAAGCTGATGAAAAAACAGATGCTCTAAAAGAGAGTATTTCACAAAAAACTGATGCTCTAAAAGATGCAAGTGCTACAAAAGCCGAAGAAATTAAGCAAAGCCTAGAAGCTGAAAGTAATAAATTATCTGAAAGAGCCGCAGAGCTAAAACAAGATGCGAGCAAAACAGCAGATAACCTGATGCAAGACGCTGACAACAAGATTGATCAGCTAAAAGGCGATGCATCAAAAACCAGCGATGATGTAAAACAACAAGCTCAAGAAACTGAAAATAAAGCACTTGATAAAGCGGATCAATTAACTGATCAAGCTAAACAAAAAATTGATGATTTAAAAACTGAAAATAAATAATCCGATTTCAGTTTTTTTGATGAATTGAGAGCCAGTAAATTTTTACTGGCTTTTTTTGTACAAAAAAAAGACAAGGGTTGATCGATTAAGCAAAAAATGTAACCATGTTCTCCTTTTTTCAACAGGAGAAACCTATTAAAGAGCGAAATCATCCAGCACACAAAGTTATTAAAAAATTGATTTAATTGCATTTTTCTTCATCTTGCGGAAAAAATAATTTACTTCCGTTCTTTTATAAAGCATCTTTCCAACTTGGTGTTTTATTCAAATTTTCTTATGAACTTTTCTTTTCTGATGACATAAACAATCAGATAGTGGGTAGCGAAAAGTCTCTTTCTAGGAAAATAACAAAAAATAGGTTAACTATGAGTCAACAAAACGATATAACCCCTCAAAAAGTTAGGATGAAAATTAATCCTCCCGTTTTTTATACATCAGCGTTGTTAATTTTACTGGTCGTTGGTTTCTCTGCGTTATTTCCGGAGTTGGCTAATGATAAACTAGGGCATCTTCAGGAAAACCTCTTCACGAATGCGAGCTGGTTCTACATTCTAGCCGTTGCATTGGTTTTGCTGAGTGTGACTTATTTAGGGCTTTCCCGCTTTGGTCAAATTAAATTAGGGCCTGATCATGCTCGCCCTCACTTTAGTTATTTTGCTTGGTTTGCCATGCTCTTTTCAGCAGGAATGGGAATTGGCTTAATGTTCTTTGGTGTTGCTGAACCTGTTATGCATTACCTGATGCCTCCGACTGGTGAAGCTCAAACCATAGAAGCCGCAAAAGAAGCGATGCGATTAACCTTTTTCCATTGGGGATTACATGCATGGGCAATTTACGCCATTGTCGCTTTGATCTTAGCTTTCTTCTCTTATCGCCATGGTTTACCGTTAACACTGCGCTCTGCACTTTATCCAATTATTGGTGATCGCATACATGGCCCAATTGGTCATGCTGTTGATATTTTCGCTGTTATGGGAACCGTATTTGGTGTCGCAACCTCTCTTGGTTTTGGTGTTCTGCAAGTTAATGCTGGTTTAAATCACCTCTTTAATGTGCCTATTAATCCAACTGTTCAAGTCGTATTGATTGTTGTGATCACAGGGCTTGCAACCATTTCCGTTGTTTCTGGTTTAGAAAAAGGTATTCGTTTTTTATCTGAACTGAACTTAGGATTGGCGGTTATTCTTCTTTTATTAGTCATTATTCTCGGTCCAACCGTATTGATATTAAAATCATTTGTTGAAAATACGGGAGGATATCTATCCGAAATTGTCAGTAAAACCTTTAATCTTTACGCATACGAGCCAAAATCGAGCGATTGGTTAGGGGGATGGACACTGCTTTATTGGGGATGGTGGCTTTCATGGTCTCCATTTGTAGGGATGTTTATCGCCCGTATTTCACGAGGCCGTACTATTCGTGAATTTGTGGTGGGTGTTCTGTTTGTTCCTGCTGGCTTTACCTTACTTTGGATGACTGTTTTTGGTAACACCGCGATTCATTTAATCAAAGATAAAGGTGCAGAAGCCCTCGCCAATATCGTACAACAAGATGTGTCATTGGCTTTATTTGAATTCTTAAATTATTTCCCATTCTCATCTGTTTTATCCTTCTTTGCGATGTTGATGGTCATTGTCTTCTTTGTAACTTCAGCAGACTCAGGCGCTATGGTTGTTGATACTTTAGCTTCTGGTGGTGATAGCGAAACACCCGTATGGCAACGTATTTTCTGGGCAGGTTTAATGGGCGTTTCTGCAATTACTCTATTGTTGGCTGGCGGTTTAACTGCGCTACAAACTGTAACCATTGCAAGTGCGCTTCCCTTCTCAATAGTATTGCTTGCTTCTATTTATGGGCTAATAAAAGCATTGCGAGTAGATGTATATAAACGAGATAGCCAACAACTAACGACAATTGCACCACCAGCAAGCCGCAATCCGATCCCTTGGCAACGTCGTTTAAGAAATATTGCTTATTTTCCTAAACGCTCTCATGTAAAACGTTTTATGGATGAAGTGATTCAACCTTCAATGGAAATGGTGTCTGCCGAGTTAAGTAAGCAAGCGACGCAATGTTTTATCCATAATGAAGAAGATGATCGAATTGGTTTTGAAGTTGATTTAGGCGATGACATGAATTTCTTCTATGAAGTTCGCCTGCGTTTTTATACTCAACCCGCCTTTGCTTTAGCTGGATTAAGTGATGAAGAAAGAGATGAAGAACATAAATATTATCGTGCTGAAATTCATTTAAAAGAAGGTGGGCAAGATTACGATGTAATGGGTTGGACGAAAGAACAAATCATTCACGATATTCTTGATCAGTACGAAAAACACATTCACTTCTTGCATGTATTAGGTAAGCAATAATTTTATCTGCGTAATAGCAACAAAAAGGAGATGTCATAGCATCTCCTTTTTTCTTATCAAATAACTTATTTTTCTGATTGTTCGACATCATCTTGGTTAAGCGCAATCAGCTCTTTTAATAATCCAGACAATCGTTGTAGTTTTTCAGTCGAAAATTTTTGCTCAAGTAATTGATAGCCTTCTTCAATTTTAGGCTGAATTTTATCGTATAAACTTTGCCCATTGGCAGAAAGTGAAACAAAAAGTTTACGTTGGTCACTTATTGGTTTTAAACGACAAATTAACTCGTCTCTTTCCATTCTAATCAGAATACCCGTTAGACTTGGTCGAAGAATACACGATTTTTGTGCTAATTCGTGAAAATCAATAGAACGTTTATCCGCAAGTACGCGAATAATCCGCCACTGCTGTTCTGTCAGATTATGCTCTTTGAGAACAGGTCGAAAAAAACCCATCGCAGATTCCCGTGCTTGTAATAGCGCGATAGTTAATGATTCATGCATAATCAAGAAGCTCTTTATATGGTGTTATAGGTGAAATGACAAAATATCACTCAATATAGACAGTGAAAAAGTACCGCTGTTTATGGTTTATAAAACGACTATATTCTAAGAATAGACTAATTGTTACAATTATTCATATTAACAAATAAATAAAGTTGACTCAATTTTTGCAATTTTCTTCCCTTTGTGCAATTTATCACCCATGCTCCTTTTTTAAGATTAATTTCATCTTTCGCAACATCTTGAGCTATACGAAATTTTTATGAATTGGCAATTTGTGTTATCTCTTCACCAATCAAAAAAGTAGCCTAATTTGCCTATTATCCTACCTTTGAATTAGGAATAATGTGTTTAGCGATAAGGTTGTCTCACAATTTTTTGAGATAAAGTTAACAGGTTGTAACAAAGAAAGATTGCTATCTTTGTTCATGCGCGGTAGCGTTACGGCTTTAAAACAACGCAACAAAGAAACCGGCAATAACATTACAACTTTGTTAGCGGAGTAGTTAGATGATTTTATTAGTTATCTAACTAATAATTATTTTAAGTGAAGACGCCCACAGACGAGAAGTCTGGCAGTAGGAGTAAATAATGTCTGAGGAAAAACAGGCTAACCCACTTTTTCGGGATGCGATGGCAAGCTTAGGTGCTGCGGTCAATATCGTGGCAACAAATGGCGATGCGGGATGTTGTGGCTTAACAGCAACAGCGGTATGTTCTGTTACTGATAACCCGCCTACCGTGATGGTTTGCATCAACAGTAAAAGTCAGATGAACTCTATTTTTCAAAAAAATGGGAAACTGAGCATCAATATATTGAATCATGAGCAAGAAGAAATGGCATGTCATTTCGCCGGAATGACAGGGCTCGCGATGGCTGAGCGCTTTACCCAACCAGGATGGCAAAACGGACAATTACAACAACCCGTACTAACAAATGCGCTTGCCTGCCTAGAAGGTGATATTTATGATGTACGCCAAGTTGGTACACATTTTGTTTATATGACCGAAATTAAGAATATTTCAGTGCGTGAAGATGGTGATGGGCTTATTTATTTCAAACGTCGTTTCCATTCTGTTAAAAATGAACAAGTACCAATCTCTGTTTAAATTTCACCTATTTTACCTCAAGATAAAAACGCACTTTTAATAAGGGCGTTTTTTTATTGATTATAATCACATCATAAAATTAAATATTTACTCATATTAAGTGAATACTTATTTAACGAAGTAACATTGACTCGCTTTTAGATATTTATTAAATATTTATTAACATCTGTTTGTTATAAAAGAATAATTTTTAATTATAATGAAAATTTTCTTTCTAGAATCAATCAGTCACATAATCAAAAATATTTTCTCTCTACTTTTACCCTTTGTCTTTATTTAATTCACTCAGATTAAAATATAAACAAATAATAATTTTCTTGGTTATATTTTATACCAAAGATCAATTAAATGACTTTATTTGAAAATAAACTAATGAATATTTTTTTCAATCTGGTATTAATCTTACCCACAGTGTGATCAACCTTTGAGAAGTCATTCCATCAATATATTAGTCTACTCGACTTGCTGATTACCTTCTTAAATTTGCAAACATCACTCTAAATGCGACAGATAATGTTAGCGTCGTGTAACATTCCTCGTGAATGTGAGTAAATAACATCGTTGTTGAAAATAAATAATAATTAGGGGCATTACAGATATGGATAAACCCGCTCAAGTCGGTTTATTACAACAGCCTAAACCATTCTTTATGATTTTCTTTGTAGAATTATGGGAACGTTTTGGTTACTACGGCGTACAAGGTATTCTTGCCGTTTATTTTGTTAGTAAACTCGGTTTCTCTCAAGAACAGGCTTTCATTACTTTTGGTGCATTCTCTGCACTGGTTTATGGGCTTATTTCTATTGGTGGTTATGTTGGTGACCACTTATTAGGAACAAAGCGAACAATTGTTTTAGGTGCTATCGTCTTGGCTATCGGTTATTTCATGACTGGTATGTCAATTATGTATCCTAATTTAATTTTCTACGCATTAGGAACTATCGCAGTAGGTAATGGTTTATTTAAAGCCAACCCTGCCAGCCTATTAGCAAAATGTTATCCACCTAAAGATCCACGTCTTGATGGTGCATTTACGCTATTTTATATGTCGATCAATATCGGCTCATTAATTTCTTTATCTATCGCCCCTGTACTTGCAGAACGTTACGGATATGCACTGACTTATAATATCTGTGGTGTTGGCTTGATCATGGCGTTATTAGTTTATTTCTTCTGTCGTAAAATGGTTGCCAATATTGGTTCTGAACCAGACCATTTACCAATGAGCTTTAGCAAACTGTTATTAGTTATTGCTGGCTCAATTGCGATGGTATTTGTTTGTGCATGGTTATTGCACAATGTGATGATTGCAAATATCGTTTTAGTCAGTCTGTCTATTATTGTTGTCTTCATTTATTTCCGTGAAGCTTTTAAACAAAAAGACAGAGTTGCTCGTAATAAAATGTATGTTGCATTTGTTCTGATGTTAGAAGCTGTTGTTTTCTACATTCTGTATGCTCAGATGCCTACTTCACTGAACTTCTTTGCTATTCATAACGTTCATCACACGCTTTTGGGCTTTGATATTAACCCTGTAAGCTTCCAAGCACTAAACCCATTCTGGATCATTGTTGCTAGCCCAATCCTTGCTATCGCTTACAGCCATTTTGGCGCGAAAGGTAAAGACTTCTCAATGCCAGCGAAGTTTACTGCTGGTATGCTTCTGTGCTCATTAGGATTCCTTACAGCAGCAGCATCAGGTATGTGGTTTGCCGATGCTCAAGGCTTAACATCTCCTTGGTTTATCGTTCTGGTTTACTTATTCCAGAGCTTAGGCGAACTGATGATCAGTGCGTTAGGTTTAGCAATGGTTGCAGCATTCGTACCGCAATACATGATGGGCTTTATTTTAGGTATGTGGTTCTTAACACAGGCCACAGCTTATCTGTTAGGGGGTTATGTAGCGACTTTCACAGCAGCACCTGAAGGCATTACTGATCCACTACAAACATTACCTATTTATACTGATGTATTTGGTAAAATTGGTATTGTAACCTTAATTGTAGGTATCGTTATGTGGGCAACCGTACCTTTATTAAACCGCATGATGAAAGAAGAAAGCAAAGACGTTAAAGTCACAGGCTAATCTTCCAATCAATATATTGCTCAATATAAGCGTCTATTTATTAATAGGCGCTTTTTTATATCTGCGTTATATCAACGCTACATCTCATTTCATATTGGCAAGATATCCCTAAGACTAAAGATATTGATTATCTATGTATCTCATCGTCAACGTTTAAAGATAAATATCATCAAAATCAAACTGACTGATAGCTTTTTAGCCGACATAAAAAAACCCGCCAAATAAGCGGGTTTAGTTTAATCATTAAGAATGATTCAATTACAGAACATCAACTGAATTCAGTTCTTTAAATGCTTGTTCTAAACGAACAACCATTGATGCTTGTGCTTGACGTAACCAGTTACGTGGGTCGTAGTATTTCTTGTTAGGTTTATCAGCACCTTCTGGGTTACCTAATTGACCTTGCAGATAGCCTTCGTTCTTTTTGTAGAACTGTAAGATACCATCCCAAGTTGCCCACTGAGTATCTGTATCGATATTCATTTTGATGACACCATAGCCAACAGCTTCTTTGATCTCTTCTGCTGAAGAACCGGAGCCACCGTGGAAAACGAAATCTAAGCTATTGTGTGGCAGATTGAATTTCTCTGATACGTAGTCTTGTGAGTTACGTAGAATTTTTGGCGTTAACTGAACGTTACCTGGTTTATAAACACCGTGAACGTTACCAAAAGATGCCGCAATAGTGAAACGAGGACTTACTGCACTCAGTTTTTCGTATGCGTAAGCAACATCTTCTGGTTGAGTATAAAGCGCAGAGCTGTCCATACCCGTGTTATCAACACCGTCTTCTTCACCACCTGTACAGCCTAATTCGATTTCTAAAGTCATATCGATTTTAGCCATACGCGCTAAATATTTAGCACAGATTTCGATGTTTTCTTCTAATGACTCTTCAGATAAGTCAATCATGTGAGAAGAGAACAGTGGTTTACCTGTTTTAGCGTAATGTTTTTCACCAGCATCTAACAGACCATCAATCCATGGTAATAATTTTTTCGCACAGTGGTCAGTATGCAGAATAACAGGAACACCGTAGTATTCAGCCATTTGATGCACATGATGAGCACCAGAAATTGCGCCTAAAATAGCAGCTTGCTGTGGTACATCAGATTTAAGACCTTTACCTGCGATAAATGCAGCACCACCGTTAGAGAACTGTACAATAACAGGAGAACGAACTTTCGCAGCAGCTTCTAACACAGCATTGATTGAGTCAGTACCTACACAGTTAACCGCAGGCAGAGCAAATTTGTTTTCTTTTGCTACTGCAAATACTTTTTGTACATCATCACCAGTGATGACACCCGGTTTCACGAAATCAAAAACTTTAGACATGTAATAAGATCCTATATTTGGAACAGGTAGAAAATAGCTTCCTACCTGTATGAGCTGACTTAATTACTGTTTAGCGCGTTCTTCTAACATTGCAACAGCAGGAAGTTTTTTGCCTTCAACGAATTCTAAGAAAGCACCACCACCGGTTGAAATGTAAGAGATTTTGTCTGCGATATCAAATAAATCAATAGCAGCCAGCGTATCACCACCACCAGCGATAGAGAATGCTTCACTATCTGCGATTGCATTAGCGATGATTTCTGTACCTTTGCGGAAGTTAGGGAATTCAAACACACCTACTGGACCATTCCACAGAATAGTTTTCGCGTTTTTCAGGATCTCTGCTAAACGTTCTGCTGTAACATCACCGATATCCAGTACTTGTTCATCATCTTTGATATCACTTGCTGATTTTAAAACAGCGTCTGCAGTTTCAGAGAATTCAGTTGCAACACGAACATCACTTGGTACTGGAATATCACATTTTTCCATCAGTTTTTTAGCATCATCAACAAGGTCTGCTTCATATAAAGAGCGACCTACTGGATGACCTTCTGCTGCGATAAAGGTATTTGCGATACCACCACCAACGATTAATTGGTCAGCAATTTTTGATAAAGAATCTAATACAGTCAGTTTAGTTGAAACTTTAGAACCACCAACAATCGCAACCATTGGGCGCGCAGGTTTATCTAATGCTTTACCTAATGCTTCAAGCTCTGCTGATAACAGAGGGCCCGCGCAAGCAACTTGTGCGAATTTAGCAACACCATGAGTTGATGCTTGAGCACGGTGAGCGGTACCGAATGCATCCATGACGAATACATCACATAATGCAGCGTATTGTTTAGACAGCGTTTCGTCGTCTTTCTTTTCGCCTTTGTTAAAACGAACGTTTTCAAGAACAACTAATTCACCAGCATTGACTTCAACACCATTTAAATAGTCTTTAGCAAGGCTAACTGGTGCAGTTAATTTGTCTTTCAGATAGTCAACAACTGGTTTTAAAGAGAACTCTTCGTTGTACTCACCTTCAGTAGGACGACCTAAGTGAGAAGTTACCATCACTTTAGCGCCTTGTTTTAACGCGGCTTCAATTGTTGGTAAAGAGGCACGGATACGCGCATCTGAAGTCACTTTACCATCTTTAACTGGAACGTTCAGGTCAGCACGGATAAGAACTCGTTTACCCGCTAGGTCTAAATCGGTCATCTTAATTACAGACATGATGAATCCTCTCATTGATTCTCTAAAATTTAGTAATCTTCTGTTCAGTGCCTTGTATTATTACGCGACACCGTCATTAAAACATGATTATTTAAAACCAGTTGCAGCCATTGCTAACGTTGTATCAAGCATTCTGTTAGCAAAGCCCCATTCATTATCACACCAGACTAAAGTCTTGATCAGGTGTTGCCCACTGACTCTTGTTTGTGTGCCATCAACGATTGCACTATGAGGGTCGTGGTTAAAATCAGTTGAGACTAATGGCAATTCTGTGTAATCCACTATACCACGAAATGCGCCAGTTGCTGATTTTTGAATTAACTGATTGACATCTAACACATTTACAGCAGTTTTTACAGTGACACTTAAATCAATTGCCGTCACATTAATTGTAGGAACTCGTACAGAAATTGCCTCAAAATGATCCTTAAATTTCGGGAAAATTCGCGTAATTCCTGCAGCCAGTTTCGTATCAACAGGAATAATAGATTGTCCTGCTGCTCGAGTACGGCGTAAATCCTTATGGTATGCATCAATCACGGGTTGATCGTTCATGGCTGCATGGATTGTTGTTACTGTTCCTGATTCTATATTAAACGCGTCATCCATCATCTTAATGATGGGAATAATGCAATTTGTTGTACAAGATGCGTTTGAAACAATTCGGTGCTCTTTTTTAAGTTCGTGTTGATTCACACCAAAAACGACAGTTGCATCTAAATCCGTTGTACCGGGATGAGAAAAAAGCACTTTCTTTGCGCCTTGTGCAATATGCGCTTCGCCATCAGCACGGGAGCCATATGCACCACTACAATCAAGTACGACATCAATACCAAGTTCACCCCAAGGTAAATCAGTAATATCAGCGTGATGAAATAAACGAATAGTATCATCACCCACTTGCAATAAATCGTTATTAATTCGTACATCCCAAGCAAAACGTCCGTGACTAGAGTCATACTTGAGAAGATGCCCAATACCTTGTGCATCAGCCAATTCATTTATTGCAACAACCGTTATTTCGGCTCGTTTACCTGATTCATAAAGCGCTCTTAACACATTACGCCCTATCCGACCAAAACCGTTAATAGCGACTCTGATTGTCATGTGACTTCCTTGATAACTAGTGATTTGCAACCGCTTAGAATAATAGAGCAAGATACTAATCAACAACGATAAATCAAGTAAATCTAGAAATTGTGCAGTCACCGACATTTTAAGATTAACTGAAACGGTTCAGCTTACTGATAATCAGATTACGAGAAATGAGAGAAGATCGCAATAGTAAACAAAGATAGAAGGATAAAAAAAGAGCACATCTGAGAAATTCTTCCCAAAAATGTGCTCTTGTTAACATTTATTGATTATTTAAGTAAAGATTTTGCCTGTGTAACCACATTTTCAACAGTAAAACCAAACTCTTCAAATAATTCGTTTGCAGGTGCAGATTCACCGAAGCTACGCATACCTACAATCGCGCCATCTAAACCAACATACTTGAACCAGTAGTCAGCAATACCTGCTTCGATAGCAACACGCGCTTTTACTGATGCTGGTAATACTGCTTCGCGGTAATCTGCATCTTGTTTATCAAATGCATCTGTTGCTGGCATAGAAACAACACGTACTTTACGGCCTTCAGCTGTCAGTTGTTCATAAGCGCTAACCGCTAATTCAACTTCAGAGCCTGTTGCAATAAAGATTAATTCTGGCGTACCAGCGCAATCTTTCAGGATGTAACCACCCTTCTCGATGTTTGCCAGTTGCTCTGGTGTACGTGGTTGCTGTGCAAGATTTTGACGAGAGAAGATCAGCGCTGTTGGGCCATCTTTACGATCAATTGCATATTTCCATGCAACAGCTGATTCAACTTGGTCACATGGACGCCATGTGCTCACGTTTGGCGTTACACGCAGGCTTGCCATTTGCTCAACAGGTTGGTGAGTTGGACCATCTTCACCCAGACCGATAGAGTCATGAGTATAAACAAAGATACTGCGGATCTTCATCAGCGCAGCCATACGTACAGCATTACGTGCATATTCCATAAACATCAGGAAGGTAGCGCCGTAAGGAACAAAACCACCATGTAATGCAATGCCGTTCATGATTGCAGACATACCGAATTCACGCACACCATAATGGATGTAGTTACCCGCTTTGTCTTCGTTCAGCGCTTTAGAACCAGACCACATAGTCAAGTTACTTGGTGCTAAGTCCGCAGAACCGCCCATGAATTCTGGTAATACTTTACCGAATGCTTCTAATGCATTTTGAGACGCTTTACGGCTTGCAATGCTTGAAGGGTTTTGTTGCAGATTTTCAATAAATGCTTTGGAATCTTTTTCCCAGTTTGCTGGTAATTCACCAGAAACACGACGTTTGAATTCAGCCGCTAACTCAGGGAACTGTTCTGCGTATGCAGCAAATTTAGCATCCCATGCAGCTTCTTTTGCTTTACCCGCTTCTTTCGCATCCCACTCTTTATAAATTTCTTGTGGAATTTCGAATGCGCCGTATTCCCAGCCTAACGCTTTACGTGTTTCAGCGATTTCTGCATCACCTAATGGGGAACCGTGAGAATCAGCAGTACCTGCTTTATGAGGAGAACCAAAACCGATAGTGGTTTTACAAATCAGCAGTGAAGGTTTGTCAGTAATTTGTTTTGCTGCTTCAACCGCTGCTTTAATGCTTGCTGCATCGTGACCATCAATGCCACTGATGACATGCCAGCCATAAGCGTCGAAACGTTCTGCTGTGTTATCAGTAAACCAACCATGCACTTGACCATCAATAGAGATGCCATTGTCATCATAGAATGCAATCAGTTTACCTAACTGTAATGTTCCTGCTAAAGAACACACTTCGTGGGAGATACCTTCCATCATACAACCATCACCCATAAAGGCGTAGGTGTAGTGGTCAACAATATCATGACCAGGACGGTTAAATTGAGCCGCTAATGTACGTTCTGCAATAGCAAAACCCACTGCGTTTGCAATACCTTGACCTAAAGGACCCGTTGTTGTTTCAACACCTGGGGTATAACCATATTCTGGGTGACCTGGTGTTTTAGAATGCAATTGACGGAAGTTTTTCAGATCATCTAAAGAAACTTCATAACCAGACAGGTGCAGTAAGCTGTAAATCAGCATTGAAGCATGACCATTAGATAAAACGAAACGGTCACGATCAGCCCAGTTAGGGTTAGTTGGGTTATGATTTAAAAAATCACGCCATAATACTTCTGCAATATCAGCCATACCCATAGGGGCGCCAGGGTGTCCTGATTTCGCTTTTTGCACAGCATCCATACTTAAAAAACGGATCGCATTAGCAAGGGTTTTACGAGTGGTCATTTTCTACTCCAAGTCGGATAAAAAGCATCTAGATAGCTGATTCTCTCAATGCGGACAAAAAACCGCAATATAAAAAATCCACAAAGGTGGCTATCGTAATTAGCATAAAGCAATAATTCTTTGATTTTCATGGCATTTTTTACGATCAAAGCGGAAAATAACATTACACCACCGCATTGTTGCGCAACAAAAAGAAAAAAAGGAAACTATTTGCGCAATTGAGAAGCGTGCTATTAAACCTTAGCTTGATATGACTAATCAAGATAAAATTTCATTGCTGAATTATCCATCAAATCAAAGAAATACCGTATCTGTTTTGATTATAGCCTAATAACTGACTGAACTTGTTACAAGGACGTAGAATTATAAGGGCTTAAATAAGATAAAAAGCAGATAATTCACTGATTCAGTAATAAAAATCTTATTTACATCATATATAGCTAAAAGGAAAACATCGCGTAACACAGTTGTTACTTCTTTTATAAGAAATAATTTATTTATATATTCTACTTATTTTTAATTAATTTTAGATAAGTAATATTCTAAGTGTAATTCCTTAAAATCTTCTTTCCTGACAAAAAAATGCAAATCAATAATTGATTTCAATAATAGAAAAAATTTTAAATTATCTCTTCTACAAAAAGCTTTTAACTTCAAAATTTCATTTGGGTTGTTTTTCAAAACATAATAATTATAGTTCATGATGATCATTTTAGACACAAAGGTATTGAGTGCTGATTGATCTTTACTTAATAAACTGGCTAATATTTTAAATATTTTATCCGTATCATTTTTATACGTTGTGATAAATTTTTCAGGTGATAGATAAATTAAATATTGATCTTCTAGTGTAAAAATAAAGTTTTTATCTTCCTCTAGAATAAATTGAATGATCTCTATTTGTTGTTTTTTAATTATATTCAAATCGTCATGATATTTTTCATTACTGTATTTTAATACAAGATCATAGGTTGTATTAATTAGCTCATCAATTTTTATGACTTCATCACTAGAATAACGAAAGTAGAGTTTATTATCTTTAACTAAAAAATAATGATAATAAAAATCAGCAAATCCAATATCATAGAATAAATAGTTAATAAGTTCGGTTTTATAGGTATTCTCTTTTTCTTTACCTAAAAAAGAAAGATCGGATTTTAATTGTGAAACGATATAGCTTGAAAATAAATTTTTATTATAAAAATTTTCAGTTCTATTTATAGATAATAAATTAGGCAAGATCCTCAGAAAAGAAAAAAATTGATAATAATTTTGATCATAAGGTTCATCGCTAATAATTTCATCTACTTTTTTTGAATTAAAAAGCTCATTCCACCACGAAAGATAAAGAGCTGATTTATTTTTTAGTTTTACTGAAATAATTTCATCCAACTCACCGTCCCAAGGCTGTAAAAATAAAATATCATGCTCAAAAGGAACTGCTCTTGGATTAAATAGTTTTCTTAATTTATATTGATAAATTTTAGTGATATCCATTTCTCTAAGTCCTTATGCCATTATACAATTTATTGAAAAACTTATTAAATTCAAATAATTATTACTTTATTATGGTAAATCCCTATTGGCCAATATCCTTGGTAGTAGATATTAACAATATTTTCCCAGTTGTCTCCAAGGGAAAAGTATTTTTCTGATAAGTATTGCCGAAATGCGTAACTAATCGCATTTTTAGCTGCAATATTGAAATCATGGGCATCATATTGAAATGGGGCACATGAGATATTTTTCACGCTATCCATCACACAACGCGTTATCTTTATACGTTGTTCTATTAATGCTTTAGGCAGGGTTTGCTTTGTATAAAAAGGATCATCTTGAGTTGGTGAGGTAGGTAACCATATAAAATCCAACTCAGAGAGCAGTAAACTCTCCAGCCCTGAAAATAAAATCACATTATCAGACTGTAAATCCGCTTTTCCCATATTAGAAAAAAAAGCGGTACACTGTACTTTGTGTTGTACTTCGTCAAAAAAAGTCATGATTAATCGGCTCAATAAACTCAACATCAATTCTATCGACTATCACCGTAATATACTGGTTTTCAAAATATGAGTAATGATAAAAAAGATTATCTTCAAATAACTCATTGTATATTTCATTAATAACAAGCTTATCTTTTTTCATTATTTTCCTTTGTGTTAAAACCAACGCCCCATAGGTGAATTCTCTCTCAGATTTTTATCAATCAATTCCTGTGTAATAATATTTTTTTCAATAATAGGGGGCATGATTTCATCTAGAATTCTACAATCAATATGACTCCCTGTATGGTGAAATATAAGGTTTAGCGCCTCATCAATGAATGCTTACTCACCATGTTGTTTCATTTCAAGGATAAACTGAACAATGGCTTGTTTTATCTCTTTATTTTTGCTGTATTCGGCTTGTTCAGTTTCGAATTCTTGATAATAACTGAGGTTCTTCTTCTTCAAACCACCAATTTTGATCTTTAAAATAATTGATTAACTTGGGTGTCAACATATCACAACCTAAATAATTAAATTTTTTTTATCAAACTTTACCCCATATTAGTCTTAAAAAAGCCATGAGATCTGTAAAGAGAAGAAATAACTAAGAAATAAGTTATCAGCTATTAAAAATAGTGTATTAATTGAGGATTAGAATAATTAAGATTAGAAATTTTTTTGGACTAAGAAAAGCAAAAACCCCAGCATAAATGCTGGGGTTTGGNTAAGAAATAAGTTATCAGCTATTAAAAATAGTGTATTAATTGAGGATTAGAATAATTAAGATTAGAAATTTTTTTGGACTAAGAAAAGCAAAAACCCCAGCATAAATGCTGGGGTTTGGAATGTTGGCGGAACGGACGGGACTCGAACCCGCGACCCCCTGCGTGACAGGCAGGTATTCTAACCAACTGAACTACCGCTCCGCGTATCCTTTCGGACGAGGTGAATATTACGAATCTCTTGCCTTGTCGTCAACTGTTTTTCTAACAAAAAGATGCATTTGGATAAATTTTAATCTCAACTTACCCTTTGTGCTTTTTTTATATTCAAACTGCCTCATCATTTGATGCTGGGCGCCATAAACAATGCCCGCCTTTCTTCTCAACTAAATCTAATCGAGACTCATGCTCAGCAAGTTCTTCTGCGTTTGCTCTTATTACTTTTAATCCTGAAACTGGGCGCTCGATACGCTGAATATCATTTTGCTCTTGTTCGTTACTTGATTCGCCTTCCATTGAAAATGCTAATGCGGTTTGTCCACCGGTCATTGCCAAGTAAACATCAGAAAGTATTTCAGCATCCAATAACGCGCCGTGAAGAGTACGTTTAGAGTTATCTATTAAGTATCTATCACATAAAGCATCAAGATTATTTCGTTTACCTGGGAATAATGCCCTTGCCATTGCAAGGCTATCGGTAATTTGGCAGAACGTTTCGGTAGGCGGAATATCACGATTAAGTTTTCTAAACTCATAATCCATAAAACCGATATCAAACGATGCGTTATGAATGATCAGCTCTGCGCCACGAATATATTCTAAAAATTCATCAGCAATATCTGCAAAAGAAGGACAATCCTCTAAGAATTCATCACTAATACCGTGAACTTCAAACGCTTCAGGATCAACTAATCTTTCAGGCTTAATATAAACATGGAAATTTCGCCCTGTTAGTCGACGATTGATAACCTCTACGGCACCAATTTCAATGATATTATGACCTTCATAATGAACGCCCAGCTTATTCATACCGGTGGTTTCGGTATCAAGTACAATTTGTCGTGTGATTGGAGTGCTCATAATCCGTTTTTATGTCAGACTTAGGGTTAGTTTTTCGTATTAATCAAAAAGGATAAGTCGCCTTTATGCACAAGCAGGTAGAAATATTCACCGATGGTTCATGCTTAGGCAACCCAGGCCCTGGTGGTTATGGCGCTATTTTACGCTATCAACAACATGAAAAAACCCTAAGTGAAGGTTTTTTTATGACCACCAATAACCGAATGGAACTTCTTGCCGCTATCGTAGCATTAGAAACATTAAAATTCCCTTGTAAAATTACACTGACAACAGATAGCCAATATGTCAGACAGGGTATCACACAGTGGATCCATAGCTGGAAAAAGCGCCAATGGCGTAAAGCAGACAAAAGCCCTGTGCTTAATGTCGATTTATGGAAACGCCTAGATAGTGCGATTACTCGTCATGAAATTGAATGGCATTGGGTAAAAGGCCATGCAGGTCATGATGAAAATGAACGTTGTGATGAATTAGCAAAAACGGCAGCTCAATCACCCACACAAGAAGATACTGGTTATATTGAAAGCCAGAAAGATAAAACACAATGAATCATATTTTATGGCTCTAAGTGATTGCGTGTAGCACCTAATACTCGACCTTTTACACTCATGCGTGGTAATGCAAATTTCAATGCAGTGGGTGTTAAAGGAAGCGTTCTTTTACGAGCAATAATTAAATTTAAACAGCCACCAGTGTGATAGCGGCTACCATCACGTTTTATTGGCCTTGAAAATGGCATAATTTGGAAATTCTGTTGTGTCATCACTTCGTAATTTAGCACACTAAGCCAATCAATTTGGCGTCGAAGTGAAAACATACGACTTGAATAAGGCTGCTTTTGTCGTAAAAGGGGCGTGCATTTACCCAGTCCTAATAAACTAATAGGGTTAAAGCTCGTTAATACTATCCAGCCATCGTCAATTAAAACACGATCAGCTTCTCTTAATAACCAATGGGGATCTGCACTATAATCAAGCACATGAGCCATAAGGCAAACATCAACCGATTTATTTTCAAAGGGTAGATAATCTAAAGACGCGATAACATCCGCATTTATTGCATTCGATGTCACATTGACTTGATGTGAAACGATACTTAATTTGGTATCCAGTTCGACACTGAGTTGACCGAGTTTCAGTAAATGAAAGCCATACATTTTTGGCCACCAGTTTTGTAAACGCAGTTCAATTGCCATGCGATAATATTCCCCCCAAGGAATATCACGCCAAGAATCCGGCATTGTAATTGGTTTTACTGAACGCGCTGCTTTCATCGTTTAACCCTTTTTATTTTATAAGTAAGGTAACTTATATGGAGCTTATCAGAATTCCTGCTTTATCCGATAACTACATTTGGCTATTAAGTAATGAAAATAGTGAATGTGTGATTGTGGATCCGTCACAAGCCAAACCAGTTATTGAAATGCTCTCACAACGCTCACTAACACCTATCGCGATTTTATTAACCCACCATCATGATGATCATGTTGGGGGAGTTGCTGAACTTGTAAAAAAATATCCTAACATTGACGTTTTTGGCCCACAAGAAACACAAAGTAAAGGTGCCGAAAATATTATTCATAATCAAGAGCGCATCATTGTTGGTACTTTCACTTTTAATGTGATTGGCACACCGGGTCATACATTAGGTCATGTTGCTTATTA
Source organism: Proteus columbae (assembly GCF_002777965.1). Lineage (GTDB taxonomy): Bacteria > Pseudomonadota > Gammaproteobacteria > Enterobacterales > Enterobacteriaceae > Proteus > Proteus columbae. Next base: position 273,816 of record NZ_NGVR01000021.1, on the reverse strand, counting down.
TTGTGAGCCATATTTATTTTGTGGCGATACACTTTTTTCTGGTGGTTGTGGTCGTTTATTCGAAGGTACTGCACAACAAATGTTTAGTTCATTACAAAGATTGAGTGCTTTACCTGATAACACATTAATTTGTTGTGCTCATGAATACACCCTATCAAACATGAACTTTGCACACCACATCATGCCAGAAAATGCACTTATCACCGATTATTTAGCCCAAGTTAGTGAAATGCGTAAAAATTTGCAACCTACTGTGCCAATAACACTGAAAAACGAAAAGAACATTAATCTTTTTTTGAAATCTGACGATATTGATTTACAAAGGATTTTAGGTATAACCACTAATACTTACGCTCCAATTAAGGCATTTACAAAATTAAGAGAATTAAAAGACAACTTTTAATCTCTATTGATTGTTTTATTTTGGCACACTAAGTATCATTTGGTTCAAAAAACACACAGGATGAATTTTTCTATTATGAAGACAAAAGCGATTTTGTTCTCCTTATTGCTATTGGCGGGCTGCCAGCAATCTGAGAACATTAAACCTAATTTGTCTGCGATCACACCAACATCAACGAAAGGGACTTCAACTTCTCACCAACCTCAATATGATGTAAAAACCAATTTATGGGGTTATGTGGTAAGTGAATTAAAAATGGACCTCCCTGAAAATGAAAGGATCTCGCAGCAAGAATTATATTTTTTAAATAATCCCAAACATATACAGAGCGTTGCCTCTCGCGCTGAACCTTATATGTATTCGATTATTGATGAAATTGAAAAACGTGAATTACCGATGGAACTTGCTCTTGTTCCTGTCGTTGAAAGTGCGTTTAATCCCCATGTTACCTCTTCTGCAAATGCAGCAGGTTTATGGCAATTTGTGCCGATAACCGGTAATTATTATGGTTTGGCACAAAACCAATGGTATGACGGTCGTCGTGATGTTATGGCATCAACTAAAGCTGCCCTTAATTTACTAGAGCGTTTGTATGTGATGTTTGATAGTGATTGGGCACTTGCCCTTGCTGCTTATAACGCAGGTGAAGGCCGTGTTATGCAAGCAATAAAGGCAAATGAGAGTCAAAACTTACCAACAGACTATTGGTCGCTTTCTTTACCTAAAGAAACGATGAATTATGTGCCGAAAATTCTCGCATTGAGCAAAGTTATTCGTGAAAACGAACAAACCATTACTTTTCCAAAAAGTAACTATCGCGATAAAGCATTAGCCTCGTTTGATGTCGGCGAACAAATCACGTTAAATAAAGTCGCTGAGTTAAGTCAGTTACCTATTAATACCGTGAAAGATTATAACCCCGGCTATAAGCGTGGAATAACTGCACCGAATGGCCCTCATGTCATTATGTTGCCTCGCAATAAGCTTGACCAATTCCGTAACGCTTTTGAGGATGAAGCTGTATTAGAAACTATTCGCTTGGCTGTTGCCAAAACGAACCAATCTATTAAGCAAGAAGGCGTGTATAAGGTTCGTTCAGGGGATTCGTTTTACGCTATTGCTCGTCGCTACAATATGAGTGTAAAAGACTTACAACGTATTAATGGATTGAATGCAAAGAGCACATTACTAGTTGGTCAGACATTAAAAATTCATAATGCAGGTAGTGTCAGTAATACCACGACAACGAAACCAACAAAACCTTCACCAAGCTACTATAAAGTACGCCAAGGTGACTCTTATTACAGTATTGCCCGTCGCCACGGCATTAACCTAAAGCAGTTAATGAGCTGGAACGCTGACATTAAAATGTTAAAACCGGGTACTCAATTAACACTGTATATAAAATAGTTTTCTGTACTTAAGCTTCTTTAAAGCCATCAATATATTTAAGACCTTAGAGGTAATAAATGGAGATGGCTTTTTTATTGCCAATAAAAAAGCGCCTGATATTTAACTATCAAGCGCTTCATTTTTATCTCTATTTAATTAATTTAGCGAACTAACTTATAGCCAGAAGAACCAAGCAAACAGAGAGATAACTAAGATACACACTAAGTTTAGTACACCACCAACACGTACCATTTCAGTTTGTTTGATGTAACCTGAACCAAAGACAATCGCATTTGGTGGGGTTGCAACAGGCAACATGAACGCACAAGATGCACCAATACCGATAATCATCGTCAACGCCATAACTGGCATACCTAATGCTTGTGCTACTGTTGCAAAGATAGGTACTAATAACGCGGCACTCGCGGTATTACTGGTAAATTCAGTTAAGACAATAATAAAGGTTGTTACCGCAAGAATGATCACAAACCAATGACTGTTACCGAAAGTATCTTTCATAAAGTCAGCCATAACTAAGCTTGCACCAGAAGATTGTAAAATTGCGCTCAGTGTTAAACCACCACCGAACAGCATTAACACGCCCCATTCTGTGTTCTCTTGGATTTGGCTCCAGCTTGCTACACCTGTTACACCGATAACAATTGCTGCACTGACCGCAATGACTGTATCTAAATCTTTTACACCACCAAAAGCACTGCTGATAAAAGAGCTGAAGATCCAGCAAAATACAGTAACTAAGAAGATTATCATGGTGATAACACGTTTGTTATTCCACTCTAACACTTCTAATTTTAGGTCAAATTTATGTTTTAAGTTAGGACGCAACATTAGGTACATCACAATAAACATGATAGGCAATAAGACCAACATGATTGGAATACCGTACTTCATCCATGTAATGAAATCTAAATTCAGTTGAGCTGCTGCAATCGCATTTGGAGGACTACCAACCAATGTACCTAAACCACCGATACTTGCACTATAAGCGACACCTAATAATACGAATACAAAAGTATTACGCTCTGAACGAATATCTAAGTTAGATAAAATACCTAATACTAAAGGTAGCATCATCGCAGCTGTTGCTGTGTTACTTATCCACATTGAGAGTAATGCAGTCACACCAAATAACAGCAATACCGCGATTGAAAGTTTACCTTTTGCAATCATCAGCAAGCGGTTAGCAATTAAGCGATCTAGCCCTTGAATATGAAGTGCTGTCGCTAATGCAAAGCCACCGAAGAATAAGAAAATGATGGGATTCGCAAATGATTTTAATGACTCATTGGTATTCATTAGCCCAAGTACAACGGCTAATATAGGTATAAATAGTGCTGTTATCGTAACGTGAATAGCTTCTGTCAGCCATAACACACCCACAAACACCATTAATGCTAAACCTGCATTGGCCTTTGGATCATAAGGTAAAAATTCTAGCAAAAGTAGTAATAACACCACATCAATAGCCAGAATAATTAACCCTCGTTTGTTTATCGGGCTAGACTTCGCCGATGGGGCTAAATTGGACGCGTCCATGATAATACTCCACATTAGCTGATATGAACATTGGATTCACTAAGCTTAAATTGTTAACGAAATAGGTTATATGTGAAATATAAAAACATTTCTCTCCATTGAAAATGTGCAAAAGCTATATTTGAGATCTCATCCACGAGAATTAACCAATTTATTAATAAAAGAGTAATAATTGAACACTATTTTCTCTTACACATCACACTTTTTTCAAAGGTGTTAAGAATAAATATTCTATTTTTTCCGTAAAAAACTAAAAAAAAGGGACGAACTCAAGGTTCGCCCCTTTAAAATTAATAAGATTTTTTAATCAAAGGTGCAGATTATGCTTGGCCTTTAACTTCTTTCAGACCGTTGAAAGGCGCTTTGTTACCTAATGCTTCTTCGATACGGATCAGTTGGTTGTATTTAGCAACACGGTCAGAACGGCTCATAGAACCAGTTTTGATTTGACCTGCTGCTGTACCTACTGCTAAGTCAGCGATAGTTGCATCTTCAGTTTCACCAGAACGGTGAGAGATAACTGCTGTGTAGCCTGCATCTTTCGCCATTTTGATTGCTGCTAAAGTTTCTGTCAGTGAACCGATTTGGTTGAATTTGATCAGAATTGAGTTAGCGATGCCTTTATCGATACCTTCTTTCAGGATCTTAGTGTTAGTTACAAACAGGTCGTCACCAACCAGTTGGATTTTGTCACCAAGAACTTTAGTTTGGTATGCGAAACCATCCCAGTCAGATTCGTTTAAACCATCTTCGATAGAAACGATTGGGTATTGTTTAGTCAGTTCTTCTAAGTAATGAGTGAACTCTTGTGAAGTGAAGGTTTTGCCTTCGCCTTTCAGTTCGTAGTTACCAGTTTCATTGTTGTAGAACTCAGAAGCTGCACAGTCCATAGCCAGAGTAACGTCTTTACCTAAAACGTAACCTGCTTTCTCAACTGCTTCTTTGATAGCAGCTAATGCAGCAGCATTAGATTCTAAGTTTGGTGCATAACCACCTTCGTCACCTACTGCAGTGTTCATACCTTTTGCTTTCAGCACTTTTGCTAAGTGATGGAAGATTTCTGAACCCATACGCACTGCTTCTTTCAGAGAAGGCGCGCCAACTGGTTGGATCATGAATTCTTGGATATCAACGTTGTTATCTGCGTGCTCACCACCATTGATGATGTTCATCATTGGCAGAGGCATAGAATATTGACCGTGAGTACCGTTCAGATCAGAAATGTGCTCGTACAAAGGCATACCTTTCGCAGCAGCTGCTGCTTTTGCGTTTGCTAAAGAAACCGCTAGGATTGCGTTTGCACCAAAGTTTGATTTGTTTTCAGTACCGTCTAAATCGATCATGATTTTATCGATGTTAGCTTGGTCTTTTGCATCCTGGCCAAGGATCGCTTTAGCGATTGGGCCATTAACAGCAGCAACCGCTTTCAGAACACCTTTACCTAAGAAACGTGATTTATCACCATCACGTAATTCTAAAGCTTCGCGAGAACCTGTTGATGCGCCTGATGGAGCAGCCGCCATACCAACAAAACCACCTTCTAAGTGAACTTCTGCTTCAACTGTAGGGTTACCACGAGAATCAATAATTTCACGACCAAGTACTTTAACGATTTTGGACATTCGGTTTTCCTCTGTACAAGTTAAATTTCCGAGAAGAGATACCCTATCTCTTCTCATATATCCTATTTCAGCAGACCTTTTTGGTTATCAAAGGCTGCTTTCACAAAGCCTGCAAATAACGGATGGCCGTCACGCGGCGTTGAGGTAAACTCTGGGTGGAATTGACAAGCAACAAACCAAGGATGGTTTGGATTTTCAATAATTTCCACCAGTTTGTTATCTACTGAACGACCTGCAATACGTAAACCCGCATCTTCGATACGTTTTAATAGTAGATTATTTACTTCATAACGGTGACGATGGCGCTCTGTAATGGTATTTTTGCCATACAGTGTACGAACTAAGCTATCACCACTTAAATGGCAAGGCTGAGCACCAAGGCGCATCGTGCCACCTAAATCACTTTCATCTGAACGCACTTCAATGTTGCCATTTTCATCGCGCCATTCAGTAATTAACGCGATAACTGGATATTTGCAATCTGGTGCAAATTCAGTGGAGTTTGCGCCTTCCATACCAACAACATTACGAGCAAACTCAATCATAGCAACCTGCATACCTAAGCAAATGCCTAAGTAAGGGATTTTATTTTCACGAGCATATTGAGCAGCCATAATCTTGCCCTCAACACCACGTTCACCAAAACCACCTGGTACTAAGATTGCGTCTAACCCTTTAAGCATTTCTACGCCACGAGTTTCAACGTCTTGTGAATCAATTAGTTTGATATTTACAGTAACACGGCTTTTGAAACCACCATGTTTTAATGCTTCAATCACTGATTTATAGGCATCTGGTAATTCAACATATTTACCCACCATACCAATGGTTACTTCGCCTTCAGGATTAGCTTCTTCGTAAATAACTTGTTCCCATTCTGCAAGATTTGCGACTGGGCAATCTAAGCTGAATCGTTTACAGATATAATCATCTAATCCCTGTGATTTCAATAGTGCAGGGATTTTATAAATGGAATCGACGTCTTTTAATGAAATAACCGCTTTCTCTGGTACATTACAGAACAGTGCAATTTTGGCACGTTCGTTTGCAGGAATAACGCGGTCTGAACGGCAAATCAACGCATCAGGTTGGATGCCGATCGACAGTAATTCTTTTACAGAATGCTGAGTTGGTTTGGTTTTCACTTCACCAGAAGCAGCTAAATAAGGCACCAATGTTAAATGCAGGTAGAATGTGTGCTCGCGGCCCACTTCTGCTGCCATTTGGCGAATTGCTTCTAAGAATGGTAAAGATTCGATATCACCAACTGTTCCGCCAACTTCAACTAAAACGACATCATGGCCTTCACCGCCACGGATGATGCGTTCTTTGATTTCATTAGTAATATGAGGAATAACTTGAATTGTAGCCCCAAGATAGTCACCACGGCGCTCTTTGCGTAATACTTCTGAGTATACGCGACCTGTCGTGAAGTTATTACGACGGGTCATTTTCGTGCGAATGAAGCGCTCATAGTGTCCTAAGTCGAGATCAGTTTCAGCACCATCGTCAGTGACGAAGACTTCCCCGTGCTGAATTGGGCTCATAGTACCTGGATCGACGTTAATATACGGATCCAACTTCATCATGGTGACATTGAGTCCACGGGCTTCGAGTATAGCCGCCAGAGAGGCTGCGGCAATGCCTTTACCCAGAGAGGATACGACCCCGCCGGTCACAAAAATATAATTCGTTTTCATGCTGAACCTGAAAGTTTAGGTGTATTAGGATGATGGATATAACTGGACGGGAACACAGTATACCCGAACCTTATTTTCGCTACAAACATTCTTAGTAGTATAAAGTTCTTTTTCATCACGCCACTTATCCGTTTAAACACGAAAAAACAGTAAAAATTCAATAAACTAAACCCGTGAAAATATTTCTCAAGCATTTTAGCTTAATCCTTTCAGCTAAGATATCACTTTTAAACAAGAGATGCTTTATTTTTTTCACGATATTAAGTGTAGCAGGTTTATAGCGAGATCTTTTGCTTATGATCATGCTTTTAATTTTTTTGATGTTGATCACACTTTTAATGCAATAAAATGTAACTGCAAGATTTTAAATTATCCAAAAACAAAAAAACGAAATTACCTTTTATAATTTCGCTTTTTAAAAATTTTTATAAAAATAGCTGAAAGAACGAGATGTTACAGACTATTTTTACCGCATTTTATGCCACGCTGGCGTTAATTTGCGTGTCACAATTCACTCAACCTGTTGTCTTTTGGCTTTCTGCCAACAGATCTCCATCTCTTCCAATGAGGCATTTTTTATGCCTATACCTTCTTCTGAGAGCGTTTTTTCAACAAAACGAAAACGTTGTTCGAATTTTCGACAAGCTCGATTTAATGCTTGCTCCGGTTTTTGTTTTAAATGACGCGATAAATTCACCACAGAAAACAATAAATCACCTAACTCATCTTCAATTCGAGAGGCATCTTGAGGCTCTTTTTTTACTTCAGTCATCACTTCATCAATTTCTTCATAAACTTTACCTAAAACAGGCTCTAGTTCATTCCAGTCAAACCCCACAGAAGCACAACGCTTTTGGATTTTTTCTGCTTTCATTAAGGCGGGTAAAGCAGCGGGAATATCATCTAATAATGAAAATTGAGCTTTTGCCTCACGCTCTTGAGCTTTAAGCTTTTCCCAACGATGTTTTTCTGCTGATAAATTATTGTCACTTTCAGAGGCAAAAATATGAGGATGGCGACGTTCTAATTTATTGCTAATGGCTTCGCAGACATCATTAAAATCAAATAAATTTTGCTCTTGCGCCATTCGTGAATAAAAAACCACTTGATAAAGTAAATCGCCTAACTCTTCTTTTAGATCAGCAAAATCTTTACGGGCAATAGCATCTAACACTTCATAAGTTTCTTCTAATGTATAAGGTGCGATAGTGTCAAAAGTCTGCACTTTATCCCATTCACATCCAGTATTAGGATCACGTAGTTGCGCCATAATTTCTAATAAACGAAAGATTTCACGATTTTCTGACATCATATTGCCTTTTAAATAAGAGTTAGCTTTATCCTGTTTAACACATTTCTAGATAAAAAAATGCCGAGAACAGTTGTCTCGGCATCTTATCATTTTAATATTTTAGTGAGAAAAGCGTTTCGCTTCTATCACATCAGGCAACTGATTAAGTTTTGCCAATATACGACCTAATACTTGGAGATTATAAATCTCAATATTCATATCGATGGTTGCAATTTGTTGCTTCACATCACTACGGCTACTCACACCAAGTACGTTGACTTTTTCATTGGCTAAAATTGTCGTGATATCGCGTAATAACCCACTACGATCATTGGCAACAACACGAACCACTAATGAATAACCACTGGAATAATTCTCTCCCCATACTGCATCAACAATACGCTCTGGTGCATGAGAAAGTAATTCAGCAAGTTGCTCACAGTCAGCTCGGTGAATCGAAATACCACGCCCTTTAGTAATAAAACCGACAATATTGTCACCCGGAATAGGCTGGCAACAACGCGCAATGTGATGCATTAAGTTACCCACACCTTCAACGACAATACTACCGCCTGAACCCGTGGTTCTTGGTGCTGGTGTTTTGCTTTCGAGTGTTCGCAGTGCCTCTTTATCTTCATCTTCCGCGGTGGCTTTATTCAATTTACTTTGAATAAAGTTCACTAATTGGTTGATTCGGATATCACCCACACCAATACCTGCTAATACTTCATCAACACTGTGCACGTTATAACGTGCAATCAGCAGTTTTTCTGCTTCTTTCATGTTGATATCCATATGCGCCAATTCGTTATCTAAAATCTGACGCCCAGCAAGAATATTTTTATCGCGATCTTGCTTACGGAACCAATTGTGAATTTTCGCACGCCCACGGCTTGTCGTGACATAACCTAAGTTAGGATTTAACCAATCGCGGCTTGGATTTGGATGTTTTTGCGTAATAACTTCAATTTGGTCGCCCATCTGTAATTGATAGCTAAATGGCACAATACGTCCGCCAATTTTTGCCCCAATACAACGGTGCCCCACATCACTGTGAATATGATATGCAAAATCAAGCGGTGTAGAACCCGCAGGTAAATCAACCACGTCACCTTTTGGCGTAAACACATAAACCCTATCATCAAAGACTTGACTACGAACTTCATCCAGCATTTCGCCAGAATCCGCCATCTCTTCTTGCCATGCAATCAGTTTACGTAACCACGCAATACGGTTTTCATAACTGCCTGTACCGCCTTTCGTCGCAGCGCCTGTTGCACCTTCTTTATATTTCCAGTGCGCAGCCACACCCAATTCTGCATCTTCATGCATTTGGCGAGTACGAATTTGAATTTCAACCGTTTTACCTTCTGGTCCTAACACAACGGTATGAATAGATTGATAGCCATTTGGCTTTGGATTTGCGACGTAATCATCGAATTCATCAGGTAAATGACGGAAATGAGTATGCACGATCCCTAATGCCGCATAGCAATCTTGAAGGCGCTCAACGACAATACGTACCGCTCTCACATCAAATAATTCATCAAATGCGAGATTCTTTTTCTTCATTTTGCGCCAGATACTATAGATATGTTTGGGACGACCATAGATATCTACATCAACATTCTCTTCTTTCATATAACCGCGTACCGTACTGACAAAATTATCAATATACTGTTCGCGGTCGATACGACGCTCATGAAGCAAGCTGGCTATTTTCTTATATTCATCAGGATGAAGATAACGGAAACAGAAATCCTCAAGTTCCCATTTTAATTGCCCAATACCTAATCGGTTGGCTAATGGAGCATAAATATTAAAACACTCTTTTGCAGCCAGTACGCGCTCATCTTCTGTGGCATCTTTCACTTCTCGTAAATGCGCAATACGCTCTGAAAGTTTGATGACCACACAACGGAAATCTTCCACCATAGATAACAACATACGGCGAACATTATCCACCTGAACAGAGCTTGTTTCATTGGTATGCGTTGCTTTTAACTGGCGTATGGCGTCCATTTCCATTACACCGCGTACTAAGCTCCAAATCGCATCACCAAAATGTTCAGTAACGATTTCCTGATCAATAAGATTTTCTTCAGCAAGTGGGAAAAGAAGCGCCGCCCTCATGCTGTCTTTATCCATGCTTAGTGTCGAAAGAAGCTCAACCATTTCAACACCACGCCACAATAGCAGTTCGGCATCTTCACGCCCTTGAACAGTACGATGGCAGTATTCCCAGGTTTGCATGATTTCACTACCCGCATTGACATGGGTTAAGTTCAAGCTGTTGACCCATTTATCAACAGCAAACTCTCCTGCAGGTGTTAAGTGAGCACTTCTTACTGCAACCATATTCTCTCCCTACACGGTATAAATCTTATTTGCGACTTATTTACTGGCTAACTGTTTATTTTCGACTAAATTTATTTTCGACTAAACAGTGCCATTGATTCCAGATGACCCGTTTGTGGAAACATATCCAACATTTTTAAACCGGTTAGCTGATATCCAGAATCTAATAATATCTTACTATCTCTGGCTAACGTGGTCGGATTACAGGAGACATACACGATTTTTTCTGCGGATAACTTCACAATATGTGACATTACCTCCAAAGCCCCTGCTCTTGCTGGATCTAACAACACTTTGTTAAATCCTTCTTTCGACCACGACATCGCAGAAAAATCAGCGGATAAATCTGCGTGCCAAAAATGTGCATTACCTAATTGGTTTAGTTCTGCATTCTGTTTCGCCATTTCAACCAGTGCGGGCACACCTTCTATACCTACCACTTCACTGACACGTTTTGCGATAGGTAAGGTAAAATTCCCCATACCGCAAAACAGATCTAACACGCGATCTTCTGGCGATAAATCAAGCCACTCAATGGCTTGAGCAACCATCTTAGGATTTATTTCATCATTCACTTGAATAAAATCAGTGGGTGCAAAACGTAAATTAAGACCTTCTATTTGATAAAAGGGTTCCTTCTCAATTGAAGTTAATCGTGCTATCTCGCTATTATCACCTGCAAGATACATCGTAACTTGATGAGTTTGAGAGAAATCACGCAAACTCTGTTTATCACTTTCAGGTAATGGTGATAAATGACGTAAAATCACCAATGGTCCATTATCGGCAAGCACCATTTCAACATGCCCTAAATCACGTACTGATGTTAATTTTTTAAGGCATGTCCAAAGAGGAGACAATAAATCATTTAACTGAGGTTTTAATACTGGGCATTTTTTTATCATGACCAAATCATTAGAGCGCTCTTGACGAAATCCCATTACCAAGCCTTTTTCAGCTTGATAACGTAATCCCAACCTTGCTCTACGACGATAACCATATTCAGCACCCGCAATCACAGGCTCGGCTGAAATAATCACACCAGTTTCACGCTTAATAAGGTGCGATAACACACCCGCTTTTGTTGTACGTTGTAGCGCAATAGGCACATGCTGCTGCTGACAACCACCACAACGCTCATAATATTCACAATGAGGCGCTATACGCTGTTCGCTGGTAGTCAAACGTTTAATAACCTCGCCTTTAGCAAACTGGCGCTTTTCTTCTGTTAAACGAATACGAGCAGTTTCTTGTGGGAGTAGTCCTTTTACAAAAATCGTTTTGCCCTCAGCATGAGCAATACCTTGACCATTTGCATCCAATGCACTGGCGGTCACTTCCAGAGTTGTTGCCTGTTTTTTCACAGGACGTTTTTTAGGAGAATAAAACTGCACCATAGTATTAAATTAAGTATCAATGACGGATTAACAGTGAAATGACATCGTTTTAGAATACGCTGTATGTTTTTCAGCGTTACATGAATGACTATGCATTTCAGAAGAAAACATTGGGAGAGTATAACATCGAACAAGTTATTTACTTAACTGATATAAGCAATATTTTTGTTAATTTGAGAAAACTTTTAATGATAACAACCTAAGACACTCGCTTTATGGATTTTATATTGTTCTATAACTAACAAATATTATATATAACTTTTATATTGAATATATTTACAATTAATAACATCTATTTTCTGTTATTTTAATAAATCTTTATTATCACTAAGAAAAGTCTAAAAATTATCACCAATCAATTAGATAGCGTTTTTCTTAATGTTCACAAATCAATCACAAACCATTAATTTTCTATATTCTTCATAAGCATAATGATCTGTCATTCCGCTGATATAATCTTGAATTAATCTTGTGCGATAATAAAACTCTAAAATTTTTCCTCTTTCAGTATTTATATCATTTAGCTTTTCTAACATTTCGTTATAAGCCAGTTTATGTTTAACAGAAAGCTTATGATATAAACGCGTCTCAATGACATATTTAGGATGTTCGTTATATTTATGCAATCTTAAAAAATCTTCAGTTGATAATAAAAGCAAGGGCTTATAGATATCGAGTAATCCACTGATCACGCGATATCCTTTCATTTCAAGCTCTTCAACTTCAGGATGGCTAAACACCCATTTTTTAGCAACACTTTTTAATGTTGTTAATAACCGATGCTCAGCACTATTTCCTTCCAATAAGGCGTGGTTAAAGCTCCCTTCATAAACTTGAGAGATATTTTTTATAAAACGGTATGCCGTATAAGGGACTAATTTTCCTGTAATATAAACTCGTAAATACATAAAAAACTGATCTTGCATACTGCGTTTGGCTTCATTTTGATCAACTTTTTTATAAGCACGATTCACCGTAATATCGAATAAATCACCGTCGGTTATATCACCATTTTCACGCCATGCATCTCGTAACAGCTGAACAAGACGGTTGATATCAAAAATCCCTTTTTCTACTGCATCATCTAAATCCGCAATGCAATAAGAGATGTCGTCGGCTGCCTCCATAATATAAGTGAGTGGAAAACGACAAAATTCTCCCATATTTAATTTTTCTTGTACTTCTTTTACGAATTCTAATTCAGACCAGTAATACCCCGGTTTTTTCATTAAATAGCTATATTCTTTGGGGATTTCACCTTGCCAATAAGCTGGACGAGTATATTTTAATACACAGCCAATTTGCGCATAGGTTAAATTCAATTTAAGCAAATGGTGCGCCATTCGAATAGCTTGAGCATTTCCTTCAAATTGACATAAATCTTGGCGTAAAGTTTGTCGCAATTCATTTAATTGCACTTTAGCTGAATACTGCATAGGAATAAAAGGACAACTATCGAATTCGGCAGTCGCCTCTGGTGATAATATTTTTTGAAACCAATGTTTAATCGCAGCTTCACCAAAATGACCAAAAGGTGGATTACCAATATCGTGCATTAAACACGCCATCTCAATTAAACTCTCAAGGCTATCGATACGATCAATTAAGCCATAGGCTTCAAGCTTATTTTGCTTTTTTAATTCACCAATAATTTGTTTTGCGATATAACGCCCAATTTGTTGAACTTCAAGAGAATGAGTAAGGCGGCTACGTACTGCTGAATTTTGTTCTAAGGGAAAGACTTGCGTTTTTTGTTGTAAACGGCGAATAGCTGCTGAGTTAATAATACGTCCACGATCACTTTCAAATTGACGAGAAACCTGTATTTCATCGTTAATATCGATATCACTGCTGTTATATTTGCGTTGATAATTTAACTTCAGCTTAAAATCGATCATTTCTGTCCTCTTTCTGGTTTCGATGAAACGAATTCTCTATTCTTTGTGTTATATCGTGTTTTTCCGATAGATGTTAAACTCTATTTAAATTTCTATTTATTATTAACCTACAAGTGAGTATGACACAATGAGAGTTGGCGTAATAGGTGCAATGGAGCAAGAAGTCACACTTCTGCGTGAGAAAATTGAAGATTGCCAAATCTTATCGCATGGCGGTTGTGAAATCTATACAGGCACAATCAACGGTGTTGATGTTGCATTATTAAAATCAGGTATTGGTAAAGTTGCGGCCGCGATTGGCACAACATTATTACTTGAGCATTTTCGTCCTGATGTCGTAATTAATACTGGCTCTGCGGGTGGCTTAGACTCAAGATTAAATGTCGGTGATATCGTTGTTTCAACGGAAGTTCGTTATCACGATGCAGATGTTACTGCATTTGGTTATGAACCAGGTCAAATGGCACAATGTCCTCCTGCTTTTATTGCTGAACCTAAGCTTGTTCAAATAGCAGAAGAATGTATTGAATCGCTAAAATTAAATGCTGTTCGTGGTTTAATTTGTAGTGGTGATGCCTTTATTAATGGTGCTGAACCTTTGGCTCGTATTCGTCGCACATTCCCAGATGTTGCAGCCGTAGAAATGGAATCAACCGCAATTGGCCATGTTTGCCATCAATTTGGCACGCCATTTGTTGTCGTGCGTGCTATTTCTGATGTAGCCGATAAAGAATCGCACTTAAGTTTTGATGAGTTTTTATCTGTTGCAGCAGAACAATCAAGCTTAATGGTGACAGCGATGTTGGATAAATTAAAAGACTAATTAAGTCGAGATAATCCTAATATCACTTTATCAATATCCCACCTTTATTTTTTGCTTATCCTAAGATAAAAAATAGGTGGGTATTTTTTACTATTGGAAAAGTAATGCGTTTATTTATCAATCTTGGATTATTACTCTGTTCATTATTTGGGCTCAATTTTGCTATTGCTATCACGCCTGCTGATCGTGTTATTACGTTATCGCCGTCAGCCACTGAAATGGCTTATGCCGCAGGTATGGGTGATAATATTGTCGGAGTCAGTGCTTACTCTGATTATCCAGAGAATGCCAAAAGTATTGAACAAGTCGCTAATTGGCAGGGTATTAATATAGAGCGCGTCCTATTATTAAAACCTGATTTAGTCATTGCATGGAGGGGCGGCAATCCACAACGTTCATTAGATCAGTTAAAAGCCTTGGGTATTTCTATTATTTATTCTGATCCACAAAGCATCGAAGAAATCGCAGACGATCTGGTTACTCTTTCCAATTATAGCCATCATCCTGATATTGCATTAAAAAATGCCCAACAGTTACGTCTGCAATATCAAACATTACAGCAACAATATGCATCAAACACACAAAATCAACCAAAGAAAAAAGTGTTTATTCAATTTGGGATGCAACCATTATTCACGACATCTGATCGCACATTACAAAGCCATATTACGGCGCTTTGTGGTGGAGAAAATATCTTTGCTAACAGCCCAGTAACATGGCCTCAAGTAAGCCGTGAGCAAGTACTTACAAAGAAACCTGATTTGATTATATTCAGTGGTAAAGCAGATCAAATACCTACTGTACAAGCATTTTGGCAACCCCAGCTTACTGTTCCTGTTATTGCGATTGATGAAGACAGTTTTAGTCGGCCTGCACCACGTATTATTAATGCAGCACAGCAAATTTGTGAGGCTATTGCGAGCCATTGATTAGAAGAATAGACAGAATTTTGAATTTTGAATTTTGAATTTTGAATTTTGAATTTTGACAGATTTTGTCTTTAACTTTCACAGACAAAAGTTGTGAGCGAGCAAGAAGTTATCTGCGACAGACAGTGCGCAACAAACGAGCATACATTAGTATGTGAGTCTTGTGAGCACACTGTCTAACAAAGGATAACTTTGACGCAGCCACAACCTTTCAAATTAAATACTAAACGAAGAGCCGCAACCACACGTACTCTTAGCATTAGGATTGGTCACAATAAAACGCGAACCCTCCAATCCTTCGGTATAATCCACACAACCGCCCACTAAATACTGCAAGCTCATCGGATCAACCACTAAAGCAACGCCTTGTTTTTCTATGGTCATATCGCCGTCGTTCATGGCATCATCAAAGGTAAAACCATACTGGAATCCGCTACAACCGCCACCCGTGATATAAACACGTAAACGCAGATTTGGATTTTCTTCATCTGCAATCAGATCTTTTACTTTATTTGCAGCCGCGTCAGTAAATTGTAACGGCAGAGCCATATCATCACTCATTGTTCACTCCAGACTGGGTATTCCAGCAAAAAAACAGCCAGCAAAAATTTATATTTCTTGCTGATATAATGTGATGATTATCTAATACCTGCTCATAACCTTCAAGTTTGTTGTGGACAAAATACACTTTTTGCTACCTATCACTTTTTACGATAAACCACGTACCCACAATAACAGTGATAAATCAAAATCTTGTTGCCGTGTATTTGGCTTCATCTCCGCGGTGCTTTAGAATACGCCTTAATCTTACGCTCACCCATCATTAGGAGTCTGACATGAGCAAGTCTGAAACGCTTTATAATCTCGCACAACAAGTGATCCCCGGCGGTGTCAACTCACCTGTTAGAGCATTTAACGGTGTAGGTGGAACCCCTCTTTTTATTGAACGTGCTAATGGTGCGTATATTTATGATGCCGATGGACGTGCTTACCTTGACTATGTTGGCTCATGGGGACCTATGGTTTTAGGTCACAATCACCCTGCTATTCGTGATGCGGTGACTGATGCAGTACAAAAAGGGTTAAGTTTTGGCGCACCAACCGCCGCTGAAGTTGAAATGGCAAATCTCGTCACTGAACTTGTACCTTCAATGGATATGGTTCGTATGGTGAACTCAGGTACAGAAGCGACAATGAGCGCGATCCGCCTTGCTCGTGGTTATACTGGACGCGACAAGATCATCAAATTCGAAGGTTGCTACCACGGTCACGCTGACTGCTTATTAGTAAAAGCAGGCTCGGGTGCATTAACTATGGGACAGCCAAATTCACCAGGTGTACCGGCTGATTTTGTTAAACACACCTTAACTTGCACTTACAACGACTTAAACTCTGTACGCCAAGCCTTTGAAAACTACCCAGAAGAAGTGGCTTGTATCATTGTCGAACCTGTTGCAGGCAATATGAACTGCGTACCACCAAAAGCGGACTTCTTACCGGGTTTACGTGCATTATGTGATGAGTTTGGTGCATTACTGATTATTGATGAAGTGATGACAGGCTTTCGCGTGGCATTAGGTGGTGCCCAAGCTTATTACGATGTTGATCCTGACTTAACATGCTTAGGTAAAATCATTGGTGGCGGTATGCCAGTTGGTGCTTTTGGTGGGCATATGGAAGTAATGTCTAAACTCGCACCTATTGGCCCTGTTTATCAAGCTGGTACTTTATCAGGCAACCCTATTGCAATGGCAGCGGGTTTAGCCTGTTTACATGAAGTCTCACAACCGGGCGTTCATCAAACATTAGATGAGCTAACAACAATGCTAGCTGACGGTTTACTTGAAAAAGCACAACAAGCAGGTATTCCAATGGTTATCAACCATGTTGGTGGTATGTTTGGTCTGTTCTTTACAGATGCAAAAGAAGTTACTTGCTATCAAGATGTAATGAATTGTGATGTTGAACGCTTTAAACAATTCTTCCATTTAATGCTAGAAAAACGCGTCTACCTTGCACCTTCTGCATTTGAAGCGGGTTTTATGTCTATCGCTCATACTAAAGAAGATATTCAACGCACTATTGATGCCGCGGAATATGCTTTTGGTAAAATGAAAGGCTAATACCTCGTTATTTTTTAAGAAAAGTATTTTTTATTAATGCCATTCATTTTATTGAATGGCATTTTTATCTATTAGGTTAATAAATAAAAATTTTATAGTTCTATTTCAAATTATTTATTAAGATTTTTATTAAATTCAAGTGATTTTATTAAGCTTTTCATTAAATTCAAATGATACTCAAGCTCATTTTTTTTTGTCATTCCAAGTAATGTATTAAAAATCATGCTATCACTTAATTTATTATTTTTACTATGAACAAGAGCATCATTTAACAACTCCACCTCAAAATCTGTAGGCGCCAATTCAACCAAAACCACATTAAGTTTCTTTTTTATTTCATTAATGCATTTCATGCATTCGGAATATTTTGTATTTTCTTTATTAATCTGTAATTTTAAATCATCATTATTATCTACTTTATCAGAATAATTATTTTTTATATTTTCCAATACAAAATTTAAATCATTTTTAAATTTAATAAATTCATTTTTAAGTTTTTCTAGTTTATACTCAGCCATAGTCTTAGTTTCATCTTTTGAAGATAGTAAATAATATTTTTCACATGAGTGATTAAAAAAACACTCTAATTTATCTATTTTCTTATTAATACTTTCTATTCCCAACTTGATATTATTGGATCTGAAAATTACATTATCTTTAAGACTATAGATAATATAATTATTTAATATATTCAATTCATTACTATTAGAAGTAAATATACTATTAATAGGTAGATATTCATTAAAATTATCGCTCTTAATTCTCATAATATTATTAATTTTATCTCTATTCTCTTGGCTCTTACTTCCATGATTATAAATATTCGCGATATGAGAGAAGGCATTGCAATATGCTAAATAATTTTCATTAAAATCAATGTATTGATGTAAACTAGTCTTTTCATAATTAAATTTATTAGATTCTAAAGAATGTAATAAATTAATAACACCATAAAAAACATGATTTTTATTACAATTATCTTTATTCATTTGTTGTTCAAATGATTTTATTGTATTACTTAAATTTTTTATTCTTCTTTTCCCTCCAATATCAAGTAGATATTTTTTATCATTCAATTGATTTATTTTTTTAAAAAATGATTCTTGCATATATTCATTAGATATTTTAGGCATCATATTTCCTTTTTTATTAGAAATTAGTCAACTTCTTTAAATAAATACTAGAACTGTACATAATATGACATAAACATTTCATTTCTGTTATCAAAAAAAAAGATAAAGGTACTTATTCGTAATAAAAAATAGAGGTTTAAATATGATATAAAATAAAAATAAATTAAGAAAAAAAAGTAACTGCTAGATTTATTAAAAATAGAACACGATATCCTGCACGTGAATTCTAGTCGTTTAAACAACAGACCCGATATTAAATATCAAAACCCAACGGCACCTTAGTACCGTTGGGTTTTGCGAATAAATATATGTTGCTACTTACTCAGAAAAGAGATCTTGTAACCACTTTGGAGCGCCACTTTCATCAGTATCTTGCTGAACAGGTGTGCATAATCCATCTGGATTTGCTGTCCATACAGGTAGAGTACGAACACCACCGCCATAACAAGCAAAGTTACCTTGAGCATCAACAGACATTTCTGCGATATCTTCTGGTGCTGATGGATTTAATTTCAGCGGTGCCTGATTCTCTAAATAGTTACGGTACAGCAACAATGCCCCTGTTGAACCCGTTAAGTTCGTTGGACCATTATTGTCACGCCCCATCCATGAAATCGTCACTTCTTTGCCATCAATCCCTGCAAACCAGCTATCACGGAGATCGTTTGTCGTACCTGTTTTACCAGCAAGATTGTAATTACCAAATTTTGGTTTTAATACACGCCATGCCGTTCCTGAATTCACAACTTGTTGCATACCAAATAGCGTCATATAAGCCGCTTGAGGCGAAACAGTTGTTTCCGCTTGAGGATAACTTTGGTAAAGCACAGTACCATCTTGGGCAATAACAGAACGTAATGATGATAGTTTTGCACGATTACCTAAACTGCCAATTGTCTGGAAGGTTTGAGCCACTTCCATTGGTGTTAAGTTTAATGCGCCTAATAACATCGCGGGTACTTTTTCTAGATTTTCTGCTGGCGCGCCCAAGTTAATCCAAGTTTGGATCACTCGATCTAACCCAACTTCTAAACCAAGATTAACGGTAGGAACATTACGTGATGTTGCCAATGCATCCACCAGCATTAATTTACCTTTATAACCTCGATCGTAGTTACGTGGTTGCCAAGGCTTACTGCCCGGAATAGGCACCGAAATAGGTTCATCCGCAAGCCAAGTATTTAAACGAAAACGTTCAGGCTCACTTAATGCCGTTAAATATGTGGCTGGTTTTGCCAAAGAACCAATTGAACGTCGAGCCGATAATGCACGGTTAAAACCCGCATATTGAGGTTGAGAACCACCCACTAATGCTCTCACTTCGCCACTTAAACGGTCAACCACCACCATCGCACCTTCAAGATCATCAATCTTACGTGCTTTGCGCAAATCAGCGACACCCACTTCAACCGCTTTTTCAGCCGCATCTTGTGAGACAGGATCTAATGTAGTGAAGATTTTCGTACCCGATAAATCTTTAACTTTATCGCCTAGGGTTGTTTGTAACTCTTGGCGAACCAATTGCATAAATGCAGGCTGAGGCGTTAACGCTTCACTGCGTGGCTTCACACCTAAAGGACGCGCACTAAGCACATTGTAAAGCTCTTGGTCGATTATCTCTTGAGTTTGCAGCAATTTTAATACTACATTACGACGCTCTAACGCCGCTTTAGGGTTACGCCATGGGTTATAGGCAGATGCACCTTTAACCATTCCCACTAAAAGCGCCTGTTGATCAAGGCTTAATTCATCAACGGGACGACCAAAATAGTAGAGGCTAGCTAAAGGGAAACCTCGAATTTGTTCATCACCACTTTGCCCTAAAAAAACCTCATTAAGATACAGCTCTAAAATACGATCTTTGCTATAACTCGCATCCATAATGATCGCCATATAGGCTTCATTAAGCTTTCTTTTTAACGTTCTTTCGTTAGTCAAAAATAGGTTTTTCACTAACTGTTGCGTTAAGGTACTACCGCCTTGGACTGCTTTACCCGCAGTAAAGTTCGCTAATACCGCACGTCCAATTGAATAGAAACTAATGCCGTCATGTTCATAGAAGCGACGATCTTCTGTTGCAATTAATGTATCTACCAATAATTGTGGGAATTTATCTCTTGCTAAGAATAAACGTTGCTCACCATTTGCGGATTGCATCATGGTAATCAGCTTAGGATCAAGACGGAAAAAGCCAAATTGACGCTGATTATCCATGTTAGTAATACTAACCAGTGAATTTTGCTCAAAGGCTAATTTAGCTAAAATTTGCTCTTCACGGCCATCAGGGAAATCGAAAGGTCGGCGCAACATTTCAATCGCGTTACCTCTTACCACAAATTCGCCAGGACGCGTGATTTTGTTAACATTGCGGTATTGCATACCCTCAAGTAAGCTCACCATCTCTTTTTGGCTATAATTCATGCCCGGTTCTAAGTTAACGGTACGTCCGTAAACCGCAGCAGGTAATTCCCAAACATTGCCATCAAGGCGCTCTTTGATTTGAGAATGTAAATAAACACCATAAATGCCCATTAAAACCGCAACTACAATGGCGATTTTGACAAATAACCAAAACCAAGAACGACCTCTTTTGGTTTGTTTCGCTGGTCTTTTCTTTCTACTCATGAACTGTATCTCTCATTAAAACCCCTTTACCACGGGATAAAGAAGCCTAACATTGTCGCTATTTTTCTGTGTGATCCCACAAGAAAGCTCTCAAATACGAATAAAACTAGAGCATATTGATGCTGGGGTGAAACTAATATTCATTTATTGGCTATATTTTTTTACTCGTCTTGTTGGTGCCGTATTCGCTGGATCATCAGGCCATAAATGCTTTGGATAGCGCCCTTTCATCTCTTTTTGCACCTCTTTATAACTTCCGGCCCAAAATGTTGCCAAATCTTGTGTTTTTTGGATAGGTCGATGGGCTGGTGATAATAATTCCATGACTACTGGCAATTTACCATTCGCAATAATAGGGCTTTTTTGTTCGCCATAAACTTCTTGAATGCGAATAGCAATCACAGGAGGCAACTCCAAATCATAGTTGATAATCACTGTTGTCCCTGTTGGCGCTAAATAATGCGTCGGAAATAAGCTTTGAAGCAACTGATTTTCATGCCACGTTAATTGGTTTTTAATAATCGTATTAATATCCATTTGTTGTAATGCTTTTAATGTCTGAACGTCTCCCAGTTCAGGCAAGAGCCATGTTTCTAAAGTTTCAAGTAACACAGCTTCTTCTAAATCAGGTAATAAAGCTTCTGGGCACCATTTTTTCGCTAAAGAAAGGCGTATAAAAAGCTGTTGAGTCTCTTCACTAAGTGCTAAAGCATTTAAACCGTTATCTCTCAACCAATTTAATAATGCTTGTTGCATTTGCTGTTTATTGGGTTTGTCTAATTGGCGCTGATTTAAGGTTAATCGCCCTAATTGATGCTGTTGCCAAGCAACCAATGTACCTCGTTTTTCATCCCACTCAACCGTGGTATTATTTTCAATAAGCTCAGGAAAGGTAGTTAATATTTCATCAATTTCAATGGGTAACGCTAATAAAATACGCACATCGGCATAATGTGCATTTTGTAGTAATAATGGCGCTAAGATCCACGGCGCATCACTCATTGAGTGCGTATCATCCATCATAGCACCTTGTCCATTTGCTAAACGAAAACGCCCTTGATTATCACGATTTTTAGCAATCCTATCAGGAAATCCAACCGCTAATAATGAGCCTAACAATTCAGGGCAAAACGTCCCTTTACAATGTTGAGAAAGCTGTTTTTCACGTCGTGACCAGAAGGTATTTTTTTGTTGAGCAATCCACTCTAAATTAATTTCTTGTCCTCGCGGAGGCTCTTCTAAAATTGCACATAAACGTGCAGCCGTCGCAAGATGATTATCACTTTGCTCACTTGCGTAATCCAAAATCGCCGCTAATCGAGGTTCAATGCCCCATTGCGCCATGCGTGAACCTCGTGGTGTTAATCCACCTTGTTTATCTATCGCCCCTAAACGATATAATAAATCTTTAGCTGCATGTAATGCTTGTGGTGTTGGTGTATCCAACCAACTCAGCTGATTAATGTCGCGACATCCCCACTGCAAAACAGAAAGCCATAACGATGATAAATCACTACTTAAAATTTCGGGTATTTGGTGAGAAGCAACGCGCTCTGCCTGTTCTTGGCTGATTAAATGCCAGCAAATACCTGCCTCAAGACGTCCTGCTCGCCCAGCTCTTTGTGTTTGTGATGATTGACTAATTCGTTGACGCAATAAGCTAGTGACACCACTTTTCAGATCAAATTGAGCGCGTTTTTCAATGGCACTATCAAGAACTAAGCGAATACCTTCAATAGTCAGACTGGTTTCTGCAATATTGGTGGCAAGTACGATTTTTCGATAACCTTTTTTAGTCGGCTCAATCGCTTTTTGTTGTTCAGCTAATGAAAGCGCGCCATAAAGTGGGAATAACAAAACATTGTCATCCACTTTATCTTTTAGAATGTCAGCAACACGCACGATTTCTGCACTTCCCGGCAAGAAAATCAGCATAGAGCCAGCCTCTTGTGCCAATAATCTCAATGCCATTGTGGCAATTTCTTGTTCAAAGGGTTGATGCGTATTGATAGGAAAATAGACTCTTTCTACGGGATAACTACGGCCTTCGGCGTTGATCATAGGGGCATTGGGTAGTAGTGAGGTAAGTTTTTGATTATCTAAGGTTGCAGACATAATCAAAACACGCAAATCATCACGTAATCCCATCTGTACATCGAGCAATAGCGCCAGTGCTAAATCTGCTTGTAAACTGCGTTCATGAAATTCATCTAAAATCACAAGGCTTACGCCAGCCAACTCCGGATCTTGCTGTAACATCCGGTTTAATACCCCTTCTGTTACCACTTCAAGCCGAGTTTTTGAGCTGACTTTGCTTTCCGCTTTCATTCGATAACCTACCGTATTGCCAACGTCTTCATTTAGCTGATTGGCTAAACGGTAAGCAATACTTTTGGCAGCAATTCGTCTTGGCTCTAATAAAATGATTTTGCCATCAAAGCAATTTTGCTCCAGTAAATAGAGGGGAAGTGCCGTGGATTTACCTGCACCAGTGGGTGCATGAAGCAAAACTTGTGGGAATTGTTTTAATGCAGTAACGATTTTTTCTGCTACATCAAAGATTGGCAATAAATGCACACAGGCTCCATGGCTCATTAACTTTCTTGGCTGGGCATTGTAGCATTAGCGCTTTATTAAAGGTCATATTTTCCTCGGAGTCGTTATGAAATTTGAGCAACCGCTACAATCCGCCACTTTACTAAAACGATATAAGCGTTTTTTAGCAGACGTTGTTACCCCTAATGGAGAAGAATTCACGCTCCATTGCGCCAACACAGGTGCAATGACGGGATGTGCGACACCTGGTGATACTGTTTGGTACTCCACCTCTGCAAATGCAAAAAGAAAATATCCTCATAGTTGGGAACTGACACAAACTAAAACTGATGATTGGATTTGTGTAAATACCTTAAGGGCAAATGGGATTATTGCTGATGCTATTGAGGCGGGTAACATTCCAGAATTATCTGAATATGACGAGATAAAACGAGAAGTTAAATACGGTAATGAGAACAGCCGTATTGACATTTTACTTAAATCAAATCATAAAGTTGACTGTTATATTGAAGTGAAGTCAGTCACCTTACTCGACAACGGTATGGGCTATTTCCCTGATGCAAAGACAGAACGTGGTCAGAAACATCTTCGAGAGTTGACCGCTATCGCAAAATTGGGTTTAAGGGCTGTCTTATTCTACGCAGTTCCCCATACTGGCATTACGGAAGTGACTGTTGCTAAAGAGATTGACCCTAACTATGCTTCACAGCTAAAAGAAGCGAGTGATGCAGGGGTTGAAATCTTGTGTTATCGCATCAATATTAGTGAATACAATTTAACAATTGGACAGCAATTACCTTTTATTTCAAATAGTTAATTGAAATACATGGCATTAGTTAAGCATTTTTTAACTAAAAAGGGACATTTACTTGCGTGCCTTCACACCATGAGAAAACTTATTGAAGGAATAATTGCTATCCTCGCGGGCATCTGCTATTTATAGCGCCCTATTTTTTCCCCTTCCTGTTTTGAAGGTGGGGATTATTCAGAAATGCGTATGTAGGAGAAGCATTATGCAAGAAGGGCAAAAGCGTAAAACATCGTCCATGAGCATTCTCGCTATTGCTGGCGTTGAGCCATATCAGGAAAAAGCGGGCGAAGAGTACATGAACGAAGCCCAATTAGCGCATTTTAAGCTAATACTTGAATCTTGGCGCAATCAGCTCAGGGATGAAGTCAACCGCACCGTTACTCATATGCAAGATGAGGCGGCAAACTTCCCCGATCCCGTTGACCGTGCTGCACAAGAAGAAGAATTCAGTCTTGAGCTGCGTAACCGTGATCGTGAACGTAAACTCATTAAGAAAATCGAAAAAACACTGAAAAAAGTCGAAGATGATGACTTTGGTTTCTGTGAATCTTGTGGAGTGGAAATCGGCATTCGCCGTTTAGAAGCTCGTCCTACAGCCGATTTATGTATCGACTGTAAGACATTAGCTGAAATCCGTGAAAAACAGATGGCTGGCTAATAATGAGCAAACGCCTCAGCCGAATACGTTGAGGCGTTAATCTGAATCTTTCGATGCACGAGATTACAGACTATATTGGGCGCTTTGCGCCATCGCCAACGGGTCAACTTCATTTTGGCTCATTGGTTACTGCACTTGGCAGTTATCTTCAAGCTCGCGCACATCACGGGCGTTGGCTTCTGCGCATCGATGATATCGACCCTCTTAGAGAACCTCCCGGCACTGCATTCCAAATTATTCGCACATTAGAACATTATGGTTTGTTTTGGGATAAAGAGATCCTTTATCAATCGCAACGCCATGATGCTTACCGTGAAATTTTACACACCCTTTGGAAAGAAGGTGTTTGCTACCACTGTCATTGTAGCCGCCATCGTTTACATGACTTAGGGGGCGTGTATGATAACCACTGTCGTCATCAGGAGCCGCTCACAAATAATGTGATACCTTTTGATAAAGAAAGTGCATGGAGATTGATCCAACAGCATCCTGTTTATCATTTTGAAGATGTCATTCAAGGTACATATTATTCAAAGAGTACGTCTATCGTGTTAGAAGATATGATTATTCACAGAAAAGATAACTTATTTGCGTATAATCTAGTGACAGTGATTGATGATAGTTATCAGGGTGTAACCGAAGTTGTTAGAGGTGCCGATCTACTTGATCCCACGTTGCGACAAATCAGTTTACATAAACAACTGAATTTACCTATTCCGCGTTATGCTCATTTACCTTTAGCAATAAATCATGACGGTAATAAATTATCAAAACAAAATCACGCACATGCGTTGCCAGATACTGATCCAAGACCCGTCATTATTGATGCTTTACGGTTTCTGAATCAGCCTGTTATTGCGGGTTGGCAAGATTATTCGTTAGCATCATTGTTAGAAATTGCGATAGCGCAGTGGTCACCTTCTGAGATTTTAAAACAAAATCATCAGCAACAAGGGTATGAATAAACCACACAAAGCATTCTCAAAAAATGTTCAGTAGGCTATGATTAGCCGCTTAATTTTTTTAATTATTAGAATTTATTATTCGAGGTGTCATATTTTTAATCGAGTAGCACATTTCTGCCGTAATCTGCTAGGGCGACAAACAACGTCATCAGACACACAACCGGTAGCAAGTGAAAGGCCAGTCACTGCATCTGACCGACCAATACAAGAAACACAGAAACCTGTGCGTCGGCGTCCTGCTATATCCGCAGACCGTCCCCGTAAAAAAAAGAGTAATAAAGAAAAGGCGAACGGGAGTGATTTGCCAATGACTGTGATCCCAAGAGATCAACACCCAATTTCACGTAACGACATTAGTGATAATGCATTAAAAGTGCTTTATCGCCTAAATAACTCTGGCTTTCAGGCTTATTTAGTTGGTGGCGGTGTCCGTGACTTATTACTGGGAAAAAAACCAAAAGATTTTGATATTGCCACTAATGCAACACCTGAAGATGTACGTCGATTATTCCGTAACAGCCGTTTAGTTGGTCGTCGTTTCCGTCTTGCTCATATTATGTTTGGTCCTGAAGTGATTGAGGTTGCGACTTTCCGCGGCTCTCATGAAGATCATGAAGTTTCAGACAACAACCAATCCCAGCAAGCACAAAGCGGCATGTTACTGCGCGACAATATTTTTGGCTCAATTGAAGAAGATGCCATTCGTCGTGACTTTACATTAAACAGCCTCTATTACGGTGTTGATGACTTTGCTGTACGTGATTACGTTGGCGGTTTAGCAGATCTGAAAGCGGGTATTATTCGCTTAATTGGCGATCCTGAAACGCGCTATCGCGAAGATCCCGTAAGAATGCTCAGAGCCATTCGTTTTGCTAGCAAATTAGATATGCAAATTGCGCCAGAAACCGCAGAGCCAATTGCCAGACTTGCTCCTTTATTACGTAATATTCCATCGGCTCGTCTTTTTGAAGAATCACTGAAATTATTACAAACAGGGCAAGGCTACAAAACTTACAAGTTAATGTGCCGTCATCAATTACTTGAGCCACTGTTTCCGTTGATTGCCTCTAAAATGACAGAGCAACACGATACGCCGATGGAGAGAATGCTAGATCAAGTTCTCAAAAACACAGACTACCGCATCAACAAAGAGATGCGAGTCAATCCGGCGTTCTTATTTGCGGCAATGCTGTGGTATCCATTAATTGAACATGCCGAAAAATTAGTCCAAGAAAGTGGTCTTTCTTACTATGACTCTTTCTCTATGGCGATGAATGATATTCTCGATGAGCAATGCCGTACTATTGCGATACCAAAACGCATTACCACAACCATGCGTGATATCTGGCAATTACAGCAACGTTTACCTAAACGCCAAGGTCGTCGTGCGAATAAATTACTTGAGCACCCTAAATTCCGTGCAGCGTTCGATTTACTGGAATTACGTGCCAATGTACAACGCAATCCTGAGCTTGAAGCGTTAGCAAGTTGGTGGGCTGATTTCCAAGCCTCTAACAATACACAACAACGCTCAATGGTTTCTGAATTAGGCCAAGCGCCAATTCGCAGACGTCCACGTCCACGTAAACGCCCTCGTCATCCAAGTGCAAAACCGGCATCTAGACACGAGAATACCAATGAGTAAACAGAAAAAACGTGTTTATATCATTTTAGGTAGCAATTTGAATTCACCTGAAAATCAGGTGAATTCAGCGATTAAGGCAATCAGTGAGATCCCACAAACCACATTGATTGCACAATCATCTTGGTATCGTACACGTCCAATGGGACCGCAAGATCAGCCTGATTACCTTAACGTCGCGGTTGCGGTTGATACAACATTAGCACCAGAAGAGTTGCTGAATAACACACAAGCGATTGAATTAGCGCAAGGTCGTGTTAGAAAAGAAGGCAACCGTTGGGGACCGAGAACACTTGATCTTGATATTATGTTATTTGGTGATGACGTGATCCAAACCGAGCGATTAACCGTACCTCATTACGGGCTTAAAGTACGCGAATTTATGCTTTATCCATTAGCGGAATTAGCACCCGATCTTCGCTTTCCTGATGGTGAGTTATTAGCAGATAGATTGGCGTTAGTGCCTGAAAATGGCATGGAAAAGTGGTAATTTCACACTAATGCGTTCTTAATGCTAAAGGTTGATACTGTAGAAAATATAAACAGTATCAGCCTATCTCTTCTCTTTTCATTTCCCTCGATTTTTTAAATTCACCTCTCCGTCTCAATCTCCAAACTCTTTTATATTTATTTTTCACATATAGACAATTGATAAATATAAATAAAAATTATCATTTGTTAATTTTCATTACTCATTTAATTACTTTTTCTTCGTTTTTAGTCCTTAAATGCTACAATCGAAAGCGGCTTTATTTTGATAATCTAACATTTTCTTTAATAAACAAATAATTATGTGAAGTGATTAATTTTATCTACACACAAAAAACGACAATAATGGAGTTTGTTACAATGAAACCCACTACGCTTTCAACGCTGAACCGCTATAAACAAGAAAAGAAAAAATTCGCCACAATCACCGCTTATGATGCAAGTTTTGCTCGCCTTTTTGCACAAGAAGGTATTCAAGCTATGCTGATTGGTGATTCATTGGGTATGACACTACAAGGTCATAACAGCACCTTGCCTGTCACCGTTGAGCAAATTGCCTATCACACTCGTTGTGTAAGAGCGGGGGCGCCTAATGCTTTCTTGATTGCAGATATGCCGTTTATGTCTTATTCCACCCCTGAGCAAGCTTGTCTTAATGCCGGCATTCTGATGCAAGCTGGGGCTAATATGGTGAAGATTGAAGGTGGAAGTTGGTTAATTCCTACCGTTAAAATGCTCGCTGAGCGTGCGGTTCCTGTCTGTATTCATTTAGGTCTAACACCACAATCTGTCAACGTTTTTGGGGGTTATAAAGTCCAAGGCAGAGAGCACGATGAAGCAGAGCAATTGAAGCAAGATGCTATTGCCCTTGAAAATGCGGGTGCTCAATTGGCGGTATTGGAATGTGTTCCTGTTACTTTGGCAAAAGCGATTACAGACGCATTAACAATGCCGGTTATTGGTATTGGTGCAGGTAATGTCACTGACGGGCAAATTCTTGTTATGCATGATTTATTAGGCTTAACACCTCAAGCACCTAAGTTTTCAAAAGACTTTTTACAAGAAGCAGGCTCCTTAAAAGGTGCAGTTAGTCTTTATGTTCAACAAGTTGAACAAGGCCTGTTTCCCGAAGAAAAACATTCATTTAACTGATTTATTATCTTAATTATCAATATTGTTTAAAGGAGTCACGCCGTGCTAATTATTGAAACTACGCTTATCTTACGCAGAGAAATCAAGCGATTAAAGCAAGAAGGTAAACGCATTGCATTGGTTCCAACGATGGGTAATCTGCATGAAGGTCACCTAAAATTAATTGAAGAGGCGCGTATTCACGCAGATGTTGTGATCACATCTATTTTTGTTAACCCACTTCAATTTGATAGAGAAGCGGATTTAGCAAATTATCCTCGTACTTTACAAGAAGATTGCGAGTTACTGCGTGATAAACATGTTGATATTATCTTTGCGCCTTCAGCGAAAGAGATGTATCCACACGGTATGGAAAATCAAACCACTGTTGATGTACCTGTATTGTCTAGCGTATTAGAAGGTGCAAGCCGCCCTGGTCATTTCCGTGGTGTCACAACAGTTGTCAGTAAGCTTTTTAACCTTGTACAACCTGATGTTGCGATGTTTGGTGAAAAAGACTTTCAACAACTGCAAATTATCAAAAAGATGGTAAGCGATTTATGTATGGATATCAGCATCGTTCCTGTTGCTATCGTACGTGACAAAAATGGTTTAGCGCTCAGTTCGCGCAATCGCCTATTATCTGATAACGAAAAACAACAAGCCCCTGCACTTTATCAAGCGATGCAAGAAATTGCAGAACAATTAAAGTCAGGTAATCATGATGTTAATCAGCTACTGCAAAATGCAAAAAACACCTTAGAGCAGCAAGGTTTTCGTGCAGATGAGTGCTTTATTTGTGATGCAGATACACTCACACCATTAAATGAAGAGAGCCAGCGAGCCGTCATTTTAATGGCTGCATGGCTGGGTAATACGCGCTTGATTGATAACCAGCAAGTTAACCTTGTTTAATATTCATTATTAAAAAAATAGGAAACACAACAATGCTACGCACTATGTTACAAGGCAAACTTCATCGCGTAAAAGTCACGCAAGCTGATCTTCACTACGAAGGCTCTTGCGCGATTGATCAGGATTTTATGGATGCCGCAGGCATTCTTGAAAATGAAGCGATTGATATTTATAACGTTGATAATGGTGAGCGCTTTTCAACTTATGCCATTTGTGCAGAAAGAGGCTCTCGGATTATTTCAGTCAATGGAGCAGCAGCGCGCCGTGCCGCCGTTGGCGATCGCTTAATTATTTGCTCTTATGTGCAAATTCCTGATAGTGATGCGCGTAGCCATAAACCTAATATTGCTTATTTTGAAGATAACAACGAGATGAAACGTATTGCAAAAGCAGTGCCGGTTCAAGTTGCATAATCAATAAAATATGACTGACATCCCATAGGCAGAGGTTCCCTGCTTATGGGAAACAATAGCAAGAACAATAAATAACCTATTGCTATTATTTGCTTGTCACGATTCACCTCGATAAAAACGAGATATAAGATTCAAAATCAGGTTTCTTATCCCTTTTTCCTCGCTTATCTTCCTGTAGCTTGTTATAAATCATATAAGCATTATCTGACTACTCCCTGACTAATAAAAAATTATGATAAAAGTTGCTTTAGTAGATGATCACATTGTTGTGCGTTCTGGCTTTGCACAACTCTTAATGTTAGAACCCGATATTCATATCGTTGGTGAATATTCTAATGGGCAAGAAGCATGGCCTTATTTAGCACATGACGATATTGATGTTGCCGTGATGGATCTCTCTATGCCCGGCGAAAGTGGTCTACAACTCCAAAGCCGCTTAAAACAAAAGCGCCCTGATTTTCGGACTATTATTTTAAGTATTTATGATACCCCTGCCTTTGTTCAAAGTGCGCTAGACTCTGGTGCTCGCGGTTATTTAACCAAACGTTGTGGCCCTGAAGAGCTAGTACAAGCTGTACGTGCTGTACATCAAGGTGGCTGTTATCTTTGTTCTGATGCGATGAAAGCATTGCGACAAACACCTGAAAAAGAAGATGCATTACATACTTTAACGCCCCGTGAAAAAGAGGTTTTTAATCTTTTAATTCAAGGTGTTAATGTAAAAACAATTGCGGTACAACTTAATCTTAGCCATAAGACAGTTCATGTTCATCGCGCCAATGTACTAGGTAAATTAGGCTGTGAGACAACCATCGATTTAGTTCATTTCGCCTTAAAAAATCAGTTGATCACAGGCTCATTGTAAAATGAAAAGAGGACTGCGTTTTCTTCTTCAATCCCTCTTTTTATTACTCACCTACTCGTTACTTTGGCTATCACTTTGGGTGATTGGATTCTATTTAAGTCAAAACGGGCAACAAGCTGCTCTTTTCTTACCTCAAGGTCTACGATTAGCCCTAATAATTTTACTTTGGCGTCGCTTTTGGCTACCGATGTTATTTGCCGAATGGGGGCTTTATTACTGGTTAGCGCAAGAGCAATTAATTACTCACGCTATTATTTATCTCTCACCAATACTAAGCCTAGTTGTCGCGCTAGAAGTTCAGCGTATTTGGTGGCGATATCCTCTTTATTGGCAACGCTTAACCCTATTAATTGGTGCTGTTGGCTTTAATAGCCTGCTACAAGCCTTTATTCTTGGTTTTGTGATTAATACCACCAGCGGTATTTTCCTGACATCCGTTACTGGTGGCATATTACTCGCCCCTTTTGTTTTTTTACTTTATGAATATCTACGCGAATTACAAAGTCGCGCTTTAGTCTCTGACGGCACGCTCGATCCGCCATTAAGAACGTCCTTACTCATGTGGGGATTTCTATTTTGCCTTATCGGACTAAGTGCACAGTTTTTCTTAACACCCGAGATAGAACGCTTATTAGTTATTCTAGTTTTTATCCCTAATGTCTTTATGGCGTATCGATATGGCTGGCAAGGCGGCGTATTATCCGCAATATTGGGCAGTTTGATCATTACGTTTGCTCGCCAAGTGAATGACGCATTTAATGACTTACGTGAGTTAGAAATGTTTTTAACTACGCAAGCTATTATTGGCATTGGTTTAGGGATAGCAATAAGCCGCCAACAGCAATTAGCCCATAATTTACGTCATTATCGCTTACGCTTAGAGCAAGAACTCCAAGCTCGACGCGAATTAATGGAGCAATTGGTTCACACTGAAGAAGATGTAAAAAAAGCCATTGCCCGTGAATTACATGATGAAATTGGACAAAATATTACAGCCATCCAAATTCAATCTATGTTAGTAAAAAAGATGGCTGATAACGATAAAACTCGCCAAACAGGGGAACAAATCGAACGGCTTGCACTGCAAATTCACCAATCTACACGTCAGCTACTCCGACAATTACGCCCTCCTGTTTTAGAGGAAATGTCGCTTGAAAAAGCCCTTCATCATTTAATCAATGAATTTGCTTTTGATGACAACGGCATTACTTGTAATTTTAATTACTCGTTAGACAAAGAGCCTGAAAACGAAACCATTATTTTTACCCTCTACCGTTTAGTACAAGAGCTATTAAACAACATTAGTAAGCATGCTAATGCAACCTATATCCAAATCTCACTGACTCAAAACCAAAACCGTTTACGGCTAATTATTAGTGATAATGGTGTTGGTATGTTACCAGCTTCATTATCTGCACAACAAAGCAGTGGCTTTGGATTACGAGGCATAGAAGAACGCATTCGCGCTTTAGGCGGAGAATGGGAAGTGATTAATCATCACGGTACGAAAATAATTGTTAACTTACCCACAAATTCAAAAGAAAACAGTGAAAACTAAGAATAAGTCTTAGTCATCTACAACCTTATCTCATTCTTTTTCGCGACATTTTTTTTACATTTGCAACATCAAAGAGGATGTTATGTCAGGTAAAAATTCGGCATCAATAAATAAGACCTATAACTTTTGGCGCAAAAATTTAATGCTGTCGATGATTATCGGTTATGCCACTTTCTATCTCACACGTAAAAGCGTCAACTTTGTTATGCCCGTTATGCAAGTTGAATTGAATTTAGATAAAGGGGATATCGGTTGGATAGCCAGCCTTTTTTATCTCACTTACGGTTTATCTAAATTTGTTTCTGGTGTTTTCCATGACAAATGGGGATACCGCTGGTTTATGGGTGTGGGATTAGTGATGACGGGCATTATGAATATTATCTTTGCCTATTGTCTTTCGTTTCCTGCACTGCTTTTGGTCTGGGCACTAAATGGTTTCTTTCAAGGCTTTGGATGGCCACCCTGTGCAAGGTTGTTAACACACTGGTATTCACGCAATGAGCGCGGTTTCTGGTGGGGATTATGGAATATCTCAATCAACCTTGGCGGGATGAGTCTTCCCATTTTAACTGCGTGGCTAGCGACGCATTATAGTTGGCAAGTCGCACTGCTTGTCCCCGGGATTATCGGCATCATCATCGGGCTATGGTTGTGTGTACGATTAAAAGGAACACCCGCAGAGGAAGGACTTCCGACTGTGGGTGTGTGGCGGCGCGATGTTTTTGAATTACGTCAAGAGCAGGCATCTCCTCCTAAACCCATGCTAACTATTTTGAAAGAAAGCATTTTATTTAACCGAATGATTTGGTTACTGGGTTTTTCCTATATTTTGGTTTATCTCATACGTATGGCGATTAACGATTGGGGAAATATCTGGTTATCAGAGACACATGGCGCCAATTTATTAAGTGCAAATGCCATTCTCTCTTTGTTTGAAGTAGGTGGCTTACTCGGGGCGTTATGTTCAGGCTGGGGCTCGGATTTATTATTCCGTGGCCAACGAGCACCAATGATATTGCTGTTTTCACTCGGACTTTTTACCGCAGTAACAGCACTTTGGTTAATTCCAATTCATCATTATGCTTTGCTCGCAGCCTGTTTTTTTAGTATCGGTTTTTTTGTGTTCGGACCACAGATGTTAATCGGGCTTGCTGCAACAGAATATTGCCATAAAAACGCAGCAGGTACGGTAACTGGCTACTTGGGATTGTTTGCCTATTTAGGGGCGGCAATGGCAGGTTGGCCATTAAGTCAGGTCATGGCGCATTATGGTTGGACTGGGATGTTTGCATTATTAACCAGTGCTGCGGCCTTAATGGGACTCTTACTAATGCCATTGTTGATTGCTGATGTTAGCAAACAAGAGCATTTAGTTGGCCCACTTTCATTTTCCGATGACGACACATTTAAAAGGTTCTGAACATGAAATTGAAAACCCTCTCTACACTCGTTGCTGCTGGTTTGGCTCTTTCTGCGGTTAGCTTATCAACAAATGCAGCTGGTCGCTTAGTGGTTTACTGTAGTGCAACAAATGCGATGTGTGAAGCTGAAACAAAAGCCTTTGCCGAAAAGTATGATGTTAAAACTACCTTCGTTCGTAATGGTTCTGGTAGTACTTTAGCCAAAATCGAAGCTGAAAAACGTAATCCACAAGCTGACGTTTGGTATGGCGGTACAATGGATCCTCACTCACAAGCGGGTGAAATGGATCTGTTAGAGCCTTATGTTTCTCCTAATCTCGATCAAATCATGCCACAATTTCGTGATCCCGCTAAACGCAAAGGTAACTACTCTTCTGCGGTTTATGTTGGTATTTTAGGTTTTGGCGTCAATAAAGATCGCTTAAAAGAAAAAGGCATTGCCATTCCAACATGCTGGAAAGATTTAATTAAGCCTGAATATAAAGGTGAAATTCAAATTGCCGATCCACAAAGTTCAGGAACGGCTTACACTGCACTGGCAACCTTTGATCAATTATGGGGCACTGAACAAGCCTTTGATTATCTAAAGAAAATCAATACAAATATCTCTCAATACACCAAATCAGGTATTGCTCCGGCACGAAATGCAGCCCGTGGTGAAGCTGCCATTGGTATTGGTTTCCTACATGATTACTCATTAGAAGTCGAAAATGGCGCTCCACTTGAATTGATATCGCCTTGTGAAGGTACAGGCTATGAAATCGGTGGTGTCAGTATCATTAAAAATGCCCGCAATATGGATAACGCAAAATTATTCGTAGATTGGACACTTTCAAAAGAAGCTCAGGAAATTAGCTGGAAAGAAGGTAAATCTTACCAAATTCTGACAAATACCTCGGCTGAATCTTCACCAATGGCACTGAAATTATCAGACTTAAAACTCATTAACTACGACATGGATAAATATGGCGATAGTGAAGTACGTAAAGAGCTGATTAATAAGTGGGTTACCGAAGTAAAAATGGGTAAATAGCTCATTAACAGAGCGAGATAACCTCTCGCTCTCTTTTTCTCATAATAATAAATACATTTACTCTCGGGGGATTTATGTCTCACACACTCGCTTTACCTGAAAAAAAGAGGCGGGATCCCATATTTTTATGGATCCTAATTGCATGGATGGCATTTGCTTTGCTGCCATCATGGAGCCTTGATTACGGTCTTTTAGACTCAACAGCAGATGAATTACTCACCTCTTATGGCTGGAGTAGTGTCAATATCAGTTGGCTCTGGTTTTTATTGCCTAGCTTACTGCTATTTCGCCCATTAACTGCTCCTAAACGTGAAAATCGCTCTCGCCACTATTTTGACGCGGGTTTTGCCCTATTTTGTGCATTTATTACGATAGTCAGTGCAACCCTTGAAGGACGTGGCTTAGGTTATTCTGCGATCATCCTCTTTATTTCTCTGGGAATGATCATGAAAACAGCCTTAACACGCCTTGAATGGCTAGGCGGTGATAGCTTTGTTATCGGCTCCTTGATAACCGTTGTTGCTCTTATCGGTGCCTTTATTATCTTCCCTAGTATCGCTATTTTTATTCCTATGTTTAAAGATAGCGCAGGTAATTTTGCACCATTTGAGTTTATCGCTATTTTAAGCCAAGCGCATATTGTGCAAGTGATGCTCAACTCTATTGTGCTTTCTATTGCAGTAGGGATAGGCTGTACTTTCTTTGGTTTAATTCTGGCAATTTATACATCTCGTATTGCGGTACGCTCTGCCATTATTGGTCGTGTATTTTCTATCTTACCTATTGTTACGCCACCTTTTGTTGTCGGTTTAGGGGTGACATTAATGATGGGGCGTTCAGGTTATGTGACGGAGTTTCTCGCCACTTATGCCGGCCTTGAAAACACCAACTGGCTATATGGCTTTACGGGGATTTGGTTAGCTCAAGTGCTCGCCTTTACCCCTATGTCATTTATGATTTTAGATGGCGCCATTAAAACCATTCATCCTTCATTAGAAGAAGCGTCTTACACTTTAAGAGCCAACCGCTACCAAACCTTCTTTAACGTCTTTATGCCGTTACTTAAGCCAGCGTTAGCCAATGCGTTTTTAATTGTGATTGTGCAATCTCTTGCTGACTTTAGTAACCCGTTGGTTTTAGGGGGCAACTTTGACGTTATCGCCACACAAATTTACTTCTATATCACCGGCTCTCAACTGGATTATCAATCAGCCAGTACATTAGGTGCGTCACTCTTAGTTTTCTCACTATTAGTGTTCTGTGTGCAGTATATGTGGATTGGTAAACGCTCTTACGTCACGGTATCAGGTAAATCTTATCGTGGTGATGTTCAACCTCTTCCATCGTCACTGATTGCATTTGTGACTACTGTTTTAGGTATTTGGGTTGTCTTTAATATCCTGCTCTATGGCAGTATTTTCTACGGCAGCTTCACCGTTAACTGGGGAGTTGATTACACCTTAACACTTGATAACTTTATCAAATTATTTGGTCAAGGAATGAGTGACGGTGCATGGCCTTCGTTGTTAGATACCTTGTTATATGCGGGTATTGCAGCGCCGATCACGGCTATTCTCGGACTATTAATTGCCTATATCGTAGTACGCCAAGACTTTAAAGGTAAAAAAAGTATCGAGTTCACAACCATGCTTTGTTTTGCCGTACCAGGAACTGTCGCAGGTGTCTCTTATATTCTTGCGTTTAACGACTCGCCTTTCTATTTAACGGGAACGGCGGCAATTGTCATTATTTCGATGACAATGCGTAACGTGCCTGTGGGAATACGTGCGGGTATTGCGGGATTAGGACAAATTGATAAATCTCTTGATGAAGCTTCTCTAAGTTTAAGAGCAAACTCAATGAGAACCATTTTCTATGTGCTGTTACCGTTATTACGCCCTGCTATTTTATCTGCGCTGATTTATAGCTTTGTGCGTGCAATCACCACAGTTAGTGCCATTGTTTTCCTTGTTACACCAGATACACGCGTTGCCACCGCTTATATTTTAAACCGCGTTGAAGATGGTGAATACGGTGTCGCAATTGCCTATGGCTCGATTTTAATCGTCGTCATGTTGGCAATTATTTTCTTATTTGACTATTTGATTGGCGAAGCCCGTGTTTCACGCTCTAAAGCCAAAAATGCACAGTAATACGGAGTATAAATCATGACACAACAACATTTCGTTGAACTGAAAAATGTCGTTAAGCGTTTTGGCACTAACACGGTGATTGAAGAACTCAGCCTGTCTATTCCACAAGGTAAAATGGTTTCATTATTAGGCCCTTCAGGTTGCGGTAAAACCACCGTATTACGTTTAGTTGCAGGATTAGAAAAACCGACAGAAGGCAAAATTTTTATCGATGGCGAAGATGTGACTGATCGTTCTATCCAGCAACGCGATATCTGTATGGTGTTTCAGTCTTATGCCCTTTTTCCTCATATGTCGTTAGGAGAAAACATTGGCTATGGCTTAAAAATGCTAGGTCGACCTAAAGCCGAAATCAAGCAACGAGTAGGCGAAGCTTTAGAGCTGGTGGACTTGGCAGGATTTGAAGACCGCTTTGTTGACCAAATATCAGGAGGACAACAACAACGGGTTGCCTTAGCACGCGCCTTAATTTTAAAGCCCAAAGTGCTTTTATTTGATGAGCCATTAAGTAACCTTGATGCCAATTTACGTCGTAGTATGAGAGAGAAAATTCGCGAGTTACAACAACAGTTTAATATCACCTCTCTTTACGTAACCCATGATCAAAGCGAAGCATTTGCGGTTTCTGATATGGTTTTAGTAATGAATAAAGGGAAGATAATGCAATTAGGTTCACCACAAACCCTTTATCGCCAACCGGCTTCTGAATTTATGGCAAGCTTTATGGGGGATGCAAACTTATTCCCAGCCACATTGGGCGCTGATTATGTTGATATCTTCCAATATCGCCTACCAAAACCAGATACGTTTAATACGACTAAAACAGAAGTCAGAGTCGGTGTTAGACCAGAAGCTATCACCTTATCTCAGCAAGGCGATGCCTGTCAGCAATGCAAAATCGTCCATGTTGCTTATATGGGACCTCAATATGAAGTGACAGTGGAATGGCAAAATCAAACCTTGCTATTACAAGTCAATGCGACTCAGCTTCAACCTAATGTAGGCGACAGCTACTATCTGCAAATCCATCCTTATGGCATGTTTATTTTAGAATAGACAGTTTCATCCTGTTTTATCATTTATCTTCAAGGCGTCGTTA
Organism: Proteus columbae; assembly: GCF_002777965.1. Lineage (GTDB taxonomy): Bacteria > Pseudomonadota > Gammaproteobacteria > Enterobacterales > Enterobacteriaceae > Proteus > Proteus columbae. The sequence continues at coordinate 234,856 of NZ_NGVR01000021.1, read as the reverse complement.
TGACGCCTTTTTCACCTATTTATCCTCCTACATTTGAAATTTATTTTTATTCTCAAATTACAATAAGTTATAAATTTTTTATTGTTTTTAAAAAATCATCACTTGCTAATGATAATTATACTTACTTACAATATTCACGAAATGTTATGTTATAACATTATAAACAAAGGAGGATAAATGGTATGAAAAAATCTATTTTTAGTTACACAACTCTTTTTATTTCAATAAGTTATTCTTTATTTGCAAATGCAAATCCTGAAATAAAGTCAAAGGAAAATCAGAATAATGAGGTTTTAAAGGTTTATTCAACACCTTTACAGACACCACAAGAAAAAATGGCAATACCCGTTGCGGTTTTAACACAAGAAGATCTACGCGCTAATCGTAGTGCATCTATTGCAGAAACGTTGACATCTTTGCCGGGTTTTCACGCCAGCTTTTTTGGTGGCGGTTCAGTACATCCTGTTATTCGGGGAATGTCAGGAAATCGAGTCAAGGTATTACACAGTGGTAGTGATCTTATGGATGTGTCATCTATTGGTGCAGATCACGCGATCACTAGTGAACCCTTTTTAAGCCAGCGTATTGAAGTGTTAAAAGGGCCTGCAACATTGCTTTATGGAGGCGGTTCAATAGGTGGTGCAATTAACGTTATTGATAGCAAAATTCCTATGTCAGTGCCTGAAAAAGGCTACGAGGGCGAATTACAGTATCAATACGATTCCGTTTCTAAAGGAAATACAGGATCAGCCGGATTAACATTAGGAGAAGATAATTTAGCTCTGCGTATTGAAGGTACTAAACGTTATCAAAGCGATTACAAACAACCCGCACCTTTACATCAAGGAGGATCTAGCCGTTTAGCAGGTTCTTATCAAGATAACCAATCGGCAAATATCGGTGCATCTTGGATCTTTGATGATGGCTATATTGGAATTGGCTATGGTGAACAACATCGCCGATATGGATTACCTGGTCATACGCATTTTCATGATCATGAGGAGGAGCACCATCACGCCCCAATTAGCCCTCCTTTAGTCGGTCATCATCATCATCATCACAATCATGAATACCCTGATGAACAACATGAACATGGCATTCCCTACATTATTATGGAGAGTAAACGATGGGATCTTCGTGGTGAAAAAAGTAACCCATTTGCCGGTATTGAATCAGTACGTTTCAGTGCGGCCAGAACCGATTATCATCATGATGAAAAAGAAGGTCATGAAGTTAGTACCCAATTTAAAAACAAAGGAGATGAATTAAGATTTTCTTTCACACATCAACCTATTTTAGGTTGGCATGGTGTTATTGGCGGGCAATTTAATCAACGTGATTTTAGTGCTTATGGAGAAGAGGCTTATGTTCCTTCAACAAAAACAAAAAATCACTCACTCTTTTTATTAGAAGAATACCAATTAGGTGATTTTCGCTATGAATTAGGATTTCGCCAAGAGTGGCAATCACTGTTAAATAGAGAAACTCAAAAAAACAATAAGCAGAGTGCATCTTCTATTTCTGCTGGATTAGCGTGGAATTTTACACAAGACTATTTTTTAAATTTATCACTATCACACACAAAAAGATTACCTGTTGCAGAAGAGCTTTACGCGAATGGTGTTCATGCTGCAAGTCGAACTATTGAAAAAGGCGATCCTAATTTAACGGCTGAGGCTGCAAATAATATTGATATTGGAATAACTAAAGTAACAGGTGATATTCAATTCAATATGAGTACCTATTATAACCGTATTAATAATTATATTTATGGCCAGTTTACGGGAGCTGAATTAAATAATGGCTATCGTTCATTACAATATGTGCAACATGATGCAGAGTTTAAAGGGATAGAAGGAAATATTGATTATTACTATAACCAAGATAGCTTAATTGGTATTTCTGGTGATTATGTTAGAGCAAATTTACTACACAATAAGGGAAATATACCAAGAATACCACCTTACCGATTAAGTACTTATCTTAAACACCACTTAACAGAAAACCTAAGTGGGCAAATTCGTATTGACCATTTTGGAAAACAAACCAAAACGGCCGAATATGAAACATCAACCGCATCTTATAATACAGTCAGTTTAGGCAGTGAATATAACGGCTATTTAGACCAACTTGATTATACCTTGTATGCAAAAATTAATAATATCTTTGATGCAAAAGGAAAAGACAGCACCTCTTATATTAAAGATGAAATGTATTTACCGGGTCGTAATATCATCTTAGGCGCTACTCTTACATTCTAATATAAATATCATGAAAAAAAGTAAACTCTCTATTATTTTACTTATGCTTTTGTCATCTCCTTTATATGGAAAAGAAAGTAATGAAGATAAAAGCAAAGAAAAAGAAACTCAAAATGATGTAATAACAGTTAAAGGCTCACTAATAAAAAACAAAGAGACGTTCTCCTCTTTATTACTTAATAATCGTGAGGAAATAAAAGGTAAACAACTTGAACAAATAAAAACAAATACGATTGGTAATACCGTTGCAAAAGTCGCTGGTGTACAAGCCGAAGGCTTTGGACCTAATGCCGCAAGACCTGTTATTCGAAGTCTCTCTGGCAATAGAGTCGGTATTTTAGTAAACAATCTACCAATTAATGATGTTTCATTTATTAGTGGGAATATGCCTATTCCTGTTGATATGAATAGAATTAATGAAATATCAATTAGTAAAAGCTCCGAAGCACTACTTTATGGTGGCAGTAGCAGTGGTGGCGCTATTCATTTGTGGGATGACCGAATAATGACACAGTTGCCTGAAAAAGCGATTTCAGGTGCTGTGACATTTAATGGAAGTACCAATAACGGTAATGGTGGTTCTGCAAATATTAAACTCAGCGATGAAGAAAATTGGATTTTCAATCTTTCTGGAGCAACTAAACGTGTCTCTAGATATAAAATTCCTACACATTCTAAAGTTGGAGCTTGCTATAATTATCAACAGCTGAAAAACCATTTTGCATTACGTGATCAATGCCAAGTGGATATGAAAGTGTTTACTAGCCGTAATCCTGAAGCTTATCCTTATATTAGTGAATTTTGGAAAAAATATCAGATTGAATATGAGCTAAGTGAAGACGATAAATACACATTTAAAGATAAAGACTATTTTTCAGGTATTGGCTATGTCGATAATGAGCCAAATTCACAATATAAACCCGGCAGCCCTACATCTATTGAACACGTTACGCCACCTAAACATTATGTTGAAAATAACAATAAAGAGATCCCAAATAGCTTTTTAAAAAGTCAAAGTGGCAATGCATCGCTTTCTTATATTAGAGATGAAGGCTATATAGGTTTATCTGTTACTGATTTTCAAACTTCTTACGGTGTACCGGGATATGCTTATCTCACCACAAAAACAAGTCGAGAAATGTATAAACCTGTTTCGGTTTCAAACCATAATCGACGAATAGATATACAAGGAAAACATTATCACTTAACACCTTTTTTAAGAGACAGCGCTTTTTATTACTCTTATTCTGAATCTAAAGACGAAGAACTAGTGGGACAATTTGCATCATCAGTATTTGAGACAAAAAACCACCAGCTAGCATTGGAAACAGCACACACCCCGCTCTTTAATCGGTTAAATGGTGCTGTTGGAGTTAACGGTAATTATCGTGATCTGAAAACGTCTGGTTATGATGCTTATTTACCAAGTGTATTAACCAAAGAGTACGGAATATATTGGGTTGAGTCGCTAAATTTATCTCCTTTTGAAATCACGGCTGGATACCGTAAAGGCTATACTCAACATCATCTCAATATTCCTGCTAATTATAATAGCGGTCGAGGACAAGGTTCTAATTTACAAAACCGTCATTTTGATACCAGTGCAAATACACTAGCCCTATCTTTTACACCAATTGATGAATGGACATTAAAGCTACAACAAAATATTTCTTATCGAGCACCAGAAATTAATGAACTTTATACACATGGCTCACATTATGCTTATTTAATTGAAGAGCAGGGAAACAGTAAATTTAATACAGAGAAAAGTAAGAGTATTGAGTTATCGTCTGTTATTGAGATCGGTAATTTTTCGAATAAACTCAATCTGTATAAAACAGACTACAGTGATTTTAAATTTAGACGATTAACAGGCATCAGTCGTGGTGGCGTTACAGTAATGGAATGGGATGAAACTGATCTCGAAACAAAAGGATTAGAATACGAATTTAAGTATTTATATGAAATGCCTCACGAGCATAATCTTACATTTACACTATTCGGGGATTTTGTCGAAAATAAAAGTAAAAGAAAGCTATTTATTGCGGGTAATTATTTGCCTAATCTTCCCAATGAAAAACATGGTATCAGCCTTAATTACCAGCATGGCGAATTAACTGCATTTAGTAGTGCAACTTACTATAAAAAACAGAAAGAGAGTGGTGGATTAATGTATGGAGGAGACATCACCTTCCCTTCCTATACTTTAGTCGATGCTGGTATTGGTAAAAAATATCAGCTTGATAAATTAGACGTTTCAGTTGATTTTATTATTAATAATCTCACCAATACTGAAGCAAGACCTGCATCTTCTCAACTAAAATACTTAGCCCCATTACCTGGTCGAAACTATGGGGTAAATGTCAAAATTGATTTTTAATATTTTCTGATTTAGTGAGATATAAAGTAAGCGAGGCACCCAATGGGTGCCTCTTTTTTATAATAATACTACGACATTTTCCCCTGGTGTGACATCCTGGTGTGAATGTTTGATGTAACACTTGGTGTAACATTGCTACGCTATTATTGTTTTAGACAACGATTCGAAATACTTGTACTACTCCCTTTATTTTTTGAGAGGCTATCAGAACAAAAGCTGATAGCCCCCGTTCTACACTCTATTTTCCTTGAGCGAGATATTTTTGCATTTCATCTGCGGGAACCATACCACCACCAGTCGCCCATACTAAATGCGTCGCATTTTGCATCTTTTGACTGTCCAGTGATAAACCTTGCAGATAATCTTTAGCTTGAGTGACATGTACAGCACCTGTCATTCCGGCTAAAGCCGAAGGTTCTAACTTAATTCCTTCTTCTTTATTTAATAAACTGAGTAAGTCATAAAGCTCTTGGTCATCAATAGTGTAATAACCATCAATTAAACGCTCCATTGCTCGACCAACAAAGCCTGATGCACGACCGACAGCAAGACCATCAGCCGCAGTTACGTTATCGATACCAATCTCTTGTACAGAGATGCCTTCATGTAATTGGGTATAAACACCCAATAACATACAAGGTGAGTGTGTTGGCTCTGCAAATAAGCAGTGTACGGCATCACCAAATGCCAGTTTTAGCCCAAAAGCAACACCACCAGGACCACCACCAACACCACAAGGCAGATAAACAAACAGAGGATGTTCACTATCAACACGAACACCTTGTTCTTCAAATTGGCGTTTTAAACGTAATCCCGCTACCGCGTAACCCAAGAATAATGTTTTTGAGTTTTCATCATCGATAAAGAAACAGTTAGGATCTTTCTCTGCTTCTTTGCGACCTTCTTCTACCGCGATACTGTAATCTTGTTCATATTCAACAACATTAACGCCATGAGAACGTAATTTATCTTTCTTCCACTGACGTGCATCAGCAGACATATGAACACTCACGCTAAAGCCTAATTTCGCACTCATGATCCCAATAGACATACCTAAGTTGCCTGTTGAGCCTACTGCGATGCTATATTGGCTAAAGAATTCACGGAATTTGTCAGAAAATAATTTTTCATAATTATCATCTGTACTTAATAATCCCGCGTTAATCGCCAATTTCTCAGCATGAGTCAGTACTTCATAAATTCCACCACGCGCTTTAATTGAACCTGAAATAGGTAGATGGCTATCCTTTTTCAAACGCAATTGACCGCTAATAGATGTGTTATAACGTTTTTCAAGAGCAACTTTCATCTTAGGAATATCAACTACTTCTGATTCGATAATTCCTTGAGTAACAGCTGTTTCTGGAAATGCTTTAGCTAAATAAGGCGCAAAACGTTGTAGTCGTGCTTGTGCATCAATTACGTCATCTTGCGTTAAACCAACATATGGAAGTCCCTGGTCAGTGGTGGTCACTTTTGGGTTAAACCAAACCACTTCTTTTAAGTCCACTAATTCACGAACTAGTGGAAAATTACTTATTAATTTATTTATATCTATATGGTTCATAGTCGTTCTCTTTTATATGACAAAAGAAAGCATAAATGTACCGCCTAATGCGACAAAGGAGGCAATAAAGGTCGCGACACTGTAAAAACGAAAAGTTTCACTTAAAGTTGCATTACAATACTGTTTCACTAACCAAAACAGTGAGTCTGTGACGATGGTACAACCAATAGCACCTGAACCAATTGCTAATGTAATAATTTCAGGGCTAATGTCTGGGTATAAAGGCATTAATGGTGCAACAATTGCAGTAGCGCCCATCATTGCAACAGTTGCAGAACCAACAGCAGCATGAAGAATAATGGCGACTAACCAAGCCAATAAAATAGGATGCATATCTAAGTTAGAAAGAATTAACGCTAAAGATTCACTTAAACCACTGCCTTTTAAAATGCCATTAAAAGCACCGCCCGCACCAATAATTAATAAGATGTTGGCAATAGAGCTAAAGCTATCTTCTGTTTTCTTCAATAAAGTATTCATGCCCATATTACGGCGAATACCTAACACATAATAAGCTACAAAAGCAGCAATAAACATCGCAGTAATTGGGTTACCAATAAACTGTAATGCAGTATAAACCGATGTGCCTTTAGTCATATTTAATTCTGCGGCTGTTTTTATCAGCATCAGAACAATAGGTAATAAGACAGTAAATAGTGTGGCACCTAATGAAGGCAAATCTTTTTCTTCACGAATTTCCATATCAGAAAATTCTTCAGGTACAGTTTTAAATGGTAAGCGCTCGCCTAATATTTTTAAGAATAAAGGACCACCGACTAAAGATGCGGCTAAACCAACTGCAAGACCCGCAACAATAACGGTTCCCATATCTGCCCCTAATTCATTAGTCACGAATAATGCAGCAGGATGAGGAGGAACAATACAGTGAACAGCCATTAATGCTGTACATAATGGAATAGCTAATTTTAATAATGAAGTATTTGTTTTTTTCGCAATCGAGAAAGCAAGAGGGATAAGTAATACCACACCCACTTCAACAAAGAGTGTAATACCACAAATAAGACCAACCAATACCATAATAACGTCTGGAGATAACCAACGGCATTTTTGTAATGTAATACCGATGCGTTCTGCGGCACCTGATATTTCCATCATCTTACCAAGAATAGTTCCTAAACCGATAATTGCTGCTAAAAATCCTAACGTACCACCAATACCGTTTTCAATCGCATTTACCATTTCTAAAGGATTCATCTTCATTGCAGTACCCACAAAGAAGCTTGCCAATAGTAAGGCTAAAAACGGGTGAAACTTAAGTTTTATTATAGTAAAAACAATGAGCAAGATACTAATTATAAGAGTACCTAGCACCCATAACGTTGAATCCATATATCCATCCCAAATATTTTATTTATTGTTAATCATATTGAATATTAATCATTCGGCACTTACAAATGATGAAAATTTACACTAAGATGAACTCAATTAACTCAAATAAGTGACGCAATGCACAAATAATCACATTATGATAAGTAGCAGCATGGTATTTCATCTTAACATTAGCTTGATTGTTAACCTACGTTACTATTAACAACAAAACGAGAATAAAAGAATGTTTGAATCTTCTAGCGTGATTTTAAGAAATAAACGATTATCTAGTTATCAATTAGCAAGACTTCACACTTTTGAAGCAACAGGTCGCCACCTTTCATTCGCTTTAGCAGCAGAAGAACTGTCATTAACGCCCAGCGCCATTAGCCACCGTATTAATACACTAGAAGAAGAGTTGGGCATTAAGCTATTTAACCGCTTTCATCGCCGAATAGAGTTAACAGAAGAAGGTGAACGAATTTATTGGGCGCTTAAAAAAACGCTAGAAGATATTAACCAAGAAATTTTAGATATTCATAACCAAGAAGTCTCAGGCATTCTCACCGTTTATTCACGACCTTCTATTGCCCAATGTTGGTTAGTTCCTCGTATTTCAGATTTTACTGAACGTTATCCCTCTATTGAATTAAATCTACTTACAGGAAATGATGATATTAACTTTCGAGGTTATGGTATTGATCTCGCAATCTATTTTGATGATAAGCAACTGCAAAACCTTTATTGCGAAGATTTAATTTCAGAATCTATTATTCCTGTATGTAGCCCTGAATACGCAAGAAAACATGAGCTTATTGGCAATATTCATCATCTTTCTAATTGTACTTTGCTACATGATAGGCAAGCTTGGAGTAATAACTCTGATTTCGACGAATGGCGAGCTTGGAGTGAATATATGGGGCTTTCACTTTTTCCTAATCGTAGCAATATCTGTTTTGACCGCTCTGATCTTGCAGTTATTGCTGCCGTTAACCACTCAGGAGTGGCTATGGGAAGAAAGCGTTTAGTGCAAAAACAACTGGCTAATAAAGAATTAATTATTCCTTTTGATAATAGTGAGCTTTTTTGTGCTCAGCGTTATTACCTTGTCACTCGAAATGAAAAGAATAATGCTAAAGTACAGCTTTTCATGCAGTGGCTGAAAAAACAAATCAAGGAAAGCATGTAATTCTTTAAGGAAAATCCGATGAAAGAGATGACCTTTTCAACACAACAGATAGTCGCTATTGCAGAATATGCAGGTTTAATCGTCGCAAATAAAAAACATATCACTGAGAATATTCTTTATTAAAATAAACCCGCCAATTAGGCGGGTTTATTAATTCTAAACGTCTATGATCTTATTTAGCCAAAAAGTGTTTATCTTCAATCACAATTAAAGGTTCAATATCACTCTCTTTTTTAATTACTAGAGTTGGGTCTGAACGTAAACAACAACCGCCATAATGACCACCCACTGTAAAGGTACAAACTTGGATATAACGATTTGCCACTTTAGGTAAACACCATAATTCTTGGTAAATATTTTCTTGGTGATCAAATTGGCCATTGGTTTCATCTAACACATTCTCTTTATGATCGACTAAACCAATATTACTACCACAACGACCCGCTATCGGTTTAATTGCATAACCACTTTGTGCAAGATGAGGTGTCACGGTGAAATCAGTATCTAACAAATAAGGGTTATCAGGGAACAATTGCCATAAAATAGGTAGAATCGCTTTATTACTAGGAATAAGTGTCCAAAGAGGCTCGAAAACTGTAATTTCAGGACGTAAAAGCACATCGACTAAACGGACTTCATCTTCAGGATGCCCTGTACGGATAGGGATCAGTGCTTGTTGCTCACTCTCTTCTCTTAGTTGGTCTAACGCCGTTTCCCAAGCCCATGTTTTCCAAACACATTCAACAACCCGTTTGTCTGCATCAATCAATTCACCGCGGCTATTCCAATGAAGTTCATCTAATCCACGTAGAATTTTACTGTTATAACCTGCTTGGGTCAGTGATTGTTGCATAAAGAGAGCGTGATAATCTTCTTCACTGTCATCATCTTGAAGAATATGTACAAAAGGTTTTGCATCACAGTGTTTCCAAGCATCCGCTAATGCATCAAGTAAGCGTTCACCAGGGTTAAAACCCTCTTTAATTCCACCTTTCTGTGCCCATTTCTCGATGATTAGGCCAGCTTCTGTATGGCAAGAGGCAGAGTCAGCATTATATTCATAAACTTTGACTCCACGTTCATCCATACAAAAATCTAATCGTCCCGTGATCATTTGATGGCGTCTGTTTTGCCAAGATAAACGAATACGAGGCCACAACACTTCAGGGATATCGAATAAACGCAGTAGCTTATCGTCTTTCAACACTTTTTCAGTTGCATGCAAATACATCAAATGCATTTCATTACTTGCACGAATAAGTTCCTGCTCTGCACTTTCTGAAATGGTGAAATATTCATAGCTATTTTGATTGATAATATGACCATGCTGTGCAAGGACGTAAGCTTTTTCTAGTGGCGAGCTTTCATCTAACCATTTGCCATCTAATTGACCTTTATTATCAAGCTGTTCGGCATGAATATTTAACAATTCTGGCGTAATTTTAGGTTGAGGAAGGCTATAAGCATTAGGCTCAGTTTGGATCATCCAACCCAATAGCGTTGTATTATCAAAAGTATCTTGAATAAAGTAACCGTTATCCGTGATTTTAAGCGCTAATTCCCTAGTCCATTGTTGCCCTGCGGGTAATCGAGTGTGGATAACATTTTGTTCCGCGATACGAATTTTATCTTCAAGCACTTCAGTAATCACAGCAACATGTCCTGTGACTTTAAACTCTCCCCCTTCTTGCCAAATCAGCAAAGCGCCCACTGCTGGTGGTTGTTTGCTACCATTTGCAAAGGCTTGTAATGGCAATATATCGTCATCTATGGTTTTACGTAAAAAACGTAGTGAGAAGATCTCATAAGCCATTCCCACATCAGTAAATACAGCCCCATAATGCAAATAGAGAAAACGGCGAGCAAACTCAACACACTGCCACTTGTGCCCCATATATTCATTACCAATATAGCTACGGAATGAATCATTAGCGGCATAGTCTTCTTTATCAATACTGCTGTAATCTGAAGAGTAAATCGCGACACCACCAGGTGCATAACCTAGCAATGTTCCAAATGGTTCATGACGAATGATATCTTTTACATTCATAATCTCGACCTTGACGATAAATAGATAATTACCCTGCAACACTTATAATCTTGCCTAAGTATTATAGTGAACAATCTTAACGCCGTAGCCTATTAGATGTGAATGTAATTTTATAAATTTCAATAAAGTGAAGAGAGCCGTTTGAATTTACCACGGGTGTAAGAAAAAAATTGAGGTGATATAAAAAAAAACTCAAAAATAACCCATTATAAGAAGGCATAAAAGGTATTCTCGAGTATAAACACAGTCAAAGAGGGCTTTATCTTTTTTGTTATAGTCTCATTATTTACTCTTTATTAATCATAAATGCGAGCACAAATAACAGATAAAATGGTGTTTGGGCAATATATAGCACTGTTTATCAAAAAAATCTCGACCATCCTGCTAGAAAAAAGAAGAATATCAAAATAGTTTAATGAAAATTAATATCATCTTATAACGTGACAGGTATAAATAATTCATCCTATTAACCGATAACACAGTAGTATGGATTTTACTCATTCAAGCCGGAGTGCTTGTTTATTTTGAAGATCCATCACGGAAACTTGATATTCAATTTATTGGATATTATTGGTGGTTGATAGGAAGAATGAGGTCACTAATGTCAAAGATTTATCCCATCTCTCAAATTATTGGGCATAAAATTCGTAAACAACGCCAGCAACTTCGCTTGTCAGCAAAAGTTGTCGCTGAACGAGTCGGTATTAGCCAGCAACAATTTTCACGTTATGAGAATGGGCTATGTAAGATTGATGTTGATATGCTCTTTCATATTGCACAAGAGTTAAAAGTCACTCCTGCATTTTTCCTACCGCCAAATGAAGAGCAAGTTTCAACTGTGGCACTGACACAATCCAAACAGTTTTGGAGTGCTCAAAGTCAAATTTAATATTCTTAGTATGGAAATCTTCTATTTTATCTTCTCACTATGATAAATAAGATTTCCATATATCACATTTAATTGAATGATTTCATTGGATATTATCATTCAAGACTATTAATCCCATTTATGTATTCCACTTAGAGCAACAAATTTTTTTCTTTTATAAAAGAAAATGTTATCGCTATTTTCACTGATTTCCCAACCAACTTAAGCGATATTTTTCGTATAGATTATCTCCTATTTCTAATAAAAACTATGTTAATCTTATTAAGAATAATAACAATTATCATTCAATAATAAGGATTAAACATGAACTATCGCTATGCACTCTCTCTCACTGCACTCTCATTTTTTTCTGCGTCCGCTCTAGCTGTTGAGTATCCAGTTGGTCATCCTATTCTTAAAAATGGTATGGAAATTCAAGGGGTTTATCTCCAACCTATCACCATGGATACCGAAGAAGGTCATCATGCGATGAATCACTTGGCTGCTGATAAAGCAGATATCCATTTAGAAGCAGATATTCATGCCACAGAAGATAATCCGAATGGATTTGCTGAAGGCGATTGGATCCCTTACCTCACCATTGAATACACCGTAACAAAATCTGATGCACCTGCGAAAAAACAGCAAGGTACATTTATGGCGATGGTTGCCAACGATGGCCCTCACTATGGTGAAAACCTGAAATTAGACGGAAATGGTCAATATAACGTGACCTATAAAATTTACCCGCCTTCATACAACAAAGATATCGCTTTTGGTCGCCATATCGATAAAGAAACTGGTGTTTCACCTTGGTTTGAACCCTTTGAAGTGTCATGGGATTTCACATATAGCGGTACAGGCCGTAAAGGTAGTTACTAATTAGCTTGATAACGGATAAATCCAACCATTTGGATTTATCCTTTTTCTCTTTTTTAAGTGAAACGCTGATGATCAAAACTCTCTCTAAATATACATTATTACTACTGTTAATGGTGACATCCTCTGTTTTTGCAGCAGAGAAATACACCGTTGAATTAGAAATGAAAGATGGCGAACTTATTCCCCAAGTACTAGAAGTACCCGCTAAAACCCCCATTAGGATAAAAATTCGTAATACAGGCACGAGTCCTGTTGAATTTGAAAGTACACAGCTACGTAAAGAAAAAGTATTAGCACCAGGTGCAAATTCTGTCGTTGTAATCGCACCACTAAAACCCGGGCGTTACACCTTCTTTGATGATTTTCACCTTTCTCATCCTCAAGGTGAAATTGTTGCAACTGAAAAGGCAGAGTAAATATGGGACAAGTTCTGTTTGTTGTTTGGCGAGAAAGTTTTGAAGCGCTATTAGTGGTAGGCATTATTTATGCGTGGATAAAACGTTCACCAACACCACAACAAGGCATGAAATATTTATGGGGTGGCGTGGTATTTGGGTTATTTCTTGCCATTATTCTAGCGCTAAGTATTTATGGCGTATTTAGCTCGCTTGAAGATATATGGCAATCTCTATTTATGATCGCAATGGAGATCCTTGCTTGTGTACTTATTGTGCAGATGGTTTATTGGATGAATGGTCAAGGAAAATCATTAAAAGCAAATATAGAAAATGAACTCACCCAAAAAACACAACAACAAAGTGCATGGGGTATTTTATTGATTATTGCCATTGCGATTGCCAGAGAAGGCAGCGAAGTGGTGGTATTCCTCTCTAGCCATATTATGGCTCTCAATGCACAAACAGTACTGCCTTTCTTTATTGAGGTTTTTATTGGCTTACTTGTCGCAGCATTCACACTATGGCTATTCTTGCTGACTTCAAAAGTCATTTCATGGCGCTATTTCTTTACCGTAACAGGGTTTTTATTGCTATTCCTTGCCGTTTCTCTGTTATTAAAAGCCGTAGAAGAAATTGCAAATTTACTGATTGAAATGGATTTTGAATTACCTGATTTCTTTATTTATCCACTTTGGGATATTAGCCATATTCTTGATGATTCTAGTGTCTTTGGTAATTTTTTAGTCTCGTTTTTTGCTTATCGCTCTCAACCAATTGGTTTAAGTGTGGTGACATTTATTGTGTATTGGGTGGTCGTTGCACTGTTATTTAAGCGAGGTGCTCACTATGCTAAATAATGCAAAATCGCTAAGTAAAAATATCACAGCTTTTCTATTTATCTTGTTATTTTCTTTTCCTGTTTATGCCGAAAAAATTATTCAGGGTATTATTCAAGATAGTGAAAATGTCGTTATTGCCAAAGGGGATATCCCTACTCCTAAAAAGTTCGAAATCGATATTTTAAATTACCGAGAAAAGGCTGTTGAACAATTAACGTTAGTTGAAAAATCACTTGTTAAATTAATCGAAAATAGTGAAAAAAATCAGCTTATTAATGCACAAAATGCTTATCAACAAGCACATTATCATTATGAAGTTATTCGCCCTATTATTGCCCTTTTTGGTACAAGCGAACGTTTATTGAATAATAGAGCGGATTTCTTTCTTGAAAGAGAAAATTCACCTCGTTTTTCAGGATTTCATTTAGTTGAATATCAACTGTTTAAATTAAAAGATCCTCAAAAAGCCATTGAATCGGCAAAAGCCCTTTTAAGAGGTATTAGTGACTTAAAAAAGCGTGTCGCGATTGAAGATATTCCTATCCCTAAATTGGTTCAGTCTGCGGGTGATAGCTTAGAGTTTATTTTAACTGACAAACTTGCGGGTATTGAAAATCAATATTCAAACAGCGATCTGGGTGATAGTTATGCCAATTTATCTGGATCGCGCTTAATCGTAGAGATCTTATCTAATCATATTCCAACGACTGAATATCAACTACTGATCAAACAATATGACGATATAGGTGCTCTAATTTTAAAATATCAGCGCGATGAAGGCCTATTTCAGCCTTTAACCGCACTTCCTGAAACGGAAAAAAGTTGGCTTTTTTCTCAAGTAACACAATTAGCAGAGCAAGTGGCAAACTTGCGTAGCACTCTCAATATTGATGTTTACTATCACTATAAAGAAGCAAGTGATGAAAAATAAAACGCTCTTTAAATCGCTATCAAAAAATCCTGTTAACCTAAATAAACGTACCACGTTAAAATGGTTGGGGGGGAGTTTATTACTCGCCAGTATGGGAGCAAGAGCAGTAGAAAAACAACAAGCTTTATCTACTCCGCGCTATCAACGTACTATCGCCTATTTAGGTCAACATCAAGCAGGTGTTATTACACCAGAACAAAAACATGCCTCATTTATTGCACTTAATCTGACAGTAACAAACGCCGATGATATAAAAAGAATATTTACAACACTGACACAACGAATTGCATTTTTAACTCAACCCAGAGAACTTCAACAAAGGGCTAATCCGCATCTTCCTCCTGCTGAATCCGGTATTTTAGGAACTCAATTACATCCCGATGAATTAACCGTCACCGTCGCTTTAGGTGATAGTTTTTTTGATAGTCGTTTTGGTTTTCAAGCTAAAAAACCTAAGCGCTTAGAACCAATGAAACCCTTTCCTAATGACCGACTCGATCCTAAATGGTGTGGTGGCGATGTATTACTGCAACTTTGTGCGAATAGCCAAGAAAGTGTGATTTATGCGTTAAGAGATATTTTAAAACACCTGTCAGGAAAGGTTTATGCTGTATGGAAAATCGATGGTTTTCTTCCTGCTCGTGATATCGATAACCGACAAACACCTATTAATCTTTTTGGCTTTAAAGATGGCTCTGGCAATGCGCCTTCTTCAGATAATAGTTTGATGGACTCTCTTGTTTGGATCACTGAGAAACAAAAAGAACCACAGTGGTGTTTAGGCGGGAGTTATCAAGCTGTTCGTCTTATTCGTTTTGCTTTGGAGTTTTGGGATAGAACACCTCTTGAAGATCAAGAAAATAACTTTGGTCGCCATCGATCAACCGGTGCGCCAATAGGTATGAAGCAAGAGATGGACGATCCGCAATTTGAAAAAGATCCTCACGGTGACAGAGTGCTATTTGATTCTCATATGCGACGAGCTGAACCAAGAAATCCAGAACGTTACAGTGCAAAATTACGCCGACGTAGTTATAGCTACTCATTAGGATTAACGCCTTCAGGTCAACTAGATATGGGGCTTATCTTTATCTCGTTTCAAAATAACCTTAAAAAAGGTTTTATTGATACCCAAAAACGTTTAGACGGTGAACCCTTAGAACGTTATATCAAACCTTTTGGTGGTGGATATTACTTCGTATTACCCGGTATATATCAAGAGGGTGACATTCTGGCAAAAGGACTATTCGACTAATCAACACAGGATTTAGGCACTTTGCTTTTAATGCAAAAGTGCCTAAATAAGTCCTTTAGCAAATTAACGGGAGAAATGCGCCATTTTTGCTTTTAATGCATTGCCTAGCTCCATTTGCTTTTCAGGTTCAATAAATCCCATCGTCAATACTGCCGCCACCATTTCCCCTTTTTTATTAAGTACAGGACATGAAATAGATTGTGCGCCAGGAATACCTTCTGCAGGTTCATGACGAATAGCAAAACCTTGTTGGCGAATAGTATTTTGCTGCTTTGGTGATAAATCTGCGTCAATCATCAAATCACTAAAGGTGGCAAAAACAGCACCCGCTGCACTCACTTTATGAGGCACAGGAGTATCAGGTAAAAAATCGATATCAACATGTTTAAAGCTACGGTTATAACGTGTTAAAAACAGTTGGTTACCTTGAGGTATCACCAATCCCGTAGACATATTCTGTTCGTCTCTAAACTCACATAATAACTGATTAATCTCATCTACAAAGGATTGTGGTTTTGGCGTTGCCTGTGCTAAAAAAAGAATTTTACTGCCCAAACAATACTGGCTTCCTTCACTCTCTTGATACAGCATTTCTGAGCGACAAAGTGAAACTAAATACTTATGTAAGCGACTTTTTGAAAGCGAACAGGCTTTTGCAATATCTGACGATCGGGCAATACCTCCATTCGAAGCAATAAATTCAAGAATGGTAATAGCGATATCAACCGAGTTAACTCCTTGAGAATTCTGCATTTATTTTTCCCACACCTATTCGTTGTTTACTTTATTTTATGACGATATCCCATTGTTCTTTTTTTATCATTTTTACTAGTTTATTTCACTGAAACCTTATTTTAAATAGGGCTTTTTAATCATTTTCTATCGATTATTTTCTTTGTCTATTTTTAGATGATCTAACTCAAAGTTAACTATATATGAATTGAGTTTATATATAGTTAACTTTTCTTGTGCGTGAGAATGTCTATGTCTAAAAATCAAAAATGGGAATTAAATAGAAGAACGTTGTTAAAAGGAATGGGCGCCATTGGCGTGGCAGCTCTTTCTCCTAACGCGTTCAGTCTAGTTAATGAAAATAAACCCATATATAACCAAAAAATTCGGATCAAATTATCCGAATATAAAACGTTTCGTTCAACCTGTGCGATGGAATGTTTGCACTGTAACCTAACAGCTTTTACACATAAGGGGAAACTTATCAAAGTTGAAGCCTCTGAAGGCTTTAATGTGAAATGCTGTTTGCGTGGAATGAGCCGAACTAAGTGGGTATACCATAAAGATCGCCTCACCACACCTTTATTACGTGTTGGCGAAAAAGGGAAAGCTGAATTCAAACCGATCAGTTGGGATGAAGCGCTTGATCTTATTGAAAAAAACATCAGAGAAACCATTGATAAATTTGGTAATGAGGGGCTATTTATCTCCACTCATGCAGGCAATATGGACTCGATTAAAAATGATATGGGTAAAGCGTTTTTCGATTATTTAGGAGGCTCAACAAAACAAGCTGGCTCTTTATGCTGCTCTGCTGTAACAGCGGCAATGATCCCAATGGTAGGTCTACGCTATGCAGATACTCGAGATACAGTAAAAGATAGTCGCTATATTCTTTGTTGGGGTAATAACCCAGCAGTCACTATGCAAGCCTATTTTAAAAACTACAACCAAGCTCGCCGAAATGGCGCCAGAATGGTGGTTATTGATCCTCGCTTTAATGAAACAGCAGCTAAAGCCGATGAATGGATCCCTATTGTACCCGGTACAGATACTGCGCTCGCATTAGGTATGATCAAAATTATCATTGAAGAAAATCTCACCGATAAGCCTTTTTTACGTGCACATACGGGTGCCGTTTATCTTGTTAACTCACAGCAAAAGCTATTACGACAATCTGATAATAACCAAGATAGCTATCTGGTTTTTGATACCTTAAGTCAGCAACTTGTTCACCATGAGACACCGAATATTGTTCCTGCGTTAACTCATGATGAACTGCCTGCTAATGCTGATTATGTGACTGTCTTTGAGCAAATTTATCAACAAGCACAACCTTGGACTATCGAAAAAACCAGCCAAGAAACGGATATTCCAAAAGAAACGATTATTCGTTTGGCTCGCGATTATGCCACCACCAAACCGGCGATGATTGTACAAAATATGTCAGGTGCTCAACGAACAGAGTTCGGTGCTTATGTCGCAGCAAGCCAGTTTTATCTTGCCTTATTAACCGGCAATATCGGTAAAAAAGGCGCAGGGATTTGTGATGCAGGTGGTGCTCGTCAAATGGCGAAATTTAGCCCGATTATTCCGCCAGCACCTAATGCAAAACCCATCAAACCTATCCCTGTTGCCAAAGTCGGTGATTGGATTGTCAATGAAAGACCACACCCAATTAACTTTTGGTGGATCATGACAATGGGGGTGATGACGCAACTTCCTAACACCAATATGGTGCGTAATGCACTGAAAAAAGTCCCTTTTGTTGTTGTTGCAGATAACTTGATGTCATCCACGGCACTTTATGCCGACCTTGTGCTTCCTGTTACCACTATTTTTGAAGATACCAGTTTAATGGCGGGTGTTCGTAGTCAATATGTACAATTAATGGAAAAAGCCGTCGAGCCCCCCGGAGAAGCAAAACCTGATTATTGGATCTTTGCTCGTCTTGCTGAACGTTTTGGCTTTGGTGAAGTCTTTAATCAGCCCGTCGAACATTACATTGATGCTTGTCTCAAAGGCTCTGGCATTACTCGTGAAATGCTTGAAAAAGGGCCAGTGCGTCCAGTTGAAGGTGATTGGATCCCATTTAAAGATGGTATTTTCCGTACTTCAACAAAAAAAGCGCACTTCTTTATTGAAGAGTGGCAGGGAAAAAATTTCTCCCCTATTGTCACCTATTATCCAGTAAAAGAATCGACAAAAGGCTCACCTGAACTTGCCAAAAAGTATCCTCTTATGGCAGTACAACGCAAACTTGCCCGTAGTGTTCACTCCAGCCATGGTATGAATGAATGGATATTAGAAGTACAGCGCAATCAACCTAATATTCTTATCCATCCTAATGATGCCTTAGCTCGCGGTATTAAAGATGGTGAATGGGCTATTGCATTTAATGATCGAGGTGAACACCGCGCTATCGCTGTTGTAACCACTCATATTAAGCAAGGTGTTATCTCATTAGACAATGGATGGTGGGAGCAACAAGGCGGAAGTAGTAGCCATGTCACCAATGATCACGTAGAGCCTTTAGGCAATGGTCATTGCTGTAATAGCACCTTAGTTAACGTAAGACGGGAGGCATGATCATGGCGAAGAAACAGTATGGTTTTCTGATAAACACCAAAGATTGCTACGGTTGCCGCACCTGCTCTATGGCATGTAAATCTGAAAACGTAACACCACCCGGTGTGCTATGGCGTCGTGTTCGTGAATTCAACGAAGATCAACCTAATGCACAAGCCTTTATTACTATGTCTTGTAACCATTGTGATGATCCACAATGTCTGAAAGTCTGCCCTGCTGACACTTATACCAAACGTGAGGATGGTATTGTCGTGCAAGATCATGACAAATGCATTGGTTGCCAGATGTGTATTATGGCCTGTCCTTATAATGCACCTGTTTATGATCCCGTTGAAGGCAAAACCAGTAAATGCAACATGTGCGCAGATAGATTGGATGAAGGCTTGAAACCACGTTGTGTCGAATCTTGCCCTACGGGTGCCATCGAATTTGGTGAAATTGAAGATTTACGTAAAAAACATACAACAAATTGGGCTTTATTGGAAAAACGCTATGGCGTTCCTGATCACACCATCAGTAATCCTAATATTGTCATTATTGGTATGGAGGATTAATCATGCATGATTATCAACTGCCATTAGTCCTGTTTACAGTGATGAGTCAATGGGGCATTGGTGCGGTATTAGCACTTTCACTGTATCAATGGCAAAACCAAACACAAAACTCAGCGATATTAAATACCAAAGCGTTACGAACAACCATTGCACTGATTTGGTTGATTGAAGTTGTTGGCTCCTCAATGTCGATGGGGCACTTAGGTGATCCACTTGGCGCTTATCGTTCTGTATTAGGTATTGCTCACTCTTGGTTAAGCCGTGAGGCAATTGCCTTCGTGATGCTAAATGGATTGATTTCATTATGGGCATTAGCGAGTTGGGTACAACCTCATGCTATTCGCCGTAATAGTTTGATTGGGTTATTTTGTGGCGTGATTGGTTTACCTATTATCTTGGTTACAGCGCAAATCTATTACCAAATGCAGGCACACCCTTTATGGCATACACCAGCAACACAAATTAGCTTTATTGGTACAGCGTTGTTACTTGGTTTTGGCTCAATGATCCCTTGGTTACGCTTACAAGGTAAAACCATTAGCAATTCATTAAAAATAGGCACGTTAATCGGCGCATTATTGGTACTTGTAGGATTAGTGATGAGAGCACAAGTCACCGGTGCAGATGTAGCAAGCCTATTATTATGGTGGCAAGTCATTGCTAGTCTGATTATGGGTATTTGTATTATTACGTTGTCTCACAGTGCTTCATTTAGCAAAACATCGCTCTCTATTATCGCTATTTTGATGCTTTTTAGTGGCGAAATTACAGGAAGAATGTTGTTCTATGGCAATGTAATGGCGCAAGCACCTTGGTTCTAAGTGTATTATCTCTCTAGGTTAAATAGCAGGGTTAAATCGTTTAGTTAGCTTGCTTATTTAACCTAGTTTTCATCTCCAATGTTTCACTTGATATTTTTATTTACCTTAACATTACCTTTAATTTTGCCCCGAATTTATTTGGGGTATTTTTTTATCTTTGATGAAATAATAATCTGGCTATCTTTATCAATAATAGGCAAAATTAACATTAATGATTTAGCACAATTCCCTGTTTACTATTAGAAAAGAGAGCGCTTCGCATGACTGGATTAATTATTACCATCGCGTTATTAGGTCTTATTTTTTATTATTACAACCGTATTATCTCTATGCGTGAAGCGGTTATCTCAAGTGAAACTGAAATTTCAGTGCAATTAGATCGTCGTGGCAAAGTGTTTGATAGTTTATTAGCTACTGTTAAAAAATACCTTAGCCATGAGTCTGAAGTATTTACTAAAATAACTGAATTAAGAACACAAGCTCAAAGCGCAAACACCAAAGAAGCCAAAGCGGCTGAAGATGAGTTATCAAAAATTGTCTCGAGTGGTGCCATTAATGTTGCGGTTGAAAATTATCCTGAATTAAAATCCGACACCATTATGGCAAATTTACAAGAAGAGATTGTTTCAACAGAAAATAAACTCTCTTTTGCAAAGCGCGGTTACAACCGAACTTTAGAGCAATACCGTGCTTTCATCGCCTCTATTCCTGCGGTATTTATCGTCAAGATTTTCCCAAGCCTTGTTATTGATAAAGAGTACTGGCGTCTTGATGAAGGAACCATTAAAGCGGAAGAAGCGCGCCGCATTAATTTCGATTAATTTGATAGTGGTAAGAGATATTTATTACTTCTAGATTGATAAAAACAGCACTTAACGGTGCTGTTTGGAGTCACTAATGGATTTCAGAAATGTTCTACGAAAAAATGCTATCCGAACTCGTTTTGTTATAGCAACATATTTACTCTTAATGCTTATGATCGGTTTGCTGGTGGATACGGCCATTGGAGCAAATCCTTATTTAGATCTTACTGATAATATGTTGGCATTTCTGACGTTTCAATCTCTTCCCATTGCGACATTAATTATTCTCGCTATCTCAATTTTATTGCTTATCTTTATTCATTTTAAAGGGCATAAAATCATGCTAACGGGAATGAATGCGCGATTAATTAGCCCTGATGACACCTTAAATGCACAAGAACGCCAACTCCTTAATATTGTTGAAGAGCTTAGCTTAAGTGCAACTCTTGGCTACATTCCTAAACTCTATCTTCTTGATACACCAGAAGCGAATGCCTTTGCAGCCGGTTGGTCTGAGAAAAATGCGTTTATTGGTGTAACAACGGGCTTATTAAATCGTCTTAATCGCCAAGAAGTACAAGCTGTATTAGCCCATGAAACTGGGCATATTATTCATGGTGATTCACGACTGACATTATATGTTGGCATATTAGCTAACGTTATTCTGACGGTAACAAATATCTTTGGAAGTCGCTTATATATTGCCTCTGGTAACCGAGGTGGTAAAAGTAATGATGCGGCAAGCAAAGCGCGACTCATTTTAATTATTCTAAACTTGGTTTTGCCAATCATTACACAGGTGCTCTATTTCTATTTATCCCGCACCCGTGAATATATGGCAGATGCTGCCGCAGTTGATTTAACCCAAGATAATCAATCGATGATTAATGCATTAAAGAAAATTTCAGCACAACATGACACTGAAAATTTTGAAGATGGTTCAACGGGACGTGCTTATCGTAAAGCGGCTTTTATTTTTAATAAAGGAGATTCATTTTTTTCAACGCATCCCTCCATTGAAAATAGAATTGCAGCGCTAGAAGGTCGAAAGACGTTTTAATTCATGTTGATACAATGCGGTAAAAAGAAAAAAACAGTAAAAAGAAAAAAAGCGTTTTCACCTATTTATTAATACGGTTCAAACGCTTTTTTAATTCTTATTTCTTAGCAACAATCCGATTAACGATGTTTTTCACCGTGATGGAAAATAGCTGTACGTAAACGCTCTTGTTGCTCATAACGTAGTGGAAATTCAATTGTTTTATCTTTACCTAATTCCACTAAAAGTTCATTCATGGTTTGAACACTGGTTGTAGCAATAGCATCATCAACCTGTTTAACCACCTCATCATAATGAGACATCGTGATCTCCTTTTTCTCATAAAAATCTTAACTGCTATCATATTACAAGAAAGAGAAATTCTATATTTTTAGTCGCACAAAGCATGACTAAATTGAGTTAAGTGGCTTATTTTTTGTCTCTTGACCCAATAACATCACCGCTAATATTCCAATCACAATCGAAAAACTGAAAATCAGAAATATTGAGCTTATTTCAAATTGATATTGAACCAAATATCCCACCATTAAAGGCCCTAATATTCCGCCAATACGCCCTATTGCGGTTGCTGTTCCGGCACCGGTTGTCCGAATTCCATCGGGGTATTGTTCTGGTGTATAAGCATATAAAGCTCCCCACGCCCCCAAATTAAAAAACGATAATAACATACCGAAAATAAGCAATGTCGCAGTAGAATCAGCCACACTGAAATAATAAGCACTAATAGCCGTTCCGGCTAAATAAGTCACTAAAACAAACTTTCGCCCATAGCGCTCAATTAACCAGGCCGCCGTAAAATAACCAGGCAACTGCGCTAATGTCATAATAAGCACATATTGAAAGCTCTTAATTAAACTAAAGCCTTTTAACATGGCAACACTTGGTAACCACAAGAAAATACCGTAATAAGAGAAAACCACACAAAACCATAAGATCCACAACATTAACGTTGAGCGACGATATTGTGGTGACCAAATTAATGCCATTGATTGGCGAATTGATAAACGTGTTTTTTTCTGTGAAATATGCGATGAGGTGGGCTCAGGTAATTTTGAACGTAAATAGAGAGCATATACCGCAGGTAATGCACTTAATAGCATAGCCATACGCCAGCCATAATCAGGAATAATAAAATAAGCAATCAACGCAGCAATTAACCAACCAACAGCCCAAAAACTCTCTAATAAAACGACAATACGGCCTCGCTCATGGGTTTCAACACTTTCACTAACAAGTGTGGAAGCAACGGGTAATTCCCCACCTAACCCCATTCCAATAAAAAAACGTAAAACAAGTACCACTATCAAAGAGCTTGCTAATGCAGTTAACCCACAACCTAAGCTAAACAGCAACAAAGTAAAGATAAAGACAGGTTTGCGCCCTTTTCTATCCGCCATAATGCCAAATACGAACGCGCCAACAGCCATTCCAATTGAGTTTACACTACCAATCCAACCCAATTGTGATGCCGTTAATCCCCAATCCTCTTTTAATGCCGTGAGTAAAAAAGCCAATAATCCCACATCCATTGCATCAAAAGTCCATCCCATACCTGCAATACACAAAAGTTTATTACGAGAGATTGCCTCAGGTGCTTTACCTGTTTGGCTTGCCGTTGTCATTACATTTCCTTTTTATCCCCTGCCAAAGTGTTTAGTATACTAAACAAGAAAGATCATTTTGTTAATAGCAAAGTTATAATTTAAAGAAAAGTTAACATTCATGCTGAAAAAGTAGCTAAAAAAAATCGGTATCTCTAAATAAGATACCGATTTCAACTTTTATCACTTTCTATTTTGTTTTTTTGATTAGCTTCTTAAACCACGGCCTTTTTCAATTAAATACCATGCAATAACGTAAAACACGGCAATAAAAAGACACAGAACACTAATTGTTACAGTTAAAGAGACATCCGTAATGCCCAGAAAACCGTAGCGGAAACCACTAATCATATAAACAATTGGGTTAAGTTTAGATACACCTTGCCAAAATTCAGGTAGTAATGAAAGTGAATAGAACACACCACCTAAATAGGTTAATGGTGTTAAGACAAAGGTTGGAATAATACTAATATCATCAAAGGTTTTCGCAAAAATCGCATTTAATAATCCGGCGAGAGAAAACACAATTGAGGTCATCAGTAATGTCACCACTACCATTGTCCAAGAATGTATTTCTAGTGGTACAAAAAAGAGTGAAACTAAAGTCACTAAAATACCAACGCAAATACCACGAGCCACACCACCGCCAACAAAACCGGCAATAACAACATGTGTTGGAACGGGTGAAACTAATAATTCTTCAATACTACGTTGAAATTTAGCGCCAAAAAAAGAAGAAGAAACATTTGCATAAGAGTTTGTTATTACTGCCATCATAATCAGGCCAGGAACAATAAACTGCATATAATCTACACCGCCCATATCGCCAATTCGTTTACCAATCAGGTTACCGAAAATAACAAAATAGAGAGACATGGTTATTACTGGTGGAATTAATGTTTGTACCCAAATACGGCCAAATCGGGTGACTTCTTTAATCCAAATTGTTTTGAGGGCTACCCAATACAGCTGAATCATTCCCTCTCTCCTTCTACTGTATGCTCTTCATTTACTAAGTGAACAAATAATTCTTCAAGGCGGTTGGCTTTATTTCTCATACTTAACACTTGAATACCTTGTGCATTAAGTTGAGCAAATACACTATTTAGTCCTTGCTCTCTTTTAACATCAACTTCTAATGTGGATGTATCAACCAAACGATATTGATAATTTTGTAATTCAGGTAGTGGGCTTTTCGGTGCTAAATCTAAAATAAAGGTTTCAGACTCTAATTTACTTAATAACCCTTTCATACTGGTATTTTCAACCAGTTCACCACGTTGAATAATACCAATATTCCGACACAGCATTTCAGCTTCTTCTAAATAGTGTGTGGTTAGAATAATGGTGGTACCTTCAGCATTTAATTGTTTTAAAAACGTCCACATTGAACGGCGTAATTCAATATCAACACCCGCTGTCGGTTCATCAAGAATAAGCAATTTCGGTTGATGCATTAACGCACGCGCAATCATCAAACGACGCTTCATACCACCTGATAAAAAACGCGCTCTATCATCGCGTTTTTCCCATAAATCTAACTGGGTTAAATAAATTTCGGCACGTTCTAGCGCTAATTTACGAGGTACACCATAATAACCCGCTTGATTGAGAACAATTTGCAATACGGTTTCAA
Organism: Proteus columbae; assembly: GCF_002777965.1. Taxonomy (GTDB): domain Bacteria; phylum Pseudomonadota; class Gammaproteobacteria; order Enterobacterales; family Enterobacteriaceae; genus Proteus; species Proteus columbae. Next base: position 209,111 of record NZ_NGVR01000021.1, on the reverse strand, counting down.
AAGGGTTGAAATTGAATTCTTGTGGCACTAATCCTAATTGACGTTTTGCATTGACCATATCGGTATCGGTGTCATAACCAAATACTTTGACTTTACCGCTACTCTTATTAACTAAAGAGCTAATAATACCAATCGTGGTCGATTTGCCTGCGCCATTAGGGCCTAATAAAGCATAAAAATCGCCCGCCTCAACGGTGAGATCAATTCCTTTTAGCGCTTTTACGCCATTGTGATAAGTTTTCGTTAACTCCGTTAACTCCAATGCATACGTCATAAGTGGGAATTACCTTTTATCAACTGCATTATTCAGCATTGACTGAGCTGAAATCAGAAAATAAGCTTAGTTCAAAGAATAAAATGGAATAAGTTATTCTAGAGAATATTCAGTGGCAAATAAACCGTTTTAGGGCTTATGACACAAACGAATAAATAAATATTTTTTAACTATTGCAATAATAAAGAATAAGAGATGAAGAAAAAGTAAATTAGCCATCAAGGCTCAAAGTTCTTTTATTTCTTACTGATATTCTGATGTTTTAATAAATTTATTCCTTATTGCAATCATTTAGTCTAATTGATACCAATAAAATTATTGCTTTTGTTTCTCAAGTTTACTGATGAATATTATCTCTCCATTTATCACCTCAATCAATGATGCTCTTTGTTTTTTGTCATTTTTGCTTTTAGTATAAAAATAAAACCAACAATTATAATCATTAGATTTATTTATATAATATATATAAGTATCTATTCTTGAATAACACAATAGCTGACTTAACAAATAGTTATCTTTTTATACATTTGATTTACATCAAGGAATATGTTGATAAATTCATTAAACAAATGCTATAAAAAGATCTATCTTATTTGAACGCGAAAAAATACAGGTAATTATCTGTCACTTGGCTTTAAAAAGCCCTCTGATTAATTCAAAAGTAATGGTATAAAAATACCCTTTCTTAATGGATCTATCGCATCCAACAATAACACAAGAGCTATTTCGTGTTGGCGTACTGTCAGCGCAAATGGTGGGAAACCGAATTTACAGGCAGTCACGTCATGATGAGAAAAATTGAAGAGCTGTTAGCCAATAACAAGCAATGGTCAGAATCTGTTACTGAAGAAAACCCTCAGTTTTTTAAAGATCTCTGTAAAGGTCAAAAACCTCATTTTTTATGGATCGGTTGCTCTGACAGCCGCGTTCCAGCAGAAAAATTAATTAACGCAGCACCGGGTGACCTCTTTGTTCACCGTAATGTCGCAAACTTAGTGATCCACACTGATTTAAACTGTCTTTCTGTGATCCAGTATGCGGTTGATGTATTGCAAGTTGAACACATTATTGTCTGTGGTCACTACGGTTGTGGTGGTATTGAAGCGGCTATTGAAGGTACCGAATTAGGACTTATCAATAACTGGTTACTGCATATCCGTGATATTTGGTATAAGCACAGTTCTATGTTAGGCGAACTGGCACCACATGATAGGTTAAACCTGCTTTGTGAGCTAAACGTTATCGAACAAGTGTACAACCTTGGCCACTCAACGATTATGCAAGCCGCATGGAAACGTGGACAAAAAGTGATGATCCATGGCTGGGTTTACGGTTTAAATAACGGTGAGTTACACGACCTTGATGTCACTTCTGATAGCCGCGAAAAACTTGAACTTTCTTATCGTCAAGCAATGGCAAAATTAAGTCATCCACGTTAATAAGATACGTTCTATTAAATAAAAAACCCGCCTACAGCGGGTTTTTTCACTTCTATTTTAAGTCAATCGACTACTCATCTAATAACGTTACATGCCCAATATAAGGCAGGTGGCGATAACGCTGTGCGTAATCAATGCCGTAACCGATAACAAATTTATCTTCAATGGAGTAACCAATCCACTCAACAGGTACATCAACTTCACGACGAGATGGTTTATCCAATAAAGTACAGATAGAAATAGAAGCTGGCTCACGTAAGCTTAAAATCTCTTTAACGCGATTTAAGGTGTTACCTGAGTCAATAATATCTTCAACAATCAGAACATCTTTACCACGAATATCTTCATCGAGATCTTTAATGATTTTAACGTCACGCGTTGACGTCATACCATTACCGTAACTTGATACGGTCATAAAATCGACTTCATGGTTCACCTCAATTTCACGGCATAAATCTGCCATAAAAATAAAAGAACCTTTTAACAAGCCGATTAAGACAAGATCATGTTGACCTTGACGTGGGCGGTAATGTTCTGTGATTTCACGACCTAGCTCAGCAATACGCTGTTTGATCTCTTCTTCAGAGATCATGACATCAACAATATGTTTCATGATTAATTTCGATTGGGTTAACGGGGAAAGCAAACGATTGTACCAGAACTTCCTCCATCATGCGATGATCTGATTTAATGAAAACAAAGGCACAAAATATCAATTTTATGCCCTTTATTAATTTATCTTACTGATATTGATGGTTTTTACAGTGATTGATTATTTACTAACAGTAAAACCCGCCATCATTCCGGTATCTTCATGTTCTAATAAATGGCAGTGAGCCATAAACGGATGTGCTTTTGTCGCTAAATGATCGAATTTCACTAGAATTTCGCTAAATTGACCTTCAACTTTCACAATATCTTTCCAACCTTGGCGATGCTTCTCTGGCGCTCTACCATTTTCAGATAAAATACGGAATTGAGTACCATGAACATGGAATGGATGTAACATCATGTCACCACGACCAGAAACAACCCAACGCTCATAAATGCCTTGTTTCACATCAAATGCGGGTTCAGTCATTGAGAATGGAATACCATTGATACTATTAGCATTATAGATATCAAGATCCCCATTACCATGACCACAATTCATTCCGCCGCCCATCATGCCACTGCCGTTACCTTGGCGCATATGACTCATTCCATGATGAATACCTGCTAATGCTTTATCACCGTAACGCTCTGTTAATAGCATCATGCCTTGCATATCTAAACGCATATCCATACGTAAATGTAATGTACGCGTTGAAAGGTTACTTAATGTTGGTAATGCAGGAATAAGCGCCAATTGCTCAGGTAAAAGACCTTGCCCTTTTTCTGCTGATGGTAACAAGCGCAATACAGGCAGCACATTATCAAATGGCGCTAAAACCATTCCCATTTGGCGAACGGGTAAAGTGATAATATCAAAATCACGTCCATCAGAGGTATCCACTAAAACTTCAAAGCGCTCACCCATTAAAATCGGCAATTCAGTCACTTTAACTGGCTCTGCAAGTAATCCACCATCACTGGCAATCACGTACATTGGTCTGCCATCACTTGTGGCAAGGTTTAAGCTACGCGCATTACAGCCATTTAAGAAACGTAATCTTACCCAACCTTTGGGTACAATATGTTGTGGCTGAATGGCGCCATTGGTTAACATCATATCGCCAAACCAACCAATTGCTGCACTCATTACATCGAGTTGATAATCAATTTGTCCATCACTATCTAGACGTTTATCTTGTAAAATAACAGGTAAATCATCAACTCCCCAACGATTAGGCAATTTACGGCTTGCGGTTTCATCGTCTTCAATAATGACTAATCCACCTAATCCCATTGCGACTTGTTGTCCAGTAACACCATGAGTATGAGGATGGAACCAACACGTTGATTCAGCTTGATTTGGTGTAAAAGTAACAGTACGAGATTTTCCCGGCTCAATCATTGCTTGTGGTCCGCCGTCTTCTTCACCGCTAATTTCAAGCCCATGCCAGTGAACCGTTGTCGTTTCTGGAAGTTGATTATTGATATTGATAGTGACAGGTTGACCACGTTTTAATTTCAATGCAGGCCCTAACAAACTACCGTTATAGCCCCAAGTTGTTGTACTTGCCGTCGGAATAAATTGAGAAACACCTTGTTGAATATTAAGAACAATCTTTTGTTGAGCATCAGGGGTAATTTGAGGTGGAATAGCCAATGAAGGCGTGCTACTTTGAGCAAACGCAAAACGACTCCAGCTCGGTAATAATGTGACAGCACTTAATGTGGCGCCTAATTTTAAAAATTCGCGACGTTGCATAATATATTCCTTTGAATAAAAACAAATTATTTTGTATTTATCGAAATAAAATGAATAAAGAAGTTTTGTAAACTATTACCAATGCTAAAGTTTCCCCTTACTGGAAGGTCAATTTAAAACCCAACAAAACAGAGGGTCTTTGCAAAACTTTTAACTACATTAAGCCAAATAACAAAACTTGCTAAATCATCACACAAAGGAACAGCACGCCTAATGAAAAAAATGTTCGCCTTGTTCTGCACACTAACGTTTTCTTTTACTATGCTCTTTTCTTCGAGTACAAAAGCGTTAACTTACACACAAGCAGAAGACTTGGCAGATTTAACCGCTATCTACCTTTTTTTAAATAAAGATTGTGGTTATGAGCAGATATCGAAACCCAAAATTGAAAGAGCCTTAATGGTATTTTCTCGCTCACAACAATGGGATGTTAGTAATTACTCAACGTTGCCAATGGGTCAATTGAATGAAGATAGTTACAATGATTTAAAAGGTATTGAAGTATCACACAATAAGAAATGCCAATTGTTAGCTAATAAATCACTCAGTTTATTAAACTATTAATACCTCTATTAAGTTGCAATTGGCTTGATAGAAAAAGATAACCTCTTGAAGTAGCATGCTTATGTTTCAATATAAAGCAACTAAATAGAGGTTATCAAAAAACAAAATTAGCCCTTCTATATTTTATTCTTCTTTATTCTGATTATTTTTCTTCTGTCTATATTCGTTCCAATACAAAGCAACTGATGGAATACTTTGAATAATCAACATCCTAAAAATATGATTCGACATCACAAAGGCAGCATCTACATTCATGGTTATCGCCGCAAATGTCATCGCTTCCATACTTCCCGGCGCCCATGCTAGTACTAATGTTGCCCAAGGCACTCCCGTTAAATAAGCTGCACCATACGCCACAATAACGGTTAAAATCACATTAATAATCACAACTTGCACAGAAGAAAACGCATTTTTAATCAGTGATGAAAGCGGAAAAACAACAAAGTGAGCCCCTATATTCATACCAATTAAAACCATACTAAATTCATTTAGTAGCATTGGAAAAACAATAGGTTCACTGACAAAAGATTGAACAAGTATCGCACTTCCTAATGAAGTCAGCATAAAAGGTGCTGGGAATCGGATTTTTTGCAATAAAAGCCCTGAGCCTAGCCCTAAAGCAACAATTAATAATAACCACAACAGCGAAATTATCGTCATTTCAGGTATTACAAATTCTGGCATATTGGCTTTATCGGCTCCTACAATAAAACCTGCCATAATAATCAGCACCATTAAACGAATGGTATGAGAAATAACAATCTTTTGTGGGGGGGTTTTAGTGTGATCTGTAAGAGCCAAAATAGCTGCCATCGCACCGGGAACCGCTCCTAACATTGATTCTTCTTTGGTCCAACCAATATGACGATGAAACCAAAAATAGCTCACAAAAAACTGAATGGCTAAACAAACAACAAGGGTGAGTAATAAAATGAGTAAGTTATCAGCACTCCCTAAATGAACTTGGTTAAACATTAAACCAACCGAAGTGCCTAAAGTTAGCTGAATAAACGTCAATGTATGTTTAGGAACCGCGAGTTCCCATTTAAAACGATAAGCAATAATGACAATAAGGATCGGCCCAAACATCAGCGCCATGGGCAAACCTGAAAGGGTAAGAACACCACCTATTAATGCACAAAATAGAATACCTGGCAGAGTTTTTAAAAACGACATGTTGTGTTATCCAGCTTTTTTAATTATTGTTTCCATCCTAGCATTTGTATAAATATTTAATAACCAAATAGTGATAATGTAATTATTATTTTCCTTAATACATAGAGCTGATTATGTCGTTAAAGATCACCACAAATCCCACAGCAAATGAGATCAATGAAATTTATGAAGGTTTATTAACACATAACCTCAACTATATTCATATAGATCAATACACACCACTTGCGGTCTTTAAGGAAGAAAATGGTAAAAAGATAGGTGGAATAACGGGTGATATTTTAGGAAATTGGTTGCGCATTCGCTATTTGTGGGTAGATAAAGCCTATCGTGGGAAAAATATAGCAACAGAATTACTGCAAACTATGGAATTTACTGCAAAAGAAAAAGGTGCCAAATATGCAGAAGTCGATACCTTTAGCTTTCAAGCTCTGCCTTTTTATCAAAAGCAGGGATTTGAAATATTTGGCACGTTAGAGAACTATCCGATTAATGATAAAAAATATTATTTAAGGAAAAAACTTTAACGCTAGTCTTATTCTTTAATATCTATTTTTTTGATAACCCATTGATTTTATCAATGATATTTTTTATATCGCCTTTAATTTCCTTTTTTACCTCCTCTATTGTAGATTTTAACATTTTATTTTTTATCTTAATTTCTTCTTTATTTTTAGAATCAACTACTTTTTTTTCTTTCAACTTAAATATTTCATCTTTTATTTTCTTTATTTCTTCCAATTCTTTCTTTACTTTCTTACTACTAATAACATATTCTAAACTTCTAGCTACTTTCTTATTATCATAATCCACTCTTAAATAGGTAACTCTATTTTCATTTGCATTAAAACGAACATTTTCAATGTTTTTATTTTTATTTTCGTTGTCTTTAATCAAGAAAATATTTCCATCTTTTGATTCAATATTATTCACGGAATCATTATCAATTGAATGCACTGTTCTTAATTCACCTTCATAATTATCATCAATTACCTCCCATCTATTAGCCATATTATTTTGTTTTGAATTTTTATTATTATCTTCACTTAATGTAATTTCATTTCCGGTGATTTCTTTAGATTGTTTAACATCATTATTACTTACATTAGCATCGATACTGGCATTATTAGTTTTTATTTCTCCTCCACGTTTTGATTCTTCATTAATTACCTTTAAGTTGCTAATATTAACTTCATTTTCTTGTTGGTCATCTTTACTATATCGCGCTTTTGATTTCTCTAACCTTCCTTTAAGCGAATTTATTTCATCCGATAATTCTTTTGATTTTTTAGTGATTTCAATGTATTTATCATCCAGCTTATTTTTAGATAGATTGTTAACTTTAGAATCAATAAATATATTTTCTTTATTAAGATACTTATTTTTTAACTCTTGAACCTTACTTAACTCTGAATTAGTTACAATTCTACTTTCAGTATTATACGATAAGCTTTTAAATTTATTAAGAATATAAAAAATATCACCACCTATATTATTTATATTATTTTCCAAAGATGAAAACAATTCATCCACATTTAATTCACTAACATTATTTTCATGTAACTGCGATGCAATATTGATCAACCTATTATCTCTATTATCTCTATTATCTCTATTATCTCTATTATCTCTATTATCTCTATTATCTAAATAATCATTTTTATTGGGATCATTTTCTAACTCACTTTCGCTTCTAGATGCATTATTATTTAACGGAGTTACATCATCATCTAAAAGCATATCTCTCATCTTTGAAAGATACAGTTCAAATTCATTCATTAACTCTTTTATATTATTTTCTATTGGTACTTTAGTCATTTCACCAATTGAGTTACTTATATTTAAATCCAAATTTTCTTCTAATTTTATTAAAAATTTTTTCATTTCATCATAAGGCGCATTTTTTTCTAACTCAGTATAGTTGCGCTCTAGTGAACTTTTTATAGAAACTAAGCCATTACGAATAAACGCTATTATTTTTCTTATTTCACTTGCATTTTTATCAAACTCAATATTTATTTCTTGATTATTACTAGATAAAATTTCTTTTATTTCTCTATCGATTAAGTCCATTTCATTATATTTTTTTATAAGCTTTTCCATAGAAGAAAAAACATTTAAAGTTTTATTTAACAGTTCAATATTTTCTTCTTTTCTTTCCATTCCCTCTTTACTTTCTAACTCGAAAAGATTTATTCTTGGTTCCTTCACTACTTTTTTTCCTGAACTTATTTTTATTTTCTTAAATATTTCATCAACTTCTTTCTCTGCATTTTCTTTTATTTTATTAAATATTTCATTAGCTTCTTCCTCTGCATTTTCTCTTGCTAATCTCTTTATTTCCTCTTCTATTTTCTCTTCTGCTTTCTCTTCTATTTCATCAACAATCACCACCTCTTTTTCTCTTATATCTTCTTCTTTATATTCTATATTATCCTTTATTCTCTCTATTTCCTCTATTAAATCATCATCATTATCATCTAATAGTAATTTTAACTCTATGATTTTTTCCTCTAATTTTACCTTATCAAATATCTCCATTTTTTCTTCTTTTATTTCTGTTGCTTTCTCTTTTTCTTCTTCTGCTATTTCTTCTGTAATTATGCTAAAATCCTTATTAATATATTTATTACTCCATTCCGTTATTAAATTATTAAAAGATATTTTATCACTCTTATTTTTATCAAGTGATATTTTTAAAATTTCTTTTAATTTATCTCTAACCCTACCCAAAACATCCGCGTCAATATCAAACAAAACATCAGAATAACGTATTGCAAGCACAATTAAATTGATAACTTTTATAAATTCTTCTCTTTTTTTTACACTTGAGAAATCATTCATAAAAAAACGTCCTTTATGAAGAAAAACATTTTCAAATCTAAACTTTAAATTACACAATTTAATAATATTATATAAATCATTAGCATTCATTGAGTTTATTCTATGTGAAATAATACTACTCAAAGTTTCATTAATTAAATTATTATCATAACATTTAGAATTAACATTCTCTGATGTTGAAAAAAAATTTTTTACTCTTTCAACTTCTACTAAATAATCACAAAAGCTATAAAAATCAAATTTATCATTTGAATGCGATATTATTTCTTTTAGATAATCATATTTATAAACTTCATTTGATTTACTATTTATTACTGATTCACTTATCTTATTTCGATGCTCACTTACATCTATAACATTAATTAAATTATTGTTTTTTATATCTCTTATAAGAAATTTTATTTCTATCTTATTAAAGATATAAGTGATCGCATTAATAACCCGCTTATAAAAGGAAGGGGATGCCGATATGTTTTTTATATCGTCTATTTTTTTTATGAAAGTATAATTTTCTTTTATGGGATACTGGTGAGTTTTATTTAAAAATGAAACATTAGGGTTAAAATAATTTACTTTCATATTCATAATAAACATCCTATTTACATTTAAAATACTATAAAAAATAAAAATAACTTATTGATATATTAAATATGCTCAAAATAATTAGCAAAATATTTCCTAAGCACTTCATCTTTATATTTTACAAAATCACCATCTTTTAATCCCAATCGATTAAAAATATCTTTTAATTTTGTTTTTGCCATTGTTTCTTGTGTTTTATCATAACCATTTCCACCATTTACCCTCATTCCATTATTATCATAACTTATTAAATACTCTTTATTTTCTTTGCTTAATTCGCTTTCTTCGTTTTCTTCGCTTAATTCACTAACTTCATTTTCAAATGTTTCATAACTAATTAATAATATGACAGCATCCTGTGCCCACTTATAATTAATATTATTACTTGAGTTTTTAAATAATCGAGTGAGTAAATCCTTTCCATTGTCATTTGGTTTTATATTTTCATAAAAAGACTTACTAAGTAAATTTATTATTTTCTCTGTTGGCTTACCTAAATTTTTATGGATATGTTCACTTACTGTTTTGATTAAGTCATCTACTTTTGCAATAGAATCTTTATCGCCAATAAATATTTCATTTTTTGAAATCTTATTAAATAATTCTTTTGTTAATTTATCAGATATACCTTCCTTTATATGTTCATATACACCATAAAAATCTTTACCCATTGCTATCTTATTTTTTTCATTCAAAACAGAATCAACTATTTTATCAATAGTTTCATCAAATTTTATATTACTATTTTTACTATTAACCTTTTCTTTTAATAAATTCTTTAATTCTTTAATCGTATTAGAAGAAAACAAATTATCCATCTCTGGATCAGTAATATCATTTAATTTATTTACTATTTTCACGTGTAAATCAGAATAATTCTCTTCAAATTTATTTTTAGCCAAATCCGATTTAAATTCATTACTTAATATTTTCATATCATTAACAAGCTTGCATTCCAAAGCCTTTTCTAAAGTATGATATTTAATCGTTACATCTATATTTTTATTGTTAAATAATTTCTTATCTATTACTTTACTAATATTATCAGTAAATGTTTTATTTAGTTGGTTTAGTTTATTAGAGAAATTACTAAAAGCTTCATTATTTGATACACTATCAAACCTAAATGTTTTTAATGATCTATTTATATTAGGATTTTTAAAATCGATACTTACAGGTAACAATGTTCTATTTATAAATTTAAATGGTGAAAAAAATATTTTAATTAAATTTTTAAAACTTCTTTTCTTTTCTCTTTTAAAATAAAGATTTTGATTTACATTTAATTTTTTTCTCCCGGAATTAGTAATCCAATCAGGAAGTTTATTTTCTTTTTTTTCAATAACTTGTTTATCTATACTTTCAGTGTTTTCATTATTACTCTTTTCTGTCGTAATAGATTGCTTTTCTATACTTTCAGTATTTTCATGATTACTCTCTTCTGTCGTAATAGATTGCTTTTCTATACTTTCAGTATTTTTATAACTATTATCTGTTTCAATAAAATCTTTATGACTACGTAAATGATCATTTTCATCAAATAAATCATTCATCATATTTTCAAGATTGTTATTAATAATATCATCAATTTCTTGATTAAATTTATCATCTGAAATAGTCTTATTTTTATTCTCATTGTAGCTATCTGACTTATTATTTAAAACAGGATAACTATCGCTATTATTTTTTAATTTATTTTGATATCCTTCTATATACTTAGATATATTACTACCTGATGCAGTTTTTTTATTCTCACCTACTCTAAAATTCAAATTAGTATTAATAATACTTTCCAAATCATTGATATATGAAAGCGTTTTCTTATACTCAACTTCAATCTTATTTTCTATATTATTTACATATGTAGTTACCGCTAAATTTACTTCGTTAATGCCCATTTTCAATACCTTCGTTAAAAATCATTTTAGATAGTCTATTCCTCTTATTTTTTTTAAGTTTATAAAAATCGCACAATAGTAATTAATTAGCTCTTTTCAATAAAAGAACCATATATAATTTAAAATCCAAAATAGAAATAAAAAAAGATATCAACAAGTGATATCTTTTTTTTAGTTTAAATATTTTCTCTGGTATTTAACAATAAATGGCGAGTTACTTTATTCTTTTAGATCGTTATAAACCGTTGCCCTTGAAACACCAAGATATTGTGCAGTGATCTCCATCGCTTTACGCAGTGAAAGGTAACCTTCATCTTGTAGACAAAGTAATAATTCACGACGCTGATGCGGTTTCAGTGCTCTTGGCGTTACCGAATAAGTTGCAGAAAATTCATCAATACGCTTTTTCAATGAATCTTCGGTTACAGAACTAAAGGTTTCAATGATGTCGTTACCTTCTTCAAGGGTAGCAAATTGATTAAGCACCATTTGCAAACCTTTAATCATTGAAATATCAATATTTAAACATAAAGCAGCAACATAATTGCCTTGCTTATCTTTAATACCAATAGACGTGCTTTTTGCCGTTCTGCCATCAGGAAACTGGTTAGGATAATTAGCCACGATTTGAGGGAAATCAGACGATTCAATGCGTGCCATCCCCAGCTCAGTTGCTCTATCTCCAACTTTTCTACCTGATAGATTATTTTCAATGACCATAATGGTATTTTCACTATCGGTTAGATCATGAAGTACAACTTCACAAAAAGGCGATAATGTTTTACCAATGCCTTGTGCAATAAATTGTAGTTGTTCTACCAGCCACTCTTGGTCTTCTGTTTTATGTGACATAACGATCCCTGCAATAGCTAAAACGTAAATGATTTATACAATTTTAACTGATTTATTCAAATAATTAATCGTTATCTGCAGGATAATCAGATTTAGCCTGATTTAAAATAGCTTTTGCCATCCATTGGGTCATATCAATGACCTGCTGATCATCCATTTTCCAGATATCTTTCATTACCAAAAAGACTTCAGACCCGTAAATCAAAGAGAATGATTTTATCACTTTATCCCACATTTCTTGAGGATAGTGTGCTTTTAAAGGCTCAATAACTTTGAGTAAAATTTCTTTACGGTGACCGCGAATAAATCGTTTTTCTGCATATTCACTTGATTGTCTCTCTTTTGCCCATTGCTGTAATGAGACTTGTAAGGCACCTCGCAATGCACCTTCATGTTTAAACATTTGTGGATAGGCAAGATTGAGCAATTCAGTAATACGCTGTTGCGTATTATCTTCAGGAGTGGGCTTCCATGCAATGATCGGCGCTAAACTTGCGTCAACTGTGGCACTAATTAGATCACTTTGTGTGGGAAAATAACGATATGCAGTTGCTCTCGAGACTCCTGCATGTGCTGCTAATTCCGACACTGTTGGTAACATTCCTTGCTCAAAAAGTCTCAATGCCGTTGTCACCAATAATTGATGGGTTCTTTTTCGTGTACCGGACATAACATCCGTTTCGTCATTGTTACTCATAGAAAATCCTTCGTTATTTCAACACGTTAAAGTATCTAATTTATTTTAAGTCAAATACTCACAACACTTAACGTTTACTTTAGGTGATTAATGGCACCTTATCGACCTTTAGAATATAAAAATAAAAATAATGAGACAAGAGTCTCAAAACGATGCTATGATAAATGAAACTCGAGTCTCATTATGGTTATAATCTATTCGTCAATAATCATAAAAGGTAAGGGAAGGCTTATGAAACAGTATTCTGGTTCTATTTATATTGCCACAACGCTTGATACTAAAAGTGCTGAGATTTTTTATGTCAGTGATTTAATTAAAAAAGCAGGCCTTCCTGTTAAAACCGTTGACTTGACAACCAAACCCACGGCATTAGCAAGAGATGCAGATGTTACCGCAACAGAAGTTGCACGCTTTCACCCAAATGGTAAAGAAGCTGTGTTTTGTGGCGATAGAGGGAAAGCAATAGAAGCGATGTCAATCGCATTTGAACATTATTTAACTCACCAAGATGATGTCTTAGCCATTCTTGGGCTAGGCGGATCAGGGGGAACGGCACTGATTACACCAGCAATGCAATCTCTGCCAATTGGTGTACCTAAATTGATGGTATCAACGATGGCGTCTGGCGATATTTCAGGCTATATCGGTGCAAGTGATATTTCAATGATGTACTCCGTTACAGATGTATCCGGCTTAAATCGCATTTCTCGTAAAGTTCTAAGAAATGCGGCGAACCAAATAGCTGGTGCTGTTTATTTTTACCAAGAAGAACAAGTTGTTGATAAACCAGCTGTCGCATTAACGATGTTTGGTGTCACTACGCCTTGTGTACAGCAACTGACACAAAAACTTGAAAATAATTATGACTGCCTTGTTTTTCATGCAACAGGAAGTGGCGGTAAAGCCATGGAAAAACTAGCAGACAGTCACTTACTTCATAGCGTGCTCGATCTTACAACAACAGAAGTGTGTGATTACTTGTTTGACGGTGTACTTGCTTGTGATGAAGACCGTTTTGGTGCAATCGCCCGTACCAAAATTCCTTATATAGGTTCTTGTGGTGCATTAGATATGGTGAACTTTGGTCGCCCATCGAGTGTTCCTGAGAAATATAAAGGGCGTCAATTTTATCATCACAATGCACAAGTCACCTTAATGCGCACAACACCAGAGGAAAACCGTCAATTAGGTATCTGGATCGCTGAGAAACTCAATCAGTGTGAAGGTCCATTGCGGTTTGTATTACCACAGGGCGGTTTTTCAGCTCTGGATATTGAAGGAGCCCCTTTCAGGGATCCTCAAGCGAACCAAGCTTTTTTTGATGCATTTATAACAACATTTAAAGAGACAGAGACTCGTCAGTTAGTCATCAGTCCTTATCACATAAACTCTGCTGAATTTACTCAGCAAATTTATGATTTACACCAGGAACTTATTTGTTAACCACGGAGAAAGAAGAATGACTCATTCACGTGAAACGTTACTAAAAAAATTCAATGAAATGATTGCACGCCATGAGCCAATTATTGGCGGTGGTGCAGGTACAGGGCTTTCAGCTAAGTGTGAAGAAGCTGGTGGTATTGACCTTATCGTTATTTATAACTCTGGTCGTTATCGTATGGCTGGCCGTGGCTCTTTAGCGGGTTTATTAGCTTATGGTAATGCTAATGAAATCGTTATGGATATGGCGAAAGAAGTATTACCTGTTGTTAAACATACACCTGTACTTGCTGGCGTTAATGGTACAGACCCTTTCTGTAATTTTGATAAATTCTTAGATGAAGTTAAAGCAACAGGCTTTGCTGGCGTACAAAATTTCCCAACAGTAGGTCTGATTGATGGTAATTTCCGCGCTAATTTAGAAGAAACAGGTATGGGTTATGGTCTTGAAGTGGATATGATCCGCAAGGCTCATGAGAAAGGTTTATTAACCACACCTTATGTCTTTAGTCGCGAAGATGCGATTGCAATGGCTGAAGCTGGCGCAGATATTATTGTGCCTCATATGGGGTTAACAACTGGCGGTAATATTGGTGCTGAAACAGCATTAACTTTAGCGGACTGTGTGCCTTTAATTAATGACTGGGCAAAAGCGGCAAAAGCGGTACGTTCTGATGTCATTGTGCTTTGTCATGGTGGCCCAATTGCAACGCCAGAAGATGCACAATATATCTTAGATAATTGCCCTGATTGCCACGGCTTCTATGGTGCAAGTTCAATGGAACGCTTACCAACAGAAGTGGCATTAACCGCAACGACCAAAGAATTTAAAAGTATTAAACGCTAATTCAAAATCATCAAGTTTGCCTAAGCGTTAACCCATATTGCCCACATTATGTGGGCAATATTTTATGCAGTTACTCTTAATCGAATTAGACGAGTTTTGCGATTAAAGTATTTAAATCTCCTGCTAAGAAATCAACAGGTGGAATTTCAATAACCGTATAAGCACCTGCACGTTGTTTCATACTTGCTCTTGCAGCAGACACCATAAATTGAGATGTCAATGCAGGGTTATTAATACGCATTGAATATTCAAATAATTGATTATGTGTTTTACCTGATACCCCTTTATGGGTCATATGAACACCATGTCCCACATCTTTTAAGCTATCAACACAATCAACTTGCTTAATATGAGTTTCATCAGAAGAGAAATAACTATCTGCTTTAATGGCTTGCTCTACTTGATTAAAATTTGCTCCAGCTTCTAATTCCACGTAAACCATACGACGATGGACACCAGTCCCTAATGGAATAGTCATTGAAAGCGCATCTTTTACACCCTCAATTGCTTTAGCTGCTACGCTATGTCCCATGCTCATACCAGGACCAAAGTTCGTATAAGTGATCCCTTTTGGTGCCATGGCTAACATTAACGTACGAATAATAGAATCAGACCCCGGATCCCAACCCGCTGAAATAACAGCAACACGGTCATGTTTTTTTGCGACTTCATCTAATTCTGTTTTTAATGATACTATTTCACTGTGAACATCAAAACTATCTACTGTATTAATGCCTAAGCTTAAAATAGATTTAGCTAATTCTTTAATTGCACGAGTTGGTGAACATAAGAGAGCAACATCAACATTACCTAATGTTTTAATATCGTTAGTTACGGTAATATTTTGCAGTTCTTCTGGAACATTATTAATATCACGACGAACAACACCTATTAATTCAAAATCTTGAGCAGCTTGAACCGCTTCTAATGCAAATCGACCAATATTGCCATAACCGACAATGGCTACTTTTATTTTAGTATTCATTAATTCCCCTGACTTTAACGTTAATCATCTCTTAATGATAATAGTGATTAGTTATCAATGAATAAACCATATAAACATCTTTTTTGCCAGAGAAACATTATTTGCGCTATTCCCTAATAAATAAACCCTGTAGAATCCCCTTTCTTCCTGCACGTAATAGTAATAATGTCATAGTAATAATGTCGATTTCACTCTGTTTTTAAGAAGGTTTTCAATGCATCAGTCTGATGTAGCGGATCGCTCGCTTTTCTCTCTTAGTTGGCCAATATTTATAGATATTTTTCTACATTTAGCCACGCTTTTAATTAATACTTACATGGTAAGCCACGTTTCCACCGCTTACTTAGCAGCTATGGGCGTTGGTAACCAAGTATTTGATCTTTTCATCACTATTTTTAGTTTTATTAGTGTGGGATGCAGTGTTGTCATCGCACAATATTTAGGAGCTGGTAAAAAAGAAAAAGCTAGCCAAGCAATTCATATTTCTATCGCTTTTAACTCTTTGCTTGGTATTAGCAGCGCACTGATTATCCTGTTCTTTGGTTATAATATTCTTAATATAATGAATACGCCTGAGCATTTAGTGCAAGATGGCTATAACTACCTACATATTATTGGTATTTGCCTTATCCCTGAGGCAATTTCGATTATTCTTGCCGCTTGTCTGAGAGTTTATGGCAAGTCTAAAGCAGCGATGTATGTCACATTGATCGCCAATATTGTTACTGTTATTGGCAATATGATTGTGCTTTATGGCTTTTTTGGTTTACCACAATACGGATTAGTCGGCGTTGCTTGGTCCACTGTTGTTGGTCGTATTATTGCAGTTATTTTACTGTGTGGATTACTGTTCTACGGTTTGCGTATTAAATTCGAAGCCAAACAACTCGTCGTATGGTCTAAAAATATGTTAGGGAAAATCCTACATATCGGTTTACCTGCTGCGGGTGAAAACTTGGTTTGGATTTTACATTATATGACTGCATCTGCCTTTATTGGATTAATGGGTGAAGTCCCTCTTGCTGCACAGACCCTCTATTTCCAACTGTCATTATTTTTAATGCTTTTTGGTATTGCAATTAGTATTGGTAATGAAATATTAGTGGGTCACTTAGTTGGAGCCAAACGCTTTGATGACGCTTTCGCTAGAGGCTGGAAAAGCTTAAAAACGGGCGTAATATTTACCATCGGGGTAGTTATTGTTTATTGGTTTATGCGTGACCCTATTTTGTATTCCATTACAGAAGATCAACGCATTATTGACCAATTAATTCCTCTATTTATTTTATCCGTCTTTTTAGAACCAGGGCGTACTTTTAATATCGTGATGGTGAATGCCTTACGTGCAGCTGGCGATGCGAAGTTCCCATTAATTACAGCAATTTGTTTTATGTGGGGTGTCGCGATCCCTGTGGGGTATTATCTCGGTATTAAGATGGAAATGGGTTTAATTGGTATTTGGATTGGCTTCCTTTGTGATGAATGGCTACGTGGTTTAACTAATGCATGGCGTTGGCGCTCTCGTAAATGGCAAGCTAAGCGTTTGGATATTTAAACCATATTATAAAATCCGCTGTATTACTGAACTACTCCCAGTTCCTTACATCAGCGGATTTTATTGATACTATAATTTATATAGCATTTAATTGCTGCTACTTTTTCTTCATTTTTTACCCTGTTACATTCTGAATCCCTTCACTATATTATTAATAAGCTCTTTATCTTTTATTTTTTTCATCGTCATTTTATCTAGTCTATTATTATAGCTATCTACAATGATGTCACTTATTCTATAATTAGAGCTATCTTTATTTATAGAAAACAATCCTGAAAGGGTATACTTATTAAATTCGACCATTAATTGATCTTTCAACAAAAATTTAGTATCAATTGATTTAATAAGTAAATTGGCAATATTTTCGGCTATATCAGCTTTTATGTCTAAATCATCTATAAAATCTGAATATTCAGATTCATTATTAGGAAGCTCAATTGAATAAAACTTTTTAAAAATAGCCTCAATATTATCTTTAGAAAGAGTCACTTTGTTTACATTTTCTTTTGAGTTATAAGTTTTAAGATGTTTTTTCACTATTTTAATTAGTAAAGAACTCGAAATACTTCCCTTTTCATTATCTTTCATTATTAAGTTATATAATGTTTCCTTTTGTATTTCCTTTAATAAATTATCTTTAAACTCTTTTTTATAAGAATTAACAAAAATATAATTATTATTGATAAACTTACAAACCTTATCTATTATAAATAACTTTTCATTTACCTCACTAATGTTGCTATCTTCAATTAAAGATTTATTAAATTTAGCTAGTAGATCTTCAAGAAAACAGAAAGGTCCATCATCTTTAATTAATAACTCACCATTTTCAATCAATAAATTCTCATTTCTCATTAATAATTCATGGCTTTCTGGGAATAAATCATCATCGCCAGTTACTTCAATAGTTAAATTATTCTTCTTTAAACTTAAAACATTATCTAATTTATTAAGATATTTATTATTTTCTTTATTTATATCTTTATCTAAAAATAAAACAACCTCTCCATTATCATTTTCCTTTAAAGATATAATCAACTCTGGAACTCTTAATGTAATATTTTTAATATTACTCATAAAGTCAGAATTATTATACTCTCTAATTAACTTGAAATATTCTAACTCATCTATCATATCTTCAACAATGACAGATGGTACTATCTTTTTATTTAACTTACTTTCAAATTCAATTTTTAATCTATTATCCTCAGAACTGATTTTATACATAGATAATAGAGCAGCATTTTTTTCTTCATTATAGCGAATATATTGCCCCTCCTCATTTCTGACAAATACAAAAGGAAGCATACTATTATTGCGCATTTCAATAGAAAGATTATTATTATTGAACTTAATTAACTTAATATCATTAATTTTTCTATTTGAAAGAAGCTCCTTCATTTTTTTTCGTTGTTCTTCTATTTTTATTTTCTCTTCAAATAGATAATCATATTTTTCTAAAATACATTCTTCATCACAAAGAGAAATAACTTCCCTTGCATGATGCCTAACGTTTTCACTTTGAGAGATTTTGATAATGTCATGAATATCCATATAATCTGATTCTAATTCATCAACCGAATCCTTAATGCCAACAAAATAAGCAGATGAATTTTCTACTGATAATACCGAGTCTCGATTAATATAGAAAGCACTATCTGATAGATGATTTGATAAAGTTGAAGACATTCCTTGTGGTATTATGTTTATATTTTTAAGACACATTATTATCATCCTATTAGTTCAACACAGATGATATTATATATTTTGATTTTTCTCCATCTATCATTTATCCACCATCTATATAAATGATTTTTACAAAAAATATATAAAACTAATTTTCGTAAAAAATAATATCGACAGTATTATTAATACTATCTTGTAAAAAATATTTATAACTATCAATATTTCCAATATTAGATTTTATCTTATCATCCGAATTTAATAGAGTATCAACTATTGAACCCATAAAATCGTCTTTAACTTTCGTTAAAGATGTTTTATCATCAGAAAATAAAATCCATTTAGAATTAAAATATAGCTCATTCTTAAATTCTGTAATTTTTTCTTTCTCTAATTTAGGTATCTCCTCCAAAGAGGAGATAATATCATTAATTACTATTTCTTTTATTTCATCACTTTTTACTTTTCTTTGTGCTCTAGATAAATATCTATCAAAAACTTCATTAATCTCTTTTTTATTTTTTATTTCTTTATTATCTAATTTTATAGCATTGCTTTCGCTCTGATTATTTTCATTTTTAATATTAGAGATGCTGTTTTTTAGTCCTAAAAAATTATTTTCTATATTAGAATTGGGTTTTATAAAACTAACAATTGTATTATAACAACTTAATATCACCCCATTTATAACATTTTTAATTTTACCGCCTTTGTTTTCAATGTTTCTTATCGCTAAAAATGTGTCTCTAACTATATTATTTATATACATACATCCCCCTAATCGTGTTAGGCGAATTAAACTGTATATCATAATCACTTTCTATCAATAAGTTATGTTTTTTTAATCATTATTAGCGAAAAATCTTCATAAAAAAGTTAATTAAATATAATTATTAAATAAAACAATACATTAAAATAAATAATGATTAATTTTATATTTTTAACATATTTAATACCGAGTCTATTTTTTATGATTAAGATCATAGAAAAACGGGACCATAAGTTAAATCAAATAACTTCACATACACAAAATACGTTTTTTTTTAATAAATAAAAAACCAAAAATAAAATATTAATTAACATTAAACTTTTCTTGTAAAAAAAATTATTTTTTCATAATTCACTACTGTTTTTTTTATGATAAAAGTAAGTGTTGGCTTTTTCTTATCAAGAAGACGACTTAGATTAAATAAAAGAAAATACAATTAAAAACACAATGGAGTCTTGTTATGAATCTCGTTGAACGATTTATTTCTTATACAAAAGTTAACACCACCACTAATAGGGAAAACGGTGCAGCTGGCATTATGCCTTCATCAGAAGGTCAGCGAGTGCTTGCACTACAATTAGTTGAAGAATTAAAAGCGTTAGGTGTTGAAGATATCAAAATTCGCGATACAGCAATTGTTACCGCAACACTGCCTTCTAACCTTGACTATGACGTTCCAACCGTCGCTTTCTTTGGTCACTTAGATACCAGTGCAGAACAAACTAATGATACGAAAGCGCAAATTCTACCTTATAAAGGTGGTGACCTTTGCTTAAATAAAGAGCTTGATATTTATTTACGTCAAAGCGAATTTCCTGAACTAGAAAACTATATTGGTGACGATATTATCGTGACCGACGGCACAAGCCTATTAGGTGCCGATGATAAAGCAGCAATCGCCTCTATTATGGATATGTTGCAGTACTTTAAACAGCATCCTGAAGTGAAACACGGTACAGTTAAAATTGGTTTTGTCCCCGATGAAGAACAAGGTTTACGTGGTGCAAAAGCCTTTGATACTAAAGAATTTGGGGCTGATTTTGCCTACACCTTAGATTGCTGTGGCATTGGTGAGTTAGTGTATGAAAACTGGAATGCGGGTGATGTTGAGATCATCTTTACAGGTGCATCAGCTCATCCAATGTCTGCCAAAGGCAAATTAAAAAATTCACTGTTAATGGCGCACAAGTTTGTTGCAATGTTACCAGGCGGTGAAGCACCTGAATATACCGAAGGACGTGAAGGTTATTATTGGGTTAAGCAATTAGCAGGTAATAGTGCGCGTACTGTATTAAAAATGGATGTGCGTGATTTCACCGAAAACGGTTATGCGCACCGTATGGCATTTTTAAAACAACTCTCAGAATATTGTGAAGGTTTATGGGGTGAAGGCTCTGTAACTTGTAAACTCGCAGACCGTTACGCCAACGTGTTTAATAGCCTGCAAGGTGATAACCGTTATCCTATCGACATTGCAGTGGCTGCTTATGAAGCGAATGGCATTACACCTCGTCCAATCCCAATGCGTGGTGGTTACGATGGTGCTGCACTCTCTCAAAATGGTCTGCCTTGCCCTAATATCTTTACTGGTGCTCATAACTTCCACTCTATTTATGAATATCTGCCAGTTAAATCACTTTATGCAGCAAGTGATGTCTTAAAATCTGTCGTTAAGATCACCGCTGAACGCTTTGCACCTGGAGCTAAAGCATGATCCAAATTCTTGCGGTCTTAATCGTCGTTGTTATTGTCGCTAGAATGATCTTGAAAGGATATAAAGCCGAGCCTGTTTTGTTAGTTGCTGGTTTAGCCTTAATGGCGCTAACAATGATGTTTGGTTGGGGAGATATTCTTCCTAAAAATGTCAAAACAACCGGTATTGGTTGGTTAGATCCTTTTGAAGTTATGCGTGATCTCTTTAGTAGTCGTGCTGCTGATCTTGGTTTAATGATCATGGCTCTGATGGGATTCGCACATTATATGGATCATATTGGCGCCAATGAGGCCGTTGTACGTGTTGCAACTCGCCCATTGAAAAATATGCGCTCACCTTATGTGTTGCTATTTTTCTCTTTTTTACTCGCGAGTATTTTGCAACTTGCTATTCCTTCAGCAACAGGATTAGCCGTTCTATTAATGGGTACGATGTTCCCGATTATGATAGGACTTGGTTTATCCCCCGCTTCCGCGGCAGGCGTAATTGCAACATCATTGGGTGTTGCTTATACCCCAACGGCAATTGATGCCATTCGTGGTGCAAAAGCAGTTGATTTAGGGGTTGTTGAATATGTGCTTTATTACCAAGGGCCTGCGGCAATTGCTACCGTATTAGCCGTGGGGATTACACATATCTTCTGGCAACGCCATTGTGATCGCAAAGCCGGATTTGTGCCTCAATTAGGCAAAATGTCTGAAGAAGCAAAGAGTGATAAAAATGTACCCAGCTTTTATGCCTTACTGCCGATGTTACCTATCATTATGGCCGTAAGTTCATCAAGCCTATTTGTTGAAGGCATTCACCTTGATGTGGTCACAATTGTATTGATTTCAATGGCGATTTGTATGCTGATTGAAACATTACGCTTACGTGATTTTAAATCAGTGTGTGCGGGCTTCCAGCATTTCTTAAAGGGTATGGGTTCTGCATTTAGTAACGTTGTGGGATTATTAGTCGTAGCGGGTGTTTTTGCTCATGGTATTAAAGTGAGTGGAGCAATAGACAGCCTGATCGTTATGGCGGAATCTGTTGGCCTACCACCATTTGCAATGGCATTGGTCTTCGCTATCGTGACATTAGCGGCCGCGATTATTATGGGTTCAGGTAATGCACCTTTCCTTGCCTTCGTTGAACTTATTCCACAAATAGCCCATAGCATGGGTGTAAACCCAATTGCGATGATTTTACCAATGCAACAAGCGTCACATATGGGACGAGGTATGTCTCCAGTAGCAGGTGTTATCATTGCCGTATCTAGTGGCGCAAAATTACAACCGTTTGATGTTGTAAAAAGGACTGCAATACCGCTTATGGTAGGTTTTGTATTCCATAGTGCTATTATTGCTATCTTCTATTATTAATAAATATACCTGAAGCAATGATTGTTGCTTCAGGTTATTTTCAAATAATAAACATATTAAAAATAAGTGAAGATAATTTATTGTTATTTTTATAAATAAAAAATTAGTTATATTTTATTTAAAACATATTCGATTAATCATTCTAAAATAAAAAACACACACTAAATTAATGAAAATATTAACAAAATAATAAGAAGTTATTCTTATACACTAGAAAATAAAACGCCTATTATTCATTTTGTTAAAATGATGACATGATATTAAATACACTCACTCATTGCCATTTTTTTTAACTATTCTGAGTTAGCCCACATTGAGTATGATAATTATACTAGCAATAGAATGGTATATTCGTTCTATTGCATTTTTATTTAATCTTATTGTTAGATATTAAAATCATCTCATTCTCTTTTGTTTCTCACCGCTTCTCTTTAATAAAAAAACACAAAGTACTCCATCTTTTTATTGATAAATTTAGTAAAAGAGTCAAAACGTTTACTTTATCTTTAATATGGAAAAAATTACCATTTTTAAAGTTAAGAAAGGTAATATTTTCTCAAAATTTGTACAATCTTAGTAAATTCAGAAAAAACTTTCTCCCATAAATTCAGTATGATGGTTGTATTAAAAATAGAATAACCCTTTGAATTCTCATACTGTTTATTGGATGCATGCAATGAAAGAACCATTATCTTCTCGTTGGAAAATATTGATAGCGGCAGTTAAACAACAAGTTAAACCCGCTTTAGGTTGTACAGAGCCTATTTCGCTTGCATTGGCGGCTGCAACAGCAGCACGTTACTTACAACACGCGATTACTCGTATTAGCGCCGAAGTCTCCCCTAATTTAATGAAAAATGGTATGGGCGTTACCGTACCCGGCACAGGTATGGTGGGATTATCCATTGCTGCAAGCCTAGGTGCTGTCGGTGGTGACAGTGAAGCTGGTTTAGAAGTATTAAAAAATACAACGCCTGAGCAAGTTGAACAAAGCAAAGCACTACTAGCCTCTGGCATTGTTAATGTTTCAATTAAAAAAGCCTGCCAAGAAGTTCTTTATAGTGAAGTCACCGTTGAAGATGGTGAAAACAGAGCAACGGTCATTATTGCGGGCACTCATACTAATATTGTTAAAATTATTCATAACGGTCATGTTGTTCTTGATAACACTTGTGCTGGCGCAGAACAGACTGCATCACCTTGCGAAATAAAAGAAACGTTAACCCAAACCAATACTCAAGAAATTTACCAGTTTGTTACTCAAACTCCAGTAGAAGAAATTTCTTTTATCCTTGAGTCAGCACACTTAAATGATGCGCTATCAAAAGAAGGTTTGAACAATACTTATGGTTTACATATTGGGCAAACTTTGCAGCGCCAGCAGCAACGTGGCTTATTAGCAAAAGATTTACTATCAGAAATCATGATCCGTACTTCTGCGGCGTCTGATGCTCGTATGGGGGGTGCCGTTTTACCCGCAATGAGTAATTCTGGCTCAGGTAACCAAGGTATTGCCGCAACGATGCCTGTTGTAGTGGTTGCTGAATATTTACAAGTTGGCGAAGAGAAAATGGCAAGAGCATTAATGCTTTCCCATTTACTGGCTATTTATATTCACCATAAATTCCCTGCGCTATCTGCGTTATGTGCAGCAACAACAGCATCAATGGGCGCTGCGGGTGCAATTGCATGGCTAATGGATGAACGTTACGAATCTATGGCTATGGCAATTAGTAGCATGATTGGTGATATCAGTGGTGTGATTTGTGATGGTGCTTCAAATAGCTGTGCGATGAAAGTTTCTACCGGAGCAAGTGCTGCTTATAAAGCTGTGTTAATGGCGCTAGACAATACTTATGTAACAGGTAATGACGGCATTGTCGCTCATGATGTTGATTCTACAATTGAAAATCTATGTGCACTAGCAAGCCGTGCAATGCAACATACCGATGTTCAAATTATTGAGATCATGGAATATAAAGCCGTTGCTAATGGCTAATTTGAACGTTTAAAAAAAGCACCCCATAATGTTGGTTATTATGGGGTGAAAAATAAGATCCTAGGAACAGGATCCTCCTCAAGTCAGGAGCTTATCAATATTCGTTACTGCTATTTACGGCTACTACAGTTCAACTACTACGGTTACTTTACTACTCTACTTCTTACTACTTGTTACTGCTTTTTAACACTCACTACAGGGTATTAGGTTAATGAGCCTTCTCTTCTGTGCTAGGCATCAATGCATCAAAATTGGCTCTTATCTCTTCTTCTGGTAATTGAATACCAATAAAGACTAATGTGCTTTGACGAGTTTCATCTTCATTCCACGGTCTATCCCAATCAGCACTATAGAGGCGTTGTACACCTTGGAATAACAAGCGATTAGGTTGGTCTTTAATATTTAATATCCCTTTATAACGCAAAAGATTATCAGCAAAGCTTAATAATAATTTTTCCATTACATCTGAAACTTCTTGTAACTCAACGGGATAATCAAATTTTAATACAATCGAATTGATGTCATCTTGCTTATCAGCCTGATAACGAAATAGGGGCTGTTTTACATCGAGATTATCGTTCAACATAAAACCTTTTACGTTAAACAGTAATCCTAAATCAATTTGTCCATGAATAACGGTATGCACCGGTGCTCTGGCATTAATGCGTCTTAATCGTGCCATTAATTCAGGAGAGGCTGGAGTAACGTCTGTTTTCGTTAACAGAATGCGGTCAGCATAACCAATTTGTGATTGTGCAATCGTAAATTGATCCAGTTGTTGCTGAGCATGAACATTATCAACAAGCGTGATAATGCCATCTAATAAATAACGTTGGCAGATTACCTCATGAGAAAAGAATGTTTGGCTAATAGGGCCGGGATCAGCCATGCCAGTGCATTCAATAACTAATCTATCAAACTCGATTTCACCGCGATCCAGACTGTCACATAAGTCTAATAGCGTATCTTCTAATTCATTCGATTTACTACAACAAATACAACCATTGGTCAGTGTTTTTATTTGAGTAGCTCTATCACCAATGATTTCATCATCAATAGGTACTTCACCAAATTCATTTTCAATAACGGCAATTTTATAGCCATGCTCTTCATTAAGCATATGGCGTAAAAGTGTTGTTTTTCCTGATCCTAAAAAACCGGTCAGTATTGTCACTGCAATAGGTTCCATCATTTATCTCCTTTACAGATCATTAGCAACAGCGAAAACCGCCTTTACCATCACCACCGCCATAACGGGCTTCCTGACGCTCACGGAAAAACTCGTTATAGGTCATAACAGGCTTATCTGGATGGTTATCTTTCATGTGTTGCACATAATTATCGTAATCAGGAATACCTATTAGCATACGTGCTGCTTGTCCTAGATATTTTCCAGCTTGTCCTAAATTACCAAACATAAGTTTCTCCTAAGCCCCGCACTGGCAAGCCAGTACGGGGATTTAACCTATCAACCTAAATTAGTGACCTGAGGACACTTTTACATCTTTTGGCATAGGAACATACGGTGTTTCTTGTGCTGTTTCTTCTGGATTTTTACGTGCTTTCATTGCAGTACGGAAACCGTAGAAAATGATGCTGTAAACAACCACTAAGAACAGAATACTTAAGCCAGCATTGGTGTAGTTGTTAATTACAATATGATTCATATTGGTAATTTCAGCCGCAGTTAAGTCAGCACCACCTGCTAAGATCTTCGCTTTGTATTCATTTGCTAAGTAGAAGAAACCTTCCATTTGTGGATCATCGCTGAGAAGTTTCAGACCTAATGCCCATGTTGTACAAATTAATAACCATACTGCTGGAACAACTGTTACCCAGATATATTTAGTACGTTTCATCTTAATTAAGATAACAGTACCTAATACCAGAGCAACTGCCGCTAACATTTGGTTTGAAATACCAAACAGTGGCCACAAGCTCTTAACACCGCCTAATGGGTCAACAACACCTTGGTATAACAGATATCCCCATAACCCTACGCAACCCGCAGTACCAATCACACCTGGAATAAACGAGTTTGTTTTCTTCAGGTAAGGAATAAAGTTACCTAATAAATCTTGAAGCATAAAGCGGCCAGAACGTGTACCCGCATCTAATGCAGTCAAGATGAAGAGTGCTTCGAACAGGATACCAAAGTGATACCAGAAGCCCATATCTGCGGCAGGGATGATTTTGTGGAATACCATCGCGATACCGACTGCTAAAGTAGGCGCACCACCAGCACGGTTCAAGACAGAAGGCTCACCAATGTCTTTTGCTGTTTGTAAAATTTCATCAGGCGAGATAACAAAGCCCCATGAACTTACCGTTGCAGCGACATGCACTGTGGCTTCTTTTAACTGCCCCATGATAACAGCGGTATTTTCACCACCTAATTCATGCAGGTTTGGCATTGTTATACCTAATCCTGCTGGCGGTGTATTCATTGCAAAATAGAGGCCCGGTTCAATAATAGAAGCCGCAACTAATGCCATGATTGCAACGAATGATTCCATTAACATCGCACCATAACCGATGAAACGTGCATCCATTTCATTAGCAATAAGTTTAGGCGTAGTACCTGAAGCAATCAGTGCGTGGAAACCTGATACAGCACCACAAGCGATAGTGATAAATAAGAATGGGAATAAAGCCCCTTTCCACAGTGGACCTGTACCATCAATATATTGAGTTACAGCTGGCATTTTCAGCTCAGGGTTTAAAATAACGATACCCACAGCTAAACCAACGATAACCCCAATTTTCAGGAATGTGGCTAAGTAATCACGAGGTGCAAGAATTAACCAAACTGGTAGTAATGCGGAAACGAAAGCATAACCAATCAAGCCGAAGGTGATTGTTGTATCTTTAAAGGTTAATGCAGGACCCCAGTATGGATCGTGAGCAATAACGCCACCAAACCAAATCGCAGCAATCAGCAATACAATACCAATAACAGAGACTTCACCGACACGACCCGGACGGATATATCGCATGTAGATACCCATAAACAGGGCAATTGGTACTGTTGAACAAACAGTGAACACACCCCATGGGCTTTCTGCTAATGCTTTAACAACGATAAGCGCAAGCACTGCAAGAATGATGATCATGATAAGGAAACAGCCGAATAAAGCGATAGTACCCGGAATAGGACCCATCTCTTTCTTTATCATCTCACCAAGTGAGTTACCATTACGGCGTGTTGAAATAAACAACACCATAAAGTCTTGTACTGCACCAGCAAGCACAACCCCAGCTAATAGCCAAAGTGTACCCGGTAAATACCCCATCTGCGCAGCAAGCACTGGACCCACTAGAGGACCTGCACCCGCGATAGCCGCAAAGTGGTGACCAAATAAAACATAACGGTTTGTTGGAACGTAGTTCAAACCATCATTGTTAACAACAGAAGGTGTTGCTCTAGTTGGATCAAGCTTCATCACTTTTTGAGCGATGTAAAGACTGTAATAACGATAAGCAACTAAGTAGACAGCAACAGAAGCAACAACTATCCATAGCGCACTGACGTGTTCACCACGACGAAGTGCAACCACTGAAAGACAAAAAGCACCGATAATCCCAAGGATCACCCAAGGTACGTGCTTTAAAAATGCATTTTTGTTCATGAGACACCTTTTTTTCAGGCAAGACCGAACAGCCAAAGAGTAATGCGGGACAGCTGAGAATGATTTGAGCGAATATGAGAGACAACTGCCCGCTGCTACATAATAAGAAGAATGAGATATGAACAGTGCGACTAAATCGCTTAGCGGTTGTATAACGAATTAAGCGGTCTGTTTTCTAAGTTGAGTGGTTCTGTCTTTTTGAAAAGGCTATTTTTTTGTGATCTAGATAACAATTTTATTTCTTTCAATAAGTTAGAAAATCACCAAATAGAAGAAAACCTCCTTTTTACTAACAAAAAAGGAGGTTTTTTATAACATTATTTAATTGAATGGTAATTATTGGCTAAATTGAACTGATATCAAAAGTACATTACCTTTTCGAGCCGGTGAACCATTAAAACGCCATTGATATGCAGCATCAATAACAGCATTATCTATGCTCATGTCACCACTGCCAGATTTCAATAACACCACAGTAGGAATACCTTGAGGATCAACATCAAGTTGTAAGATCATCTCCCCTGTTTTAGGTGCGGTGTCAGGTGCATTCACTTTCGGTAATGTCTGATCGCTGCCTTTAATATTCGCTGATGAGAAATCAATACTAAATGTCCGGTTTGATTGCTCAACAACTTTGCTGTTTAACGGCTTGCGTATCACTTTACTATTCGGATCTGATGCGGGTATTGCACGTTGAGCTAATTGAATCTGAGTTAAGTCATCACTGAGATAATCATCTGAAGGCTTAACTTCAATACCTTCAGGTAAATAACGCATATCCATCCGTGCTCGTAAGGTTTGATAGCGTTCTAAGCGAGCATCCTCAAGTGTATCCATTACCATGCGCATTTCTAACATTTGCATAAGCGAACCAACACTTTCTTTGGATTTTTGCTGTGAAGCTTTAGCAAATGCACCTGCTGCAATTTCAGGATCTTCATCAAGCCATGTTATGCCCCATCCTAACCAGACATCTTCACGATCGGGTTCTAATGCAATAGCCTGTTCAAAATGAGTACGCGCTTTCAATAATAAGGTTTGCCAATATTCTTTATTTTGTGGATAAATTTTAGGGGATCCCTCTAAGTTGTTAGTACCCACGTTGTAATATTGCAATTCAAAACGTGCCACCACTCTAACAACATCAGCATTATCTTGATGCAGAGCGAGTTTCTCATTTAAGAAACGAATACTATTATCCCAACTTTCATGGTTATTTTTACCATTAGGCAATGCTTGCAACTCTTTTAAAATGGCTTGTAACGCGGCACGCTTTTCTTGCTGTTGTTGAGATAATCTAGGGTAATAAGCTGAATAAGGATTATAGCTAGAGCGAGTAGCTTCGCTTTCATCTTCTAATTCAGGTGATTGCTTTTTCAGTTCTGTATAAGCACTTTCAGTCAGTGTTATCCCTTTTGTATCTTGTCTCGCATAAGCTTTAACCAATTTTATCAATGTTGATTGTTGCTTAACCGCATACTCTTTCCAACCAAGGCGGGTACTTTCAAAACGAACAGTCACACGTTGGCGATACCCGTCTTTGTTTGGCATAAAACGCCAATGGCGAGCGGCTTTCACAGCTTGATCATCAAAAGCATTAACACCACTGCTATTTTGCACCCAGAGCCCTGAAATACGCCCTTGAGGATCGACATCAACGGATAAAATAACATCTGCACGAGCGATATATTTTCTGATTGTTGGATAACGGATCTCAGTTAAGTTTTTTACTTCATTAGGTGATTCAACGATCACTTCTCCGGGATACTCTTTTCCCATCATTGATTGCATTTCAAGATAAGTGGTTAAATCATTATTAATTGCGTTACTCACTGGTAATCGTTGATTTGCCAACGTTGTAACATCTTCTGGAGGAAGACTATTTTGTCGATAAAAACGATCTTCAATAACACGCGCTTGTAATATCTGATAAACCTGACGCTGATTTTCAGTAAGCTCTGAAATCGCTTTTTTCAACAACTGTTGTGCTGAAATATCATTATGACCTTGCTTAGCAAGTTTGAGCGTATCTGCCACCATTAAAGCTAACATCGCTTTTTCAATTTGTGCATCCAAAGAACGATGAGCAATATAAGTAAGTGCTAAAACTTGCCATGCCTCAGGTGATAATGGTGCCACAGCAATAACATTAATACCTGATTGTGTTAATTGAGCATCATTACTATTTGAAAGGGAAGCTAGTGCCTGAGCAACCATAATCTCTGGTTGATTTAATAACCAGTCGCCATAAAAATTGAGTGTTTTTACAGCTTCTGCACGTTCTGACGTTCCCTTGGTATGAACTAAATAAGCTTCTTTCGCTTTTGTTGCCGCAGTCACATCATCACTAAAATAATCCAATCCGGGTAAAGCAACTCGCGCTTTCTCAATAGCGCTAATGGCTGCCAACGCTTTAGATTGATTAGACCGAATAACATTACGGATCTCATTTTCACTATTAACAACAAGATAATGATAATTTTGCCATTCAGATTGTTCGATATTTTGTAAAACAAAACGACGACGATCTTCTAATTCACTCGTTGGGATCACCGAAAATGACACACCCAGCGCCATTAAAAGCACAAGTCCACCACCGCCTAAATAGTAAATATTTTTAGCTCGCCACGATTGCAATAACATAACAATCGTCATAATAAGAGAGCCTAGCCAAACTCCCAGCAAGAAATTACGCTCATCAAAGCGAACAGATGAGGGGAGAATTTTGCTATTAAAACTATCAATTAAGCTAAAGGTTGAAACTAAAAAGGCTGGCAACCAAAAAGGGAACAGTAACGTTATAACGCCAATAATAATCAGGATCAGCTTTATTCTTTTTTTCATGTTATTTTCCCTAACCTATGGCTTTCTTTTCAAAATATGCATTGAAGGGAAAACAAAAATAACTAACAAAATAATGGCTGAAATCATTAAAAACATCACACTCAACATCGTTATTAGTATTTGTTCAATATAATCCGCTTTGATTAAATCTGCGATCCAGCTAGAACCTAAACTACCGCTGACTCCTTGTGGAATAAAGTTCATCAATAACAAACCCAAAAGCACAGGGACTATCATGGCAATAGCCGTATGTAATATGACTTTGGGTACTTTATTTATTGCATTTTTAACCGCAATAAATATCGCTGGAGGCTGAATAGGTTTCGCTGGTGTAGCTTGGGTTGGCGCTTGTCGGATATTCGCATTTTGTACTCTCTTTTGACGAACTTGCTCGCGTTGCGTCTGGTTTTGTTTCTGAGTAATTGCGACTTGCTGTAACTTCGTTCCTCTTGCACAAGCTGCGCAAGCCTTACCTGCAAAATGCTGGTGGTTTTTATCTTTTTGACAAACGACTAGCTGTTGCTTTTCGGGTTGTGCATATTCATAAAGTGCTGTCGTCCATGCTTTTGCACTTGGTCTTTGCGAAGGTGTGCCTGAAAACGCTTTATCAAAGAGTGTTCTTAGCTTATCCGGTAATTGTTTATGCCCACTGGCGACATTTGGTGTAATTAAATTATGTGTTTTTATGCCATAACCATAAAAACGCCCCGCAATACGCCTTGGAATATCTGTAGGTACTGTGTCATTTTTAGGACGACCACTAAAAGGGTGGATACCAAAATTAAGCAACTGGAAAATAATGACGGCTAAGGCAAATCGGTCTTGCCACTCTTCTTGAGATTCAGGAACGGTTTGTTTTGCTTGAAATTCAGGGGCAAGATATTCAACAGTAAATTGCCCTGCGGGAAAACGCGTATTCTCACCTTGGATACTAAATCCATCACAATCGAGAAGAGACATATACAGACTTGATTTATAAAACCGCAAATTCAGCGGTTTCATATCAATAATACGGTGCCCTTGCTGATGTAAAGCATCAATCAATGAGCAAAGGTTATATGCGAGGCTAACTTTCGCCCCCATTCCCGTGGGTAAACCATGAGCTTTAGCTTGGCGTTCTTGAAGAATATATTCCAACTCAATGGTATTTTTGACATCAAGTTCAGGCATCACAAAGCCAACAAATTGCTTTTGGCTATCGTATAAACGTGCTTGAGGCCATGCGAGTTGGATAATAGGCGTATCGTTAACAGAAACAGGCTTTAATGCAGGTTCTAACTTCTGCATTGCCGTGATCTTTTTCAGATAATAGGCTTTATCAATTTTGTCATGATAAATTTTTGAGACTTGGAAAGGTGCATTATCAATATGACTAACGCTACCTGCACCTCCGCTTTTTATCAAATTACCTATTTGATAAATCTTACCGTTTTCATCTTGTAGTTGTGTCGATATAGGTTTGCTTGTTTTTTGTTTCTTTGCCTTTACCACAACTCTTCATCCCTGATACAAATCACTAAAGTCTTATCATCGCCCGTAATTGCGTGTGTTCGAGGATCAGACAACGTTCCTGCTAATGCCTCACTGCCGCTGTCTTCTGATACAGTTTTTAAATAACGAATAACAGGAGTGATAAACGGCTCGTAAAGGGCATCGCACGCTTTATTCATGGCAAAAGGCTGTACACCATCAGACATCAAAATAACTTGTTTTACTGGTTTGTTTAGGGGGATCACGCGTAGATGCGCTTCCCAATTTTCTGACGTCACAAACCAAGTTTGATTCGCATACTCTCCATTTTCAGGCTGTGATACATAACTTGTACCATCACAGTATTCCACCACTGCAATACCGTCACCCAAATGAAATAAATAGCCACTATCATCACCAACCCAACATGCAACCAGTGTTGATGCATATTCATTTAGCGCACACTGCTTTATTTCTGCATATTCAGCCAGTTGGAGGCGAATATCTTCAATAAGTTGTTTAGCCCCTTGTGTTATCTGTTTTTCGGTTAACAAATCAATGTTTGGCCACTCTGTAATACGTAGCGTAAATAACCGAGCAACAAGCTGAGCACCTTGTTCACTATAACGAGAGGAGCCTGCACCATCACAAACAGCAGCGATAAGATATTCACCTTTACGACGAATAAAATAAGCATCCTGACAGGGAATTTGACGTTCTTGATGAGCAATACCTGTCACAGATGCCCCATAAGCTAACCAATCATTCATCAAACAGGTACACTCGCCCAAGAATCAGTTGAAGGTAATTGTGCCGTACCACCCGGTGTTGATTGAGAAACCACCTGCATACTGGCACTTAGCCATAAGAATAATTCTTTAAATTGCAGCCCTTTAAGCATTTTTACACCATTAACACCATTGCGGCTAAAACTTCCCATGACTTCTGCTGATGCACCATCAACCATGATAGGGAATACCGCTGTTTTTTGGCTTTCTTCTGCTTGACGACAAAGCTGCGCTGCCTGTTCCCATTGGTCTGTCGGAACACCATCAGACATTAAAAATAGCCAAGGACGAGTATAAGCAACGCCCGCTTGTTTAAAGCGCTGTTTTTCAGCTTCAATTTCTTCAAGTGCTAGCGTAATGGCTTGCCCCATCGGCGTTGTACCATTTGCCTCTAAAACAGGTGCTGTAAAGTCCATTGCATCTTTCCAATCACCATGAACTGTACATTGGTCATATCCGCCATATTCAATAACCAGAATACGGACACGCTTAGCCGCAATTACATCGTTTTTAAGTTCTTGTTCGAGTAATTTAAGCCCTTCATTTAATTGTTGAATAGGTTGACCATACATACTGCCAGAGCTATCTAGCACTAAGATCAGAGGGGTTCTTTGTTCACTATTATCAACCAAGGCTACGTCAGGGATCATTAGATGCTCCATCATTCAGTTATTATTTTTCATGATAATTAATAATGTAACATAAAGATGCAAAATTCATCAGAAAGAAAAAAGCGATAAAGTGAAGATAAAGATATTTCTTAGAAAAAGCTCGCCTTAAAGCTCAATGGATTAATTTTTAGCTAAAACAGCGACTTTTTTCAAAGTTTAAGATGAAAAAAGCACCTCATTACATTAAGTAAAGAAGTGCTTTTTTAATAAACTATTTATGATGTTAATAGTGGATTTTTTGGCGTCCAGCGATAGAGTGCGAAAGCGTTGTACCATCAACCATTTCAAGCTCACCTCCCACAGGAACTCCATGGGCAATTCGGCTAGCAGCAATATCATACTGAGCACAAATTTCAGCAATATAATTGGCTGTTGCTTCACCTTCAACGGTCGGGTTTGTCGCCAAGATCACTTCTGAAATAGTCTCTTGGCTTAAGCGCTCTTCAAGTCTATCTAAACCAATATCCATGGGTCCAATACCATCTAAAGGGGATAAATGCCCCATTAAAACAAAGTATCGACCCGCAAACTGCCCTGTCTGCTCGATAGCATGAATATCCGCAGGACTTTCGACAACACAAATTTGCCCATTTTGCTGACGGCGAACATTAGCACAGATGGTGCAACGCTCTTCTTCAGTAAAAGTTCGGCAATCGCAGCAATGGCCAATTTCAGACATTGCACGCGTGAGTGCTTGTGCAAGTCGCATACCACCGCTTCTATCGCGTTGAAGTAGTTGGAAAGCCATTCGTTGCGCTGATTTAGGCCCGACACCGGGTAAACAACGCAACGCTTCCATTAATGATTCAAGAAGTGGGCTGGTTTGCATTAGAATGGCATCTTAAAGCCTGGTGGCAATTGCATACCGTTAGAAACAGAGGCCATTCTTTCTTTTTGTGTTTCATCAATACGACGCGCAGCATCATTAAAGGCAGCAGCAATCAGATCTTCTAGCATCTCTTTGTCATCTTCTAGCAGGCTAGGATCGATTTCAACACGACGGCAATTATGAGCACCATTGATAGTGATCTTAACTAAGCCAGCGCCAGATTCACCTGTCACTTCTAAGTTTGCGATCTCTTCTTGCATTTGTTGCATTTTTTCTTGCATTTGTTGGGCTTGCTTCATCAGATTACCCAAACCACCTTTTCCGAACATAATTGTCTCTCTTTGTAAAAGCCACACAGTATGAAGTCATACAACATGTTGCGATTAAACAGGTCGGATACTCTCTTCATCCAATTCAGCATCAAAATATTGCTGTAATGTTTGAATCGTTTTATCCGTAATAATCGATTGACGCGATAACGCCAATTTTTCATCATAAATGGCTTGTCGCCACTCCAACGGTGTTTTTACCGCTGGATCATCATCTTCTATAATTGTGAGTGAAATTGCTTTTCCATGCAATTCACTTAACGCATTAGTAAGCGTGCGTAACGCATTTGCTGAATTTAAATGTTTCTGTTTAGTTCGTAAATGCAAAATAACGTTTTCTTCGTTTACTGTCTCTTTATACGCATTTAATGCCAGCTGTTGCACCAGTTTAGGTAGTGGCATTTTGTCAATTTCAGCAGCCCACGCATCTCTTTCTTGCGACTCTTTCGCAATTTTTGCTGCTAATTCAGGTGTTTTTTCATATTCGAGAACTTCTTTGATCTCTTTTGGTGAAGAAACAACCTCTTGCGTTGACATTTGCTCAGGGTTTTGCGGACGCCACTGATACTCTTCTTTTTTCTTTTTTTCAGGTGCATTAGTTTGACGCTTCGCAACTTGTTGGCGTTTTTCACTCACGGCTGCTAGCCGCTCTAATGCACTAGCAGCCGGCTTAGCCCGATTAGGCGTCGCCGGTTCAGACTTTTTTGGCGGAGTTTGTTGTTCCGTCCCCTTTATTGCCTGCCTTGCTCTTAAAAGTTGTGCCGCGGGGCTATTACCTAATGAAGCACTATTTTCTATTGGTGAAGAAGATTGGTGAGCCATTTGAGGCGAATGAGTCTGCACAGTTTGCGGGGCATGATGTTCAGACATTCTATTCGTAGGCAATGATGCTGAAGGTAAAGTTTGTGCTAATGGCGCAGAAGGTATTTCATCAATCACTGTTTTAGGATGAAAAGCAAGCGCACGTAGCAGAGTCATTTCAACCCCCATGCGTCTATCTGGCGCATAAGCCAGTTCTTTTCGCCCTACTAATAAGGTTTGATAATAGAGTTGCAAATCTTGTGGAGAAACAGATTTAGCCAATAAACGTAGGCGTTCTTGAGTAAATTGCTCTTGAGGATTTTCTTCACTAGGCAATAACTGCAACATTGCAATTTGATGTAGTAATGAAAGTGTTTCAACCAAGAAATTTTCCCAGTCAGTACCTCTTGAAGCGACTTCATTAACCAGCGACATGACCTGTTGACCATCCGCTTTTACCAGTGCTTCAATCAATGCTAAAGGCTGAGCGTCATCAATAGTGCCAAGCATTTGGCTAACCACTTCCGCACTGACGACACCTTCGCCACTTGCGATAGCTTGGTCTGTTAAGCTTAATGCATCTCGCATACTGCCATCAGCGGCACGAGCAATAAGTTGACGCGCTCTTACATCATTTTCAATATGCTCTGCTGATAGCACTTTTTCGAGCTGTGTCGCAATTTGGTCAATATCTAATGCTCGCAGATGGAATTGCAAGCAACGCGATAAAATTGTGACAGGTAGTTTTTGTGGATCAGTTGTCGCTAATAAGAATTTAACGTGCTCTGGTGGTTCTTCTAATGTTTTTAGTAGCGCATTAAAACTATGACGAGAAAGCATGTGAACTTCATCAATCAAGTAAACCTTAAAGCGTCCACGCGCTGGCGCGTACTGCACATTATCCAGCAGTTCACGGGTATCTTCTACCTTAGTACGAGATGCAGCATCGATTTCAATTAAATCGACAAAACGCCCTTGTTCTATTTCAAGGCAATTCGCACATTGACCACAAGGTTTACTCGTAATACCTGTTTCACAATTGAGCCCTTTGGCAAATAATCGGGCAATAGTGGTTTTTCCGACACCTCTGGTGCCAGAAAAAAGATAGGCGTGATGAAGTCGCTGATGATCAAGACCATTAGCTAAAGCAGTCAACACATGACGTTGACCAACAACATCGTTAAAAGTTTGTGGGCGCCACTTACGGGCAAGTACCTGATAGCTCATTGATTCCGCTAAATTTGAACAAGATTTATCTCTATGCTAACACAGGGACGACCTATTGAGCGAGATCTGTAAGAAACAAATGAGATATTGGAGAAAGAACCAGCAGAAATTTAAGGTAAAGATAAGAGGTAACAATTGTGCGGGCAATATACATTTATAAAAATAAAAAAACTTATAAACGATATATAAACACCCGCACTCTTACTTGTGTTTATGATAAGAACTTAATTAGCTCTTCTCTAAACAGTGAAGATATTAATGTCCTGGGAAATCAACCAGAGTAAAGCTGTGAACACCTTGTTTTTCTAAGCGTTCGATACCGCCTAAATCAGGTAAGCAGATAATGAATGCAGCTTCTGTCACTGTACCACCTAAACGGCGGATCAGACGAGCAGTTGCTTCAATGGTGCCACCTGTTGCTAGTAA
Source organism: Proteus columbae (assembly GCF_002777965.1). GTDB lineage: Bacteria > Pseudomonadota > Gammaproteobacteria > Enterobacterales > Enterobacteriaceae > Proteus > Proteus columbae. The sequence continues at coordinate 171,065 of NZ_NGVR01000021.1, read as the reverse complement.
ATCATCAACCATTAATACTTTGTCTTGATCCGTAATGCTATCTTTGTGGATCTCTAAAGTATCTGTGCCGTATTCCAGATCATAAGTTTCACTGAGCGTTTCGCGAGGCAATTTACCTTTTTTACGAACAGGAACAAAACCAACACCTAGGCGTAAAGCGACAGGAGCACCAAATAGGAAACCACGCGCTTCGGTACCCACAACTTTAGTGATACCCTGACCTTGATAGTGTTCTACCAATAAATCAATGGTTGCCTGATATGCAGCAGGATTATCCAATAATGTAGTGATATCACGGAATAATATCCCTTCTTTTGGATAATCAGGAATGGTTTCAATACTGTCTTTAATAAATTGCAGTTGTTGCGCGTTAGCAGTCATAATCAGTGCCATAATAAAAAACGAAACGATAGAATCTATGCAATATGCCGTCAAAATGCAACAGAAAGCCAATTAACAACTCTTTTTTGTTGCTTTAAGTCAATTCATGTTTTTATCAAAACAGGGACAAGAACCAGATGAATAAACCTGATCCTTTAAGCTTATTTAAAAAACAGATAGACAATCTAGCCGAAACAGTGGCGCCAATTGCAAACAAAAAAATTGCAGCACCTTGCTTCGACACGGCACTATTCCACCGCCGAAGTGATTCCCTTGGTGGCTACATGCAACAGATCCGCGATAATTTTATCCAGTTAATCGCTTGTGTTGAGGCACAACGAAGCCAGCAGGTTAAATTTCTGGCCACACAAATCCTACAACAAATTGAAGCATTAACTCGTGAATTATCGACACAAACACTAAGAAAGCAAGAGAACCAGCTTACTCAACGAAAAAAAAGTGTCGATTTATACCAAAAGCTTGCCCAACATCAGGATTATGAGCGCCGATTACAGGCAATGATCCAAGATAGAGAGCTTTCATTAGCGCAGGCACAGAGCTTTATGAAGCAACAAGAGTTACAAAAAGAGATTGCCGCTCTTGAAAATCGCCTTGCGCGCTGCAAAAACGCCCTGTTCTCTATCGAAAAGAGCATTGAGAAACAAGAAGATAAATTTTAAAGGAAGTGATAATGAGTTTAAAAGAAGCGCCAGAGTCTGTTCAATTGGCAGTCGATCTTATCTATTTACTCGAAAGCCATCATATTGATCCTAAAACGGCACTAGAAGCCCTTGAGATTGTGCGCCAAGATTATGAAAAAAAATTAGCGACACAATCTACTCATTCATCCCTTTAATTAAGCAAAAGGCGTATTGGCTTCAGGTGTTGAGCCATCAAGGGGACGTTTTATCTCTTGTACTTCATCACCTTGTTTATTATGCAAATAGACATCAAGTTGGTTAAACGCAATATTGATATTATTTTCATTACATAGCTTATCAATAGCACGGTTAACTTCATCTATTGCAATACTTCTATCACCTAATGTTCTGACATAAAAACGTAAATCATGATTCAGGGTGCTTGCTCCAAACTCCGTAAATAGCACCACGGGTTCTGGCTCAGTCATCACTCTGGCGTTATCTTTAGCGGCCTTCATTAAGATCTCTTTGACCTTATCGAGATCAGAGCCATAAGCAACACCCACTTGAATAATAATACGTGTCACCGTATCAGATAATGTCCAGTTAATAAGCCGTTCAGTGACAAACGCTTTATTTGGAATAATCACTTCTTTGCGATCAAAGTCAGTCACTGTCGTTGCCCTAATACGAATTCGGCTAACTGTACCGGAATAAGTACCAATAGTAACCGTATCGCCAATTCTGACTGGTCTTTCGAACAAAATAATTAAGCCAGACACAAAGTTTGCAAATATTTCTTGTAAACCAAACCCCAAACCAACCGTTAAAGCTGCGGCTAACCATTGCAGTTTTTCCCATGCTACACCTAATATTCCCAGTGATACGATGGTTCCAATAGCAATAATAATGTAGGTTAAAATAGTTGTGATCGCGTAAGAAGCACCTTGTTGCAGTTTTATACGCGATAAAATTAATACCTCTAATAAACCCGGTAAATTTCGCGTCATAAACCAAGAAATTGCCATAATAGAAACAGACAATAATAGATCTGCAACAGTAACTGCCTTAACAACATTACCTAGTTCTGTCGGTAAAGTGTAACTCCAGAGCGTTATTCCATCTAAATAGGTAAAGACCGTAATAAAATCAGACCAAATTCCATAGAAACTGGAAGCAAAGATGATAAATAAGATCATCGTTGTCAGTCTTAATGATTGTTGATTGATTTGATCCATATCCATTGGTGGCTCTTGAATAGGTTCAAGACTGTTATCTTCACCTTCTTTTTTCTCTTTTAACATAGCTTGTCTACGTTCAAGAGCTCGACGATATGCAAGCCTTCTAGCCGCAACGGTTAATCCGCGCAAACTGGCGTGATAAGCAATAAACCACAACATAAGCAGATATAAACTATCAATCCAGCGGTTTGCTAAACGTAACGCTGTATAGTAATAACCAAAAATCACTAAACCCATTAAAATTAAAGGTGAAAATGTTAATAAAGTAATCACAACGGTTCTAACAACATGGTTACCTTTTTCTTGCCACATTTCACGGCAAAATGGCAGAGCGAAGAAGCTAATACCAAATAATGAAATAATCGCAACCAACTGCCCAATAACATCGCCCACCAGCAATAATGGATTATTAATACCATAAGCAGAAAGCAGAATAATAGGCAACATAGGAAGAGAAAGCCGTAATAAACGTTTACGGTTTTGCTGGACTCGTTCTACGGGAATTTTAAAATGTTTTACAGCAACACCATTGTCAGACATTAAGCGATAAGACCATTCGAACATCAGCCAAAATACCGCAAATTGCCAAGCGAAAGACCAGATAAATTCTTGTTGTACATTAAAGCTATTTATTAGCCAATATCCTATCGCTAAGACAAAACAAGACAGAGGTAATGTTTTGAGAAAAACGATCCCCAGTGCGAGTGGTGTATGTAACTGAGAATCTTTATTGAGTTTATTTATATCCCCATTGAGTTTTTCAAACTGAATATCGAGTTTTCTACGTTGCCAAATCAGTATTGAACCGAACAAAATTAACGCAATAAGAACAGGAAGTGATTTCTTAGCCCCGATCAGCAGATTTTCATTTGACCAATTAAGTTTAAAACCTTGAAACTCGGTAACCGCCTGCGCGGGGAATGTTGAAAACCAATTAAGATTAATTGGCTTATTACTGCTTACCCAGAAAATTTGCTGAGCCAATGTGTTTTCGAGTGAACTTACCACACTGCGTAATTGCTGTTGATCCATTTGTAGGTTAATCGAACCTGAGATTTGATTACCTAATTGGTTGTTGAGCTTATCAAGTAATTCTCGTCTAGCGTCAACAAGTAATTCTAATGCATTACGTAACTCTTTTTGTGCATTAGGATCCGTGGCTTCAGGATGAGCGACTTGGTATTCATGCATCAACTGATCAATATACATACTAGGCTGTATTATCTGATCGCGTTGTTTGTTTATTTCAAACTGCTCTAAACGTAAGTCCGCAATTTTATCCGGCAAGTTATTAATGAAAATACCATCAGGCAAGTCAACTTGCTCTTCAAATAAGATACGAGAAAGCAATAAGCTTCCTTTGAGCACATCAATTTGTTCTTTTAAATTTCGTTCAGATTGAATGGCTCTATCTAAACGATTTTTGACCATTAAGCTATGGCGATTTAATTCATTATTATTTTGCGTTGTAACAATCAGCTTATCACTAAGGTATTTATTGATTTCTGTTTGCGCTAAATAAAAAGAATTACTGTTAATTGCCTGATTTTCAAGCCCTGCACTTTGCGCTTCTTTCGCCGTTTCTTCTGAACTATCTAAACGCTTATCACTAATCTCGTCTTGAATTAGTTGAGCATGTTCTTGGGAAAGATCGATGTAAGCAGAACTATAATCACGTTGGAGTTGTAATAGGCTTTGTAACTGCACATTAGATTGTAAGGTGCGCTTTTGATAATTATTCTGTTGTTGAAGATAATATTGCTCTAATTGCAATAATTGTACTGCTGACGGTCGCATTTGTGCTTTGTCTGCACTACTTTTATTCAATAATATTCTTATTTGTTGCAGTCTTTCTGAGTTATTAAATAAAACAGATTGCGCCCTTTCTGGTTGTGTTTGTAACACAATAAGTTCATTACTGTAATTTGCTAAATCGTCTTGAGCTTTTTGTAATGATTGTAAGACAGTCTCTAATTGTGACTCTAACGTTGCTAACGGCAATGCTTCTAGTGACTTTTGATAGTCTTCTGCTTCTTTATTAGCGACTTTTTGTTTTAACTGATTAAGTTGATATTGTGCATTACGCAGTTTCTCAGGTAATTGCTCTACGGTTTTATCATAACTTGCTAATTTTTTTTCTAGCTGTTGAATGTTATCAAGTAATAAAAGAGATTGTTCCAAATCAGCAATCGTTAATTTATCTTCTGCACTTAACTCGCTACGTTTGTTTAATAAATTAAGCTGGTTTTGAATACTTTCTTGGGTGGGTAAATTATTGGGTACCGCAGCTAAAACTGAGGTGATGGAGAAACTCCAAAAAATAAACATAATAATCGTGACGAAGATAGTCGTCATTATTCGATTACTGAACTGAGAAAAAAAAGTTTGAGTACACATGGTTAAGCAACTTGTTCAATTAATATTGAAAAACTGTTTATTAGTATAATCCAATTACTTTAAATTGGCAGTGTAAACAGAACAAGTTGCTTGGGTTGTTTCTCGCCTGAGAAAACGAAATAGTGATCAGAAAGTCAGGATTTTATCAGCATCTAGTGTCCACTGTGCTAAATCGACTAATGTGCCTAATTCTGCACCATCAACAAGTGGTAAATCACTGATACCACGCGTATCTGTACATGTTTTGCATAGTTTAACAGGAACATTTTGCGCCGTTAAAATTTCCAGCATTTGCTGTAAGTTGTAGCCTTCTTTAGGTTGTTGACGAGCTAAAGCCCCAGTCACAGCGTCTGACATTAAAAAAATATTTAATTCAGTTTCTGGATGTTGTTCTTTTAATGTTATTGATAAACGCAGTGCGTTAAATAATGATTCATTGCCATAAGCTGCACCATTAGCAATAACTAATACCTTACTCATAAACATCTTCCTCAAGTTTAATAATAAATTAAGATGACGCCGATATTCTCATATTTGCGCTATGCTTTATCATATCAATAAAGCTATCAACCAAATATTGACTTTCATCTTTGATAGAAAAACTTTCTGGTGAAAATAACCAATTTTCGGCAAGACCTGTCATCATGGCTCTTAACATAATGGCGGCTCTTCTTAAATTAAGGTTTGCAGGAAGCTGTTTTTTTTCAATACAACGAGATAAAGACTGTTCTATTCTAGAGTGATCCGCTGCACACAATTCTCTGCGAATTTCAACAATTGGTGTCATTTCACCGACAAATTCGCATTTATGGAAATATATTTCTAAAAGTGCATTATGTTTAGGATCTTCTACAATTGATGTCAATATGTAAATAAGCAATTCTCTTAATACAAATAGTGGATCATCTGGGTATTTTGTTTGATACTCTATTTCTAAAGATTCTATTTTTAAGTCGGTGAGTTCGCACGCTTCGGTAAATAAATCCACTTTGTTTTTAAAGTGCCAATATATTGCTCCACGGGTAACACCAGCAGCGGCCGCAATATCTGAAAGCGATGTGGCAGAAACGCCTTGCACAGTAAACAGCCTAAGTGCAGCATCAATAATCTGCTGTCTTGTCTCTTGTGCCTGTCGTTTAGTTTTTCGTGCCATTAATCCTCGATTTTGACTGAAGTTAATTTACATACATTCATGTATGTTTGTACTATACATCGCAATCAATCATCAACTTAATTATTTTTATCCCGGGAAACAACGTTTGAATAGAGGTTTTCTTATGCGAAAAAACAGAGGGGTTTTGCCTCTGGCTCTGTTAGTGCTATCAGGCAGCTTGGTTCTTGCTGGATGTGACGACAAAGCTAAACAGTCTGCTGGAGGTCCACCTCCTGCACCGGCTGTCGGTGTTGTGACTTTAGGAGCTGAAGCTCTGACAATCACCACTGATTTACCAGGTCGTACATCAGCCTTCCGTATTGCTGAAGTTCGCCCTCAAGTTGGCGGCATTATTTTAAAACGCAATTATACAGAAGGTAGCTATGTAGAAGCTGGTACATCTTTGTACCAAATCGACCCAGCTATTTTTGAAGCAACTTTAAATAGTGCGCAAGCTGAATTAGCGAAAGCTAAAGCTAATGCTGAAATAGCTCGTCTCACAGTGGAGCGTTATAAGCCTCTACTTGGTACAAACTATGTCAGTAAACAAGATTTTGATACTGCAACGTCTCAGTACGCACAAGCTGTTGCTGCTGTTAAAGCAGGCGAAGCTGCTGTAACGACTGCAAAAATTAATCTTGAATATACAAAAGTAACGGCACCTATTTCAGGTCGTTCAGGTAAATCTACGGTGACTGAAGGCGCACTTGTCGCTCAAGGTCAGCAAGTAGCACTTACCACTGTTCAGCAAATTGATCCGATTTACGTCAACGTGACTCAATCGAGTGAAGATTACCTGAAACTTAAAAATGAAATTGAAAGTGGCGTTATTCGTCAAGAGCAAGGTAAACCTGTTGTTCATTTAACATTGACTAATGGGCAAACTTACGCACAGAAAGGTCATTTAGAGTTTTCTGATGTGACTGTTGATGAAACAACAGGCTCAATTACGATGCGTGCAATCGTACCTAACCCAAATGGGGAATTATTACCAGGTATGTTTGTTCGCACCAAGTTAGAAAATGGTATTCGTCAAAATGCAGTTTTGATCCCACAACAAGCCGTTGTTCGTACAGCTCGTGGTGATGCAACAGCAATGGTTGTTAATAAAGACAATGTTGTTGAAGTTCGTACCATTGAAGTGTCACAAGCTGTTGGTAATAAATGGCTCGTTAATAGTGGTGTTCAGGCTGGTGAGCGCGTTATCGTTTCTGGATTGCAAAAAGCAAAACCAAAAATGACAGTAACGCCTCAAGAAGAGAATTTAGATGCGAAGCCATCACCTGAACAAACTGAGCCAGCTAAGAATCCTCAATAAGGAGTCGGTGATCCATGCCTAAGTTTTTTATAGATAGACCGATATTTGCGTGGGTAATTGCGATAATTACCATGCTCGCAGGTCTTCTGGCACTCATCAAACTGCCTGTTGCCCAGTATCCAACGATTGCACCGCCAGCAATTTCTATCTCTGCGGTTTATCCTGGTGCTGACGCCACCACTGTGCAGAACACCGTTACCCAAGTTATCGAACAGAATATGAATGGTATCGATAACATGGTGTATATGTCTGCAACCAGTGACTCAGCGGGTATGATGAATATCACTCTGACCTTTGAAGCAGGTACTGACCCTGATATCGCGCAAGTACAGGTGCAAAATAAACTGCAACTTGCTATGCCGTTATTACCTCAGGAAGTGCAACAACAAGGGATTAGTGTTGATAAATCCTCAAGTTCATTCTTGATGGTTGCAGGTTTTATCTCTGCTGACGGTTCAATGTCACAAGATGATATTGCAGACTATGTCGGTGCAACGATTAAAGACCCAATAAGCCGTGTTACCGGTGTGGGTGAAACCCAGTTATTTGGTACTCAATACGCGATGCGTATTTGGTTAGATCCCGATAAACTGGTGAAATACAACATGACCACACTTGATGTTATCGGTGCGATTAGAGCACAGAATAACCAAGTGGCAGCAGGTCAATTAGGGGGTACGCCTCCTGTTCCTGGTCAGCGTTTAAACGTATCTATTATTGCTCAAACTCGACTCAATACCGCAGAGCAATTTGGCGATATCCTGATGAAGGTTAACACCGATGGTTCACAGGTTAAGCTAAAAGATCTTGGTATAGTTGAAATGGGTGCTGAAAGCTACAGCACTATTGCTCGCTTTAATGGCCTACCAGCTTCTGGTATCGGTATTAAATTAGCAACAGGCGCTAACGCATTAGATACAGCAACCGCGGTACGTGCAGCATTGGCTGAAATGGAGCCATTCTTCCCAGCGGGATTAGAAGTTGTTTACCCTTACGATACAACGCCATTCGTTAAGATCTCTATTTTCGAAGTGGTAAAAACGCTGGTTGAAGCAATTATGCTGGTATTCGTAGTCATGTATCTGTTCTTACAGAACTTCCGTGCTACGTTAATCCCAACAATTGCAGTACCGGTTGTATTATTAGGAACCTTCGCCATACTTTCGGCATTTGGTTATTCGATAAATACCTTAACGATGTTCGCGATGGTACTTGCCATCGGGCTTCTGGTGGATGACGCCATCGTTGTGGTAGAAAACGTCGAACGTGTAATGCAAGAAGAAGGCTTATCGCCTAAAGAAGCAACACGTAAATCCATGGGACAAATCCAAAGTGCGCTAGTCGGTATCGCCCTAGTACTTTCTGCGGTATTTATTCCAATGGCATTCTTTGGTGGTTCAACAGGTGCAATCTATCGCCAGTTCTCTATCACCATCGTATCAGCAATGGTTCTATCTGTTTTCGTTGCGTTAATTTTAACACCTGCACTTTGTGCAACGATGTTAAAACCTGTACCGAAAGGCAGTCATGGTGTGCAAACTGGGTTCTTTGGTTGGTTTAACCGTACCTTTGAAAAGAGTAGCCATCACTATACTGACAGTGTATCCCGTACACTTCGTGGTACTGGCCGTTACTTATTAATTTACGTTTTATTAGTGGCAGGTATGGCGTTAATGTTTATTCGCTTACCAGCATCGTTCTTACCTGAGGAAGACCAAGGTGTATTACTGACAATGGTTCAGTTGCCTGCGGGTTCAACACAAGAACAAACACAAGACGTACTAGAAAGAGTAAACGACTACTTCAATACTGATGAGAAAGAGCTCGTTAAATCTGTCTTTACCGTAAGTGGCTTCGGCTTCGGTGGTCAAGGCCAAAATATGGGTCTGGTCTTCGTTGTATTGAATGATTGGGATGAACGTAAAGCAGATGAAGACAAAGTTCCAGCGATTGTGGGACGCGCCAATATGGCATTATCCCAAATTAAGGAAGCCTTTGTTTACTCATTTAACATTCCAGCGATTGTTGAGTTAGGCTCTGCGGGTGGTTTCGAATTCGAGTTAGTGGATAAAGCTAACCTCGGTCACGATAAACTCATGGAAGCTCGAAATCAATTACTCGGAATGGCTGCGCAACAACCTCAAATGTTAATGGGCGTGCGTCCTAATGGTCAGGAAGATACTTCACAGTATCGTCTGTATATCGACCTAGAAAAAGCACAAGCTCAAGGTGTTGCAATCAGTGATATCTATTCAACATTAGGTACGATGTTTGGTGGTAGCTATGTAAACGACTTTATCGACCGTGGTCGTGTTAAGAAAGTTTACGTTCAAGCTGAATCACAATTCCGTATGTTGCCACAAGATATCGGTAATCTTTATGTTCGTAACAATGTCGGTCAGATGGTTCCATTCTCATCGTTCATTGATACTAGTAAAGATCCTTGGTTATACGGCTCTCCTCGTTTAGAGCGTTATAACGGTTTACCAGCAGTTCAAATTCAAGGTAGTGCAACACCAGGTCAAAGTAGTGGTGATGCAATGCTTATGATGGAAGATCTCGCAAGTAAACTACCAAGCGGTATCGGTTATGAATGGACAGGAATGTCATATCAAGAACGTTTATCTGGTAACCAAGCGCCTGCGCTGTATACCATTTCCTTGATAGTTGTATTCCTTTGTCTTGCTGCTCTTTATGAAAGCTGGTCAGTACCATTCTCCGTTATGTTAGTCGTTCCACTGGGTGTTATTGGTGCTCTTGCATTAACATCAATGAGAGGCCTTGAAAACGACGTTTACTTTAAGGTTGGGCTCTTAACAACCATTGGGTTATCGGCGAAAAACGCAATCTTGATTGTTGAATTCGCCAAAGACTTGATGGAGAAAGAAGGTAAAGGACTCATAGAAGCAACGTTAGACTCTGTTAGAATGCGTCTACGTCCAATTCTAATGACTTCACTTGCCTTTATGTTAGGGGTTATACCACTAGTATTAAGTAACGGTGCAGGTTCTGGTGCTCAGAACTCAGTAGGTACAGGTGTATTCGGTGGTATGATTGCCGCAACCTCCCTTGCTATCTACTTCGTTCCTATTTTCTTCGTCGTGATCCGTAGACGATTTGCGAAGAAAAATGAAGATTTAGAGCATCCAAATCATTCTCACTAATTTGAATGAATTGGAGTGATAATGCTAAAAGGTCGCGAAAGCGACCTTTTTCTTTATCTATTGATGTATCATTTTAAATGAAAACTTATCTCATTATATTATTTTTAGGAAATATCTCTTTAATCAATAAATTCATTTTATTTTTTTTCTTATATGTGACTTTTTGTCAAAATTAAGCAGTTCTGTTATTTGTAAATAACAACGATAATTATGCTTCATTTACACGCTTAAATATTTAAAATATAATAAAAACAAAGATAATCATTACGTTAAGAGAAATGCTCTTTAATCAGGATTTCTTGATTTTTACGAAAATAGACAAATTTCTGTTGTTCAGATAGTGACTTATGCAATAATAGTGCTATATTAAGCAAAGAAATACTTATTGTATAAATTTTAAACTCATTCGTGTGCAATTGAGTGTTTAGTATTGTCTTTTGATATGCTATTACTTTGTTAGAAATAATAAATATAATTATTAAACTCTTTTAGCATACGAGTAAATATAAACACCCATTTTCAAGTTTATGTTTTTTATTAATCCATTAATGAATTATGTGATGTATCTCGTTAATAAGTTCAACTTTAAGTATTTATCATTATTAATGAATATTTTCTATTAATTCAATTACGATATGCTATGGACGAATATTCACCAGAAAAAGTAGATTTAGCCGAATTGTCGTTTTTGTGCGAAGAGCTATTACAGCAAGCTTTAGGCTCATTAGATAAAGGAAGCACAGTTTGGCACAACGATCTGAGTAGCACAAAAAGCGTTGACCTTAATGTACTAATTGAACACATTATGGACTTTAGTTGGAAATTTAAGATTAAACATCCAGATAAACATGTAATTAATACGCTTATAGAAGAGTACCTTGAAGAGACTTATCGTTTATTTGGTAATACATCAATTTCTTACTCAGATATCAATAATTGGAAAGAGTTAAACCAGTCACTTTTAACTCTCATTGCCCAAAACCCCAAAAGTTATATTAAGTAATTTTAATTATCTTTAGTTTTATTTTAATAATAGAGAAAAGACAACATGACTAAGACAGACTATCTAATGCGTTTAAGAAAATGTACTTCAATCGAAACATTAGAACGTGTGATTGAAAAAAACAAATATGAACTCTCTGATGATGAACTGGAGCTGTTTTATTCAGCAGCAGACCACCGTTTAGCAGAACTCACAATGAATAAGCTATATGATAAAATTCCAGCGTCTGTTTGGAAATTTGTAAGATAATCTAGTTCTATTTAATTGCCTTAGTTTTATTTTTGCTATTTTTATTTTTATAGTAGTAGGGTTATTAGTTCTTAATTTAGATATCGTTTTATTCACGTTTTCTTATCAGTAGAATGATTACACACCATCATGCCGTTGACTTATTACGGCATGACTGCACTGCTTTGCTCAAATATTCCTTTCATTTATAGACACTACTGTAAATTTTCTAATAATAAATTGATACATTAAGCATACTATTTTCTATTCAAGAATACTGACTCTTAAATCCAAGTAAAACAGCGCTCAAAAAACACATATGGAGAGTAAAAATACAAGGGGAAATAAAAATCTTAGAAGATAATAATGATAAGAGATTAGAAATTATGGAAGGCTAAAAATTGGGTGGGGCCTTGCCAGCGACATCCCGGCACACGCGACACTTGCCATGGCTGCTTCCTTCCGGACCTGACCGAGTTAACAAGTTAGCGTTGCGGGAGAACCAACAAGACCCCATAGATTGTCTTATTGCTAAGACGTCACGCATTATGTTTTAAACTGATCCAAATAGCAAGGAAAGCGAGCCTAAGTGATGATTAATTACCCAAATCTGCACTCATTGATTATTCAATTGCCTTTAACGCTCTTTTTGCCTCTCTTAAATTCATCAAAGAGTATTCAATAAGTAGATAAACAATAATCTCATCAATTCTGTTCATTTAACATTAGATTACTATCTAAGATAAAAAGGGAGATTATTTTTTTATCTTCTTAAGATTGTATATAATCAACTTTATAAAAAATAACCAGATCTAATGATACAGGTACACTATGAGTCAAGCATTGAAAGATCTCATCAATTTGATGGCACTTGAAAAAATAGAAGAAGGTCTATTTAGAGGTCAAAGCGAAGATCTAGGATTACCTCAAGTTTTTGGTGGACAAGTTGTAGGACAAGCACTATACGCTGCAAAACAGACAATTGCTGATAACCGCTATATCAACTCATTTCATAGCTACTTTTTACGTCCTGGTGATAGCCATAAGCCAATCGTTTATGATGTGGAATTTATTCGTGATGGCGGTTCATTTAGTACTCGTAGAGTCAGTGCTATTCAGCATGGTAAACCTATTTTTTATATGACGGTTTCTTTTCAAGAATTTGAAGAAGGTTTTGAACATCAAGATATAATGCCTGATGTTCCTTTTCCAAATGAACTTATCTCACAGCATGAGATTTTAAAAAAATTAGCACCTAAATTACCCGAGCCGATTAAATCTTTAGCACTACGAGAAACGCCTTTTGAAGCACGTCCAGTGCAATATTTTAGCCCTTTTGGCTACTCTAAAGCGCCCGCTGAACGTTATGTTTGGTATCGTAGTCGTGGTGAAATGCCATCAGATCCTTTCTTGCATCAATACTTGCTTGGTTATGTTTCTGATTTTGATTTTTTACCAACCGCTCTCCAACCTTATGGTTTAGGCTTTATGGATACAAGTCTACAGGTTGCTACAATTGACCATTCTATGTGGTTTCATCGCCCATTCCGTGTAGATGATTGGTTACTTTATGTAATTGAAAGCCCTTCAGCATCAGGCGGTAGAGGATTTGTTAGAGGTAAATTCTTTAATACAAATGGTCAACTAGTAGCGTCTTCTGTTCAAGAAGGGGTTATTCGCCAAAAACGTACTAAACATTCAAAATAATATCTTGGCATATTCCCCCCTCAAACGAGGGGGAATAGACAATTATTGTTGATAAGCTCTTTCACCATGAGTTGTTAAATCTAATCCATCATGCTCTTCCTCTTCTGAAACACGTAAACCCACCAGCTTATCTGCGATTTTAAAACTTGTATAAGCGACAACACCAGACCAAATCACGGTGATCGCAACACTCATTAATTGAATTAAAACTTGTTTACTAAGTGTCATACCATCGCTATATCCCACTCCCCCTAAAAATGAAGCCGTAAACACCCCTGTTAATAAGCAACCTGCAATACCACAAGTACCGTGAATACCGAAAACATCACAAACATCATCCGCTTTTAACCAGCGCTTTAAAACAACAACGCCCCAAAGTCCGATGATCCCTCCTATAACGCCGATAAATAAAGCCCCCATCACTCCAACCGTGCCAGCAGCAGGTGTAATTGCAACTAATCCTGCAATACAACCAGAACAACTGCCTAACATAGAAGGTTTACCTCTGGTGAGCCATTCTGATGCAGTCCAAGAAAGTACAGCTCCTGCAGTTGCAATTACTGTATTTAGAAATGCTAAAGCCGCAATCGCATTCGCACTACCAGCAGAGCCTGCATTAAAACCAAACCAACCAATATAGAGTACCGCTGTACCTGTAAAGACCATTGGTAAGTTATGAGGTTTAAGCGCTGTATGTTGGCTATCACGTCGCTTACCAAGTAAGTAAGCACCAACAAGAGCCGCAATGGCAGCATTAATATGTACGACAGTTCCCCCAGCAAAATCTAATGCACCATCATCAATTAACCAACCACCTTCTCCCCATACCATATGCGCAATAGGAATATAAGAAAATGTGAACCAAATAACTGTGAAAATAAACAGTGCGGAAAAACGGACTCGCTCACCTAATGCACCAACAATTAATGCAACAGTGATAACAGCAAAAGATCCTTGAAATGCAATATGTACATACTGATTAATTGAACCAGAGAGTGAATCTAGTGATACGTTATTCAAAAAAGTAAGTGACCACCCACCCCAGATTTTATTACCCGCAGTAAATGCCAAACTATAGCCAAACGTAACCCAAAGAATAACAACGACACTGAAGATCATCATCACTTGCGTGATCAAAGAAAGTACGTTTTTCCCTCTCAATAACCCGCCATAAAACAGTGCAATACCAGGTATCGTCATAAAAAAGACCAAAGCAGTGCATATCAACATAAAACCGTTATCAGCTTTATCAACAATCACTGTTTCAGTCGCAAATGCAGATGAAGAAAAGTGTGTAAGCACTAACATTAATAGCAAAGAAAGTAAGCGTTTCATCGAATATCTCCTTTAAAGTGCTTCATCACCAGACTCACCGGTACGAATACGGACTGCCTGCAATAATTCCAAAACAAAAATTTTTCCATCACCTACCTTCCCTGTATCCGTTGCTTGCATAATCACTTGCATAACTGGCTCAAGTTGCTCATCGCAAATAGCGAGTTCTATTTTTACTTTGGGGAGAAAATTAACTTCGTATTCTGCTCCTCTATACAACTCCGCATGTCCTTTTTGTCGCCCATATCCCTTTACTTCACTGATTGTCATTCCCTTTATACCTAACTCAGAGAGTGACTCTCGCACTTCTTCTAATTTAAACGGCTTAATAATGGCGATGATATATTTCATATAAACCTCGTCGATATTTGAAAGAACAAAGCCCATATAGAAAAGCAAAAGACATGCCATTATTTAACCAATTGATATTTAAATAAAAAATAAAATATTAAAATAGTTAAAAAGAAATGGCTCACCGAGTTGGTGCAAAAATATGGCTGCTATTTTGATAAAAGCGAGATAATGGGGAAATCAAAAAGGGCACATACATAAAGATGATGTGCCCTCTAAAGTTATATTTTTTATTTAAGGTTATTATTCTACTTTAACAGGGGTTTGTTCTTGTAAAGATTCTCTGACTTGCTGTAATTGATACATATTATAGTATCGGCCTTTTTGTGAGAGTAACTGAGCATGGTAGCCCTGTTCAACAATTGCACCACGATGAAGCACTACAATTTCATTGGCTTCAACAATAGTGGAAAGTCGATGAGCAATAACAATCAGTGTTGTTTTTTCTCTGACTACTTTTAGCGCCTTTTGTATGGCTTGCTCTGTTCCTGAGTCAATATTTGCTGTTGCCTCATCCAAAATAAGAATACGAGGAGGTATTAATAATACACGCGCCAATGCAAGTAATTGTTTTTGTCCAGCAGATAAACGACTACCTTGCTCACCTAATTCTGTTTGTAGTCCTTCAGGTAAGGCTTTAGCCCATTGATCAAGTTGAACTGTTTCTAATACCTGCCATAAATGTGACTCATCACATTCACGTCCTAACGTAATGTTGTCATGCAGTGAACCCGATAATAAAACGGGATCTTGCTGCACCATTGCAATACCACTACGTAATGTAGTATGAGAATAGGCTTCTAATGGTTGATTATCTAAAGAGATACTCCCTTTTTGCCAAGGATAATTTCCCATTAGCAAACTGGCTAAAGTACTCTTGCCACTTCCTGTATGCCCAACGAATGCGACAAAATGACGAGCAGGAATAGTTAAGTTGATATCTTTTAATACCCATTGCTCATCACGATACGCAAACCAAAGAGAGTTAACATCGATATTACCTTGAGTAATGGAATGTGATGATGAACCATAGTGTTGCAAAGGCGCATCCATCAGTTCAAAAACACGCTCACCAGAGACAACCGCCTGTTGTAAAATCGATTGCTGTGATGTCAATGTGATCAAAGGTTCATTTAATCGGCCTAAATAACTAATAAACGCATAAATAACCCCAACACCAATAACTTCAGTGCCCTGATACCCGAACAACATCAATAAGCCGCACAGAACCAACGCTGAGAGCATACTTAATAAAGGACGTAATAACAGACCATCAAGTTTTAACGCTTTCATACGAGCTTGGTAATGTTGCCAACTGTCATCTGACATTCTTTCACCAAATCGAGCTTGCTGCCTAAATTGCTGAATAACTGACATGCCATTGATAACTTCGTGGAAACCATCATTAATATTGGCAAGAAAATGACGCACATTACGTACAATAGGTGTGCTCAGTCGCTGATAAAGCATCATCACACCAATCACCGCAGGAAATATCATCATTGCAACAAGCGCCATTTGCCATTCTAATAAAAACATAGCTATCAACATTACAACCACTAAAGCAATCGCTCGGAATAATGTTGGTAAAACGTTTACGAACAAATCTTTAATCGTCTCGGTATCATTTGTTACACGAGAAATTAACTGCCCCACAGGCTGATTATCAAAAGCACTTAATGGTTGTTTTAGTGCCGCACTCATTACATCAGTACGTAATTGTTGTACAACTCCAACAGCAGCATGATTAAACACAATGGCCTGATAATAGTGAAGTGTAGCGGCGATCACCTGTAAAAGAATAAAAGCCAACGCTAGGCCTAGTGATGATATTAATTCCACATTATTCGTGGCAACTTTTGCATCAATAAAATAGCCAACAATTAATGGGCCACCCACTTCTGCAACGGCGGCTACCCACAACATAATGACACCCCATGTCATGGGTTTGCGATAGGTTTTACCATAAGTCAAAAGACGCTTTAATGCAGGCAATAGCGCTTTAACGGATTTATTTTTATTCATCGTCATCCAGCGCGGCCTCTAATTGCTGATAATGGTACATATCTTGATACCAACCTGGTATTGAAATTAATTGCTGATGTGTACCTTGCTTTATAATCTCACCTTGTTTTAAAACTAAGATATTCGTAGCACCAACTAATGCAGATAAGCGATGAGCACTGATAATTAATGTTCTATCTTTTCGCCATTGCGATAAGTTTTGCAGAATCTGATATTCAGTTTGTCCATCAACAGCAGATAATGCGTCATCTAATAATAAAATTTCAGCATCCAGTAATAGTGCTCTGGCAATAGAAATACGCTGTTTTTGTCCACCAGATAACATCACACCTTTTTCACCTACCTGTGTTTGATACCCATCAGGTAAACGTAAAATATCCTCGTGAATATTTGCCAATTTCGCAACAGACTCTATTTCTTCTTTTGTCGCATCAGGACGACCTAAGGCAATATTTCCCGCGATTGTATCTGAAAATAAGAAGGGTGTTTGATTAACAACAGCCAATCGTGCTCGCCATTCATCAAGTTTCAATTGATAAATAGGAACTGATTGAAAACAAATTTCGCCTTCGGTGACATCGTAAAGTCGTTGAATGGCACTAAGTAATGTACTTTTACCACTTCCTGTCACACCACAAATACCCAGCATTTCACCGGGTGATAATGTAAAATGAACGTTTTTCAGTGTTTGTGTCGTTTGTTCGGGATATTGGAAACGTTTGATATCAACGGATAATACTCCTCGCCCTTCCTTTGGTGATAATTCACCATCAACCATATCGAGTTTTTCATCCAATAAACTATTAATTCGACTATAAGCAGCACTGCCACGCTCAACAATATTGAACATCCATGCTAAAGCCAGCATTGGCCAGATCATTTGCCCCAAATACATCACAAAGCTGGTTAATTCACCCAATGTCATTCTGCCATTAATAACAAAATAGCTACCACCAGCAACAGCGAGTAAATTAGCAAAACCAATAGCCATAAAAATAGTAGGATCAAATAGCGCATCAATTCTTGCAACACGCATATTTTGTCGTCCAGTTTCTTTTGCCACATCATCAAAACGAGAAGCATGCTGTTGCTCTAGCCCGAATGATTTGATCATGCGAATGCTACTCAAGCTTTCTTGTGCTTGATTATTAAGTGAAGAGAAAAGTGCCTGTGCGGTTTTAAAGCGACTATGTAGTTTATCGCCATATCGCTTAATCAAAATTGCCATGATTGGCATTGGTAATAATGAAATCAGTGTCAGTTCCCAACTTAACTGAATACTCATCATAACAAGCACAGCAAGCCCCATAACCATAGAATCCACTAAGGTCAGTACACCTTCGCCTGCTGCAAAAACCACTTTATCGACATCGTTGGTAGTACGTGCAATTAAATCGCCAGTACGATAACGATGATAAAATGAAGAAGATTGTTGATTAAGTTGCTGATAAATTTGCATCCGCAATTTTACTGCTAATTGATAAGATGCACCAAATAACCAAAGACGCCAAAAATAACGCAAAAGATAAACCGCGAGGGCAATTAATACCATCACGCCAATCCAGTTGATCACTTGGCTAAATGTCAGACTATGGTTATCGACACCATCCACAATGATCCCAACAATCTTTGGAGGGATCACCTGTAATACTGCGATAACCATCAATAAGAAAATGGCACCAACATAACGACGCCATTCACTGAGAAAATACCAACTGAGCTGTGAAAATAGAGCCACGCCTTAAATCCTAAGGTTATACAAAAAATAAAAGTGCCAGTTGGTAAAGATGAACCTTATTCAGGTATCGGCATTGCCGTTGTGTATTTAATTTTTTCCATTGCGAAGTTAGAAGTCACATCAATAAGACCTGGTACGCCATTAACCATACGCTTATAAAATAGGTCGTAACTTTTCATGTCTACTACTTCAACATGCATTAGATAATCACACTCACCCGCCATTCGATAGAATGTCAGTACTTCTGGCATTTGCTTAACAAATGAAACAAACTGTTCGTACCATTCGCTATTATGTTGCTGTGTTCTAATCATAACAATAACTGTTAGACCTAGCCCGATTTTTTCACTATCAAGCAGCGCAACGCGCTTACGAATATACCCTTCATCCTCCAGTCTTTTCAATCGTTTCCAGCAAGGTGTTGAGGTTAGGTTAACCGCCTCAGCCAAAGTATTCAGTGAGAGGCTTGAATCTTCCTGTAATAGCGCTAATAGTTTACGGTCAATCTTATCTAACATAGATACTCCTTCAAAATATGCCCCTACAAAAAATAATGATAACCCGCCCCTTACTATAAGAGTAATCATCTAATGATAAATCGGTAATAAATTGCCATAATATATGTGCTTTTATGCGTACTAATCCTTATAGAAATTCAATATTCAGGAGTATTCTGATGAAAAAAACGGTCGTTGTCTTTAGCGGTGGACAAGATTCGACAACCTGCCTTATTCAAGCGTTGGAAAAGTACGATGAAGTACATTGCATTACATTTAATTATGGGCAACGCCATAAAGAAGAAATTGAGGTAGCACAAAAAGTTAGTCAATTACTGGGAGCAACTGCGCATAAAGTTTTAGATGTAAGTTTACTCAACGAACTCGCCATCAGTAGCTTAACTCGAGACAATATTCCTGTTCCTGATTTTAAAGAAAGTGAAGAAAGTGATATTCCTAGTACCTTCGTACCGGGTAGAAATATCCTTTTCCTTACTTTAGCTGCAATTTACGCTTATCAAATTGGCGCTGAGAGTGTCATCACAGGGGTTTGTGAAACAGATTTCTCTGGGTATCCTGATTGTCGTGATGAATTTGTAAAAGCACTGAATCATGCTGTCAGCTTAGGTATTGCACGCGATATTAAATTTATCACGCCATTAATGTGGCTAGATAAAGCCGAAACGTGGGCTCTTGCTGATTACTATAAAAAGTTAGATTTCGTTCGTCATGAAACTTTAACTTGCTATAACGGTATTCAAGGGGATGGCTGTGGTGAATGTGCGGCTTGTCATTTAAGACAACGCGGATTAAACACCTACTTAGCCGATAAAACACCAATTATGCAGACAATGAAACAGAAAGTGGGTCTTAAATAATCATCGGAATTACCTGACCAATTATCACTGCTACCTGCCATTCTATTCACTTATGCAGTGATAATTCATCAAACATTATCACTGCATTAAATCATCTTAGATTAGCTAGAGAGCATAAAGAGAGCAGTCTCTAATACTCTCTTTATGTATTAGGATGATTGACGTACATATTCAAGCTTCTCTCTTAACTGTTCTGTTAATGTCAGTGCTTTTTTTGTATTGATATCAACAAGAACAAAAGTAATTAATGCATCAGAGATAAGCGCACCATCTTTTTTTCTCACAATTTTTTGAGAAAGTACGCCACTTTTAATTCCCACTTCAGCAACATCACAATCAATAAGTAGCTCATCACCTAAACTTGCAGGTAAGCGATAATTAATATTGATATTAGCAACCACTAGTGCCAAGCCATTACGCTTAAACCAATCAAAATCTAAATGTTGCTCAATCCAATCCCATCGGGCTTGTTCTAAAAATTCAAGGTAACGTGCATTATTCACATGTTCAAAAACATCTAAATGAAAGCCATAAACTTTAATTAATGTACTCATATTAATTTATTACCTCTTGATTATTCTAATAAACTTTTTATAAAGTTTTTTTGCGATACCATAAATATAGCCAAGAAAATAAATTTAGTAATTTCTGATATAGGTTTATCTCGTTTTCTTTTAACAAAAAAATGCTAAGAAAACGTGTTTCTCTTATCAAAACAAAAATCAAAGAGAAACACGGGGATTTTCAATCAATATTCACGTTTCTGCTATCACTTATACTCAATATCGTATAAGAATAAATACCTTAATTAATAACGATAAAATCACGATTTTGATCAACTAACTTCATACCAATTCCAAAAACTTTTTCAAGTTCGTCGATAGTGGTAAAACGCCCTAACTGTTCGCGGTAATCAATAATGGCTTGTGCTTTCGCTTTTCCGATCCCTTTTAATCCCATTAATTCATCTACTGTTGCCGTGTTTAAATTAACTTTACCTTCTGTACTGGCTTTGTTCTCTTTTGCATCACGAGTAGCAGATGAGTGAGTTTCAATAGAAACCGTTGGTGTTGAAGCTGGAATTTCTTCTGCATAAGACAAAGGAGAAAGCCCTAATCCCAAAGCGAGGCAGATAGAAGCCATAAAACCTGACAACATTTTTTTATCCATTTTCATAATCATTATTTCCTTTTATTCAATAATTTTAAATTCAATAGCAAACAGAGATTTCCGAATGCAAAAAAAGAATGCCAATATATTGATAAATCATCAATTGTATAAAAAGAGAACTACGAGAAGGTAGGAAAAATAAAAATGAACAAAAGAAGCATTACAAGAAATTATCGGGCTTGCTCTCAAATATGAATTTTTTAAGAGGCAGCGTTATTTGTTTAAATTACCAAGGACAATAGCCATAAAAAAACCCAGCTTAATGCTGGGTTTTCAATATAATAACTCAAATTTAATTATTGATAATCTTTATCAAAAATTTCAATTTTAGCGTTGTTTTTTAGGTCACGTAACATGAGTTGTAATGCTTCTTCGCCCATCTGAGCACGATAGAGATTAGTCATAAACTCTAGCTGTTCAGATGTTGGTTTGCCATCTGTTACGCTATCTAATTGAATAAGGACGACTTTAGTACCAGGTACATTAGTCATACCATACTCTTTTTTGCCTTCAGCTGGTTTTGGCATAGAGAAAATAGCAGTTTGTACTACATCTGTTGCAGATGAGTGAACAATGCTTTCTTCACTACCAAACGAAATATTAGCCGCTTTCAGTGCTTCTTCGCCTTTGCCTTCTTTCAATGCAGCTAAAAGTTTTTGAGCTTCTGCATTCATTGCTTGTGATGCTTTTTGCTGTTTAACCAGCATAACAACTTGATCGCGCACTTTGTCTAATGGTTGGCTTGCTGAAGGCTTATAACCTTCTACACGCACGATAAATGCACTGTCATTACCTAACGTCACCATGTCTGAATTCATGCCTGTTGGGCCATTTTCATCCACTAATGAACCACCAAAAATTAACTGGGTGAGTTTTTCATTATTTAATGGTGCAGGAACCGTATTTTCATCAAACCAATCAGTGTTAACCACAGTCACGTTACCCGCTTTAGCGGCAGGAGCTAGTGTGTCGTTGTCATTAGATGCAGCTTGGCTCACTTTTTGTTGTAATGCGAAGAAATCATCAATCGCTTTGTTTTCACGCATTTTTGCCAGTAAATCTGTTTTTACTTCATCAAATGGTTTTACAACAGATTGTTTGACATCATCAAGGCGGAAAATTGCATAGCCATTGCTGATTTTAACAGGCTCAGAGATTTGGCCTTTTTCTGTCAAACTTGCATTAGCTAGCTCTGGTAACTCTTGTCCGATAGTTATCCAACCTAAAGAACCATTTTGTTTTTTAGAGAAACTATCAATAGATTTTTCTTTCACTAACGAAACAAAATCAGCGCCCTTTTTCAGCTCATCTTCTGCCGCTTTAGCTGCTGCTTCATCAG
Organism: Proteus columbae; assembly: GCF_002777965.1. Taxonomy (GTDB): domain Bacteria; phylum Pseudomonadota; class Gammaproteobacteria; order Enterobacterales; family Enterobacteriaceae; genus Proteus; species Proteus columbae. The sequence goes on along the minus strand of NZ_NGVR01000021.1, from coordinate 148,499 downwards.
CTAATACTAAGATGCTGTACTGTTTCTGTCCTGCTGCCGTGAACTCATCAATATTACTATCGTAGTAAGCCTTCGCTTCTTCATCAGTAATGTTGATATTATTAAAATCTTTTTGAGCATTTAATTGGATATAGCTAATTTTAAATTGCTCTGGCGCGATGAACATTTGGTTATTTTGCTCATAAAACGCTTTCACTTCTTCATCAGATGCCGTTTCTTTTTCAAGGAATGGCTGAATGTCTAATGATGCTAAACGTACATTACGGCTTTGTAGCATTAATCCCGCAAATTCTTTAACTTCGCTATCTAAGGCAAAATCCGTACCTTGGATAGAAAATTTTAATTGCTGATTAATTAGGTTTTGACGAATACCTTCTGCAAAAGCATCCGCATCAATATTATTGCCTTTCAATAAATCGACATATTTTTTATTGTCAAATTTGCCGTCAGTTTGAAAGTAAGGAAGTGCAAAAATAGCATCTCTAATTTGCTGATCACCGGCTGAAATACCCAGATTTTGTGCAAATTGATCAAGTAATGCTTGGTTGATCAGTAAATCAAGCGCTTGTTGGCGAATAAGTTTCTGACCTTCTTCTGATGAAGCAAGAGCAGCAAAGTTTTCACCCATATCTTGTTGTAATTGAGCACGACGTTGCTGATAAGTTTGCTCTAATTGAGAACGGCTAATTTTATATCCGTTAACTTCAGCAGCATCATTAACGCCTGAACTAAAGAGATATCCGCCCACACCAGTTAGGACGAAGGAGAGGATTATCACAGCTAATAAAATCTTTATAAATGGATTATTAGCAGTGGAACGAATGTTGTCCATCATAACGAGACGAGGCTCCGTTTGGTGAAATAAAAATTATTTTTATGGGTGTTACACGACTATTTTGAGCACAGCGAAAAGATAATATGCCCATGCTGGCTTAATATCAAAATGTCGCGACACGCGACAATCATTAAAAACAGCCAGTCCCGTATTAATGCGCAGTCTTAACACGCACTTTCTATAACTAAGAAAAAACTAAACAGCATTATTTGATTCATTGATTACGATAACCATTTAACTCACCACTGAATCATTCATTGTTGTCTATTTCAGTTATAGAACAACGCGCCATTCTATCAAATGACTACTTCAGTTTCACGTCTTATCGCCAGAGAATACAAGGTTTAATCGTGATTTATAACCTAAAAAAAGAAAAGCGCATCTCAAAAAGATGCGCTTCATTTTTTAATTGAGTCGTTTTCTGTTTACCCATAACGTTAAGCTAATAACAAATTGGCAGAAAATAAGTTCAACTATTATTGATTAACTGCGTCTTTTAAGCCTTTACCTGCACGGAATGCAGGAACTTTTGCAGCTTCAATTTGAATTTCTTTACCTGTTTGTGGGTTACGGCCTGTACGAGCTGCACGATCACGTACAGTGAAAGTACCGAAACCTACTAATGCTACATCATCACCTTTTTGTAAAGATTCAGTGATAGAAGCAACCAGAGCATCTACAACACGACCCGCTGCCGCTTTTGAGATATCTGCATTTGCAGCAATTTTGTCGATCAGTTGAGTTTTATTCACGCTTTCATCCCCATAATTTTATGCGTTATTTTTCACCATTAATGGCAAATTTTGCAAACGTCGTTATATCAAGCCTTTTTAGATATAGCAAGACCGATAAAACAGCATTTTTAATTAAAATCCCCATTAAATTAGCGACACAAAAAAAGGCTGGCAAGCTTTTATTACTTATCCAGCCTTTTTTTTAGCTATTATTTATGACTAATATCACTCTTTAGTGTGATTTATCAGTCACAACTTCCATGCCAAACGGCGAATTTTGCAGGGCTAGCGATAAAACTTCCTCAATTGTTTTCACCGGGTGAATATCCAGATCAGCAACAATATTTTCAGGAATTTCTTCTAAATCACGTTTATTTTCATCAGGGATAAGAACTGTCTTAATTCCACCACGATGTGCAGCAAGTAACTTTTCTTTCAGTCCGCCAATTGGCAATACTTGTCCGCGTAACGTAATTTCGCCCGTCATTGCAACATCAGAACGAACAGGATTACCTGTTAGGCTTGATACCAATGCAGTACACATTGCGATACCTGCACTTGGACCATCTTTTGGTGTTGCGCCTTCAGGAACGTGTACGTGCATATCACGTTTTTCATAGAAATCGCCATTAATACCAAGTTTATCAGCACGAGCACGAACGACAGTCATTGCTGCTTGAATAGACTCTTGCATCACTTCACCTAAAGAGCCGGTGAATGTTAGCTTGCCTTTACCCGGTACACTCGCTGTTTCAATAGTCAGTAGATCACCACCAACTTCTGTCCATGCAAGGCCTGTAACCATACCTACTCGGTTTTCTGTGTCAGCACGACCGTAGTCAACTTTACGAACACCTAAGTAGTCTTTGAGATTATCTTCGTTAATCTCAATATGTTTGATTGTGCTATCCATTAGCAGCTGTTTTACGGCTTTACGGCATAATTTAGAAATTTCACGTTCTAAACTACGTACACCGGCTTCACGCGTGTAATAACGAATAATGCCCATAATTGCGCTGTCATGGATTGTCAGCTCACTTGGTTTTAACGCATTACGTTCAATCTGTTTTGGTAGCAAATGTTGCTTAGCAATATTCAGTTTTTCGTCTTCGGTATAACCGGATAAACGAATAACTTCCATACGATCTAACAACGGTGCCGGTATATTCATGGAGTTAGATGTCGCCACAAACATAACATCAGACAGATCGTAATCAACTTCCAGGTAATGGTCGTTAAATGCGATGTTTTGTTCTGGATCTAACACTTCTAACAGTGCAGAAGCTGGATCGCCTCGCATGTCTGATGACATTTTATCAATTTCATCTAACAGGAAAAGTGGGTTTTTAACGCCAATTTTCGCCATTTTCTGAATTAATTTACCTGGCATAGAACCGATGTAAGTACGACGGTGACCGCGGATTTCTGCTTCGTCACGCACACCACCTAACGCCATACGAACATATTTACGACCTGTTGCTTTAGCAATAGACTGACCCAGTGAGGTTTTACCTACACCTGGAGGCCCTACCAAGCACAGGATTGGCCCTTTAATTTTGCTAACACGAGACTGTACCGCGAGATATTCAAGGATACGCTCTTTAACACGTTCTAAACCGTAATGGTCAGTATCAAGAACTTCTTGCGCTTTCACTAAGTCTTTTTTAACTTTGCTACGGCTATTCCAAGGAACTTGAACCATCCAATCAATATAGCTACGTACAACCGTGGCTTCTGCTGACATTGGCGACATCATTTTTAATTTCTGAAGTTCCGCTTCTGTCTTTTCTTTTGCCTCTTTTGGCATTTTAGCAGCGTCGATTTTACGTTTCAGCGATTCCATTTCATCAGGTGCATCATCCATCTCACCTAATTCTTTTTGAATGGCTTTCATCTGTTCATTGAGATAATACTCACGCTGACTCTTTTCCATCTGCTTTTTAACGCGGTTACGAATGCGTTTTTCAACTTGTAGCAGATCGATTTCTGATTCCATCATCGCCATTAAATATTCAAGGCGTTCTGTGACATCAGACATTTCAAGTACAGCTTGCTTATCTTTTAATTTCAGCGGCATATGAGAAGCAATGGTGTCTGCTAATTTCGCTGATTCTTCGATAGCATGTAATGAAGTTAATACCTCTGGCGGAATTTTTTTATTCAGCTTGATATAACCTTCAAACTGATTAATCGTTGTACGATTTAAGACTTCCTGTTCGCGCTCATCAACGGCTGGCGTTTCAAGGTATTCTGCTTTCGCCTGAAAGTATTCACCATTGTCAGATAACGTCGTAATTTTGGCACGACGAATACCTTCAACAAGTACTTTCACTGTTCCATCAGGCAGTTTTAGCATCTGTAAAACAGACGCAACTGTACCAACAGAAAAAAGATCATTAACACCTGGTTCGTCAGTAGATGCATCTTTCTGCGCAACCAGCATAATTTGTTTGTTGTCGTTCATCGCAGCTTCTAAGCAATGAATAGATTTTTCACGACCAACGAACAACGGGATCACCATATGCGGATATACAACGACATCACGTAATGGCAATACAGGTATTTCAATACGTTCTGGACGCTCAGGATTCATAGAGCTCTCTCTTCGTTTTTAGCTTAACGCTTTTACAGGTAATTTTATTCGCATGTCACCAAATAAAATTAATTCCACGGATTGTCAAAATATATAAGGGCACTTTTCTGACATTCAATAGCCTTACCCATTAAAAAAACAAAATGAGGGAAAATTCCCTCATTTTTATTGCGTTGGCGCGCCTTATCTTAAATTTCCCTCTTATTTTGAGAGAAAACTAGATAATGTCAGACAAGAGACATTGCCAAATTACGATGCATTATTCACCAGACGCTTGGTTTTCTGGCTGACCATAAATAATCAGTGGCTCAGATTTTCCATTAATAACGCCTTCATCGATGACCACTTTTTCTGCATTTTCAAATGAAGGAAGGTCATACATCGTATCAAGTAATGCAGCTTCAACAATTGAACGTAAACCACGAGCACCCGTTTTACGTACCATGGCTTTTTTCGCAATCGCAGTCAGCGCTTCCTTACGGAATTCTAAATCTACACCTTCTAATTTAAATAATGCCTGATATTGCTTAGTCAATGCATTCTTAGGTTCTTGTAAGATTTGGATTAACGCTTCTTCGTTTAATTCGCCAAGTGTTGCAACAACTGGTAAACGACCAATAAATTCAGGGATAAGACCAAATTTAATCAGATCTTCTGGCTCAACTTGGGCTAATAATTCACCTTCGCTAGCTTTCTCTTTTTGGCTTTTAACTTCTGCACCAAAACCGATACCTGAATGTGTATTTAAACGTTGTGCAACAACTTTATCGAGCCCTGCAAATGCACCACCACAAATAAAGAGAATTTTAGAAGTATCAACTTGTAAAAACTCTTGTTGTGGGTGCTTACGCCCGCCTTGAGGAGGAACAGAAGCCACTGTGCCTTCAACTAATTTCAATAATGCTTGCTGTACACCTTCACCAGACACGTCACGAGTGATTGATGGGTTTTCAGATTTACGGGTGATCTTGTCAATTTCATCAATATAAACAATACCACGTTGTGCTTTTTGCACATCGTAATCGCATTTTTGTAGCAGTTTTTGAATGATGTTTTCAACATCTTCACCCACATAACCCGCTTCTGTCAGCGTTGTGGCATCTGCCATAGTAAAAGGAACATCAAGGTAGCGTGCTAATGTTTCTGCTAATAACGTTTTACCGCTACCAGTAGGACCAATCAGCAAAATATTACTTTTCCCTAGCTCAACACCATTGGCTTTATCGCCATTACGCAGACGTTTATAGTGGTTATAAACGGCAACAGCCAAAACTTTTTTAGCCAATTCCTGACCGATAACATAGTCATCAAGGTGCTTACGGATTTCATGTGGCGTTGGCAATTCACTGCGTTCATGATGAGGTGCCAGTTCTTTTATTTCCTCACGAATGATATCAACACAAAGATCGACACATTCATCACAGATATAAACCGACGGACCAGCGATCAATTTTTTTACTTCATGCTGGCTTTTACCGCAGAAAGAGCAATACAGAAGCTTCCCTGAGCTATCTTTGCGCTTATCTGTCATCAGTCAACCTCACTTAGTTATTCTTCTTATTCAATTTATAAGAAGAAGAAAGACTTTTTACATAGAGATATTAATAGCCGTTTCCTTTGCGCGCTTCTATGACAAAGGAAACGTGTTAATTCAATTGCTATTACAACGTGTAATGATTAGCTACGTTGAGTATAGACTTTATCCACTAATCCGTATTCTAACGCTTCGTTAGCGGATAAGAAACGATCACGCTCAGTGTCTCTTTCTATTTCTTCAATAGATTTACCTGTATGTTGAGCCATTAGCTCATTCATACGAGATTTTACTTTCAAAATTTCTTGAGCATGAATTTGAATATCTGTTGCTTGACCTTGGAAACCACCTAACGGTTGGTGGATCATCACACGAGAGTTAGGTAAGCAAATACGTTTACCTTTCGCACCAGCAGATAATAAGAAAGCGCCCATTGAACACGCTTGTCCCATACAAATGGTACTAACATCTGCTTTGATATACTGCATGGTGTCATAAATAGACATACCCGCAGTAATTACGCCACCTGGTGAGTTGATGTACAGGTTGATGTCTTTCTCTGGGTTTTCTGCTTCTAAAAATAGCATTTGAGCAACGATAAGATTAGCCATGTGATCTTCAACTTGGCCAGTCAGGAAAATAATACGTTCTTTTAATAAACGTGAGTAAATGTCGTAAGAACGCTCTCCTCGCGAAGTTTGCTCTATAACCATCGGCACCAGAGCCATATTAGGTGCGAATTGTTCCTGTGTGTCGTTAAATGACATGTCTGTCTCCTATTGCATTCTTATTGGTGCCAATGACAACAATTTTACTTGAGATAATTGATCATGACCATTTCTAATGATCTAATCTCTCACAAGACATTCAAGGCGCCTCGCGAGGAGTGATAAAGAGAATATAGAATTATCTGGAGATAATCGCTCAAATTTCAAGGCAAAATTTGATAAATATATACAAACTGAAAAAAACCCGTGGTAAAAACCACGGGTTTTTGCTTAAAACCGATATTCGCGGTTAAGAATTAACCCATTTGAACTTCGTTCATCAGTTCAGTGAAGTTAGTTTCTTTTTCAGTTACTTTAGCATTTGCTAAGATTTTTTCTACCGCTTGCTCTTCTAACGCAAGATTACGGATGTTGTTCATCAGTTGTTCGTTCTTGTTGTAGAACTCAACAACTTCTGATGGATCTTCATAAGCTGAAGCCATTTCGTCGATCAGTGCATTCACACGGTCGTCTTCTGCTTTCAGTTCATTACTATTGATCACTTCACCTAACAGTAATCCAACGATTACACGACGTTTAGCTTGTTCTTCGAACAGTTCGCGTGGTAATTGCAGAGCTTGTTTCTCGTCGCCACCAAAACGTTGAGCAGCTTGACGTTGCAGAACTTCAATTTCGCTGTCAACAGCGGCTGCTGGTACGTCAACTTCGTTTGCTTTAACTAAGCCATCAATAACTTGTGATTTAACACGAGTACGGATTGCATTTTTCAGTTCGCGTTCCATGTTTTTACGTACTTCAGCACGTAAACCATCAACAGAACCATCAGCAATACCAAAACGCTTGATGAACTCTTCAGTTAATTCTGGCAGTTCACGCTCTTCAACTTTTTTCAGGTTGATAGCGAATTGTGCTTTTTTACCTTTCAGGTTTTCAGCGTGGTAATCTTCTGGGAAAGTCACATCAATTGTGAATTCTTCACCAGCTTTATGACCAATAACGCCTTCTTCGAAACCTGGGATCATACGACCTTGACCCATTGCCAGTACGAAATCTTCAGCTTTTCCGCCTTCAAATTCTTCACCGTCAATAGAACCGTTGAAATCAACAGTTACGCGATCTTCCGCTGCAACTTCGCCGTCTTTGTCTTTCCACTCTGCTTGTTGCTTACGCAGTGTTTCTAACATGTTATCAACGTCTTCGTCTTTAACAGTGACAACAGGTTTTACAACTTCAATGCTTTCCAGATCTTTCAGTTCGATTTCTGGGAAAACTTCGAATTCTACAGAGTAAACAAAGTCTTCACCTTCTTTGTATTGCTCTGGTTTGTAGTCAGGCGCGCCAACTGGGTTTACTTTGTTTTCGATGATAGCGTTAATGAAATTACGCTGCATCAGGTCACCCAGAACATCATTCAGTACTGACATACCGTAACGCTGTTTAACCATTGACATTGGAACGTGACCTTTACGGAAACCATCAATGCGAACAGTTTTAGCAGCTTTTTTCAGTTCACTGTCTACAGCAGTTTGGATATCAGCGGCTGGTACGGTGATTGTGACACGACGCCCTAGGCCTTGAGTCGTTTCAACAGAAACTTGCATCTTGTTACCTCAAAATAAGTTTTAGTGCTCGGTCTACTTTAAAGGAAACTAACATGATATTGACATGTTTAGATTTATTTTCCTTTCAGAACCGGGGCCGCCACATTTAAAAAAACGAGGATCCCTGATATCAGAAGCATCCCGAAACCTTACTGAAAATTAGACGCGACATTATAACGATCTAGAGGGGTTGAGTCGAGAAAGAGCCGTTTTATTCCTCAATTTTTTCATAAAATCGAGCAACTCGCCCCTTTTTACCTCTATAAAGAACAAAAAATACGCATCTTAGGATCTATTTACTCACGATTAACGATAAGGTTGTTAATCTTCTTGGCTTCCGCCACGACACCCAGGAGAGCGTAATGCTTTATCCTGCTGTTCATTCCATTCACTCAAAGTAAAAGTGTGTAATGCTAATGCATGAACACCATTTTCCATTTCATGAGCTAATGTTTGGTACACATCACGATGGCGCGAAACACTACGTTTCTCATTAAAATCATCACTAACGATAATGACTTTAAAGTGGCTTTCAGAGCCTTCGGGCACATTATGGCGATGGCTTTCGTTTATTACTTGTAAAAAATGCGGTGAAAAGCGTGAAATCAGCTTATTCTCAATATCATCACGGATCATCTCTGCCCCTAATACTCTAGCCTTTATACCATGGCGAACAAAAAATAAGTCAACCAGACTATATTGATTTAGTCTTTATCAATACAAAATGATGAGCTTATTCTTTTTAATTTTGCTGATGATAATCGCTTATTTTTCATCTTGAGTAAAACCATTGACCGAATATTGTCAAATCAGTGAGCAAAAATGAGAGTAATTTGAAATAAAATCAATTGATAAAATCAGATAATTTCGTTCGTTAAGGGGATATTAGCAACCTGACAGCAGTGGTATGATAGGCTAAAGTTTGAAGCCTATTCTACTTGTTAACACAACAGACATATTTAACCGAGATTACCTCATGATTAAAAATTTACTCTGTGCTGTTTTTGCATTAACACTACTTTCAGGTTGTGCAACTCCTAGTAACAAATTATCTATTGAGCCTGTGATGTCAGTTCCTGCGGCCGATCCAACAATGCGCCCTATTTCACTGAATATTTCAAGCCAAGACAAACGTACATCAAAAAATCTAGCCGAAATTAACCGCAACGGTAAATTAGAAGTTCTTGTCCCAACTCGTGACATTGCATTTTTAATGCAAGAAGTTCTACAAAAACAAATGACAGCGCGTGGTTTTATGATGGGCTCTCCTGCCGCTGCTGATGTGATTATTGTTATCAATAAACTCAGTGCAGATGTGGGCGAAGGAAGTGTTCGTCATAATATCAGTGCAAAAGCAGATATTTCAGTTATCGTCACCTTACCGAATGGCAGTTCTAATACCAAAACATTCCGTACTAGCTACAATGTTCAAGGTCCATTTGGTGCAACTAATGAGAAAATTGCCGCCGCGATTAACAATGTCTTAAGTGAACTCGTTAGCGATATGGCAAAAGACGCTTCAGTCAGTCAATTTATCAAATCTAACGCCCGTTAATTTTATTAGAATAAACGACCTGTTATCTCAAACAGGTCGTTGAAAGGAATTTTTGCATGGTTCAGCCCGCCTTCAAACAAACCACTTGGTATAAATCATTTATTCTTCTATTACTTGGCTTTACTTCTGGCTTACCTTTAGCGTTAACAGCGGGGACATTACAAGCCTGGATGACAGTAGAAGATATCGATTTAAAAACCATTGGTTTTTTCTCATTGGTGGGACAAGCCTATGTTTTTAAATTCCTCTGGTCACCCTTTATGGATCGCTATACCCCCTCTTTTCTTGGTCGTCGCCGAGGATGGATGTTACTCACTCAAATAGGGTTAGTACTTGGTATTGCAGGAATGGGATTTTTAAATCCTAATGATCATTTATGGTGGCTTGCTTCTTTAGCTGTCATTGTTGCCTTTTGTTCTGCTTCACAAGACATTGTTTTTGACGCCTATAAAACAGATATATTAAAAGCAGATGAGCGTGGTACAGGTGCTGCGGTTTCTGTATTAGGCTATCGCATAGCAATGCTTGTTTCTGGGGGAATGGCGCTTTGGTTAGCTGATAAATATATTGGCTGGCAAAACATGTACTGGTTAATGGCTGCATTAATGGGTGTTGGTATTATTGCCACATTACTTGCCCAAGAGCCAGAAACCGCCGTAAAGCCACCACGTACACTCTATGAAGCTGTTATTGAACCTTTATATGAGTTCTTCTCTCGTAATAATGCTTGGTTAATTTTACTGCTTATTGTGCTGTATAAGATGGGTGATGCCTTTGCCCTAAGTTTAAGTACCACTTTTCTTATTCGCGGTGCTGGATTTGATGCTGGTGAAGTAGGATTAGTAAATAAAACACTTGGACTTGCAGCCACTATTATTGGGGCATTACTAGGTGGTTTATTAATGCGCCGTTGGAGTTTATTTAAAGCACTGATGATTTTTGGTATTTTGCAAGGTGGTTCAAATATCGGTTATTGGTATTTAGCTATTTCTGAGCAAAGTATTTATAGCATGGGTGCTGTAGTCGCATTTGAAAATATCTGTGGCGGTATGGGAACAGCCGCATTCGTTGCCCTCTTAATGACACTTTGTCATCTCTCATTTTCAGCAACACAATTTGCGTTGCTCTCAGCTCTCTCTGCAATTGGTCGTGTTTATGTTGGCCCAGTTGCAGGTTGGTATGTTGAAAGCCATGGTTGGGAAGCATTTTACCTTTTTTCTATTGTTGCTTCTGTACCTGGTCTTATCTTGCTGTTAATTTCGAAAAACACGCTTATTTATACGCAAAAAACCGGCGAATTCCTCAGAAGAACTTTATTTATTAGACAATACCGTTTTGCTATTTATGGTTTGATGCTGACTGTTCTTTTCTTTATTTGTAGCTTAATTCTTGTTGTTACAAATTCACTACCAACTTTAGAAATATTCCAGTCTGTCGATTTTATTCAATCAATAGATACTGATAGATTAAGTTCTTGGGCTTCAACACTCTTTTTATATGGTGTTATTGTTGGTGCGTTAAGCCTTATCTTTGGCACAATCCTAGATTATTTAGCCCTTAAGAAAACAACATATTAGTTTTATTGCCTTCTCAAGATAGGCACAATAAAAAGGACAGCTTAAGCTGTCCTTTTTATATTCTTAGTAAAGATAATTTATCTAAACAATCTTACTTTTACTGCTTTGCCTTTGATTTTACCTTGTTGCAGCTGTTTCCAGACTTGTTTTGCAATAGATTGTTTTACAGCAACATAAGCATGTGTTGGGTTAATCATAATTTTACCAATATCTGCACCATTGAACCCCATATCACCCGTTAATGCGCCTAAAATATCACCTGGGCGCATTTTGGCTTTTTTACCACCATCAATACATAATGTTGCCATTGTTGCTTCAAGAGGTGTAATTTGTAACCCAGTCGGTACTGGTAACCAATTTATCTTCATATGAAGCATCTCTTCTAAAGCGTTAGCACGCTGAATTTCTTCTGGTGCGCAAAAGCTAATCGCCAATCCACTTTCACCCGCTCTGGCTGTACGACCGATACGGTGAACATGCACTTCAGGATCCCACGACAATTCGTAGTTAATCACCATTTCTAATGCTTTAATATCAAGTCCACGAGCCGCAACATCTGTTGCGACTAATACACGACAGCTCCCATTAGCAAAACGAATAAGCGTTTGGTCACGCTCTCTTTGTTCCATATCGCCATGTAAAGCAAGCACGCTTTGGTTGCTTTCTGTCAATGTTTCATACACATCTTGGCAATCTCGTTTCGTGTTACAAAACACGACGCAAGAGGCAGGCTGCTCACGACTTAAAAGCTTTTGCAGCAATCCTATTTTTCCATGACGAGATATTTCATAAAACTGCTGTTCAACAGCTGGAAGTTCATCAACAGAGTTTATTTCAATAGTAACTGGATTTTGCTGGATTTTGCGGCTAATTGCTGCGATCTCATTTGGCCAAGTTGCAGAAAAGAGCAACGTTTGGCGTGCCGTTGGCATACGAGAAATAATATCGTTGATATCATCAAAAAATCCCATATCCAACATTCTGTCTGCTTCATCCAACACCAATGTTTTCACATCGTCTAAAGTGACAGTCTCTTTTTTTAAGTGATCAAGCAATCTGCCTGGTGTTGCAACAATAATATGTGCAGCATGTATTAATGAATCACGCTGGATACTAAATGGAACACCACCACACAGCGTTAATATTTTGATATTTGGAAGATAACGAGCAAGGCGGCGTAATTCATTTGCAACTTGATCAGCAAGCTCTCGCGTTGGACATAAAATAAGTGATTGAGTATTAAATTGTTTTGCATCAACGTGTTGCAAAAGCCCCAAACCAAAAGCAGCCGTTTTACCGCTGCCTGTTTTTGCCTGAGCGCGAACGTCTTTTCCTTCAAGAATAGCGGGCAAAGCGGCTTCTTGAACTGGAGTCATAGTGAGATAACCCAATTCATTAAGGTTAGCGAGTTGTTCAGCAGGAAGTGCGTTAAGTTCAGCAAATGAGGTCACAATGAAAATTCCAAGTAAGATAAAAACGAATATTGGTTAATGATACTATCCCTTTATTCCTGTGTCGTGAGGTATTTTTACGCAATCTTTACCACCTATTTTTCTTTCTTCTTTTACTTCCTTTTTTCCTTGCAAAAAAAACCAGCTACTAAGCACTTAATCCATTCAAAATGAATAAAATAATAAAAATAAACTAAACAATGCTAAAATTCCTACTTTTAATTATCAATTTAATATTCTAGAAATAGATCTTAATTTCAAAATTATGATCTACAAAATTGAATTTAATAGGTTATAGTTTCAAAGCATATTAAAAAACAAATTCACCGCGAAATTATTTCATTAAATTTAATTGAGATTATCCATGATAAAAAAAATATTTTTATTAACCATCGCAAGTACACTTTCTTTATCAGCTCAAGCTAGCTATTTAGGTGGCTTCGCTAATACCAGCATCAATTATCTTGATTGGACTTCTCATACAACACACAAAACAGGGCAATCTTCTCATAAAGATGATTTTGCCTATTTAGAGCTTGAAGGTGGTGCCAACTTTTCATGGGGTGAGTTTTATGGTTTTTTTGATCTAGAAAACCCATTTAATCCTCGAAAAACACAACCGGGAGATAATCAACGTTATACCGTTAAAGCAACCAGCCGTATTTATTTAGGTGAAAGTCATTTCAATTTATACGGGCACATTTACGGCACATGGTCACTTCCGGGAAAAGAAAACAATGGCAACTTCCATGAAGTTAATACGCTCTACGGTCTAGGCTATAACACACAAATTGATAATTTATGGTTTAAACCATTCGTTGCACTTCATTATGTCGAACAAACTTACTATTCAGGAAATAATGGCTACGTCGTTGGCTGGGTTGCTGGATATGATTTTTCTATTAGAGATCAAAAATTTAGCATTAGCAATTGGCATGAGATGGAATTTAATCGTCATAAGCGTTATGGCAATGGTGGACAAAATGGGTTTAATGGCGCTTTAGCTTTTTGGTGGCATCCAACAACTTCTATTACCACGGGTATTCAATATCGTTATGCTTATAAAAAGTTAGGTGAAGATTTTCTGCAAGACGGCATTGTATATAGCCTGAAATATAATTTTTGATCGCTAATTGTTAATTTTCATTACAGCGAAAGCATTTTTATTCGCTGTAACCTCTTTTTATCACTTAATGAAAAATTTTCTCATTGGATATAAACATTCATTAAATCACCATTTGTCCATATTAAAAATCACACAAGCATCAAATATAGATATTAAACATCAATATAAAAAGGATTTTACCTATCAACTCTCCTCCGACCTCTAATTTGTTACTTTTTAATCAGAATACGTTTTCTTACACTTTTTACTGCATTTTTATTTGTAAAAATATGTATTTATTTTAAAAACATGGTACTTTATGAAATTATAGTTAATACGCAATAATTAAATTAACATTTATTTAATAGTTTGATTACTTGTGATCACATTAACACAAAAGACTAACCAACCACTTACTTACCATTACAATTGTTTACACTGTCGCAACCTTACCGTAAAATGTCCTTACTGATACTGATGAAACAACAATAGAACCTTTGTCATTTGGGTCGTTGGATGAGACTTATGAAATACATAAAAAGTATTGGGACACTCTCGCTATTAGCAGCCGCTCTTTTATTAAGTGGCTGTGATATGGCGTTAATGAATCCCAAAGGCGCTATCGGCGCTGAGCAAAAAACATTAATCCTCATTGCGCTTGGTTTAATGTTAATTGTTGTGATACCGGTAATACTGATGGTGATTGTTTTCGCTTTTCGCTACCGTGAATCCAATACTAAAGCCACTTATCGCCCAAACTGGGCTCACTCAAATAAAATTGAACTCGTCGTTTGGACTGTGCCAATTATCATTATTGTGATTTTGGCGAGTATTACATGGAAAACAACCCATGAACTCGATCCTTATAAACCATTAGAGTCCACAGAAAAACCTGTCACCATTGAAGTTGTCTCAATGGATTGGAAATGGTTATTTATCTATCCAGAACAAGGTATTGCGACAGTTAATGAACTGGCTTTCCCTGCTAATGTTCCTGTTAATTTCAAAATCACTTCTGACTCTGTCATGAATTCATTCTTTATCCCTCGCTTAGGTGGACAAATCTATGCGATGGCAGGAATGCAGACTAAGTTGCACTTAATTGCCAATGAACCTGGTGAATATCAAGGTATGTCAGCAAGTTATAGTGGACATGGTTTCTCTGATATGAAATTTACAGCGATTGCGACACCTGATCGTGCTGGTTTCGACGCGTGGGTTGAAAAAGTCAAACAATCGTCAGATACGTTAAATACGACCGCTGCATTTAATGAACTTGCTAAACCAAGCCAGAAAAATCCAGTGACCTACTATTCAAGCGTGAAGCCAATGTTATTCCAAGAGACCATTTCTAAATTTGGTCACACAGGTCATGGCGCTCACACCAGTGGCAATCAGACAGCACATGCTGATGCAACAATGAATATGAACATGAGCCATGCGGCGCATGCAGGAGCAGAGGAATAAAGGCATGTTCGGAAAATTAACTCTTGATGCAATCCCGCTACATGAGCCAATTATCGTAGTTACTTTACTCGGTATTGTTCTTGGTGGGCTTGCTGTTGTTGGTGCACTAACTTATTTTCGTAAATGGAAATGGTTGTGGACAGAATGGTTAACCAGCGTTGACCATAAAAAAATTGGTATTATGTATATCCTCGTTGCAATGGTCATGATGTTCCGTGGCTTTGCCGATGCAATTATGATGAGAAGCCAACAAGCTCTCGCCTCTGCTGGCGAAGCGGGTTTCCTACCACCTCATCACTATGATCAGATTTTTACCGCACACGGCGTTATCATGATTTTCTTCATGGCAACACCTTTCGTTGTGGGTCTGATGAACCTTGTTGTACCTTTACAAATTGGTGCTCGTGATGTTGCCTTCCCTTTCCTTAACTCACTGAGCTTCTGGTTCTTTGTAGTTGGTGTGGTACTAATCAACCTTTCTTTAGGTATTGGTGAGTTCGCACAAACAGGTTGGTTAGCTTATCCACCACTTTCTGGCTTGGAATATAACCCAGGAGTTGGGGTCGATTATTGGATATGGAGTTTACAGATATCTGGTATTGGTACGCTTCTAACAGGGGTTAACTTCTTCGCGACTATCCTGCGTATGCGTGCGCCGGGTATGAGCATGATGAAAATGCCAGTATTCTCTTGGGCGGCTTTATGTACTAACGTTCTGATTATTGCTGCATTCCCAATTTTAACAGTCACTATTACACTGTTAACTTTAGACCGCTATCTTGGTACGCACTTCTTTACCAATGATATGGGCGGTAACATGATGATGTATATCAACCTTGTGTGGGCTTGGGGTCATCCAGAAGTTTATATCCTTGTTCTGCCTGTATTTGGTGTGTTCTCTGAAGTAACAGCAACATTCTCTAAAAAACGGTTATTCGGTTATACCTCTTTAGTTGGTGCAACTGTCGTTATTACCGTGTTGTCATTTATCGTTTGGTTACACCACTTCTTTACCATGGGCTCTGGCGCCAACGTCAATGCCTTCTTCGGTATCGCCACGATGATCATCGCTATACCAACAGGGGTTAAAATCTTTAACTGGCTGTTTACGATGTATCAAGGTCGTATCGAATATAAAAGCCCAATGCTGTGGACTATCGGTTTCCTTATCACCTTCTCTGTTGGGGGTATGACTGGGGTTCTGTTAGCCGTTCCGGGTGCAAACTTTGTTTTACATAACAGCTTATTCTTAATTGCTCACTTCCATAACGTTATTATCGGTGGTGTAGTATTTGGCTGTTTTGCAGGTATGACTTACTGGTTCCCGAAAGCATTCGGTTTCACACTGAATGAGAAATGGGGTATCCGTGCATTCTGGTTCTGGTTTATCGGCTTCTTTATGGCCTTTATGCCACTGTACATTCTTGGCTTTATGGGTATGACTCGTCGTATCAGCCAAAACATCAACCCAGAATTCCATCCAATGCTGATGGTTGCTGCGGGTGGTGCTGCACTGATTGCTATCGGTATCGCTTGTCAGGTTGTCCAAATCTACGTAAGTATCCGTGACCGTGATCAAAACCGTGATTTAACGGGAGATCCATGGGGCGGACGTACTCTGGAATGGTCAATTTCTTCGCCAGCACCTTTCTATAACTTTGCCGTTGAACCTAATGTTCAAACTCGTGATGAGTGGTGGGATCAGAAAGAAAAAGGCACAGCTTATCAGCGTCCAACCAAATACGAACCAATCCATATGCCTAAAAATACAGGCGCGGGTGTGATTATTTCAGCATTCAGCTTAGTACTTGGTTTTGCCATGATCTGGCATATCTGGTGGTTAGCTATCGTTGGTTTTGCCGGCATGATTGTCACTTGGATCGTGAAAAGCTTTGATACAGATGTGGATTACTATGTCCAAGTACCTGAAATTGAAGCTCTCGAGAATAAGCATTATGAAGAACTGAAAAAAGCAGGTGTGAAATAATGTCTACTCAAACTGTAAATAACACAAACGCCCATGAGCATCATGGGCACCACGATGCAGGAGCGACGAAAGTTTTCGGCTTCTGGATCTACCTAATGAGCGACCTTATCCTGTTTGCCAGCTTATTCGCCACTTATGCGGTGCTTGTTAACGGGATTGCGGATGGCCCTTCAGGTAAAGAGATTTTTAGCTTACCGTTTGTTTTAGTTGAAACCTTCTTACTGCTATTTAGTAGTATCACTTTTGGTTTCGCTATGCTGAGCATGAATAAAGGTAGCGTTAGCCAAGTTAATCTATGGTTATTTGTTACTTTCTTATTCGGCTTAGGTTTCGTCATCATGGAAGTTTACGAATTCCATGAGCTAATTGCCGAAGGTTATGGCCCAGATCGCAGTGCATTCTTATCTGCATTCTTTGCATTAGTTTCAACGCACGGTCTTCACGTAACTGCGGGTTTAATTTGGATTGTTATTATGATGATCCAAGTATCACGCCGTGGTTTAACTGAAGTTAACCGCACTCGTTTAAGCTGTTTAAGTCTGTTCTGGCACTTCCTTGACGTTGTCTGGATCTGTGTGTTCACCGTAGTTTATCTGATGGGAGCGATGTAATGAGTCATCCAAATACTTCTCCTTCAGGCGCAAGCCACGGCAGCATGAAGTCTTATCTGATCGGCTTTATTCTGTCTGTTATCCTCACCGTTATTCCATTTTGGATGGTGATGGAAGGAACAGCGACACCAGCAACAATTCTATGGACTGTTGTCGGTATGGCAGTTGTGCAGATTGTAGTTCACTTAGTCTGCTTCTTGCATATGAATACGTCATCAGAAGAGCGCTGGAACGTCGTCGCATTCCTGTTCACACTGCTTATTATCGGCATTGTTGTCGTAGGCTCGTTGTGGATTATGTACAACCTGAACATCAATATGATGATGGATTAAGAGTTGTCACTATGATTAAGCAATACCTACAAGTCACCAAACCAGGAATTATTTTCGGAAATCTAATTTCTGTAATAGGTGGTTTTCTACTCGCTTCTAAAGGTGAGATTGATTACTCCCTATTTTTCGCGACTCTACTTGGGGTGTCTCTGGTCGTTGCTTCTGGTTGTGTTTTTAACAACTACATTGACCGTGATATTGACCGTATCATGGAAAGAACGAAGAATCGTCCATTAGTTAAAGGATTAATTGACCCTCAAATTAGCCTGATTTATGCCTCAGTATTAGGTATTGCAGGTGTTGTGCTGCTCTATGTAGCAGCCAACCCACTTGCAATGTTTATCGCTGTATTCGGTTTTATTATTTATGTTGGGGTGTATAGCCTCTATATGAAGCGTAAATCTGTTTATGGCACACTGATTGGAAGCTTATCTGGCTCTGCACCTCCTGTTATCGGTTATTGTGCCGTTAGCGGTGAATTTGATGCGGGCGCGGCAATCCTATTACTTATCTTTAGTTTGTGGCAAATGCCTCACTCTTATGCCATTGCTATTTTCCGTTTTAAAGACTACCAAGCTGCAAATATCCCTGTATTACCTGTAATTAAAGGGATCTCAGTCGCTAAACGTCATATTATTCTCTATATTCTGGCGTTTATGATTGCAACCTTAATGCTGACATTAGTTGGTTACGCGGGCTATAAATACCTGATTGTGGCTTCAGCTGTCAGTATTTGGTGGTTAGGAATGGCTTTATCTGGTTATAAAGCAACCAATGATATTGTGTGGGCACGAAAATTATTTATTTTCTCTATTGTCGCAATCACGTCATTAAGCGTAATGATGTCTGTTGATCCAACAAGCTCAACAGAAGCGGTTCTTGCGTATCTAAGATAATGTATTTATTAAAGTAGCCCAAATACCAGTCAGCTTTCTGACTGGTATTTTTTTATCTCTTTTATGACTTCTCATGATATCAGTACAGTTTTGTCTTTTTTGTATCCCATTTATTGATTAACCTCACCAAGATTTGCCATTACAATGGGAGGTATCAGTAATACGAGGTAATCCATGAATGATAATAAAATGACCCCATTAGAGCGCAAAGCAACATGGGGACTAGGTACTGTTTTTTCTCTTCGCATGCTTGGCATGTTTATGGTACTCCCAGTTTTAACCACCTATGGGCTTCAGCTACAACACGCAACAGAATCTCTCATTGGATTAGCCATCGGTATTTATGGATTAACACAAGCTATATTCCAAATTCCTTTTGGTATTTTCTCTGATAAATTTGGTCGAAAACCTATGATTGTTTTTGGCTTAATTATTTTTATTATTGGTAGTTTGATTGCGGCTCTTAGTGACAATATCTACGGCATTATTATTGGTAGAGCATTACAAGGAGCGGGAGCTATCTCAGCAGCCGTAATGGCTTTATTGTCAGATTTAACACGAGAACAAAATAGAACAAAAGCAATGGCCTTTATTGGTATTAGCTTTGGGATAACGTTCGCTTTAGCCTTAGTTTTAGGGCCTATTTTAACGCATATCTTTGGCTTACATGGCTTGTTTTGGGGGATCGCCCTACTCGCCTTTGGTGGCATTATTATTACGCTTTTTACTGTGCCGAATAGCGAACATCATATTCTTAATAGAGAGTCAGGTTTTGTTCGTGGTAGCGTAAAAAAGGTTTTATTTGATGCACAACTTCTTAAACTTAATACAGGCATTTTCTCACTACATACTTTATTAATGGCTGCATTTGTTGCACTTCCTCTGGTTATGAGTAGTGCTGGTTTAGCGAAAGAGAAGCATTGGATTGTTTATTTAGTCACCATGCTTATTGCCTTTATTACTGTACTTCCTTTTATTATCTATGCAGAAAAGAAACGAAAGATGAAACAAGTTTTCTTATTCTGTATTTCCTTACTTATTATTGCTCAAGCCATTCTTATTATTTCAGGCTCTAGCTTATGGCTAATTATTGCGGGTGTTCAAGTTTTCTTTATTGGATTTAATATTATGGAAGCCCTTCTTCCTTCATTAATCAGTAAAGAAGCGCCAGCAGGTTATAAAGGTACAGCGATGGGAATTTATTCCACCAGCCAATTTTTAGGTGTGGCATTGGGCGGAATTTTAGGCGGATGGCTTTACCAGCATTATAGTGCACAAACTGTATTTTTAGGTTGTTTAGTGATTGGCATTATTTGGTTTTTCATTAGCCTAACGTTACGCCAACCCTCTTATGTCAGTAGCTTACGCGTTGAATTACCTGAAAATTTATCTTCAAGCCAACAACAGCAACTACAACAATTATTTAAACAACAACCGGGTGTTAATGAAGTTGTAATTATGGCGAATGAACAGAGTGCTTATATCAAGGTTGATACTAAACAGACGCCGAGAGCAACATTAGAGTCACTGATCCCTTTAGTTTAAAGATCAATAAATTTACTGGATAAAATAAAAAATGCGCTGTTAAACCAGCGCATTTTTGTATGACTAAAGGAATAAACAATTAGTCACGGAAATTGTTAAATTGGAATGGCTGCCCTAACTCACCTTCTCTTACTAATTTCATTACGGCTTGTAAGTCGTCACGCGATTTACCTGTAACTCGCACTTGCTCACCTTGAATTTGAGCCTGAACTTTTAATTTGCTGTCTTTGATCAACTTAACAATTTTTTTCGCTAAAGCTGTATCAATACCTTGTTTTAAGGTGGCTTCTACGCTGTACATTTTTCCGCTGTGAGTCATCTCTTCAGGGATATTTAATACCGCACCATCAATCCCTCTTTTTGCCATTTTCTCACGCAGAATATCTAATAATTGTTGAACCTGAAATTCAGATACACTGGTCGTTTTCACTGACTCTGCTTTTTCGTTTAATTCAAAGCTTGCTTCAACGTTACGAAAATCCCAGCGAGTAGTCAGTTCACGTTGTGCGTTTTCTACCGCATTACGCACTTCATGTAAGTCAACTTCAGATACGATATCAAAAGATGGCATTCTTTCTTCCTCAATAAATAAATACAACCCGAATAATAGCTTCTTTTAGGGTTGCAAAAAAGCATTGCACATTCAATAACAAATTTATCCCTTTAATTTCCGCTCAAACTAAAGCGCAAACATACTTTAAACAGAGCAGTGCAATCAATGTTATAATTTTAGCTAAATAGTCTAATGACCGTCAGTAGCCACCTTACGCTATTACGATTTGCAAAAAGAGGCACAATGAAAATTACCGTTTTAGGGTGTGGTTCGATTGGTAAACTTTGGATTGCAGCTTTAACACGTCAATCTCATGAAGTACAAGGTTGGCTAAGAGTACCTCAGCCTTTTTTAGACGTGAGTGTTGATAACATTAATGGCGAGCCTTTTTATCAACGTATTACTGCAAATCAACTTGAATGGTTAAAACAAAGCGAATTACTTGTTGTTTGCTTAAAATCTTGGCAAGTCTCAGATGCAGTTAATACGCTATTGCCCTATCTTTCTGCACAATGTCCTATTTTATTAATTCATAATGGTATGGGTACGGCTGATGAATTAACAGCAACACACCACTCAGTCAACAGACCTATTTTACAAGGTATTATTACTCATGGTGCTTATCAACAAGGACAAGATGTTATTCATACTGCAACAGGAATAACACATATAGGCCCATTAAATCATGCTGCTCAACAATATAGCTATTTAGCAGAAACCTTGCATCATGCTTTACCTGATGTCGCTTGGCATAATGATATTCATACAATTAGTTGGCTAAAACTTGCTGTTAATTGTGTTATTAACCCTCTTACCGTTTATTATCAATGCCGTAATGGGGATTTATTACGTTATCCTGAACATATTCAAAAAATATGCGATGAAGTTTATCTAGTAATGGAACGTGAAGGTGTTGTACCAACGTCCCAAGCCCATCTTCATGGCTATATTATTGATACGATAGAACAAACAGCAAATAATTATTCTTCTATGTATCAAGATGTGAAATATCAACGCCATACAGAGATTGACTATATTACGGGTTATTTATTACGTCGAGCTTCAGAACAAGGGCTTGTATTACCAGAAAATAACCACCTTTTCCAATTTATTAAACAACAGGAAGGCAATTATGACCATATCAGCGCTCATCTGCCTAGCTAATGGAAGTGAAGAAACCGAAGTCGTTACTACCGCAGATTTGCTGGTAAGGGCAGGTATTAATGTCGTGCTCGCAAGTGCAGAAGATGATGTTGATGAACTTATCATTACATGTTCACGAGGCATGAAACTTGTCGCAGATGCCCCTTTAGTTCGTGTTGTTGATCACCACTATGACGTTATTATTCTACCCGGTGGATTACAAGGCTCTGAAACCTTAAGAGATAGCCCTTTAGTCGTTGAAAAAGTACGTCGTATGCACAGTGAAAATAAACTTGTCGCAGCCATCTGTGCAGCACCTGCAATTATTCTTGAGTCTCACAATATTTTCCCCATCGGTAACATGACTGGCTTTCCTGCATTAAAAGATAAAATATCACCAAAAAAATGGGTTGATTATCGCGTCTATTTTGATGAAAGAGTTAATTTAATTACTAGCCAAGCGCCCGCAACATCTCTCGATTTTGCACTAAAAATTATCGAGCGTTTAAAAGGTAAAGAAGCTGCTGCAGATGTTGCCAAACAACTCGTATTGCCACCTGGTATTTATAATTACCAAGATGAGTTTACTGGTTTTGGGGATAAATAGATA
Source organism: Proteus columbae (assembly GCF_002777965.1). Lineage (GTDB taxonomy): Bacteria > Pseudomonadota > Gammaproteobacteria > Enterobacterales > Enterobacteriaceae > Proteus > Proteus columbae. The sequence goes on along the minus strand of NZ_NGVR01000021.1, from coordinate 125,642 downwards.
AGCCGTACACACACTACAAAACATCCCCCACTTAATTCATTTATCTTATTAATAAATATATTATTTATTAGTTGGGGATTAATTTTTAAGACCTATTCCAGTCGTTATTTCTTCATATCAGATTTCAAAATAAATGTTGAGAGGTTAAAATAGAACCAACTTCTAAAGGATGTGGCAAAATGAAAACTCTTCAATACCGCAAGAACTTACCAAAACTTGTTACTTTGATTTCTATGGGATTAGCCACTGTTCCTGCTGAAAGCTTTAAACACAAACAATCATCATTAATCCCGAATGCTCAACATTCTTTGACTTCACCTATATCCAATCAACTTGTTGCTATTCCAATTGGCGATGCCACTGAAAGAATGTGTAAATTAGCTGAGTTACTCAGTAATGATTTAAATAACCTAAAAAAAGAATGGGAGAAATACCATCATTCATTTATTAGTCAACGCGCTTATAAATACATAAATAAAAATATAAAAGATATAGATAGCTCTTTAGTCGATATAAAAGCCATCCTTGCATCATATTCAAATAGTGATGTCCCTAAAAAAGAAAGCATACTCTTATTTGGTCGCTCTTTAGCCGTTTATAGAAGTATATTAACTGAAGTGATTTCATTTATAGAACAAACTCAACAGCCATTAAAAACAACAAATAAAAAACCCAATGTAACTGATGCTGATATGCGAAAACTAATACAAGCTGAACATATAAAATTAGGTCTTAATAAGCCTAAGTTTGATAGTAATTGATATTTTATGATTCAAATATCAATACATGCTGATATTGAACATAAAACTATCGCCAATGAATATGCTCACTTATTAAAACTTTGGAAAGAAGACAATATATTGTCCAATTATTTAGGCGCTAATGGTCGCTGGGAAAATAATGCTAAATTATGTCAATCACTTATTTCTAAAATACATATTAGAATGCCACTTGAACCTGAACGGAATAAAAAGACGCCACAAATACAAAGAAAATCGAATCACTACTTGGTTTACTGTCAACATTGGCTTTATCCAAACAGATATCAAATTATTGCTATTATGTCACCCAATGCTCATAAAATAGCAAAAACATCATTTCTGACCATATTAGAGAAAAGAGCAGAAGAATTTCAAAATAATTTCTGACAAGTTATTAATAGCACCCAAAAAGCCACTTTTCAGTGGCTTTTTTATTTTTAATATCAAATCATTACCATTTTATTTTTTACGATACACTTTAACGTTCTCAAAACCTTGTTCACGTAAATAAAGTGCTTGTAAGCGGCTCATCATTCCGCGATCGCAATAGAGCAAATAAGTTTTGGCTTTATCTAAATCACCAAACTGAGTGCTTAATTTATAGAAAGGTAACTCTTTAACATCAACACCGTCTATTTTTAATGGTGAAGTTTCTTGCTCTTCAGGTGAGCGGATATCCAAAATAACATCGTTAGCACCAAATTCAGATACCATCTCAACTTCAGTAACTTGCTGTACAGTTTCTTCTGCAATACGACGAATATCCATATTCTTGGCGTTTTCAACAACGCTATCAAGAATAGAAAAATCAAACTTCTCTTCTTCTGCTTCGATTTTCGCTTTGACCGCTTTCACTGTTGGGCTTTTTGAAATAACACCACAAAATTCTGGCATCGTGCGAGCAAAATCTTCTGTACCTATTTGGCGAGCAATATTGATAATGTTTTCTTTATCATGTGTGATAAGAGGGCGTAAAATTAACGTATCTGTCGCATTATCAATTAAACGTAAGTTCGTTAAGGTTTGACTAGAAACTTGGCCTAATGCTTCACCTGTTACAATAGCTTGAACACCATAACGCTCAGCAACACGAGATGCAGCACGTACCATCATACGTTTTAATACAACGCCCATTTGACCATCATCGACTTTTTCTAAGATTTCTGCGACAACAGGTTCAAAATCAACCGCAACGAAATGCACTTTATGAGAACGGCCAAAGCGATTCCATAAATAATGAGCAACTTGCTTAACACCAATTTCGTGCGCAGAGCCACCTAAGTTAAAGAAACAATAGTGAACACGGCTACCACGACGCATCAGCATATAACTTGATACGCCAGAGTCATACCCACCAGAAATCAACGACAATACATCTTCTTGCGTACCAATAGGGAAGCCACCAATACCTTCATAGCGCGCATTCACTAAAATAAGTTTATCATCTTCAATTTCTAAATTAATGGTGACATCTGGACGCGTTAATTTCACTTTTGCGCTTTCTACGTGCTGGTTAAAACCACCACCAACATAACGCTCAACTTCATTTGACGTAAAACTGTGCTTACCACGACGTTTGGCACGAACACAAAATGTTTTGTTTTCCACTAAATGCTTAAACGCAGCAAAAGTTTGCTCAAAAATATTGTGCAGATCAGTATACGGATGCTCTTCTACTTGTAAAAAGTGATGAATACCAGGAATACGTGTTAGTGCATCACATACCGCTTCACTTTTGCTTTCATCTTTACTAACAACAACAATGTTATCCCAATTGCGGACAACCGTAATTTCATCACCTAATGTATTAAGTACATTACGAATATTGCTAGTGAGAATTTTGATAAAACGTATACGAACTGATTGGCTTTTGATCGTAATTTCGGGGAATAATTTAATAATAAACTTCATAGTCAATGGTCATAGGTTATTAAGTAGAAACATAAACTACAGTGATGTTAATTGACTGGAGTTTATAAAAGTCACAAAGTATATCACCAATATTTAGGGCTCACCCGCAAAAATCATCGACTGAATAAGAAATTTTCTTCTTACTTGTAGTAAGATGATCGCTATTATTCAGCGCTAACATGCTTTATTATCAAAAATATTATGGCTAAGAAAACGACACCAATTAACGAAGACATCGCACAAGCACCAAGTTTCGAAGCATCTATGCAAGAACTTGAGCAAATCGTAAACCGTTTAGAATCCGGTGAACTCCCTTTAGAAGAAGCGCTTAATGAATTTGAACATGGCGTTCGTCTAGCCCGTGTTGGACAAAAAACATTACAAGACGCTGAACAGCGTGTTCGTATTCTTCTAAAAGAAGACGATAATGCAACTCCTGATGATTTAATCCAAGAGGCAGAATAATTGAGTAACGCAACTTCAAGTACGGATGCGTTCCGTCATAAATTAGATTCCGCCCACCAGCGTGTTGATGATGCATTAAACCAAGCACTATCAGCTTTACCATTCAATGACATGCCTCTAGGTAAAGCCATGCATTATGGTGCTCTTTTAGGTGGAAAGCGCTTACGTCCATTCCTTGTTTATGCAGTGGGTGAAATGTTTAAAGTCCCTGCACTTAACCTTGATGCACCTGCTGCTGCAGTAGAATGTATTCACGCTTATTCTCTTATTCATGACGATTTACCTGCGATGGATGATGATGATTTACGTCGTGGTAAACCGACATGTCATATTGAATTTGGTGAGGCCAACGCAATTTTAGCGGGTGATGCATTACAAACACTGGCCTTTGAGATCTTAGCAAATAATCCAATGCCTGATGTTGCAATGGCCGATCGCGTTGCAATGATTTCAGAATTAGCAACAGCCAGCGGGCTTGCAGGTATGTGTGGCGGTCAGGCTCTTGATCTTGAAGCCGAAGATAAATCGATTGACCTCGCATCTCTTGAAAAAATCCATTTACACAAAACAGGTGCATTAATTCGTGCAGCTGTTCGCTTAGGCGCATTTAGTGCTGGCTCCAAAGGCCATGACGTATTACCCGCACTAGATAAATATGCCCACTCTATTGGCCTTGCATTTCAAGTACAAGATGACATTTTAGATGTCATTGGCAGTACGGAAGAGACAGGAAAACGTCAAGGTAGCGACCAAGAGTCAGGAAAAAGCACATATCCGGCACTCCTTGGATTAGAGCAAGCTCAAAAGAAAGCACAGGAATTGTATAACGAAGCACTGGATGCCTTAGCGTTTCTTGAGCAATACGAGTACGATACGACCACGCTTAAACAATTAGCGAGTTTTATCGTCGAACGGAAAAACTAATAAAAAATAAAAAGAGCAGCTTACCTGTTCTTTCCCTATTACAAGTGATTAATTAATAGGCATCACATGAGCATTGATATCGAAAAATATCCCACATTGGCGTTGGTTGAAACGCCAGAAGATTTACGCCTATTACCAAAAGAGAGTTTACCTAAACTCTGTGATGAGCTAAGGCTATTTCTTCTTAACAGTGTCAGCCGCTCAAGTGGTCACTTCGCCTCAGGTTTAGGTGCTATTGAGTTAACAGTTGCTCTTCATTACGTCTATAAAACCCCTTTTGATAACCTGATTTGGGATGTTGGTCATCAGGCCTATCCTCATAAAATCTTAACGGGTCGCCGTGACCGCATTGATACTATCCGTCAAAAGAATGGGCTACATCCCTTCCCTTGGCGTGAAGAGAGTGAATACGACAAGCTTTGTGTCGGTCACTCTTCAACCTCTATCAGTGCGGGTCTTGGCATGGCTGTTGCCGCTGAGCAAGAAAAGCTGAACAGAAAAACAGTTTGTGTCATTGGTGATGGTGCAATTACTGCGGGTATGGCTTTTGAAGCAATGAACCACGCAGGGGATATTGAACCAGATATGCTCGTTGTACTTAATGACAATGAGATGTCAATTTCAGAAAACGTGGGTGCATTGAATAATCACCTTGCACAATTGTTGTCTGGCAAACTGTATACCACCTTGCGTGAAGGTGGAAAAAAAGTCTTTTCTGGTATTCCACCCATTAAAGAATTACTGAAAAAGACTGAAGAACATATTAAAGGCATGGTTGTTCCAGGCACCATGTTTGAAGAGTTGGGCTTCAACTATATCGGCCCAGTTGATGGTCATGATGTTATTGCGTTAGTACAAACACTCGCCAATATGCGTGATCTAAAAGGCCCTCAGCTTTTGCATATTATGACTAAAAAAGGTCGTGGTTATGCCCCTGCTGAGCGTGATCCTATTAGCTGGCACGCTGTACCTAAGTTTGATCCACAAGCAGGTACATTACCTAAAAGCCCGAATGCACGACCTACATTTTCCAAAATTTTTGGTGACTGGTTATGTGAAGAAGCCTCTACCGATCCAAAACTCATGGCAATTACCCCGGCTATGCGTGAAGGCTCTGGTATGGTGCGTTTTTCAAAAGAATATCCATCACAATACTTTGATGTTGCGATCGCAGAACAACATGCCGTTACCTTTGCTGCAGGTTTAGCCATTGGTGGTTATAAGCCGATTGTTGCTATCTACTCAACATTCTTACAACGCGCTTACGACCAAGTGATCCACGATATTGCCATTCAAAAACTCCCTGTTTTATTTGCTATTGATCGTGGTGGTATTGTGGGAGCAGACGGTCAAACTCACCAAGGTGCTTTTGATCTCTCATTTTTACGCTGCATTCCTAATATGGTTATTATGGCGCCAAGTGATGAAAATGAGTGTCGCCAAATGCTTCATACCGGTTATCACTATCAAGATGGTCCTGTTGCCGTGCGCTATCCAAGAGGCTCTAGTGTTGGTGCACAATTGCAACCACTTAGTTCACTACCTATGGGTAAAGGTATTATTCGTCGCCAAGGCAAAGGTATTGCGATCCTAAACTTTGGTACATTACTACCAGAAGCGTTAGAAGTCGCTGAGAAACTTGATGCTACTGTGGCTGATATGCGTTTTATCAAGCCTCTTGATAAATCACTTATCCTCTCTCTGGCTGAACAGCATGATATGTTAGTAACGCTAGAAGAGAATGCCATTATGGGTGGTGCTGGCAGTGGTGTTAATGAGTTACTCATGCAAGAACGTTGCTTAGTACCTGTCTTAAACTTAGGCATACCTGATCTGTTTGTACCACAAGGTGGACAAGAAGAGATCAGAGCTGACTTAGGATTAGATGCAGAAGGTATTGAGAAATCAATTAAAGCTTATCAAGCTAATTGATTGAATTAAAATGATTAAAAACCTCTCCTGATTAACTACAGGAGAGGTTAATGTATTTTCTAGGCTGTGATTTATCTATTTTTATATACTGATTTACGCCTTCACACCCCCATATTGTCGCCCCATTATAATTTTGTCCGTCATCACATTTTTATGTAATTCACTGAAAACAACCACTTCCAGCCTTGAATCCATTCAGCGTTAATTTATTCAATTAGTTAGATTTTTCTTTCTTTTTGTTTGTCAACGAAACGTTTCGATCATGCTCACAATATGAATAAATCAAACTTGTTTTCCCGCCTTTCTTTTCTACTATATATACAGCGAAACGTTTCGCTGAGGAGGAAACATGAAAAAAGGTGTATTACTTAATAGTCCTATTTCGAGTCTCATTTCACGTTTAGGACACACTGACAAAATCACTATTGCAGATGCCGGATTACCTATTCCCTCCTCTGTTGAACGTATTGATCTTGCTCTTACTCAGGGCATTCCAGACTTTATGTCTGTGTTGCAAACAATCACTCATGAGATGCAAGTCGAAGCCGTGATGCTGGCGGAAGAAATTAAAACCATCAATCCCTCTCTGTTTAATGAAATCATCTCTTATCTCTATTTATTAGAACAAGAGCAGAAGAAGTCTATTCAAATAATGTATGTTTCACATGAAGCATTTAAAAATCAACTCACTGAAAATAAAGCGGTTATTAGAACCGGTGAATGTACGCCTTATGCCAATATTGTGTTGTTTTCTGGTGTGACTTTTTGAGGACAATATGAAACCTTTACTTGAACTTAAAGATATTGATAAGTCATTCCCAGGTGTAAAAGCACTATCAGGCGCGACTTTGCGAATTTACCCCGGTCGAGTAATGGCTTTAGTCGGTGAAAATGGTGCAGGAAAATCAACACTGATGAAAGTACTCACTGGGATCTATAAAAAAGATGCCGGCGAGGTCATTTATCAAGGTGAAAGTTGTGCTTTCAATGGTCCCAAATCTTCCCAAGAAGCAGGGATAGGCATTATTCACCAAGAGCTTAACCTTATTCCAGAATTAACCATCGCAGAAAATATTTTCTTAGGTCGTGAGTTTACACGTACTTTTGGCGCTATCGATTGGAAGAAAATGTATGCAGAGGCTGATAAGTTGTTAGCCCGATTAAACCTTGCTTACAGTAGTCACCGTTTAGTATCTGAATTATCGATTGGTGATCAGCAAATGGTAGAAATCGCCAAAGTGCTTAGCTTTGGTTCCAAAGTGATTATTATGGATGAACCGACAGATGCATTAACTGATACTGAAACTGAATCACTATTTAGTGTTATTCGTGAACTAAGAGATCAAGGCTGTGGCATTGTTTATATCTCACATCGATTAAAAGAGATCTTTGAGATTTGTGATGATGTGACTGTACTGCGAGATGGTCAGTTTATTGGTGAAAAACCTGTCGCTTCATTAAAAGAAGACACTCTTATTGAAATGATGGTGGGTCGTAAGTTAGAAGACCAATACCCTCGTATTAATATCCCTCAAGGAAAAACCAAACTTAACGTCATTAACCTCAGTGGCGACGATGTTCACGATGTCAGTTTCTCATTACATGAAAGCGAAATTCTGGGTATTTCAGGATTAATGGGAGCTGGTCGTACTGAGTTAATGAAAATTATCTACGGCGCATTACCCAAAACTAATGGCACCGTTGAATTAGATGGTAAACCCTGCCAAATCAAAAAGCCTGTTGAAGGACTGGAACAAGGCATTGTTTACATCTCTGAAGATAGAAAGCGTGATGGTTTAGTGCTTGGCATGTCAGTAAAAGAAAATATGTCTCTGACTGCACTTCGCTATTTTAGCCGTGGTATGGGTGTGCTTAATCATAAAGAAGAGCAACTCACTGTCGGTGATTTTATTAAATTATTCAATATAAAAACCCCTTCAATGGATCAAACTATTGGCTTTTTATCTGGGGGAAATCAACAAAAAGTGGCTATCGCAAGAGGCCTAATGACTCGCCCTAAAGTACTTATTCTTGATGAACCCACTCGTGGCGTTGATGTGGGCGCTAAAAAAGAAATTTATCAGCTAATTAATAAATTTAAACAAGAAGGATTAAGCATCATTTTAATTTCTTCTGAAATGCCTGAGGTAATGGGAATGAGTGACCGTATTTTGGTTATGCATGAAGGTCGTATTAGTGGTGAGTTTTCTGCTCACAATGTCACACAAGAAATGCTAATGGCAGCGGCTGTTGGTAAACAATATGACGCTAAAGTAGGAGTTTGATATGAGCACAAATTCAATTCCAGCGTCAAAACGTTGGTTCTCAAAAGCTTGGCTATTAGAGCAAAAATCGCTGATTGCATTGCTACTTCTGATTGCGGTGGTTTCGACACTCAGTCCTAATTTCTTTACCTTAAATAATATTTTCAACATCCTACAACAAACCTCAGTTAACGCCATTATGGCGGTTGGAATGACGCTGGTTATTTTAACATCTGGTATCGACCTATCTGTTGGTTCATTGCTTGCACTAACAGGTGCTGTTGCTGCTTCTATGGTGGGTGCGGATGTTAATGCACTTGTTGCTGTTGTTGGCGCATTAGCATTAGGTGCCGCTATTGGTGGTGTAACAGGAATTATCGTTGCTAAAGGTAAAGTTCAAGCCTTTATTGCAACCTTAGTCATGATGTTATTGCTGCGCGGTGTTACTCGCGTTTATACCGACGGTAGCCCAATTAATACCGGATTTAGCGATAATGCCGATCTGTTTAGTTGGTTTGGTATTGGTCGCCCGTTTGGTATTCCAACCCCAATTTGGCTGATGATGATTGTCTTTTTGAGCGCATGGTATTTATTACATCACACTCGTTTAGGTCGCTATATCTATGCTCTAGGGGGTAATGAATCTGCCACTCGCTTATCGGGCATTAGCGTCGATAAAATCAAAATCATCGTTTATTCATTATGTGGTTTATTAGCTGCCCTTGCGAGTGTCATTGAAGTTGCTCGACTCTCATCAGCGCAACCAATGGCAGGTAATGGTTATGAGCTAGATGCGATTGCCGCCGTTGTTCTGGGTGGTACCAGTCTTGCAGGCGGTAAAGGTCGTATTATCGGTACATTAATTGGTGCTCTTATTCTAGGCTTCTTAAATAATGCACTGAATTTATTAGGAATATCATCAAACTATCAAATGATAGTAAAAGCGGTGGTCATCTTACTTGCTGTTTTGGTAGATAACAAAAAATAACTCTCTATTCTCTTAATCCGAACCCCGACAGGAACTTATATTATGAAACTCAAAAAAATGGCGACACTTCTTTCTGTTGTTGCATTAAGCGCCACAATCAGCGCCAACGCATTTGCAAAAGAGTCGATCGCGCTTGTTATCTCAACACTTAACAACCCTTTCTTTGTCACCATGAAAGACAGTGCACAGAAAGAGGCAAATAGATTAGGTTACGACCTTGTTGTTCTAGATTCTATGGATAACCCGGCTAAAGAGCTTGCTAATGTGCAAGATCTCACAGTGAAAGGCACACGTTTAATGCTTATTAACCCAACAGATTCAGATGCTGTGGGGAATGCCGTTATTTTAGCCAATAAAGCCAAAATCCCAGTTATCACCTTAGACCGTGTTGCAAACAAAGGTGAAGTTGTCAGCCACGTCGCTTCAGATAATCGCCTTGGTGGTAAAATGGCGGGTGATTATATTGCTGAAAAAGTAGCTAATGACGCCAAAGTCATTCAACTAGAAGGGATCACTGGCACATCTGCATCTCGTGAGCGTGGTGAGGGCTTTAAACAAGCAGTTGATGCCCATAAACTGAATGTACTTGCAAGCCAACCCGCTGATTTTGACCGCACAAAAGGTCTTAACGTGATGCAAAATCTGTTAACTGCGTATCCTGCGGTCCAAGCTGTTTTTGCACAAAATGATGAAATGGCATTAGGTGCATTACGCGCATTGCAAACTGCTGGTCGTACCGATGTATTAGTAATTGGTTTTGATGGTACAGATGATGGGATCAAAGCGGTAAACCGTGGCATGTTAGGTGCAACCATTGCTCAGCGTCCAGACCAAATTGGTATTATCGGTATCCAAACTGCAGATAAAATTCTCAAAGGCGAGAAAGTGGATCCAACAATTCCTGTTGAGCTTGAGTTAGTTATTAAAAAATAACAACAATAAATACCACGGAGTAATATTGCTCCGTGGTGGCTTTAATCATTAAAACACGTTTTCACAAGGATAAAGGCTATGACAACACCTCGCCTTGCTGTTCTAGGTAGCATCAATGTTGACCACATTATGAATATTTCACAATTTCCAAAACCCGGTGAAACCATTATTGGTCATCAATACAAAATAGCCTTTGGTGGTAAAGGTGCAAATCAAGCCGTTGCTTGTGGTCGCAGCGGTGCTGATATTACCTTTATTGCTTGTGTCGGTGATGATGCAATTGGCAGTGAAATAATCTCTCAGCTTAAAACAGATAATATTCATATCGATGCAATTAGTATTATTCCACAAACACCAACAGGTGTTGCGATGATCCTTGTTAATGAACAAGGTGAAAACGTAATTAGCATTGTTGCAGGTGCTAATGGCGCACTAACACCTACACATTTTCAGCAGTATCATCATGTTGTTGAGCATGCCGATGCCTTACTGATGCAATTAGAATCACCACTAGAGACTGTGTTTGAAGCTGCGAAACTGGCAAAATCACATCAAACCAAAGTCATTTTAAATCCCGCACCAGCACAACCTTTATCGGATGAATTTCTGAGTTTTATTGATGTTATCACTCCAAATGAGACGGAAGCCGAAATATTAACAGGCGTTTCTGTGCATGATGAAGCGGGTGCAGCAAAAGCTGCCGAAATTTTACATCGTAAAGGTATTAAACAAGTGCTTATCACTTTGGGTAGCCGTGGCGTATGGTTTAGTGAACAAGGAAAAGGCATGATAATTCCTGGATTTCGTGTCGATGCTGTTGATACCATTGCCGCAGGTGATACATTTAATGGTGCATTTGTCACTGCAATATTAGAAGGGAAACCTTCCGTTGAGGCTATCCGTTTTGCTCACGCAGCAGCTGCAATTGCAGTTACACGTCATGGTGCGCAATCTTCGGTTCCTTGGCGTCATGAAATCGAATCATTTTTAGCAGAGCGAGCATAGTACTTTGGCAACAATGAAAGATGTCGCCCGTTTGGCGGGCGTTTCGACATCAACTGTTTCTCACGTTATCAATAACAATCGTTATGTTAGCGAAGGTATTCGTAAAAAGGTTAACGATGCTATCGAAACCTTAAATTACGCGCCTTCTGCTTTAGCACGCAGTTTAAAAATGAACTGTACTCACACTATTGGAATGTTAGTCACAGCCAGTAGTAACCCGTTCTATGCAGAAGTTGTGCGCGGTGTTGAACGTAGCTGCTATGAAAAAGGTTATAGCCTTATTTTATGTAACACCGAAGGGGATTACGAGCGCATGGATAGCAGCCTTGAAACCTTGCTACAAAAACGTGTTGATGGCTTATTATTGATGTCAACAGAAGCCAGAGCCCCCTCTCATGAAGTACTAAATCGTTATCCTCGTTTACCTATGGTTATGATGGATTGGTCTCCGTTTGAATATGGGGGAGATATTATTCAAGATAACTCTCTGCTCGGGGGAGAAATCGCAACCAATTATCTGATTGAAAAAGGCTTTACTGAAATTGCATGTATTGCAGGCCCACAAGATAAGCTTCCTGCAAAACATCGTTTGCAAGGTTATTACAATGCGATGCAAAAAGCAGGATTAGCTATTCGAGAAGAGTTTGTGTTAACCAGTGATTTTGAATTTGCAGGTGGATTTAGCGCAATGCAAAAATTACTCTCACTTTCTGTCTTACCACAAGCTGTTTTTACTTGTAACGATGCAATGGCTGTTGGTGCTTATCAAGCTATTTATCAAAGAGGTTTGCGTGTACCTGATGATATTTCCGTCATGGGTTATGACGATATCGACCTCGCCTCTTATATGATCCCTCCTCTTTCTACGATCCACCAACCCAAGGATGAATTGGGAAAACTGGCTGTCAGCCAATTATTACATCGCATGGAAAATATTGATGCTGATGACAATGTTCTAGTGCTTACACCCAAACTTATAGAGCGTGGCTCGGTAATAAATAATAGAAAATAACCTATTACATTAATAGGTTACTAGGATGTGTATATATTTAATACAACAAGTTTGGTATCCTATAAAAACTGCTACATACTTATGCTATGTAGCAGTAATTGATAAGAGCTATTACTATGATCCAGCATGGCAAAGTATTTATGAGTAATAGAACACAAAACGTTCGTTTACCCGCTGAGACTCGCTTTCCTGATGATGTAAAAGAAGTTTTTGTTCGCATCAAAGGAAAAGAAAGAATAATCACACCAATACAAAATGCATGGGATAGCTTTTTCTTATCTGAAAAGTCTGTAACAGATGATTTTTTATCTGAAAGACCCGATCAAGTTACAAGTGAAAGAGAATCCTTTGATAATTAAATACCAGTTAGATACAAACATCGTTATATTTACCATTAAACGTAGACCTGAGTTTTTGCTACCGAAATTCAATAACATGCTGAGCAATTAGCTATTTCTACAATCACACTCGCTGAGCTCATTTTTGGTGCTGAAAAAAGTTTAAATTCAGCTAAAAACTTAGCTACAGTTAACGACTTTGTATCTAGACTCACTGTTTTATCTTACGATGAATTAGCTGCTTTTCATTATGGGGAAATCAGAGCAACACTTGAGAAATAAAGCAAACTCATTGGTGATAATGATTTACATATAGCAGCACATGCCAGAAGTAAAGGGCTTACAAATAATACTCGATAATTTGAAAGAGTTGATGGTTTAAGGATTGAGGATTGGACTCATCATTAACTCAAATACAAAACTTATAGAGTATGCCTCGGTAAGTAATCTTATAAAACAATAACAAGAAAATTAACACTATTATTGATAATACTCTCATTTAAGATGAGGGCATTTGTTTTTAGCTTTATTTGTAAAATTATTTCTTTAATATCATTAAGTTAATTAATAATTAAAACCACTTTTGTTTATCTTTATTTTCTATTTAACTCTCTATATCTAATCTACTTTTCCTCACTTGTTATGTCATCCCCTGTGAAAGATGCAAATTTCCATCAAATCTATTATACTATCGCCCTTTCACATTATCAGAAGCGGTACCATTTAGAGAATTGCTTAGAACTTTCACTCTTAAACGATAATGTGTCCTTTAATTTATGGGGCAAGTGTTATCCTCATTGTGACGATTAATCACTTCCCATTTTGATAAAATTTGAGAGTATTATTATGTCATTACCTTCTTGTCCTAAGTGCAATTCAGAATACACCTATGAAGATGGTGCAATGTATGTTTGCCCTGAATGTGCACACGAGTGGAACGATGCAGAACCAACCGTTGATAACGATGAATTAGTGGTTAAAGATGCTAACGGTAATTTATTAGCTGATGGTGATTCAGTGACTGTGATTAAAGATCTGAAAGTCAAAGGCAGCTCAACCATGCTAAAAATTGGTACTAAAGTAAAAGGTATTCGTTTAGTGGAAGGCGACCATAACATTGATTGTAAAATTGATGGCTTTGGGCCAATGAAGTTAAAATCTGAATTTGTGAAAAAGAACTAAGATAATTAATAATACCTTTATTAATTCATTCAGATATTTTCAGTATTATTAAAGGCGCTTAATCAGCGCCTTTTTATATAAATAGATATTTAAGTATTTAAGTATTTAAGTATTTAAGTATTTAAGTATTTAAGTATTTAAGTATTTAAGTATTTAAGTATTTAAGTATTTAAGTATTTAAGTATTTAAGTATTTAAGTATTTAAGTATTTAAGTATTTAAGTATTTAAGTATTTAANGTATTTAAGTATTTAAGTATTTAAGTATTTAAGTATTTAAGTATTTAAGTATTTAAGTATTTAAGTATTTAAACATCATAATTATTTTCACTTTTCTCTCTCAACACTATAGAATAATTAAATTCTCTTTTTAATTAAATCATACAATTACAACTAATGACAACGATTATTTCTCAGGATTTAACATTTGTAGCTGCCGATAGATTATGGACTGATTGTGATGATAATCCTGCGCCTCCTCCTTTTAAAAAGTTTTATATCCTTGATGATAGCATTATATTCTATTCAGGTTATATCAACGCAATATTAGCGATATTGGCATTTTATATTGGAGATAATATAGGAATAGATGAAGAATACGCTACATTAATAGGTATTCTTTCAAATATGGATGAAGATATCTGTGAATTTATTGAAGTAGATAGAACTAATGGGGAAGTTGTCTATTTTCAAGGTGCAATTACACAAGAAAACGGTAATTATATTTTTTATGGTGCAGGCTCCGGCTCTGAATATGCAATTGAATGTTATATTAATAGTATTCAAGTTATCACTATAAATGGTCAATATTATGATTTTATCAAATATGGTGATCATTTTATTAAAATAAGTATGGATTCAGCATCCACAAGAGATCGATGTTCAGGCGGTGGCTATGATTATATTAAGTGGCTAGAAAAAGATCTCATTATCGATAAACTTAATTGGTTAGATACGGGAACAATAGAGCAATATAATCAACAAATTCTCGACTTAATTAGAGAAAATTGTGGTAATAAAAAAGAACTGAGTGAACTAATATTAATGATGGATGATGAACGAGAAAGAGATCAAGAGGAATTAGAGAGAGAAATCAAATCTATTGACAGCTTATTTTCTCATGAGCATAATCCAACCAAGGATCCACAACTAAAAGGAGACTCTCGCATGAATGGCTCAACTAAACCCCAAACAAGAGTTGCAGTGAAAACATCAGGCGCAAACAGAGGTGTTGTACTCGATATAGCTTCAATAAAAAATCGTATAGCTAAACGTAAAGCTGCGAGAAGCTAATTAGCGATCTCTTCAAAATATTCTCAAAGGCGCTTATTAAGCGCCTTTTTGTTTAAGTAAACCTTACTCGTTACACTCACTAAAGTGATCAAAGCCTTTAAGATTAGGATAAACATCTTTACCATCACGTAAATAACGAATACCTTCAGCAATCGGCATAATTTGCCCTATACAATGAAAATCTGCGCCGGTATGCGCTAATGCAATTTCTAAAGCGCCACGGTTTATTTCAGGTACTGTAAAGCAAAGTTCGTAATCTTCACCGCCACTTAATGCCCAAACCTCCGCTTGTTCTTCGCTCACTTCTGCTTTCATCGCTGGCGAGTAAGGTAATGCATCTAAATTTAAGCGAGCACCACAACCACTTGCCGTGAGAATATGATTCAAGTCTGAAATCAAGCCATCAGAAATATCAATCGCAGATGTCGCTAAATGGCGTAATGCTTGACCTTGTAGTAAACGAGGTTGAGGGCGCAAATGCCGTGCAACAAAATAATCACTATTCTCTTTTTCTGTCGGCTGTAATCTATTTTGTAAGACAGCAAGCCCTGCTGCACTATCACCTAAAAAACCCGTAACATAGATCCAATCGCCAATTTTAGCTCCTGAACGTAATAATGCCGTTCCTTGTGGAACTAGCCCTTGTATTGTGATTGTTAAGCTTAAAGGGCCACGCGTGGTATCACCGCCGATTAGCTGGATTGCATAATAATCAGCTAATGCAAAGAAGGAGCGGCTAAATGCCTCAAGCCATTCACTGTTTGTATCAGGAAGTGTTAAAGCTAATGAAGCCCAAGAAGGATCTGCGCCAACGGCAGCTAAATCACTAATATTTACAGCAAGTGCTTTATAGGCTAAATCTTCAGGTGAGATAGAAGGAAGGAAATGAATGCCACTTACTAAAGTATCAGTACTAATAGCAACTTGTTGCTTTTCAGGCACAGTTAATATTGCGCAGTCATCGCCAATTCCTGTACTCACATCTTTTCGTTTTACAGGTTGTGAAGTGAAATATTGCTTAATAAGGGAGAATTCACCACAAGGCATTATCTATTTCCTATTGAGCTATGCATACTAGACTAGCTTTATTAAACAAAAGGCCGGAAATACCGGCCTTGAATTATTTACCATAGAGGAAACGTGAAAAACGTTATTTTTTACGTACAGTTGGTGCAGCTTTATCAAGCACGCCATTAACAAATTTATGGCTATCGTCAGCACCAAATACCTTAGCCAGTTCAATCGCTTCGTTAATCGCAACTTTGTAAGGAACATCTTCACGGAAGCTAAGTTCAAACATTGCTAAACGTAAAATTGCTTTTTCAACTTGACCTAACTCTTCAAGTTGGCGGGATAAATAAGGTTCCATCGCCTTATCTAAACGTGTTGCATTAATGGCAACACCCACTAAAAGCTCACGAAAATAAGCAATATCTACACCTTGGGTATCCTGCTCGGATAAAAACTCCAATTCCACATCCGCGATGTCATTTCCGGATAATTGCCATGAGTAGATAGCTTGAACAGCACACTCACGAGCACGACGACGAGCAGCAGGTTTCACAAAATTCCCCTTAAGTTAAAACAGATGATTAGCCTTTTATGGCTTTAAGTACATTGATCATTTCTAGTGCTGTCATTGCAGCTTCAGCACCTTTATTGCCCGCTTTAGTTCCAGCACGTTCAATAGCCTGTTCAATATTTTCAGTGGTTAATACACCAAAAGTCACAGGGATCTCACTTTGCATTGCAACTTGAGATAGGCCAGAACTACATTCGCCAGCAACGTATTCAAAATGTGCGGTTCCACCACGGATAACAGTACCTAATGCGATAACTGCATCGTATTTGTCGCTTTCTGCTAATGCTTTAACAGTTAATGGCAACTCATAAGCGCCAGGAACCCAAACGACGGTAATATTTTCAGAGGAAACTTGTCCAATACGTTCTAATGCATCAACGGCACCTTCTAATAGGTTATCGTTGATAAAGTTATTAAAACGGGCAATTGCAATTGCTACGCGTGCATTTGGCGCCGCGACAACACCTTTGATTACGTTCATAGGTTACCTTTTTCTCCTATCCGCGGGGCGCGGATTTTATCATATTCTTTCCTTTACTGCGCTCTGTTTTATTATTACACAGCAAAGGAGCCAAAAACCCTTGATAAATCAAGGCATTTAGTTGGCTGATAACGATGTCGTAACGACAGGAAATAACACACACAGCGCTATTTTACTACAAATAGCGCCGTAGACACACTTATTTGCGTCTATTAATAACGAGGTTT
Organism: Proteus columbae; assembly: GCF_002777965.1. GTDB lineage: Bacteria > Pseudomonadota > Gammaproteobacteria > Enterobacterales > Enterobacteriaceae > Proteus > Proteus columbae. Next base: position 108,346 of record NZ_NGVR01000021.1, on the reverse strand, counting down.
TAAGCAAACTCTGATATCAGAGCCAATTTTTTGGAGAGAATCTACTGTAAATTCAGGAGCTTCGGACAAGGATGAAAGTGGAGAAAGTGCAAATAATCCACGTGCATCATTCCCTAAAATTTTAGGTGCAATATAAATAATAAGCTCATCAACAAGCCCTGCTTCTAATAATGCGCCAGCAAAATGAGCGCCACTTTCAACCCATACAGTATTGATATTACGTTTACCCAATTGCATCATTAATAAAACTAAATCCACACCACTGTTTTTGCCATTCGTTGGTAATAGGATTTCTGATACATTGCCTTGCCAGTCACTTAGCTGCGATTTTGTACGCGCCAACCAACATTCACCTTCAATTTGAGTGATTTTATGATTTTCAGTCACTCTATTTTGACTATCCGTAATAATACGAATAGGTTGGCGTAGCGTCTCTTCAGGATAAAGCGCTTTAACTTCATCTGAAAGCTCATCCCAACGTACATTCATAGAAGGATTGTCAGCAAGCACAGTTGCACTTGTCGTTAAAATAGCGCTGGCTTGGGCTCGAAAATTTTGTACATCCCGACGAGATGCTTTAGAGGTTATCCATTGGCTTTCACCTGATGCTAATGCTGTTTTACCATCTAACGACGCACCTAATTTTAGCTGGATATAAGGGAAGCCTGTTCTCATGCGTTTAAAAAAGCCAACATTTAATTTCTCAGCTTCTTGCATCAAAACACCATGAGAAACATCAATTCCGGCTGATAATAACTTGTGTAATCCTCGTCCTGCAACCTGAGGATTGGGATCTTGCATCGCAGCAACAACGCGTTTTATTCCGGCATTAATCAAGGCATCAGCACAAGGTGGCGTTTTACCAAAGTGGCTACAAGGTTCAAGTGTGACATAAGCTGTCGCCCCTTTTGCTTTATCTCCTGCCATTTTTAATGCATTGACTTCAGCATGAGGGCCACCTGCGTGATGGTGATAACCTTCACCAATAATCTCCCCCTCTTTTACAATCACACACCCCACATTAGGATTAGGCGATGTTGTAAAGCGACCTAATGCAGCAAGCTCAATGGCTCGGCGCATATAGTGTTCATCATGCAGGCTTTCATTTTCACTTGGATTGTTGCTGTTGTTATTTATCATAATAATTACATGTAATTTTATTATTTATCGTTATTTTTCAAATCATTAAATAAAGCACAGTATTAATGTATTAATCCTGTAATTTTGCAATTTCTTCACCAAAATCACGGATATCTTCAAAACTACGATAAACAGAAGCAAAGCGAATATAAGCCACTTTATCGAGTTTCTTCAGTTGTTCCATAACAAAATTGCCAATCTCTTTTGAAGGGATTTCTCTTTCACCCGTCGCTCTTAATTGTGATTTGATATGGCTTATCGCAGCTTCAACATCATCTGAACTCACTGGACGCTTTTCTAATGCTTTAAGCATACCTCGACGAAGTTTTTCTTCATCAAAAGGCTCACGTATTTCATCACTTTTCACAACACGAGGCATCACTAACTCTGCTACTTCAAAGGTAGTAAAACGTTCATGACAAACAAGACATTGGCGACGACGGCGCACTTGTGAACCATCACCAACAAGTCTGGAATCAATTACCTTGGTATCTACGGCTCCACAAAATGGGCAATGCATAGTTATTCCTACTTTTGACAATACTCATAAACAGTGTACCTGTTCAGTGAACAAAAAACACCCTGTCAGTATACACTGGCAGGGTGTTTGCGATGTTTTATCAGAAAAACGCTCTATTATGGTAAGAGTGTAGTCTGATCGGCACCCTCTTTTTCCACTTTTTGTACAATCAAGTGTTCACGTTTCATTCCCATTTTCAGTGCTAATGCAGAAGCCACATAAATAGAAGAAATAGTACCGATTGAAACACCGATTAACATCACTAAAGAGAAGCCTTGAAGCATTGAACCACCAAAGATATACAGCATTAAAACAACCAGTAAAGTTGTTGCTGATGTCATGATGGTACGGCTTAATGTCTGAGTCAAAGATACGTTCATGATTTCATAAGACGTACCACGACGGATTTTACGGAAATTCTCACGAATACGGTCAGATACAACAATACTATCGTTCAGTGAGTAACCGATAACAGACATCAATGACGCTACAATGGTTAAATCAACTTCTATCTGGAAAAGTGCAAGCACACCCAGCGTGATCACTACGTCATGCGCAAGTGCAATAACCGCACCTAATGCCAAACGCCATTCAAAACGGAATCCAACATAGATAAGAATACAGATAAGGGCAGATAATAACGCCATTGCACCTGTTTGCGCCAATTCACTACCGACACTTGGCCCCACAAATTCAATACGTTTTACTACAGCGTCGTTATCAACTTTAGCATTGATAACATCAATGACTTGCTTACCTAATTCTTGGCCGGCCTGTCCTTCAACAGGAGGCATACGCACCATAATATCGCGACTGCTACCAAAGTTTTGTAACAGAGGATCTTTAAAGCCCGCTGCATCTAGGCTATCACGCATTTTATCAAGGTCGGCTGGTTGACTGAGATTGATCTCAATTACTGTACCACCTGTAAAATCCAGTCCCCAGTTAAATCCTTTCACGGAAATGATAGCAATTGATGCTATCAAAAGCAGAAACGAAATACTAAAGGCGACGTTGTCCCAACGCATAAAGTCAATGACTTTACGACCATGGTTTAATTGTTCAACAGTATAATCCTGTGCCACAACGTGCTCCTTAAATAGACAGTTTCTTAACGCGTTTACCACCATACAGCAGGTTTACAATCGCACGCGTACCCACAATAGCGGTAAACATGGAGGTTGCAACCCCGATTGCAGTTGTGATAGCAAAGCCTTTAATTGAGCCGGTACCGACTGCATAAAGGATCACGGCTGTAATCAGTGTGGTTAAGTTCGCATCAATAATACTGGAGAAGGCACCTTTATAACCTTCATGGATTGCTTGTTGTACTGATCGGCCGTTTCGTAACTCTTCTTTGATACGTTCGTTTATCAGTACGTTGGCATCGACGGCCACGGCAAGTGTTAATACGATACCTGCAATACCCGGCATGGTCAGTGTTGCGCCCGGTAATAGTGACATTACCCCAACGATTAACACTAAGTTAGCCATTAATGCAGTGCTCGCAATCACACCAAATTTACGATAATAAATTATCATAAAGGCAACAGACGCAATCAGACCCCATAAACACGCTTCTAAACCTTGGGTAATATTTTGCAGACCCAAAGTTGGACCAATCGTTCTTTCTTCAACGATTTGAATAGGTGCAATCAACGCACCAGCACGTAATAACAGAGATAACTGACGTGCTTCATTCGCATTTGAAATACCCGTAATACGGAAGCTATTTCCTAAACGACTTTGAATATTCGCAACGTTGATAACTTCTTCGCTTTTAACTAATACAGCACGGTCATTCTCATCGCGTTTACCGCTGTCTTTATACTCTACGAACAGTGTTGCCATCGGTTTACCGACGTTGTCTTTCGTAAAGTTAGACATGATAGAACCACCCGCACTATCAAGTGAAATATTCACTTGAGGTTGACCATATTCATCAGCTTGAGAAGTCGAGTCAGTAATGTGGTCACCCGTTAAAATAACGCGTTTATAAAGAATAGTTGGTCTACCTTCACGGGTATATTTCACTTCTGAATCGCCCGGAATACGACCTGTTTCTAAAGCAGAAGGATCAACAGTGGTATTGACTAAACGGAATTCTAATGTTGCTGTCGCACCTAAGATTTCTTTAGCACGAGCGGTATCTTGGATACCCGGTAATTCAACAACAATTCGGTCAGCACCTTGACGTTGAACTAATGGCTCTGCAACACCTAACTGGTTAACACGATTACGTAAGATGGTGATGTTTTGCTGTACTGCATAAGTACGCGCATCACGTAAACGTTCGTCAGTAAAAATAGCTCTTAATGAGTTATTTGCGCCATCTCTAAAAATGAGATCTTGATTACGACGAGTTAGGTAATCTGAAGCTTTAGAGCGATCATCCGAATTACGGAAACGAATTTCAACGCCATAGCTATCCGTTTTACGGATAGATGAATACGGAATGCCTTCGTCACGTAATAATGTACGTAGACTTTCAACATTTTGTTCCTGAAGTTTACCCAACGCGGTTTCCATATCGACTTCCATCAAGAAGTGAACACCACCACGTAAGTCTAACCCCAGTTTCATCGGCTCACCGCCAATGGCTTCTAACCATTTTGGTGTTGCCGGTGCTAGGTTAAGTGCAACAATGAACTGGTCGCCTAATGCAGGCAACAACACTTCGCGGGCACGTAACTGAATATCAGGGTTACCGAAACGAGCCAAAATCGCACCATTTTCAAGTGCAATAGATTTCGCTTCAATTTTTTCTTTATCTAATAAAGATCGAACTTGATCCAGTGTTTGCTCATTGGCGGCGGTTCCCCGCGCGCCAGTGATTTGAACAGCCGGATCCTCACCATATAGGTTAGGAAGTGCGTAAAGCAGACCGATGAGGATAGCGGCTATCAACATCAGGTACTTCCACAAAGGATAACGGTTTAGCACGGCAGTTCCCTTTTCCCTTTGGGGAAATGTTATTAAATAGCTTTCATTGTGCCTTTAGGTAATACAGCGGCAACAAAGTCACGTTTGATAGTTACTTCAGTTGTTTCATTCAGAGCAACAACGATATAGCCGTTATCTGAAACCTTAACAACACGACCAATTAAACCACCAGTCGTTAAAACTTCATCACCTTTACCAATAGAATCCATCAGTTTACGATGTTCTTTAGTACGTTTTTGCTGTGGACGTAGGATCATAAAATAGAAAATCAGAATAAAGATCACTAACATCGGTAAAATAGACATAAAGCTAGCTTCAGGTGCTGCTTGTCCAGCAGAAGCAACAGCATCAGAAATGAAAAAACTCATTCACTTTTCCTCATTGTTGTCGATATCGACGATATTCAAGTTATAAGCCCAATATCATACACAGAATTGGGCTTTCTCGTATACATTATTCACACTTAGTCGCACTGCCATTTAGCGGCGGGACGGGTTTTCCAATACGTTCGTAGAATTCGTGTACAAACTCTTCAAAACGAGAGTCTTCAATAGACTGACGAATTTCAGCCATCAAACGCTGATAATAACGCAAGTTGTGGATAGTGTTCAGCCTTGCACCTAAAATTTCGTTACAACGATCAAGATGATGTAAATAAGCACGGCTATAATTTTTACAGGTATAGCAGTCACAATGTTCATCAAGGGTTGATGTATCAGAGCGATGTTTCGCATTACGAATTTTAATCACACCATCGGTTACAAACAGGTGGCCATTTCGTGCATTTCGTGTTGGCATGACACAGTCAAACATATCAATACCACGACGAACACCTTCAACTAAATCTTCTGGTTTACCGACACCCATTAAATAACGCGGTTTATTCGCAGGAATTTGAGGGCAGACATGCTCTAAAATACGATGCATATCTTCTTTAGGTTCACCGACCGCAAGGCCGCCGACAGCGTAACCGTCAAAACCAATTTCGACTAGTCCTTTTACTGAGATATCACGTAAATCTTCGTAAACACCGCCTTGAATAATACCGAATAATGAATTTTTGTTATTGAGTTCATCAAAGCGCGCACGACTACGTTTAGCCCAACGTAATGACATCTCCATTGAGTTTTTCGCATAATCCCAATCTGAAGGATATGGCGTACACTCATCAAAAATCATCACAATGTCAGAACCCAAGTCGTATTGGATTTCCATTGATTTTTCTGGGCTTAAGAAAATCTTTTCGCCATTAATAGGGTTACGGAAATGAACACCCTCTTCTTTAATTTTACGCATCGCGCCTAAACTAAAGACTTGGAAACCACCTGAGTCCGTTAAAATAGGACCTTGCCATTGCATAAAATCATGTAAATCACCATGTAACTTCATGATTTCTTGACCAGGGCGTAACCATAAGTGGAAAGTGTTACCTAAAAGAATTTGCGCACCTGTTGCTTTTACTTCTTCAGGTGTCATTCCTTTTACTGTGCCGTAAGTACCCACTGGCATAAATGCAGGTGTCTCAACAACACCACGTTCAAAAATAAGGCGACCGCGGCGAGCATTACCGTCGGTTTTATCTAATTCGTATTTCACTCATCCTCCAAGCATCAGAAAAACAGTCCAATGCGCAATAAAAAACAGCACATTCTAATCATTTGTTAGACGGCTGTATATGTTACTTCAACAAAAACCCGTGCTTAGTCAAAGGGATTAAGCCATAAAATTGAAATAACAATTCATAAAACGAAGAAAAACGTTAAAAAGAATAATAAATCTTTATTCTTGTCCTACTTTTTCATTGATAGCTAAAGGATTACGAGTAATAAACATCGCATCACCATAACTGAAAAAACGATACTCTTGATCAACCGCTTCTTTATAAGCATTCATGGTATTTTTATACCCAGCAAAAGCAGAAACCAGCATGATTAAAGTCGATTCAGGCAAATGGAAATTCGTAATCAATGCATCAATAATTTGATATTGATAACCCGGATAAATAAAGATTTGGGTATCATCGAAGAAAGGTGCTATTAACGCATCGTTTGTTGCTTTTGCAGCACTTTCTAATGAACGAACAGAAGTTGTACCTACAGCAATTACGCGATTACCACGCGCTTTACACGCTAATACAGCATCAACCACTTCTTGTGGTACTTCTGCGTATTCAGAATGCATTGTGTGTTCTTCGATATTATCAACACGCACCGGTTGGAAAGTACCAGCGCCAACATGCAGTGTCACAAATGCCATTTCAACACCTTTTTCTTTTAAGGCTTGAAGTAATGGTTCGTCAAAGTGTAATCCCGCAGTAGGTGCTGCAACAGCGCCTGGACGCTCATTATAAACCGTTTGATAAAGCTCTTTATCAGACTCTTCATCAGGACGATCAATATAAGGAGGTAAAGGCATATGCCCAATGCTATTTAGGATGGTAAGAATATCTCTTTCATCATCAAAGCGAATTTCAAAAAGTGTATCATGACGCGCAACCATAGTTGCTTGTACACTTTCATCTTCACCTAGCACAAGTGCAGCGCCTTCTTTTGGCGATTTAGAGGCTCTTACATGGGCAAGAACGCGATGTTCATCAAGCATACGCTCAACTAACACTTCGATTTTACCACCTGACGCTTTACGACCATAAATACGCGCAGGGATCACGCGAGTATTATTAAAAACCAGCAGATCACCCGCATTTATTTTATCTAACACATCGGTAAAAATACCGTGTGATAAAGCCCCCGTCTCACCGTCTAAAGAAAGCAAACGACAACCACTGCGTTGAGGTTGCGGATAGTGAGCAATCAATGCCTCTGGCAATTCAAATGTAAAGTCTGATACACGCATAATTAAACGACTACTTTCATAAAAAACAGGCGGACTAGTCTAGTGCTGCCAGCTTATCAGTGCAAGAAAGAAGCCCTTTTTTATTCAAAAAGCGCTATGATGATGTGATGAATTATCTTGCTCACTTACATCTCGCCTTTAGGGCAAAAAGCTCTCTATTAGGCAATATGATGGCAGATTACGTTAAAGGCGCACCTAGCTCTGATTACAGCCAAGCTGTGATTGAGGGTATTCGTATGCATAGACGCATTGATGTGCTCACTGACACTCACCCATTAGTCAAACAAGCTCGCCTTTTATTTCCTGATGAATATCGCCGAGTTTCACCGATTACCTTAGATGTTTTTTGGGATCATTTTCTTTCTTTAAATTGGTCAAGATTCGAACCGGATATACCTTTAACTAAATTTGTCACCCAAACCCGAAATATTATTGAACCTGATTTATGGCAAACACCTGAAAAATTCCAAGAGCTTAATGAGTATCTATGGTCACAATCTTGGTTAATTCGTTATGCTGACAAAGCATATATTGCTCAAACATTGAAAGGAATGGCGAGAAGAAGACCACGCTTAAGTGCGCTCGCTGGCTCTTATATCGTACTTGAAACACATTACGATGAATTAAGTGAGATTTTTTGGCAGTTTTATCCACAATTGTTAGAAAGAGCACAGCATCACCAACTTGATGACTGATACATTTAACTACCATTTTGAGTTTCATCTTTTTGTCATATTGTAGAATTACATTTGATATATCAAAAAGATGCCAAGTCAATTTATCATATTATTCATAACGACTTGTTAACAAGCATAGTATTCATTTCCAAAGTTGATTAGAATGAATCGTTATACAAGGAGTCATAAATAATCCTACTTTATTGTATTAAATTGATAGCTATAATCTATCAAATAGATTGTTCTGTTTGACTTTATCAATAGCGATTGATTATTTATGCTGTATGCATCATTTAAAAACAGGGTATACACCCTGAATTTACTCTAAATAATTCGAGGTGTAGCTAGGCGACAAGTGAATGAGTCGCTAGGAGCATACAAAAGTATGTGACTAGTGCGAATGAACGCAGTCAACAACGCTACAACTTAAAATATGACGGGTATAAACAAGGTATACACCCTGAATTTACCCTAAATAGTTCGAAGTGTAGCTAGGCGACAAGTGAATGAGTCGCTAGGAGCATACAAAAGTATGTGACTAGTGCGAATGAACGCAGTCAACAACGCTACAACTTAAAATATGACGGGTATAAACAAGGTATACACCCTGAATTTACCCTAAATAGTTCGAAGTGTAGCTAGGCGACAAGTGAATGAGTCGCTAGGAGCATACAAAAGTATGTGACTAGTGCGAATGAACGCAGTCAACAACGCTACAACTTAAAATATGACGGGTATAAACAAGGTATACACCCTGAATTTACCCTAAATAGTTCGAAGTGTAGCTAGGCGACAAGTGAATGAGTCGCTAGGAGCATACAAAAGTATGTGACTAGTGCGAATGAACGCAGTCAACAACGCTACAACTTGAAATATGACGGGTATAAACTCTTTCAATTTACAGGAGTACATTATGGTTCTGGTTACTCGCAAAGCCCCTGATTTCACCGCAGCAGCCGTTTTAGGTAATGGTGAAATTGTTAATGATTTCAACCTGCATTCATTTATCAAAGGCAAACCTGCCGTTATTTTCTTCTGGCCAATGGATTTCACATTTGTTTGCCCTTCAGAGCTGATTGCATTTGATCACCGTTTTGAAGAATTCAAAAAACGTGGCGTAGAAATCATCGGTGTTTCTATGGACTCTGAATTTGTTCATAACGCATGGCGTAAAACGCCAATTGATGATGGCGGTATTGGTGAAGTTAAATATCCAATGGTTGCGGATATCAAACATGACATTATCAAAGCTTACGGTATCGAACACCCAGAAGCAGGCGTTGCTCTGCGTGGTTCATTCCTGATTGACAAAGAAGGCGTTGTTCGTCACCAAGTCGTTAACGATCTGCCATTAGGTCGTAACATTGATGAAATGATCCGTACCGTTGATGCACTGCAATTCCATGAAGAACACGGCGAAGTGTGCCCTGCACAGTGGGAAAAAGGTCAAGAAGGTATGGGCGCATCTCCAGACGGCGTTGCTAAATATCTGAAAGCAAACTCAAGCAAACTGTAATCGTTCAGTAAGCTAATGCATTTCTAAAAGCCTGTGAAAAAACAGGCTTTTTTTGTTTATTCAGCACTTATCTATTTATTTCTTATCAACTCTATTTATTACTGCAATAAGTTATACACAAGCGTATTGTTTACCTGCTTAAAGATAGTTTTGTGATCATCACATCAAAAAAAATTCTCATCACCAATAACCTCTCTCTATAATTATTGTTACGCAATTGTTAATTTCGTATTAATAACAGCGTAAAACTCTATATTTGTATTTATTAAATATAACTCCCTGTTATAGATGGAGATAATAATGATTACTATAAAAAAGACTCACCTGCTGTTACTCACCGCTCTTTTTTCACATTCACTTTATGCGGCCTATGAACCCGCTGTCGAAGCACAACATGGTATGGTTGTCTCTTCTCAACATTTAGCATCACAAGTCGGGAATGATATTTTACAAAAAGGGGGAAATGCGATAGATGCTGCCGTTGCAGTTGGTTATGCGCAAGCTGTCGTAAATGCCTGCTGCGGTAATATTGGTGGTGGTGGCTTCATGACAATACACCTTGCTGATGGCACAAATACTTTTATTAATTTTAGAGAAACCGCGCCTGCCGCAGCGTCTAAAAATATGTATTTAGATAAAGAAGGTAACTTAATTAAAGGTGCCAGTTTATATGGCTATCTCGCTTCAGGTGTACCTGGTACGGTAAAAGGGCTTGATGCTGCGTTGGAAAAATATGGCACTCTTTCACGCCAAGAAGTGATGGCGCCTGCGATTAAACTTGCAAGAGAAGGCTATATTTTAACGCGTGCTGATACTGATGTATTAGAAACAACAACAGAACGCTTTAAACAAGATCCTGAGTCGGCAAAAATTTTCTTAAAACCAGATGGAACAGCATGGCAACCCGGTGATCGCTTAATTCAGACTGATTTAGCCAATACGCTTGAGCTTATTGCAAAGCAAGGTGCTGAGGCTTTTTATCAAGGTGAAATTCCTAAAAAAGTAGAAGAGGCCTCAAAACAGCATAAGGGAATGCTAACCAAAGATGATTTCGCAAACTTCACTATCACCGAAACCAAACCTATCACCTGTACTTATCGGGGTTACGAATTTATTTCTGCACCACCGCCAAGTTCAGGCGGAGTCACTATCTGCCAAACCCTGAATATTTTGGAAGGTTATGATCTTAAATCGATGGGCTTTAATTCAGCTGAATATGTTCATACTCTAACGGAAGCAATGCGTCATGCTTATATGGACAGAAACACCTTTCTTGGTGATCCTCAATTTATTAACAATCCAACAGAAAAGTTACTCAGCAAAGCTTATGCCACAGATATTCGCCAACAAATACACCCCAACAAAGCAACGCCATCAGAAAATGTACAACCCGGTATCGCTCCTCATGAAAGCCCTGAAACAACACACTACTCAGTTATAGATAAAAATGGTAACGCAGTTTCAACCACTTATACTATAAATGGTCGTTTCGGTGCCGTTGTTATTGCACCAGGAACCGGTTTTTTCCTCAATAATGAAATGGATGATTTTACAACCAAAGTTGGCGAGAAAAACCTCTATGGTTTAGTACAAGGTGAACGTAATAGCATTGCCCCATTAAAACGCCCACTGTCGTCGATGAGCCCAACCATTGTGACAAAGGAAGGCAAACCTTTCTTAATTTTAGGATCACCGGGGGGTTCACGTATTATTTCAATTACCTTACAAACTGCACTGAATATTATTGAGTTCGGTATGCCACCACAAGAAGCGGTTAATAGCCCTCGTATTCATCATCAATGGCTACCTGATGAGGTTTATTATGAACAACGAGGATTATCAAAAGACACTTTAGAAAAACTCTCAGCTATGGGATATAAAATGGTAGAACAAACCCCGTGGGGAGCAGCTGAATTGATTATGGTTGGACTTCCCGGAGAAGAAGGTGTGATACCCGCATCATCAGGTAATGACTCAGCTGTTTCTGGTGCAGTGCGTGAAGGTTATCTTTATGGATCAAATGATGTTCGTCGCCCTGCGGGGAAAGCCGTGGGTTACTAACCATAAAAACAAATGATGAAACAAACAAAAGAAACCTTTTCTTAATTAGATAAGGTTTCTTTTTTTATAAAAATGATCTAGTCATGGTTTTACAATTTATTCATATTTGTAGCTATTAATAATAATCAAAACTCATATTTCATTTAATCGATAATTAATATCGAATATCAATTAATTATTAAAATAATAACATTAAATAAAATACAAGAACAAATCACCTTTAATTCAATTTCAATAATAGAATATATATAAATAGTAGTTATTCTCTTTCGTAATTACAGATAAAAATAATAATCATTTAATTAAACAAATTAAATAACACGAATTATTTTTATTTCTATGATAGTAATCACAGAATAAATTTTTTAATAACCACACTATCAGAAAGGATAATAAAAATACGTAAAAAATGGAGATAACACATTGTAAACACAAATATTTAACATTTTCTTACAACGTGTTTTTTAATCATAAAAAGAGTTGAAATCTATAATCTATCTGCTAACGATATCGTTATTATATTTTTTATATAACGATAAAGCAAGCGGGTAAATAAAGAATTTATCATCACAACTTATTTCTTAATAAAATTAGTTAAGCGGAGATAAATATTAATGTCTGATACACATCATCGTCCAATATTAGATATTGGGCTATCAAGACTAGAGTTTCTGCGAATATCCGGTAAAGGGCTTGCAGGGATCACAATAGCACCCGCATTGCTTTCTCTTTTAGGTTGTAAGCAAGAAGAAATAGACAGCGGAATAATTCAATTAACAACAACACCTAAAGGCGTTTTAGTCACAAATAGAGCGCGTTGCACAGGATGTCACCGTTGCGAAACAGCATGTACAACATGGAATGATGGAAGCGTTGGATCATTCTTCTCACGCACCAAAATCCATCGTCATTTTTATTTTGGTGATAAAGGTATTGGCTCCGGTGGTGGACTTTATGGCGATTTAAACTTTACAACAGATACATGTCGTCAATGTAAAGATCCTGAATGTATGAAGGTCTGCCCAGTCAAAGCTATCCGTTATCAAGAAGAGTTCGGCTGTATTGTCGTTGATACACGTCGTTGTATTGGTTGTGCCGCCTGTACAACAGCTTGTCCGTGGATGATGGCAACCGTCAACCCACAAACTAAAAAATCCGGCAAATGCAATTTATGTGGTGAGTGTGCATCAGCGTGCCCAACAGGCGCGTTGCAAATCATTGAATGGAAAGAAATTACTGTTTAATAAATCCAGACAATCACATCACTGAACCACATTTAGATTAGGAAGCAATATTATGACTAACGGCTGGACTGGAAATATTCTAAGAATCAATTTAACAACCGGTGCCATCACTCGTGAAAGCTCAAGCAAGTATAAATCCTTGATTGGTGGTATGGGTTTTGGCTACAAAATTATGTACGAAGAGGTTGCTCCCGGCGTTAAACCTTTTGATGAAGAAAACAAAGTTGTCTTTGCAGTAGGTCCTTTAACTGGATCTGGCGCACCTTGTAGCTCCCGCGTCAATATCACCTCTCTTTCCACCTTTACTCGTGGCAATCTCGTGGTTGATGCTCACATGGGTGGATTTTTCGCAGCATGGATGAAGTTTGCAGGCTATGACTCTCTGATTATTGAAGGTAAATCAGATAAACCTGTTTGGATCCATATTGATGATGACCAAGTTTCTATTGAAGATGCCTCTTTCTTATGGGGTAAAGGTGTTCGTCAAACCACAGAAGAGTTATGTGCTCAAACAAGCCCTGAAGCTTGTGTCGCCGCAATTGGTCCTGCGGGTGAAAACCTTGTGCCTTTATCTGGCATTATTAATAGCCGTAATCACAGTGGTGGTGCGGGTGTTGGTGCCGTGTTAGGGGCTAAAAAATTAAAAGCAATTGTTGTCGAAGGCAGCCGAGGCGTTAACGTTGCTGATCGTAAAGCGTTAAAAGAACTTAACGACTACATGATGACGCAATTAATTGGTTCTAATAATAACCACGTTGTACCAAGTACACCGCAATCTTGGGCAGAGTATTCACACCCAGGCTCTCGTTGGAATGCTCGCAAAGGACTCTATTGGGGAGCTGCTGAAGGTGGCCCAATTGAAACAGGTGAAATCCCTCCTGGTGATATCAATACTGTTGGTTTCAGAACCATGAAATCGACCTTTGACTTAGGACCAGAAGCAGAAGAATACACTGTAAAAATGGGTGGTTGTCACTCTTGCCCTATCCGTTGTATGGCTCAACTCAATGTTCCACAAGCGAAAAAATTTGGTGTACCGCAAACAGGTGGTAACACTTGTGTCGCTAACTTCGTTCACACAACTATTTTCCCTAATGGTCCTAAAGATGTTGAGAAAAAAGGAGATGGTAACGTTGTAGGTAACCTCGTGGGTCTTAATATTTTTGATGATATGGGACTTTGGTGTAACTACGGTCAACTTCATCGTGACTTCACTTATTGCTATACCCATGGTGTCTTTAAACGCGTATTACCTGAAGCTGAATACAATGAAATTCCATGGGATAAACTGGAAGAAGGTAACCCTGAATTTATCAAAGAATTCTACTATCGTTTAGCTCATCGCAAAGGTGAATTTAGCCACCTTGCTGATGGTTCTTATCTAATTGCACAGCGCTGGAATTTAGGTGAAGAGTATTGGGCTGACAAGAAAAACAAACTTTGGTCGCCAATGGGCTTCCCTATTCACCACGCGAATGAAGCATCGGCTCAAGTTGGTTCTATCGTTAACTGTATGTTTAACCGTGATGCGATGACACATACACATATCAACTATATCGGCAGTGGTTTACCACTGAAACTACAAAAAGAGATTGCAGGAGAGCTATTTGGCTCTGGTGATGCTTTTGATGAAACTAAAAACTATACACCAATCAATAAAGCCAAAATTGCTTATACCAAGTGGACAATTTTACGTAGTTGCTTACACGATGCAGTTACCTTATGTAACTGGGTATGGCCAATGACAGTTTCTCCTCATAAGAGCCGTAATTATCGTGGTGACTTAGAAATGGAAGCTAAATTCTTTACCGCGATCACCGGTGAACCAACGACTTCTAAAGATCTGGATTTAGCCTCAGAGCGTATCTTCACTCTACACCGCGCCTATACCGTTAAATTAATGAACACCATGGATATGCGTAATGAGCATGACCAAATCTGTTCATGGGTATTTGATAAAGATCCTGATATTCCAGTCTTTACTGAAGGTACAGACAAAATGGACAGAGCAGATATGCAGCTTTCTCTCACCATGTTCTATGAAGAAATGGGCTGGGATCCTAAATTAGGTTGCCCAACAAAAGAAACTTTAGTTCGCCTTGGATTACAAGATGTTGCAGACGATTTAGCGTCTCGTGGTTTATTACCAAGTTAATAGGTAAAAGAAGGAGATCATGATGATAGAACAAAGTGCATCGGCTTCTATACCACAAGATATCGCTGATGATGCAGATATTGCTTTAGAGCAACCTGATATTTCTCGTCGCCGTTGGTTACTGCCACTATCAGAAACAGGTGTTGGACGTAGTGCTAACACCTCAACGGATATCGTAGAAGAACCCGTTGCAGAGATAGCAGAATTATCTGCCGAACAACATCTAGCGAATGCGATACGTCAATGTTCAAAAGAAGGTGAACTGTTAGCTATTTCAACGCTGTATGATGCACCCTATTCTCTGACTGAAGAGGATATTGCACAGTTAGAAATCGCGTTAAAGAGCGACGAGTTTATTGATATCGCCCATTTAAGTCTCAATGGCGAGGATTATTTCTACTCTGATGAATTTATGTCAGATAATTTCGCACAACTGCAATTATTAAACCGCCATGCGGATATTTGTACAGCAATTGCAGGTGTCGTTCGTTTTGAATGCGAAACTTATCCTCGACCATTGAAACAAAGCATGTTGATGTCTGAACCTTTTCAGTACACGGCTTCAGAGATTGAAGATGCACTGACACTGATGAAAACTCACCCTGATTTTCAGGATATTCAGCAAGTTTTAGCGTCCAACGATGCCCCTTATCTCTTTAGCAATACGTTAATGAGTTACGGCAAAGCACGAGGCTTAACTGAATGGATTGAGGTAGAACAACATGAAAACCCTTAACGTTCTGCCTTATCAACGAAATTCGATGTGGGTATTACAACATCATCAGACTGAGGAGCAAAAATAATGCGTGTTTCTCGCCGTAAATTTGTAGCAGGTATGGGATCGGTCATTTTTTTCAGCGCGCCACTAGGAAGTGCGCTTGCAGCGACAGCAGAAAAAAAACCTATCCGCTATGCCATGATCCACGATGAGACGCTCTGTAATGGCTGTAATATCTGTGCCACTGCATGTCGTCGATTAAATAAAGTACCCAATGGAATGGCTCGAATGGATATTGCTCATATTCCATTAAGCCTCAAAGAAGATAACGATAAATACCATTTCTTTAGACACTCTTGCCAACAATGTGAAGATGCCCCTTGTATCTCGGTTTGTCCTACGGGTGCTTCTTGGCGTGATGAAACCAATGGCATTGTTCGTGTTAATAAAGAGAAATGTATTGGTTGTAGTTATTGTATATCGGCATGTCCATACCAAGTCCGTTATCTTAACCCGGTGACACATGTTGCTGATAAATGTGATTTTTGTCTTGAGTCTCGATTACAAAAAGGTTTCCCACCGATTTGTGTGAGCGCTTGTCCACAAAATGCCTTGTTATTTGGCAGAGAAGACAGCCCTCAAATTCAAGAATGGCTCAAAACACACGATTACTATATTTATCAACTTGATGGTGTAGGAAAACCACATCTTTATCGCCGTGTAGGGCCTCATGTTCAAGAGGAGGGTAAAGTATGAGTATCGTCAATACAATGCCAGACAGCGCTCAGTTCCAAGCCGCACTAAAAGAGTATGTTTTAATCTATACGCCTGACTATTTTCCCCTTTGGCTAATTGTTGCAGGTGTACTCTTAGTGGGAATGTTGCTTGTTCTTGCACTGCATGGCTTCTTGCGTTATCGCTTTGCCACACCACACGGTGAGTCGCATAAAGAAGAGAAGCTCTATCTTTACTCTAAAGCAGTGCGTTTGTGGCACTGGAGTAATGCCTCTTTATTTATCCTGTTACTTCTCAGTGGTGGCATTAACCATTTTGCCCTACTTTCTGCACACGATACCGCGTTATTAGTTAGCGTACATGAGATCTGTGGTTATCTGCTCTTAGTGTGCTGGTTATCCTTTGTCCTGATTAACCTTGTGGGTGGTAATGGCAAGTTTTACCGTATTGATGGTAAAAATTGGTTACAACGCGCCTTAATGCAGGTTCGTTTTTACCTCTACGGTATTATCAAAGGCGAAGATCACCCCTTCCCAGCAACACCCAATGTTAAATTTAATCCACTGCAACAAATGGCTTATTTAGGTGTGATGTATGCATTAGTTCCACTGCTTTTGATAACGGGTGTTTTACTGCAAAACCCAGCATTTATTCCTGCTGATGCCGTAATATTTAAAGCATGGTTATTAATTGCACACCAAATATTAGCTGTATGTAGTGTCTTTTTTATCATTGGTCACCTTTATCTGTGTACAACAGGAAAAACACCATTCCAAACATTTCGCAGTATGGTTGATGGTTACCATAGACACTAATTAATACATGGATTAAGGAGCTTATATGTCAGTCCCTTCAAAGGAAAATATTAGATTAACAAAAAAAGACTTACGACAGCTGCATGTTTCAACTTCGCTTTATCGTTGGTTTTTGCGTTATTTTCCTGATGGAGGCACTTACAGTGCTATCCATAGTGAGTTAATAAAACAGCGCCGTACACAGTGGATAGAAAGCTTTATTCAATATATTTATTTACGTCATTTTAGTGAAGCATCCTTTGCCAAACAGGAACAAGAAGTCATGGAAAACATCTTGTTCCTGCTCGGCAATGAACAACAGCAAGGTGTGACATTACAACGCCTGCCATATCACAGCACTTTGCCAACATCTGAAAATATTCAATTTTCTACCGAATGGCATCAATTGATCTTAAAAAGTCAGCAATTAAGCACCGATCTTGCTTTGTGTGGGAGTAATAATATTGTGGCTTTTTCTGGCGATGAAAACAGCATTGCCAACACAGGTTATAACAATCAATTGATAAATACTGGTTTTGCAGGAAAAGTATGTAATACGGGTAATCAATGTCGCATTGGCAGCTTAGGCGGACGCTCCCGCATTTGTAATAGTGGTAATGATGTCAAAATTTATGCCTCAGGTAATGGTGTTCATATCGCAAATAGTGGTACGCGTAATTTCATTACTGCCTCTCAAGATCGAGCCAAAATCACTAACACAGGTGATTTAGCGCAAATCAATGTTAGTGGAAAAAACGCCGTAGCAATTAACACCGGCGATAACTGTAAAGTCACGGTATCTGGTGATAACAGTATTTGTATATCAACAGGTAATCTCCATCAATTCTGTTTAGGAAAAGGTGGCAGTGCTGTAATTGCTTATCATGATGGCAAGCGCACTCGCTTTAATATTTTCTATGAAGGAGAAGACGGCATTGAAGCAGGTGTTCATTACTATTTAGATGAAAAACAACGTCCAGTAGCAATGGATAATTTTACTAAAACTCATAATTAATAGAAAATTCCCACTGAATCTACTTTCCTTAAATGGATACTATAATGTCTAAAATGGCCATTTTATGCTATAATTAGACATTATAGTATCCATTTTATATTTAGAGCTAACAATGAAACTCTCATTACTTACTGATCTCGATGTAAGTCGAGCCTTTGCTACTCATTTACGAAAACTGCGTGAAAAAGAAAAATGGTCACGCGAACAACTTGCTGAGCGCAGTACCGTCCCAGCATCAACGATCAAAAAATTTGAACTACAAGGTAAAATTTCACTACGTCAGTTATTGTTACTTTGGCAATGCCTTGATGATTTAAATAATCTTTATGCCGTTGTTGACCCTAAAAAAGTCAATAAGCCTCGTATACCAAGAACGATTGAGGAGGTATTGCAAGATGAGTTTTAAGCCAATAAAACAATTAAATGTAATACGGACATTGTCTACAGGCGATCCCGTTTTAATGGGGGCATTAGTACAAAATAATAATGATGTGTTTTTTCAATACGATGCACACTATTTAACACAATATGGTAATAGCTCTCCTTTTAATCTAAAAAATAATACAGATTTACAAATTGCACCTAAAAAACCTCATGGTAATTTGCATGGGATTTTCTCTGATAGTTTACCTGATGGGTGGGGACGATTATTACAAGATAGAATTTTTCGCCAACACGGCATACAACCACATGAAATTACAGCAATGGACAGGCTAGCCTTTGTTAGTAATAAAGGTATGGGGGGATTATCTTATTTACCTATCTCTGACTATCAAACAGATGAACATTTTGAAGTTGACTTGATTAATTTAGGGTTAGAAGCACAAGCTGTATTTGACGGGCAAACAGAAACCGTTTTATCTGAGCTTGCTATTGTTGGTAGCTCTGGAGGGGCGAGACCTAAAGCGTTACTTTATTTTAATCAGGACGATTTTAATCAATGTAAAACATATGAAGAAGAAGGTGATGAATCGTGGTTGATCAAATTTACGTCCAAAAACTTACCTCTTGGTCACGATGAAGGACTATGTGAAGCCATCTATCTCACTCTAGCAAAAGAGCTAGAGCTTAATCCTCCACAATGGCGACTTATTGACGTTCCTAAAAACAGTAATGGAAAATCTTGGCTAGCATTAAAACGTTTTGATCGTATCACAAATAGTTCTGGTAAATCAGGGCGTTTAATCATGCACAGCGCATGCGGATTACTAGATGCTGATTTTAGGTTACCTTCTTTAGATTATGAAGATTTAATCAAAGTAAATCGTGTACTATGCAAATCAGTTTCAGCTGGGCAACTCCAATTTAAACGAGCCATTTTTAATCTATTCGCTTCTAATCAAGATGATCACAGTAAAAATTGGTCATTTCTACAATATGATGATGGACATTGGGAGCCAGCCCCTTTTTATGATGTGACTTATAATCCCAATCCTAGAAATGAACATATCACTTCATTTGCTGGATATGGTAAAAAGCCACCATTAAATACAATAAAGCAACTTGCTGAAATAGCTGGTTTTGAAAGTTGGCAACAAGCACAAGCGTATATTCATCATACCGTTGATGTTATTGCTCGATTCTCATCACTTGCCAAAGAATATGATGTTTCCAAATTAATACGAGCAGATATAGAAAAAACACTTGCTGATCGTTTAAAAGAAAATCGACACTTACTGTAATTCCAACAAAAAGGGAAACTTTCGTTTCCCTTTTTACGTTTAAATCCATATGTTTTCAATGCATTTTATTGCTTATTGATGGCTTCAGTATGGATCACTTTTTTATGGTGTGAACCGACAACTTTGTCATAAATACCACAAACCACAATAGTAATGAGAACAGGAATTAACCACGCTAAACCTTGCTCACTTAATGGCAATTTAGTTGCCCACTCTGGTAATAAATGTTTCAGATAGTCAGAGGCTTTTATCGCATCAAAAATACCGAAAAATAAGCTAACAGCCATTGCTGGCGCGATAATACGGCTTGGGTTATTCCACAGACGTAATGTGAAACTCATTAAAATAATCACAATACAAGGCGGATAAATCATAATCAGTACAGGAATAGAAAACTCAATCAGCTTACTTAATCCTAAGTTTGATACAACGGCTGAGAATATCGCCAGAATCAACACTAATACACGATAAGAGATAGGTAAATAACGACTAAAGAACTCAGCACATGCACAAGTTAAACCAACGGCAGTCACCATACAGGCTAAGAAAATCAGTACGGCTAAGAAGAAGCTACCAAAATTACCGAAAGTGTACTGAACATAGGCATGTAAAATATCAGCGCCATCTTGAGCACCCGGAATAATACTGCCACTACTAGAGCCTAATTTAAATAAACTCAAATAGATTGCAGTTAACAATACACCCGCAATAATTCCCGCCCACATAGTATAACGTGTTAACAGTGATGAGTTATCAATACCCCGAGAGCGAGCCGCATTAACAATAACAATACCAAAAACCATAGCGCCCAATGTATCCATGGTGAGGTAACCGTTAATAAAGCCCTGAGTCAACGCCATATCTCGATAAGCATCAGTAGCAGGAATAGCGCCACCAGCAGGCCAAAATACCGCAGCCACGCCTAATGCAGCGAGCGCTAAGATTTTAATAGGAGCAAGAATATGGCCAACGCTATCTAATAATTTACCGGGGTAAAGTGAAATGCCAATTACAATTAAGAAATAGACAATGCTATAAATCAGCAATGACATTTCCGTATCACCCACTAAAGGGGCTATACCCACTTTAAAAGAAACCGTTGCAGTGCGAGGAGTTGCAAAAAGAGGACCAACGGCAAGGTAAGCCACGATGGCTAATAATAATCCCATTGATTTACCAATAGGAGTGCTTAATGCCTCAATACCACCACCGACTTTTGCCAATGCAACAACCGTTAAAACAGGTAAACCTACACCAGTGATCAAAAAGCCAATTGCGGCTGTCCAAACAAATTCACCTGATTGCAAACCCACCATTGGAGGAAAAATAATGTTGCCTGCGCCAACAAATAGGGCGAATGTCATAAACCCTAATGCCAGAATATCTCTGGAAGCTAATCTATGTGCCATAAGTTTTGTTAATATGTAGTTACAATAATAGTTAAAATACGCCAATGTAGCGCAACATAAAATCAACAATATCTATTTAAGCTCATACCAACATTATTCAGGATAATATCCATATATAATCATTTCATGTAGAGCAATTAGGTACTAAATAGAAAAAATTGCCGATAACGGGTCACAAGTAAAACTTTTATAATGAAAAAAGGCAATAGCCAATCCAAAAACCAGAATAATTATCTAAACTATTTTTCAGCACTAGTTATAACTGTCATATATCATCGAATATACATGATATGATTTGTGCATTTCATCACCAATAATATTGAATATTGGTATCATTTAAAGTTACCATTAATTAATAATATTAAAATTTAACGCTACGATATTAGTTTTTATTGATATTAAAAAGATGGAAAAAGGGCAAAAAAACCTTTATCACTGCATGAATACAAGTGATAAAGGCTTTAAAAAAGACATACTTCTAGTGTGTTTTTTTCGCGGTAAGCAATGTTTGAGGAAGGATAAAAGAGAACGTACTCCCGACACCCACTTTACTTTCAATATTCAATTGAGAATGATGATGAAGCAACGATTTTTTCACAATCGCCAAACCTAACCCAGTACCACCAGAATGACGAGAGCGAGCTTTATCAACGCGATAAAAACGTTCGGTTAAACGTGTTAAGTGTTCTGCGCTGATCCCCGCCCCATTATCTGAAACACTAAATAACATGCCTTGGGGGATTTTCTTCCAACTAACTTTGATTGTTGTGCCTTCTTCAGTGTGATTAATCGCGTTATACACTAAGTTAGAAACTGCACTACGCAGTTGTTCTTCATTACCACGAACAGCCCACTGTTCATCAACATCAAAAATAATCTGATGTTGGCCTTGGCTTAGTGAGTTAGCTTCTTGTTGTAATAAAGCCAAAATGGCTGGAATATCAACAATCTTGTTTAAATCAATATGAGGAGCAGACTCGATACGAGAAAGCTGTAAGAGTTGCTGAACAAGCGTATCCATACGTTTAGCTTGCTCTTGCATCGTGACTATCGCCTTATGCTCTGCGGGTTTTGCTACACTATTTTCTTCCATCATTTCAAGATAACCTTGAATAACGGTTAATGGTGTCCTTAACTCATGACTGACATTAGCAAAAAAATCACGTCGTGAGTTTTCTAGTTTATTTTTTTCTGTCACATCACGCGCCACCATCAAGCGCTGATCTTCGCTATATGGCATCACACGAAACTCAACAATAGAGCCATTATTGAGTGAAATGGTTAAAGGGCGACTAAAATCACCTGCGGTAAAATAGTGCAAAAAATCAGGATAACGTAATAAGTTAAAAATATTTTGCCCGTTATCTTCAGGCCAGCGAAAACCTAATAAATGTTGAGCAAGGCTATTACACCAAAAAATATTCCCTTCATTTGTCATCATCACAACAGCATCGGGTAAGCTTTCAGCCCCACTTCTAAAACGCTTAATTAAATCGCCTAATTCTCTGCGTCGTTTACGATTACGTTGTTGAGTCTGTCGAATACCATAAAAAATAGGCTCCCATCCTCCTCTTCCTTCAGGGGGCAATACAGAGCGATCTAACCATAACCATTTAGATAATTTCAGCAAATTATAGGCATGCCACACAAGGGCACAGAGAAGCGATGCCACCAGCAACCAAGGAAGATGCCCGATAAAAAGCGATAATATAAAGGCAGGCAAGCAAAATAGACATAGCCCCCAAACGAGGGCTTTCCACGATAGTCGTTCTAACACCTGACGATTACTCCCATATTGACTTAGAAACGGGCAGAGAAACGATATCCCGTTCCACGTACTGTCTGTATCATTCTGTCATGGCCATCTTCTTCAATGGCTTTACGTAAACGACGAATATGCACATCAACAGT
The DNA here is from genome assembly GCF_002777965.1 of Proteus columbae. GTDB lineage: Bacteria > Pseudomonadota > Gammaproteobacteria > Enterobacterales > Enterobacteriaceae > Proteus > Proteus columbae. Next base: position 84,973 of record NZ_NGVR01000021.1, on the reverse strand, counting down.
ACGGTCTTCGACATAAACATTGGTTCCCCAAACATAGTTTAGCAGTTGTTCTCTGCTATACACGCGTTCAGGATGTGTCATAAAAAAGTGCAGGAGTTTAAATTCGGTAGGCCCCATATCGATAGGTTTATCTTGACTTGTGACTCGATGAGAAACAGGATCAAGGCCGAGTCCATTGAATTCAATAATATCTTCTGCGGACATCGGTGATAAACGTCGTAAAATCGCCTTCACTCGGGCAACAAGCTCTTTAGGTGAAAACGGTTTGATAACATAATCATCCGCACCCGTTTCTAACCCTTGGACTTTATCTTCTTCTTCCCCTTTTGCCGTTAGCATAATAATGGGTATATCGCGGGTGTTGCTTTCCCGCTTCATCTGTTTTATTACTTGCAAGCCTGATCCACCGGGGATCATCCAATCTAATAAAACCAGATCAGGGTAAGGATCAATAAGAAAGCTCAATGCAGAATCATAATCTTCTGCTTCTATAGGTTGAAAACCATTTTGTTCTAAAACAAAACAGATCATCTCTCGAATTGCGGTTTCATCTTCAACAACAAGAATACGCCTTGCCATACTCTATCCTGTGTAATGTATATATACTCTAAATCATTCGAGTTGCAGATAGGCGGCAAGCAAAGATATCCCGATGAGCATACTCATGTATATGATTCGGGTAGCTGAGCGTAGCCAACACCCCTGCAACTTGAAGGATGACGAGTATAGAGGGTCAAAATGATTATGATGTAATTTTATGACAGATTTATGACTAGCCTTAACATTACTGAAATAGATCCCTGTTGTTAAGGTAAATAAATCATTTTTTGGTGAAATATCACTCAAAAAGAGGGCTTATTCTTGAGTTTTCACTAAAAAAGTAAGGTGCGCTATACTCTTCGTCAGATAAAAAAGAGGAATAGCAATGCGGATTATTCACACATCAGACTGGCATTTAGGGCAATATTTTTTTACTAAGACTCGAGCTAAAGAACATCAACAGTTTCTTGATTGGTTGTTAGCACAAATCAAAAATTATCAAGTTGATGCCTTGATTGTTGCCGGTGATATTTTTGATACAGGCTCACCGCCAAGTTATGCCAGAGAGCTTTATAACCGCTTTGTTGTCGCAATCAGAGACACACAATGTCAGCTCGTTATTCTAGGTGGTAATCACGACTCTGTGGCGACACTAAATGAATCAAAATCACTATTGGCGTGTTTAAATACAACAGTTATTGCTAATGTTCATGCTGAAACACCACAAGCCCCGCTAATTCTTCCTCAAAAAGACAACACTCCGGGAGCATTACTTTGTGCGATCCCTTATCTACGTCCTAGAGACATGATCAGCAGTAAGAGTGGGCAATCAGGAGCTGAAAAACAAATCGCATTAAAAGACGCGATTGCTGAATATTATCAAGCTCAATATCAAGTAGCTCTCGATTTACGAAAGCAACTAAATGCCAAGATCCCTATTATTGCAACGGGTCACCTCACCACAATTGGTGCGAGTGTGACAGATTCCGTCCGTGAAATTTACATCGGTACCTTAGAAGCCTTTTCGGCAAACCTTTTTCCTGATTTTGACTATATTGCGCTTGGCCATATTCATCGTCCCCAAGTAGTAAATAAGTCTGGTCATATTCGTTATAGTGGCTCCCCTATCCCTTTAAGTTTTGATGAGAGCGGACAACAGAAAAGTGTCTGCCTTATCGATTTTGAGCAAGAGAAATTAACTAACTTCACACTATTACCTATTCCTGAGTTTCAGTTACTACGCACTATCAGTGGTTCATTAAAAGAGATAGCGATACAACTTGAGGATTTAAAAAAACAATACGGTCAAATAGATACCGCTATTTGGTTGGATATCGAAGTTTCAACACAAGATTATCTCAGTGATATACAAACCCGTATTCAAGAGCTAACTAACGATCCACTTTTTGATGTGATCTTATTAAGAAGAGCCAGAAAACAACGCCAAGCGTTCACTCAAAATGAGAACGAAACACTGACTGAATTGACCGTTTATGATGTTTTTGAAAGACGCTTAGAACAGAATGAGTTTGATTCACAAGAAACTAAAACTCGTTTAACAACATTGTTTAAACAAGCAGTTGAAATGGCAGAGAAAGAGGATAACGAAGCATAATGAAAATCTTAAGTCTGCGATTTAAAAATATTAACTCCTTAAAAGGTGAGTGGAAGATTAACTTTAACCAAGAGCCTTTTATCAGCAATGGGTTATTTGCAATTACAGGCCCCACGGGTGCAGGAAAAACCACCCTGTTAGATGCGATTAGTTTAGCGCTTTATCATAGAACTCCACGATTAGATAAAGTCACGCAATCACAAAATGAATTAATGACGCGTCATACCGCAGAGTGTTTGAGCGAAGTTGAATTTGAAGTCAAAGGTGTAGCTTATCGAGCATTCTGGGAACAACGCCGAGCTAATTATAAAGAAGATGGCAACCTTCAAGCACCACAGGCTGAACTTGTTAAAATAAATACAACTGGAGGCGAAGACAAAATATTAGCAAGCAAGATAAGCCAAGTGAAAGAGATGATCATTAATATTACTGGTCTTGATTTTGATCGTTTCACTAAATCTATGTTGCTTTCTCAAGGACAATTTGCGGCTTTTTTAAATGCAGATGATAAATCTCGCGCTGAATTACTCGAAGAACTCACTGGTACAGATATTTATCGCCATATCTCCCAATCCATATTTAAACATTGGCGTGAAGAAGAACAAGCATTAAAAACACTAAAACAGCAAGCCGAAATGATGGCGTTATTAGATGAAAATGCTCGACAAGCTTTATTAACTGAACAAACCGATCTTTTTGCCAAAGAGAGCCTATTACAAAAAGAAAAACAGGAATATCAAGCAGCAAAACAGTGGCAAGAAAAAGAAATTGAGCTCAATAAAAACAAAGTATTAGCACAAACTGAGGTTAACTTAGCACAAGAAGCATTAGTTGCTGCCAAACCCGATATTCAGCGACTTGAAAATAGCGAACCAGCAGAAAAAATCCGTCCGATTTATGATGAAAAGGATCGTCTATTAAAAGAACAAACCTATATTGAGTCACAACTCTCAACACTAAAAGCAGAAAAGCAACTTATTGAACAACAGAGCCAACCTATTAATCAGCATTTAATCGAGGCTCGTGACACATTTAAACAACACGATGAGAAAAAACAGCAAATATTGCAGCTTATACGTGAAAAAGTAGCACCATTAGATAATCAGTTAATCTTGCTACAACAAGATATTTCAGTAAAAACACAGCAAAAAAATACGTTAGAAAAAACACAATCAGAATATCTGGAAAAAATACAGTTAACAGAAGCCAAATTAGTTGGATCACAAAAGCAATTTAATGAATTAAATGAATATTTAAATCAGCATACAGCTCATGCTCAACTTGCTGAAAACTTACCGTTATGGCAACGCTATTTTGAGCAATATGATGAAGTTACAGAGAAATATCTAATTAGTCAGAAAAGTGAAAAAGCAGAACAAGAAAAAGAGTGCTTACTTAAACTCGAATTAGAAAAAGCGACTAAAACACTAGAAGAACAACAGCACAATCTTAACTTACAGCAACAACAATTAAGTGAATTACAAACACAACTTGAGCAACAAAATAAAGCTGATGCTATAGCGGATATCCCTTATCGTTCGCAACAAATTTCACAGCAAAGGAATGCACTCGCTAAACTAATGGGATTACAGGCTCAATTGCAACGCAATATAAAAGCTGAACATCAGCAGCAAAAAAGCCATTCAGAAAACCTGCAAAAAATAGCCGTACTGACTGAAAACATCAGTAAAAACAGCATCATTTTAAAAGAAAAAGAGCAACATCTTAATGATTTAAATGACAATTATACTTTAATACGAAAATTAGCAGAATACGAAGAAGAGAGACAACATTTAGTTAAAGACACCCCATGTCCTGTTTGTGGTTCAACTGAACATCCTTATGTTGAAAAATATAAAGAAATTAAACCCGACGAAACCAAAACACGATTAGATATTTTAACGCAGCAAGTTCATACATTAACAATAGAACTAGTAGAACAAAAAACACAATATGCTAACTATCAAGCTCAAAACGAAAAATTAAGTAACGATCTTGAGCAACTAACACAGGATATTGTGTCATTAAAACAACAATGGCGAGCTTTAGCTCAAACTTATGCATTACCGGATGTGGACTGCGAAGAAACTGCTTTAACTCAATTAGATTCAGAACTTGAGAAAGAAGATAATTTACTGACACAAAAACGGATTAGCTATCAACTATTAGAAGCCCAAATTCAGCAAAAGTACAAGCTGTTATCTGATAATAAAGAGCAATTTAATCAACAACAGCAAGCTATTCTTCATCAACAAAATGAATTTACTCAGCAACAGAAAGAAGTTTTCAATAAACAACAACAAACAGAGCAATATCTTCAACAACAAACTCAGTTAGCGCAAGATCTTCAATCTCTTGTTAAACAGCAAGGTTATGAATTAGAGGAATTTGAGGATAAAATTCAATGGCTTATTGCACGTAAAAAAGAGAGCCAACAATATCAATCAACCTTAAAAACACATCACGAATTACAACAAATAATCCGCGAATTGTTATTAACGCAGGAAGAGAGAAAACGCTATTTATCTGAAAATCAAAAAGAACTTGATACCGCTTTAATCCATTTACAACAACTACATCAGCAACAAGAACAGCTAAAAGCACAACGCCAAGCTTTCTTCGGGACACAGACCACTGAAGATGCGCGTAATGAATTAGATAAGCAGAGTCAGTTATTACAAAAACAAATTGAGCAATATAGCGAAGAAAAAAACCGACTCGAAATCCGTTTAAATCAGCTTATTGGTCAATATCAGGAAAATGAAAAATCGCTACAACGGTTACAAACGCGTTTACAAGACATTATTGAACAATATCAACATGCGTTAAAAAACAGTCCGTTTACTGACGAAAATACATTTTTAGCCTCTCTGTTATCAGTTGAGGAAAGAAACCGTTTACAAGAACAGCAAAAACAAAGACTTGATAGATTATTGCAAGAAAAAACACGCTTAGACACTCAAGAAAAGGCATATCAACAGCACTTGTTACAACCACCTTTGTTATCGACTGAGCAAAATATTGAACAAATCACCACACATATATTGGCACTAGAAACACAGTTGGCTCATCTACAAGAAACCAAGTTCCGTATTCAAGAGCAACTGCGCACTGATGAAGAAAAACGTAAAGAACAACAAGCCCTACTCGACAGAATAACGAAACAGCAATCTCACTTTGATGATTGGAGCTACTTAAACGAATTGGTCGGATCTGCATCAGGAGATAAGTTCAGCCGTTTTGCCCAAGGCTTAACGCTTGATCATCTAATTTATTTGGCTAACCGTCGTTTAGAAAAGCTTCATGGACGTTATTTCTTGCAACGCAAAACGCCAGCAAGCCTTGAACTACAAATTGCAGATACGTGGCAAGCAGATGCACTGCGAGATACTCGCACGCTCTCTGGTGGCGAAAGTTTCTTGGTCAGTTTATCGCTCGCCTTAGCGCTTTCAGATTTGGTCAGTAACAAAACTCAAATCGAATCACTATTTCTAGATGAAGGCTTTGGCACATTAGATCCTGATACCTTAGATATTGCATTAGATGCTCTCGATAGCCTTAATGCATCCGGTAAAATTATTGGCGTAATTAGTCACGTAGAAGCCATGAAAGAGCGCATTCCTGTACAAATTAAAGTGAAGAAAGCCGGAGGATTAGGTATTAGCCAGCTTGCTCCTGAGTTTAGATATGTAAATAAACAGAATCTAAATCAGGTAGTTAAACACTAGGTCGAATATTTTGACGTAGCTGATTAAATTTTTTATATATCAATAAATCACTACTAAGACCTATAGTATGTCCATAGATTAGCTCAAGCTAAGACACGCTTTAAGCGCTTAAATTTATCAAGGAGACAGTCATGTCTAACGCATTTACTGATTTAATGAAAAAACGTAGAACAATTTATCATTTAGGTAATCAACTTCCAATTAGCGAAGACAGAGTCACTGAGGTTATCAAAGAAGCGGTTAAAGAAAGCCCAACAGCATTTAACTCACAAACATCTCGCGTTGTTATTCTGTTTGGTGAACAACATCAAAAACTGTGGGATATCGTTAAAAATACACTGAAAAAATTAGTACCCGCAGAAGCATTTAGTGCAACTGAAGCCAAAATTGATAGCTTCGCCGCAGGTGCAGGCTCAATTCTGTATTTTGAAGACACAGATATCGTAAAAGGTCTTCAAGAGCAATTTCCACTGTATGCGGATAACTTCCCTGTATGGTCAGAACAAGCAAGTGGTATGGCGCAACTCTCTGTTTGGACTGCATTAGCAGCAGAGAACGTAGGTGCTTCATTACAACACTACAACCCAATTATTGATGACGAAGTTCATGCAACTTGGGATCTGCCAAAAACATGGAAATTAAGAGCTCAAATGGTCTTTGGTTCGATTGAACAAGAGGCTGGTGAGAAGAATTATATGGAAGATGATGCACGCTTTAAAATCTTCAAATAAGTGTTAGAACAGACATCTGACAAAGACCCTAGCAATAAGTAATACCCTCTTTTCTTTACTTTCATCCTTGCCCACAGCCACTGTGGGCTTTTTTTATTTATATGCCCACAAAACAAGAGTGATGGCCTTATGCCACCACTCTTTTATGATTTAATCAGTTTCAGATCGGTCTTTCGCTGTTTTTTCTGAGCATCATAGAAATTTTCATGGGAACCTATATGCAGTAGATACAGTTCAACTTTGTTGGCTACCCATGAATAACCTAATAAAACAATCAACTCATTAAGCCTAAATTTGTGTACTCTAAGATAAGCAAGATCGCCTTTTTTCTGCTCACCAATCAATGGATTATCGATTATTTGATCAATTTCATCTTCAATGATCTTCACATCTGATACAGGCAATTTTTTCATTGCCTTTTCAAATCGAGCTGACTGATAAACATCAATCTCTTTTTGTGGTTCGGACATATCGAGAAACCTTTTTGTTTTCGACTTCCGCCTGTGCCAGTAACAATTCTTCGATAAAGCTATATGGCAGATCAGGGTTATCTTCAGCTATACGCCCTATTTTAGCCCAGTGTTCGATTTGTTTAGGAACACTTCTGCTTTTCGCTTCCGCATGAATTTTAGCATCAGACACAAAGTCTTCATCTAATCTTACGGAAATAGCCATTACTTACACTCCAAGCCTCACGGCAGTTATAACTTTAGAACTTGATAACATTAAAATGTTATAAGTTTAGATCTTTATAATAACGACAAAATGCAATCTTTTGTCGCAAAAATACACAATACACCACAAATTATTCCTTGTAAAGGCGTTGACTCTTATGTTTATTCCCCACATTTGCGAATAAAAAACATAAAAAAAGAGCAAAGTGCGTAATGAATACAAAGGTAGGGATGGACCCTTTGTGTTCAACACTTTGCTCTCTTTATTTATTTACGCACCTCTCGTAAGAGGTGCGATTTTCACAAGGCGTATGAAAATACGTTATTTACGTGTGATGTTATTCGCTTTTGGTTGAGCAATTGGAGACTGCTCAGCAAAGTATTTCACGACTGCATCAACATCTGGCACGCTGTAAACTGGATCTTTACCTTCTTTCAGTACAGAGAAGTTACTACCACCTGTTGCTAAGTATTCGTTAGCCACAACACGGTAGTTCGCTTTCATATCGACTGGTTTACCGTCAATTTTCATTGATTCAACGATAACACGGTTACCATTAGAGGCTTTGCTATCCCATGTGTACTGGAAGTTACCTGAAATCGCTAACACTTGTGGACGTGAGCGATCCCATTGTTGTTCTAACAGACGTTTGATTTGCTCACCTGTTAACGTTTGAGTTAACAGTACGTTAGAGAATGGCTGTACCGTGTAGATTGCGTTATAAGAAACGTCACCACCCGTCATATCAGCACGAATACCACCGCTGTTCATAAATGCGATTTGTGCGCCACCCGCATCTTTTGGTTTTGCAGTGTATAAATGCGCATCAGCAATCACTTGACCCAGTGCAGATTCACCCGCGTCGTTAGTTTGCTTCGTTAAATTACCTTCTAACTTACCAATGATACGGTTAGCTAATGGGGTTGCGATTTTTTCGTAAGCTTCTAACAGTTTGGTAACAGCTGGATCTTTTTCATATTTGCGGTTATCAACCCAAATATTACGTGCTTCAACATCAACAACATCTTTTGTTGTTTTGTCTAATTTCAGGTCGATACGCGTTAACATTGCACCGTTAGATTGCGCTGATGTCACTGAACGTCCGTTAATTGTACAGTTGTAAGCTTGGTGAGTGTGACCTGTTACAACGAAATCAATCGCTGGATCTAATTGCTCAACAACACCCAGAACTTTACCCGTAATACCATTACATGCGTTGATATTCACAGGACCACCGTCACGACGCTGTGCAGCACCTTCGTGGATTAACACACCAATCGCTTGAACACCTTGCGCTTTTAACTGAGGCACTAATGCGTTGATTGTTTTCGCTTCGTTATGGAAGCTTAAACCTTCGGTTCCTTTAGGAGTTACGATTGCAGCTGTACCTTCTAAAGTGACACCAATAAAGGCAACAGGAATACCGTTAAATTCTTTGATAACATATTCAGGGAATAACGTTTTGCCTGTTTCATTAACAGTTACGTTTGCTGATAAGTATTGGAAATCAGCCCCTTTAAATTCAGTTGGACCTTGGCAACCCGTAACTGGGTGACAGCCACCGTTTTGCTTACGCAGTAACTCGCCCATACCTTTATCAAATTCGTGGTTACCCACCGATGTTGCTTCTAAACCAGCTAATGATAATGCTTCGATAGAAGGTTCATCATGGAACATTGAAGATAACAGAGGGCTTGCACCCACCATATCACCCGCAGCAACAACGATGTTGTTCGGGTTATCTTTCTTCATTTCTTTGATTAATGTTGCCATGTGCTCAATGCCACCAGGTTTGTTAGGACCTGGCGCTTTTAGTGCACCATGGAAGTCGTTCATTGCGATAACACGCACATCAACAACATTAGCTTCGTCGTAGTTCTTTGCACAACCAGCTAATAAGACTGAGCTTACTGCCAGTGCAACGAGTTTATATTTATGGTTCATTTAAAATTTATCCCTAAGATCAAAATTCACGTTTCGGACAATCAATGACTTCGAAATCTTTGCTATAACAGATATAGAATTCATCTCGATTAATTTGAATTTCCTTATCCTTCAATGATGGATTGTGTTCTTTTAAGAACTTAATCAATGCACTGTTTGAAGGACGGCCTTCTGGTAATACTAACGCTTCATACAACTCTTTTTGTTTACCAAAGAATGCATCTGGTGTATCAAACGCACACACACCATGTTTTTCCCACTCACCTTGTAGTAAGTCGATACCCGGAGAATCACACAGATATGGTTTGATAGCAGAGTATTCTAAAGGTGCTAAATCACCTTTACATAAACGAGGATGCTTGCGTATGTCTTTCCAATCGCGGCACTCTTCCCATGATTTACCATCACAAGTTTCAGCCCACAGCCCATGAACAATCCAACCAAATTTATTATCTGAGAAGCATTGGATTTCAAATTTATCATACTCACGTTTTGCACGATCTTTTTCATTGTCGTTATTTAAACGCTTAATATTATTACTTTTATAATCACAAAAAGCCGGTGAGTAGTTAATCGCTAACTTAAAGTAATCTGTTGATGCCGTGCTGTTTTGACCATAGCGATCATTAGAAGCAATGTAGTCGTAAGGTGCTGTTGGTGCATCAGGTAAAATACAAGATACGCCTTCAACTAATTTAGCTTGAGGTTTTAATGGTTCTGTAATTTCAGGTGCTTGCGTTGCACATCCTGCTAACACTAAAGCAAAAGCAGCAGGTAATAGCTTCATAAAGCGCATAAAATCCCCTTAAAGAGCAATAAGTTTTACTCTTTTGGTTCAAAAAGGTAAGAGAAGCCTGCCCAGAATGGACAGGCTTTAATGGCTTATTTCTTCTCTGTTAAATCAATTTTGTAAATTGCAAAACCGATTTCATCATTTTCCACAAAGGTCATTGGATATTGAGAGAAATCTTTAATAAATGCAGCCGCTTTTTCACTTGGCGACGTTTCAAAACGTACATCTAACGCTTTGTCAGTCTTAATAGGTAAGAATGACCAGTTGTTAGCGGCTTTAGTTGCAACTTCGCCTTTTTCTTTCGTTTGTTTAGCAATGTAAGAAGCTAAGATTGCACGGTTTTCATCTGGAGATGCGAACGCAATATTTGCTTCACCAGTACCAGCAAACTTACCGCCGTATCCACGGTAGTTATTGGTTGCGATCAGGAATGTTGCTTTAGGATCAATTGGCTTGCCTTCATAAGTCACTTCTTTGATACGATTCGCATCTTTATTAACGACTTGGCAATCAACGTCATATTTAGCAGGTTGAGTTAAGTCAACTTTATAGTTCACACCACTAATGGTGTCGAAGTTATAAGTACGGAAACCATCCCAGTTGATCAGTTCTTGTGGTTTAGTGGAATTAGGATCAACTTGGTTCCACATACCTGCTGAACATTCTAACCACTCAACAACATCAGCACCGGTCGCTTTAACAACCACTAATGTGTTTGGATACAGGTATAAGTCTGCAGCGTTACGGAATGTTAAGTCACCTTTTTCAACTTCTACGAAGTCTGCTGGTGCATTTTTACGACCACCCGCTTTAAATGGCGCAGCAGCACCTAATACTGGTAAACCGTCTAAGTTCGGATCACCTTGAATAAAGTGTTTGGTGTAATCAACTTGCGCATCATTAACGATTTGTACAGTTGGATCACTTTGTACTAAAGCTAAGAAGCTGTACATATTGGCAGACGCTTTACCAATGTGTTTACCCACGAAATCACGGGTACCTTGGTGTGCTTTTTCAATGATTTGCGCTAATTCAGCATCACGTTCAACTAATGCTTTTTTGTTTGCTTTATCAAAGATAGGACGTGCTTCACCGGTTGCTTCAGTCATCACCCATTTACCGCTGTCGTTATTGATAACCATATCAACGACACCTAAGTGATCACCCCATTGACCAGGCATAACAGCAGGAACACCGTTTACAGTACCTTTCGCTGTATCTACACCTTTAATGCCTTCAAATTCTTTGCTTGGGAATACGCCATGAGCGTGACCAAACATGATTGCATTGATACCTTCAACTTCGCTTAAATAATAAACAGAGTTTTCAGCCATTGCTTTGTACGGCTCTGACGCGAAACCAGAGTGAGGAATAGCCACAATCAGATCAGCACCCTCTTTTTTCATTTGAGGGACGAATTTTCTCGCTGTTTCTGTAATATCGTTTACAACGACCTTACCATCCAGATTGGCTTTATCCCAGATTAAAATCTGTGGTGGTACGAAGCCGATATAACCAATCTTGATAGTGTGTTCTTTACCATCACGATCTTTTACTGGTGTATCAACAATGATATAAGGTGTGAAATAGTTTTTGCCTGTTTTCGCATCCATCACGTTGGCGTTGATGTAAGGGAATTTAGCACCAGCAATGGCTTTTTTCAGGTAATCTAAACCATAGTTAAATTCATGGTTACCAAAGTTACCTACTGTGTAGCCCATGGTGTTCATCAGCTGGTGAGCTGGATGAGATTCGCCTTTTTCTAAGCCTTTAGCTGCTTGATAGTCAGCCAGTGGGCTACCTTGGATCAAGTCGCCGTTATCAACTAAAATCGCATTGGTTGCTTCAGCTTTTGCTGCTTTAATTAAATTAGCAGTACGGACATAACCAAACTGTTCTGTTGGTTTGTCTTTGAAGTAGTCAAAGTCGATTAAGTTACTGTGAACATCAGACGTCTCCATAATACGAAGATCGACTGTCGCAGCATTCACGTTGAATGCGACAAACATTGCTAATGTTGAAATTTTCAACACATTCTTAACCATTACACACCCCTTATATATTGGTTAACAGGAGAGCGAAATCGCTCTCCTTTGGTTACTTCTATCAAACGGTAATGCTTTTGTCAGGACTAGAAGTACAGACGCATACCAGTTTCGAAGATATATTGTTTTTTATCTTCATATTTTGGGTTTTCGCTACGTGCATCATCATATGCAACTTCTGCGAATAAACGTAAGTTGTTGTATTTAGATACCGCAAAACGTTTATCTACACCCATAGTATAGGTTTCTTTTTTGTAGTTGAATGTATTGGCATCGCCATCACGCAGGTAGTAACCCGCATACATACCACTTTCAATACGATCCCAGTGCCATTTTACACCAACACCATATAAATCTGCTTTCCAGTCGCCTTTCACTGAGTTCCAGCCACGTGGAGCTTGGTTTGAATACAGTGCTAAACCTGGGTTTTTAGCACGAGATTGACCATAGTCTAAACCGATAGAGAATTCACGTCCTGGGAAGAAGTATTCCGCACCAAAAGCTAAGATACTGTTTTCAGGTGTTTTGTCTTTATTTGGACCTGAATTATTTGCTTCACCTTTAGCCGCTGAGTAACCTGCGTCAAACTCTAAACCGAAAGTTGATTTATAAAAACCGACTAATGAGTAAGCACGAGTGATATCACCTGCAACACGACGACCATCTTCACCAGATTTACCAGTTACAGTACCCGCTAATTTAAAGCCTTCATAACGGTTAGTTTCTAAGAAAATGGTTTGTGGTAAACGGGTCATAAAGTTGTTTTTACCAACACCGTTATAGTTTACATATTTACCATTAACGCTAGTTTCACCGCCAGAATAACCCACTGAACGACCTAATACATCGCTAAAGTAGAATACACCCGTGTTACCATAGCCGTAGCTTGATTTTTTTACCCAGTCGATTGGGATATAAGTACGACCAAACTGGATTTGACCATAATCACGGTGAGAGAAGCCGACATAACCCACACGGTTGTACATTTCAAAGTTTGATTTAGGGTTTTCACTGTTAGTTTTTTGAGTGTCTGAACCCCACTCTAATTTACCAAATACTTTGATATCGTTAGTCAGTTCGTGTGAACCGAAGAAACCGATACGGCTACCATCATCATTCATTTTCATTTCATGATTTTGGCTGGTCACTTGTGTTTTTAAACGGAACTGACCATTTACATCAAAACGTGTACCTTTATCGTTATACACGTTTACCGCGTTTGCTGATCCAGAAAGAACCAACAAACCAACCAGTGCTGCTAGAGGCTTCAAGCTTTTCATGATTAAAATACCCATCTATTTTCTATAGTTTTATGATTTTCTTTAAGGTCAAAAATAATACCGCCGTATATAGTTGACCTGAGATTCAGACAAAAGATCTCTGCCACGAATTTCGAAAAAGAAAATCGCTCTCACAATTGATAATTTTTATAGCTACTAATTATGACTCTACAAAATCTTCTTAAAGGTTTTAATTTCCTTGACACAGACGTAATCACCAATAAGACACAAAAATAATATCCTCATTATATTTAAATAAGGGTATTGCTTTTATTTCTGTCAGGAAAAGAAATCAATCATTGAGTTTTCGATGGCATGTTACTCAAAAAAAAGCCCTACTTTCGTGATGTAGCCCACAATTACACCAATGTGCATTTTCATGGTTACATACCCAAGTGATAGGTATCACAATTAAAGGTAAAGATACGTGTTTTTTGAACTTAATCAACTTTTTAAAAATAGCATTTTTGGATTTTTCTTTTATATTTCATTTCTTTATAAGACTCTTTTTTTTGCTAATAAAAAATTTATCCCCCTATTTAATATATTTAAAAGGAAGTATTAATTTTAACCACTAAATAAATAACACTAAAGATTTAAATATTTTTATTCCTAATTAATAATTTTTTATCTTTATATTTATTTCTTATTTAAATAAAGGCAAAGTCGAATTTAAATACAATTTAACTGGTGGTAACGAGTAACACTCCATCATAAAAAGAATAATTATCTGTAAATATTAAAAAGAGAAGCATAAGAATGCCATTCAATCACAATATCTAATCAATACGTACAAGTAACAACAAAACCCAATGAAACATTACAAAATCTAAATTATTACAATGGTTAATATAAAAAGCCCAATCGTGCTCTTTTAACGATATTTGAAAAAAAAAGATCAATATTTGTGATCTTAATCACCTTGTTAATTATGAAAAAGCCCCCCTTACATTTTCCTGATTTTGTGATAATAATCACATATGAGAGTCAAGAATATTTTTGTTTTGTAAATTAATGCAGAGATAAATCTGAAAGTGATTTCAGTTTGTAAACAAAAAAGAGTATAAAAATAAAATCTTGTGATTATTATCACATAATGGCTTATGCTAAAAATCATGTTATTTCATCATTAATATTCTTAATCAATTCACTACAAATAAGAATAACACTCATTATCATAGATTGGATTTACTAATTATTCGTTTCAGCTTTTTTTATCTTTTTATTAAATAACACTATATAGATTTTCTTTTAAGGGATATTACCTTTTAGATACCCTAAACATTCAGTATCATATTGCGGTAAATAATGATTAAGGGGAATGTCAGATGCTGTGGTTTAAAAATATTTTGGTCTATCGCTTAAATAAAGAGATAGCACTGTCAATGGATGAGTTAGAACAACAGCTTACCTCATTGGCATTCACACCTTGTAGTAGCCAAGATATGACTCGAACAGGTTGGGTTTCGCCGATGGGTGATCGTGGTGAAGCGCTTATCCATGTTGCTGGCAAACAAGTCATGATGTGTGCACGAAAAGAAGACAAAATTTTACCTGCGACAGTCATTAAACAAGCACTGCAAGACAAAGTTGAAAAACTTGAAGGTGAGCAAGGTCGTAAACTAAAAAAAACAGAGAAAGCCACCTTAAAAGATGAAGTGGTGCATACTCTGCTTCCTCGTGCATTTAGTAAATTTTCACAAACATTTATTTGGCTAGATTTAGAAAAACAACTCGTTATTGTTGATTCAGGCAGTGCAAAACGTGCCGAAGACAATTTAGCATTGTTACGTAAAACCTTGGGTTCATTACCTGTAGTTCCACTAAACTTTAATGAATCCGTTGAATTAAAAATGACAGAGTGGGTACGATCTGGAGAACTCCCAGCCGGTTTTACCTTGATGGATGAAGCAGAACTAAAAGCTGTGCTAGATGAAGGTGGCGTTATTCGTTGTAAAAAACAAGAATTAGTTTCTGACGAAATTGCGACACATATTGAAGCAGGTAAATTTGTCACCAAACTTTCTGTAGATTGGGAAGATCGCCTTCAGTTTATGCTTTGTGATGATGGTTCAATCAAACGCATTAAATTCAGTGAAACTTTACGTGAGCAAAATGATGATATTGATAAAGCCGATTTTGCCCAACGTTTTGATGCCGACTTTATTTTAATGACGGGTGAACTCAGCGCTTTAATTCAACGAGTCACCGAAGTCCTAGGCGGCGAAGCAGAGTAATAATATTATTCAAGAAAACAGCCTATCATTCTCTATGTATAGGCTGTTTTTTTATTTAATGAAAAATAAAGATTATTTTTGAATTAAATAACGGATCGTCGGACCATCTTGTTGAATATCTAACACGGTATAACCGTAATTTTTCGCATCAAGTGGAATATTGTTGATTGATTGAGGGCAATCACTCACAACTTCCAAAATCTCGCCTTTTTTCAATGATGGCATAGCTTCCAATGTCGCGACTGCTGGATACGGACAAGGTTCGCCAACCATATCTAAACGATAATCAGGAATAATGGTATCTTTCTGGCTCATGCGATTTCCTTATTAATCTGGGTTGAAATAGAGTGTGCTTGCTGTGCTTTTTTACGGAAGAAATGTTTTTCCCACCAAAGCAACAACACAAATGACAGACCCAACATCAGATATGTCACGCCTAATCCACCTACTGGCCCAAAAGTATCAAGTAAATTAATTTTGTCATAATCGGTTGCTAAGATGGCTGAAAAGTCATCCCAATAATAAGCCAGTAACGTCGAACCAATCACATTACCTAATCCTACCCACCAAAAATGAATTTGACCTTCAACAGCGCGATACATCCAGCCAGTTTCACACCCACCAGCAAGCACAATACCAAAACCAAACAACAAACCACCGACAACCGCATTAGGTCCTGCCCACATAATTTTAGGTGCTGCACCTAATTGGACATAGCTAAAGATCCCAATGGCACTCACCGCCATACCGATGATAATCGCTTTTGCCATATGGGTTCTGCCTGTTATCCATAAGTCACGGAAAGCAGACGTAAAACAGATTTGCGCACGTTCAATTAAAATACCAAAACCAATACCGCCTAGCATGGCGAAGCCCAATTTTGGTGAATCAAAGAGAATAATTAAAGACCACGCAATCATGGCAAAAAAGATAACCATTCCCAATCTAAAGCGACGTTTCGCACGTTGTTTATCTTGAGTGATAGGTGAAGCTTGGCTGACTTTTTGCAGTTTTACTGGAATACGAAACAAAGGCATCAATGATAACTTGGCGCCAAAGTAAGAACCAACTGCCGTTGCAACCGCAAAAAACCACGCATGCAAAGAGAACTGAGGAATACCAGTAAAGAAGGCAGCAAGGTTACAACCCATTGCTAGACGAGCACCAAAGCCTGCAATGATCCCACCTAGAACAGCCTGAAGAATACGAATTTTATGTTGAGGATGACGAAGTTTGACGTTATTGGCCCAAAGAGCTGCCATAATACAACCGCCAAACATCCCGATAATCATCACACCATCAATACGCGTTAATGGCGTACCTTCAAGACCGATGATTTTAAAATACCCCCATTCTTCAGGATGAGCGCCAAACCATTGCATAACGTGACCACCCCAGCGAGTAAACTCACCAGTGACAGCCCAAAAAGTGCCGGTTAAACCAAAATAGTAAGTTGATAAGATACCTGCCGCAATTACTGCTGGAAGAGGCTTCCAAAAACGGATCAGGTATTGAGATTTAAATTCTGACCAAGACATGTTTTTTCCTAGAGCTTACCTCTACGAGAGACACTCTCCACGCAGTAGGATGAGGCGAACATGTTACTCCGATAATTTTTTTATCAAAGAGTCAGAATTCAGATAAATGAGAGAAATTTGCGTTATAACAATTTTTTTGTAACAAACGGGCAACGTCTTCCACTTATCAATCTCTTTATTTTTTGATTGGTAAGTGGAAGATAAAAACTTAGCAGATACGAGGTAATGGCTCGTTATAAGGTAGGTCGAGGATACGGCTAGTACCGAAAATCCCCGTTAAACGAATATAATTATCTTCTGTAACTTCACCAATTGTACAAGCTTCTTTCCCTAAAGCATGTTGATGTAATGCTTCAAGCACTTGTGC
Organism: Proteus columbae; assembly: GCF_002777965.1. Lineage (GTDB taxonomy): Bacteria > Pseudomonadota > Gammaproteobacteria > Enterobacterales > Enterobacteriaceae > Proteus > Proteus columbae. The sequence continues at coordinate 67,480 of NZ_NGVR01000021.1, read as the reverse complement.
TTCCGCTTCTGGTGATACCACTAAAACAATTTTTCCTTCGTTAGCAAAATTCAGTGCTTCAAGACCTAATAATTCACATACACCACGAACAGCTTGTTTCATGGGTAATTTGCTTTCATGTATGTTCATGCCACAACCACTGGCTTGTGCAAATTCATGTAAAATTGCAGTCACTCCGCCTCGTGTTGCATCACGTAATGCGCGAATACCTTTAATTTGACGTAAAGGTGCGATCATTGGCTCAAGAACAGCGCAGTCACTTTGTAGATCTGCTTCTAATCCTAAATTTTCACGAAGGTTCAGGATTGTTGCACCGTGATCGCCAATAGTACCGCTGACTAAGATCTTATCGCCGGCTTTGATATTCGATGCCGCCCAATGAATTTTGGTTGGGATCACACCAATACCCGCGGTGTTAATAAAAATCTTATCCGCAGCACCTCGAGGAACAACTTTAGTATCCCCCGTAACAATTTGTATTCCTGCTTGTGCGGCTGCTTTCGCCATCGCCATGACAAGGGTTTCGAGGGTTTCAAAAGGAAGCCCTTCTTCAAGAATAAAACCACATGAAAGGTAACGAGGAACCGCACCACCCACAGAAAGATCGTTAGCCGTACCGCAGACCGATAATTTACCAATATTTCCGCCGGGGAAAATAATGGGATCGATAACATAGCTATCTGTACTAAAAGCAAGACGATCGCCAAGAGTGGTTAATTCATTTAACGCGATCCGTGCTTGGTCTTCTTTTTCATTTAATAATGGATTATCGAACGCTTTTAAAAACAGTCCTTCGATAAGTTGTTGCATACCTTGCCCACCATTTCCTTGGGCTAAGGTGATTTCATCAGGTTGTTTCATATATTACCTTCACGGCGATACTGATAATAAGCCGCACATGCACCTTCAGATGATACCATCAAAGCTCCCAATGCCGTTTCTGGTGTACAACTTTTACCAAAGAGTGGGCAATCAGAAGGTTTGCATCGTCCTGTTAATACATCGCCACAGCGAGATTGTGGATTATCTGCCACTTTCTGCGGTGCGGGAGTAAAACGCAATTCAGCATCAAACTCAGAATAAGCAGGTGTTAATTGAATACCTGACATTGGGATCTCACCCAATCCACGCCATTCACTGGTTTCTTTTAACATAAACACTTCGCTAAGTGCTTTTTGAGCCAACTTATTACCTTCATTCGGTACAATGCGACTATATTGGTTTTCAATACTTAAAACATAATCTGTATTTTCTGCTTTTGCTTTAAGTTGTTTAATGACCATCAGTATAGCTTGCAATAAGTCTAATGGTTCAAATCCTGTCACCACAAAAGGCTTTTCAAATTCGTCACATAGCGGTTGATATGGCGTACAGCCAATCACCATACTCACATGCCCCGGTGCAATAAAGCCATCAATGCGAACATCATCTTGTTCTAATAGGCAACGCAAAGTAGGCACGATAGTAATATGCTGACAAAACAGAGAGAAGTTTTTAAGTCCGCGCAATTTCGCTTGTTGTAGCGTCATTGCGGTACTTGGCATCGTAGTTTCAAAACCTAAACCAAAGAAGACAACTTGTTTATCTGGGTTATCTTGTGCAATTTTAAGTGAATCGAGCGGTGAATAAACAATACGAATATCACTGCCACGACGACGCGCATCAAGCATTGAGCCATTACGACCTGGTACACGCATTGCATCACCAAAAGTACAGAAAATTACATCAGGACGAGCTGCGATTTCTAAACATGCATCAATTCGCCCCATTGGTAATACGCAAACAGGACAACCCGGCCCATGAACAAATTCAATTTCTTCGGGTAATAAGCGATCTAGACCAAATTTAAAAATGGCATGAGTATGCCCACCACACACTTCCATAATTTGTAATGGGCGTTTAATAGGATGAGGCCATTGTGAAATAGTTTCACGAATTTGGGCTAGTAAGGCTTTCGCAAGTTCGGGATCACGAAATTCATCAACGTACTGCATCATCAGCCTCTTCGAGAGTCACACCATATACATGCTGTAATGCATCAAGAGTATCTTGTGCTTCTTGCTCATCAAGAATACTCATGGCAAATCCCACATGAATAAGTACCCATTTGCCTAATAATTCACTCGGTTCGCCTTCACATACCATCGAAATATTAACAGCACGTTTGACGCCACTGACTTCGGCATAAGCGATCTGGTGGACGTCTTCACCCACCTCAACAATCTTAGCTGGAACACCTAAACACATAAACGACTCTCCAACCAAGCTAACCACTCTTCCATGCCTTCACCCGTTGTTGCTGATAACGCAATGATTTCGATATTTGGGTTAACACGGCGAGCGGATTCAATGCAGGCTTGAACATCAATATTCAGATGTGGCACCAAATCAATTTTGTTGATAATCATTAAATCAGCCGCAGCAAACATATGCGGATATTTCAGTGGCTTATCTTCACCTTCAGTGACAGAAAGAATAGCAACTTTATGCTTTTCACCCAGATCAAAACTGGCAGGGCAAACTAAGTTACCCACGTTTTCAATAAAGAGAACACTGTTATCTTGTAAGCCTAATTGATGTGTCGCATCATGCACCATTTGTGCATCAAGGTGACAGCCTTTACCTGTATTCACTTGGATAGCTGGCACACCTGTTTCACGGATACGATCCGCATCATTAGTGGTTTGCTGATCCCCTTCGATCACAGCGCAAGGCACACGTTGGGCTAACTGTTTTAATGTTTGTGTTAACAGTGTTGTTTTACCAGAACCAGGGCTTGAAACTAAATTCAATGCCAGCACATTTTGCTGTTCAAAATGTTCGCGGTTATGAACGGCAATACGGTTATTTTTATCCAACACGTCCATTTCAATTTTCAGCATACGCTTTTGGCTAATACCGGGAGCATGTGTTCCTGCTTCACCTTGGCCATAATGCATATTCTGATTTTCAATCACAGGGCTAAATTGCTCTTCGTGATCATGGTCATGACCATGTGCATGATCGTGATCGTGGCTGTGAGAATGATGATGTGAATGCTCATGGCTATGATCATGAGCATGGTCGTGGTCGTGACTGTGAGAATGGTCATGATTGTGTGAATGATCATGCTCATGATGATCGTCATGTCCATGATGATGTTCATGGAAAACAGGAGTTTCGTTTAGCTGTGCATCGTTATGAAAATGGAGATGAACATCGCCACTGTTATGGTAATAGTGGTGATGAACAATGATAGGCTGACCATGTGTTTCGTAGTTATGCTTATGCTTTTGTTCAGACTTATCAATGTATTTATGAACAGTATTCGCTGGAGTAGCATTGTGTTCATGATGGTGATCATGCCCATGATGGCCGTGATCATGATGATGACCGTGGTCGTGATGATCATGGTCATGAGAGTGATGATGGTGGTGCTCATGTGAATGAGGCTCTACGCCTTCAATTCTGACATTGCCTTCGCCACAACCGCAAGTGCTACACATATTCTGACTCCTGTACTATTCAATAAGAAGAATGTGACTCTGTGTCGCGTAAAATTTCTACACTATGATCTTAACTGACCACGGAAGAGAGAACGACGACTTAAATCAACTTCTGCTACGGATTGTGTCTGAACAGGAAGAGAAAGTGCCATTTTTACACTATTTTCCACCAACTCAACAGCATGTTCACCTGAAAGGTGTCTATCAAGTGGCGACATTAATGAACACGCGAGATATTGCATATCACCTGCAAGCTCACCCACAACAAACTTAATCTGACCACAAGGCAATTCTAACCCAATGCGATCACCTACTTTTCGATGTGGCCATTCTTGTGACGGCCCCGGAAAAACGACAAGCTCTAGCATCCAAGGTGTTAGAACAGCCCCAATCCACTGATTTTCAAATAAGGTAAAGCCTCCTGCTTTTACAGGAACACCTTCGCGATAAAAAGGAAGCCCTTTCATCTCTTTTTCAGCAATTTCGCTAAAACGTGCTTCAAGTTGCTCAACAGGCGGTTCATCGTATCCTACGATATCCCAGCTTATTTCACTCATGCTGTTACCTCTTTGGGTGTGACAGGAATGCCATATTCACGCAAAATATTGACGACATGTTCTAATGCAACTTCCATTGATTTTTGACCAATTTCAGACAGCGACATGCTAGGTTCTAATGATGCAGGCTCGATGCCGACTAAAATGAGTTTACGAGGAAATTCATCTGTCATGCGCAGTGCCATTAATACATCAGATAAACCTAGCTGATGAGGTGAGATCTTCTGCGTGAAAAGTGCGGGAACATCATCATCATGTAACACAAAAATACTGCCCGGCTCATGATTGCTTCTTACCGCATCGGCAACAATCAGGAGATCTCTGGCGGCGATATCTTGCAAAATTTCCATGCCAGATGTGCCACCATCAATAACATCGACGTTCTCTGGTAAAGAGAAGCGCTCTTCGAGCGCTTCTACTATACGAACACCAATGCCTTCATCGCTTAGTAATAAATTACCAATACCTAAGACGAGAGTTCGCATTATAATACCTTCACCTTACTTAGTTCTTTACCTGTTAAATCAACCATATGCACAGCACACGCCATACATGGGTCAAAGGAGTGGATTGTTCTTACCACTTCTAATGGTTTTTTCGGATCAGCAACAGGTGTACCAACAAGTGATAGCTCATAAGGACCCGGTTCATCATTAAAGTTACGAGGACCCGCATTCCATGTTGATGGAACAACCGCCTGATAGTTAGTGATTTTACCGTCTTTAAACACGATCCAGTGAGATAACATACCGCGAGAAGCTTCTTCAAAGCCCACGCCACGGTATTCTTTACCTGGTTCAAACTCAGGTTTAATAAAGGCAGCCGTGTCGCCACGACCAATATTATCAACCAGTGATTGCCATAAGAAGTTCAGAGAATCTTGTAATACGCAAGCATGAACAGTACGTCCAATAATGCGTCCCCAAGTTGACTCTAACTGCTCATTAACCAGTGTTTCACCTGTTAATTTAGTATAGATTCCATTAATTTCGTTATAGTGTTTAACAGTACCTTCATGCTTACCTGCTAAACCACACACTAACCATGCTAATGTACCCACTTCAACAGGTTTACCATAGAATGTTGGTGACTTAACCCATGAGTATTTTTCGTTCTCATCCCAACCTGTATATTTAGGTCGGGTCAAACCTTCCCATGGTTTTAATGGTTCATCATCTTCATACCATGCGTGTTTACCACTTTCTTCAATACCGTCTTTCAGGTTTTCATCTTTCCAGTCTTTAATTGGACGATACGTTGAGAAATCAACGCCTTCCATATAACCACCAGACAATAAAAACTCAGTGTTATTACCGTTAATAGGTAATTCAGGTACAGATAAATAGTAGTTCGCGCCTTTCCCAATTTTTAACCACTCTGGATAATAAGCAGCAAAAATCGCAGTATCGACTTTATAAACTTGTTCAATAAAATCGCCAAGATTATCGATAAAGTGCTTCACATACATTAGACGTTCTAAGTTAAGAACACTTGGTGCATCAAGGTTAATTGGGTTAGCAACACCACCTACAGCCAAGTTTTGAATGTGTGGTGTTTTACCCCCCAGAACCGCAACGATACGGTTGGCATCACGCTGACATTCAAGTGCTTGCAGATAGTGAGCAACAGCAATCAGGTTAACTTCTGGTGGTAATTTCATGGCTGAGTGACCCCAGTAGCCATTAGCGAAAATACCTAACTGACCGCTGTCAACCAGACCTTGAATTTTCTTCTGAACTTTTCTGAACTCTTCAGCAGAGTTCAATTGCCACTGAGAAACGCCTTTTAACATCGCTGACGCTTTTTCAGGATCAGCTTGTAACGCTGAAGTAATATCAACCCAGTCCATCGCAGAAAGCTGATAGAAGTGGACGATATGGTCATGAAGAATATGAGAAGCCAAAATAATGTTACGGATATACTGCGCATTGACAGGAATATCCATACCTAAGGCATCTTCAACAGCACGTACTGAGGCAATTGCGTGAACTGTCGTACAAACCCCACAAATACGTTGCACGATAATCCATGCATCACGAGGATCGCTTCCTTTTAGGATCTCCTCCATTCCGCGCCACATGGTACCGGAAGACCAAGCCTTAACAACTTTTCCGTTATCAATTTCACAATCGACGCGTAAATGCCCTTCAATACGGGTAATAGGATCAATAGTAATGCGTTGGCTCATGATTTAACCTCAGCCTTTTTTAATTGTATATTTGAGTCTGTTTGTGCAGGTAAAACCGGCAGTAAACGGATAATAAGAATGTAAGCAGTTACTTCAAATGCAACAAAACCAATAGAAATCAGCAATTCACTTGCTGTTGGGAAATAGTGGTAACCATTGCCTGGATTGTAAGCAACTAAAGAGTAGTTCATACGCCACATTGCTGCGCCAATTAAGATAAATACAGCACAGACAAACAACATTTTTGGACTACGGCGGTTATTATTTAAATGCATCAAAATAAGAGGAAGTAACAATAATGCACTTTCAGCAATGAATAACCACGAGAACATATCCCCATTTCCGATATAACTCAGTTTACCGTTCCAAATAATTTCGCCCCAGCGACATACCAAGAAAGCAATCAATAACACTTCGATCACTTTAGTTAACTTGGTAAATAGCGGTGTTTCATCATCGTTCATGGTGCGGCTTGCCTTTAACAGCGAACCTTCAAAAATAACGATAGTGAAACCAAGGAGAAACGCAGTTAACAGAGAAAAAACAGGTAACATCTCATAAGATTGCCACAATGGATGCACTTTCCAACCCGCTGAAATCATTAATGATCCCATTGAAGATTGGTGCATGGTTGGCAGTAAAGCACCAAGACCAATAATAAAGAACATCGCTTTATTAAGACGTTTCAACGACACTTTCCAACCTAAACGTTCTAATAACGCAGGTAAGAATTCTAATGCCATCACCATAATATAGATGGTCATACAGGTCGCTGTTTCAAACAACACTGAGTTAACGTTAAAGTATTGCGGCATAAAGAAGTGAGGCATGTTCCAATAACGACCGATATCAATGGCGATAGATAAACCACCTAATGAATAGCCGAACAAGCTCGCTAACAATGCAGGGCGCACTAATGGGTGAAATTCCCCTTTATTAAAGACATAAACAGCCCATGCAAGTGCCCAACCACCACATGCAAAGCCTGTTCCTATCAATAAGTCAAAGGCAATCCAAATACCCCAAGGATATCCCCCATTCAGATCAGAGACATCGCCCAGACCTAATACCAAACGCTTACCAATAAGAATAAAACCGAGCACAGCAAGCGGTAAAAATACTCTTACTGCTAGAGTAAATAACTTACCGCCAAGTGGACGAGGATCATGACTCGACATCGTTATCCTCCTTGTGGTGTTCCTGCTCTTGTTTTTTACTATTACGGTTAACCAAATAGGTGATCCCTGCAAGGGCTGCTATTGGTAATACCATGCCTTTGTACAGCGTATGTTGAATATGTTCAGAACGTGCACCCGTTGATAATGGTGCCACTTCTGGCATTCCTAAGTTGTCGAAAGGAACAGCAGAAAGTACCATGACCTGCGTACCGCCACCTTCAAACTCACCATAGATATGATCTTGATATTCAGGAATTTTATGTAGATAAGTATCGCCACCACTAATGGTTTGACGTGGGTAATGATACTCTTCACCCGCTTTTTTCGCTAAACGACGTTTGGCTTCTTCCAACAACTCTTCGCGTGTACCGAAAATAACTGCACCAGTAGGACAAACTTCAACACAGCCTGGTAATAAACCTTTATCTAAGCGCTCAACCCCTTTTTGGTTACAAAGCTCACATTTATAGAGCTTACCAAATGGATCATCATAATCGTATTTTGGAATGTTATAAGGGCATCCCACCATACAGTAACGACAACCTGTACAGATATCCGCATGATAATGGACAATACCGGTTTTTGGATCTTTGGTTAACGCAGAAACAGGACAAACAGAAACGCAGTTTGCATCAACACAATGCATACATTGTTTCTTAATAAAGGCATAACCGTTTTCCAGTTGGTCTTTATTTTCACCAGTACCATCACGCCAAATTTGAATAATGTTATTTGTGTAAGGACTTAATTTGTCATTGTTTGACCAAATCGGATCACCATTAGCGTAAGTATCACCACGCTCCATTGGCTCCGGGTGATTAATTTCCTGACATTTTGTGACACATGCTTGACAGCCTACACACAGTGTAGAGTCGTAGAGCATACCGAGAGACCCAGGAATTGGGGGACGGTTCTGCGCCGCAGCATGACTCGCAGTGGGAGCCATTCCCGCAAGGAGAACCCCACCTGATGCCAGCTTAAAGAAATGACGCCTATTCACCGTTTATCCTCCTGTGAGGCTCCTGTGGCATTCTTGTCACGGCCTAATTGACGCACAGCCATCACACTGACACCCGCAACTGCACCCACGACAGCACCCAGTAAGCCAGCAGCACCATAAGAGACACCACCACCTTCTTTTGCATTAACATCAGGCACTTGTGCTTTTGGTGTTGGCTGATAAACGTTCGCTAATTGGAAAATACCTTTAGTAAAGCCGATACCTTCTTCGTTACAACCATAGCAAGGGTGACCGATACCGACTGGCCAAATCCCACCACCGACATCGCAGAATTCTAATGTTGGGCAGTTACCATAAGTTTCAGGGCCTTTACAGCCTAAATGGTATAAACACCAGCCTTGACGATGACCTTCATCACCAAATTCTTTAGCAAAACGACCCGCATCAAAATGAGGGCGACGTTCACAGTTTTCGTGAATTAAACGCTCATAAGCAAAAAGCGGTCTGTTTTTGCTATCTAACTTAGGCAATTTGTTGAAAGTAATAATATGTGCAACAGTAGCTAAGAAGTTATGTGGGTTTGGTGGACATCCTGGAATATTGATAACGGTTTTACCCGGTAAAATCGCTTCCAGTGATTTAGCACCTGTTGGGTTACCCCCAGTAGCAGGTACACCACCCCATGCAGAACATGAACCAATAGCAATAATCGCAGCAGCCCCTTCAGCGGCTTCTTTGATATGCTCAAGAATTGGTTTTCCTGCAACCATACAGTAAACACCGCCATCTTTGTCTGGGATTGAACCGTCAACAACGAGGACGTACTTACCTTTGTATTTCTCCATCGCATTGTGTTTATTTTCTTCAGCTTGCTCACCAAAAGCAGAAGAAAGCACTTCGTGGTATTCGAGTGCGATAACATCAAGCACAAGGTTTTCCAGAGTCGGGTGAGTTGCTCGTAATAAAGACTCCGTACACCCAGTACATTCCTGAGCACCAATCCAGATAACAGGTGGGCGCTCAGATGACGCCATTGCTTCTGACATTTCTGCGGCAGCTTTGCCGCTTAATCCCATGGTAGCTGACAATGCAGCACACAATTTCATAAAATCGCGTCGGTTAATACCATGATGGGAAAAAACATTATTCCCCAAGGCCATATATCTCTCCTGATATGATGATTTTTAATTGGAATAATTTTAAAACACCGCCTTTTTAACACTCCGACACAATAATGACTTGATCATTATCAAGCGATAATTCATTAAAAAATAAATTATTCTTTTATGTGAGTAAAAACGTTTCAGCAATATAAGGTTTAATATCTAATTTTTATATATTCCGTCATTTTAAATTTATTAAAACTCTATTTAATAATGATAAAGGAAATAGAAATAATTATCATTATCCAAACATTGCAGGGGAAGCATGAATTTAAACCACGACTAATCAGCCACTTACAGAAAACACAAAAAACAACCAAATTATAAGACAATATATTTAAAATAATACAAAATTAATAATTCATTATTTTTAATTTCTAATAAAAATTATTAAAAAAAAGTTTCAATATATTTTTTAATTATAATGATGACTCTTTTTTTCATATTATCAACCTTTACATTACATCATCAATAATGTTAAAAATTGCATTTCATAAACAAGAAATGATTACATTAATATATTTAATTTCAGCTTATTTTCATTACCACTTTAGCAATGCTTCTTTTGTTATTAATTTTTAATCATCATGATAATGTTTATTTTATAATCAAATATTAACCTATTTTTCTTATCATTTTTCATATAGTTATAAGTATATGCGTTTTTGGAATAAGAAGTTCCCTTAGCATAAAACCGCTATAAAATTAAATACCTATCGATATAAGACGACTTCCAAAAGGCAAGATCATTAATAATTACTAATCAGTACATAATGGCAATAATTTTATTAGGTTATTTTATAACATATCGAATTTATAACGAAATTAACGTAAATAAAATTTAATGTTAAATCCCTGTTGTTTTTTTGGATAAAAAAAACACAATTTATCGAGAAATAATCCCCAAATAGAGCCGATTTCTTTTTTTTGTGAGAATAGATAAAAGAAGTGGTCATAAATCTAAAAATTTGAAAAATACATTGTTAACTGTTTGTGTTTTTTAATCAGGTAAGGTCTGGCTGATAATGGGTGATAAACTGGAAATAAGCATCAAAATAGTACACAACAACACACTCTGGTGATCTCAGCTCAGAAGCGGTAGTAACGGCAGGTGTAACAAACAAAATAAAAAAGCCATAACACCGAAATGTTATGGCTTCTAAATTTATTAAAATAATAAAATGCTATGTGTAGTTCTCTGCCTTTCACGTTTTATTTTACTCACTGCTTATCAAAGATAAGAAGTGGTTTGAATAAGTAAATAAAATCTACTTACCCGAAATTGGAATGACTGAAAACAACGGTCTACCTGGTGCAATAAAAAAATAAGTACCCAAATACGGATAACTTAGATAATAAATAAATTAGGCGTTATAACACGTTACAGAATATTTCAATTTGTAACGTGTGTGCATTATATCCAATAAGATTTTTTGCGCAAGCTTTTTTACACTTAAATCAAATTCACATAAAGACATTATAAATCACAAGGTTATAGATAAATTTAACTTTAAAAAGTTGACTTAAACGGATCTAAAAATGAAAAAAAATGAAGAGTTAATGAATATTAATGTTAGAGGAGTTTAAATAATGATATCTACTTAGCATTAATTGATTCAGCCCACTATTGCTCAATAAACTTAATTAATTATTTATTCTGTAACTTAATCTATCTATTATTAATATTATTTAATACTAAAGTTAAATTTTATTCTAACTCAATTTTATTAATAATATCGATAACTATTAAAAACGATAAAAATATAAACTCTATTTCTTCTACACAACAAAAAAGCACTTTATTCATCATTTCACAACGACAAATAAAGTGCTTTTAAAATAGCGTAATAATACTTAGATAAATAGCTTATTTGCTAAAATTTAACCACCAGTAGAGACGGTTTCCATTCCCACGAGTCCAACTTTGAGATAACCCGCTTTTCTTAGCGAATCCATTGCTGCCATTAACGTTTCATAATCAACCGTTTTATCAGCTTGGAAAAAGATTGTTGTCTCTTTGTTTGCTTGTGTCATGGTATCTAACACATTCGCCATCGTTTCATGTGTAACCATCTCTTCACCAATGAAAATTTGTTTATCCGACTTAATCGTTAAATAAACAGGCTTTTCAGGGCGAGGCTGTGGTTTAGCACTTGAAGCGGGTAAATTTACTTTTATATCAACAGTAGCTAAAGGTGCCGCCACCATAAAGATAATGAGTAGAACCAACATGACATCAATAAAAGGCGTCACATTGATATCATGCAATTCATTATCATCACCTGAATCATCACCAAGACGCATTGCCATAATTCATTACCTTGCTTTGCTGTTTTCAATATCTAAATCACGGCTGACTAATGTCACCACACCAGTTGCGATATCACCAATTTCACCACGATAACCCGCGATCATACGAGCAAAAATGTTATAGATAATAACCGCTGGAATTGCCGCAATCAGACCAATCGCGGTTGCTAATAGCGCTTCTGCAATACCTGGTGCAACAACAGCAAGATTTGTCGTTTGAGAATGTGCAATACCAATGAAGCTATTCATGATCCCCCAAACCGTACCAAAAAGGCCGATAAAAGGAGAAATTGCACCAATTGTGGCTAAGTAACCATTACCACGGCCTAATTCACGGATAATTGCTGCAACGCGACGTTCCATACGCATTTCAACACGCTCTTTAATACCTGATGCCACTTTACTTTCTTGAGAATAAGTACGCTCTAATTCTGCATCATTAAAGAAATCAGCGGTTGCGCTCTTATTACCAAATTTTTTGCTAATCGCTAACGCATCATTAAGTGATTTCGCTTCAACTAACTGAGCTGTCTCATTTCTTAAGCGACGACGCAGTGAAATCAAGTAGCTTCCTTTCGCGAAAAATAGTGCCCAAGTTACAATAGAGGCTAATAGTAAGCCAATCATGACACTTTTAACGACTAAGTCTGCATTACGGTACATGCCCATTACAGATAAATCTTCAGCGAATCCACCACCAGCAACCATTTCAGGTTGTACTTCTGATGGTGTATTTTCTGTCGCTGAAGGTACATTTTCTGAATTCTCAGCCGTTGTTACAGGTGTATTTTCACCTTCAGGCTTAGTGGTTTCAGTACCGACTGCTTTTACTTCATTACCCGTTGCAGAGGTCGTAGAAGAAGTCGTAGTTGTTGGTGTAGCAGTTCCCGGTGTAGAAGCTGTTGAAGAAACGGCAGCAGTAGTTGGCTGTTCAGTTGGTGTGGCAGGAGTCGTATCCGCAAAAGCAGAGCCTGTCAGACCGATTGCCAATAGAATAGAAGCTGTCAAATTACGCATCAGTTGGCCTTTTACTCTCTTTTTTATCTATTTATTTATTCAGTAATGACATCTTTACGCCACTACTTACCCAAAATCGTTCGCTTACAATCATCCTGTTTGCCATCAGGAAAGAGAAAACGCTCAAATGATATCAAACATGAAGCATTTTGATAGTAATTATCATTACTATTTGGCTATTTTTTTTTCATTTGTCGCTTTTTAAGACAAATTATCGTTCTTTCACGTAACGTGAAATTTTATCAACTACCTTGCAAGCCTTTTGTACTTATCCAAAAAATGCATTAACTTGAGGTAAACACACCATCAATTAAAAGAAGGTATTAAGGATGACGCTAAAAAAACAAGAAACCTCACTCCTCCTTTCAGGTCGAGCTAAAAAATATTCCCAAGGCGCAGTAAATCCAATTATACAACGAACATCATCCGTTATTTTTGATTCCGTTGCACAAAAACGTGAAGCAACGAAAAAACGAGCGGAAGGTACGCTTTTTTATGGTCGTCGAGGCACAACCACACATTTTGCCTTACAAGAAGCTTTAACTGAATTAGAGCAAGGTGCAGGCTGTGCACTATTTCCTTCAGGTGCAGCGGCTATTACACAATCTATACTCGCATTTATTGAGCAAGGTGCTCATATTCTTGTTACAGGCTCTGCCTACGATCCAACTCAAAATTTTTGTGATCAGATCTTACGTAAATTTTCAGTGACTACGACTTATTTTGATCCTTTAATCGGCAAAGAGATCAGCCAATTGCTACGTCCTGAAACAAAAATCGTTTTTCTTGAATCGCCGGGATCAATTACGATGGAAATTCAAGATCTACAAGAAATAGTCAATTCAGTTCGCCAATACAACCCTGAAATCATTATTATGATTGATAACACTTGGGCGGCAGGATTACTACTTAAACCACTAATATTGGGTGCCGATATCTCAATCCAATCTGCCACAAAATATATTAATGGTCATTCTGATGGCATGTTAGGTTTTGCTGTAGCTAATGAACGTTGCTGGGAGCAGTTACGTGAAAACACTTATTTATTAGGCCAATGTGTTGATCCTGATACAGCTTATATGACGGCAAGAGGATTAAGAACATTACCAGTCAGGATGAAACAACACGAACAAAGTGCATTAGAAGTTGCTCGTTGGTTAAAACAACATCCTTTAGTTGATAACGTTTTTCACCCTGCCTTAGCCTCTTGCCCAGGACATGAATATTTCCAACGTGATTTTACAGGTAGTAACGGATTGTTTTCTTTTAGTTTGAAGAAAATACTTACCTCAGAAGAATTTGCGATTTTTTTAGATAATTTTTCATTATTTAAGATGGCGTTTTCATGGGGAGGATTTGAATCTTTAATTTTGGGTTATCAACCTAATGATATTAAAGCAATGCGTCAGTATGAAACTCAGCCAATATTTACAGGAACACTCTTTCGCATTCATATTGGATTAGAAAATGTAGATGACCTTATTGAAGATCTTGAACAAGCCTTTTTACGTATTTCTTAATAAAGAATGAATTTTTTATTAAAAAAAATCTATCCCTGTGGTTCCACAGGGATTAAATCAAACTGTTCTCTTTATTTTGCGTTAGAATAGCGAACATAAAGTCCTTTTTTAATGCGAGTTCGCTAATGGGTACATTAAAAGAGATCATTCACGCGCTAATGCAACACGATTATATGGTGTTAGCTAATCCAAATGTGCTGTGGGTTATCTATATTGTTCTTTTTGTTATTATTATGCTGGAAAACGGGGTATTACCCGCCGCATTTTTACCAGGAGATACACTGCTTATTCTTTGCGGTGCCTTAATTGCAAAAGGTGTTTTACACTTTTTCCCGACTATCATTATATTAGGCACTGCCGCTAGTATTGGGAGTTGGCTCGGCTTTTTACAAGGCCGTTGGCTAAGTGATACAAAAGTGGTTAAACGTTGGATGGCTCAATTACCAGAGCAATATCATCATAAGGCAAATGATCTCTTTCATCGCCAAGGCTTGTATGCGCTATTGCTAGGCCGTTTTATTGGATTTGTGCGTACATTATTACCGACTCTGGCTGGCTTATCAGAATTACAACAACGTCGCTTTCAAATATTTAACTGGTTAAGTGGCTTCTTGTGGGTAGGGATTATTGTTTCTTTAGGCTATGTGCTAAACCTGATCCCATTTGTACAAAAGCATGAAACACTTGTCATGAATATCTTGATGACATTGCCTGTATTGCTCTTAAGTGCGGGCTTAATTGGCTCGATTGTGATGTATATTCGCCATCGTAAAAATAGCGCCAGTAGTAAATAATTAAAAAAAACGCCGTTATGTTAATCATCATAATGGCGTTTTTTAATTATCTAATATCTCAAAAGTTCAGTTGTTCATTATCTTATCTCCTATCTTTTTAATATCTTAGTAAAAATCCATTGATATTTATCACCGTCATCTTTTTGCCTTAATCTGTTTGTCGTTAAAGCTTAATTGCTTTTGACGCAATAAACGTTGGTATATAACTATCAACGAGAAAACGAGCATGAGGGGCAAAATCTTCAACAAAATCTTGTAATAAGAATCCCGCTTTTAGCTGCCCACCAATAAGGTCAGTTAAAGAATGACCAAATACAAGTCCATCGCCTCTTGCGACTTTTTCTTGCAGAATATCCGAAGGTAGTGAACCTTGATCACTATATGGTAAGCGGTAAGTTGGTCTTATTAATCCCTGTGAACGCAATTGCGGATCTCTATCATCAATAAAAACAACGGGATTATAAAAACTCGCCATAAGTACACCGCCTTTTTTCAAAACACGGTAGCACTCTTGCCAAACGGGATTAACATCCGGTACATATAAATTTGAGATAGGGTGAAAAACAATATCAAAACTTTCATCAGCAAATGCGGTTAAATCAGCCATATCACCTTGAACTGTTACTAAATCTAACTGATGCTTTTGTGCCAATTGATGGTCTTTACTTAATTGGCCTTCTGATAAATCATGGACTTTCCAGTTTCCTTGTTTTGCAGCGATGATTTCTTCATCACTTACAGGTTTAGACCACTGATTTTCCATTGCGGCTTGTTTATCCCAATGTTCTTGGTTTAATGTTAAATAATGACTTTCCATATTACTCCTTATAAATTAACTACAATTTGAATTGTTGTCGTTATTAAGAGGAATAATTCATCTCCTATTTCTACAACCTTACAGTTATAGTTATGTCATGCTATTTCGTCTAGACACAGCGAAAAACTTTTTCCTGATTAATTGTCATACCGCATAACATCAAATTAAGGTGGATACAAAATGCAAAACTTTACTTATTACTCCCCCACTCGCCTTCATTTTGGTCAAGGGCAAATAGAAAAACTACGTTCTGAAATCGGAAAAAATGAAAGAATTCTGCTGACTTATGGTGGTGGCAGCATTAAACGCAACGGCGTTTTAGATCAAATCTATACGGCACTCCCTGGCCATCAAATTCATGAATTTGGCGGTATTGAGCCGAATCCTTCCTATGAAACATTAATGAAAGCCGTTTCTTATGCTAGATATCATGGTATTACTCATTTATTGGCCGTAGGCGGTGGTTCCGTCATTGACGGAACAAAATTTATTGCAGCAGCAATTCCTTATCAAGGTGAACCATGGGAAATTGTAACCAGTCGTGGAAAAGTCATTGAAAAAGCGCTGCCTTTAAGTTGTGTACTAACACTTCCTGCAACAGGAACAGAAACCAACAGTTTTTCGGTGATAAGTAAAAAACAGACAATGGATAAACAAAGTTTTGCCAGCCCTCATGTTTACCCTCATTGCGCTATTTTAGATCCAACAACCACCTATTCTTTGCCACCAAGACAAACCGCTAATGGTGTTGTTGATGCTTTTATTCATATCTTAGAGCAATATCTCACTTATCCAGTGAATGCTCGTGTACAAGATGAATATGCAGAAGGTCTTTTACGTATTTTAATTGATCAAGGGCCAAAAGCGCTGACATCACCTACAGACTATGATATCCGTGCTAATATAATGTGGACAGCATCACAAGCCCTTAATGGTATCCTTGGTGTTGGTGTTCCTCAAGATTGGGCTACGCATGCATTAGGCCACGAACTCACGGCATTACACGGGCTTGATCATGCACAAACTCTCGCCATCGTTTTACCTGCTCTATTAAATGAAAAACGGCAGGCTAAATATGAGAAGTTAATCCAATATGCACAAAAAGTTTGGGGTATAAACCAAGGTTCTGACGCTTTTAAAATTGAAACTGCGATTAATGAAACTCGAAAATTCTTTGAATTAATGGGACTTAGAACTCGACTGGCTGATTTCAAAATCACTGAAGAAGATATTCCAGCTTTAGTGCGGAAATTAGAAGAGCATGGACAAACCGCACTAGGCGAGCATCAAGATATCACATTAGAAGTCAGTCAACGTATTTATACTGCGGCACTCTAAGTACTTTAATGCGACTTTGGAGACAGAAATGGATAAACCTAAACTGATCAAGCTATCTGATGGAAATGCCATCCCTCAACTTGGGCTGGGTGTTTGGCAAGCAGATAATCATCAAGTTGTTAAAGCGATTCATCACGCACTTGATACTGGCTATCGCCTTTTTGATACAGCAGCCATTTACCACAATGAAGAAGGTGTTGGTAAAGCGCTAAAACAGATTACGGTTCCTCGTGATGAACTTTTTATCACCACCAAATTATGGAACAACGATCAAACTCATGCTCGAGGTGCTGTATTAGAAAGTCTCCAGCGTTTGCAACTTGATTATATTGATCTCTATTTAATGCATTGGCCAGTCCCTTCACGCGAGCTTTATGTTGAAGCTTGGAAGCAGATGATTATTTTGCAAAAAGAAGGCTTGGTAAAAAGTATTGGTGTCTGTAATTTTAAAGAAGAACATCTTGAACGTATCATTACAGAAACAGGTGTTACCCCTGTCATTAATCAGATTGAAATTCACCCTTTGATGCAACAAGCACCATTAAGAGCATGGAACACAACACATAATATTGTGACCGAATCTTGGAGCCCCTTAGCACAAGGGGGAGAAGGTGTTTTTAATCAGCCTATCATTCAAAAACTGGCTGATAAATACCATAAAACTCCTGCACAAATTGTTTTACGTTGGCATTTAGATAGTGGGCTTGTGGTTATTCCAAAATCTGTCACACCTTCACGTATAGAAGAAAACTTTCACATTTTCGATTTTAAATTAGAAAAAGAGGAAGTTGCGGAAATAACAACCCTTGATCAGAAAAAGCGTTTAGGGCCTGATCCTGATGTTTTTGTTGATATCTCGTAGTAGAAATAACTGATTAATGTGTGATTGTTAATTGTATGTCAAAAGCCAGTATAAACATTTTATACTGGCTTTTTTTAATCATATTATATTTCTTAAAAAGAGCCTTATTCTCTTTCAACGCTAGTTGAGTATTTATTTTTTTCTCTCTTTTCTTTTTATACTTTTAATCTCTACTTTTTTAGATATCTAAAAACTAATGAATTCAAGTTCAGTTTTTGATATCGAAAACCTATATAAATAAGAGAATCTCATCATTATTTATTTGCGATGAGCTTTTAAAATGACAATATCAAAATATGGGCTAACACCACAGCTATCTGCGATAGCTAAAAAAGTAGCATGGGTAAATATCTTTATTCAGTTTGCTTTTCCTATCTCTGCAACAATACCTTCCAATGTATTTGCTAAAGAGAATATACAGGAAAATCAATCCATTAATAAACCAATCAATAGAGATCACTATCAAGTTCAAAAAGATGATACGCCTGAGTCAATAGCTAAAAAATTCAATATCAAGTTATCAAAATTAATTGAAGATAATCCAGATTATGTCTCTTTAGTGGGAAAATTAAAAATTAAAGAAGGAATTATCCTTAATATTCCGAAAACAGTTTCTCATCATGGTAAATGGTTAAACGCTAATGAAAAAGATTTACCTGAAATATCTACTGATGGAGAGGAATTAGCACAATTAGTCGTAAATAACGCATCTTTATTAAATAAAGATACCGATGGGACACTGTATGCAATTAGCCAACTTACCAACAAAGCCAACGCTGAAATAGAACAATGGTTAAACCAATTTGGTCATGCAAGAGTTTCTCTTTCAACTGATAAAAACTTCACATTAGAGAGCAGTTCCGCTGATCTATTAGTTCCATTATATGATCAAGAGAAAAATTTAGTTTTTTCACAAACCAGCTATCACCGCAAAGATTCTCGTAGTCAGTTCAATCAAGGCATTGGCTACCGCTATTTTACTGATCGCTTTATGCTCGGTGTTAACGCTTTTTATGATTATGATTTAAGTCGGTATCACAGTCGATTTGGTGTGGGTGCCGAAGTGTGGCGAGATTATTTTAAACTGAGTGCAAACCACTATCATCGCTTATCCAACTGGCGAACATCCGATGATGTTATGGATTATAATGAACGTCCTGCTAATGGTTGGGATATAAGAACAGAAGGTTATTTGCCGGCTTATCCTCAATTAGGTGCTAAATTAATTTTTGAACAATACTATGGTAAAGAAGTTGGTTTATTTGGCAAAGATAATCGCCAAGAAAATCCTCACGCTTATACTGCTGGATTAAATTATACCCCCGTACCTTTAATTACATTCGGTGCTGAACGTCGTTTTGGATTAAACGACAATAACGAAAATAAGTTCGATCTCAATATACAATATCGCCTTGGCGAATCACTTTCTTCACAGCTCAATTCTGATAATGTGCGTGCGATGCGTTTAATGTCTGGTAATCGCTATGATTTTGTTGATAGAAATAATGACATTGTATTGGAATATAAAAAGAAAACGTTGGTATTTCTTTCTCTGACATCGGCAATTAATGGTTATGCAAAAGAAGAAAAAGATTTAGGTGTTCACGTTAACTCTAAATATCCAGTAAAACACATTGAATGGTCTGCAAATGGGTTAATCGCTAATGGTGGTAAAATTAACCACAATGGTGCATTTAATTATTCTGTTATTTTACCAAAACATATTTCAGGCTCGATACAGAAAAACACCTATACAATAAGTGCTGTTGCAATTGATGAACAAGGTAATCGTTCTGATCCCGTACAAAGTCAAATTATTGTTGACCAATCCGCCATTAATACACAAAAAAGTTTATTTGACCCAAGTTTAAGTCAATTACCTGCTGATGGTCATACACAACAACAATTAATCTTGTCTGTATTTGATAATGATAATAAGCCCGTCAATATTAATATCGATGAGCTTAAACTTAATATAAAAACCGATAACTCACTCAGTGGTAGCCATATTTCTGCATTTAGTAAAATAGGTGCAGGTGAATATGATGTGATCGTCACAGCAGGTAGTTCACCTGAAAAATTAATACTGACACCGTATTTTAGAGATAATACCTTTAATTCCGCTGACATTAACTTTCACGCCGATATCAAAACTGTACATATAGGAAAAGGCGACCTTTCCGTTATTAAAGATAATGCCCCTGCTGACGGCGTAAGTGAAAACAAAATAAAAGTGCGTGTAACCGATCTCAACCACAATCCGGTAGCTAATTACTACATTCATTACCAAGCCGATAACGGCGCTAACATCATTTCGGTGGGACCAACAGGATTAGATGGTGAAGCCGAAATTCCGATAACTAATACGCATGCAGGTATAACCAATATTAAAGTCACTGTAGGCGATATTGAATATCCTATTTCAGTTAATTTTACTGCGGATCGAAAAACAGCCTATATTCCACGTGCTTTATTAACAATCACACCTGAAACATCACCTGCTGATAATACGACTGAAAAAGCTATTTCGCTCACCGTCATGGATAAAGAGCACAATACCGTTCCCAACGCCGATGTAATATTACGCGTAAACAATCAAGCGCAAATTAAAGACAACATTGTGACAACAGATAAAGACGGTAAAGCTAGCACAACCATGGTAAGTAAAATTGCTGGCGATATTTTATTAAAAGCAGAAGTCATCGAAAGTAATCAAGTCACAGAGGCGACAGCCACTTTTATTGGTAATATTTCTAATGGTCATATTGTTTCTATTACACCATCAGCGCCACCTTATATTGCTGATGGTAAAACAATGGTGACATTTACAGCAAAAGTCACTGATAGTTTTAATAACCCATTACCGAATGCACTGATTCAATGGTCAACAAATAGAGACAGCCAAATTGTTAATATTAAAAATATATCATCAACGGATAAAAATGGGTTCACTCATACAACGCTAACAAGTACACAGGCATTGGATGTTACTGTTACTGCAACAACGAGCAATCATTCCTTATCAGCATCACCTATTACGTTTATTGCCGATAATCAACAAGGTTTAATCACCCTATCTTCAGATAAAATGCAGATTATTGCAGATAACAAAGAGCAAGCCACATTAACAGCTCTCGTAAAAGATAAGTTTAATAACCCATTACCCAATGTTACTGTTGATTGGAAAATACAAGGAGGTCATGCTGATAAGCAACAAACTAAAACAGACTTACAAGGTCAAACCGTTATTCCTATTACCGCAACACAGGCAGGTCTAATAACCGCAGTCGCCACGTTAAAAAATGGTCACAATGCACAAATTACAATTAAGACCATTGCTGATCCCAATAGCGCAACCCTCTCTTTATCATCGAACAAAACACAGGCAATCGCTGATAATAATGACACTATTACCGTCACAGCGCATGTGGTTGATGCCAATAAAAACCCATTAATACAACAATCGGTATTTTGGCAATCATCACCAAATCAACCTAACAACGGCATTGTTAAAACGGATGATCAAGGTAATGCACAAGTTGAAGTAAAAGGTAAAGTGGCAACCGCAGTGACGTTAACAGCGCGTTTAGCCAATAATCAAAGCGCTTCACTGGATCTGTTATTTACACCAGGTCAAGTTGATAAAGCACATAGCCATTTTGATTTAGCACCACAAACAATTATTGCCAATGGACAAAGTGAATCATTAGGGACAATTGAGTTAAAAGACCAGTTTGATAACCCAGTCCCTAAACAAGAAAAATCTATTTTACTCAGTGGCGATAATCCAACAATTACCTTTAATTCTGTTATTGATAAAGGAAATGGTATTTATCACGTTGAAATAAAAGGAAAAAAAGAAGGAATTAGCCAAATTACAGCGAAATATGATGGTATTAACGCATTTGTATTAACACAACTACTTGGCTTTATTGCGGATAAACAAAATGCCACAATTCAATCTGTCAATGTCATAGCCCCTTTTAGTGTGACAGCAAATGGACAAGATAGCGTCACCATTCAAGCAAAAATTGTCGACAAACAAGGCAATCCAAGCATGGAAGGGATCACTGTAGGCTGGCTTACCACATTAGGCTCATTGTCCTTACCCATCAGTAAAACAGATAAAAATGGGCTTGCGACAATAACACTTTCAAGCCAGCAAGCAGGTATTGCACAAGTGACCGCACTTTTAGACAGCCAAGGATCACTCGTCGCAGATCACGACATTACATTCACCACCGATGTGATTTCAGCAGATAATTCTACATTAACACTGTCACCTTCGATTATTGTTGCTGGTGATGGTACTTATTCTCGCGATAATACATTGATTAGTGTGACATTAAGAGATAAACAAGGCAATTTACTAACGGGTTTAAAAGATAAGATAAAACGTCAATACAGCACTGCTCTGATTTTTAAAGAAGGTGCATTTAGTGAAATCAGCCCTGGTGTTTATACGGCAAAAATCAGTGCGCAAAAAGCAGGTACAACCACCGTTAGCGCAACAGTAAATAGCGTGACGTTAAAGCAAACCGCTAACCTTGCTGTTATTGCTGACAATGCCAGTGCCACAGTGCGTGATATTGTTATTAGTAATTCAACCCCTAAAGCGGGAGATACTATTACTTATACCGCCTATATAATTGATAAATATAACAATCCAATCAATAAAGATATGCCCGTTACGTGGACATCAGATAACGTCAGTACATTAAGCGCTGCATTAACGTTTACAGATGATAAAGGTGTAACAAAAACACAATTAACACGAGGACCAGCGGGTTTAGCCAAAGTTGATGTTTATTTAAAATCGGGTGTTTATCATGCCAAAGATATCAATTTTGTTGCCGATAATGTGGATGAAAATCGTTCTGAAATAACCTTATTACCTGCCAATATTATTGCAAACGGTACTGATAAAGCCATATTGAGCTTAATTGTCAAAGATAAAGGTGGCAATTTATTACCAGATCAACAAATTAAAGGTATTTCAAATAATCCAACCATTACCTTTGGTGTCGCTAAACAAGTTTCCCCAGCTCACTATGAAATTGAGGTCACAGGTAAAAAAGCAGGTACGGCAAGTGTAAGTGTGAATGTAAATGGTACTGACTTTAAAAAACAAAAGAGCTTACAACTACGCGCTGATGCCACTACATGGCAAGTAAAATCTGCCAGTGTAGATAGAACCACCATGATTGCTGGAGACAAGGGGGCAAACTACCAAGCGACCATTGTTGATGCCAATAACAATATCTTGCCAAATGTTATTGTGTCATGGAAATTGCAAGGCTTAGCTGATGATTATGACTTTAGCACCTACACCGATGCTCAAGGTATCGCAAGAACCAAAATCACAAGCCACGTTGCAGGTATATTGAAAATGAGTGCCTATCTTGATTTAAATAATCATAAGGCTATTCAAGATGTAACGGTAACGCCAGCAGATATTGATGCCAATAAATCAACGTTTAGTAGTTCTCGCCAATCAATTGGCGGTGATAATAAAGATAGTGCCCTACTCACTGTTAATTTAATGGATAAATATAGTAATACCATTGATGGTAAAACAGTGTCTATTAAAGCCACCAGTGGTCAACCTAACTTTAGTGATAATCCATTAAAATCATTGGGGAAAGGCGAGTATCAAACAAGTTTAACGTCACATATTAAAGATGATATTACGTTAACAGCAGAGGTTAATGGGATAACCATTGCATCCCCTCTGACCATTAAAGTTATCGTTCCTAAACCAGACATTATTTTTAGTCATCAAATTCAACAAGAAATTTATGCCTCAGCACCAATTAATGCATTAACTTATACAGGAGTCCCGAATAATATTAATGTCATGTGGTCTAGTGCAGATCCGACTATTGCCACTATTGATACACTCAGTGGAAAAATTTCGCTGAAAAAGGCAGGAACAACAACGATTACCTTACAAACCTCAGGTAATGACCAATATCAACCCTCACAAAGTAGCTATCCATTAGTTATTGATAAAGCAAAACCTGATATGAAGCTTACATCAGCAAGTACCATTACGTCAGCGTGGGAAGATGGCGTTCAACATCAAATTACCGTTGCATTTAATCACCCTGATGCCAAAAATAACATCAATATTCACTATATCAGTGACGATACCGATATAGTAACGGTGGATAATAAAGGTAATATTATTGCAGTTAAACCAGGTACAACCAAAATCAATATACAAAGCGAAGCCACTGATCAATTTCTCGCTGATGCAACTCAGGTATCTTATCAACAAGATAAAGGAATGCTGACTTATTCTTTTCAAAAATCAATAGTCTATTTATCAGACTCCGACACAGATAATGGCCCTATTCAGCCACCTCAAGTACCTCAACAGCCTGTTCCTGCATTAGCACAAGCAACATGGAGTAGTTCAGAACCCAGTAAGATAACAATCACACCGGAAGGTATGATAACCGCCCTAAGAGCAGGAAATTCTAAATTAGAATTAAATGTAAAAAATAATGTTTATTATCATGACTATAGTAAAGGTTATGATGTCAGCGTGGCTAAAACACCAAAAATTAAAATGAAGAGTTTTCAGTTCAGTTCAATGAAAACAATGAGAGAAGAAAAGTCTATTTCAGCTATAGAATGGCATCGTTTATATACCACTGATAATCATTTTTCAGTTCAGTGGGAACCAGATGGAGACATTCCTCATGCCATTGATTTTGTATTACGTGATAGTAATGATAAAGAATTAATACGCCTTCAAAGGCATAATTATGGTATGACTCCAGGTAGTAGTGGTAATATTAATGAACCTGTGATATTTGACAATATACCTGAACAGGCTTTAGCCATTAATAATAAGCTAAAACTTGACGTTGAAGTATTTGATGATGCCAATAAGTCAATGAAGAAAAACTATGATATTAATATAGTAAAAATCTCGCCAAACGAGGTACTCTCAAATACGGAAATTACCAAAAAATCCATCTTTTTTTATACTAAAAATGGTTCGCCAACCTCATATTGTCAAGAATTACCAACGGGTGATACTACGCATTTATTTATACAATTCAATGTCAGACTTAAAAATAAAGAACCTAATGATGTCATGCTATATCCCGTTAAGGTCGATGTTGATCTCACTAATAATACATTTGATGGTCGAGATAATTTTAAAGGAACGGGTGCACTCAAAGATCCTTTAAGTTATACACAAAAAGTATTTGATCAAAGCTCAGGTGACTCTATTACCTTTTATGAAACCACCTCTAGCCTTGCCGTCGATAGAGAATGTAAATTAAACGATAGTGGTAGCGGTGATGCCTATATTAAATTGACTATTGATACAAACACTGCAAGCACTAAACAAAGTTTTCAGTGGAGCGGTGCGAGCGATACAACTAAATAACCGTGATTTTCATTAAAATTAATCTATCCACTCAGTTTATACTGAGTGGATTTTTTATTTAATAAACCTTAAATTCCATTTTCAGCAATAATAAAGACCCATAATTTTAACTAGTTAAAATAAATCTTTTTCTTCTTTTAAAAAGAAAGTAATACATTCTGTATAGTTACCTTGTGCAATGACCTTTCCCTTTTCCAGCACGATAATATGATCAGCACGTTTTGCGATTTCAGGGCTATGTGTAATAACAACACGTGTACAATGAAGTTTTTCAAGATACTCCCCTACTTTTTCAGCACTGACCGTATCTAAGCTTGCTGTTGGCTCATCTAAAAATAAGATATTAGGTTCTGCTAACAATGCTCTTGCTAAACATAATCGTTGCTTTTGCCCACCCGAATAGCGATCGCCTTGCTCTCCCACATCTTCATCTAAATCCGCTTGGGTCAGCGATAAATTCAATGCATTAAGTAACTGTAAAATATCCTTATCACTGACAGTTGGTTGCTCATCTTGCCTTAATGACCAACGTAAAGAACCTTTAATTAATTGGTTATACTGGAAAACGACTTGTCTTGTTTGGGCAAGTACTTCTTCGGATAACTCGTTAACCTTTTTATCCCCATAATAGATATCCCCTCTATCTGCATCAATAAGACGCGCTAAAGCACGCAGTAATGTCGTTTTACCAGCACCTGAGCTACCCACAATAGTGGTCATTTTTTTATCAGGGCAGGTTATTGTGATATCAAACAGAATGGGGTTTCCAGTGTTGTTATTGACACTAAGTTCAATACAACGGATCTCACTCTCTTTTGGCATATCACTGATTATTGGACTTTGTAATATGGGTGTATCCAACGCGTTTTTAATTAAGATAAATGATTGTTTACTTTGTCTTAGGGCTTGATCAATATGAGAAAGTTGAAAAAGTGGCTCAATAAAACGAGTGATTAATACCACAATGCCAAGCCATTGCACTCATTGCCGCGCCAGAACAGAGTGTTTCAGCATGAGGTACAGGCACTAAACTGCGAGGTAAATGCTTAATGAGTGCATTGACTAAAATTTTAGTCACTGCTGTACCGGATAAAAAACCTTTTAATGTAGCAATATATTGGCTAACACCGTTATCGCAATAACAGGCACTATAATAAATTGCACAATATCCGCAGGTGCATGGGCAATCAGCTGATGTAACGCCTTAATATCACGTTGAACATACTGATTAACCCCATTTTTTCCCTGATGAATAAACCAGTTTAGGGGTAATTGCTGCATTTTTTCTGATAACGACAATCGCAATTGATAAGTTAATCGTGCATCCATTAAATGCGTTAAATGAAAAGCCATTGATTGGGAAATTAGCCACAAAACACCCCCAATCACAGCAAATACTAACCAAAATGTATTTTCATTAGGAAAGGAAAGAATTAATTGATATAGCGCGAGCCAAGGTACTAAAGAGCTAAAGCCCGCCATAATTTGTAGTAAAAGAGCACCCATTAAAAGGGTACGAAAAGGCCGTAATAAAGCCCATAATTCATTACGCATAATAGTCTCCAAAATACCTTGAGGCACTATAGCGAAAAGAAGATTTACCCTCTAGTATCAACACTTTAGATTGCGAGACTATTTCTTTCGATTAAATGGTGTTTTGATTATTTATTAAGCAAAATGAAAAATAAAGTGGGGTTAAGCTCTCACGCTCGCTCTACGCACATCGCCCGGTAATAGGCTAAAACGTTTTCGAAAGGCAACAGAAAAATGCGCAGGAGTATAACCAATAGAATACGCAACACTTGAGACAGAGATATCTTGGTTTAACAACATATTATAGGTAGTCTGTAAGCGATATTCTTGCAACCAGCCATAAACAGAATCACCAAATAATTGGCGAAATCCTAAGGTTAATTTTCGTGTATTAAGACCGACACGAGACGCTAATATCTCAAGCTTTGGTGGTGTATCCATTTCTGCCATTAAGATTGCTTTTGCCTGGTTTAAACTATTCTTTTCACGCTGACTTAATGAACGGTGAATAGGCTCCTTTAGGCGGTATAAATATTGCAAACTTAATGACGCAAATTCACATGCTTTGCCTGAATAATAGAGCGGTTTTAAAGGTTCAAGAACTGAGGTTTGGAATAACTGCGTTGTTAACGCTAAAAAAGCATTATCCATATCTAAATGGTGCAACGTTAATACCTGATTTTGCTTTAAGATGGAGGGCAATAGAATATGTTGCTGATCAAGCCACACTGAGATGACAGCTGTAATAACGTATATTTTAATGGCGAGCCTGATTTAAATTGGTTTAATAAAGAGTAACGTTCAGTACTGCTGGCAATAAAAATACTTGGTGCTGTTATCTCGATTTTTTGTCCATTGATACTTTCACTAATAACATGCCCGCTATGCAGCGCTACTAAATTAAACCCTGCTTGATAGGACTCTTCAACCTGTTGATGCTGAGGTTGTTGATGACCGATATAAGAATAGAATGAAGCGTGCTGGGACATAATGAATAAAGTCAGTCGAATAAATAATAAGCTATGTTGGCAAAAAAATAGCGAAATAGCAATTATTATCATTTAAATACGTATTTTAAAGACAGGGTGCTTGTACCATCAACTTCACAACTTGAACAAAAATTGGGGGGAGCCCCCCCGACAAGCTATTTATCACACATCAAAATAGCTTGAACCACTGTGTTACCATCAGTAATGTTAAGAGAACATAATCGTTCACCGACAATTACCGTAAAACAAAGTACGGTCACACAGATAACAGTAATGCTAAATAAGGTTATTTTAGTCAATTTGATTGACTCCTTTATCAAAAGGAGACAGAATCAAGTTGTTGAGGTTTGAGTCTGTCCCCGGATTTTATGAAAATAAAATTCGGGGCTTTTCTCGTTTTGGCTCTTGTAAAATGCTTGAACCAAAACGGTCCAAGCACCCGTCACTTAGTAGCAGAATTCCGTCCGTTCTCTATACCTTACCTGGCGTATTTTGAAAATAAAATCAATTACAACAACAAGTTAAAAGAATAAGCAAAACAACTTACGCTTGACTCAAGCTTAAAAAAAAGACACAGTCCATGCGTCAAAACAAAGACATTTACATGTTCTATTTTTATTGACTCCTTATATGAAAAATGACCTTGCACCCAACTCTTTGTTTGACACTAGCCCCAAATTAATTTATTTGGGGCTTTTATTTTGCCCTCAAAAGAGAAAAACAAAAAATCCCGAAGACAAGTTTCCTCATCTTCGGGATTGATATAACTCGCTTAAATAAAGTTAAGCTTTATTTATCTTTTTATGCATTTCTTGGACGGATATCACCTCTTCCGTAGGATCTGCACTCAATGATAATGTAGTCGCAAATCCGCCATTTAAGGTGGTGTCATAATGGACTTTATATTGCAATGCACTACGGCGAATAAGCTTTGAATCTTCAATAGCTTGACGGCCTGCGGTGGTATTAACAATATAGTCATACTCACCGTTTTTAATTCTATCCTGAATATGAGGACGCCCCTCATGCACTTTATTGACCAAACGTGGGTTTATCCCTGCTTCGCCTAACACAATCGCAGTGCCATGTGTCGCATCAAGTTCAAAACCATTTTTCAAAAGCTTAGTGGCTAAATCAACTACACGCTTTTTATCACCTTCACGAACAGAAAGCAGTGCTCTCCCTTTTTTCTTCATGGTGGAGTTGCTCCCCAGCATCGCTTTAGCAAATGCCTGTGCAAATGTTGCACCTACCCCCATCACTTCACCAGTAGAGCGCATTTCAGGCCCTAAAATCGGATCGACACCAGCAAACTTATTAAAGGGTAAAACCACTTCTTTCACCGAGTAATAAGGTGGGATCACCTCTTTTGTTACCCCTTGAGATTCAAGGCTTTGACCAATCATCACGCGAGCAGCCACTTTTGCTAACGGCACACCCGTTGCTTTAGAAACAAAAGGAACGGTACGGGCAGCTCGAGGGTTGACCTCAATAAGATAGACATCGTGCCCTTTTACTGCAAATTGCACGTTCATCAACCCTTTTACCCCTAATTCAAAGGCAAGTTCACGAACTTGTTTGCGCATCACATCTTGAATTTCTTGGCTTAATGTATAAGCAGGCAACGAACAGGCCGAATCTCCGGAGTGAACCCCCGCTTGTTCGATATGCTCCATAATGCCACCGATAACGACTTGTTCGCCGTCACAAATGGCGTCAACATCCACTTCTATCGCATCATCAAGGAAGCAATCTAGCAGTACAGGCGCATCATTAGAGACACTCACTGCCGTTTGAAAATAACGGCGTAAATCGATTTCATCGTAAACGATTTCCATTGCACGCCCACCCAGTACGTAAGAAGGACGTACCACCAGCGGATAACCAATGACTTTCGCCTTTTCTACCGCTTCTTCAAGTGCAGTCACCGTGGCATTTTCAGGTTGTTTTAACTGTAATTTATCCACGGCTTTCTGAAAACGTTCACGATCTTCTGCTTTATCTATCGCATCAGGACTTGTGCCAATGACGGGTACACCTTCTGCTTCAAGCGCTCTCGCTAATTTCAGTGGCGTTTGACCACCATATTGCACAATCACGCCTTTTGGCTTTTCAATACGGACAATTTCGAGAACATCTTCAAGTGTCACAGGTTCAAAATAGAGCCTGTCAGAGGTGTCATAATCCGTTGAAACCGTTTCAGGATTGCAGTTCACCATAATGGTTTCATAACCATCTTCACGCAGTGCAAGTGCCGCATGAACACAGCAATAATCAAATTCAATCCCTTGACCAATACGGTTAGGGCCACCCCCTAAGATCATCACTTTAGGTTTATCTTGATTTGGGTTTGCTTCACACTCCTCTTCATAAGTGGAGTACATATAAGCGGTATCTGTCGCAAACTCAGCCGCACAGGTATCAACCCGTTTATAAACAGGGTGTAGCTGATATTGTTCACGTAGTTGGCGAATAACGTGTTCTTTTACATTGAGTATTTTTGCCAAGCGTGCGTCAGCAAAGCCTTTACGTTTTAACTGGCGTAAGAAATCAGCGGTTAATCCGGCTAAACCCACTTCGGCGACTTTTTCTTCGAGACGAACTATTTCTTCAATTTGGACTAAAAACCAGCGATCAATATTGGTTAAATTAAAAATGCCATCAATGGATAATCCTGCACGGAAAGCGTCTGCGATATACCAAATTCTATCTGATCCCGCTTCTTTTAATTCGCGGCGGATCTTCGTTAATGCTTGCGGATCATCAAGACTTACTTTCGGATCAAATCCTGTCGCCCCGACTTCTAATCCGCGTAATGCTTTTTGCATCGATTCTTGTTGTGTGCGGCCAATCGCCATCACTTCCCCAACAGATTTCATTTGTGTTGTTAATCTGTCGTTAGTACCTGCAAATTTCTCAAAGTTAAAGCGAGGAATTTTAGTCACAACATAGTCAATTGAGGGTTCGAAAGAAGCGGGTGTTCTTCCACCCGTGATATCATTCATCAGTTCATCAAGGGTGTAGCCCACGGCTAATTTTGCAGCCACTTTTGCAATCGGGAATCCCGTTGCTTTTGATGCTAATGCTGATGAGCGAGAAACCCGTGGGTTCATTTCGATAACAATTAAACGCCCCGTTTTAGGGTCAACCGCAAACTGAACGTTAGATCCCCCTGTCTCAACACCAATTTCACGCAATACCGCCATCGAGGCATTACGCATAATTTGATATTCTTTGTCGGTTAGTGTTTGAGCTGGAGCAACAGTAATGGAATCGCCCGTATGAATCCCCATGGCATCAAAGTTTTCAATGGAGCAGACGATAATGCAGTTGTCATTTTTATCGCGCACTACTTCCATTTCATACTCTTTCCAACCAATGAGTGATTCATCAATTAACAGTTCATTGGTTGGTGATAAATCTAAACCTCGGGTACAAATTTCTTCAAATTCTTCACGATTATAGGCGATACCACCACCTGTTCCCCCCATCGTGAATGAAGGGCGAATAATACAAGGAAAACCAACTTGTTCTGCAACAGCAAAAGCTTCATCAAGGTTGTGCGCAATACCTGAACGAGCAGTATCTAAACCGATTTTTTTCATCGCCTTATCAAAGCGTTGTCTATCTTCTGCTTTATCAATTGCATCCGCTGTTGCGCCAATCATGGTGACACCAAACTCAGCTAAAACACCTTGGCGCTCTAGCTCTAGCGCACAGTTTAATGCTGTTTGCCCTCCCATTGTCGGTAATACCGCATCAGGGCGCTCTTTTTCAATAATTTTTCTCACAACTTGCCAGTGAATTGGCTCGATGTACGTTGCATCGGCCATTTCAGGATCGGTCATAATGGTTGCAGGATTTGAATTTACCAAAACAACACGATAGCCCTCTTCACGTAAGGCTTTACATGCTTGAGCGCCTGAATAGTCAAATTCACACGCTTGTCCGATAACAATCGGCCCAGCACCTAAAATCAGGATTGTTTTGATATCTGTTCTTTTAGCCATTTTCTTTCGCTCCTGATTTATTTTGTTGTCACTGATTGCAGGTTTTGACGATATTGCGCGATAAGCTCGATAAAGTGATCAAAAAGAGGTGCGGCATCATGCGGTCCAGGGCTAGCTTCTGGGTGACCTTGGAAACTGAATGCAGGTTTATCTGTGCGATGAATACCTTGTAAAGAACCATCAAACAGAGATTTATGTGTCACACGTAAATTGGCAGGAAGAGATGTTTCATCAACGGCAAATCCATGATTTTGCGCTGTGATCATCACAGTGTTTTTATCTAAATCTTTAACAGGGTGATTACCACCATGGTGACCAAATTTCATTTTGACGGTTTTTGCACCGCTAGCTAATGCTAATAGCTGATGCCCTAAGCAAATACCAAATACCGGAATATCAGTGGTTAAAAAGGTTTGAATAGCGTTAATGGCGTAATCACAGGGCTCTGGATCCCCGGGGCCATTGGAAAGGAAAATACCATCAGGAGAAAGCGCTAAAACATCTTGAGCTGGCGTTTGAGCTGGTACAACAGTAACTTGGCATCCTCTATCCACCAGCATACGTAGAATATTACGTTTCACACCGAAGTCATACGCCACAATATGCAATGGCAATTCAGTTGCTAATTTAGCTTCTGGTAATTCATTTTCTAACGTCCAACTTCCTTGAACCCACGAGTAAGACTGTTTAACAGTAACTGTTTTGGCTAAATCCATGCCTTTTAAGCCGGGAAAAGCTTTGGCTTTTTCGAGTGCAAGTTTGGTATCAGGATGTTCGCCTGCGATGATACAACCGTTTTGCGCACCTTTTTCTCTCAATAAACGAGTTAACTTGCGTGTATCAATATCCGCAATAGCGACGATATTATGGCGTTTAAGATAATCAGATAACGTTTCTTCAGCACGATAGTTGCTCATCACTAATGGCAAGTCGCGAATAATTAAGCCTTGAGCATGGATTGTTTCTGATTCTTCGTCTGAACGATTAATGCCGGTGTTGCCAATGTGGGGATAAGTGAGAGTAACAATTTGTTGGGAGTAAGAAGGGTCGGTTAATATTTCTTGATAACCGGTCATTGAAGTATTAAAAACGACTTCACCGATGGCGGCGCCTTCTGCGCCAATCGACTTGCCGTGGAATTCGGTCCCATCTTCTAGAACCAGTATAGCTTTTCTAATCAAAACGCCCTCCAGAGAATAATAAATCACATTTCATGCATATTAATTCAGATTTAAGACTCTAAATCAATGCCAAAAACATAAAATTGGGCAAATTTTTGGCAAATTGGGCGCATTCTAAAGATCGAACGAGCAGATGTCTAGAAAAAACACCTTTTTAATTTAAAAAATATCAATCATTAGCAAATTAGTCATCCAAGTGACAATTTACACTATCAATCTTACAAATTTAACCGTTTGCTTACCAAGTTAATTTAAAAACTGCGTTTAAATGGGAAAAACAGAGGATTTCTGACATTTAGAAAGGAAAGAGAGATAAAAAACAGGGGGAAATAGATACAAATAACATCAATTAAAAAATTATAAGTCAAAATCAACAAAAACTCATAATTAAAAAAATAATCATGAGTTTTCATAACATTAAAAATAACAATAAATTATAAATCTTCCAATGAAAGCACGTCTTTCATATTATATAAACCTGATTTTTTAGAGCTTAACCAAATAGAAGCTTTAACAGCGCCATTTGCAAAAGTCATTCGACTAGAAGCCTTATGACTTATCTCTACACGCTCACCAATATCAGCAAAAATCGCGGTATGTTCTCCCACAATATCACCTGCACGAATAGTGGCAAAACCAATGCTTTGAGGATCTCGTTCCCCAGTGTGCCCTACTCGTTCATAAACTGCACACTCTTTAAGATCACGACCTAATGCATCTGCAATAGATTCACCCATTGCTAATGCAGTGCCTGATGGTGCATCAACTTTATGACGATGGTGCGCTTCTACAATTTCAATATCACTATAAGAACCCATCACTTTAGCCGCTTTTTCAAGTAATTTAAGCACTAAATTAACACCAACACTAAAGTTAGCGGCAAACACAATTGGGATAATTTTGGCGGCATTTTCAATCGCTTTTTTACCTTCATCATCAAAGCCTGTTGTACCAATAATCATGCCTTTTTTCTGTTCTACACAAAATGCAATATGAGAAAGCGTTCCTTCAGGGCGTGTAAAATCAATTAACACATCAAATTCACCCGCTTGAGCCAGTAAATTATCCGTAATTGTGACACCAATATGCCCGATACCCGCTAATTCTCCGGCATCAGCGCCAATCAATGAAGAATTAGTACGCTCAAAAGCAGCACCTAATACGGTTCCTTCTTGTTGAGAAATTGCCTGAATTAATTGGCGTCCCATACGGCCACCTGCACCAACAACGGCAAGACGAAGTTCTTTTGCAGACATAACTAAATTTCTCCTTAACAATACTTATTATCTCTATTTATTGTTTACAGATTAGCGATGTCATCCACTTGATGCCAGCATTTAACGTTCGAGATAAGAAAAACACACAAAACCGTAGTTATTATCAGTAAAAGAGATGAACAGCATGATTATTCATTTAACTTTACTTTATACATAAAAAAAGCAGAGTTATTCACCCTGCTTTTTGAATTCACTGTCACATTTAAGTGAAGTTATTCGATAACTTTATAATCTAGACGAAGTTCTTTAGGGACTTCAAAAACAATATTTTCTTCACGCCCTGATAATTCAATCACGTCATCAGCACCAAAGCTTTTTAAGCGCTCTAATACCTGTTGCACTAAAATATCTGGCGCAGATGCACCCGCCGTAACGCCAACGATATTCGCATTAGCCACCCATGACTCATCAATATCTTCAAAGCTATCGATAAGGTAAGAAGGCTTACCTGCACGTTGTGCAAGCTCCGCTAAGCGATTAGAGTTTGATGAGTTCTTTGAGCCAACGACAAATACAACATCCGCTTTTTCAGCAAGCTCTCTTGCGGCTTCTTGGCGATTGGTTGTTGCGTAGCAAATATCGTCTTTACGAGGTCCAATAATTTTGGGGAAGCGTGCATTTAAAGCATCAATCACTTCTGATGTGTCATCAACAGAAAGTGTGGTTTGAGTCATAAAGCAAAGATTGTCTTCATCTTTCACTTCTAATTTCCACACATCCTCTGGCGACTCAACTAAATACATTCCCCCTTCAGGGTTGTTGTATTGCCCCATTGTACCTTCAACTTCAGGATGCCCCGCATGACCGATTAAAATCGCTTCTTTGCCCTTACGGCTGGCTCTTGCTACTTCCATATGGACTTTAGTCACTAATGGGCAAGTTGCATCATAAAGCATGGTTAAATTACGTGAGCGAGCCTCTTGGCGAATTGCTTGAGAAACACCATGAGCAGAAAAAATTAAAATCGCGTTATCGGGTACTTCTGAAATTTCTTCGATAAAGATAGCGCCACGTTCACGTAAGTCGTTAACGACATAGCGGTTATGAACGACCTCGTGACGAACATAAATAGGTGCACCATAGATTTCCAGAGCGCGGTCAACAATGCTGATAGCTCGGTCAACACCCGCACAAAAGCCTCGTGGGTTAGCCAGCAGTATTTGCATGTGTTGTTTCCTCCTCAGGATTGATGCTGACAACTTCAATATCAAATGTCACTTCTTCTGACGCTAACGGATGATTAAAATCAACGGTTACAGAATCTTCAGTGACATCTTTTACAATGCCCGGCATTTCACTGCCATTCATTGCTGTAAATAGCATGATAGTGCCTGCCTCAGGTACACCTGACTCGGCAAAATCAGAAGGCATAAAGTATTGGATCAAGTCAGGATTGTATTTACCAAAAAGATGTTCACCCGCAAGCGTAAAGGTTTTTTTATCTCCCGTTGATAATCCCAATAATTCAGCCTCTAAGGCCGGCGATAAACTTTCATCACCTAAACGAAAAAGAGCGGGTTTACCATGCGCTTGTGTAGATTCAGCAACAGAGCCATCTGCTAACTTTAAAGTGAAATTCAGCAACACTGCGCTGTCGTTGAGTACCTGCATAACCATACTAATACCTTCTATTAAGCGTAACCCCCGCCATAAGGCAGGGGTTATTTTAGTTAACTTCTTGTCTGATTACTTTTGCTTTTTTGTATCTTGAGGACTGACATTTTTATCAGGAAAAAAGCTCTCAATAATAATAAGCCCTGCACCGATACAAATCCCCATATCAGCAATATTAAAGGTAGGCCAATGCCAATCTCCGACATAAACATCAAGAAAATCGATGACAAACCCGTGGATCAGACGATCAGAGAGATTACCCAATGCTCCGCCAATAATTAGCGCATAAGCAACGTTACTTAGTTTGGCACTCGCTTTGTTTTTATACATCATTACCAATAAAGTAATGCAGATTGCCAATGCAATCAGTGCAAAAAACCAACGTTGCCATCCCCCTTTATCTGCTAAAAAGCTAAAGGCAGCACCATAGTTATGGGCGTAAGTGAAGTTGAAAAAAGGCATCACGGCAACAGATTCATACAGACGAAATGTCTGCATGAAATACTGTTTCGTTCCTAAATCCAACATCACTACGGCGACAGCTAGCCATAGCCAGCGTAAACCTGTAGAGCAAAGTGTTTTCTTCATTAATTAAGCAAACTTACGTTCTTCACCGTTACCGGCTACGTTAGTAACACAGCGTCCGCATAATTCAGCGTGTTCCGCTACTTGACCGATATCTGTCGCATAATGCCAGCAACGAGGACATTTTTCGCCATCTGCTTTGTTAAAGGCGATTTTTAAACCCGCCATATCAGAAGCTAATGCGGTTTCTGGTGCTTCATTAATATCTGCTACTTTCGCTTGAGAAGTTAATAAAACAAAACGCAGTTCGTTACCTAACGCATTTAACTTATCTGCTAAAGCTTTATCTGCATACAGAGTTACTGATGCTTCTAAAGAGCCACGCAGTTGTTTATCTGTACGAGCTTGCTCTAATACTTTGTTGACTTCACCACGAACGGCAAGTAATTCAGCCCAGTAGTCATCATTTAAGGTTTCTGATGTATCTAAGCCAAATAAATCGGTATACCATTCTTCCGTTAAGACATATTTTGCACGTTCACCTGGTAACTCATTCCAGATCTCGTCTGCTGTGAATGACATAACTGGTGCCATCCAACGAACTAATGCTTCACTGATATGGAATAACGCAGTTTGGCAACTACGACGAGCAACGCTATCGCTTTTCGCGGTGTATTGACGGTCTTTAATGATATCTAAATAGAAAGATCCCATTTCCACTGAGCAGAACTGCATTAGGCGCTGGATCACATTATGGAAATCATAATTTTCATAGTGTTTTAAAATATCAGCTTGTGCAGCTTGTGCACGGCCTACTGCCCAACGATCCAGTGTTACCATATCTTCTGGCTTCACTTGGTGTTTTACAGGATCAAATCCATTTAAGTTCGCTAAGAAGAAACGCGCGGTATTACGAATACGGCGATAAGTATCCGCAGAACGTTTTAAGATCTCATCAGATACGGCGATTTCACCAGTGTAATCAGTTGATGCAACCCATAAACGTAAAATATCAGCACCCAGTTTATCCATCACATCTTGTGGACTTACTGTGTTACCGATAGATTTAGACATCTTACGGCCTTGTCCATCTACGGTGAAACCGTGTGTTAAGACTTCACGGTAAGGGGCTTTACCTTTAATCGCTGTAGAAATCATAAGTGAAGACATAAACCAACCACGATGTTGGTCAGAACCTTCTAAATACATATCCGCTGAATTACCGTGGAATTCAGGACGTGCATCAACCACCGTTGAGTGTGTTGATCCTGAATCGAACCATACGTCCAGCGTATCTGGTGTTTTCATGTAATCATCAGCTTCATCACCCAGCACTTCACGGATATCTAAATCCCACCATGCTTGGATACCGCTAACTTCAACACGTTTTGCCACTTCTTCCATTAACTCTAAAGTACGTGGATGTGGCTCTTGCGTCTCTTTATGAACAAACAGAGACATTGGTGTACCCCAAGTACGTTGGCGAGAGATACACCAGTCAGGGCGATTTTCAACCATTGATTCAATACGTGCTTGACCCCAATCAGGGATCCATTTAACACCTTTGATCTCTTTAAGTGATTGTTGGCGTAACCCGTTTTTATCCATGCCGATAAACCATTGTGGCGTTGCACGGAAAATAACTGGAGTTTTGTGTCTCCAGCAACATGGATAGCTGTGTTGCATCGCTTCGTGATGTAACAGTGCGCCTTTTTCTTTCAACAGCTCAACAATGACATCATTCGCTTTAAAGACAAACACGCCATCTAATGTTGGGTAGGTATTCGGTAAATAACACCCATTTGGTCCAACTGGGTTTGCTACTTCTAAGCCGTATTTTTGACCGATAACAAAGTCATCAGGACCATGACCCGGTGCAGTATGTACCGCACCTGTACCCGCATCTAACGTAACGTGATCGCCTAAAATGGCTGGCACATCAAAGCCCATGAAAGGATGATTAAAGCGCAGTAATTCTAAATCAGCACCTTTACATTCGCCTAAAACAGCCCAGCTTGTTACGCCAATGCGCTTCATTACGCCTTCAACAAGATCAGTGGCTAAAATCACGCATTCGTCGTTAAAAGAGACCAATGCATAATTAAATTCTGCATTTAATGCGATAGCGCGGTTAGCAGGTAATGTCCAAGGCGTTGTTGTCCAGATAACCAAAGAAATAGGCTTATCTGTTGCTGCACCAAATTTTGCAGCAACTACGTTTGGATCAACTGCGGTGAAACGCACGTCAATTGAAGGTGAAGTTTTATCGTAATATTCAACTTCAGCTTCTGCCAGCGATGAACCACATGCTGTACACCAGTGAACAGGTTTAGCCCCTTTTAACAGGTGACCATTCGCGATAATACGCGCTAATGCACGAATAGTATTCGCTTCAGTTTTATAGTCCATTGTAAGATAAGGTTTTTCCCAATCTCCTAGAACACCTAAACGAATAAAATCTTTTTTCTGTGCTTCAATTTGCTCGTAAGCGTATTTACGGCATTCCTCGCGGAATTGCGCTGCAGATATTTTCTCTCCTGGTTTACCTACGATTTGTTCAACTTTTAGTTCGATAGGTAATCCGTGACAATCCCATCCTGGAATGTACGGAGAATCAAAGCCTGACAGCCCTTTGGATTTAATAATAATATCTTTGAGAATTTTGTTTACTGAGTGACCAATATGAATATTGCCGTTAGCGTATGGAGGGCCATCGTGCAAAATAAATGTTTTCTTACCACTTTTAGCCTGACGAATTGCTTGATACAAACCTTCTTTGTACCAACGTGATAACATCTCTGGCTCGCGCTTTGCTAAATCCCCGCGCATAGGGAACCCTGTTTCTGGTAAGTTCAGGGTATTTTTATAGTCACTCATTCGATTCTCAGTTCCAATTTTCCGCTAGTTTATGACTCCGACCGCTGCGATAAAAAATCCCTAGCAGTAGCCACATCATCTGCGATTTGCTGCTTCAATGCATCCAATGATGCAAATCGCTGTTCATTACGTAATTTCTTTCGTAACACAACATCAATACGACGTCCATATAAATCCATATTAACGTCGATTAAATGAACTTCTAGTTGTACGCCCTTCCCTTTTACAGTAGGACGACTTCCGATATTTGCCACACCGGGTAAAGGTGATTGATTATCTGGTAAATAAACATCAACAGCATAAACGCCTTTAACTGGTGCAACTAAGCGCTTCATAGGAATATTGGCTGTCGGAAAACCAATAGTTCTACCCAATTCATTACCATGAACAACACGCCCACAAACGCTGTAAGGGTGTCCTAATAGTGATTCAGCAAGGACTAAATCATCATTGAGTAACGCTTCTCGTACTGCAGTGCTACTGATACGCAATCCTTTATCGCAATAACTTTCGGTATTAGCGACTTTAAATCCATATCTTGCACCGGCTTGTTGTAAAAAGTGAAAATCACCTTCACGGTTTTTGCCAAAGCGAAAATCATCGCCAATAGCAAGAAACTTCACCCCTAACTTATTCACCAATAGTGATGAAACAAATTCTTCTGGGGTTTGCGCTGCAAATTGTTTATCAAATTTGACACACAAAAGATAATCAATACCACATTCAGCTAAATACTTAATCTTGTCTCGTAAACGAGTAAGACGTGCTGGTGCCTTTTCTGGTAAAAAGAACTCAAGTGGCTGAGGTTCAAATGTCATCACAACCGTAGGTAATCCTCGCTGTGATGCCTCTTGCTTCAAGTGTTTCAATAATGCCTGATGGCCTCTATGGACACCATCAAAATTCCCAATTGTCAGAACGCAACCGTGGTGTAGCGCTCTAATATTTTGTATACCGCGAATTAGCTCCATAACTGGCTCAATACCGTGGAAATTATTGGATTATACCTTGTCAAAGGCTTGAGAGTAACCCAATATATCAATGTTTATTGATGAGTAATATCTCGACGAGTCGATTCACTGTTATTCTTAAATTTGATTGCTCACATCAAACAAAAAATGGACTATCACTCACTTCTTGGTTATAAAATCGCATAAAATCAAGCGTAGATCCTATTAGAATCTATTATTTATTACTCATATACACGATTTTGATGATTTTTTCACTCAAAAGACTGTATTCTACCCGTCTTAACTGATAAAATCTTGCGCCATCACAACGAAACAAGTGTCGCGTACAACGACGCTAATTTTGTATAAATCCATTGACAAACTTAGGTTGAAAAGGCATATTCCTTCACCTTTGTATTTGTCCTCGCTAGAATATATTTGGGAGTTGGAACTTGGCTAATATCAAATCAGCTAAGAAACGTGCGGTTCAGTCTGAAAAGCGTCGTCAGCACAACGCAAGCCGTCGTTCTATGATGCGTACTTACATCAAAAAAGTATACGCAGCAGTTGCTTCAGGTGATAAAGAAGCAGCACAAAAAGCATTTAATGACATGCAACCAATTGTTGACCGTCAGGCAACTAAAGGCTTAATTCACAAGAATAAAGCTGCACGTCATAAAGCTAATCTGCAAGCACAAATCAAAGCAATGTAATATTGCTTTCTTGTGTTATAAAAAACCGGCTTATGCCGGTTTTTTATTTTCTACTTTTTAACCGCAACCCATTTATGGATTTACAACGCTCTTTTTATCTCCATTAAAGAGTTCTGAAAAATCTGTATTACAAACACGTTGAACCGCTGGATGTTGGATCATTCGCTCTGCAAAAATCGCGTAGTACTCTTCTTTTACCGTATCAAGCATCCCAATCTCTTCGATATTACTGTGAGCAAAAGTTTCATCGGTATACAGTGAAGGCGCTACAAAGATAGCATTATAATTTAAGCCGAATGCTTTCATTAATGCCGCATCATCAAACTCACCCAATATTTCCACTTGAAGGTTTTTATTACGTATCCATGTTAATAAATGGCGGCCTAACATATATCGGCGACCCGGAATGAGGAGCTTTCGCTCTTCTAAACATTCAGGAAACGGTTTTTCAGGGAGAGGATGACTGCAAAAAAAGCTCATATTACATTCGCCAAGTTTTACAGAGAACAGACCTTCTTGTTGTGATGAATCCACTGGGCAATCTGATAGGATCATATCCAGCTTATGTTGACTTAATTGCTCTAGTAATAGTTCATGCGTAGATTCAAAACAACGTAGATGGATTTGCTCATTATCAATTACTGCCGTTTCTAATACGCGACTGACTAATTGTTTTGATAATGCATCCGCAACACCAACATCAAACAGTAAATTCGATTCACGACTGTAGTTGACGATATCCAGCATTTCTTGGCTGAGCATAAACATTTTATCGGCATAACGAAAAATGAGTTGTCCCAATTCTGAAGGGACTAATCCTCTTCCTTGACGTTTAAATAACTTGCCACCCAATCTTTCTTCTAATGCTTTAATTTGCCCTGTAATTGTCTGAGGTGTCAGATACAGCGCTTGCGCTGCACCCACAACAGAGCCTTCTTTACACACATGCCAAAAATAATAAAGATGGTTAAAATTGAGATGTGACACCCGCATAGTTATCTTCCTTTCAACTTCTGTGCTTCAAACACAGACTATGTAATAACGCATTAGTTTGCGATTGGCTTTCCTTGCATCCAATCCTCATAAAAACACCTACGGCACAATACACTGTATTGCACCGTAGGTTTAAATATATAGCTCGGTATTTATTGTGTTGAGAAACTCAAATCCGTAATAAATTTCCCTATATTGACTTCGTTTTTAACTTCGGCAAAACAGAACGAAGCAACAAATATCCCGCAACTGCGGCTACTGTTGAACCGACTAAAATACCAAGCTTAGCGTAGGTATTATAAGCCTCATCTGCGCCATCAAATGCTAATCCTGCGATAAAGATAGACATAGTAAAACCGATACCACATAGCACAGATACTGCAAATATTTGTTTAAGATTAATCGCATCTGGTAATTTTGCAATGCCTAGTTTTACCGAAATCCAGCTAAAGAGGAAAATTCCAATCGGCTTACCTAAAAATAGACCTAACGCGATACCTAACGGTAAGGCAGATAACATGCCATCAAGCGTTACGCCATTTAAAGAAACCCCGGCGTTACTAAATGCGAACAGCGGTAAAATAAAATAGGCAACCCAAGGGTGTAGCACATGCTCTAATTCTTCAGAAGGAGAATCACCCTCTTTATTTCTTAATGGGATAAGGAATCCAACAATCACACCTGCAATCGTTGCATGAATACCTGATTTTAAAATACACACCCACAAAATAAACCCAAGAATTAAATAAGCCGCCGTATTACCTACTTTACGCCAGTTCATTATGCCCAAGGCAATCACTATCAAACCCGCCAAAGCGAGAGGCATTAGTGCAATACTCTTTGAATAAAAGAGCGCAATAATGACGATAACACCTAAGTCATCAATGATGGCTAATGCTAATAAGAAGACTTTTAACTCAACAGGAACACGCTTACCAAGTAATGCCATAACACCCAGTGCAAAAGCAATGTCTGTTGCGGCTGGAATTGCCCAACCTTGTTGCCCAACGGCGTCCGCATGATTAAACATCAAATAAACCAATGCAGGTGCTAACATACCACCGACTGCGGCTATCGCAGGGAAAATGGCTCTATCGCGCTGAGCTAAAGAGCCTTCTTTTAATTCACGTTTAACTTCTAATCCTACCACTAAGAAAAAGATCGCCATTAAGGCATCATTTACCCAAAGTAATAATGGCTTATCAAGTTCGAACACGCCGAATTTGATCATGATAGGAATAGATAAAAACTCATTATACAAAGCACTTAGAGGTGTATTCGCCATAATCAATGCGATAATAGCAGCAATAATCAGAAGAATACCGCCTGATGCCTCTAATCTCAAAAACTGTCTAATAATTGCCGTCATAATATTAACCTCAAAATAACTAATCTTGTTAATAATATGCTAATCATGGATTCGCAAAAAACAGATTATTTATGGATAATAACTCGAGTTATTCGAATTGAAAAGGAAATATCAAGAAAAACAAGATGAATAGTATCAATTCATCAACATGATCTTTCAATAATAAAATAAACAACAATAATTAAGAGATGTTAAAATAACCTATTGAATATTAATATCATTTTTTAACATTAAGCAAAAACAAGCATCTCTTTTGATAAATCATACCAATTGATAAAATAGATCAAAAATATCAATCTTTAATTATCAAAAATTTATTATTCTTATCTTTTTTATTTACAATATTTCAAAATGATAAGAGAAAAGAAAATGTTATCCATTTCACTATTT
This sequence comes from Proteus columbae, assembly GCF_002777965.1. Classification (GTDB taxonomy): domain Bacteria; phylum Pseudomonadota; class Gammaproteobacteria; order Enterobacterales; family Enterobacteriaceae; genus Proteus; species Proteus columbae. The sequence continues at coordinate 23,461 of NZ_NGVR01000021.1, read as the reverse complement.
AACCATTGTGTTATTGTCTTATAGATAGTAAATACTCACATTACACTAAGGTTTCTATCAATATGTCGATTACTGTTTTTATTGCCGTTTTATTTGCTGCTATCTTTCATGCATGTTGGAATGCATTGGTTAAAGTAGGCAGTGATCGATTTTTAGGGATCTCGTTATTGACTTTTTTTTCTGGTGCTGTAACACTCCCCGCTCTGTTTTGGGTTGGTCTACCTGATGTTGGTGCATGGAAGTGGCTTGCCCTTTCCGTTCTATTTCATGTTGGTTACACACTCTCTTTAAGTCGTTGTTATACCTTGGCTGATTTTAATCAGGTCTACCCTATCTCTCGTGGTAGTGCGCCATTGATGACTGCTTTTCTTGGTTTTTTTCTCTTCCATGAAACACTTCCAATAGCTGGCTTACTCGGCATTTTATTTATCATTTTGGGTATTATCCTTATCTCACGCAGTAGGAAAATAGCCGAGTTTAATTTACGTAAAGATGCACTCTTTTTTGCGCTGCTTACCGCATTATTTACCGCAAGTTATACCCTATCTGATGGTAATGGCTCTCGTGTAGGTGAAACGCCGTTTGCTTATATTTTATGGCTCTTCTTTTTAAATGGTATCGCGATGTATTTACTTGCTTGGCTTCGTTATCGCCAACATTTAACAACCAAGATAAAAGATTATTGGAAACCCGCATTTTTAGGTGGGATCATGCAGTTGGTAAGCTATGGCATTGTGATATGGGCGATGAGTCATGCTTCAATCGTACTTGTGGCTGCTTTAAGAGAAACCAGTGTGTTATTTGCCATGATCTTATCTGTCTATCTATTAAAAGAGCAATTTAACCGTAAACAGCTATTAGCGTGTTTTGTAATTTTAGCGGGTATTATTGCTATCAAGATGGGGTAATCTCGATAAACTGAAATAAAAACAATAACGAATAAAAAGAGAAGAAGCCTGATGATTATCACTAAATAGCATATCATCAGGCTTCTTTTTTAATTAAATTTAAGTAGAAATTACTTTGTTAAATCATCAAAGAATTTTTTCACACCATCTAAGAAGCTTTTAGAACGAGGAGTATTTTTCTCACCACTCTTGCCACCAAATGATTCACCCAGTTGTTGCATTAACTCTTTTTGTTTCTCATTGAGTTTAACTGGTGTTTCAACCACAACGCGGCACATTAAGTCACCAATACTGCTGCTACGTACTGATTTAACACCTTTGCCTTTCATGCGGAACATTTTACCAGTTTGTGTTTCGGCTGGAATTTTAAGTTTCACACGACCATCAAGTGTTGGAACTTCAATCTCTCCACCTAAAGCCGCAATAGCGAAGTTAATAGGGACTTCACAGTAAAGGTTATTGCCATCACGTTCAAAAATATGATGCTGACGAACATGAACCTGTACGTATAAATCGCCTGCTGGTGCGCCGTTTTCACCGGCTTCACCTTCACCACTTAAGCGAATACGGTCGCCTGTATCAACACCGGCTGGAATTTTAACAGACAACGTTTTAGAGCGTTCAACACGACCATCACCATGACATTTAGAGCAAGGCTCTTTAATCACTTTACCGCGACCATGACAAGTTGGACATGCTTGCTGTACAGTGAAGAAACCTTGACGTAAATGAACCTGACCAGCGCCATGACAAGTAGAACAGGTTTCTGCTGATGTACCTTCTTTAGCACCGCTACCATGGCATTTGTCACATGTTTCTAATGTAGGTATACGAATTTCTTTCGCAACACCACGAACAGCTTCTTCAAGCGTTAGATCCATGTTGTATTGTAAGTCAGAACCACGCGCTGCGCGTTGTTGACGGCGACCACCACCAAAAATATCGCCAAATACATCACCAAAGATATCACCAAAGTCAGCACCACCGCCGAAGCCGCCGCCACCTTGACCACCAAATCCACCCTGTTCAAACGCAGCATGACCATACTGATCATAAGCCGCACGTTTTTGAGCATCACTTAAGATTTCATAGGCTTCTTTGATTTCTTTGAATTTTGCTTCTGACTCTTTATCACCTTGATTTCGGTCTGGGTGATATTTCATTGCTAAACGCTTATATGCGCGTTTAATTTCTTTTTCGTCGGCAGTTTTACTTAAACCGAGTACTTCGTAAAAATCTCTTTTCGCCATTCTAGATTACCCTTGACATAAGCACACGGGCGTTGAGTTTCCTCGACGCCCGTGTTCGGTATCAGTAACTATTCACAGGTGAGTTACCGTGGCCCGTTAAGGGCATTATTTCTTGTCTTTGCCGTCGACTTCTTCAAATTCTGCATCGACAACGTCGTCATCTTTCTTCGCACTTGCATCAGCACCCGCAGCGTTACCAGCCGCACCTGCTTGAGCTTGTTGTTGTGCGATTTCCAGCAGTTTTTCAGAAGCTTCAACTAATGCTTTAATTTTTGCTTCAATAGCGTCTTTATCTTCGCCTTTAGAAGCAATTTCTAACTCGCTTACCGCTTTTTCGATAGCTTCTTTATCGTTCGCTGGTAATTTATCACCCGCTTCTTCAATTTGTTTACGTGTGCCGTGAACTAATTGGTCAGCTTGGTTACGAGTTTGTACTAATTCTTCAAACTTACGGTCAGCTTCTGCGTTTGCTTCTGCATCACGAACCATTTTTTGGATTTCATCTTCATTTAAACCAGAAGAAGCTTTGATTGTGATGTTTTGCTCACGACCACTGTTTTTATCTTTTGCTGATACATGCAAGATACCATCAGCATCGATGTCAAAAGTCACTTCGATTTGTGGCATACCGCGTGGTGCAGCTTGAATACCATCTAAGTTAAACTGACCCAGTGATTTGTTATCACTTGCACGTTTACGTTCACCTTGTAATACGTGAATAGTTACAGCAGATTGGTTATCTTCTGCGGTAGAGAACACTTGGCTATGTTTAGTTGGAATTGTGGTATTTTTCGCAATCAGGGAAGTCATTACACCACCCATTGTTTCGATACCTAAAGACAGTGGTGTTACGTCAAGTAACAGAACGTCTTTAACATCACCCGCTAACACACCACCTTGAACAGCTGCACCCATTGCAACAGCTTCATCTGGGTTAACGTCTTTACGTGGCTCTTTACCGAAGAAATCAGCAACGGTTTTTTGAACCATTGGCATACGAGTTTGACCACCAACCAGAATAACGTCGTTAACTTCGCTAACTTTCAGGCCTGCATCTTCTAATGCAACACGTACTGGTTCCATTGAACGTTTAACTAAATCTTCAACTAAAGATTCCAGTTTTGCACGAGTGACTTTGATATTTAAGTGTTTAGGACCAGTTGCATCTGCTGTCACGTATGGCAAGTTAACATCTGTTTGTTGTGCAGAAGATAATTCGATTTTCGCTTTTTCTGCTGCTTCTTTCAGACGTTGCATTGCTAATGGATCGTTACGTAGATCAATGCCTTGTTCTTTCTTAAATTCATCAACTAAATAGTTAATTAAACGGCTATCGAAGTCTTCACCACCTAAGTGAGTATCACCATTGGTTGACAGAACTTCATAGGTTTTTTCGCCATCAACTTCATCAATTTCGATGATAGAGATATCGAATGTACCACCACCTAAGTCGTAAACTGCGATAGTACGGTTACCCACTTCACGATCTAAGCCGTAAGCCAGAGCAGCCGCTGTTGGTTCGTTAATAATACGTTTAACTTCAAGACCTGCGATACGACCCGCATCTTTAGTTGCTTGACGTTGAGCATCGTTAAAGTAAGCAGGAACAGTAATAACCGCTTCAGTAACTGCTTCACCTAAATAGTCTTCTGCTGTTTTCTTCATTTTTTTCAGGACTTCAGCAGAAACTTGTGGTGGAGCCATTTTTTCGTTACGAGCTTCAATCCAAGCATCACCGTTATCAGCTTTTACAATTTTGTAAGGCATGATAGCAACGTCACGTTGAACTTCGGCATCATCAAAACGACGACCAATTAAACGTTTGATGGCAAACAAAGTATTTTGTGGGTTAGTCACAGCCTGACGTTTTGCAGGTTGACCAACTAAGATTTCACCATCTTGTGCATAAGCAACGATTGAAGGAGTAGTACGATCGCCTTCTGCGTTTTCAATAACCCGGGCAGTTTTGCCATCCATTACAGCAACACAAGAGTTAGTTGTACCCAGGTCAATACCAATAATTTTACCCATTTAAACGCCTCCAAAGAGAATTCTTTATCAATTTGATTACCAATCTATATGAGGATGAATATTCATTTTTCAAGTCAAAAATTAATAGACTAAACAACATCATCTCCAAGCGGATATAAAATCAACGCAACTCAATAGTGGTAATTGCAGTTGAAAAAGAAGATGGGGTCATAAATACATTCATCAAGGGGAATAATGAAAAAAAATACAAAAAATGCGAAAATTTTGTGTCTGAGAATAAAATGAGAATTAAAATTTGTTATTTTTCATAATGTTACATCATTCACAAATAACATCATGACTTATCTAAAGTGTATTTTTAAGACCATGCTTAGAATAAGAGCATAATTATTTGAAAAATAATGCTTTTTAACTTTTATAATAAAAATATCAAATAAATATAGGGTTACTTTTGCGTTATCCAAACTTAGTCAAAGCTTTTCCTAGCCAGAAGTTTGGTGACAAAAATAACCTCTTACATTATTTATGCTGAAGTGGAACGGCGGGCTGATTTAGGTCTAAATGCAGCAACAATAGCTTCATTAGTTTCGACATAAGGGCCATCAAGCAGTTGAATGCAGTACGGTACACTAGCGAAAATACCGCTAACAATCACATTACCGTCGTTATCTTTTAATCCTTCCAACGTTTCTGCAATAGCCTTAGGTTGCCCTGGTAAATTTAGAATTAACGCTTGATTACGAATAACACCGACTTGGCGAGACAAAATAGCTGTGGGTACAAACTTCAAACTAATTTGACGCATCTGCTCACCAAAACCTGGCATTTCTCTGTCTGCAATAGCCAACGTAGCATCAGGAGTAACGTCACGACGAGCGGGACCCGTTCCCCCTGTTGTTAACACTAAATGACAGCCGACTTCATCAACTAGCTCACACAGTGTTTGCTCAATCATGAGTTGTTCGTCAGGAATTAAACGTGATTCGATATGAAAAGGCGTTGTTAATGCAGCTTTTAGCCAAGCTTCTAAAGCGGGTAAGCCTTTATCTTCATAAACCCCACTTGATGCGCGATCAGAAACAGAAACTAACCCTATGCGTAATTCGTTCATATCAAACCTCAATTAATCAATCACCGTCTAACTTGCGCGCAGATATTACCATGAGAACACAAGAGAATTAAAAAGAATCTCAATATATTACTGATATTTAATATTTGATTATTGAGAATAGATAATAAAGAAATGATAACAATCTATTTTTATTTGGCTTTAGCTAAAAATAAAAAAGGGAGCATAAGCTCCCCCTCTTTAATCTTGAATAAAATTAATTAATATTACTCATCAATATATTTAGTAATATAAGAAGCTGCTAATTTTTTCGCTTCAGCTAATTGTGCTGCATTTAATGCACGAGCAGTACGTTTTAGCATTGCTTCATCACCATCACCATTTTCAACAGCAACAGAGAACCATGCATAAGCTTCTTTCAGATCGCGTTTAACGCCTTTACCGTAATAATAGTTTAAAGCTAAGTTATTTTGTGCCAAACCATTACCTTGTATAGCTGATTTTCTATACCATTCAACGGCTTTACGTGCATCTTTAGCAACACCGTCGCCTTCATCGTACATTACGCCTAAGTTATTTTGCGCATCACGATTACCTTGGTTTGCTGCTTTGGTATACCAGAAAACCGCTTTAGTGCCGTTACGCTCTACACCTTCACCATCATCATAAGAGACAGCAAGGTTATATTGTGCGTCTGCATGACCTTGCTCTGCTGCTTTTGTATACCAAACAACCGCTGCTTCATGGTCTTGCGCTACACCGATACCTTCATCATAAGAGATCCCAAGGTTGTATTGAGCATCACTATCACCTTGCTCACCAGCTTTAGTATACCAATACACTGCTTTCTCATGATCTTGCGCTACGCCATCACCATCATCATAAGAAACAGCAAGATTGTATTGGGCTAAAGAGACACCTTGAACAGCCGATTTGTTATACCAATAAACCGCTTTTTCTGCATCACGGTCAATATCATCACTCATGTCATACATAAGTGCTAAATTTAACTGTGCTTCAGCATGGCCTTGTTCTGCCGCTTTGGTATACCACTCCAGTGCTTTTTGTGAGTCTTGCTCAACACCTTCACCATTCTCATATTTCACACCCAATTGATATTGAGATGCTGCATTTCCACTTTCAGCACTTTTTTCAATTGCAGGTAAAGAGAAAGCCGTTTTACTTTCTGCCATTGCAGCGCCACTAAAAAATAACGATGCAAGTACCGTTGCCAAGACAATCTTTTTCATAATTCACCAATAATAAATAGAGTATTTTAATAATATATTTTTATAATTATTACTGGATAAATAATATATTCCAATCAATTTAATCTTAAAATTTACTTAAATGTTATTTTGAGAAGCAAAAAATGAAAATACCCACCTGTATAAGATGAGTATTTAAGATTTTTATAAGAATTTAACGACGAATTATAATAAATCCGCAATCATTTTCTCTAATTTTTCCTGATCGACAGCAAATTTGCGAATACCGTCAGATAATTTATCTACTGCCATTGGGTCAGCGTTGTGATCCCAATAGAATTGAGCTTCAGTGATAGCTTCTGGACGCGCTTTCACTTCACCTTTGTAAGATAATTTATGTTCAACTTCACCTTCAGCTTCTGATAATTCTTTTAACAGTGCTGGAGCAATAGTTAAACGGTCACAACCTGCTAATTCTAAAATCTCACCCATATTACGGAAGCTTGCGCCCATAACAACAGTGTTATAACCGTGTTGTTTGTAATAGTTATAGATTTCAGTAACAGAAATCACACCTGGATCTTCAGCAGGAGCAAATTCTTTTTTATCTGTATTGGCTTTATACCAATCCATGATACGACCAACAAATGGAGAAATCAGGTAAACACCTGCTTCAGCACATGCACGCGCTTGAGCGAAAGAGAACAGTAAAGTCAGGTTACAGTTGATACCTTCTTTTTCTAATTGCTCTGCGGCACGGATCCCCTGCCAAGTAGATGCTAATTTGATAAGAATACGGTCGTTACTGATACCTGCATCATTATAAAGTTTCATTAAATGACGTGCTTTTTCGATACACGCTTGTGTGTCGTAAGAAAGACGTGCATCAACTTCTGTTGAAATACGACCTGGGATCAGTTTTAAAATTTCTAAACCGATATTTACAGCCAGTTTGTCGCAAGCATCAACGATTTGTTGTTCACGAGAATCGCTTTGTGAACGAGCCCATTCAATCGCTTCATCAATTAATTTACGATATTCAGGAATTTGAGCTGCATTTAAAATTAAAGATGGGTTGGTAGTTGCATCTTGTGGCTGATACAGTTTCATTGCTGCAATGTCACCAGTGTCAGCAACAACAGTTGTCAGCTTACGCAAAGAAGTCAATTTGTTGGTCATTTTGTTTATCTCATCTACTAGGTAAATCTGTTTGCAGTCACCTGCGGATATCTATTGATAATAACATGGACTGCTCACACTACAAGACGCTTAGATTCATACAAAGCAATTATTTGAATGCCAAACGTTTTCGCAAAACAAAAGCGGAAAAAAACAGAAGAAAATCACAGGCTGAATCGTTTAAATTGTCGAATTTTACGACAAATAAGAGAAACCATTGTTTTTTCCTATTACTATAATTTAGTCTTTAAACGAAAGAATTTGCTATATTTGGTCAACATTAAAATAACGTATCGAGGGAATTATGCTAATCACCATTTCACCAGCAAAAACACTGGATTTCGAATCGCCTTTAGCAACAACGCACTTCACCCAACCTGAATTGCTAAAACATTCCCAACAACTTATCGAAGAATGTCGAAAATTATCATCAAGCGATATCGCAAGCTTAATGAAAATAAGTGATAAACTTGCAGGATTAAATGCCGCTCGTTTTGGTGAATGGCAACCTAATTTCACACCAGAAAATGCACGTCAAGCTATTTTGGCATTTAAAGGTGATGTTTATACCGGAATGCAAGCTGAGCTTTTTTCTGAAGATGATTTTCAATTTGCACAACAACATTTACGTATGCTTTCTGGCTTATATGGCGTACTACGTCCTCTTGATTTAATGCAACCTTATCGTCTTGAAATGGGAATAAAGCTAAAAAATAAAAAAGGAAGCGATTTATACCAATTTTGGGGAAATACCATTACAGAAACGTTAAACAAAGCACTTGAAGAACAAGGTGATAATGTTTTAATCAATTTAGCGTCTGATGAATATTTTAAATCAGTCAACCCGAAAAAACTCAATGCTGATATTATTAAACCTGTTTTCCTTGATGAAAAAAATGGCAAATATAAAGTTATCAGCTTCTACGCTAAAAAAGCCCGTGGATTAATGAGTCGCTTTATTATTCAAGAAAAACTGACTAATAAAGTACAACTGAAAGAATTTGATCTTGAAGGCTACCAATTTAATTCAGCGGAATCTGAAGGAAATACCTTAGTCTTTAAACGTGCAGAATCACTGGCGAAATAAAAATATTAACTCTTAGCTATCAATAAAAACAGCACTAAAATCAGTGCTGTTTTTATTTTGAAACTTAAAAATGTTTTGTCACTAGTGATAATGGTGACCATGTTGGAGATGGAATAAATTCACTACCTTGCATTGTTGTCAATTGTTGCTCATTAAACTGAGCCATTTCTTGAATAATAGAAGCGAGGGATTGCATTGAAAGTGTATTTTCTGTTTTGATAATTGTAACCGAGTTATTCGTCTGATTTTCTTTTGTTTTTAGAGTTAAAATAAATTGGCCATCTTCTGTCCTATACTGCCAATCGTCACCCACTTGAGAAGAAATGAGTTCATCTTGTGCAGATAATCCTGAAATAAAAAGTTGGCTATTTTCACCTTCATCATAAACAGTAACTTCACCATAGCGTTTTTTTACAATATAGGTATTACTACCGCCTCCTCCACTTAAATAATCGTGACCTGATTCAGAGATCAAAAGATCATTCCCACTTCCAGCATTGAGGTTATCATTTCCCTCTCCCGCAATTAAAATATGATGCCCGTGATTAACGACAATATGATCATCCCCTTTTCCGCCATCAAGAACCGAACTACATTTATTATGATTAACAACGATGTCATCACCTTCCATTAATTCAAGAATAGGCAAATGTTCAATTGATTGATGGTGTGGTTTCTGTTGAGCCATTAAAATAGATCTTAACAAAGAGTAAGATGAATCAAGCGAATAAGTCGATAATGTCTCTTTATTTAAGATCAGTGACTCTGGGATCATAAGCACATTATCTTCTTTATTTATCACCACATTTAGATCCGCAACTGGCATAAGTAAGCCTTGAGAATTTTCTTTTGAGGGAAGTGTAAAAACCACATTGTCTTTATCGATAACACGAATTGTCATATCAGAATTATAAATCGTATCAAGATCATATGGTTCGAAAATCAGTTTTACATGACCATCCGGATGATAACGATGTGATAGAGTTCCATGATTAAATACCAAATCAAAACCACTGATATCAGATAGAAAGAAATCACTTATACTGTTTGACAATATTCCATTAATATTATTAGAAAGCGAAATTTTAATTTCATCACTCTTATTTTTTGCCAAATAAGTTTTAATTTGATAACTATCATGACCAGCGCTTAATTTAATAAATGAATTAGGTGTAACACCTAAGTAATGATTATCCATTTCATTTCCATGAATAGAAAATCGTAATTGTTCACCAGAAGAAAAACCACTGTATTGTAACTGGGGCAATAATGTGATTATTTTATTATAATCCGGATATGAAAGAGATAAAGAGTGGTTATTATCATCAATACAAATTTCTTTAATAAGATCCTCATTTTGATTGTATGTCTCTAAATAGCTAAATTTATATAGCACATTATCTTTAATCGTTTTATTTTCATTTACTGTTAAGAGAAAACCATCTAGCGTAGTTAAAGTATATCTATGTGCTAACATATCATTTTCATGGTAAACATTTCTTAATGTTATAGAGTGATAAATTAATTCATCATTTTTATTTCCATCATTCACTTTTATATCAAAAATAATATCGTTTCCTCGACGGGAAATAGCGACAATTTCATCAAAATGATAGTTTAACCGTACAATACTCGATTCGATCTGACTCACTTCATTAATAATTGTTTCAAATTGAATATGATAATCTTTATCTAAAGAAGATCTTAAAATAACATAGCTATCATTTCCCTCACCACCTTCAGCATACCCCTCTTGTAAAACCAGTGTGTCATTTCCTCCTAATCCATATAATAAATCAGCACCGCCACCACCATCTAAATAATTATCTTCTTGATTACCAGAAATAATATCGTTGCCAAATTCACTACCAATAACATTTTCAATATTGTCTAAATAAGCAATTACTTTTTGATCTTGTAAAATAATATTAGGCATAGAATCAACTAAATTTTTTGAATAAAGATATCCACTTTCTTGATAAAGAAAAAGTTTTGAATGGAAGTTTTGGCTATTGGTTTGCTCTTCTGAGTGCTTAAATTTGACGTAATTATCTAATAAATTAACGTCATAACCTTGATATTTATGTGTTGTTTTTATAATACGCAGTGTATCATTTCCTTCTCTACCATAAAAACGACTTGCATAAAGTGGAGACTCCGAGGTAAATAAATTAAATATATCCTCTTTACTCCCCCCACTTAATCTCTTCGTTCCATTATAGATATCAAAGACATTTTTCGTATTTGAAGGTGCAGCAATGATATCATTACCATTATAAGTATTGAAATGAAACACTTCATTTTCACTCCAACCTGAGGAATAATATTTTTTATTCTGATTTAATTTTATTAAACTCTGTGATAAATCCTCAACACCTAATAAATTGATTACATTTTCTCTGTTTGTTATTATATTTTTAAAAAAATCACTATCGACCATACTATCAAAAATAGGAGAATCATCATCCGAAATAATATCTAAAGTATAAGGTTTTAATTCATCAACATAAAAATCGATATCAAAAATAATTGTTTCATTCGTAGCAATCGCCTCTTTAGGGAGATAGTATTTATACTCTGTTTTTTCCGCGCGTAAATGATAAGAAAGTGAAGCTATTTTTTCAGCCACTTCTTGACTGATATTTTGAGATATTCGTTGAGCAACATACTCTCCTAATGGATTTAAAATTGAATCTAACGTTTTTCCCATTAAGTTAGGTATAACTTTATAATAATAATATTCTTGGTAAACCTGCTTTTCATTTGTATAAAAATAACGGCTTTGATAATTTTGTTTTTTTATCTCATCAAGATAATTGACTGCATTTTTGTCAACCATCTCTTCTAATTGTGTTTCTGTTTCTAAGTAGGTGATTTCATTCTTTTTATTTGGCAATAAATCTCCCATTAAGAAAGCATAAAAACCATTATTAAGTTCTTCTAATGGTGTAAAATTTACCTTTATCTTTGCTTCTTCAATAAGCCTTGCGGCATTATAAATCGATGTTGCAAGCGCAATAATTACACCCGCCACAATACCAATAGGACCGGCAATCGTTGAGCCTGCAAGCATTGCAATAGAAACTCCTAGCGTAACCAACCCAGATACGATAGCAAAAGTACCATTAACAATATAATCAATACAGCGAGCATCATTACTTTCACTAGAAATTCGGCTAAAATTATCATAAGAATTATAAATATCAAATCCAATAGAAAGGATATTAAGTCCAATACCTATCTTTGTAGTTATTTTACTCACATATTCGAGTGGATTATGGCGATATTTTAATAATCCTTTGGCTAATATGATTTCAATCACTTCAGAAAATCCATTATAAGCCATTTCAGACCACATAATAGCAAGGTTATTAATGATCTCTTTTCGCTCTTTAGGTGCTAATAATGGATTATTAAGTTGCTCAGCGAGCATAAATGTTGAGTTAATGGATTGCCACATACCGTAAGTAATGTTCGCGTAACCAATCTTACTAATTATCTTCATGTGTCGAGGAATGGTTAATGATGGTTTTCTTAGCATATCCCAATCTTGAGCTTGATATTCTTTGTTACCTAATTCAGTCAATTTAGCCAATCTTTCTGATGCAGCTAGATAATCAATTCTATTTGTATCACTAGAAATTAGATATTTAATTTTATCTTTTTTATTATTTAATAAATAGCGAAATAAAGAAATGAGTGATTTGTCTTTTTCATTTCCTGATAGAGATAAAAAATAGTCATTAAGGTGATAAGGATCAAATGTGAGTTTTAACTCCCATTTATTGATTTTATTGAAGTCAATTAGCTCAATACTTTTCCCATTAATTTTTGCACCCAAATTAACTAGTACTTGTTTATCAATAGAGAGATTATTTATTTTTATTTTATCATTCGTGATAAATGAATGACTATTTATTTTTAAAACATCTAATTGATTTAACTTATTCGCTTCCAACAATGCCTTAAATGGAGACAATGTTTCAGGTATTAGTTTATGACTAATCATTGTTATAATATTTTGAAGTGAATTTATTATTTTTTTATAATTTATAAAACTAGATATATTTTCTAATAAAGTATGATATAAAATACCTTTTTTATTTGTATCAAAAAAAGAGGATAGCAATTCTTTTGATATATTACTTAGTTTTTTTATTAATGTAGGATTGTCATAAATTGTATGAATAACTTCAATGACTTGCTTTGTCTTTTCAATTAATGTCTGATTCTCTATTTTTAATAAATCTAATGACTGCCACTGTTCAAATGTAATATCGCCTATTAAATATTGATTAAATTTATTACTCATCAGCGGTTCATATATTACTTGTGTTAGTTTATTTTCTAATTTCCGTTTATCTAACGTGTTAAAAAAAATAGACAATGTATCAGAATATTGATAACAAGCTTTTTTTATTGATATATCACCACTAATAACATCATTAGTAATACGCTTTAATTCTTTTTTATAGTATTCAATATTAATGGTATCTACTTTATTGATAATAGAAGCCATTTTATCGACACTTAAATTATAGCGATTTAATTGAATATAATCTAAAATATCAGACAGTGTTATTTTATCTGAATAATCAGGAATTATCTTTTTTATATCCTTAAAATAACCTAATTTAAACTCTTTATGTTCTCGATAATTAGGATATAAATAAGAAACAATTTGATAGATTTCTTTTGCAATATGATTATTTTTTTTACTTATTTTTTCTTTATTTGAAATAACTAGATCGATTTCATTAATAATGACATCAGAGGTCATTGCACTCGCAAGTAGCGGCTTATCGATATACTGTCGTTCAATAATCGGTTTAACAATCATATGGTCCCGTAAAAGTGAAATTTTATTATCAATAATCTGGTAAATCGGCATATTTAATCGTTGAGCAATACCTTCAATAAAAAAATCACCCGATTGGTAACTTAATAGTTTTTCTTTTTTTGCAAGAATGATTGTTCTTTCATTAAAAAATTGATTTTCAATAATAATTCGTTGTAATAACTCAACATCATTTTTTTGTTTAATAAAAGTTTGATGATAAAGTGTATTATCGTCACGTCCTGTTGCAATAACTCTTATTTTATTTTTTAAACAATAATCAATAAAATTATTTATTTCTGGTTTTTCATTTAAGTAAATAGTTAGATCTTCACTTTTAACACCATTATAAAAATATATCATAATGTCATCTTGATAGTAAGAATTTATACTATCAATAATAATATTATCAATATTATCCCTAGTGAAAAAGTTGTTATCAGAAAATAAAAATCTTAAGTTATCATTATTATCATCAAATAACAGATAGCTACAATCTATTTCATTTTTATTTTGATTAAGTGACTTTTCTAGAAGAACAGCAGGTTCATGTTCATTAATATAAAAAACACTTGGATGGTATCCATGATTTCTTTCACTATAATGATTAACAAAATAACTTTCTAGTTGATTAATCTCATGCACTATCATTCTATTAGTAAATTGATTATTTCTAAAAAGATCAAAATAGAGGTCACTATAATTACCCTGTTTATCTCCTTTACTAGTATCTATTTCTATCTCTATTAAATTAAGTAATTTATTGATATACTTATCATTTCTGTACTCTGATAACTTTTTATAAGTTTCTTTTAAATGTAATTTATTTTCTCCTGATATTAAAAGTGTATTTTTTAACTCAGGTATATTAATGTTATCTACTATCTCTGTGGCATATAGATAATGACTTTTTAACTCTATAGTATAATCATATCCATAAATACCAATACTTCTATTTTCATCTAACGACAAATAGGGACTTTCAATAATTTGATTATAGATGAAATTGCTCAGGCCATGAGTACCATCACTGATTTCGTTTACCATTAACTGATAAAACTTTGCAGCAACTAAACTGTTTTTTCCAGCTAATTGGATAAGTTTTTCTTTTCCATAATTTAATCTATCGTAAAATAATTTATCTTCTAACTTAATTTTTATTTTACTTAAAATTTCAGAAATTGATACGTTAGTATTATCATGATTAAATGATTTTATTTTATCAAGTAGAGAAAAACTAGCTATTAACTTATCAAAATAAATATTCCCTTCTAATTTATCTATTAAAAAAACAATTTCTTTCAATTCTTTCGCTTTTTTTCCTTTAGCTAAATAACTGTTTATTTCAATTAAATTACGGTAGTAAATATCATTAAATTCAATATATCCATTCTTTTTCTTAATTTCTTTAAATTGATTAAATTCAACCAACTCAATATTAATACTATCATCATCTTTCTTATTTAAAATAATTTTACTTGCTTGATTATCCTCAAGAATTTCATCAATATAATGCTTAACTAGATAAATGCCCTCATCAACATGTGAATTTTTCACAACAACTTCTATTAAAGAATTCTCTTTCTTAAGCTCAAGTATAAGATCTCGCTGCTCACTATAATGAATAATACGCCCTGTAATGTTTTCTTTAAATGGCAGTGCAAATCCTATTTTTTTTATATTTTCTGCAATACCTTTATTGGTAATAATATCACTATTATTCCATACGCTTTGATAATTAAACGAATTTGTTTTTTTATACTCATCAAAAATAATGTATTTTTTGTCTTCTGCCTCATGGGCGCCATAAAAATCCATTTTATTTTCTAAGGCTTCTTTTATAGATAAAGAGTCGGAAAACTCAAGTAACTCATTATTTGAATCGAACAATGTTAATTTATAATTATTTTCAGAATATTTTTTATATGTAATTGCGATGGCATGATCTTTAAATGCAATAATAGCATAATAATCATTATAGTCTTTTATTATACGATCTATATAAAGTTTAACTTCTTTTTTGTCAAAATTAATATAATTAACATTCTCTTCTCCCAATCCTTTTTTATTTAAAACTTCACTATACTCGTTTGATTTTAATGAATCAAAAACAAAGTATTGAGCTTTCCCATATAATCTTTCCCGTTGAAAATGTTGAGCAAAAATAATATTTTTTACTTCTTTTATTAAATTTAATATTTCATATTCATTTATACTATTAAATAAAACCGCGTCTAATTTATTGGGTATAATTTCCTTTTCATTTTTATAAGAAGAGACATTCTCTTTTAACCAAAAAAGATATTTATTTCCACCTTCCAAACCGCTGTTTCTAACTTCCAATAAATAACTTAAGCTTAATCCGTAACATAATCCAGCAAGAGAGTGTATATGACTAAAATCATAATTCGTTTCTGTTGAAGAAATAAGATTAACTCTACTCATGATCTTTTCTAGCGGCTTTAGTAGATCTAAATATTGTGAAAATTTTTTTACTACATCTCGTCTCATTTTGGTCATAAACCAACCTGTACCGACTCTGTAAATCAAATGTTCTCCACTTTCAATTATCTGATTATATTTAGATTTTGCAGTCGAAAAGGCTTCTTCGATATCATCAATATAGATATGTAATACTTTCTCCGTTTTTTCTATTTTATTTCTAATAATAAAAATATTTTTATATGAATAACTTTCATTTAATTCAATAGTAGTGTATTCATTAATATTTATTTGTTTCTTTTTCTTAATATCATTAATTATTTCCATAATAATATCTTTGTGATTTACTTTCCAACTCCCTGTATGATTAAAGTAACTAACGTACTCTTTTCTATTATAAAAACGATAATACAACAAATCGCTATTACTCTTATCACTTATAATATT
Source organism: Proteus columbae (assembly GCF_002777965.1). Lineage (GTDB taxonomy): Bacteria > Pseudomonadota > Gammaproteobacteria > Enterobacterales > Enterobacteriaceae > Proteus > Proteus columbae. Next base: position 7,042 of record NZ_NGVR01000021.1, on the reverse strand, counting down.
ACAAACTTTATTTATTAGCTCACTTTTATTATTAAAAAAAATAGCATATCCATCAAAGTTAATAATTTTAAATTTATCATTTTCACTATCTATTTGTATAAACACCTTGTTATCTTCAAACTCTAGATAGTAATCACCAGATAAATTATTCTGAATTAACAATTTTAATCGTTCTTTTTGTATTTTATTGGGTTCTCTGCTCGCTAATTTAGCGCTATTAAAAAACAACCCCTCTATACTTGAATTAATTTCTTTTCTAATAAAATCAATACTTTTTGTAAAATCAGTTTTATGATAGAGCAAGAAATTGTTATCTATTTTTTCTAAGAATTCATTTGCAGCATATTCATTTTCAGAGATAAAAATAGCAATATAATTCTCAGTTAATATCCTTTTCACAGATTTTATCTTAAAAAATAGTTCTGAATTATTTTCTTTTATATGGTTTTCTATTTTTAACACAATACTATTAATATTATCTTTGAACGTTATTTCTTTGAATCCATTCATATTGAATTTCCTTATTTCTAATTAATTTACTTACTGGAAATAAAATATATAAATTGATTTTTATTTTTTAAATACTGATTTTCCTATTTTTAGATAAAAAAAATAGCCCAACATTTTGTTGAGCTATTTAATTAAATATATATTTAATTATTTAAAGTAATTGTTATTTAGGTGCCCTTTCAAGCAAAAATGCACGTAGTTGAGCAAAATCAGCAGGTAAGAAATGTGAAAGTAATTCTTTATCTGCACGCTCAGCAAGCTCTTTAGGTAATGGTAATTCGCCACCTAAAATACGTTCAACACTTTCTTTAAATTTCGCAGGATGAGCGGTTCCTAAGAATAAACCATATTCACCCTCTTGAAGTTCATCGCGTAGTAAACGATATGCAATTGCAGCATGAGGCTCTGAAATATAGCCTTTCTTCGCAAGTTCACGCACCGTTTCTTCTGTTGTTTCGTCACTCACTGAACCATGAGCAAGGTCAGAAAGATCCCAACCTTTGCGGCGATACAATTCTTCAATACGTGGCCAGTTATTTGGTTGGCTAACATCCATTGCATTAGAAAGTGTTGCAACAGTGCGGTGAGGTTCCCATTTGCCGTTATCTAAATAACGAGGAACGGTGTCATTCACATTGGTTGCTGCAATAAAACGCTTAACAGGTAATCCCATGGACTTAGCCAATAATCCCGCGGTTAGATCACCAAAGTTACCACTTGGTACTGAAATCACTAGATGCTCATGTTTTTCAGCAGGGATTTGTGCAACCGCTTCAAAGTAATAACAAATTTGAGCAAGTAATCGGCTGATATTAATGGAGTTCGCTGAATTCAAATACATTGTTTTCTTTAAGAACTCATCATCAAAAGCTTGTTTTACTAATGATTGGCACGCATCAAAATCATCTTTAATTGCAACAGTGTGAATGTTTTCACCTAATGTACAGAACAGTTTTTCCTGTAACGGGCTAATTTTGCCTTCAGGGTAAAGAATAACAACTTGTACATTTTCCAATTTGTAGAAAGCATGAGCAACAGCAGCACCAGTATCACCCGATGTTGCGGTTAAAATAGTAACAGGTTGGTTGCCAGCAACTTCTGCCAACATTTGCGCCATAAAGCGGCCACCAAAGTCTTTAAATGCCAGTGTTGGGCCGTGGAAAAGCTCTAAACAACTCACATCATCTTCAACTTGAGTTACTGGTGCAGGAAATGCAAATGCAGTGCTAATACGTTTTGATAATACATCAGCAGGAATTTCATCCCCAATAAAGGCCGTTAAAATACGGCTACTACGTGTTGCAAAATCAAGTGCTAATAATTCATCAATTTCAGCTTTAGAAAATGACGGTAAGTCTTGTGGAAAAAAGAGTCCTTGCTGTTTACCCAAACCTTGTTTTACTGCTTGAGCAAAACTGACTTGCTCTTGATTATCTTTCAAATTATATAATTTCATGACTTACCCTATCTCTCTTGCGCCACGTGTATCTAAACGGCAAATATGCACAAAACCTTCATTGTTTTGTACGTAATTTTGTTTCAGCCATTCGGCCATCTCTTGTGCGATTTCTAATGAATCAGTAATCGTAAAAATGGTAGGCCCTGAGCCTGAAATGCCACAAGCTAATGCACCTTTCTTCTGCGCAGCCTCTCTGGCTTTTTCAAATCCCGGAAGAAGTTGGGTGCGATAAGGCTCAGCAATTACATCTTGCATCAGATTAGCGGCTAGCCCTGATTGCTGAGTATGGCAAGCATGAATAAAACCAGATAAATAACGACCGTGGTTAATGATGTCTGCTTTAGAGTATTGTTTTGGTAAAATCGCTCTAGCTTCTGCTGTAGAAACTTTAATTCCCGGATATGCCATAACCCAATACCAATCATCAAAGGTTGGTACAGACTGACAAATGATGCCATTTTGTTCCAAAATCAGCTGTAGTCCACCTAAATAGCAAGGTGCAACATTATCATAGTGCACACTACCTGAAATACGTCCTTCAAGCTCGCCCATCATCAGCAGCAATTGTCTCTCACCAAAAGGCTTTTGAGCAAATTCATTAAGCGCAACTAATGCAGCAACAACAGAACAAGCACTTGATCCTAAACCAGAACCAATCGGCATATTTTTTTCAAGTGTCATTGCAACAGGAAGTTCTTTGCCTAACTTTTCACAAAATAGCTGCCAACATTGATACACGATATTTTGCTTAGGATCTGAAGGTAATTTGCTAACAAAGTGCCCTTTACTTTCAAGTGTAAATGCCGAAGCTGCTTCAACGGTGACACAATCACCCAGTAATTGCCCATCAATAGGTGAAACTGCTGCGCCAAGGACATCGAATCCGACACTCACGTTGCCTATTGATGCCGGTGCATAAACTTTAACCACGCTTAAACTCCCAATTTCCATGATAAGGTACGTAATACATCTGCAAACACCCCAGCAGCAGTAACATCATTACCAGCACCATATCCACGCAGTACCAATGGAATAGGTTGATAGTAGCGAGTGTAAAAGGCTAAAGCATTTTCACCATTTTTCACTTTAAACAGAGGATCATTTGCATCAACTGCCATTATCTTAACTTGGCATTTTCCTTCATTGATGATGCCAACATAACGTAGTACCTTACCTGCTTTTTGTGCTTCTTCGACTTTAGCATCAAATTCAACATCAACTTGAGGTAAACGGTTTAAGAAGCTTGCTACATCACCTGAGCTATCAAATGAAACAGGCAGTACAGGCTCTACATCGATATCACTTAGTTCTAATTCATAACCCGCTTCACGCGCTAAAATAAGCAGTTTACGCGCAACATCCATACCGGAAAGATCATCACGCGGATCAGGCTCTGTAAAACCTTTATCTTTTGCTGAAAGAGTCGCTTCAGATAAGCTTTTACCTTCATCTAATTGACCAAAAATGTAAGATAATGATCCTGAAAGAATACCATTAAATTGAACTAACTCATCGCCTGCGTTTAGCAAGTTTTGTAAGTTTTCAATAACTGGTAAACCCGCCCCCACATTTGTGTCATACAAGAACTTACGGCGTGAAGCTTCCGCTGCTTGTCGAATTTGATAGTAATAATCCATCGACAGCGTATTCGCTTTTTTGTTTGGTGTAACCACGTTAAAACCATTTTGTAAGAAATTTGCGTATTGTTGCGCAATTTCTTCGTTTGATGTGCAATCAACGATCACGGGATTTAAGAAGTGGTACTCTTTTTCTAAACGAATAAGTTGGCTAAAGCTAAAAGGCTCTTTAGCTTCTTTTAAGGCATGTTGCCAATTATCTAAATCAATACCTTGCATATCTGTCAGCATTGCTCTTGAGTTAGCAATACCACATACACGAAGATCGATATGCTTATTTTTCAACCATGCTTGTTGGCGATGAATTTGTTCGATTAATGCACTGCCAACACCACCAACACCGACAATAAAGACTTCAACAATTTGGTTGGTGTTGAAAAGCATTTGATGGCATAAACGCACAGCATTGGTTGCTGAATCATTAGCAATAACCGCTGAAATTGAGCGTTCTGAAGAACCTTGAGCAATAGCAACGATATTAATATTGCCACGAGTTAATGCAGAGAAGAATCGCGCTGAGATCCCTTTTAAAGTACGCATACCATCACCTACAACGGAGATAATAGCGACGTTTTCCATGATATCTAATGGATCAAGTACACCATCTTTTAATTCTAAATAAAATTCATCTGATAAGGCTTTTTGCGCTCTAATAAGTTCTTTTTGCGGTACACAAAAGCTGATGCTGTATTCAGAAGAAGATTGTGTAATCAGAACAACAGAAATACCCGCTCTTGACATAACAGAGAACACACGAGCAGCCATCCCCACCATACCTTTCATACCAGGGCCTGACACGTTGATCATCGCCATATTATTAAGGTTAGTGATCCCTTTAACTGGTGTACTATCATCTTTTTGACCATCACCAATTAATGTACCCGGCGCATCTGGATTGCCTGTATTTTTTATTAAACAAGGAATTTGGAATTGGGCAATTGGAGCAATAGTGCGAGGATGAAGTACTTTAGCACCGAAGTAAGAGAGCTCCATCGCTTCTTGATAAGACATGCCTTTTAACAGACGTGCATCAGGAACTAAACGAGGATCACAAGTATAAACGCCGTCAACATCAGTCCAAATTTCACAGCACTCTGCACGTAAGCAAGCGGCTAACACAGCAGCAGAGTAGTCTGAACCATTACGGCCTAATACCACGAGTTCATTCTTTTCATTACCCGCAGTAAAACCTGCCATTAAAATTATATCGTCTTTTGCAATATTGAGTTCTAAGATGCGGCGAGTAGACTCAGGAATATCAACTGTTGATTCTAAATAATGACCTTGTGCGAGTAAATTTTTGACCGGATCGATCACGGTGACATTATAGCCACGAGCCTGTAAAACAGATCCCATAATGGCAATAGAAAGCTTTTCACCACGACAAATCATCGCTGCATTGATGCTATCAGGGCATTGGCCTAATAAAGAGATCCCGTGAAGGATATGTTTGATCTCTGCAAATTCACGCTCAACTTTATCTTTTAAGCGCTCATAATCAAAACCAGGTTGTTTTTCTCTTAAACCTTGTAATAAGTTGGCAAAAATTTGCTCGGCTTCTCGTACTTGAGTGAGAGGATCTTCGCCTTCTGCCGTTTTTTCAATCATTGCAACCAAGTAGTTAGTTATCTTGGCTGGTGCTGATAATACAAGAGCGACTTGTCCTTGCTCTCTTTTTTTCTCAGCGATATCAGCAACATTCAGCACACGCTCTGCGTTGGCAACTGAAGTTCCCCCAAATTTTAACACTCGCATACAGCTCTCCTGATTTTTCACCCAAAAAAAAACCCGCATTTCTCAATGCGGGCTTTTTCGATTTTCGTTTTTTATATGCGACAGCCCGCCCCGCAATATAAGATTCCGGTGGTGGTGGTAATAATTGTCATTTTAGCTGGGCTGTAAATACGCATAACTATCCTGTCTGTCTCAAATTTAGTTTGACTATATACTGGTTAAAGCAAAGCGAGAGAGATGTCAAATTTTTTCTTTTTTTTCACTCAAAAATAAACTCGACTTAAATGAAATTTATTCGAACCTTACTCCTATTGTAGTATACATATTGCTATCACAAAGGGATAAACAAAGAAAATAAAGCTACCATTTTAGAGTTATTTGGGGATTTGTACTTTTATAAGGAATAAGGTATTTTATGCTACTTTAAATTGTGTAACAAAACTGGAAAAAAAAATAAACCCCACTATATTTAACATATATTTTTCTTTTACATTACATAAATCAAATTATATAGTTAACTATTGAAATCAAGGTTAAGCTGTTATCTTGATTTTGATATGTGTCAACAAAAGTTAGCTTTTTAGATGGTATTTAATACAACTGGTGTTATATTGCTGTTAATAGACTATGGGCGTTTTGCATTCTGATTTTAGCGTCCATTATCAATTAAAATTGCAAGTTTTGTAATAACGTGATGGTTATTTATCGAATTTCAATCTGGGTCTAGTTTTTACGTGCTAATAACAAAAATGAATAACCACACAAGCGCACACAGAAGTTAAACACAGATTTCCTTTTTCTATTTTTGGTAATTTTAGGTAGCAAATATGCAAACCCCGCACATTCTGATTGTTGAAGACGAAGTTGTTACTCGTAATACCCTGAAAAGCATATTCGAAGCTGAAGGGTATATCGTACACGAAGCCACTGATGGCAACGAAATGCACAATGTTCTATCTGATCATGATATTAATCTGGTCATTATGGACATTAACCTTCCTGGTAAAAACGGGCTGTTACTTGCTCGTGAATTACGTGAACAGGCAAGTGTTGCATTAATGTTCCTAACGGGTCGTGATAATGAAGTTGATAAAATCTTAGGCCTAGAAATTGGTGCCGATGATTACATTACTAAACCATTTAACCCTCGTGAATTAACGATTCGTGCACGTAACTTACTGTCACGTACCATGAATTTAGTTAATGGCACAGAAGAACGCCGTTTAGTAGAAAGCTATAAATTCAATGGTTGGGAGCTTGATATTAACAGTCGCTCACTAATCAGCCCTGCTGGTGAACAATATAAATTACCACGCAGTGAATTTCGTGCGATGCTACATTTCTGCGAGAATCCAGGAAAAATCCAAACTCGTGCAGAATTACTGAAGAAAATGACAGGCCGTGAACTGAAACCTCATGATCGTACTGTTGACGTAACTATCCGTCGTATTCGTAAGCATTTTGAGTCAACACCAGATACACCAGAAATCATTGCAACAATTCATGGTGAAGGTTATCGCTTCTGTGGTGATTTAGACGAGTGATTTGATCCAATCTCAAACACTTAACTAATAAAAAACCCCTGAAATTGAACTGACCCCAGTTTATTGGACAGTTTAATTTAGTTAGGTAAAGACTGAGTTCGGTATTGAACTGGACTCAGTCCTTTTAATTTTATCTTGATCCGTTCCGTATTGTAATA
>NZ_NGVR01000017.1 GCF_002777965.1 Proteus columbae | reverse complement strand
AACTATTCGTTATTCTGGCAAAGAGAAAGATTCTACAGGGCTCTATTATTACGGTTATCGTTATTATCAGCCGTGGATTGGCCGTTGGTTAAGTGCCGACCCCGCAGGTACGATTGATGGACTGAATTTATATCGCATGGTGCGTAATAATCCTGTGACATTGCGTGATCCGGATGGGCGAATGCCTAGTAGTATTTTTTCTCATCTCTTTGCATCAGATGATATGAAGCTACAAAAGGGATCTATTACTCCTTTACGAAATCGTGGATTAATAGCGGGGAATAATAAAGAGAGTGTTGAGACAACATTACCATTCGTCATTAATCGATTTGATTCGGTTGAGCATAATTCCGCAGTAAGAGAGTACAGTCCGCAATTATTGCAAGAAGGAGGTGATTTATACCAATCAGTTCATATCTTCCGTGGTTCTCAGGTTACGTCCCAAAAGCCTGGTGTTGGAACAGTAGGAACTTATTGGGGACGCAAAACACTTTCTGATGATCTGACCGCTATTTATGTTACGAATGGTAGGTCAGGTAGTGTGGGCATCAGCATCCAGTTGGATGATATCAAGGAGAAGAAACCCATTGTTATTACATCAGGAGCCTTGAGTGGTTGCACTATGCTATATGCTGTAGACAAAGAACAATTTTATGTGGTTCATACTGGACAAGCCGTTGGTGATAAGAACTGGAAAACAGGTATTCAGGGAGTGAGCACAGCACAAACCAGCCTTAACGCCTTATCAGGTAAGAATTTATCGGTATCAGGGGATCATAATAATGACTTGATTGGTACATTAAGTGAGTTTGAAAATTCGACAATAACTTATCTTGGGAAACAAGGCACGAGGATCGACCAAGTTCAAGAGAATGTCGCTACATTTGATTATAATCTTCAAACTAAGATGCCTAGTTTCTCCGTCAGGGCTGGTTATAGTTATGCCCTATTGGCCAAGGATTCAGGAAAAGTTAATGTGAAAGTATTGTCGGAAGATGTGGCTATTAATATGAATACTAACAAAATTAGTGTTCTTAACTCAATGAAAACTCGTTTACATTAATACATCACAATTACAGAATGACATCAATTACGATTATATATTGCTATATTGTAATCACGTTAAAACATATCCCCAAATATACAACCCAGTGAAACAGTTTTCCTGTCTCATTTGGGTTGTTTTTATTTTATATCGATGATTTTATTTCTTTTAATAAAATATAAAAAAGTAGTAAAAATAATTTAATTTATTATTTTTATTATTGATAGTTATTTAATAAATATTAAATAACAGTGTTAGTTCCATTTTAATATTAAATTAAATCTCGATATTGCTCACAAGTGTCTAATGTGATTAATACACTCATTATATTAAAAAACTTTAATAATTATTGAGGATTTATTATGAAAAAAAATAAACTTATGGTATTTATTTCAACATTATTATCAGTAGCAAGTTTTATTTCAACAGCGTCAGCTGATGTCACATTAAAACATGGCTATATTGATAAACCACCAAGTCGTGCAACGTTATGCAGAACGATAATTCCTGGTAGTAATAATATAAAATTTAATACAGGTTGTGGCCAAACTGAATATGAACCTCAATCCATTGAAGGTGTTAAAAATTTCCCAAACAATACCATTAAAGATGGTGAAATTGCTAGCGGAGGGAATTCGGCTTTTTATAAATTAAATGAACAAAATATTAATCGTTGGCATAAAGTCAAAATGCAAAGCGGATCTTATACCTTTAAGTGGACATTAACCGCGCCACATAGTACAGCATCGTGGCGATTTTTTATTACTCAACCTGAATGGGATGCAAATAAACCGCTTATTCGAGATGATTTTGATTTAACGCCTTTTTGCCAACGATTTGACAATGGAAAAATGCCAACGAAAAGTGTTGAACTAGATTGTGATATACCCGAAAGAACCGGTTATCACATTATTTTAGGTGTTTGGGATATTGCGGATACAGGAAATGCGTTTTATCAGATAATTGATGCTGAATTTTAAATTTAATGCTATGGCATAGTCGATATGATTATTTTATAAGAAATCTACTTAATTAGTATAAATACAAAGTTGCAGTATTTATTATTCTTTAAATATTTAAAAATAGAGCCTTTATGGCTCTTTTTTATCTCTCGTTTTATCTCATAAAATGAGACTAGAAAAGTTCTTGTTACAATGCTAAGTTCGTTCTATATATCTATAATATTTAGCTTAAAACCAACATCATTGAGGTGCGATTATGGAAATCTATTTAGATACAGCAGATATCGAAGAAGTCAGAAAACTTTCTCAAGTTCTTCCTATTGCAGGTGTTACTACCAATCCTTCCATTATCGCTAAATCGGCACAACATATTGAAACCCTATTGCCTGAATTAAAAGCAGCAATGGGCGGTAAAGGACGTGTATTTGCACAAGTGATTGCCAGTGATGTCGATACGATGATTGAAGAAGCATTGCGTATTGGGAATATTGCGGATAATACCGTGATTAAAATCCCTGTGACAGAAGCTGGTCTAATGGCAATTAAACAACTTAAACAAAAAAATATGCTGGTATTAGGTACGGCAATTTACAGTGTTTCTCAAGGTTTAATGGCGGCATTAGCGGGAGCAGATTATATTGCGCCTTATGTACATCGAATGGATAGACAAGGTTCTGATGGGGTCAGAGTGGTCAAAGAGTTACAAACGCTGATCACCATGCATAATTTACCCACCAGGATCCTCGCCGCCAGTTTTAAAACACCGCGCCAAGTGGTCGATTGTTTATTAGCTGGGGCTTCTTCAGTGACACTCCCGATAGAGCTTGCTTACTCTATTATTCGTTCACCTGTGGTTGATGATGCGGTGAATAAATTTGCGGACGATTGGCAAACCACCTTTGAACGTCGTTTTTTATAATTAAATGAAGAGTATGAGATTAAGTGCTATAACGTGATATAGCACTTAATTTATTCATTTAGGTATATAGTGATATTAATCTTCATTTTTACTAATGTATTAATAACGAGATTATTATAGCGTAAAATAAACGAATATTGATTTATATCTAATAATAAGTCACCTTTCTGGCAATCTAAATCCAAATCTATTATTATAATGTTAGTCTATAAATGGATTATTAATATAATCTATTATTTTTTATTTTGTTTTAATAAATTGCTCACATATCATTATGTTATGTTTTTTTTGTTGTGAGTTTTTTACATTTTTAAAATTTAATTAATTTTTTGTTTTTACTCGGTTTAATTGTTATTACTTTGGCTTTAATAACAAAATAATAAATTGTGACGGGCATGTTAATTAAAGAGTTTGGTTGTTAAAAAATAAACTAATATTATATTGATGGGGTAGTTAACTTACCTAATTAACAGGGAAAACCGATACTCCGCGGTGCAATGATAATTAACATATTCAGTTATTATCTTTATTTAGCGATAAATAAAACTTTATTTGTGATACTGGAGTAAATATGTGTGAAGAATACATGAATAAGCCACTTTATCTGTCCATTGCTGATTGGGTTCAAGAGCAAGAACGCTGGGTAAGCGCAAAAGAGATTGCGAAAAAATTCGATATTCCTCAATGCAATGCGATTAATATCGTCTCTTACATTCTTTCTGATGTAAAAGAAATTGAGTGTGAAACAAAAAGCGTGCCTAACCAGCTTGAAGGTAGAGGTTGCCAATGCCAACGCATGATCAAAGTGAGTCATATTGATCCTCAGCTTTATTCTCGCATAAAAGGACATATTCAAGGCAAAAGTAGTCAAAGTTCACCTGAAAAATTAGCAACGATGATCCCTCATGGATTAAACCATGAGCAAAAATGGCAATGGATGTTGTCAAAATCACAACGACGCTAATTAATCATTGTTGATTTAATGATAGATGCAATACGACAGGCGCTTGTAACGCCTGTCGCTGCTCTTTTCTACTGACCTTTAGGCTTAACGTCTGTGGTGCCTCGTAAACGAGGACGATTGGGTTCAGGTGCGGTTAAAGGCGTTGTTTCTACTAAGCTTTGGCGACAACGAATGGCCAAATCTTGATACTCTCGGGTATTCATCCGCTTCCATTCCATGTCTTGATCGGTAATATCACGCACATGTTTTGCAGGACTCCCTATTAACATTTGTCGAGGTTGTCCTTGAAAACCCGCTTTTACAAAGCTCATTGCCGCAACAATGCTCTCTTCTCCGATTACTGCACCATCCATAATCACGCTGTTCATGCCAACTAAACTATCGCGTCCGATTATACAACTATGAAGAATAGCACCATGTCCAATATGTCCATTTTCTCTGACGATGGTATCCATATCGGTATAACCGTGCATGATACAACCGTCTTGAAGGTTAGCGCCTGCTTCAACAATCAAGCGCCCATAGTCGCCTCTTAGTGAAGCAAGAGGGCCGATATAAACACCTGCACCAATAATTACATCACCAATTAATACCGCGGATGGGTGAATATAAGCCGTTGGATGTACCACAGGAATAAGACCTTCAAACGCATAAATGCTCATCCGTTTTCCTCTTTGTTGTATTATCGAAACACTAGATAATTACCGGCCTTTCCATTCAGGTGCGCGTTTTTCAGCAAAGGCAAGAGGCCCTTCTGTGGCATCTTCGGAATGTAAGACACTCGGGTAATGTTTTAACACGCCACTGCGCATTAATTTGTAGCCTTCTTCAATAGAAAGCTCGCTGGTGGCACGATAAATCTCTTTTAAAGCCGCCACAGCCAATGGAGCACTATTAGCGATTTGATCGGCAAGTTCGCGTGCGCTATCCATTAATTCAGCGGCGCTGACAACGCGGTTTGCAATTCCCCAACGTAGTGCTTCGTCTGCATTCATACGACGACCAGTCATCAGCATTTCGTTGACGATAGCAGGCGGTAAACGTTTAGGTAAACGCAATACACCCCCACTATCAGGCACAATACCTAATTGCGCTTCAGGTAAGGCAAAAGAAGCATTGTCTGAGCACACCATCATGTCGGCGGCGAGTGCTAATTCAAAACCACCGCCAAAAGCATAGCCGTTAACGGCAGCAATAACAGGTTTATCAAGATCAAATAATTCGGTTAAACCGGCAAAACCACCCGCACCAAAGTCTGCATCAGGGGCTTCACCTTCAGCCGCTGCTTTTAAATCCCAACCAGCGGAGAAAAAGCGTTCACCTGCGCCTGTAATAATCGCGACACGTAAGTTGGGATCATCACGAAAACGCAGAAAAACTTCACCCATTTCATGGCTGGTTTTTGCATCAATAGCATTGGCTTTCGGTCTATCTAATACAATTTCAAGTACAGAACCACGCGTTGTTAAGTGTAATGATTGGCTCATGGTGTATTCCTTTTTCATCATCAAAAATAAGCATTTATGATTGAGGTTATTTTGCTATCGTTAAAACCGACCAGTGGCTTATTTCAAATGCTTTTTAATTACTTTTCCTGAGCAATTACGAGGTAAACCTTCCCGAAACTCGACGTCTGATGGCACTTTAAATTTCGCCATATTGTGTTCGCAGAAATGGAAAAAATCGTCTTTACTCAAGGTTTCACCTTCAACGAGCACCACAAAAGCTTTAATGGCTTCATCACGAATATCATCAGGCACACCAATAACCGCCACATCTTGAATTTTTGGATGTGAACTAATGATGTTTTCAATCTCAACACAAGAGACGTTTTCGCCCCCGCGTTTGATCATGTTGCAACTGCGATCCACAAAATAGAAAAAGCCTTCATCATCCCGGTAACCATAATCTCCTGTATGTAACCAACCGTTAGGCTCTAGCGCTTTCGCTGTTGCATCAGGTCGATTGTAATACTCTTTGAATAGGGTTTTTCCGGGTTCGCCTTTTACGCAGATCTCACCTACAACGCCATCAGGAACTTCGTTGTTCTGTTTGTCTCTGATTTGAGCTTGATAGCAAAAACCAGGTCTGCCGATTGACGGCCAGCGGCGTTTATCACCGGGTCTATCACCAATCAAACCAACGATAGTTTCTGTCATGCCGTAAGAGGTGAGTAATCGCACATTAAAGCGTTCAATAAAGGTGTCTTTTTCTTCATCAGCGAGATTGAGGTAGAACATCACTTCGCGTAATTTGTGTTGCTTTTCTTCTGATGAAACGGGCTGTGCCATTAAGGTTCTCATCATCATTGGAATACATTCTGTTACCGTCGCTTGGTACTTGAGAATTTGCTTCCAAAAAGCTCTTGCACTGTATTTTTCTAACAATACAAAAGTCGCACCAACAGAAAATGCAGCCAGTGATGCAGTACATTGGCAATCAATATGGAATGCAGGCATGACGGTGAGATAAATATCGTCTTCGCGTAATGCGTTTTGCCATGATGAGTAATAACCTGCAAAGCGTAAGTTATAGTGCGTGATAACCACACCTTTAGGTTGTGATGTGGTACCTGAAGTGAAAAGAATTTCAGCAGTATCATCCACACTTAATGGGGTGTGATGATTAAGCGTAACAGGATGTTTGGCTTTTTCTGTTAAGAAGTCCACAACCTCTTTCTCCGCAGGCATTGTGTTTTCAGAAATTAAAAACAGTTGCGTTAAAGGGTTTTGTTCATCCTGCAACATAGGTTGGTAAATCGGATAGAAATTATCGCGAGTAACCACGTAATGGGCTTGGCAGTGATTGATTATCCATGCACTTTCTTCATACATAAAGCGCGCATTAATGGGCACCATTACAGCGCCTATTTTTGCCAATCCAAACCAGCAAAAGAAAAATTCAGGGCAGTTATCAAGATGTAAGGCAACATGGTCGCCTTTTTTTATGCCACCAGCATGGAAAAGATTTGCGGTTCTGTTTATCTCTTCATTTAATTCACAGTAGCTAAATTGTCTCACGAGTCCTTGTGCGGATTCAAAAATCAGCGCTGTTTTTGTGCCATAAACGTCTGCCAAATCATCCCACATTTGACGTAAGTTTTGTTTGCCAATCACATCCATTAAACTGTTATCCCATACTTTTGCCGTGAATTCAGACACGATTTTAAAAGTGTGCTGTGTCTGAATTTTACGGTGTTACTTTACGATTTTAGCTAGCCCTTTATCGACCAGCCCCCTGATTTGTTCGTCGTTATAACCGATATTTTTTAAGATAGCGTTGGTGTCCATGCCGTGAGATGGCATACCACGCCAGATTTTTCCCGGATTATTTTTGAATTTCGGCATCACATTTGGCCCTTTGCAGGTTTCGCCATTCATGGTTTGCCATTGGGTAATAGATTCACGCGCGACATATTGCGGATTGTCTTCAAGCTCAGGAATAGTCAGCACTTTAGCGCTGGCAATATTGAGTTCAGAAAGACGTTTAAGCACGTCAGTGATCGGTTGTTTGGCTAACCACTCATCTAATTTGTCTTCAAATAATTGACCATGAGGACAATTGATACGATGAATAAGTTGAGTGCCTTCAGGTACTTCTGGTGTACCAAGAAGATGTGCAAGACCGATATCTTTGAAAATTTCTTCAATTTGTGTAATACCCACCACTTCCATGACGATAAAACCATCTTGGCAACGGTAAAGCCCACAGCCTGCGTAGTACGGATCTTTCCCTTTTGTCATACGAGGGCAAATTTCGCCACCATTGAAATAATCCATCATGAAGTATTGCCCCATACGCAACATCACTTCATACATAGCAATATCAATACTTTCGCCTTTGCCTGTTTGTTGAACTTTATACAGTGCGGCTAAAGCAGAAGTGGTTGCTGTCATTCCTGAGAAATAATCTGCGGTATAAGGGAAAGCCGGCATTGGCTGATCTTTGTCACCGTTTTGGATCAAGTAGCCACTAAAGGCTTGAGCAATAGTGTTATAGGCCGGTAAGTTGGTGTATTGCGGATCGCCATATTGACCAAAGCCAGATAAATGCGCGATAACCAATTTAGGATTATGTTCCCATAACACTTCATCGGTAATACCACGACGTGCAAAGGCTGGGCCTTTACTGGCTTCAATAAAGATATCGGTGGTTTCCATTAATTTCAGGAACGCATCACGGCCTTCATCTTTAAAGATATTAAGTGAAAGAGCATGTAAATTACGGCGAGAAAGTTGTGGATAATGAGGTTGAACGCGAATGGTGTCAGCCCATGCAACGTTTTCAATCCAAATTACTTCAGCTCCCCATTCTGCAAACATTTGTCCTGCGAATGGCCCTGCAATTTCAATTCCTGAAAATACAACACGAACCCCAGAAAGCGGGCCGAATTGTGGCATTGGTAAATGTTCTGTCATAGCGTCACCTCGTCAGTGGACTTTTAAAAAACTCCCTCATCCGTAGATGAGAGAGTGATTTGTGATTAATTAGCGGTACTGTTTAAGCACTGAACGTCCTAATGTCAGGATCTGCATTTCATCAGAGCCACCAGACACACGGTCAACACGAAGGTCACGCCAGAAACGAGAAATGCGGTGCTCGCCAGCAATACCCACACCACCAAGCACTTGCATTGCACTATCAACCACTTCAAATGCCGCATTCGCACAGAAGTATTTACACATCGCCGCATCACCTGAGGTGATTAAGTTGTTGTCACTCTTCCATGCAGTTTCATATAACATGTTGCGCATTGAATTGAGTTTGATCGCCATATGGGCGAATTTTTCTTGAATTAATTGGAAACGACCAATTGCTTCGCCAAATTGAACACGTTGATTGGCATAACGCGCTGCATCTTCAAAGGCACACATCGCAGTACCGTAGTTAGTGAGCGCCACTAAGAAGCGTTCATGGTCGAATTCTTCTTTAACACGGTTAAAGCCGTTACCTTCGCGACCAAACATGTCTTTTTCTTCAAGTTCAACGTTATCAAACGTGATTTCACAGCAGCTATCCATGCGTAAACCCAGTTTTTCTAACTTGTTGACTTTGATGCCCGGTTTGCTCATATCCACAAACCATTCTGTGAAAACAGGTTTATCAGGCGATGCAGCATCACGGCTCATTACCACAACGTAAGGGGTATAGGCGCTACTGGTGATAAAGCATTTGCTACCATTGAGATAAACTTTGCCATCTTTACGGGTATAAGTCGTTTGTAAGCTACCCACATCTGAACCTGCACCCGGTTCTGTAATGGCAGAGTTCCACATCTGTTTACCTGTGCCGCGGAACGCCATAATTTTATCGATTTGCTCTTGTGTTCCTTCACGCAATACGGTGTTAAAGCCACCCGGTAATTGATAAAGCACATAAGTTGGCGCACCTAAACGACCTAATTCCATCCAAATTGCGGCAACAGTAACAAAACCTGCGTTTAATCCACCGTGTTCTTCAGGGATAAGCAGATTGTCAATTTCCATATCCGCTAAGGCTTTGACAAAACGTTCTGGGTATTTACTTTCGCGATCACACTGCGCGAAATAAGCTTCCCAGTTTTCACTGGCCATTAATTCGCGGACACCGTCAACAAACAGTTCCTGCTCATCATTCAATCTAAAATCCATGTTAATAACCTCTTAATGTGTCATTCTTTGCGTATAGCGGATCACTCTTTCCAATGTACTTTGGCATCTTTAATAAAGGACAAGGTGACCATGATATTGACGAAAAATAGTGGGCATCCTCCGGCGATAATGGCAGTTTGGATTGGTTTTAAACCGCCAAGTGCTAATAGAATGATGCCGATAACACCAACCAGCACAGACCAGCCGATGCGGACTAATAAAGGGGGCTCAGAGCCTTCTTTCATAGAGCGACAAGTAGACATTGCCAGTGTGTAAGAGCAGGCGTTAATTAAGGTGACAGTGGCAATAAAGCAGAGGATAAAGAAGCCCCACATTGTCGCTGTGCTTAGTGGTAATGCTGCCCATGTTTCGATAATGGCGCGCGGAACACCGTATTGTTCAATCAGCTGTGGAATATTCAGAATGTTTTGGTCAATCAGTTGTAAGGTGTTACCACCAAGGATTGTCCAAATTAACCAAGTTCCTGCGGTTAAACCTGAAACCATCCCTAAACACAATTCACGAACAGTACGGCCTTTAGAAATACGCGCTAAGAAGATACTCATTTGGATCGCGTAGATAACCCACCAAGCCCAATAGAAGACTGTCCAGCCTTGAGGGAATCCACCTTTACCGATAGGGTCTGTATAGAACAGCATACGAGGCATATACATCAACAATGTACCCACAGAATCGGTAAAATAATTGACGATAAAGCTCGCACCACCAACGATAAATACCCAACCCAACATTAAGAAACTCAGGTAAGTACGCACATCACTGGCGATCTTCACCCCTTTTTGCAGACCAAATGCCACGCAAATTGCGTTTAATAGGATCCAGCAAGAGATAATGATGGCGTCTAATTGCAGGGTATGAGGAATACCAAATAAGTATTGAATACATTCAGTGACTAACGGCGTTGCTAAACCAAGGCTAGTACCCATTGCCAGGATTAAAGCAACAAGATAGAAGTTATCAATAATGGTTCCGACGAGCCCATTAACGTGTTTTTCACCGATTAATGGGGTTAAGGTACTACTTGGACGGATAACTTCCATTTTGCGAACAAAGAAGAAGTAAGCGAATGCAACAGAAAGGAAGCTATAAGTTGCCCAAGGTAAAGGACCCCAGTGGAACAAGCTGTAAGCAAGACCAATTTCTTTCGCTTGAGTTGAGTAAGCTTCCATCCCAAAAGGAGGACTTGAAATGTAGTAGTATATTTCAATCGAACCCCAGAAGAGGACGGCTGCGGATGTACAAGACGCAAACATCATAAAGATCCAGCTTGCGGTACTAAATTCAGGTTTATCTTCCCCTAGGCGTTTATTGGCATAACGACCGAAGACTAACCAAAACCAACCCCCGAACATAATGACCATATACCATTCGAAGGCCCAACCCCAGACATTGGTAACATAGCTGAATACGGCGTTAATCACTTCATTTGAGGCGTCAAGATCACGTACCGTTAACCAACATAAAATACCAACAATGATTAATGGTGGAAAAAAAACCTTCGGTTCTATTCCAGCCTTTTTATTATCTTTGCTCATAGGTAAATTTTCCAAATATATTTAGCGCAGAAGTTTAAGTGGTGTTAATTCCTAATATCTAATAAAGCATTTGAGTTTAATTCTATCTATTTCATCTGTTGAGTTTTTATCATAATAGAAAAATAAAGTGATTGGCTAATCCATAAATCAATTAATGATGAAGAATGATGGATATTATAAGAAATCTATTCTGTTATTCACTTCACACTATTCTTTTTGTCGATTTTATGTTACGTTTTATAACGTTTTATTTTCATTGTAACTGATTGATAATTATTGGTATAACCTTGTATGTAATAGGGTTGTTATATTCCCTCTTTCAATATTGTTGATCTCGGTGGCAATATTGAACGTTAAATCACGTTATGCTTATTACCTTCAATATTGTTGATCAAAGTAGCAATATTGAAAGTTATTCACTTCAATTAAAACTAATTTCAATATTGGTGATGTATTTGGCAATATTGAAACCTATCGATTCATTATTTAATAATGTTCAATATTGGTGACCTAGGTTTAATTTTTTAAACGCTTAATTGTGTTAATTCTATATTACATTGCCAGAGTAAATGACATTATTTATTAATTTCAGGAGATGTAATGAATATTATTACATGTTACAAGAGTGTTCCCGATGAGCAGGATATTACGGTAAATAGCGCAGACAGTTCGCTGGATTTTTCTCGCGCTAACACCAAAATCAGCCAATATGATTTAAATGCGATTGAAGCAGCTAATCAGCTTAAGACTCAACTTGATGGTATTCAAATCACGGCAATGAGTGTTGGTGGTAAGGCTCTGACAAATGCGAAAGCACGTAAAGATGTTCTTTCTCGTGGGGCTGACGATTTAGTGGTTGTGGTTGATGACCAATTTGAAGCCTCTCTACCTTACCAAACGGCGGTTGCACTGGCTGCGGCTGCAACTAAAAAAGGTTATGACTTAATTCTTTGTGGTGACGGCTCGGCGGATCTTAGTTCACAACAAGTGAGCTTGCTGGTGGGTGAAATTCTAAATATTCCAGCAATAAATGGTATTAACAAAATTGTTTCTCTTTCTAATGATTCAATTACCGTTGAGCGTGAATTAGAAAATGAAATTGAAACACTGACACTGCCTTTACCCGCAGTGATTGCGGTATCTACCGATATTAACACACCTCAAATTCCTTCGATGAAAGCCATTCTTGGCGCGGCTAAGAAACCTGTTCAGCAATGGAGTGTTGCCGATCTTGGTCTGGATGCGATTACTGCGCGTTCAGAGCAAAAAGTGGCTGCACCAAAACAGAAAGTTCGTCAACGCATCATTATTGAAGGTGATGGCGATGATCAGATTGCTGAGTTGGCAGAACATTTACGTAAAATTCTTAAGTAATAGGGGGAGTTATGAGCCAGTTTTCAACTGTTTGGGTATTTAGTGATGCACTTTCCCGTTTACCAGAATTAATGGGGGGTGCTTCTTCATTAGGACAATCTATCAATGTATTTACATTAAATGATGAGCAAAGCGTAGCTGCCTTTAAATTAGGTGCAACAGCCGTTTTCCAATTAGAAGGTAAACCTGACGATCGCATTATTGAAGATTATGCACAAAGCATGGTTGAAACCATTAAACAGAAAGGTGATGCAGGTCTAGTGTTATTACCTAATACACGTCGCGGAAAATTAGTCGCGGCACGTTTAGGTCATCGTTTAGAGGCGGTTGTTTCTAATGACGCACAATCTATAAATGCAGATGGAGATGCATTAGTCACAAAACACATGGTTTACGGTGGTTTAGCTTTTGGTGATGAGACACTGAAAACCCCTTACTGTGTTGTAACTGCAAGCGTGGGTGCTTTTGATGTTGCACCAGAAACTGGCGCTACAGGTAATGCACAAAAAGTCGCATGGATTGCTCCTGCTCAAACCATCGTTCGCAATTCAGTTCAACCACGCGCAATCAATGCCGTTGATTTAGACAAAGCACGTTTTGTTGTCAGCGTGGGTCGCGGTATCGGCAGTAAAGAAAATATCGCTATTGCAGAAGCGTTAGCGAAAGCCATTGGCGCTGAAATCGCGTGTTCTCGTCCTGTCGCTGAAAATGAGAAGTGGATGGAACACGAGCGTTATGTCGGTATTTCTAACTTGATGCTGAAACCTGAACTTTATTTAGCTGCTGGTATTTCAGGGCAAATTCAACATATGGTCGGCGCTAATGGCGCACAAACTATTGTTGCTATTAATAAAGACAAAAATGCGCCTATCTTCCAATTCGCTGACTACGGCATTGTCGGTGATTTAATGAAGGTTTTACCTGCATTAACTCGTCAATTATCTAACTGATTTATTTAAGCAGGGAAGGGAACTTCTCTGCTGTTTATCGCAAATTCTGGAGATGTTATGTCCGATTCCGAAGATATTTTCGATGCCATTATTGTTGGCGCAGGATTAGCAGGATCTGTGGCTGCACTTGTTTTGGCAAGAGAAGGCGCACAAGTATTGCTAATAGAAAGAGGTAACTACGCTGGCGGGAAAAATGTAACCGGTGGTCGTATGTATGCACATACCCTTGAGCGCATCATTCCTGAGTTTGCGCAAGAAGCACCTGTTGAACGTGTGATCACTCATGAAAAATTGTCATTTATGACTGAAACAGGCGCAATGACGATTGATTACCAAAATGCTGAAGGAAATAACCCCAAAACCGCCTCTTGGTCTGTATTACGCGGTGAGTTTGACCAATGGCTAATGGAACAAGCCGAAAATGCGGGTGCGCAATGTATTACAGGCATTCGTGTTGATAAGTTAGTCGAGCGTGATGGCAAAATTGTTGGCGTTGAAGCTGATGGTGATGTGTTAGAAGCCAAAGCGGTTATTTTAGCTGATGGTGTGAATTCCATTCTTGCTGAACAGCTAGGTATGACAAAACGTGTGGCGGCCGAAAATGTGGCGGTAGGCGTAAAAGAGATCATTGAACTTCCTGAAAGTGTGATTAAAGATCGTTTTAACCTAAAAGATAACGAAGGTGCGGCTTGGTTATTTGCAGGTTCGCCTACCGATGGACTAATGGGCGGCGGTTTTTTATATACCAATAAAACCACACTTTCTTTAGGTCTTGTCTGTGGGCTTCACCATATTAAAGACGCTAAAAAATCAGTACCACAAATGCTAGAAGATTTTAAACAGCATCCTGTTGTTGCTCCGCTAATTGAAGGCGGAAAAATGGTGGAATACGGTGCGCACGTTGTTCCTGAAGCTGGGTTAAGAATGCAAAGCGAATTAGTACGCGATGGCGTATTGATTGCAGGTGATGCAGCAGGAATGTGTATGAACCTTGGTTTTACTATCCGTGGCATGGATTTAGCGATGGCATCCGGCGAAGCCGCTGCAAAAACCGTGCTCTCTGCCATGGCGAAAAACGATTTTAGTAAACAAACACTAAATGAATATCTCAAACATTTAGAAGATGGCCCGTTACGCGATATGAAAGCCTATCAACGTATGCCTGATTTACTTGATAACCCGCGTATGTTCACCGCTTACCCTGAAATGGTGGTTGGTATTGCAAAAGATCTCTTTACCGTAACAGGTGAAGCACCAGTGCCAATGCGTAAAACCATGATGCGTCATACCAAAAAAGTAGGCTGGATGAATCTGATTAAAGATGGGATCAAAGGAGTAAAAGCAATATGAGTTCTCCCGTAAATGTCGATGTCAAATTAGGCATCAATAAATTTAATGTCGATGAGGAAAATCCACATATCGTTGTTAAAGAGCAACCTGATATGCAGGTATTGGAAACCTTAGTCAAAGCATGTCCAGCCGGTCTTTATAAAAAACAAGAAGATGGCACCATCAGTTTTGACTATGCAGGATGCTTAGAGTGTGGAACTTGTCGAATTCTTGGTTTAGACAGTGCGCTTGAAAAATGGGAGTACCCACGCGGAACTTTTGGCGTGGAATATCGTTACGGATGATGTATCGCTACTTTTCTCCCAGTGCTTCTCCGGCCTGGGAGCTTTTCTTTTTTTGTTTTATTTAGAAAAAATACCAGGACGCAGTCATGCAACCCAGAAACTTTGATGATATTCGTTTTACCTCTGTACATCGTCGAGTGATGTTATGGGGCAGTGGCGGCCCTTTTCTTGATGGCTATGTATTAGTGATTATCGGTGTGGCGTTAGAGCAACTCACACCGTTATTACAGCTTGATACACAATGGATTGGTCTGCTTGGTGCGGCAACATTAGCAGGACTTTTTATTGGTACATCACTCTTTGGTTATATTTGTGACAAAGTGGGTCGCCGTAAAATGTTCCTTGTGGATATTGTGGCTATTGCCATTATTTCTATCGCGACGATGTTTGTTTCAACCCCTGTGGGTTTATTGGTGATGCGGTTCCTTATTGGGATTGTGATTGGTGCCGATTATCCTATTGCGACTTCGATGATCACTGAGTTTTCCAATAAAAAACAACGCGCTTTTGCCGTCGGTTTTATTGCTGCAATGTGGTATATCGGAGCGACTTGCGCCAATTTAGTCGGTTATCTTTTATATGATGTTGAAGATGGCTGGCGTTGGATGTTAGGTAGTGCCTTTATTCCCTGCGTTATTATTTTAATTGGTCGTTTTGATTTACCCGAATCTCCGCTTTGGTTAATACGCAAAGGGCGTATTAAAGAGTGCAATGAGATGATGATAAAGCTCTTTGGCGAACCCGTGGTATTTGAAGCGGAAGATGCCAAAACAACGCGTTTTATCGAATTATTTAATAAGCGTCACTTTTCTTTCGTACTCTTTGTTGCGGTGATTTGGACTTGCCAAGTTATCCCGATGTTCGCCATTTATACCTTTGGACCTCAAATTGTCGGTTTATTAGGATGGGATGCAGGAAGAAGTGCGGCGTTGGGTAATGTGGTAATCAGCTTGTTCTTTATGTTTGGGTGTATTCCCGCTATGTTCTGGTTAAACCAAACAGGACGACGCCCATTATTGATTGGTAGCTTTGGCATGATGACATTGGCATTATTGGTGTTAGGTGTCTTTCCTGATCTACCTATCTTATTTGTTATCTTAGCGTTTGCGACTTATGCCTTTTTCTCTGGTGGCCCCGGAATTTTACAATGGCTCTATCCTAACGAATTGTTTCCGACAGATATTCGTGCATCGGCAGTAGGCATTATTATGTCAATCAGCCGTATTGGTACAGTTATTTCAACCTGTGCTCTTCCTGCCTTTATTGCCACTTATGGCATTAACACCACGATGCTGGTGGGAGCTGCAATTTCACTGCTTGGTATGATAGTTTCAGTCTTGTTTGCACCAGAAACCAAAGGGCTAACGCTTAATCAGACTTCAACCATGCCGATGAAACGGGGTAAAAAACAAATTTAGTTTATTTACTCAAAATTGAAACCCAATGAAATTTATTATTTTTTAATCAACCTAAGCGGTATTATTTATTAAGCTTTCTAAAAATATTTTATTAATATGTTATAAAATTTAACAATTTCTTATTTTATTTTTTATTATTTTAATTTAAATTATATTTTTTATTTATTGATAAGATTTATTTATAATTTAAAATAAGTAGAATATAGTTTTATTAAAAAGAGAGTGATTTTATTTTCTTTGTTTAAATGAAATCACTCTCCTTTTTATTTTTAATAATAACACCTTTATAACGCTTCAGTTCCAAATCTATTTCATTGTTATTAATTTATCTTCAATTGGTAAATATATTTAACCCACCGAATCTAGACACCAATCACAAATCTCTCTCAGACTATTCAAATGACGAAAAACAGTTCGTTATTTACCAAGAATGAATAATATCCCCTACCCAGAATAAGGTCATTACAGACGTAAACACCAGCAAAGAAGCGGTTGAGTAGGTATTTATGACCTTATTAGAAACGACAGTTAAAGAATGTCTAAACAATGTAGTGAAGCAATATTCTTCACACATAGCCTTGATTGAGGATCACAGTAAAAAAACACTCACTTGGCAACAACTACAACAAGAAGTGGATCAAGTTGCCCGTGGTTTTTTATCTATTGGTTTAAAAAAAGGGGATCGTTTAGGTATTTGGTCTGCTAATAGTGTGGAGTGGATAATCTGTTTTCTTGCCGCCGCTCAAATTGGTGTTCCTGTCGTTTGTATTAACTTTCATTTTAAAAAAAGAGAGTTATTAGATTTATGTCGATTAACTGGAATTAAAGCGCTCTGCTTTTCTGATGGTTTTAAAAGTAATCATTTTATTGAGGTCATTAATTGTCTTTCTAAAAAAGCATCAGAAAATAAAGATGTATTACCTCAATTATTTATTAGCATGGGAAATGAGCATACAGAAAAAAGTGTCTCTTTATCTCAATTAAAAGAAAAAGCAATACACGTATCCGATATCGTTTATCAACATGCTGTTGAACAAGTTAGCGTAAAAGATTTGCTGACTATTCAAATGACCTCTGGCAGTACAGCAATGCCTAAAGGCGTTATGTTAAGCCAATATAATGTCATTAATAATGCAAGGCTGTCAGCACAGCGCTTAGGTGTGACGCATGACGATGTGATTTGTCTTGCAGTTCCTCTGTTCCACTGCTTTGGACTCTCTTCCTGCCTCTTTTTTGCATTAACAACAGGATGCCAATTAGTTCTGTTAGATAACTACTGTGCTGAAGATGTTTTAAAAGTCGTCCAAGACTGCCGTTGCACCATTATGCATGGTGTACCGACCATTTTTAGTCGCTTAATGAAGCATGAACAATTTTCTCACTATGATTTATCTAGCCTTGATAAAGGCATTATTGCAGGGGCAAGTTTTCCTCCTGCGCTAATCGATGACATCGAAAATATCCTCGGCATGAAAGGGATCACCGTCTCTTATGGCCAAACAGAAGCCTCACCTTGTTGTACCCAAACATTACCTAACGATCCTTTAGCAATAAAACGTGGATCTATTGGTAAGCCTTTACCTTTTGTTGAAATGAAAATTATCAATCCGAAAACAGGTAAACCTGTGGCAGTAGGCATTTTAGGTGAAATTTGTACGCGTGGCTTCCATGTGATGATGGGCTATGACAATGCCCCTGATAAAACCAAAGAAGCGTTAGACGAAGAAGGTTGGTTACACACGGGTGATATCGGTTATGTCGATGAACAAGGCAATTATCACTACGCCTATCGCATGAAAGAGATAGTCGTGCGTGGCGGTGAAAATATTAGCCTGTGTGAAATTGAAGAAGCCATTGCTGAATACGCGGGTGTAGAAGCAACCAAAGCATTCGGTATTCCGTCAACGGATTTAGGTGAAGAAGTGATTGCCACCATTTGTGTGCAAAAAGGCCACAGTATTGGTGAAAGCGAATTACGTGAATTTCTACAAGAGCGACTGGCTCGCTACAAAATCCCCAAAGAACTCCATTTCTTTACAGAATTTCCTCATACCCCTTGCGGAAAAATTGATGTTCAAGCGCTGAAATTGCAACTGGGTTATAGCGTTTCAATCAAGGATGAAAAAAACAAAGTAGCGGGTTAAGTGACAACGGATTTATCTACATTCTGACAACAGCAGTATGAAGTCTAAAAATAATTAGGAGAAGAAATGACAAGTCATAAAGCACTGGAAGGCGTCACCGTAGTTGAGTTGGCGACCTTTATCGCAGTACCAGCAGCGGGGCGTATTTTGGCTGATATGGGTGCGAACGTAATCAAAATCGAATCTCCAAGTGGCGATAACTTACGCTATACAGCACCAACAGAAGGCCGTCCGTTAGATCAACATGAAAACACCAGTTTTGATTTAGAAAACGCCAATAAACGTGGGATTGTGTTAAATACAAAAACAGAAGCAGGGAAAAAAATCCTGTTTGAACTGTTAGAAAAAGCGGACATTTTCTTAACTAACTGGCGTCCCGGAGCAAGAGAGCGTGCGGGTTTAGATTATGAAACGTTAAAACAACGCTTTCCAAAATTAGTTTACGCCAGCGTGACGGGTTATGGCGATGAAGGTCCAGATAAAGATTTACCGGGATTTGACTACACGGCATTCTTTGCCCGTGGCGGTATTTTAGGTTCTCTGTACCAAAAAGGCACAGTGCCTATGAACGTGATCCCCGGTCTTGGCGATCACCAGTGTGCATTAGGTTTGGTTTCAGGTGTATTAGCCGCTTATATTCGCGCTAAAAATATCGGTCAAGGCGAGTATGTTTCAACTAACTTGTTGCATACCTCTATTTACACCCAAGCTATCATGATCCAAGCGGCACAATACCCAGATTATGGTCAAGCTTATCCAATCGACCGCCGTACAACCACCAGCCCATTTATTCTGGCTTATAAAACGAAAGATGATCGTTTTATTCAAGTCTGCATGCCAGTTTACGATGCTTATTATCCAACCTTTATTTCTTGTATTGGTCGTCCAGATTTAGCAGAGGATGCCCGTTATACACGCCTACAAGAAGTGGCGAAAAATAATCGCTCTCCAGAGTTGTATGACCTGATTTGGCAGCAAGTTGAGCAAAAAACAGCGTCAGAGTGGGCAGATATTTTCACTAAAAACGATATTCCATTCAGCATTGCACAGACTTGGGAAGAAGTGTTGGAAGATAAACAAGCTTGGGCAATCAACACCTTCTATAACATGAAATACAAAAATGGCAGTGAAAAAGCCTTAGTTCGTCCACCGATTGATTTCTTAGAAAGTGGTTTACCTGAATACCGCCGTGGTCCTTTGTTAGGCGAAGACACACCGTCTGTATTAGCTGAATTAGGGTATAGCGCTGAAGAAATCGCAAACCTTGAAGCCAATAAAGACGTAATGACGTGGAAAGAATAATCCACTTACTTTTTTAATTTTCAGGAGAGCAAAGGCATGCAACAAGACATTTTCACAATGGGCGTTGATATCGGATCGTCTGCATCAAAATGCATCATCATGAAAAATGGTGATGAAATTGTCGCAAAATCATTGGCATCCGTTGGCGCAGGAACATCAGGGCCTGAAAAAGCGATCGCTGAAGTATTGCGTCAATTTGGTGGCTCCCTCAGTCAGATCAGCTGGATCTGCGCAACAGGATATGGCCGTAATTCTCTGAAAGAAGCCAACAAAGAAGTGAGTGAACTTAGCTGCCATGCGAAAGGCGCGCACTTTCTTTTTCCGGGCGTGAAAACAGTGATTGATATCGGCGGTCAAGACGTTAAAGCACTTCATATGGATGGTGCCGGGCGTTTACTGAACTTTGTGATGAATGACAAGTGCGCTGCGGGTACAGGACGCTTTTTAGATGTGATGTCGCGAGTGTTAGAAACCAAGATTTCTGATCTCGCTCAAGAGGGCGCTAAGTCCACGAAAAAAGTCACCATTAGCTCTACCTGTACCGTGTTCTCTGAATCGGAAGTTATTTCTCATCTCGCGAATAACGAAACAATACCCGACGTTATTAATGGTATTCACCGCTCTGTGGCTAGCCGTATTGCCGGTCTTGCAAAACGTGTTGGTGTTGAAGCCCCGGTTGTCATGACAGGGGGTGTTGCCAGTAATTTTGAAGTTGTTCGTTATGTTAGCGAAGAGCTGAACGCTCCTATCGCCACCTCACCATTATCACAATACAACGGGGCGATAGGTGCCGCCATTTATGCCTTTGAAGCGTACCGCCATCAACTGGAAGACGATGCGTTAACAATAGGAACATCAAAATGAGCAATGTAGATATGAATGCGCCGGATTATATTCCTGCGAAAAAACGACTGCAAAAAATCGCCGCTGATGCTTATCAGCGCGCGTGGGATGCCAAAAACAGCGGTGAAAAAATAGGGTGGTGTGCCTCTAACTTCCCTCAAGAAATCGCTGAAACATTAGGTTTATGTGTGGTTTATCCTGAAAATCAAGCCGCTGCGATTGCCGCAAAAGGGGCGGGTTTAAAAATGTGTGAACATGCAGAAAGCATGGGATATTCCAATGATATCTGTGCTTATGCTCGTATCAGCCTCTCTTACATGGATATTAAACAGTGCGAAGAGATGGACATGCCTCAGCCGGACTTCTTGCTGTGCTGTAACAACATCTGTAACTGCATGATCAAATGGTATGAAAATATCGCTTATGAGCTGAATATCCCGATGATCCTTATCGATATTCCTTATAAGAATGACTATGACACCGATGATGTGACAGTGAAATATGTTCAAGCGCAATTTGATGATGCCATCAAACAACTTGAGAAAGTCACAGGCAAAGTGTTCTCCGAAGAAAAATTTAAAGAAGTCTGTGAAATTTCACAACGTACAGGGCGTGCATGGTTAAAGGCAGCGGAATATTGCCAATATGAACCATCACCAATGAACGGTTTTGATCTGTTTAACCACATGGCGGTGGCGGTTTGTGCTCGCGGCAAACTGGAAGCTGCGCTGGCTTTTGAGCAACTGTGTGAAGAGATGGAACAAAATATTAAAGAGAAAAAATCGACTTATCGCGGTGAAGAAAAATACCGTGTTCTCTTTGAAGGTATTGCCTGCTGGCCTTACTTGCGTGCCACATCTACTCCGTTAAAAGAGCAAGGTATCAACGTGACTGCTACTGTTTACGCCACCGCTTTTGGTGTGATTTATCAAAACAGTGACGAAATGATGCGTGCTTACTCTTACGTTCCTAACTGTGTCTCTGTTGAGCGTGCTGCTGATATGCGTATTAACGTGAGCCGTCAGAATAAAGTTGATGGTGCAATTATTCACGTTAACCGTAGTTGCAAGCTCTGGAGTGGCATTATGCCTGAAATTGAGCGCCGTATTCGCCATGAACTTAAGATCCCAACAGTGACTTTTGATGGCGACCAAGCTGATCCTCGTGTTTTCTCTGAAGCGCAGTATGTCACCCGTGTTGAAGCATTGACTGAAATTATGGCTGCTAACAAAGCAGAAATGAAAAAGGGAGACATCTAATGAAAACATTAACGGAGTTGTTTGATGAGTTACAAACCGTGGTGGATAACCCTGTTGCTCAATTAGATGGTTTTATTCGCAGTGGTAAAAAGGTTATTGGCTGTTTTCCTGAATATACCCCCAATGAAATTGTCTATGCGGCGGGTATGGTGCCTTTTGGTATTTGGGGGGCAGAAGGACGTGAGATCTCAGAAGCGAAGAAATATTTTCCACCTTTCTACTGTGCATTAGTGCTTTCTTCTCTTGAAATGGGATTAGATGGCGCGTTAAACAAATTATCTGCAGCCATCATTCCATCACTTTGTGACACCTTAAAATGTTTAGGGCAAAACTGGAAAGCGGGTGTACCACAAGTGCCTTTTATTCAATTGGTGCATCCACAAAACCGTAAAACGCCAGCAGGTATTGCATTCTTAACTGAACAATACAAGAAAATTGCACTGCAATTAGGGGAAATTTCAGGTCAAGCGGTGACAGATGATGCACTGAAAAATGCCATCCATCTGTTTAATCAGCGCCGTCGCGCATTACGTGAGTTTTCAGAGATAGCAGCACTTCATCCAAATTTGGTCACACCACAACGCCGTAATACCGTGATCAAAAGTGGTTATTTTATGGATGTAGTTGAACATACAAAAGCCGTTGAAGCCATTGTTGCACAATGCAAAGCCTTGTCTCCAGAACCTTGGAAAGGGCACAAGATTGTTGTCACAGGCATTATTGCGGATAGCCCTTCTATTCTACAAATTTTGGCTGACAACAAAATGGCGATTGTGGCGGATGAAGTCGCGCATGAGTCTCGTCAGTTTCGCCAAGATATTCCTGAAAACAAAGCACCTTATGAAGCGATGGCTGAGCAAATTGCTCATCTTGAAGGGTGTTCACTTTTGTATGATCCAGAGAAAAAACGCGGTCGTTTAATTGCCGACATGGTGAAAAACACAGGCGCTGATGGTGTGGTCTATTTACTGACGAAGTTCTGTGATCCTGAAGAGTTTGATGCCCCTATCGTGAAGAAATTCCTCGATAGAGAAGGTATTCCTTCCATCATTATCGAAATCGATCAGCAAACCAAAACATATGAACAGGCAAGAACGGCACTGCAAACTTTCGCAGATGTGCTTTCTGCTTAACAACGTTAATTAATAGTCACAAAAGACCTGCGTGATTTACGCAGGTCAATTGAACCCTAACACATATAAGTGGGGCAATCATGGGTATTATTTGTTTAATCATCGGGCTAGCGATATTAATGATTATGTGTATGAAAGGCATACATATTTTTATTTCTGTCTTTACCACCAGCCTGTTTCTTGCTGTGACTGCATGGCTTGTATCACCAGATATGCTTAATCCTGTCGATGCACTATTACAAGTGTATACCGGCGGGTTAGGTGGCTATTTTGGTAGCTTCTTCTTCATTTTCGTACTTGGTGCGATTTTTGGCAAATTAACCGCTATCAGTGGCGCTGCTGATAGTGTTGCCTCTTTTATTATTGGCAAATTTGGTGAAAGAGCCGTTATTCCTTCATTAGTTGCGGCTTGTGCCATTTTAGCCTACGGCGGTGTGTCAGTGTTTGTTGCGCTGTTTACCGTCTATTCAATGATGGTGAGTTTATTTCGCAAAGCGAATCTTCCTCGTAGACTTATTCCGGCTGTCTATTTTGCAGGTGCGGGTACGTTTGTGATGATCATGCCGGGATCGCCTCAGATCCAAAACCTTATCCCAATGAAATTCTTAGGTACGTCAGCCACAGCCGGTTTAGTTCCGGGTATGTTGACTGCGCTGTTCCAAGTCACCTTAGTGATTATTTATCTCACTTGGTTATTTAAACGTGTAAAAGCCAAAGGTGAAGGCTGGGTTGAAGACGAAAAAACAGCGAAAGCAGAGGAAGGTAAAAAAGATCGTCAATTGCCGAATGTACTCGTTGCATTACTGCCGATGCTTATTCTGCTTGTCGTGCTGAATATCCTGAAATGGGATCCGGCTATTGCACTGTTCTGCGCCATTATTGCTGCCCTGATTGTGTACTTACGCTATCTCGATTGGAAAAAACTCGTACCTAATTTAGCCGCAGGAACGATGGAAGGGGTGACCTCCCTCTTTAACACGGCGGTTATTGTCGGATTTGGTGCGTTAGTTATGACGTTACCTGCGTTCAAAGAATCATTCCAAGCGATTGCTCAATCGGGTCTTAATCCACTTGTTGTGACTGCAATTTCAGTTGGTGCCTTAGTGTTTATCAGTGGCTCAGGCTCTGGTGCGTTGAGTATCGCCATGCCAATGATTGCTGCGATGTTCCCTGCAACCGTAGTTGATCAAGGTTCATTACACCGTGTTGCCACAATGGCATCTATGAGTACAACACCGCCATTTAACGGATTAATTATTACTGTCTTTAGCGTCTGTGGTGTCAGCCATAAAGAGGGCTATGGACCTGTGGGAACATTAACCCTCGCTATCCCACTGTTAGCCATGATGTTTATGTTGTTGCTGTACACCTTTTTACCTGCATCTATAGCGACGATGTAGAAATAACGTTAACCGATTAATGCGTGCGATAAGACGACAAACGTGAAATCGCACGCCATAGAGATAACCATCAATATTCTCAGAGGAAGATAAATATGGATTTTCAGCTAACAGAAGAACAAGTCCTGATCCGCGATATGGTCAGAGAGTTCGTTGAAAACGACATTAAACCGATTGCGGGTGCAATTGATAAAGAACATCGCTTTCCAAGTGAGAGTGTTGCACCGATGGCTGAATTGGGACTGTTTGGTTTCAACATTGATGAAACTTATGGTGGTACAGAAGCCGATGCTATTAGTTATGTATTAGCCACAGAAGAGATGGCGAAAGTGAGTGCCTCTCACGCCATGATCATGGGATCACAATGTTCTTTAACAGGGCCAATTATTCAAAAATATGCTGATGAAGAAACTAAAGCACGCATTTTACCAGGTGTGGTTTCTGGCGAAAAATTAGGGTGTTTTTGTTTGTCAGAGCCTAGTGCGGGTTGTGATGCTGCGGCTCAAGAAACAACAGCTGTTCGCCAAGGCGATAACTATGTAATTAACGGCTCTAAATTGTGGATCACTGCGGCGCCTCAAGGTGCTTTCTTTATCGTGTTTGCCATGACCGATAAAAGTAAGGGTGTAAAAGGGATCACCGCATTCTTAGTTGAGCGTGATAACCCAGGTATTAGCATTGGTTTACCTGAAGACAAAATGGGTATGAACGGCTCTGAAACCTGTTCTGTGAGTTTCAGTGATTGTGTTGTTTCAGCTAGCGCTATGTTAGGCGAAGAAGGTAAAGGCTTTAATATCGCGATGGAAACCTTAGACGGCGGACGTTTAAGTTGCTCTGCATTGGCATTGGGGATCGCACAAAGTGCCTTAGATGCCACTATTACTTACACCAAAGAACGTATTCAATTTGGTAAACCCATTGCGGCTAATCAAGGTATTCAATGGGTATTAGTGGATATGGCAACTCGTGTTGATTGCGCACGTATGCTGGTTTATCGCGCCGCTGCCGCCAAAATGGCGGGTCTTCCTTACACTCGTGAATCTGCTCAAGCCAAACTTTATGCGGCAGAAGCTGCTACTTATGTGACTCAAAAAGCCGTTCAATTACATGGCGGTATGGGTTACACCAAATCCTATCCTGTTGAACGTTTGATGCGTGAAGCAAAACTTACTGAGATTTTTGAAGGCACAAGCGAAGTGCAACGTATGGTCATCGCTAAGCATATTTTAGCGTAATGAGATTTGAGCTTATTAATTTGTTGCATTGTGCAAAACGGAGAATGTGAATTATGAAACTTATTGCCTGCTGTAAGGTTGTTCATGACGAACAAGACATCACAACACGGCCTGATCGTACACTCGCAACCGATAATGCGGGTTTAAAAATTAGTTTGTAT
Organism: Proteus columbae; assembly: GCF_002777965.1. Classification (GTDB taxonomy): domain Bacteria; phylum Pseudomonadota; class Gammaproteobacteria; order Enterobacterales; family Enterobacteriaceae; genus Proteus; species Proteus columbae. Next base: position 264,924 of record NZ_NGVR01000017.1, on the reverse strand, counting down.
GACTTGAATGCAATTGAAACCGCCGTAGAAATCGCCTCTACCCTTGGTGATAGCACAGTAACTGCATTAAGTGTGGGTACAAGTGCAATGGTTGAAAACGCGAAAATCAAAAAAGATATTTTATCGCGTGGTCCTGATGCATTAACACTGGTTGCTGATGATGCATGTAGCGCTCTTTATTCAACGGATACTGCCAATATTATTGCGCAAGCAGCAAAAAAAGTGGGTTTTGACTTGTTAATTTTCGGCGAAGGTTCGGGTGACTTATACGCTCAACAAACGGGTTTAGCCGTAGGTGAATATTTAGGTTTACCTTGTGTGAACGCAGTAAACAAAATCACCGTTGAAGGTGACAAAATCATTGTTGAACGTGATTTAGAAAATATCACTGAAGAACTTGAACTGACATTACCAGCCATTGTGTGTGTAACTTCAAGTATTAACACACCAAAACTTCCTTCAATGAAAGCCATTTTAGCAGCGAATAAAAAGCCAGTTGAAAAACTGGGGTTAGGAGATATCGGTGTTGATATTTCTGCTCTGACTGTTGTGCAAACACAAGTTTGTGCACCAGAGCAATCTGATCGCCTTGGTATTATTTTAGAAGGTGATTCAGATGAAAATATTGCCACTTTTGCTGAACATTTACGCCAAGCGGTTAATCAATAAGGAGATTAAAAATGGCTAGTTTACTACCTACTACCTTTGTTTATGCCGAAAAAGCGGATGATTTAGCAAAGCTGATTGCGTTTGCTCGTGGCCTTGGTGAAAAGGTCAATGTTCTCTTTATCGGTGACGATGAAAGTACACGCGAAAGTGTCAACTTAGGGGCTGATTGTGTGTACTGTTTTGCGCCTCAAGAGGGTGTGATTGCTGAAGATTATGCTGCTTCTTTTGCAGCAATTATTAAAGAAGCGGGTGCGAACGCATTGGTTCTACTTGCTTCATCAAAACGTGCAAAAGCGATTGCGGCTCGTCTTGGCGTGACTTTAAATGCCGGTGTTGTCAGTGATGCATTAAGTCTTGCTATTGAAAATAATACTGTGATTGCTACGCACCAAGTCTATGGTGGTTTAGCGCATGCTAAAGCAGAAATTCGCTCATCTTATGCTATTGCCACTGTGGGCAGTGCATTAGATGTGGAAACCATCAAAGATGCACCCAATGCACAAGTGGTGCAAGGTGCCTTTATCGCCCCCGCACATACATTAAAAGTGTTAGCGCGTAAGCCAAAACAAGGCAGTACCGTTGATTTAGGTAAAGCGCATTGTGTTGTTGGTGTTGGACGCGGTTTTGGTAAGGCAGATGATATTGCACTCGCGGCAGCATTAGCGAAAGCCCTTCAAGGCGAAGTGGGCTGTTCACGCCCAATTGCTGAAGGCGAAGGTTGGATGGAACACGACCGCTACATTGGTGTTTCAGGTGTGACTTTAGGTGCAGATGTTTATGTTGCTGTCGGTATTTCAGGGCAAATTCAGCATATGGTGGGTGTGGATAGAGCAAAAATCATTGTTGGTATCAACAAAGATAAAAATGCCCCAATTTTCAATATGGTGGATTACGGTATTGTTGGCGATCTCTACAAAGTGTTACCTGCATTAACCGCGAAGCTTGGCGGCTAATCACCGTAGGTCGCTTAGTAATAATTTGCTAAGCGACCACACATAATAAAAGGATAGGAAAGTATGTCAGACGATATTTTTGACGCCATTATTGTGGGTGGTGGACTTGCTGGTGGTACCGCTGCCTATGTATTAGCACAAGCAGGGTGTGATGTTTTAGTCGTAGAGCGAGGTAATTTCGCTGGCAGTAAAAATATGACTGGTGGACGTTTATATGCGCACAGTCTTGAAAAAATCATTCCCAATTTTGCCCAAGAAGCTCCAGTTGAACGCCTTGTGACGCGTGAAAAAATTTCCATGCTAACGGAAACCGATGGAGTCACGTTAGATTATCAACATACTCAAAAAGAAGAGGAAGCCGCTCGCTCTTACACCGTATTACGTTCTTCATTTGATCAATGGTTAATGGAAAAAGCAGAAGACGCTGGCGCACAAGTGATCACGGGTGTTCGTGTTGATGAAGTGTTGGTGAAAGATGGCAAGGTGTGTGGTGTAAAAGCGGGTGATGATGAGATTGAAGCCCATGTGGTTATCCTCGCTGATGGTGTTAATTCATTATTAGCAAAACAACTAGGTATGACACAAAAAGTTAATCCTCACACCGTAGCGGTAGGGGTTAAAGAGTTATTGGAATTCTCGCCACAACAAATGGAAGACCGATTTGGTTGTACTAATGATGAAGGCTTAGCTTGGCTTTTTGCTGGTGCACCATCTGGTGGATATTTAGGTGGCGGATTCTTATATACCAATAAAAATACCGTTTCTTTAGGCCTTGTTTTAGGGCTACATAATGTTGATAAGTTCGAAAAAACAGTTCCTCAATTATTAGAAGATTTTAAACAACATCCTGTTGTTGCTCCACTTATCAAAGACGGCAAATTATTAGAATACTCAGCGCATATGGTGCCAGAGGGTGGCATGAATATGGTGTCTGAATTAGTCAAAGATGGCGTATTAGTTGCCGGAGATGCTGCTGGATTTTGTCTTAACGTTGGCTATACCGTAAGAGGAATGGATTTAGCGATTGCTTCAGGTGAAGCGGCTGCAAAAGCGGTATTAATGGCGAAAGAGCAAAACAGCTATAGCCAAAAAGAATTAAGTTGCTACCAATCTTTATTAAATGACAGCTTTGTTATGAAAGATATGAAGTTATACAAAGACTTACCTTCTTTCCTCGATAATACAAGATTCTTTACGGATTACCCGCAAATGGCTGCCAATGTCATGCATGACTTATTTGTGATTAATGGCCCAGAAAAACCAGTGCGTAAGAAAATACTGTCTCAAGTTAAGAAAGTGGGTGTGATGAACTTAATTAAAGATGGGTTTAAGGGGGTACGTTCTTTATGAGTCAAGTAAACGTAGACGTAAAATTAGGCGTCAATAAATTTAATGTGGATGAAGAAAACCCACATATCGTCTTAAAAGATGATATTGATCCTGCACAATTTGAAATTTTAATGAAAGCTTGCCCCGCAGGGTTATATAAAAAAGATGAGAAAGGACAATATCTTTTTGATTATGCAGGGTGTTTAGAGTGTGGTACTTGCCGAGTTTTATGTGGTGAGACGATTTTAAAAAAATGGGAGTATCCGTGTGGCACATTAGGCATTGAGTTTCGTTACGGCTGATGTGATAACTCTTATCCCCCCTCTAGAATAACCTCCAAAATTTTAACTAGGGGGGAGATAATTAGCCTATTTATCTTAATGAATGTATTTTTCGATACTCTGAAGGCGTCATAAAAAATTCGGATTTAAATTTTCGGCTTAAATTAGAAATATCGCTAAATCCACATTCATAAGCTAATTGTGTAATATTTTTCTCTGCCAAGAGAGGATTAACTAAAGCCGCTTTATAATTCTCAAGACGTTTTTGGTATATCCAACGAAGTACAGATGTATTTTGTTCTTTAAACAACATTTGTAAATAGCGCACGGAGATCCCACAAGCATTTGCGCATTGATTAACACTTAAATCTGGATCGGAAATATGTTGCTCTAAATAGTGCTGAGCAAAATAAAACAGTGTTGATCTTCCTAAGCTTTGAGGTGGAGTTGCAATACTGTATTCACTGAAAGCAGACGTAATTAAATTCAATAAAATATCGGCAAGTTGTTGCGCATGTTGTGGTGGCATTGAATCTAAAAACGGAATATAGCGCATCACAAAGCTATAAACGAGGGAGCCTGTAATGCTATTGCCTCGTATTGCTCTTGCGGTAAGATTTTGGGTATTACCTAAACGTGATGCCAGTTTCTCCCTTGGGATCAAAATTTTAAATAATGAGTAATCGTTATCAAAAGACCATGATACGGGTCTTGCCATATCAAAAATACAAAAGTCACCTTGCCGTAGAAATGCCGTTCTCCCATCTTGAGTCAGATGGCTGGTTCCTGAACGCTGTATCTCTATTTGAAAGTGCTCTTCTAAGCTAAGTCTATGCGTTAAAGGACGGCTACTCGCCCAGTGACCATTAGACTCTAGCTGAATAAAGCGAATATTTGTCACCTCTTGCTCGACAATGTTGGCATAAAATCGAGAATGAGGAGGCAATTCGACTTCATTGCATTCATAAGACGATAAAAAGCGGTCTTTTATTGTATCCCTGAATACGGAAAACCGATCTACGTCAGGGAGCTCCCGAGTCGTAAACATGCTTTTCATAGTATGCCCACTTTTATTGAAAGTATTTTTGTTGTGTCGCTATCAATCTAGTATAAAAACGACTTAAACCAGGCAAAAATAGAATAATATTTTTATAACTTTAATTTTAAAATTAGAATAGTAGATTTAAATAATTATTAACTAAGATATTCATTATCTTTCTTGTTAATAAATTGAAGACAATATATTTAAAAATTTTTAATTTATTTAAACTAAAGTCATGTAAATTATAGAATTAATTTATAGCATTTTTTATGCTATCATTTCTATGCTCTTAATCCTAAGTTAATTTCCTATCTTTAGAGAGAGATCTCATAAATAGATTAAGAGTGATTCTTATTAATATCTTATTTATTTCATTCTTTTCAGACTGTAAGTTAATATGGATTTTATGTACANAGAGTGATTCTTATTAATATCTTATTTATTTCATTCTTTTCAGACTGTAAGTTAATATGGATTTTATGTACATAATAGAATTGGTTGTTAAATAAATTTGTTTTTTATTGTTAATCATTATTTTATAAATTATATATTAAATAAAATATTTATATAATTTAAGTGTTAATCATATTAGTATTGTGTATGTAACGCTCTTTTTAATATCATGAAATGATAATTGTAAAAACATTTTCATCTATTAAATATCATTTTTTTTTAAATGAATAAGTGTTTTGTTATAAAAAATAGAAAGTTATTAAATAAAAATTCTATAACATTAAAAAAACGACACTGATTGTGTTGTGTATTCCATGCAGTACTATGGATGAAATTAATGAACGAGTGCCTATTCTTACTAGGCAAAATACAACACCCACAATAAAAATAATGATAAAAGTGGTGAGTGACTCATATTGGACGTGCATAGCTGCAAATAGAAGTGATGAGAGAATAATGGCTACCCATTTACCTATATTGCCATACCACATACCGGCATTTAATAGAAAACCTCTAAAAATGATTTCTTCGGTAATTGGGGCGATAAAAATAACAGAAAGGGCAAACAAGAAGAATGCAAACCCTGTAATAGATTCAATCTCTGTAACCCATGAATCGTCTTCAGAGCCTAAAAATAGACTGATAAAATATAATCCCAGTAAGGCTAAAAAAGGGGCTTTTAGAGTACTCCATTGAAGGCGACCTAACGGCATTAGTTTAATATTTTTTTGATAGGAAAACCAAATAATTAGGCAGTAGGGAAGGTAAATAAAAAAACTGATTAATGAGATGATGTAAGACGATTGTAGCAATGCAGCAGGAGCTGGCGTCAGTAATAGGCTAAAAGAGGAAAAGAAATAGCCTATAAAGGCAAGGACGCAGATAACTGAATGATAAATTCGGTCTTTGGGAAATTCCATTTATGTTTGTCCTTTGATGATAGGTTGATATTAATAGGATACAGAGTTTAAACATTAATCATATGTAATAAAAATAGTATTATTTCATTTTGTATAACTCATAATTAATTAATTTTTAAGGTCAGATAAATAAAAATAGAGAAAATAGAAAAAATGAAATAGATCGATATAAATAATAAGATGACTATCAATAAATTATAATATGCTTCATATACTTATCTGTTCTTTAATTTTATTAGAGATAATCTTTTCGTTTCATTATTTTAACTCATTGATTATGTTTCTTGTTTTTGTCGATTTTTGAGCTAATTTTTTAGCTCAGTTGAGGTAATTAAACATAATGCCCCAATTTAATCACTTTGCACTTGGACTCTTAAATCCAAGTTTTGACTCTCCTTTAGTTGATGCTTTAACAGAGCTAGAGTTACTTCGACATTTACGATTAGAAACAGATGTCTATCCACTTTTATTTGCTCAATTGAAAGATATTTTTCATATGTTGGAGAGCTTAGGTTCTGCAAGAATAGAGGGAAACCATACTACACTTTCTAATAGATAAAAATAATGTAGATAGAAAAGGGAAAAGGTGATGAAGTGCATTTGTTAACAACAATTAGCTTAGTCTATAAAAGCAAAAAACCAGCCCTAAGGCTGGTTTTTCTAAAGATGGTGCCCGAACTCGGAATCGAACCAAGGACACGGGGATTTTCAATCCCCTGCTCTACCGACTGAGCTATTCGGGCTAACGAGGCGCATTAAACCGTATTCAGCGGGATGCGTCAACGTCTTTTTAATAAAAAATGCAAAAATAAGTTCGTTTGCTTTCTTTTTATTCTATTCGAGTTTAAATTTTCATCATAAGCTATTTTTTAGTAAAAAACGCTTAAATAACAATCAGTAAAGATATTCACTTTTTTGCATATCAAAGAGAAAACTTTCTCTTTTTTTGATGATTAAATTTGTTTTTTGCTACTTCGCAGATAGATATTGAGTACAAGCAAAAAAACAGGTTATTTTTCTCGTTTTACAACACTCGAAATTAACTTAATGCACCATTTTTTCGGCATTGAGCAATCTTAAGAATATCCTCGGCCAATAATTTTGCTGTAATAATATCATCAGCATGATGATTCACCATTAAACGGCTTAAACAGCCTTCTAAGATGAGTTCCATTTGTTTAGCAACTAACTCGCTGTCTTCGATATCAAGCTCGCGTAGTAGCGTTCTAGAGTAATCAAATGAGCTTTGCTTTTGGCGTTGGCTTAATTGGTGAATTTGAGAGTGCTCATCAGGATATGCGCTACAAGCTGCAACGAATAGACAACCGGGGAAACGGTTTTTTTCTAAACGCATAGCAAGTTGATCGTAACGAGCAAGCAATTTTTGCTCGATAGTCAGCTCTTCATCTAAAATCACTTGGCGTTGCCAAATATCAATTTGCTGTCCATGGTGGCGAAGACAATCAAAAATCAATGCGTCTCTATCAGGCCAGAAAGGGTGAAGTTGGGATTCACTGATACCCGAATCTTGAAGAAGCTCTGGTAAGGTTGCCGCTAAGCCGTATTGCTCTAACTGGATAAGTACGTGGTCTAATAACGCTTCACGTTGCACGGAAATCTCCTTAAATCACGTTGTCGCGAGAACATCATAATTAGCAGACTTTAGCTAAAAATGAAAGCGAGGAGCGATAGGCTAAAATGAAAATACTCCATCTTGCGACAGAGTATTTTCTTATTTTTTATTTCTTTTAAGCGCTAAGCGCTTTTTTGCAATGTTTTAATTTTTTACTTCAAACTACAAAATCATACCGCCGAAGAGGAAACCAAATCCGACAGCTAATACCACACCAATAGTACCAGGGATAAAGAATGGGTGGTTGAAGACTAATTTACCGATACGAGTTGTACCTGTGTCATCCATTTGAACTGCCGCAACCAGTGTTGGGTAAGTTGGCAGGATGAACAGACCAGAAACGGCAGAGAAAGAAGCAATTGCAGTTAATGGAGATACACCTAAAGCTAAAGCCATTGGCATTAACGCTTTCGCTGTTGCTGCTTGAGAATATAACAGAGCAGAGCAGAAGAAGAAGATAACCGCTAATAACCAAGGATGGCCAGTGATTAAGTCACCCGCAGTCAGTTTGATCCAATCGATGTTGCTTGAAACGAAAGTATCACCTAACCATGCAACACCCAGAATACAAATACATGCACTCATACCTGCTTTAAAGGTACTTGAGTTTAGGATGTTGTCAGTTTTAACTTTACAGAAAACAGTGATTAAGGTTGCAACACTCAGCATGATGATAAGAATAGCGTTAGTGGTGTTCATTAACGGTTCTTTCACGATACCTAAGCTTGGGCTGTTGATAATTGCATAGGTAACAACACAGACAACACCCAGTAAGAACAGCATTACAGAAGATTTAGCACCCGGTAATGTTTCTCTACGTGCTTGGCTACCACGTAATTCAACCAGACCTTGTTCTAAACGCTCACGATAGACAGCATCATCAGACAGTTTTGAGTTAAATACCCAAGACACGATGAATGACATCAGAATGATAGCAAGGAAAGTCGCTGGTAATAAGATAGACAGCAGAGTGATGTAGCTTACAGTATTACCTTCACCGACCATTGCTGGGTTTTCCATGACAGATGCCATGTAAACAACAGCAGCAGAGATTGGAGATGCAGTAATACCGATTTGAGCTGCAACAACACCCGTTGATAAAGGACGGCAAGGTTTAATGCCTTGTTCTTTTGCAACTTCAGCGATAACGGGCAGTGTTGCTAAAGAGATGTTCCCTGTACCTGCAAATAGAGTTAAGAAATAAGTCACAATTGGCGCAAGAATTGTGATGTATTTTGGATTACGTCTTAACAGTTTTTCAGTTTGGCCAACAAGGTAATCCAAACCACCAGCAACCTGCATCGCAGAGATTGCGGCAATAACAGCCATAATGATGGAGATAACATCAAAAGGGATTGAACCTGGTTTAACACCGATAGCAGCTAAAACTAAAACCCCTAAACCACCGGCAAACCCGATACCAATTCCCCCAAGTCTCGCACCGAGGAAAATGGCCAGCAGAACGATAATCAATTCTACGGCTAACATAGCGTTTACTCCTTGAGATAATTAAAAAAATGAGAAAGATAAGTTAAATTTTTGTTTTTACAATCAAGTAAAAAGGCACGTCTCTTAAAGAGTCCGTGCCTTGTGTTTTTAAGAGCTCATTCTTATGTTTAACAGTGTCATGTTATAAAACACAATTATTAATCATCGAAGCGTTTTGCTTTGTAAGCCGGGTTTTTTAAGTTCTCAACAGAGAAGATATCATCCAGTTGTTCTTCGGTTAATAAACCTCGTTCTAGAACAACTTCACGTACACTCTTACCTGTTTCAGCACAAATCTTACCAACGATATCGCCGTTATGGTGACCGATGAATGGGTTCAGATAAGTAACGATACCGATTGAGTTGAATACGAAGTGTTCACAGATTTCTTTATTTGCAGTGATACCATCAACACATTTTTCTACTAAGTTACGGCAAGCGTTGCTTAACAGAGAGATTGATTCGAACATTGCTTGACCGATTGCTGGTTCCATTACGTTTAATTGTAATTGACCTGCTTCAGCAGCCATAGTTACACAAGTGTCATTACCGATAACTTTAAAGCAAGCTTGGTTAACAACTTCTGGAACAACTGGGTTTACTTTAGCTGGCATGATTGAAGAACCTGCTTGTAGTTCTGGAAGATTGATTTCTTTCAGACCTGCACGAGGACCAGAGGACAGTAAACGTAAGTCATTACAGATTTTAGACATTTTCACAGCTAAGCGTTTTAATGCGCCGTGAACCATTACATAAGCACCACAGTCAGAAGTTGCTTCAATTAAGTCTTCTGCTGGAACACAGGCTAAGCCAGTCACTTCTGCTAATTTTTTAACAGACAGTTCTTGGTAACCAGGCGCTGTATTCAGACCAGTACCGATAGCTGTTGCACCTAAGTTCATTTCTAACAGTAACTCAGCGGTGCGTTTCAGGTTTTTGATTTCTTCTTTCATTAATACAGAGAAAGCGTGGAATTCTTGACCTAAAGTCATTGGTACAGCATCTTGTAACTGAGTACGACCCATTTTCAGGATGTCTTTGAACTCAACTGCTTTTCTATCAAAACCTGCTTTCAGCAGTTCGATAGATTCAGTTAATTTGATAACAGAGTTATAAACCGCTACACGGAAACCACAAGGATAAGCGTCGTTTGTTGATTGGCTCTTATTGACGTGGTCATTTGGGTTCAGGTATTGGTATTCACCTTTTTGGTGGCCCATTAATTCCAGACCGATGTTTGCGATAACTTCATTGGTATTCATATTTAATGAAGTACCTGCACCGCCTTGGAATACATCAACTGGGAATTGATCCATGTGTTTACCTGTTTCTAATACTACGTCACAGGCTTTGATAATCGTATCAGCGATTTCACGAGGAATAGTGTGAAGCTCTTTGTTTGCTAATGCAGCAGCTTTTTTCACCATTACCATACCGCGGATGAATTCTGGAACATCATTGATGGTACGATCACTGATGTAGAAGTTTTCAATAGCACGTAAAGTGTGGACGCCGTAGTAAGCATCAGCAGGAACTTCTCTTTTACCTAACAGGTCTTCTTCGATACGAGTTTTATTTGACATGAGAACCTTCTTATTAAAATTTTAACTGTCTAGTTATGCGCTTGTTAATAAAATATATCGTTAACGGTTAATAATGTAATATAACTTACCGTTTTGCTTGGTACTGACACGATCATATTCGGGTTGTGAACAAATACCTTTAAGCTGGATCACTTTATACGTAAATAACGTCTAAATATTTTCTTTTTGTGATCTATCTCATGGATTTTACAGTTCTACTTCTCTTTTTAACGCCCCTTGAAAAGGAGTATTAGGCTCCCCATTATTATGTAGATAAACTAAGAAAAAGCGAGTTCGTAAACCATCACCTTAGATGTAGTTCACACTCCTTTCTATTAATAATATGAATCTTTTTTATAAAAAAGGAGAACCACGTGCGTTGGCTCCCATTAATTATTATCTGCCTTCTTATCTATATAGAAGCCGTTATTTTCGTCAATGTGGCATCTTCTATTGGCGTTCTTACAACACTATTCCTTGTGGTACTGACCTCTTGTGTTGGTGTCTCATTGGTAAAAAATCAGGGCGTAAAAAATATCGCTTCAATGCAACAAAAACTTGCGGTGGGTGAAGTGCCAGCAGCAGAAATGGTGAAAAGTGTTTCATTAATACTGGCGGGTATTTTACTGTTGATCCCAGGCTTTTTCACGGATTTCTTGGGCTTGCTGTTGTTATTACCGCCACTGCAAGCGCTATTAGTGACGAAACTGATCTCTCGAATTCAAATTTATTCAGCAGGTCATGGTCAAAGTGGATTTTCTTCTAATCAGAATGGAACAACCTTTGAAGGCGAGTTTCAGCGTAAAGAGGATTCACCGAGTAACCAACTGAATAATAAGACGGAAGATCAGGATAACGACCATTTTTCTGACAAAAAATAATTAGCCCAAAGCATAATCAACTGAAATGGGGAAAATTTGAAAAAAAATCACACTTCTCCCCTTGAAGTTTTACTGGATGCCCCCACCTGTATCGTCATGGTACTGGTTCATTTTGGGCACTGGTATCAACCTTAATCCTGATATGGACTTTTTTATAGGAGCACTATTAATGAAGATTCGTCCATTACATGACCGTGTTATTGTTAAACGTAAAGAAGTCGAAGCTAAATCAGCAGGCGGTATCGTACTGACTGGCACTGCGGCGGGTAAATCAACTCGTGGCGAAATTTTAGCCGTAGGTCAAGGCCGTATTATGGAAAACGGCGACGTTAAACCGCTGGATGTTAAAGTTGGCGATATCGTAATTTTTAACGACGGTTATGGCGTTAAAACAGAAAAAATTGATAACGAAGACGTGCTTATCATGTCTGAAAGTGACATTTTAGCAATTGTAGAAGAATAATTTTTCTCTTTTAAGATCTTCTTAAACTGAACGAATTCAAAGGAAATATACGATGGCAGCTAAAGACGTCAAATTCGGTGTAGATGCTCGTAATAAAATGTTACGTGGTGTTAATGTTCTTGCAGATGCAGTTAAAGTAACTTTAGGCCCTAAAGGTCGTAACGTTGTTTTAGATAAATCTTTCGGCGCACCTGTTATTACTAAAGATGGTGTATCTGTTGCTCGCGAAATTGAACTCGAAGATAAATTTGAGAACATGGGCGCACAGATGGTGAAAGAAGTTGCTTCTAAAGCCAATGATGCGGCAGGTGATGGTACTACAACTGCAACAGTATTAGCACAATCAATCATTGCCGAAGGCTTAAAAGCAGTCGCCGCTGGCATGAACCCAATGGATCTGAAACGCGGTATCGATAAAGCTGTTGTTGCAGCTGTCGAAGAACTGAAAAAACTGTCTGTTCCATGTTCAGATACTAAGGCGATTGCTCAAGTTGGTACAATTTCTGCTAACTCTGATGAAACCGTCGGTACTCTGATCGCGCAAGCGATGGATAAAGTAGGTAAAGAAGGTGTTATCACCGTTGAAGAAGGTACTGGCTTAGAAGATGAGCTAGATGTTGTTGAAGGTATGCAGTTTGACCGCGGTTATCTGTCTCCTTACTTCATCAATAAACCTGAAACGGGTACAGCAGAATTAGAAAACCCATTCATTCTGTTAGTTGACAAAAAAGTTTCTAACATCCGTGAATTACTGCCTGTTTTAGAAGGCGTTGCTAAAGCTAACAAACCTCTGCTTATCATTGCAGAAGATGTTGAAGGTGAAGCACTGGCAACATTAGTTGTGAACAACATGCGTGGTATCGTTAAAGTTGCTGCTGTTAAAGCACCTGGCTTTGGTGATCGTCGTAAAGCAATGCTGCAAGATATTGCAACATTAACTAACGGTGCTGTGATTTCTGAAGAAATCGGCATGGAGTTAGAAAAAGCGACATTAGAAGACTTAGGTCAAGCAAAACGCGTTGTTATCAACAAAGATACAACAACGATTATTGATGGTTTAGGTGATCAAGACGCAATCAGCGGTCGTGTATCTCAAATCCGTCAACAAATCGAAGATGCAACTTCAGATTATGACCGTGAAAAATTACAAGAACGCGTTGCTAAATTAGCAGGCGGTGTTGCAGTAATTAAAGTTGGTGCAGCAACTGAAGTTGAAATGAAAGAAAAACGTGCTCGTGTTGACGATGCTCTGCATGCAACTCGTGCAGCAGTTGAAGAAGGCGTTGTTGCTGGTGGTGGTACTGCTCTGGTTCGTGTTGCTAACGCTCTGCGTGAGATGGTTGGTGATAACGAAGAACAAACAGTAGGTATCCGCGTTGCATTACGTGCAATGGAATCTCCAATGCGTCAAATCGTTGCTAACGCAGGTGAAGAACCTTCTGTTGTTGTAAACAAAGTGAAAGCAGGTGAAGGTAACTACGGTTATAACGCTGCAACTGATGTTTACGGCGATATGATTGATATGGGTATCTTAGATCCAACTAAAGTTACTCGTTCAGCACTGCAATTTGCTGCATCTATCGCAGGTCTGATGATCACAACAGAAGCAATGATCACAGATTCACCGAAAGATGACAAAATGGACTTAGGTGCTGCTGGCGGTATGGGCGGCATGGGTGGAATGGGCGGCATGATGTAATCATCAGCTAACTGTTTTACACAAAAAAACCCGAGCTTAGGCTCGGGTTTTTTTATACTGTTTTATTTCAGAATTATCAGATAATTTGTTTTTTATATAATTAGAAACAACTTATTTCTTTACAACTAGACAACAGATCGTTTTTACTGCACCGCTTAAAAAATAATTAAATAAATTGGGGTGTTCACCATGTCTGTCGTCGCCATCGTGCTTATTTTTCTTTTTGCCGTGATTGTGAGTGTATTTATCTCACGATTACTGTCAGAAAAAATTCCTTTACCATTGATCCAAATAGCTGTCGGAACCTGTTTATCTATCTTTGGTTTTGAGGTTGCTTTTGATCCTCATCTTTTCTTGTTCCTCTTTATCCCTCCTTTGTTATTTTTAGATGGCTGGCGTATTCCTAAAGAGGCGTTATTTCAAGAAATTAAACCGATTATGTCATTGGCTATTGGTTTAGTTGTTGTCACCGTAATTGGGATGGGCTTTTTTATTCACTGGCTTATTCCTTCTATTTCGCTTGCGATTGCTTTTGCATTAGCTGCGATTTTATCGCCAACTGATCCTGTTTCAGTGTCTGCAATGACCGTCAATTCACCACTTCCTTCACGTATGACACATATTTTAGAAGGCGAGTCTTTGCTTAATGACGCTACAGGTTTAGTCTGTTTTAGCTTTGCGGTCGCAGCAGCATTAACAGGTTCTTTTTCTATTGCTTCAGCAACAGGACAATTTTTATTAGTTGCTTTAGGTGGTGCTGCAATTGGTTTGATTGTGGCTGGCGTGATTGGGCGATTAAATCAGTTTTTGGTTAAACGTACTGGTGAAGATCCGGCTATCCAAATCTTGATCAGCTTGTTGATGCCATTTATTGCTTATTTATTAGCGGAGCATTTCCATGTCTCGGGGATCTTGGCCGCTGTAGTTGCTGGTATTGCAATGCACTACGAAAAAATTGTGGGTCGTATGCAAGCTGCCACTCGTATGCAAAGTAAAGCGGTTTGGGACACAGTTCAAGTTGCACTTAATGGGATGATTTTTATTTTATTAGGTGAGCAACTTCCTGCAATGTGGAAGGTATTACCTGAAGTGACGCAATCAGCAGGTACAGCTAATCCGTGGGCAGTTGTAGGTTATATCATCATTATCACGATAGGGCTGGCTGTACTACGTTTTACATGGGTGTGGATCTCTATGTCGCTGACAGTATTCCGCTCTCCTGATAAACGTTTATCTCGTCATGATCTGCGTTTAATGGCGATTATGGCAACCGCGGGAGTACGAGGTGCAATTACACTAGCCGGTATCTTAACTCTTCCTTTATTAATGACAGATGGTTCACCTTTCCCTACACGAGATCTCGCTATCTTTATTGCCATGGGCGTTATTCTTTGTTCATTATTGATAGCCACAATTGCATTGCCGATTTTAACTAAAGGGTTATCAGAAGATTTACCTTATGAAAATGATGAAATTCGTACGCGTTTGGCGTTAAACGAAGCGGCGATTGCACATATTAATGAGTTAATGAACCAACCTTGTGAAGATCTTGATGAGATGTCACTACGCAATGAGGCTGGTTCACATTTATTAGAAATTTATAGCCGTCGTCTTGATAGTGAAGACAGTGTGCAAGAAGGGGCGCTTGATCTAAAACGTTTGTTTAGCATGGAGCGTCAGTTGTCGCGCAGTGCGTTAAAAATAGAGCGCGATACATTACAGCAGTTACGTAAATCACGTCATATTAGCGAGCATATTTTTCATCGTTTACGCCATGAATTAGATTTAAAAGAAGAAGCACTGAATCATCATTTGAGTTAATTTGGTCAATATTATCTTCAGATAGTCGTTTGCTGTCTGAAGATTTTTTAAAAAATGAACTAATTGTGTGTTCATTCTCGCACTGTGTAGGCTGAAAATAGGTCAGATCGTTTTAAAAGCATAAAAGCGGTGTAGAATAGAGGCACTATTGCTTTGTCTATCTCAAAGCTGAATTTGTACGTTAAAATAAGTTTAAAGCGAAAATAATATCTTAAGGCTATTGGCTAATGTGAGATAGTAATGATGATTTATTTTTGCGCATAATAGGGATGACAAGGTATATTGTTGTCGTGACTAAACGGACACTCAAATAAATGAGGGGATCATGCGAATTAAATTGTTATTGGGAGCTGCTGCAGCGTTGTTACTAGCAGGCTGTTCTGCAACAAACACATTAAGCACTGCGGGCTCACAGGTACAAATCACTGATACGCAACCAGGCAGTGAATGCCAATTATTAGGAACAGTGACAGGTGTTCAAAATAACTGGTTATCAGGTTCCCGTACTGAAAGCCAATCACTGCGAGGTGCTGCTAACGATCTACGTAACAAAGCAGCAGCAATGGGTGGTAACGTTATTTTTAACGTTGGTACTGGCGCAGGTAGCTTTGTTGATAGCTTTGCACCATTAGATAGCAAAATGAGTGGACAAGTTTATAAATGCCAATAAGGGCGTTTAATTTATTCACCATTTATTAGTCTGCTAATAGATAAAAAAGCTGTAGTCACTTCATCTATTTGAATTGAGCTACAGCTTTTTTGTTTTTGTGCTATTTATTATTGCTGGCGTAACCCAAGATCTAACAACGTCTTACTAGGTTCGCCCCCAATTTCACGCGTGAGTTTAGGTACCATATAACCTGACACTAAGCTCATTAGTGCTTTCATAATGTCTCTTGCTTCACTGTCTGGCACCATAAAGTGAGCAGCACCTTGCACTTTATCTAGAACATGTAAGTAATACGGCATAACACCAGCATCAAATAGTGCGCGACTTAAATCCGCAAGGACTTCAGCACTGTCATTGACACCTCGTAATAACACACCTTGATTCAATAAAGTGACATTAGCATTTTTTAGCTTTGAACAAGCTTCTCTTAATGCATCATCAATTTCATTGGCGTGATTGATGTGTAATACCATGATATTTTGCAAGCGTGACTGTTGCAGGCGTTTGCAAAGCGTGTCAGTAATACGCGCAGGGATAACCACAGGTAAACGAGAGTGGATACGTAAGCGCTTAAGATGAGGGATAGCCTCTAATTGTGTTATCAACCAATCAAGCTCATCATCTTTCGCCATAAGAGGATCGCCTCCAGAGAAGATGATTTCATCGAGTTTTGGGTTATTTTTGATATACTCTATTGCCTTTTGCCAATTCGCTTTGTTTCCTTTGTTATCTTCATAGGGAAAATGACGACGAAAACAGTAGCGACAATTGACAGCGCAACCACCTTTGACCAGAAGCAATGCACGATTCTGATATTTATGTAATAAACCTGGCACCGCATTTTGTTGCTCATCTAACGGATCCGTAGAAAATCCCGGTGTTATGGTAAATTCAGCATTTGCAGTTAATACTTGTAAAAGTAATGGATCGTTAGGATCGCCTTTTTTCATGCGTGCAACGAATTCACGGGGAACCCGTAGCGGAAAAAGCCGTCGCGCCTGAGCCCCTTTTTGGAGATCAGCGTGATGTTCCAACGCTAAAAGTTGGAGTAATTCAACAGGATCACTGATTGCCTGCGCGAGTTGTGTTAACCAGACTTCTCTGGTGGGGTGATTATGAGTTACAATGTGTGCCATTTTTTGGCTATGCCATTTTAAATTAAAAAAGTTAGAGGATATTCATGGCTTCTTATAATACCAACGATTTTCGTTCAGGTCTTAAAATCATGTTAGATGGCGAGCCAGCCGTCATTACTGAATGTGAATTTGTTAAACCAGGTAAAGGTCAGGCATTTGCTCGTGTGCGTCTGCGTAAACTGATTTCTAACAAATTACTGGAAAAAACATTTAAATCTACTGATTCAGCAGATGGTGCTGATGTCATGGATATCAATTTAACTTACCTGTATAACGACGGTGAGTTCTGGCATTTCATGAACAACGAAACTTTCGAACAATTAGCAGCAGACGAGAAAGCCGTTGGCGAAAACGCTAAATGGCTGATTGACCAAGCTGAGTGTATCGTAACACTGTGGGATGGTCGTCCTATCGCTGTTGTTCCACCAAACTTTGTTGAATTAGAAATCGTTGATACTGATCCAGGCCTGAAAGGTGACACCGCAGGTACAGGTGGCAAACCAGCAACATTAAGCACTGGTGCGGTTGTTAAAGTTCCACTGTTTGTACAAATCGGTGAAGTTATCAAAGTTGATACTCGTTCAGGTGAATACGTATCGCGCGTAAAGTAATCGCATAGATTATTTTACTGAGTGAAACGTTAAGCACAATAAATAATTACCGCAGATAATGTTAAATATCTGCGGTATTTTTTTATTTTAATTTATAAATGTTGATTAATAGACAGTATTTTCTTTCTAAAAAATTGAGCGATTTGTATTACTGCATTATTTAATTTTCTGTGTTATTATTTTGTTTCTGATTTATTTATCCCTTCATTATCTCTGATGCCAAAATAGAATGTTATATTCAATATTGGAATTGGTAAAAAATAACCATTTTCTTAAAATAAGTTTGTAGGTTGTTTTGGTAAAGATAATCCACAGCAATATTTATTTAAGTTATTTTGACTTTCCTTTAAGAGATATTGAAGAGTATAGATAAAAACATTAATCCTGTAATATTATTGATCTTTATTTTATATTTTAGTTGTACTAGGGAAACCCTTTCAATATAGACACTTACTTTGATATATCTCTTTTATTTTTCTCATCTTCTCTTTTATTCTATAATAAATATTAACAAAGCTAGTGTTTTTTAAATAAAATCTCATTTTTCTTTTTTCTTCTTTATTATCAAATCTCCATTACTAAATAGTTATAATTGGATAGTTAACTAGATTATTATTTAGTTTAATAGAGTCATTAAAAGTTAATATCTTTAATTCTGAAATAAAATAATTGCTAACTCTGAATAAAATTCTATCAAATATTCTGGTGTTCGAGTCTTAATGTTCATTAAAGCCAATTAAGTAGAATAAATCTGTTTTATCTGTCTCATTTCCTTTCTTACACTCTGGTTAAGTGTCAACGTCATTATTGTCGATACGTCATTCTAAGTCCCTTCCTGTATTTCTATCTTAATGATTTTTATCATAAATAAATCGAATCCTCTTTTGGCATGAAAAATGCTTTATCTAAAGAAAAATTGACGACAGTAATGCTGTTAAACGTTTTTCTCGGAGGATGTGGCGAATGAATCGCTTTGTAATTGCAGAGCCACAACGATGCATAGGGTGTAATACCTGTATGGCAGCTTGTTCAGAAGTTCACCAAGCTGTGGGTTTACAGGCGCATCCGCGTCTTACAGTGGTAAAAGTGGAGGATCAGACAGCACCGATGCTTTGTCGGCACTGTGAGGATGCTCCTTGTGCTCGTGTGTGCCCAGTCAATGCCATCACTCATGAAGATAATATGATCTTTCTTAATGAGAGCCTGTGTATTGGCTGTAAGTTGTGTGGTCTGGTTTGTCCTTTTGGTGCAATTACACCATCAGGCAGTAAACCCGTTAACTTACCGGCTGTTTTTGAACACTTTGTGCCTGAAGAAATGTTGGCGGATGTGCCAGCAAGCCTTCCAACAACCAACCCATTTCTTGCATGGAATGTGGGTATCCGCGCAATCGCAGTGAAATGTGATTTATGTGCTTTCTCTGATGAAGGCCCTGCTTGTGTCAACGTATGTCCAACCGATGCATTGCATTTGGTTGAAGAAGACAAACTTGAAGAGCAGATGAAAACGCGTCGCTTAGGCTCAGTGATGGAACCCATTACGAGTCTTGACGATTTATCTACTTTGACACAGGAGCGGAAGTAATATGGAACCTCTTCAGTTACTGCTGTGGTCAGTCATCCTGTATGTTGTTGGTGGCGTTATTGCACTGTTTTTAAAAAAACAGGAAGGGTTGGCAATCCTTATTTCAGGGATCAGCGCAATCATTGGTGGTGTCTTAGGTATTTTAAGTGCATTACCGGTTATTTTTGGTGGTGAAATCGCTACATTTACCGTCGCAGGGCCTTTCGATTTTGCCGCCTTTGTGGTGCGCATGGATATGTTAGGCGCCTTTATGGTGTTCGTTATTTCATTACTAGTCAGCGTATGTGCGCTTTATTCTCTTGCTTATGTGCAAGAATATAAAGGCCGTGGCGCTTGGAGCATGGGATTCTTTATGAATCTGTTTATTGCTTCTATGGTTGGCTTAGTGGTGATGGATAATGCGTTCTACTTTATTATCCTATTCGAAATGATGTCACTGGCTTCTTGGTTCTTAGTTATTGCTGACCAAGATGACGAATCTATTCATGCAGGTTTACTTTACTTTTTTATTGCTCACGCAGGCTCCGTGTTGATCATGATTGCCTTCTTCTTGATGTGGCGTGAAAGTGGTAGCCTTGATTTTGATTCATTCCGTCAACTCTCTCTTTCTCCTGCAATGGCCTCTGTGGTGTTCTTATTGGGCTTCTTTGGTTTTGGTGCCAAAGCCGGTATGTTGCCATTACACAGTTGGTTACCAAAAGCTCACCCCGCAGCACCTTCACATGCATCAGCATTAATGTCAGGTGTGATGGTCAAAATTGGTATCTTTGGGATAATCAAAGTCGGTATCGATTTATTGGGCGCCACTGAAATGTGGTGGGGAATTGTTGTCCTTGCATTCGGTGCAGTTTCTTCTGTATTAGGTGTTATGTACGCATTAGCAGAGCACGATTTAAAACGTTTACTTGCATGGCATACCGTTGAAAATATCGGCATCATTTTAATGGGTGTTGGTGTCGGTATGGTCGGCATGGCAACAGATCATCCTGTTATCGCTGCACTTGGCCTGTTAGGTGCTTTATATCACTTATTAAACCATGCGGTGTTCAAAGGATTATTATTCCTCGGTGCTGGCGCGATTATTAATCAAATTCACACTCGTGATATGGATAAAATGGGTGGGTTAGCCAAACTGATGCCTTACACTGCAACAGCATTCTTAATTGGTTGTATGGCGATTTCAGCGTTACCACCATTAAACGGTTTTGTAAGTGAATGGTATACCTATCAGTCTCTATTCACGATGAGTTACGAAGGTAACTTTGTGATGCGCTTAAGTGGTCCTATTGCCATAATTATGCTGGCAATTACAGGGGCATTAGCGGCAATGTGTTTCGTTAAAGTCTATGGTGTTAGCTTCTGTGGTGGCCCTCGTAGTGAGCAAGCAACAAAAGCAAAAGAAGTACCACTACCCATGACAATTGCGATGGGTTTATTAGCGCTTTTTTGTGTTGTGTTAGGTGTGGGTGCCGCTTTTGTTGCACCAATTATTGCTAATATTGCAATGTCTCTTAGCGAAACCAGCGCATTAACTGTGGCTCAAGGCTCAATGCTTGTTCCTGATACTGCATCACAAGCAATGTTCTCTCCAGCATTAACATTTGTTTTATTAATTGCTCTACCGCTTATCCCATTCCTGATTTACCTCGGCCTAAAAGGCAATCAACCTGCGTTTCGTCGTAAAGGTGATCCTTGGGCGTGTGGTTATGTGTGGGAAAAGGATATGGCAGTGTCAGCAGGTGGTTTTACTCAAGCATTACGTAGCATGTTTGCACCACTTTATCGTATGCGTAAACAACTTGATCCATCTCCATTGCTGTCTCGTAGTTTTAATAAAACACAGCTCGGTGCTGAAAAGGTCGAACCATTCTGGGATGAACGCATTATTTATCCTCTGGTTCGTGGTATCCAACGTTTTGCAAAACGTATCCAATGCCTACAAGGCGGGGATTTCAGACTCTATTGTCTATACGTTGTCGCAGCGCTGGTCATCTTGCTTTTAATCATCGCAGCGTAAGGAGAGGGACTTATGACTTTCCAAGAAACACCTACGTTAATGATGGGTATATTCGCACTAATACAAGCACTCTTTTTGTTAGCGATAACCCCATTATGTACAGGTATTTCGCGCACAATTCGCGCCAAGATGCATTCGCGTCAAGGTCCTGGAATTTTGCAAGATTATCGAGATATCTTTAAGTTATTTAAACGTCAATCTGTGGCGCCTGAGCAATCTGGCGTGATCTTCCAAGTGATGCCTTATGTGTTACTCGGCAGCATGCTGGTGGTTGCTATGGCACTGCCTGTCTTTACCGCAACGTCACTGTTTGCGGGTGCGGCAGATTTAATCGCACTGATTTATCTGTTTGCACTTTATCGTTTCTTCTTCTCTTTATCTGGTCTGGATTCAGGAAGCCCATTTGCTGGTATTGGTGCAAGCCGTGAATTAACTCTGGGTGTGTTAGTAGAACCTATTTTAGTGTTATCACTGATTGTAGTGGCTTTAATTGTGGGTTCAACCAACGTCGGCACCATTAGTGCAACGCTTGCTCAAGGTTGGGTATCACCAACGGCTACTTTATTAGCTTTATTAGCCTGTGCTTTTGCCGCATTTATCGAAATGGGCAAAATGCCATTCGACGTTGCTGAAGCTGAGCAAGAGTTACAAGAAGGGCCATTAACTGAGTATTCAGGCTCTGGTTTTGCCATGGTGAAACTGGGTCTTGGTTTAAAACAAGTGGTAGTGGCTGAACTGTTTTTAGCCATATTTATTCCTTTTGGTAAAGCAACAGAATTCACCTTTATTGCACTGCTCATTGCGTTAGTTTTAATGGCAGTAAAATTGTTAGTGGTGTTTGTATTAGCGTCATTGGTTGAAAACAGTTTAGCGCGTGGTCGCTTCTTACTGACTCACCATGTGACATGGCTAGGATTCGGTGTTGCGGCACTGGCTCTTGTTTTCTATTTAACTGGTCTATAAGGAGCGATGATTACAATGGAAAATATAGCTCTTGCGACCTTACTCATCCCATTTGCGGGGGCGTTGATTACGTCCTTAATGCCAAATCGGATGGCGAAGTGGTTATGTACACTGTTTGCTTTATTAGCCACATTAGGAACGGTTGTTTTAGGTTGGCAGTTCCTCGCTGAAGGTAAAGTCGATACCACAATTACGCTAGTACAATATGGTGATGTAGCGCTCTTTGGTTTTACCATTGATCGTGTCAGTACATTGATTGCTTTCGCTGTTGTGTTCTTAGGATTGTTGGTGAGTTTTTACTCTACTGGCTATCTAACCAATGGCAACCGTGAGCATCCACATGATGGTACTCGTCGCTATTATGCCTTCTTGCTGATTTTTATTGGTGCAATGGCGGGTTTAGTCCTTTCATCGACTATTTTAGGTCAACTCCTGTTTTTCGAAATCACAGGGGGATGCTCTTGGGGATTAATCGGCTACTATCAATCTGAAAAATCGCTTCGCTCAGCAATGAAAGCGTTGTTGATCACTCACGTTGCTTCAATCGGTCTTTATCTCGCAGCTGCAACCTTGTTTGTGAGTACGGGTACATTTGAATTAACCGCAATTGCAACCTTAGATGAGCCAACCAAACTGATTGTGTTTGGGGGAATTCTCTTTGCTGCTTGGGGTAAATCAGCTCAATTACCACTACAAGCTTGGCTACCTGATGCGATGGAAGCTCCAACACCTGTAAGTGCTTACTTACACGCTGCGTCAATGGTAAAAGTTGGCGTTTATATCTTTGCTCGTGCGATTATGTCAGCAGGTGGTGATGTTCCTCATCTTATTGGTTGGGTGGGTATTACCATGGCGGTTATCACGTTGATTTATGGATTTATGATGTATCTGCCACAAAAAGATATGAAACGCCTGTTAGCATGGTCAACCATCACTCAGCTCTCTTATATCTTCCTTGCATTATCTATTTCTATCTTTGGACCGCGTGAAGCGTTTGAAGGCGGTATTGCTTATATCTTTAACCATGCCTTTGCTAAAAGCTTGTTCTTCTTAGTTGCAGGTGCGCTGAGTTATAGCTGTGGTACTCGTATGTTGCCTCGCTTAAAAGGATTAATTAATAAATATCCATTATTGGGTGTGGGTTTCTGTGTTGCCGCGCTGGCAATCGCAGGTGTTCCACCAATGAATGGCTTTTTTAGTAAATTCCCAATTTTTGCCGCAGGTTTTGAACTGTCGAGTGTTTTCTGGGTGATGACACCAATTATGGTGCTAGTACTGATTGAATCTGTGGCTAGCTTCACTTGGTTTATCTACTGGTTTGGTCGTGTTGTTCCTGGCAAACCAAGTACAGAAGTTGCACAAGGGCAACCTGTTCCTATGGCAATGCAAATTGTGATTGGAATACTGATTGTGATGTCCTTTGCATCCAGTGTTATCGCAGTCACTTGGCTAGGATAAGGGAGATAAATCATGACTGGAGCACTTATCGTAAACAATTTGGCGGGGTTAATGATGATAACCTCGCTACTGGTAATTGGCGCTAAAAAGCCGATTGCATCCTGTTGGTTTTATGCATTGCAATCTTTCGTTTTAGTGATGATTTTCGTCACTTTAGCTAATACATTAGATGCACACCAACTCACACTTTGGGCGATTACCGCCTTCTTTACTAAAGTTCTGCTTGTGCCACTTATTTTAGGATTTGCATTCCGTAAGTTATCTGATCCTAGTGCGAATACCAGTGTTATTAGCCCTGCACTTTTAATGTTGTTGGCTGCTGTTATCGTCATTTTAAGTTGGTTTGTGGTTGAGCCAATTCAAATACCAATGGTTGTTGATTTGAAACCTGCACTCGCAGTTTCTCTGGGACACTTTATGTTGGGTCTGCTTTGTATTGTGACTCAGCGAAATATCCTAAAACAAGCTTTTGGTTACTGTTTAATGGAAAACGGCTCTCACTTAACACTGGCATTATTGGCGTGGAGAGCACCAGAACTGGTCGAAATCGGTATCGCCACCGACGCCATCTTTGCTGTGATTGTAATGGCAGTATTGGCTCGTAAGATTTACCGCACGCTCAACACACTGAACGTGGATCAACTGACCGCGCTGAAGGGGTGAGGAGATGAACCAAACAACCATGTTAACAATTTTAATGTTCGCACCGTTGGTATTTTCAATACTGGCGTTTCTAAGTCCGTTATTAAAAGCGGGTGCGCGTCCTGTTGTGACGGGTATTCATGCTATTGGTATCACCGTATTGTTAATCGCTGCATTAGGGACTGTGGCAGATGTCATGTCTCATGGCGAAATATTGGCAGCTACTAATTGGGTTCATGTGGATAGCCTAGGCGCATTATTTCTCGCTATCTTAGGTATTATCGGCTTTTTAACTGGACTTTATTCTATTGGCTATATGAATCACGAAGTGGATGAGGGTGAAATTTCAGTACGCACTTTGTGTAATTATTATGGTTTCTTCCACCTCTTTTTATTCACTATGTTATTAGCAATTACTAGTAATAACTTGATCTTAATGTGGGCAGCCATTGAAGCAACAACCCTAAGCTCTGCATTCTTAGTCGGAATTTATGGTCAACGTTCTTCTCTGGAAGCTGCTTGGAAGTACATCATCATTTGTAGTGTGGGTGTGGCGTTTGGTCTTTTCGGTACTATTTTGGTTTATGCCAATGCCGCAAGCTTTATGCCTGATCCAGATCAGGCTATCTTCTGGACTGAAGTGTTGAAATATACAGACCAGTTAGACCCAACACTGATGCATTTAGCTTTTGTCTTTATTTTAATCGGTTTCGGTACCAAAACGGGTTTATTCCCAATGCACGCATGGTTACCAGATGCACACAGTGAAGCACCAAGTCCTGTCAGTGCGCTGTTATCAGCGGTTTTACTGAATTGTGCGCTGTTAATCATCATTCGTTACTACATCATTATTGATGCGGCAATTGGTACTGAATTTACACGTAACTTACTGTTAATCTTTGGTTTCCTCTCTGTTGCTATCGCGGCGTTCTTTATTCTTATTCAGCGTGATATAAAACGTCTTTTAGCCTATTCCAGTGTGGAAAACATGGGATTAATTGCCGTTGCATTAGGAATTGGCGGACCAATTGGTATTTTGGCTGCCTTATTCCACACCTTAAACCACAGTTTAGCGAAAGCACTGTTGTTCTGTGGCTCAGGTAACGTGTTATTGAAATACGGCACTCGTGATTTAAATGTCGTGAAAGGTATGTTTAAAGTGATGCCATTAAGTGCAGCTCTTTTTGCTGGTGGTGCTTTAGCGTTAGGTGGTATGCCTCCTTTCAACGTCTTTATCAGTGAATTTATGATTGTTGTGGCAGGTTTAGCTTCTCAGCATATTGGCTTAACTATCCTATTATTATTGTTATTGACCGTAGTGTTAGGTGGTCTAGTTCGTATGGTGGCTAAAACTGTCTTTGGTCCAAAACCTGATGTTGTTGCTAAAGGTGAACTGGGAATTTTAACCACATTACCAATGGTCATTCTGATTGCACTTATGCTGTTAATGGGAACTCACATTCCTAAGCCTGTCAGCGAGCTGTTAGAAAATGCCGCTAATATCGTGATGAACATTGATAAAAGTGAGTCACCTACTTATGCATGGCCAACGGCTTTAATCAGCAATCCATCCACATCGGTTCAGGAGATGTAACGTGAGCTACCAAAATTATGTCAGTAGAAAAGAGGGAAAAGAACTAGGTGGAGATTACGTTGCCAAAGTTCGTGAAAAATTCCCATCAGCAGTTCTTGATGAAGAGCGACAAACCGCTGATCAATTGACGATAACAGTAAAAACGGAATCACTTCCTGAAGTGGTGGAATACCTGTATTACGGCTTAGGCGGTTGGTTACCTGTTTTATTCGGTAACGACGAACGTAGTTTAAACGGGGACTATGCTGTTTATTATGCATTATCAATGGAAGAGGGTGAAAAATGCTGGATTGTTGTAAAAGCCCATGTTAGCCCAATCACTTTAGAATTCCCGTCAGTAACACCGCGTGTACCAGCCGCCGTGTGGGGGGAACGTGAAATCCGTGATATGTATGGTCTTATCCCGGTTGGTTTACCTGATGAACGCCGTTTAGTGCTTCCAGATGACTGGCCTGAAGAGATGTAT
The DNA here is from genome assembly GCF_002777965.1 of Proteus columbae. Lineage (GTDB taxonomy): Bacteria > Pseudomonadota > Gammaproteobacteria > Enterobacterales > Enterobacteriaceae > Proteus > Proteus columbae. The sequence goes on along the minus strand of NZ_NGVR01000017.1, from coordinate 238,568 downwards.
CCACTGCGTAAAGATGCAATGGATTATCGTCAACGTCCAGCACCTGCAACCGAAGTTGAAACTTATCCTTTCGTGAACGAAGGTAAGCAAGATGCGCGCGTTGTGCCAATTGGTCCTATGCACATTACCTCAGATGAACCAGGACACTTCCGCTTATTTGTAGACGGCGAAAACATTGTCGATGCCGATTACCGTATGTTCTATGTTCACCGTGGTATGGAAAAACTGGCTGAAACCCGTATGGGGTATAACGAAGTCACATTCTTATCAGACCGCGTGTGTGGTATTTGTGGTTTTACTCACAGCGTGGCGTATGTGACTTCTGTTGAAAATGCGCTAGGCATTGAAGTGCCACGTCGTGCACATACTATTCGTTCTATCTTATTAGAAGTTGAACGTCTTCATAGCCATTTATTAAATATTGGTTTAGCCAGTCACTTCACAGGTTTTGATACTGGCTTTATGCAATTTTTCCGTATTCGTGAAAAATCAATGCAGATTGCAGAAATGCTCACTGGTGCGCGTAAAACTTATGGCTTGAACTTAATTGGTGGTATTCGTCGTGATATTTTAAAAGATCAGCGTCTGAAGACTATCCAACTAGTTAGAGAAATGCGCAAAGAAGTCACTGAATTAGTGGATATACTGCTATCAGCACCAAATATGGAACAACGTACTGTCGGTGTCGGTATCTTAGATAAGAAAGTGGCTCGTGATTTTAGCCCAGTAGGCCCAATGATAAGAGCGAGTGGCTTTAAACGTGACGTGCGTTTTGACCACCCCTTTGCTGATTATGGCAATCTTCCACTGACTCTCTTTAGTTATGAAGGTGGTGACGTATTCTCTCGTGTGATGGTACGTATTAAAGAAGTCTTGGATTCAATGGCAATGATTGAATATGCCTTAGATAACTTACCAGAAGGCCCATTATTAACGGAAGGCTTTACTTATCAGCCTTATAAATTTGCACTGGGCTTTACTGAAGCACCACGCGGTGAAGATGTTCACTGGAGTATGTTGGGTGATAACCAAAAATTATTCCGCTGGCGTTGCCGTGCTGCAACTTATGCTAACTGGCCTGTATTACGCTATATGTTGCAAGGAAATACCGTCTCTGATGCGCCGTTAATTATCGGTAGTCTTGACCCTTGTTATTCCTGTACTGACAGGGTAACGCTCGTCGATGTGAAAAAACGTAAATCTAAAACAGTTTCTTACAAAGAAATTGAACGTTACAGCATCGAACGTAAAAATTCGCCGCTCAAGTGAGGGAATGAACGATGTTAAAATTGTTTAAAACCATAATCAAAACAGGCGAAGCAACGACCAAATATCCGTTTAAACCTCTAGATTTACCTGATGGTTTTAGAGGAAAGCCTGAATATGATGCACAGCAATGTATTGTTTGTGGTGCTTGTACCGCAGCATGTCCTGCTAATGCGTTAACGATGGAAACGAATTTGGAAACAGGCGAGCGTCATTGGCAATTATTCATTGGTCGTTGTATTTATTGCGGTCGTTGTGAAGAAGTTTGTCCAACAAGAGCGATTGTTTTATCCGATATGTTTGAAACGGCAGTAACTAAAAAGTCAGATCTTTATATCAAAGGAACTTTTAAGTTATTGAATTGCCGTGAATGCCATCAACCATTTACGCCTAGAAAATCAGTTGAATATGCAATGGAGCTATTAGTGCAATCAGGCTGGGATGAGCAAACCGTAGAAGCGATGCGCCCACAATTTGAAACTTGCCCTGAATGTAAGCGTAAACATAACTTGTTATCTGATGGTCGTGAAAATATTAGTATGGGCGAAATTGGGAGTGCAATAAAATGAGTCTACCAGAAATTCCCATTAATCATCATGTTAGCCAACCTATCACCCTTGATGATCAGGTTAAAAAGCTAAAACAGACATTGTTGAAAGATATTCAGCGTTCAGCTTATGTTTATCGTGTTGACTGTGGTGGTTGTAATGGTTGTGAAATTGAAATTTTCTCCGCAATTACACCGGTTTTTGATGCTGAACGTTTTGGTATCAAAGTGGTAGCCTCACCTCGTCACGCTGACATTTTATTATTCACTGGCGCAGTAACGCGCCAGATGCGAGTTCCTGCATTACGTGCTTATGAATCTGCGCCTGATCCAAAAATCTGTATCTCTTATGGCGCTTGTGGTTGTGGTGGCGGTATTTTCCACGATCTCTATTGTGTATGGGGTGGTAGTGAATCTATCGTTCCTATTGATGTGTGGATCCCTGGTTGCCCTCCAACACCTGCTGCGACGATTTATGGATTTGCTGTTGCGCTGGGTTTGTTAGACCAAAAATTAAAAGGCGAATCACACATTGAAGTCGAGAATGAAAAAGCATCTCTAATTCTGCCTTCGATTCCATTAGATGCTCGTGTGATGATTGAGCGTGAAGCGCGTCGTTTAGCTGGCTATTATCAAGGAAGACAAATCAGTGATCATTTCCTCACATTATTAGAAGGCGCCACTATTCAAGAAGTCAGTGGTCGTGTTGATGAATGGCTACGACAAGCTAACGATCCTCGTTTATCAGAGATTGTAAAACGTCTAGTTTATTCATTAAGCCAAGGGGGTATCTATGCCTGATGACGCTAAAGTTTACTTTTGGTCATTAAGACAAAAGTTTGTTGATAGCGATGATGATATTCCTGAGCAAGCGCAGCAGGTGATGTACTATTCGCTCGCGATTGGTCACCACGTTGGTATGATTGATTGCTTGAAAACAGAGCTAGTCTGTCCTTTAGAAAAATATAGAGCATGGATTGATTTATTACCTGAAGGTGAAGCCAAACGTAAAATGCAAGGATTGCTGACATTTGGTGAAATCAATATTAACTCTGAGCATACTCACTTATTAGCGTTAGCATTTGATCCTATTATCAAAAATGACGATCCTATTTTTAGTGAGTGGAGTCAAACGCTGATTAAATTACTGGGTGAGATCCACGCAGAACCTGCTATTTATTTGATTGTGAAGAGAAAACCATGAGTAAAGCAATGACAGCACCTAAAGTGGTATTAACGGTCGGTAACAGCATGATGGGCGATGATGGTGCAGGCCCTCTGCTTGCTGAGTTAATGGAAGCAAACCCCATTGATGGATGGATTGTTATCAATGGGGGAAGCGCGCCTGAAAATGTCTCTTATCAAGTAAGAGAGTTACAACCTCAATGTGTTGTCATTGTTGATGCCGCAGATATTGGTTTAAATCCTGGTGAAATTAGGGTGATAGATCCTGACTATATAGCGGAAATGTTTATTATGAGCACTCATAATATGCCGCTTAATTTTCTTATCGATCAATTAAAAGATGATATTCCAGATATTACTTTCTTAGGGATCCAACCCGATCTCGTTGGTTTTTATTATCCAATGACCGAAGCGGTAAAGAATGCCGTTGATGAAGTGTATCAAGGGATCAAGTCTTGGAGAGTTGATTATTTTCCAGAACTTGAAGTCTGCGATGAAGAAGATATTGAAGAATAAAAGTACAACAAGTATCCACAGATTAGTGATATAAATAAAAAAACAAAACATCCGCAATAGCGGATGTTTTGCATTAATGAGTGATATAAGTGACATTAATCATAAAAAATGTCATTATTGTTACTTATATTACGCATTGATGAATTATAAATGCCTGCTAATAACATTTATTCTCCACGCTAACCTTAATTTTCCCTTTAGTTATTTCTTTTAAAAAACAAACTCTCTTAACCCTTTCTTCATAAGAGATAAAAAGAAGTTAATTATACTTATCCTCATTAAATATCACTTTCACCTTTAGTTAGTTAAAAATTAAGTTTTAATTAAGAATGAATTAAGACTAATTTATAATTTTATTACTCTTTTTAATCTTTAAAACTAACTATTTAGGGGGGAGAGCTTCTTTTCTTAGTTAAGAATATAAAAGGTGGGTTATGTTTTCTTCTATGCCTCAACTGAGTATTGTGGTCGCCATTTATAATGGTGAAAATTTTTTATCTCAATTTTTCAATCGATTACAATCTATTAATTTGAATGATTGGGAACTTATTTTAGTTAACGATGGCTCTAGAGATAACTCACTTAAAATATTACAAGAATGGAAAGAAAGATTTCCTCAAGTCACGATTATTGATCAGGAAAATCAAGGTGTTTCTGTTGCTCGTAATGTTGGATTTAATGTTTCGAAAGGGCAATATGTTGTTTTTCCTGATATTGATGATGTAATTCATTCTAATATGTACGGTAGAATGCTTAATTTAGCTAAAGATGATAATTTGGATATTTTAACTTGTAATGGTAATTACGTTTATGCGGATGGACGTCCCTCACGACCTATATTCCCATCTAACCGATTACATTCAACCGATGTTTTAACTGGGCCACAGTGGCTAGAAATGGCATTAAACTCTAAAAAATTCTTACATGTGACTTGGTTAAATATTTATCGACGTGAATTTCTACTTGATCATGGTTATTATTTTGAGCCAGGTTTACATCATCAAGATATTCCGTGGACAACAGAAGCATTATTAACCGCTAAACGTGTTAAATATATTGATGAGCGTTACTATGATTACTTTATTCACTCTGGATCTGTTTCTCATACGACACCTAATGATGCTATTCACGTTAGAACAATTCATAATTACATGAAAATATTAGAAATGCTTGATGCTATTAATCAAAAGCATAAGAAAGTGGCTCAAAATATCAATGCATGTTATTGGCAAATAGCAAAAGAAGGTTTGGGGATTATTCATTCAATTGGTTATATTCAGTCTATTGAAGTTAAAAAACAGATAGTTAAAGAGCTTTTTGATAGAGGAATATGGTCATTAATTTGGCGGAATGCGAAAGATTTTAGATTGCGTTGGCGTTTGGGACGACGCTATTTTAAATTAAAAAGAATATTAAATTCATGATCACAAGAGGGCACAATAATGTGCCTTTTTTATTTTCAGTGTATATTAAATAAAATGAAATAATCTTATTTCGTTAAAAAGTCATTTTATTTCGTTTTGTGCTCACTAATAAATTCAATGATAAATATATAACTTATTTATTAGAAAAATACTGTGCACTTGCTAGAAGTTTGCCATAATGCGTATTACCGCTTAATAAAAGTTTATGTAAAATCAATAAACTGTCGAATATTATTCGAGTAGTTGAATAAAAAAACTTATTATGATGCCACTGGTTTAGCCTTTATCTGCATCAAGTTGCAGAACATCATAATTATCATTGTTATTTATCTTGTTTCAGCCTCTTCATCTTATTTAGATAGAGACTGATAATAAGTCGTATCTAAAAAATCGGAGAATGTTTTATGTCTATTCGGTTTGGTTGGCGTCAATCATTAGTAACGTTAACTTGCTTAGCCGCGTTAAGCGTCCCTTTTGCAGCATCTGCTCAAACGTTGAAATTAGCTATTGGTGAAGAGCCAACAGAAGGTTTCGACCCAATGTTGGGTTGGAGTCATGGCAGTTATTTACTTCTCCATAGTCCATTGTTAAAGCAAAATGCAGATCTCTCTTGGTATAGCAATATGTTAAGTGACTATCAACCAAGTGAAGATGGTAAAACATGGAAATTAACATTAAAGCCAGATTTAAAATTCTCTGATGGCCTACCGCTCACAGCAAAAGATATCGTATTTACTTATAACAACGCGGCTGCAAGTGGCGGTAAAGTTGATATGGGGAACTTCCTTTCTGCAAAAGCAGATGATGACTTACATGTCACTATTACGTTAAAAGCACCACAAAGTACTTTTGTGAACGTACTGGGCTCTTTAGGTATCGTTTCTGCTGATAAGTATGATGAAAAAACTTACGCACAAAAGCCAATTGGTGCAGGTCCTTATCGCATGGTCAGTTTCCAACCGGGTCAGCAATTAATTGTTGAAGCCAACCCTTATTATGCGGGCCAGAAAAACGATTTTGAAAAACTCATTTTTGTTTTCCTTGATGAAGATGCTGCTTTTGCGGCTGCTCAAAGTGGGCAATTAGGTATTGTGCGTATTCCACCCGCAACAGCTGCTATCGCTAAGAATTTACCAAATACCAAATTGTGGGAAAGACCAAGTGTTGAAAACCGCGGTATTGTTTTCCCAATGGTAAAATCAGGTGAGAAAAACGCTCAAGGTTATGATATTGGTAATGATATCACAGCAGATATCGCTATTCGTAAAGCGATTAACTATGCTCTTGACCGCAAATTGTTATCAGAGCAAGTGCTTGATGGTTATGCCATTCCTGCATATACCGGTGTAAAAGGTTTGCCTTGGGATCAAACTGACGCGGCATTTAAAGATGGTGATGTTGTAAAAGCGAAGCAAATTCTTGAAGATGCAGGTTGGAAACTGAATAAAAGCGGTATTCGTGAAAAAGACGGTTTAGAAGCCAAACTTACCTTATGGTATACCAGTGGTGATGCAACTCGTCGCGATTTAGCCGAATCAATTCGTGCGTTAGTGCAACCTCTTGGCATTCAAATGGATCTTAAATCAGGAAGTTGGGATACAGTAGAGCGCTATATGCACTCAAACCCAACTTTATTTGGTTGGGGTAGCCTTGATCCGATGGAGCTATATCATCACTACAGTGCTAATGCCGCAGGTGTTGGTTATTATAATCCGGGTTATTACAAAAATCCTGAAGTCGAAAAGCACCTACAAGCTGCACTTGATGCCCATACATGGCAAGAAGCGGTTCCTCATTGGAAAGCCGTTGAGTGGGATGGTAAAAACGGCGTTGGTGTAAAAGGTGATGCTGCTTGGGCTTGGCTGATGAATGTGCAACACACTTACCTAACTAACCCTTGTGTTGATTTGGGTACAGGAACACCTGAAATTCATGGTTCATGGTCATTATTAAATAGCGTAGATACTTGGAAGTGGACTTGTCAGTAATACGTCAAAGTGCAGGTTTTTTCCTGCGACTACTCTGCCTGCTGCTGGTAACAACAGCAGGTGTTTTTATTTTATTAAGTTTTTCACCGATCGATCCCATTAAGGCCTATATCGGCAGTGATCTACTGAATGTTCCTCCTGAGCAATATCCTTTAATTGCGGCGCGTTGGGGAATTGACCAACCTTTGTGGATGCGATTTTGGCTCTGGTTTAGCCAAATCATCCAAGGGGATTTTGGTTATTCTATGTTGTATAACATGCCCGTTATTGATGTTATTCGTGAACGGGCGGGGCCTTCATTTATCTTGCTCTTTTCAGCGTGGGTATTTTCCGGTGTTATTGGTGTTGTGATGGGATTAGTCGCTGGTCGATATCTTAATCGCTGGCCAGATAGAATTATCTCTACTTTATCTTATTTATTAGCCGCATTACCGACGTTTTGGGTGGGATTACTACTGTTATCTCTATTTTCTGTCACCTTACATTGGGCGCCAATTTGTTGTGCGTGGCCGATGGGAAGTAGTGCCGAAACAGCAACATTAAGCCAGCGTTTCTCTCATCTTATTTTACCTATGATTGCGCTTGGTTTATTGGGAACAGGGAATATTGCACTGCATACTCGTGCGAAAGTTGCTGAAGTGATGGGCAGTGAATTTATTCATTTTGCTAAGGCACAAGGTGATAAAGGTTGGGCTATGATGCTATTTCATGTCCTACGTCATGCCATTACGCCCGCACTTTGCTTACAGTTTGCATCAATTGGTGAATTGCTCGGAGGTTCGCTTTTAGCAGAGAAAGTATTTGCTTATCCTGGCTTAGGGCAAGCAACGGTTGATGCGGGATTACGAGGTGACATCCCTCTGTTAATGGGAATTGTGGTTTTCAGCACTATCTTGATTTTCTTTGGTAATAGCATTTCTAATGGGCTATTAAGACGTATTAATAAAGGAATTTTGCGAGACTTATGATTTACGATCCAAATAAGCCTTTATTGAAACTGCTTTTCGTGAGCCTTGCCTTGATTGGGTTAGTGGCTTACGGTTTTTCTATTTCTCATATTGATATTGCAATGGATTTTTTGGCGAGAAACCAAGCACCTTCAGAGCAATATTGGTTTGGTACAGATAATCTTGGTCGCTCTTTGTGGTTACGCTGCTTTCAAGGTATGTTAAGTAGCTTAAATATTGGTGTAACAAGTGCGATTGTAAGTGGTACGATTGCGTTGATTTTTGCGGGAATTTCTTCCATTAATCGCTATTGCGATTTTTTCGTAAGAGGCGTTGTTGATGCGCTTTTGGCATTACCTCATTTATTACTGCTTATTCTAATTTGTTTTACATTAGGTGGTGGGCAACAGGGTGTTATTTGGGCGGTGGCATTAACGCATTGGCCTAAATTGGCTCTGATTTTACGAGGTGAAATTCAGCGTATTAAAGAAGCTGATTATGTGATGTTATCGCGTCGTATTGGTAATACGCCTTTTGAGTGCGTAAAAAAACACTATATCCCAATGCTATTACCTCAGTGGATCGTGGGAACCTTGCTAATGTTTCCTCATGCAGTATTGCATAGCGCAGCGTTAAGTTTCCTCGGTTTTGGTCAGGCAGCTCACGAACCTTCACTGGGCTTATTACTGGCAGATGCACTACGTTATTTAAGTACAGGCTCTTGGTGGATGGTGGTGTTTCCAGGATTAATTTTGATGTGCTTAGTCTTGATCTTCGATCAATTTGCTAAAGCAATGCAACAATTATGGCTAAGAGGGGCAGGATGTTAAGTTTTGAACAGCTCTCCATTGATATTGCACAATTTCATTGGTTAGGAAAACGAAATTGGCAGCCGTTGCTAAAATCAATCTCATTGGATATTAAGCCCGGGAAGATGCTGGCATTAGTGGGAGGCAGTGGTGAAGGTAAAAGCCTGTTATTACAAAGCGCTCTAGGACTTTTACCTGCCAATATGCGAGTTCGTGGCGCGATTAAATTGAATGGGCATACACTAAGTGAACGGGAACTTATTGCTTATCGTGGGAATACCTTTTGTTATATTCCTCAAGGTGTCAGCGCTCTTAATCCGTTGATCTGCATCGGTGATCAATTAAGTCGCTCTGCACGTTTAAGTGGGGCAGATGTCACGTCTGATGATATTGTGCAACAACTGGGTCTTTATCATCTTTCAGGTTCATTAGTAAAAACATATCCTGCAAAGTTATCGGGTGGAATGGCAAAACGGGTATTAGCCTGTAATGCAACACTCTCTAAAGCACAATATATTTTGGCTGATGAAATCACCTCGTGGCTTGATGATGAACATGCGTGTTTGTTATTAGGGCATTTAAGAGCGTTATGTAATCAAGGTAAATCAGTGCTTTGGGTTACACATGATTTAGCCTTAGCTGCACGGTTTGCGGATACGATAGCGGTGCTTAATCAGGGTGAAGTTAACGAAATTATTCCTGCTAATGTGCTTAATCGTCATGAAGGTAGTGAGTGGTTGAAGACACTCTGGAATGCATTACCTGAACAACAATTTATAAATACAAAAGAAGCATCACTTAATCCATTATAATATTGTGTTCTTAAGTCTTATTTTTATACATTTCATTTGTTATTTCTGGAGTTATCTTTATGCCACTTTTAGAGTTAAAACAATTATCTGTGGAGCAAGCAGGTAAGGTGTTATGGCAAGATCTCTCCTTTTCGTTAAATGCGGGAGAGCGACTCGGTATTTCAGCACCAAGTGGCACTGGAAAAACGACATTAGGTCGTGTTTTAGCGCAGTGGCAAACCCCTACTCAAGGTTCAATTCTTGTTAATGGCAACCCGTTGTCTAAAAAGGGTTATTGCCCCATTCAATTGGTTCCTCAACATCCAGATAAATGTTTTAATCCATTTCGAACAACTGGTGATAGTGTTCGTGATGCTTGGTCGCCGGATGAAAGTTGGTTCGAAAAACTCAGGATCAAGCAAGAGTGGTTAACGCGTAGACCTAATGAATTATCGGGTGGAGAACTCGCACGTATTGCGTTATTACGAGCGTTAGATCCCCGTACTCAAATATTGATTGCAGATGAAGTGACGGCACAATTGGATGCAAAAATTCAAGCCGATATTTGGCAAGTGTTAATAGATGAAAGTCAAAAACGACCTTTAAGTTTGATTATCTTTAGCCACAATAAAGCATTACTTGAGAAAGTGTCGACTAAGGTGTGGTGGGTTGATCAAGAAAAAAACAGTTCTATTATTTCAACTTTAAATTCTTCAATCGGTTAATAAAAAAAGAGCTTCCTATATTTTCTATAGGAAGCCAAATAATACAGCTAAAGTTAACCCTAAATATAACAATAAGGAATTAGAAACGATAAGTGTAGTTAATACCAAACTGCAGATCGTGATTGCGATATGTGGTCATTTCCCAATTAGCTTTAGTACCAATAGATGAATGTTTATCCACTTGATACGTTAATCCAATATGAGCAAATGGGCGTTGTTTTAATTGCTTTTTATTTTCTGAATAATCAATATTCTGTTGACCTAAATAATCAATATGGCTACGAAAATCCCCTTGATGATGCGATAAATTCCACAGTAAGCCCGCTTTGGTATTGAGTATAAAAGATGAACCTAATAGGTGATCCATACTTAATCCCATTTTGGCTAATAGTGAGTGTGTTTTAAGGGCATCATAGTGTGCTGCGAATTGAGCATTTTGTGTTTCACTATAAGCTGAACGTGAGATTTGATTAAAAGTAAGCCCAGCAAATGGTGTCAGTAATAAATCATCTGCTATTGAATAAGGATAATAACCCTGTAATTCAATATGATAGCCAGTAATTTTCGCATTCCCCTTACCCTGCTCAGTATTGGCTAATGCTTGTCTTTCAATAGAAACTTTACGATTTAAATAAGCCCCTTTTAATGACAGGTGTAATGCATTGTTATTTAATTCAGCATTGAGTGATGGCATTAAATCTAGACTAAAGCCAATTAAAGGTAATGCGTAACCTTGATATTGATAGCCTTTAGGTAATGAAGAATAGACATCGGTATCAATGGCAAGTCCTACAACCAATGGAATACGGTTGATGTCAAACCGATAGGCTCCACTTAACCCAGTTTGTGTCGCATTGGATTTATTTATGTTTTGATAATGTGCAAAACCACTAATACAGGCTTTTTCAGTCCCCACAGAGCAGGTTGCAGAAGCTAAATAGCGCAGTTGCCCTTGTTGCATATCCATAAATCTATAACTATTTTCAGCCATTATTTGCATTGATTTATAGGTGTTTTCTATATCGATAGGCTTACTGATCATAATAGATGGTTTGAGGTCTTCTTTTACAGTCTCTTTTTCTTTTGTTTTACCTTTAGCTTGTTGTTCAAGTACGTCTTCAACAGGCTGTTTAGCGTTATCGGGTATTTGTACCTCAGACTTAGCTTTTTCCACTTCTTTCGATGGCACTGGTTGCGGTTTAGACTTAGGCTTTTCCACTTCTTTTTGTGGTGTTGACTGTGGTTTAGGCTCAGGCTTTTCCACTTCTTTCGGTGGCACTGGTTGCGGTTTAGACTTAGGCTTTTCCACTTCTTTCGGTGGTGTTGACTGTGGTTTAGGCTCAGGCTTTTCCATTTCTTTCGGTGGCACTGGTTGCGGTTTAGACTTAGGCTTTTCCACTTCTTTCGATGGCACTGGTTGCGGTTTAGACTCAGGCTTTTCCACTTCTTTTGGTGGTGTTGACTGTGGTTTAGGCTCAGGCTTTTCCACTTCTTTCGGTGGCATAGGCTGTGGCTTAGGTTCAGGTTCTTTAGGCTCTTGGGGGGATGCTGGCTGTTTAATTTTTTGCAATGCAATTAAGGCAGATTGAGCTTGATTATACTGCTCCTCAAGAAATGTTACATTTTTACCCTCTTCAGTCCAATTTAAATGAGTAAGTTGTGTTTTTATTGCTGTAATCTGGCTTGTGTAGTTATTAATATCATCTTGATACTTTTCATAGGTATTAATATTATCGTTGAAGAATTCATTATCCTTCATTTGAGGTTCCATTAATTCTTTTTGTTTTATTGTGTTATTTTTTTCATCTGTAAGTGATATGAGTTGTCTTTCTAATGTTTCTTTTATTTCGGTAAATTTTTTATTTGCAATATCAAGTTTTGATTTTAAATTTTGGAATAAATTGAACGTTAATTTCTCATCATTTTTATTTATGTCATGAAAGTGATTAAGTGCAGCGATTTCCCTTTCTTTATCTGGATTTGAATTATTATCAACGTTCCAAAGCACCGATTTCCATTGATTATTTTGATTGTTTTGGGCTATACCATAAACAACGCGACCATCACCTGATATAGATAATGCTTCAGATTCGGAACCATTTGCTAAGTTAGGTAGAAACTCAAAGGCGGAAGTCTTACCTTGTAGCTGTCGATCATAAATAAATGCATTTCTTAAATAAAAAGACTCTGCGTGATCTTTATGGTGAATTTCACGTATGTCTTTTTCTGACCAACCCACAATAAAACGTCCATCATCACTAATATCTTTAGCTTCTGAGTTTCGTTTAAAGTGAGTATATGAATTAGTTGGTTTGTATGCATTAATCTCTAGTAGAACACGATCATCCGAACTATTAATGGGATCATAAAAAAAAGCTTGGCGAATCAAAAGTCTATTTTTATTTTTTTGTTTATCGCTATAGTCAATAGTGTATAAAGGTTCATTTTCTATATTATCAAAATATTCAAACCAACCCACAAAAACATTGTTATTAGAAACGGCATTTATTTGTGATTCACCTCCGGTTTCTGGTTCGTAAAAAAGGCGGAAAAAAACATCGTTTTTAGTATTATAAATATAAGCAGAGCGTAAAAAATTATACTCAGGATATTTCGTTTCTTTTAATATATCACCATAGATATATTGACCATTAGGTGTCACACTAGTGATATGGAGTTTTGAATCCATCAAATCATGATCTTCAATAAAATTTAATTTAAATGCATCAAATCGTTTTTTTTCTGGATGAGTTTTCAGATCACTGCTTTCTAAATCGTTTAATGAAAATGTTTTGTTTGTTTTGCTATCATATACAGTATAACGAATTTTATTATAAGGAATAAAATCATCATATAATTCAGCTATCTTTGGATAATGTTCTTTATCATAATCATAAAAAAGGCTAAATCGGCCATCTTGTGTGGTAAAAAAGAGATCGCTCTTTTCAAAAAAAATATCGTTGTACTGGGTTATAGGCTCGGCTTTTTTAGAAAAGGTATCATAAAAATATAATTGTTTAGTTCTTTTCTTCTCAATGTCATCAGCAATGAATATAGCATATCGACCATTATCTGATAATGAGATGAAATTAAGCTTATCAAGCCCATTAATTGTGAGGTCTTCATACCCATTGCCATAATTAATGAGATTTTTTATCGTGCTATTATTAAAGCTAGAAATAATATTTATCGTTGCATATTTTGACGTTAAAAAAGTAGGTGTGTTCTTTCTTTCCTCTTGTTCTAACTTACCATGTATATAAAAAAACTTAGCATTATTAATTAATGAATCTTTATTAACAAGATGAAAGTTAAAGGGTATTTTGTCTGTGTCGCTTATGATTGTAGGTGTGTTTGCTTTGGTATTTAAACTAATTATGGATAAAGTTATTGATAATGCGATAATTGATATTTTTAATTTCGTTCTATCTATAATCATAAATTATTATTCCGTCGATATTGGCAGGTTTTTTGGAAGACTAATTTGATATTCTTTTTCTGTCAATATAAAAGGATTTTATTTTAAAATGCATTGCTAATTATATTTATAATAATTTTAATTTTTTATTTCCAATTGTGAGTTATTTTTATTATGAATATATTTCAGGTGTTTTAATACTGAATATATTTCTTTTGTTTAATTCTTTGCTAAATAAATCAATATGTTGTTTCTGCGCTGAAGGCCATTCGCTTGCTTCACCATATACACCATGCTGATGAAAAGCATTGATTCTAATTAATATGGATTCGCCAAGGGAATTAATAAACTGAGAAAGCAATTCGATATTCTCTAAATAATCAGTTTTTTCCGGAATATATAAAAGGCGTAATTCTGTAAGTAAATTATGATTAGCTAGCCATTTAATTGATTCTTTAATGCGTTGATTACCACGACCGGTTAAATAGAGGTGAGACTCTTCACTCCAACTTTTTAAATCAATCATAGCACCATCCATATACGGGGCGATTTTTTGCCAGCCATTAAGTGAAAGAGTGCCATTACTGTCGATTAAACAAGTAAGATGCTTAAGATCAGGTGCTTCTTTGATTGCTTTAAAATAATCAATTAAAAAAGGGAGTTGCAATGTAGATTCGCCACCACTCACTGTTACACCATTAATAAATGCTGCATATTTACGTGTGATAGCGATTAATTCATCAACAGTATAGGTTAATGTCATTGGGCTTGATTGGCGAGGGCACTGTTGAATACAAGTATCACATTGCTCACAGCTAGTGCTATTCCAACTTATAATACCATTTTGCAATGAAAGTGCTTGCTGAGGACATGTAGGAATGCAGTCACCACAATTGTCACAGATCCCCATGGTGTAGGGATTGTGACAATTTTTACACCGCAAATTACATCCTTGTAGAAAGATGGCCAGACGATTGCCTGGACCATCGACACAAGAGAAGGGCAGTATTTTATTTATCGAAACGCATCTGCTGTTCATGACTGATCACACGTGGTTTTCGTTCAGCAATATGGCAATTTGCAGTGGCTTCATCACCTAACCAAGTAGTGTTTAGGCGAGAGCCTTCTTCTTTATATTTTTTCAAATCAGATAAACGCACCATATAGCCTGTAACACGGACTAAATCATTCCCCCCCACATTGGCGGTAAATTCTCTTAATCCAGAAGAAAATGCCCCTAAACAGAGCTGCATTAATGCATCAGGATTTTGTTTGATGGTTTCATCAACGGTTAAAATATCGCTGATCCCTGAAGTGTAAAACGAGTGATGAGGGGCAACGGTCATTAAATGCGTCACAGGATCAGGCTCCGTACCGTAAGGAATGCGAGTGGCAGGAGTTGTACCAATATCAGAACTAATACCTGATTGTGCATGTAGCATTGCGCGATGTTTCCAGCCATATTTTACTGGGGTATCTGCGACAAATTGTGCGAGTTTTTCGCTGATAATATAGCTCAGTTTATTCGCCGATTCATTATCACCGTAGGTGGCTTGTTTACCTTCTTTCTCCAGTAAAAGGGCAACTGCTTCTGCCATGCCATAAATACCAAACATAGGCGCAAAACGATCAGGAGAGATCAACCCTTCTTCGACTAAGAAACTTTGTTTAAAGAAGTTAGATTTTTCATAGAGGAATTCACAACGGGCATCGATGATCTCAATCTGTTTTTGCATATAAAATGGCAATACATTTTCAAGAAAATCTTGGCTATCTTGGCTGTGTTTAGCCACTTCTTTTAGGTTAATTCGTACTAAAGTGCTACCGCCACCGCTTTGAGGTAGCGAGTTATAACAACTCACAATGCCATATTCATCTTTGCCAAATACGGCATCTTGTAGTGTACCGTTGGCAATATGCGGCTTACTGCTGTGGCAAATGTTGGTGATCGCTTGATGCAATAAATCAGACGGTGTCGAATTCGCATCATAAATAAAGGTGAGGTTAGGGGCGACTTGTTGAAGTTCTACATCCACTTTAAGAATTAAACGTGTGATGATGGAGTCTTCAGGGCCAATATTCGCGTGCATAAACGCATCAGGCAGTGTTCTATCAAGATAGCGCCAGAAGCGTTTTAATTTAGGGTAAAGCTGTTCTTCGGTGAGTTCGCCAACATAAGGTAGTAAAATCTTATCAATACGGCCTAAATAAACCGGCATAGAGGTCACAGAAGGAACATGATGATAAAGGATAGTCAGCATGTTTAAGGCATCGTCAAAATCTTGTGCAGGTTCAAGTTCTAAATAGCGAGAACCCTGTGCTAAAAACTTCGCATAGTCAGGCAAGACATAACGCGGTTTATAAGGGGCGTGACCTTCATACATATCACAGATAATCCGTTCATTAAGCGCTTTAGCCGCATCATTAGGCAATGAAGGATAAGGCAACATATTTTCAGCTTCTAAAGCGAGAAAATGACGTTTTTGTTCAGGAGAAAGGGTTGGGTTTTCTACGATTTGTTGACAACGTTGGATAACAGATTGTTCAGCCATAACCACCTCAGTACTCAAAGAGCCAGAAAAAGATTTAAAACTTATCTTTTTAGGTTAATGACTTGATTAGAATTTACCGTGACTTTAAACAAAACCCCTTTAAAGATTAAGGAAATAGCACAAAAATACGCATAAATTAGATATATCTAAATAAGAAAATGTAAAAAGTGAGCTTAGTTAATGTTTCACTAAACTCACTAATTCGCTTGTTAAAAAATAAGAACTTATGTTTTATCTATTTTATTGTCAGTGTTGTTATTTTCCTCTTTAACACTCTCTTTGGATTCATTTTCTTCATTATTCTCATTTTCTTCAGCATCTTCTTTTTCAGTACGAGGCGGTAAATTGGCAGTTAATAAATAAGGAGACTGTTGCCAATGAACGGGAGTTAACTGAAGAAGGTTATGAGAAAGCAAAAAGCCAATCGCTAGTGCAACTAATAACATGACTCGCAATAAATTTGTCGTGTTATCGACTTGGCTTGATTCAGTAACAAGTTGATGAGTATCCAACGTGAGTCTTAAAAAGCCTTTGGGTTTATCTTTACCCGGCACAGGCACAACAAGTTGGTGATTAAAAGAACCGCCACTCTTTTGCCCTTCTAAAGCTAATCTCTCTTTAACAGTGACATTTTCACCGCTATGCGCTATTTGTGTACCATCTTCTAAATAAAGACTGGCATCAAGTACCCGACTATCATGGGTCAGATGATTTAAATTAGCCATAATGAGAGGATTTACGTTATCTTTGCTACTGTCATCTATATAAGTGGATAAAGAGAACGCAACTTGTTCTGCCAGCGTTTTTGCAAGCTCTTCAAACTGAGTAATACGGGCGTGCTGATTGGCACGACTAAAATAAGACGCGCCTTGCATAAGAAATGCCAATAGTGCGATACAAATCAGTATAATCGCCGTTTTTTGTAGTTTGAATTTTAGTTTGTCTTTAAGCATGTTCATCCTTTTGCGTAAGCAAGTATGTGCATGTTGCCAGATGAGCCAGAGATAGAATAGGCTGAATAACGATTATTTTGTTCAGACAGGGGAAAACAGGAGAATAAGTATGTCAAATAGTCTGACCTATTGCTATTTACCGGATGAAATCCGTAAATGGCCAGGTCTGCCGTTATCACTCAGTGGTGAAGAGGTGATGCCACTAGATTATCGTGCTGGCGATAGTGGATGGTTACTTTATGGACGTGAACTTGATAAGAAAAGAATAAGTGAGTTCCAACATAAATTAGGTGTGGCAATCGTGGTGGTTTCTTCATGGCGTATTGATGATTATCAAGTGGTGCGTATTGCAGGCAGCTTAACTCGTCGAATTCGCCGTTTATCCGATGAATGTGGCTTAGATGTCGTTCCTTTAGGTGAAATTCCTCGCTTACGTTCTCCGGGACTTTTGGTCATGGATATGGACTCAACCGCGATTCAAATTGAATGTATTGATGAAATAGCCAAACTTGCTGGTGTAGGCGATAAAGTTGCGGAGATAACAGAACGAGCCATGCAAGGGGAAATGGATTTTAGTGAAAGTCTAAAATTGCGCGTTGCGGAACTTAAAGGGGCTGACGCTTCTATTTTGCAAAAAGTGATGGATGATTTACCGCTAATGCCCGGATTAACCAGTTTAGTGCGCAAGCTTCAAGCAATGGATTGGCATATTGCGATTGCCTCTGGTGGCTTTACTTATTTTGCAGATAATTTAAAACAAAAATTACGCTTAGTGGCTGCCGTTGCTAATCATCTTGAAATTAAAGATGGCAAATTGACAGGTAAAGTCAAAGGCACCATTGTTGATGCAAAATACAAGGCGCAAGTGTTAGCGCGTTTAGCGAAAGATTTAGAGATCCCAATGGATCAAACCATTGCCATTGGTGATGGTGCAAACGATCTTAAAATGTTGAGAAAAGCAGGGCTTGGAATTGCTTATCATGCAAAGCCTAAAGTGTATGCTCAGGCGAAAGTCGCTATTCGTCACGCCGATCTAATGGGTGTATTGTGCATTTTAAGTGGTGGTTTAAAACACGAAGAACGTTAAGCGCGTTTTTCTGAAATCGTTATTGTTGGGAGAGAAGTGTGGCAAAAGCAGCAAAAAGAGCCTTTGTATGTAATGAATGTGGTGCAGATTATCCTCGTTGGCAAGGGCAATGTTCTGCTTGTCATGCGTGGAATACAATTACAGAAGTGCGCCTTGCCGCAGCCTCTTCTTCCCGCAACGATCGTTTTAGTGGATTTGCGGGTGATGCAAAAGGTGTTAGCCGGGTTCAAAAGTTATCGGAAATTAGCCTTGAAGCATTACCCCGATTCTCAACAGGGTTTAAAGAGTTTGACCGTGTATTAGGTGGCGGTGTTGTACCCGGAAGTGCCATTTTAATCGGGGGAAGTCCCGGAGCAGGTAAAAGTACCTTATTGCTACAAACCATGTGCCGTTTGGCAACAGACATGAAAACGCTATATGTTACGGGTGAAGAGTCGCTACAACAAGTCGCTATGCGTGCTCATCGATTAGGTTTACCGACAGCAGAGCTGAATATGTTGTCAGAAACGAGTATTGAACAGATTTGTTTAATTGCCTCACAAGAACAGCCTAAATTAATGGTGATTGACTCTATTCAAGTGATGCATATGGCAGATATTCAATCTTCACCGGGCAGTGTTGCTCAAGTGCGTGAAACAGCAGCTTATCTAACTCGTTTTGCTAAAACCAATGATGTTGCCATTATCATGGTTGGTCATGTAACAAAAGATGGCACATTGGCAGGGCCTAAAGTTCTGGAACACTGCATTGACTGCTCTGTTATGCTGGATGGTGAAACAGACTCTCGTTTTCGTACCTTACGTAGTCATAAAAACCGTTTTGGTGCCGTTAATGAATTAGGCGTCTTTGCAATGACAGAACAAGGATTACGAGAAGTAAGTAATCCTTCAGCTATCTTTTTAAGTCGAGGAGATGAAATTACATCAGGTAGTTCGGTTATGGTGGTGTGGGAAGGTACAAGACCTTTGCTGGTGGAAATTCAAGCGTTAGTTGACCACTCAATGTTGTCTAATCCTCGCCGTGTTGCGGTGGGATTAGAGCAAAATCGTCTTGCTATTCTACTTGCTGTTTTACATCGCCATGGTGGCTTACAAATGTCTGATCAAGACGTTTTTGTCAATGTGGTGGGCGGAGTAAAAGTCACAGAAACCAGTGCAGATTTAGCCTTGTTATTATCATTAGTCTCCAGTTTTCGTAATCGTCCTTTACCGCGTGATTTAGTGATATTTGGTGAAGTGGGACTTGCGGGAGAAATTAGACCTGTACCTAGTGGACAAGAGCGTATTGCAGAAGCAGCAAAACATGGATTTAAACGAGCAATTGTACCTAGTGCAAATATGCCGAAAAAAAATCCCCCTGATATGAAAGTGTATGGCGTGAAGAAGCTGTCAGATGCGTTATCTGTCCTTGATGATTTGGAAGACTTCTAAAGGAGAAAAGTATGGGCTCTTTTGATTATATCAAACAGGCTATCAGAAAAAATGGATATACTTTACAACAAGTTGCTGATGAAAGTGATATGACGAAAGGCTATCTTAGCCAATTGATTAATAATAAAATCAAGAGTCCCAGCGCTCAAAAAATGTCGGCATTACACCAATTTTTAGGGTTAGAATACCCAGTGAAAAAGAAAACTATCGGTGTGATCTTTGGTAAGTTTTATCCTCTTCATACAGGCCATATTTATTTAATTCAACGTGCTTGTAGTCAAGTAGATGAATTACATGTCATTTTATGTCATGACGAACCTCGTGATAAAAATCTATTTCTCAATAGCGCAATGTCTCAACAACCGACTGTCAGTGACAGATTACGCTGGTTATTACAAACCTTTAAATATCAAAAGAATATCCGTATTCATGAGTTTGACGAGCACGGTATCGAGCCACAGCCTCATGGCTGGGAAATGTGGAGTGAGGGTATAAAAGCCTTTCTGCGTGAAAAGCAGATATCACCTGATTTTATCTACACAAGTGAGCGTGATGATGCTGATCAATACAACGCATTTTTAGGTATTGAAACGGTATTAATTGATCCAGAACGCTCATTTATGAATATCAGTGGCAGCCAAATTCGCCAAGCACCGTTTAAATATTGGGAATATATTCCAACAGAAGTAAAACCCTTCTTTGTGCGTACAGTGGCGATTTTAGGTGGCGAATCCAGCGGTAAATCTACGTTAGTCAATAAGCTTGCCAATATTTTCAATACCACGAGTGCATGGGAGTATGGTCGTGATTATGTCTTTTCTCACCTTGGTGGCGATGAAATGGCGTTACAATACTCCGACTACGATAAAATTGCATTGGGACATGCTCAATATATTGATTTTGCTGTTAAATATGCCAATAAAGTTGCTTTTGTTGATACGGATTTTGTCACAACGCAGGCATTTTGTTTACGTTATGAAGGTAAAGAACATCCCTTTGTTCAAGCGCTAATTGATGAATATCGTTTTGATTTAGTTATCTTGCTAGAAAATAACACGCCATGGGTAGCTGATGGCTTGCGTAGTTTAGGCAGTGATAAAGAGAGACGCCGCTTCCAAACCTTATTGATGGAAATGCTCGATAAAAACAATATTGAATATATTAAAGTTAATTCCCCTGATTATGACGAACGCTTTTTAAGTTGTGTTGAATTGGTCAGAGAATTATTGATGATGCAATCAAAGCATATTGAATAATATAAAGATTAAAAACGCCATTTTTTGGCGTTTTTAATCTTTAAAGGTCATCTTAATGGCTCTTCAAATCCCTCGCCTTCCACCAAAGAGTAAATAAATTCTATTTATTCTTCTTTATTAAAATATCCCATCAGAATTAAATTCCTAACCAAAAGAGAAATGTACATAAAAAAATCTGTCAAATAAGCTATCTACGTAATAATGCTATTTTTTCCAATAAGGTGAAAAAGATTACTGAAAATTAATGTGGGGATCTCTATTATAGATAGCAGGTATAGATTTATCAGTGTGTATTTCTTTTGCCATTAGGTGTGGGGAGTCACACTCTCTATCTTCATTCGCTCAGGTGAAGAAGCAGACTATTTTTCGTAAAAGGACAAGATAATGGCGCAACCTTCTCGTGTTTCACTTCATATCAAGAAAACAGTCATTTCGTTAGCGATTGCTGCTTTAGGTTTTACCGTCTCATCAAATGCATTGGCTTATCAAAAAGTTCATCAACCAGATAATAGCTATCAACAGTATGTCTCTCAGCGCCAAACGGTTGATAGTTTGATCCAAGATGCATTAGATGCCTTTAAGTCACCAGCACGAGTCTCTGATGCTGGCTTTACGGGTAAACTGCCATCAAATATGGAAATTGTGGCGCAAAAACTGCAACAAGCTTATAAATTAGAACCTTATCGCCTCGATTTATTATTTAGTACTGCTAGCGCTTATATCTATAACAATGATGTTCCTCGCGCAATTACGATTTATAAACAGATTTTAGAAGCGGCTCCTGATGATATTGATGCGCTAATTTACGTCACTTCATGGACTCGTTTTGAAGGTAAAGACAAAGAAAGCGAAGCCTATTTCAATAAATTAAAATCATTGAATCCAGCTAAAGCTGAAGAGATTAGCCGTTTCTTTGCTCAAATTGATCGCGTTAGTAAAATGCCGTTAAGCGATAAACTAACCCCTGCTGATTTAGCGAAACTGAAGAAAACCAAAGATAATAACGCGATTGTGACATTGGGTTATGCGTTAAATCCAGATGGCACAATGAACAAAATCTTAATTGAACGTCTAAATAAAACCTTAGAAGTCGCTAAGCAATTGCCTGAAGCAATGATTGTTGTGACAGGGGGCGTACCTAAAGCTCATCAAACGGAAGGTAAGTTAATGGCAGATTGGCTGGTGAAAAATGGGATTGCACCAGAACGTATTTTCCAAGAGAACTATGCGCGGACAACCGTCGAAAATGCGTTATTTAGCCGTTATGCTTTAACCAAACATCGTATTAAAACAGCGGTTATTATTAGCTCTGGTAGCCATGTTCGTCGTGCCGACGCAATTTTTACTCTTGCTAGTTGGCAAAGTGGTCCAAGTGATATTACTTACTTAACGGTTGTTGCCCCTGATAAGCCATTGGCAGAATTACAAAAAGCCAGTAAATCAGATATACAAGGTATTTATCGTGACGGTTTAAAAGCGTTGGGATTATGGAGTTTCCGCAGCTATCCATTAGAAGAGCGTTGATTTAGATAAGTATTTAATAATGGAAGAGCCCAAATATGAAGTGATGCTATAAAATTGGGCTCTTTTTAAATGATAAAAGTAATTTTGATAACACTCACTAGTGATTGAATAAATCTTGAATTGAAAACATTTCTGCTCCTGTTGTGGCAGACGCTTCTTTTAGCAATGTTTGCCAATCATTTGGTGGTTTTCCTGCTTTTAATTTTGATGAAAATACTTTATACGCATCACTTTTCGAATCATAAACCCGCAATGTATTGAAATCATTAACCCAACCAATAACAATGACCTTATGCTCCTCACTACATCGAAAAAATAAACGAAACTGTTGTAAGAACTTAGCTCTAAACCAATGTTTATTATTAGACCCTAATGTATTTCCTTGGTGAAATATAGGATCGAGAGGGTTTCTGGCTATACGCTCTTCTATTATTTTTCGGATTGCTGTAAGTAGTTTAGTTGCGCTTTTCTTTTTATATCCACTTGGATCTGATGCTTTTAATTTTTTGACGTTTTCAACCAATTCAATAATCTGGTCTAAAAAGCATTGGTGAAAAAAGATTTTCCAGCCGTTAATTTCTAAAGTATTCATTCCACCTCTGTTAGTCAGTAAGTGGTGCGTCTAAGTCAACTTCAACACCATTAGTAAGCTCTTCCACCTCAGTCCATAACGTTGCTGGCACTGATCTGATATGCTGTGGGTTTATCTTCATATCTTTTTCAAGGAAAGAGAGAAATTCAGATATAACGGGATCATCTTGTTCCTTTTCTTGTCGAGATATAATGACTTTACCCCCAGGTAATAGAGAATATTCGATTAATTCACCAGGCTTTAGGTGCAAGGCATCTCGAATGGCTGCAGGAATTGTTGTTTGACTACGTTCAGTGAGTCGAGACTCAGCGCGTAGAGACACATCCTCAATATTTAGGTTCATATTGTTTCTCCTTAACTTTATCCCATGATCGGGTTAGGTTTTTTAAACCATCAGGGATTTGCAAGTCAGAGTATTGTAATGCACTTGCATTGTGTAATGCAAATGCATTGTTCACATTGTTTAATTAAACTATTTTTTATAAACAAATTAGTATATTTATTGAATTGATAACAATTATCATTACTATTGTCTCCTACAATAGTTTATAACGAGAATAATAAAGTGAGAATTCCTCTGATGATATGTGCGTTAATGGCTTCTTTTCCTAGTTTTGCCAATTGCTTAACCATAGTAGAAGGCAAAGAAATAACAGGTCAGTTTGATAACAGCAACACCTTGTGTTTTACCTCGAATTTAGAGAGCGAGCGTTATGCTGAACTGAATGTGAAAGGAATACAAAACCTGCGATTAGAAACCCAAAATGGCACACATATTCGTAGCTTATTAAAAGATGTTCCTGCTGATGGGCAACAAAAAGTGCGCTTTTTATTACCTGAAACAGCGAGTTATCAATTAATTGCACAAGGCGAGGCGGAAAAACCGTGGCAACTCACACTGACAACACAGCCTTATCAGCCTCTAGATAAAGATGCGGGAATAGCACCTATTAGCCCTCGTTTACAAACACTTACTCAACAATTAAACCAACAAAGTATTCAGGCGTTTTGGCAAAAAATACGCCATGAAGGTGCACCCCTTATTGAGCCTTATGATAAGGATAAAAAGTTAGTGACTTTCTTATGGCAAGGTGCAAAAAAGAATGTCTATTTATTGGGATCACCTGATGGTAATCATGATCCGTTAACACATTTAGCCAATAGTGATATTTGGTACCGTAGTTATATCGTACCTAACAATACACTGATGCAATATAAATTAGCGCCTGATGTACCTGTTATTGAAAATTCAGAGCCATTTGAGCAACGCCGTGCGATTTTAACCACAGCACAAGCCGATCCGTTTAATTCCCAAAATTCTCCAAGTCAATCTGAGGATATTTATAATCACTTCTCTTTATTGTCGTTAGACAGTAAACGTGAATGCCAATTACCCGATATTCTTGATAGAACAATGAAAGGCAAGACAGAGATTGTTCGTTTTCACAGTAAGATCTTAAATAATGATCGTGAAATTGCACTTTATCAGCCAGCAAGAAAAATGACTGTACCTCGAATTTTAGTGTTATTCGATGGACAAACATATCGTCGCCAATATGGGATTGATCTGTTTTTTGATAAACAGATCGAAGAAGGGAAATTAGCGCCGATGATGATCCTTTTTGTTGATAGTATCGATAGTGATCGCCGTAGTGTTGAATTACCACCAAATCCTGATTTTTATCGCTTTTTAGCAGATGAACTCTTTGTTTGGTTAGAAAAAGAGAAAGGTATTCACGTATCAGGAGAAGAAACGATTGTATCTGGCTCTAGTTATGGCGGGTTAGCGTCTTCATGGGTCGCGTTTAATCGCCCTGATCGCTTTGGTAAAGTACTAAGTATGTCTGGCTCTTATTGGTGGGCGCCTGAAAATGAAGAGCCTGAATGGCTTATTCGACAATTTGAGCAAGCTGATAAAAAGTCATTACAGTTTTTCTTAGAGGCTGGGTTATTTGAAAGCCGTGGTGATAAAGGGGGGATTTTAAATAATAATCGTCACCTTAAACAGGTTTTAGAGCAAAAAGGTTATTCTGTTAAATCACTCGAAATGGCCAGTGGGCATGATTATATTTCTTGGTGTGAAACGCTATATCTTGGTGCGAAAGCATTAACTCAAGAGCATTAATATCGATAATGACAGAAGCTTATGAGTGATGATAAACGGCATAAGCTTCTGACTTGTCACCAACCTGTCATAAAGTTGTCATCGAAATCACTTTTACTCTTCATTTCTCTGTCATTTAACTGCCGTAAGCTTTTCCTGACTTAAAACATTAACCCTGTTTTTTACTTTAGAGTGCAAGGAAAAAGCTATGTCTCATCGTTACCAACGTTCTATTTTATCCGTTATTGTAACAACGCTATTGGCTGGCGCGAGTTTCTCTTCTTTTGCAGCTCCCGTTGCTGCTGATGCAATTTTGGCTCAAGATCGCGCAGCAAAAGGTAATATCACGGAATTTGGCGGTGCTCGCCGTATGACTCAGGATCAAACTGAGGCATTAAAAGCAGCTTTACATAATAACCAAGCAAAAAATGTGATCCTCTTTATTGGTGATGGTATGGGGGATTCTGAAATCACTGTTGCGCGTAATTATGCTGAAGGTGCAGGTGGTTTCTTTAAAGGTATCGATGCCTTACCTATTACAGGTCAATACACACACTATGCTTTAGATAGAAAAACACAAAAACCTAACTATGTAACAGACTCTGCCGCCTCTGCGACAGCGTGGGCTTCTGGTGTGAAAACCTATAATGGTGCATTAGGGATTGATGTGTTTGGTAAGGATCACCAAACTATTTTGGAATTAGCAAAAGCCAATGGAAAGGCAACAGGGAACGTGACAACATCAGAAATTCAAGATGCGACACCAGCGGCACTGTTCTCGCATGTAACAGGACGCAAATGCTATGGTCCTGTTGAAACTTTAGAAAAATGCTCAACCAATGCATTAGAAAATGGTGGTAGAGGTTCTATCTCTGAGCAACTTTTAGAGACTCGAGCAGATGTTACATTGGGGGGCGGTGCGAAAAGTTTTGCCCAAACTGCGGCAGCGGGTGAATACAAAGGTAAAACGTTAGAACAACAAGCGATTGAGCGTGGTTATCAAATCGTGAAGGATGCAAAATCGTTAGATGCGATTACGCTTGCGAACCAAGATAAACCAGTACTGGGTTTATTCCACGAGGGTAATATGGCGGTGGCTTGGGAAGGCCCTAAAGCCACGTATCATGGCAATTTGAATAACCCACCTTTAGAGTGCAAACCTAATTCTAAGCTCGACCCAAATGCGCCAACACTGGCACAAATGACCAAAAAAGCGATCGATTTACTGAAGACCAATGAAAATGGCTTCTTTTTACAAGTCGAAAGTGCCTCTATTGATAAGCAAGATCATAATGCTAATCCTTGCGGACAAATCGGTGAAACTGTTGCACTAGATGAAGCCGTACAAATCGGTTTAGATTTTGCTAAACAAAATGGCGACACTCTGATTATCGTGACGGCTGACCATGCTCATTCAAGCCAAATTATTGAGGCGGATGTGAAATCGAGTGGGTTAACACAAGCACTTATCACCAAAGATGGTGCGGTTATGGTAGTGAATTACGGTAACTCAGAAGAAGAGTCCCAAGAGCATACTGGGGCGCAATTACGTGTTGCCGCTTATGGCCCACACGCCGCGAATGTGGTTGGATTAACTGACCAAACAGACTTGTTTTTCACAATGCGTGATGCGATGGGTCTGAAGTAAATTCAAGTTGAATTTATAGTCTGTTTGAACTTGTAGTCGAATTGCCTTACTAAATTGTTGTATTTTTGCGCGACTTAGAGAGATACCCTCTGGTCGCGTTTTTTTATTAAGAATTGAGTTTGTTTAAATTAAAATGATAATAAATCAATAGGTTATTTATAGGCTACTTTTGAAAGTGATACATTTTCTGTTATAATTAGCAGAATTAACAAATTAATCTATGTAATATTCTCAACTTCTCCATTGATTATTGTACTTAAGTTGCAATATCTTTTTGCCTAGTTACCTTATGTGTTATTAAGGCATTACCCGTAAAAAAATCTTTTCTCAGATAAATTATCTGCTCGTGGTCTTTCTCTTTTTTATGAGATTGAAGGAGAACAGAGTCAAACAAACAACGATAAAAATAAGGTTATTATTTCTATGCTGACACTGCTTCATTTACTCTCATCAGTCGCGCTTCTTGTCTGGGGAACACATATTGTTCGTACAGGCATTATGCGTGTCTTTGGCTCTGATTTACGCCGAATTTTAGGTAAAAGTATTAATAAAAAATCCAATGCTTTTCTTGCGGGAGTAGGCGTAACGGCATTAGTTCAAAGCAGTAATGCGACGGCACTTTTGGTTATCTCTTTTGTGACGCAAGGACTGATTTCGATTACACCAGCACTTGTTATTATGCTAGGGGCAGATGTGGGTACTGCACTTATGGCGCGTGTGCTGACGTTTGATCTCTCTTGGTTATCGCCACTTCTTATCCTTATCGGTGTTATTGCTTTTTTAAGCCGTAAAAAAGAGCGAGTGGGACAACTAGGACGTGTGGGTATTGGCCTTGGTTTGATTTTGTTGGCTTTACAACTCATTGTGGCATCGGCAGAACCCATTATGCACGCAAGTGCAGTCCAAGCTATTTTTACCTCTCTCAGTGGCGATACTATTTTAGCGCTATTGGTGGGGGCACTCTTTGCAATGGTGAGTTACTCAAGTCTTGCGGCAGTGTTGTTAACAGCGACATTAAGTGCAACAGGATTAATGCCATTGTATATCAGTTTATGCATTGTGATTGGCTCAAATATTGGTAGTGGTTTACTTGCATTAATAAGTAGTCGGGGACAAAGCGTTGCCTCTCGACAAGTTGTGTTGGGAAGCTTATTTTTTAAATTAATTGGTGCGTTATTGGTTCTACCTTGGATAACCATAATTGCAAATAAAATCCAGCAATATGGATTTTCACCGGCTGAAGTCGTTATCTATTTTCATGTTATTTATAATCTTGCTCGCTGTATTTTGATGATCCCTTTTGTCGGCATAATGGCGAAATTATGTCAGCGACTCATTCCTGAATTACCGGCTACTGGATCTGAAATGGCACCGCGTTATTTAGATCAATCCGCTATTGATACGCCTTCATTGGCAATTGCTAATGCGGTTAGAGAATCACTACGATTAGGTGATGTTATAGAACAAATGCTGCAACGTTTTACTGTGTTAATGGAAGGCGATCGTCAGCAAAAAAGAGAAATTAGCCAGTTAGAAGAAGAGGTGGAACTACTCCACA
This sequence comes from Proteus columbae, assembly GCF_002777965.1. Lineage (GTDB taxonomy): Bacteria > Pseudomonadota > Gammaproteobacteria > Enterobacterales > Enterobacteriaceae > Proteus > Proteus columbae. The sequence goes on along the minus strand of NZ_NGVR01000017.1, from coordinate 210,248 downwards.
GCAGCATTAAATTGTATATGGCACAAATTCAACAGCATGATCTAGGAACTGAAGATTCCCGGCGTTGGGCTGAAATTATTGATACAGCGATGAATTTACAACAATCATCCACTATCATTGCACGTATGTCGGCTGAAGTGGTGAGCAAAGGTTTAAATCACCACTTATTTTTATCGGAGGAAGGGCGTCGTGAATTACAGACACTCCTTGAGCGTCTGCAAAGTAATCTGAATCTGGCGATGTCGGTATTTGTTTCCGGCAACATGGAACATGCTCGTAAATTGCGTCGAGCAAAACATCGTTTCCGTTTACTCAACCAGCGTTACTCGTTTGCTCATGTAGAACGTCTTCATTTGCATAATATGCAAAGTATTGAAACCAGTTCTCTGCATACCAGTTTGCTCGGTGATATGAAACGGTTGAATTCCTTGTTCTGTGCTGTGGCTTATCACGTACTAGAACGAAGTGAATCATCATCAGAACAGGTTAATCTTTAATAATGAAAAACAATATTCGTCAATTAACACGAAATGAAATTCCACAAGTATGGGAAATTGATAGAACCGAGCTTATTGAAAAGCTATATGTTTTAAAAGAAGGAACATTGCTTTTATCAGAGCACCGCTTTGATATGAAAGGTTGGCCGGAAGGTGAAGCAGAGCATTACACACCTGTTTTGCTTGAAAGTTTTGACCGGGGAGCGCCTTTCTGGGGCGTTTTTAAATTAGGTCAACTGGTTGCAGCTGCGAGTGTTGATCCGCAAAAACGAGGTCAAAATGGCACTTTACTTCAACTCTCTTTTTTACATGTTAGCCACCAGCAACGTGGGCAAGGTTTAGCACGAATATTATTTGATTATTGTGTGAAATATGCGAAGGAAAAAGGAGCTGGTGGATTATATATCTCATCAACACCTTCTGAAAATAGCGTGAATTTTTATCAGCATTTAGGGTGTCGTTTAATTGATATTCCTGATCCTGAACTTTATGAAAGAGAGCCTGAAGATATTCATTTAGTCTTTCATTTTATCGAGCCAAATAACGCATAGTTTCGTTTATTGATTACGACAATAACATAATAAAATTAAATGCCTTTTCGTGAAAATGAGAAGGCATTTTTTGTTTTTTCTACTAAAAGATACACATAACCCTTTAAAAAATAAGGATATAAAATAATTTTTTTTCTTTATATAAGTTGATTTAGTATAGGTGTTATATATAATAATGAAAATCATTATCATTAATGGTGGGTTATTATGGCTAAACCAACGCGTATATCTCCAGTGACATCTTGGACATCTCGCATTAGTTTATGGGAAATGTTGGCTGTTTCTTCTTTACTCACAGTGATCACGCATTCTATTGCTGGAACATCTGCCTTTACACTGGTTTTAGTGGTTTCAATGCTGTTATCAACCTTGATGCTATTCCATAAAAAATTACAGATGTGGGTAATGATCCCCGCAGGCGTTGTCTTAACCTACAGTTTGATGACACTTTTAGTCGCGTATCATGGATAGAGAATAGAATATTCGGCGTGTAATCGAATGGGTGTTATTACAAGAAAAAAGAAGGGTTATTGAGTGGTGCGAAGAGGGGGACTTGAACCCCCACGTCCGTAAGAACACTAACACCTGAAGCTAGCGCGTCTACCAATTCCGCCATCCTCGCAGTCTTACTCAATTAATTTTACTCTATATTGTCTGTTTGGTGCGAAAGGGGGGACTTGAACCCCCACGTCCGTAAGGACACTAACACCTGAAGCTAGCGCGTCTACCAATTCCGCCACTCTCGCATTCAGACAGGAAGCGAATTTTATGCCTTTTATTTTTGGCGTCAATTATTTTTTATCAATAAATTATCTTGGTGATGAAAAATAAAATATCTTGAATTGTTATTTAATATCAGCCCCAAAAATAAAGCCCTGTTATCGATAACAGGGCTTATGATTAATCTTTCTTAGTGGCTTGGTAAACTTTGAATTTACCTGTTGATGCAAGCACTTCATGAGAGCCAAATACATGATCCAGTATGTCTGGATAAGGGATAAACGAATTAGCGACAATGCGTAATTTACCGCCTCTTTTTAGATAATTTGGTGCAAGGCGAATAATATCTTCAGCAGCGGTATAGCTTGTACCCAAACCATCATGGAAAGGTGGGTTTGAGATTATCCAATCATAAGTTTCTTCAACCGCTGAATAGACATTACTCGCAATTACTCGACCTTCTAATTCATTCACGTTTAAGGTGGCGATACTAGAAGAAATTGCCGCCGCATTCACATCACACAGTGTCAATTTCAACATTGGGTTTTTCTTGCCAAGTACAGTGGCAAGAACACCACAACCACATGCCATATCGAGTAAATCCCCAACCATTGCATCATCAAAGGTTGATAGTAATAAACGGCTACCATCATCTAACGCATTTTGGCTAAACACACCTGGTAATGCCATTACAGTAAGATCGTCATGGCGATAAGTTTGCCACCAGTTATTACGATCAAACAGTGTTTGATATGTTTGAGTACCAAAAAATAAGCTACAACGGCGTGCTGAATCTATTTTTTTAAGTTTAGCGATACCGTTCATTAATTCTGTGGCACTTTTAACACCGCTACGGTTTTCACCGACGATAAAAATTTCAGTACCCACTTGTAAGTTAGAGCAAAGGCTACGCAGTTGGAAAGTGGCTTCGTTTTTATTTTTAGGCCAAAAATAGATCAAGGTATTGCAATATTTCACAAAGGATTGATCTGCAACTAAACCGAAGAGTGCGTTATCACCCATTGATTTTAGTAATGGTAGCCACTGGTGATATTGGTTGGTATATGCTCTGACACTTTTCGCCTGAATTTGTGCCGCAAAAGTATCTTGAAGATCACCTGCAATAAGTACATGCCTGTCTGCGAAATGATCTAGGTGACGAAGAATAACTTCGCTAGCAGGGGACAGTGAGGACATTATGATTATTACTCCTTAAAAAACATGAGACGCATGATATCAGATATAAAGAAACCGACGCTATTTATTGGCGTAGTTTATGCCCTCTGATACTATGTACCGTTGTTCTACACTTGATAGGTAAGCATAATGAGCCGTAAAGACAGAATGTTATCCCAACTTGGAATTCGTCAGTGGGTACTTCGTAAGCCTGCTGTGTTAAAAGGCGAACATTCTGTTCAATTTCCGGATACAACACGTTTACTTATCATTACTGATGATACCGTTGATCTAAATAACGGGCTTTTCTCTGATATTTTTAGCGCCATGGGGATAGATAAAGACGAAATCTATTGTATTACAACAGATGATGTGAGCATGCTCACAGAATCATTTGATCTTCCCTGCTGGTTATTAGGCACTGATCTCATACTTCCCTCTGAATATACTTCTCTGAGAAGCCCTTCATTACATCAGTTATATTTTGATGCTGATGCAAAACGCGATCTTTGGAAACAAATCTATCAATATGAAGACCATTTCACTCTTAAACCCTGCTGATTTACCTTTAGCATGGCAAATTGAAAAATTAAGTCATTCATTCCCTTGGAGTGAAGAAACATTTTATAGTAACCAAGGAAGTCATTATTTTAATCTGAAAATTTGCATTGATAATATTATTGTAGGTTTCGCAATTACGCAATTAATATTAGATGAGGCAACACTTTTTAATATTGCAATCCATCCTGATTATCAGGGGAAAGGTTACGGCAAAGCACTTTTATTGGAACTGATTGAAACACTTGAGAAAAAAAATATCACTACCTTGTGGTTAGAGGTACGAGAATCAAATGAAAAAGCGTTCAATCTCTATGAATCCATAGGATTTAATTTTGTTTCAAAACGCAAAAACTATTACCCAACAAAGACGGGAAATGAAGATGCGATTATCATGGCTTATCCTATTTCTTTCTAATTAAATCTTTATTTAAGTTAAATTTTAAACGCCTTCTATTAGGCGTTTTTTTATTTTATTTGAAGTCTTAAAATTTTATTTTTTATTAATTGTATTTAAAATTTATCTTTATTTTTACTTAATGTAAATTTATCAAGTTAATTTCACTTTTGTCATTGTTTAATTTTAAAACGTTAGGTGATTATAACGGTGTTAAAAAGGTGAATGGTATTTAAAATAAGTAAATTGAGTATTTATTTTTGTTTTAAATAAAGTGATTAGTCTCTAAATATAGACAAAATTAAATCTAAATAAAGGTGTATTTATTTAGAATCTTATATTCAATCCCGATTTGAACTGAAAATAAATAGGCTAATTCTTTGCTTTATTAGTTGCTCAGAAAGGTAACGAGTAAAATGTTTAGTCAACATAGGTACGTTAAGAGTTTCAATGAAAACAAGGTTGCTTTATAAGGCGATAGCTAGATTGGTTCTTACAAAGCAAATAAACCAAAGCATTGCAGATGTTACTCGCAGACTGAACTAAGTAAGCCTTCTAGGTTTTAGTAGTGTGGGTTTAAAAATTGGCTATTATACGGCGATTTACGCCGTGAATGGAAAGAATAGTAAACCACTCCTTATTATGATAGTTTATTAAATTTAGGTTTTACGGCAATTTTCGCCGTAAAATGATAAAAAGATAAACTGGAAAAAGGATTTGGTGTTTAGAAATGATTAGTCATTCCCAGCGAGAAACGGCGAAAGAGTCTTATAAACAGTCTCTTAAAACTCTTTTACCTTATGGCATGTTAGCTACAAAGAAATGGCTTGCAGAGCAGGGCTTGAGTGCTCATTCATTAGATAACGCTGTCAAAACCGATACGTTATTGCTACTAGCTACAGGTGTTTACAGCCAGTATTCCCGATCTGTCACTTGGGAAGGCGTAGTAGCTTCTATGCAGCGTATGATGGATAAAAATGTAGATGAACAACTTCCGCCTGTTGTGGTCGGTGGATTGTCAGCGCTTTCCATATCTGGTTTGTCACAATATTTGTCATTAGGGAGTACACCTCATATTCATTTATATGCAGCGAGAAAGCTCCCCTCCTGGCTTGCGAGACTGTCATTACCAATTAAGTTCGTGGGGCATAGTACAAGTAAACTTTGGCCTGATAGCTTATTAAAAGATAGGGCATTCGTTAAAGAGTATAAATGGGAAGAGCAGTTGCCACCTGTGTATTTTTCATGTCCGGAAAAAGCCATATTAGAGGTGTTGGTGGATTTGCCTGAAAGTGTGTCATTTGAACATGCCGATGAGCTAATGCAGGGGTTGGTGAACTTATCTCCAAGAAAGCTTGATATGCTCTTAAAAGCGTGTAAAAGCGTAAAAGTCAAACGCTTGTTCTTTTGGCTTGCAAAACGTCAAGCTTATCCTTGGTTTGATAAGTTAAATGTAGAAAATTACGATTTAGGCTCAGGTAAACGTGTTGTTGCTAAAGGTGGGAAGTTAGATACAGAGTATCTAATAACAGTACCTCAACATATGGCATTGGCAAGTAAAGGATCAGTTTAGTATGGATAGAAATAGTATTTATTACAAACAAGTACAGCTTTTGATACAAGTATTGCCTTTCGTTGCCAAACAGAAATGCTTTGCGCTCAAAGGTGGTACAGCAATCAATTTATTTGTCAGAGACTTTCCTCGTTTATCGGTCGATATTGATTTGGTGTATCTGCCAATGAAGAGCCGTGATGACGCTTTGCAGGAAATCTGTGATGCTCTTGATGCTATTAGTACGGATTTAAAAATAGCGTTTAAAGACGTCGAGCTAACGGAAGCCTATCGGTCAAAAAGCGATGCCCTGAGGTTGATCGTTGCCCGCAATGGTGTGCAGATCAAAGTCGAGCTATCGCCAGTATTGCGTGGTACTGTTTATGAACCAAAGTTGATGGAAGTTTGCACAGCCGTAGAAGACGAATTTGGTTATGTTGAAATGCCTGTTGTTGATCTAGCTGATCTTTATGCAGGGAAGATATGTGCAGCATTGGATAGACAGCATCCAAGAGACTTATTTGATGTTAAGTGGCTTTTGGAGAATGAAGGGCTAACGGATGAAATTCGTAAAGCATTACTCGTCTATTTATCAAGTCATAATCGGCCAATGGCTGAATTGCTCAGTCCGCAATTTAAGGATATTACTGCCACCTATGAAGGTGAATTTACCAATATGGCTGAGACGGATGTTCCGTTGGTGGAACTAGAAGCCGTAAGGGAGCGCCTAGTAGACCTTATTCACCAAGGACTGACCAATATTGAAAAGGATTTTTTGCTATCCTTTAAAGATCGAAAGCCCAATTGGTCTTTACTCGGCTTGGATGGAGCCAGTGAGCTTCCTGCCATCAAATGGAAACAAATCAATTTGGCAAGAATGCCGAATGGAAAACATGCACAAGCCCTAGAAAAGCTGAAAGATGTTCTCAGTATATGATTTCTAAAAAATAGACATTTATGTCGTGTTGAACACTTTCATGCTGTTCTCTTGTTACAATATTAACTGTTACAAGATCGAGTATTGCAGTTTAAATTGTAGAAATGGTAACTAATTACGAAACCATTGATTGTGTATACAGATAAGATAGGCGAAAATAAGCGCCAATTAAGATTAACTTACGGGTTGAATGTCTTTATAGTCACTTTAATTATTACTTGTAGCAATATGTCAGTGCCTTACATTCTCTCGTCTATCAACCAGAAGATCACCATTGATGTCTAATCCTATTTTTCAGCAAGAAGTTGCTCGTCGTAGAACTTTTGCCATTATTTCCCACCCCGATGCGGGTAAAACAACCATCACTGAAAAAGTGTTGTTATTCGGACAAGCAATCCAACGCGCAGGAACCGTAAAAGGCCGTGGTTCAAATCAGCATGCAAAGTCTGACTGGATGGAAATGGAAAAACAACGTGGTATTTCTATTACAACCTCAGTCATGCAGTTCCCTTATGCAGATTGCTTAGTTAACTTATTAGATACCCCAGGGCACGAAGACTTCTCTGAAGATACTTATCGTACTTTAACCGCAGTTGACTGCTGTTTAATGGTCATCGACTCCTCTAAAGGGGTTGAAGATCGTACTCGTAAGTTAATGGAAGTAACACGTTTACGTGATACCCCAATTTTGACTTTTATGAATAAACTCGACCGTGATATTCGTGATCCAATGGAAGTCATGGATGAAGTTGAAACAGAATTAAAAATTGCGTGTAGTCCGGTTACTTGGCCTATTGGTTGCGGAAAACTCTTCAAAGGGGTTTATCACATTCTGAAAGATGAAACTTACCTTTATCAAACAGGTCAAGGTCACACTATTCAGGATTCTCGCGTCATCAAAGGGTTAGATAACCCAGAGCTTGATGAAGCTATTGGTGATGATTTAGCAAGTCAATTACGTGATGAATTAGAGTTAGTATTAGGTGCTTCTCATGAATTTGATCATGAAGCATTTTTAGCTGGCGAATTAACCCCAGTGTTCTTTGGTACAGCATTAGGTAACTTTGGTGTTAACCATATGCTTGATGGCCTTGTAAAATGGGCGCCAGCACCAATGCCTCGCCAAACAGATATGCGTGAAGTTACCGCTGCTGAAGAAACGTTCACAGGATTCGTCTTTAAGATCCAAGCTAATATGGATCCTAAACACCGCGACCGTGTTGCATTCCTACGCGTTGTATCTGGTATGTATGATAAAGGAATGAAGTTACACCAAGTTCGAATTAAAAAAGATGTGGTGATTTCTGATGCATTAACCTTTATGGCGGGCGATCGTTCTCACGTTGAACACGCATATCCAGGGGATATTATCGGTCTTCATAACCACGGTACTATTCAAATTGGTGATACCTTTACTCAAGGTGAGATCCTGAAGTTTACTGGTATTCCAAACTTTGCCCCAGAATTGTTCCGCCGTATTCGTTTACGTGATCCGTTAAAACAGAAACAGTTACTTAAAGGATTGGTTCAGTTATCAGAAGAGGGTGCTGTACAGGTCTTTAGACCACTGGCGAATAACGATTTAATTGTAGGTGCAGTGGGCGTGCTTCAGTTTGATGTGGTTGTAGCAAGACTGAAGAGTGAATATAACGTTGAAGCGATTTATGAATCCGTTAACGTTTCAACAGCACGCTGGGTTGAATGTAATAACGAGAAAAAACTCGAAGAGTTTAAACGTAAAAATGAACAAAACTTGGCACTTGATGGCGGCGATAATTTAACTTATATCGCACCAACGATGGTCAACTTGAATTTAACGCGTGAGCGTTATCCAGAGGTTGAGTTCCACCAGACCCGTGAACACTAAATACTCGTCATACTTCAAGTTGCAGCGTTGTTGACTACGTTCATTCGCACTAGTCACATACTTTTGTATGTTCCTAGCGACTCATTCACTTGTCGCCTAGCTGCATCTTGAATTATTTAGAGTATTTATTCGTCATACTTCAAGTTGCAGCGTTGTTGACTACGTTCATTCGCACTAGTTACATACTTTTGTATGTTCCTAGCGACTCATTCACTTGTCGCCTAGCTGCATCTTGAATTATTTAGAGTATTTATTCGTCATACTTCAAGTTGCAGCGTTGTTGACTACGTTCATTCGCACTAGTTACATACTTTTGTATGTTCCTAGCGACTCATTCACTTGTCGCCTAGCTGCATCTTGAATTATTTAGAGTATTTATTCGTCATACTTCAAGTTGCAGCGTTGTTGACTACGTTCATTCGCACTAGTTACATACTTTTGTATGTTCCTAGCGACTCATTCACTTGTCGCCTAGCTGCATCTTGAATTATTTAGAGTATTTATTCGTCATGTTTCAAGTTGTAGCTTGAATTATTTGGAGTATTTAACCTAATGAAATGGTCACATTTTTTAATGTGGCCTTTTTTGTTTCTTTGCGTTATTGCTCATTGATTAACAATAATACTCTGCGAGATAGCCTGTTTCTCTATCAAATTCGTTTTGTATACCCTGAATATCCTGCCCAAAAGACCTTCTTAATTTGGAATTAATCTTTTTTATTTCTGTTAACATGATGTCTGTTTTTATACTTATTTATAAATATATGTAATTTTTTTTATAGTTTTATTGATTATTATTAGAATAAAATAATTAGGATTAGTCTTTGTTTGTTATTTTTTGCTTTATTTAACTATAATGGTTTATTAGTGTATTAACGTAATTTGTTAAATTTTGTAGTACTTCCATAAATATTAAAACACACATATTTCCTATCGCAGTTACTGTGATTAGGGGGAGAGCAATGAAACAAGGTAAAACGCTAAAATTAGCGTTAGTAATGTCAATGGGCTTAGCTTTTATCAGTATGAGCGCATCAGCTGAAACATCGTGGTATAGCGAAATCAATAACAGTGGGAATAACACGGGTCACTACTTAAGTGATACTTCTATTTCTAATAAAATTAAAGATACGCTATTGCCAATGCAAGATATTGATAGTGAAAATATTTCTATTCGCACTGAATTTGGGCATGTCTTTCTTTCAGGTTTTGTTGATAGCAAAGCGCAAGAAGAAAAAATCTTGCAAATTATTGAAAAAATTGAAGGTGTTAAAAGCGTAGACTCAGATGTAAATATCAAATCATAAACATGATTTTCTTTTATATTCGTCATACTCTAAGAATATATTGTCTAATTTATTTGTATGAATACGTAAAAATAATGACGTCAAAAAAATGTGCGGGTATCCTTTGTTAAGTTGTATAAAGGAGACATTATGGGGAAGTATATACCTGTCACATTAAATAATATTACGGCACTCGAATTTCAATCATCACTACCACAAGGTAAAGTTGCTTTAGTTTGTGAAGGCGGGGGGCAACGCGGGATCTTTACTGCCGGTGTCCTTGATGAATTTATGCGATCACAATTTGATCCCTTTGATGTTTTACTTGGGGTGTCTGCGGGAGCGCAAAATTTATCAGCTTTTGCCTGTGGTCAGCGTGGATATGCACGTAAAATTATTAATCGCTATACAACCAATAATCAATTCTTCAATCCCATTCGCTTTGTCCGAGGTGGTAATTTACTCGATCTTGATTGGTATATAGACACAACAGCCAAAGAGATGCCTCTTGATATACCAACAGCTTTACGCCGTTTTGATGCTGGTCGCGAATTTTATATGGTGGCAAGCCGTTCTGATAATTTTCAGGCAAATTATTTTCAGCCCGATGAACCGACTTGGCTTGAGATAATTAAAGCGTCTAGTGCTATTCCTGCTTTTTATCGTAATGGTGTCTTATTTCATGATGTTGTTTATCATGATGGTGGTATCAGCGATGCTATTCCTGTGAGAGAAGCTTATCGACGTGGTTGTCGTACTATTGTCGTTGTTCGTACCGTTCCTTCTGAATATCAATACACAACAGAATGGGTTGAGCGTATGGGAAAATGGTTTGAAAATAGCCGTTTACAGCGCTTTATGGAGATGGCTCAAGTACATATCGAAACCTATACCGAAACAATTAAATTTATTCAATCTCCCCCAGAAGATGTTGTTGTTATTGAAATATATCCACCAACCGCATTGCAATCGAGTGCATTAGGAAGTCGTTTAAATGCATTAAATCATGATTATCATGTGGGTAGACGTTGTGGGCGCTATTTTCTGGCGACAATTGGTCAACATTTTTCTAAGAAGAAATTCAAACAGTACGATAAAAAAGTCTTTAGCTTGTTTGAACAAGAAGCGAAGGCTGATAAAGCGGAGAATGCTTCTATTATTCAACAAGGAACTCGAAGCGTACATCCAGACGTGAGGCAAATTCAGAATGAATAAGTTTATTGATACTCACTGCCATTTTGATTTCCCAGTTTTTTATGATGATATTGCCAACAGCTTGTCACTAGCGCATCAAGCTCATGTTGAAAAAATAATTATTCCCGCCGTGGCACGTTGGAATTTTGATGTTGTTGCAGAGCTAGCTAATAATCATCATCAATTATATTGTGCATTGGGGTTACACCCTTTATATATTGAAGAGCACACTGAACAACACCTCTTGGAATTAAAACAGAAATTAAAAACGGCTTCTCGTTGTGTTGCTATCGGAGAGATAGGGCTTGATGACTATATGGATAATCCCCAGCCTGAGAAGCAAGAAGCGTTTTTAATTGCACAGCTTAAACTCGCAATTGAATTTGATTTGCCTGTGATCCTACATTCACGTAAAACTCACGATAAATTAAGTGCACTTTTACGCCGTTATGATGTGCCTCGCAAAGGGGTTATTCATGGTTTTGCAGGAAGTCTGCAACAGGCAGAAAAGTTTATTCAACAAGGTTATTTTATTGGTGTTGGTGGAACTATTACTTATGAGCGTGCCCAAAAAACTCGCCGTGCAATTGCTTCGTTACCACTAGGATCCCTGTTATTAGAAACAGATGCTCCTGATATGCCTGTGAGTGGTTTTCAAGGTGAACCCAATCGTCCTGAACGTATTCAGAACGTTTTTTCCCAACTCTGTGAGCTGCGTCAAGGATCACCAGAGGCGATTGCAGAGCAACTCTATCTCAATAGCCTACAATTATTTGGGCTTAACAATATTACCTAGTGCTTGAATGAAAATGCGATTTACCTAAAGGTTAAAAACTCCCCTTATTTTAATCTTATTAATATGAATAGGGTGTTCGTTTATGCCCTCGATTTAAGATTGAAAACACGGATTTATTAATCCCAAGAGTATTTTTTTCTAATTAGCCTATTCAACAAATGCGCTTTCTTTCTTTTTTATGTGATCAACCTCTCATTTGTGACTTTTGTGTTACTTTTTTCAGACTCTATTTGTGATGGATATTGAGGGTTCTTTTCTTAGACTAGGTATAATTATCTGGCAAAAAGAGTCAATAAGCTCTGGCAAGGGCATTATTGATAATCCATTAAATTTTTACGTGAACAGGGATCCTTCAATGCAACTCATTATGAGCTTGGTCGGAATGGCAACATTAATATTGATAGCCATTCTGTTTTCCAGCAATCGACGTGCAATTAGACTACGTACAGTTGGTGGCGCATTCCTTATTCAGATTGGCTTAGGTGCATTTGTTCTTTATTCCGACGGTGGTCGCGAGGTGCTTCTTGCGGTTTCTGATGGCGTTAAGAATGTTATTGATTACGGCAATAATGGGATGAGCTTCCTATTTGCAGGCCTAGTATCAGATAAAATGTTCGAGTTGTTTGGTGGCGGCGGTTTCGTTTTCGCCCTACGCGTACTGCCTGTTATCGTGTTCTTCTCTTCACTAATTGCAGTGCTGTATTACCTTGGCATTATGCAAATAGTCATTAAAATTCTCGGTGGTGGCTTACAAAAAGTACTTGGTACATCACGAACAGAGTCTATGTCTGCAACTGCAAATATTTTTGTTGGACAAACAGAAGCACCGCTTGTTGTTCGCCCTTATATTGCAAGAATGACAACTTCAGAGCTCTTTGCTGTTATGTGTGGTGGTTTAGCCTCTGTTGCGGGTTCAGTTCTTGCTGGATACGCTAGTATGGGCGTACCGTTAGAGTATCTGATCACGGCATCCTTTATGGCGGCTCCTGGTGGTTTACTCTTTGCTAAATTATTGATCCCTGAAACAGAAACACCAGATGATCAAAAAGATGCTCTTGATAAAATGGCGGATGACGAGAAACCTGCCAATATTATCGATGCTGCGGCTGCGGGTGCCTCTTCAGGTTTACAGCTTGCTCTTAACGTTGGTGCCATGTTACTTGCTTTCGTTGCATTGATTGCATTAGTTAATGGTATCCTCGGTGGTATTGGTGGCTGGTTTGGTTATGAGAATTTCTCATTAGAACTCGTGTTAGGTTGGGTGTTTGCACCTATTGCCTTCCTGATTGGTGTACCTTGGAGTGAAGCAACCATTGCAGGCTCATTTATTGGACAAAAAATTGTTATCAATGAGTTCTATGCTTATTCTGAATTTAGTAAATACCTAAAAGAAGACGCAATTGTTGCGGGGTCAGGGCTCATGGTGTTATCAGAGCAAACGAAGATAATCATCTCCTTTGCACTGTGTGGCTTTGCTAACCTCTCTTCTGTTGCTGTCCTGTTAGGTGGTTTAGGTGGAATGGCACCAAATCGTCGTAAAGATGTGGCGCGTTTAGGAATGAAAGCGGTACTTGCTGGTACACTCTCTAACTTAATGAGTGCGACGATTGCAGGTTTCTTCTTTGCATTAACCGCAATGGCTGTTGTTGCTGCTTAATTGATTTGTATTGTGAAGAGCAGATGGGTTTTGCCTGTCTGCTCTTTTATGTTTGTTTTCTGCTGTAATGTTAACTACTTTTATTGTGTGAGATATTTCGCAATTTGTATTGAATAGGGGCAATAGCGATATCATTTCATATTGAGCACGCTTTTTTTGCGTTATAAAGACGACTTAGAGGCGCTATTCGAGTAACATTAAACCAGAAAATGACCTAATTGTGATATTCATCACACTTTTATGTCATTGTTTGCAAGTTGCATTTGATTAGTGTGACGTAAAGCACATCTAATTGTTCCTTAGCGTGTTCAAATAAGATGTGCTGAAACTTCATGGAATGGCGAAAGCTCAATGACGGGTCGCCGAAGTGAGCATAGCGCGGTGAGAGGGAGCTCAGCTGTCGTTGTAGCGCAAGTTACAACAACATCTTCAAGGAACCAAGTCCGCTCGCCAACAAATTTAATCGCTAACCTTAAGCGTACGCCCAAAAGGGCTTGAGAAACATCGTTGGAGAGTTTTATGACAGATTTAACCGCTGCAGCGCGCCTTGCGCTGTCTTTGATGGATTTAACTACATTAAATGATGACGACACTGATGCAAAAGTGACTGCATTATGTCATCAGGCTAAAAGCCCAGAAGGCAATACAGCCGCTATTTGTATCTACCCACGTTTTATTCCGTTAGCACGTAAAGTGTTACGCGAACAGGGTACTCCAGACGTCCGTATCGCAACCGTAACTAACTTCCCTCATGGTAATGATGATTTAGATATCGCATTAGCAGAAACCAACGCGGCATTAGCTTATGGCGCAGATGAGGTTGACGTAGTTTTCCCTTACCGTGCATTTATGGCAGGTAACGAGCAAATCGGTTTTGATATCGTTAAAGCATGTAAAGAAGCTTGTGCAGAAGCCGGTTCTTTACTGAAAGTAATTATTGAAACGGGTGAGCTGAAAGATCCAGCGCTTATCCGTAAAGCATCTGAAATTTCAATCAAAGCAGGTGCTGATTTTATTAAAACTTCCACAGGTAAAGTGCCTGTAAATGCAACACTGGAAAGCGCTGAGTTAATGATCCAAGTGATCCACGATATGGGTGTTGGCAAAGAAGTTGGTTTCAAACCAGCGGGTGGTGTACGTACCGCTGAAGAAGCAGCTCAATACCTTGCATTAGCTAACCGCATTATGGGTGACGATTGGGTTGATGCCCGTCACTTCCGCTTTGGTGCGTCAAGTTTGCTAGGTAATTTATTAGCCACTTTAGGTCATGGCGAACAAAAATCGTCTAGTGGTTACTAATCCATTCGTGAAATACGCCCACTTTTCTTATTGTGGGCGTTACCAATGCTATAAAACCAGGAGGTTGCAGTGTTTCTTGCCCAAGAGATTATTCGTAAAAAGCGTGATGGTCATCCTTTAACTGAGGAAGAAATTCGTTTTTTCATTAATGGCGTCAGAGATAATACTGTTTCTGAAGGTCAAATTGCTGCATTAGCAATGACTATTTATTTCCACGATATGACGATGCCAGAGCGTGTTGCTTTGACATTAGCTATGCGTGATTCCGGTACAGTGCTGAACTGGAAAAGCTTAAATTTAAACGGCCCAATTGTTGATAAACACTCAACGGGTGGTGTGGGTGATGTCACTTCACTGATGTTAGGGCCAATGGTTGCGGCTTGTGGTGGTTATGTTCCGATGATCTCTGGTCGTGGATTAGGTCATACAGGTGGAACATTAGATAAGCTTGAAGCAATCCCAGGCTTTGATATTTTTCCTGATGATGAAAAATTCCGCGATATTATTCGCAATGTCGGTGTTGCCATTATCGGACAGACCAATTCATTAGCACCTGCTGACAAACGCTTTTATGCGACCCGTGATATTACTGCTACAGTTGACTCAATCCCGCTGATCACTGCTTCTATTTTAGGTAAAAAATTAGCTGAAGGCTTAGATGCATTAGTGATGGACGTTAAAGTTGGCTCGGGTGCCTTTATGCCGACTTATCAAAAATCTGAAGAGTTGGCTGAGTCAATTGTCCAAGTAGCAAATGGCGCTGGCTGTCAAACCACAGCACTGTTAACTGATATGAACGAAGTATTAGCTTCTAGCGCAGGTAATGCGGTTGAAGTTCGTGAAGCGGTTCAATTCTTAACAGGCGAATATCGTAATCCACGTCTATTTGAAGTCACTATGGCGCTGTGTGTTGAAATGTTAGTATCAGGCCGTTTAGCGGATGATCGTCAACAAGCTCGTCAAAAACTACAAGATGTGTTGGATAACGGTAAAGCAGCAGAAGTATTTGGTCGTATGGTTGCAGCACAGAAAGGCCCAACTGATTTTGTTGAAAACTACAATAAATACCTGCCAACTGCGGTATTAAGTAAACCTGTATTCGCTGAGAAAGCAGGATTCATTACAGAAATGGATACGCGTGCATTAGGTATGTCTGTTGTGACATTAGGTGGTGGCCGCCGTAAAGCGACTGATGCTATTGATTACAGTGTTGGTTTAAGCGACATCGTAGCACTTGGTGCTGAGATCAATACAGATACACCTTTAGCGATGATCCATGCTAACAGTGAAAAATCATGGCAAGAAGCTGCGGCTGAAGTCCGTAAAGCGATGGTAATTGGTGACAGCAAACGCGAAGCTTCACCAATGGTGTACCGCCAAATCAGCGAATAAGAACTCAATTACGATTTATAAGTGACATATCCGTAGTCTGCGGAGAATGACACAGGAGAGAGAATTATGAAACGTGTACATATCATGGTATTAGATTCCTTCGGTATCGGTGCTGCTGGTGATGCGGAGAAATTCGGTGACCAAGGTTCAGACACTTTAGGGCATATCGCACAAGCGTTTGCTGACGGTAAAGCAGATAGAGACGGCCGTAAAGGTCCTCTTCATTTACCTAATCTTTGCCGTTTAGGTTTAGGTAAAGCAGCAGAAGAATCAACAGGTAAATTCCCTATCGGTTTAGACAAAAACGCAGATATTATCGGTGCTTATGGCTACGCGAGTGAAATCTCTTCTGGTAAAGATACTCCGTCAGGCCACTGGGAAATCGCAGGTGTTCCTGTTCTGTTTGATTGGGGATACTTCAAAGAACTGAAAAATTCATTCCCACAAGAGCTGTTAGAAAACATCGTTAAACGTGCAAAATTACCAGGATACTTAGGCAACTGCCACGCATCTGGTACAGTGATTCTGGATGAGCTAGGTGAAGAGCATATGAAAACCGGTAAGCCGATTTTCTATACCTCTGCTGACTCTGTATTCCAAATTGCGTGTCATGAAGAAACTTACGGTTTAGATGAATTATATGAGCTGTGTGAAATTGCTCGTGATGAACTAAACAAAGGCGATTACAACATTGGTCGTGTTATTGCGCGTCCATTTATCGGTGACAAACCGGGTAACTTCGCTCGTACAGGTAACCGTCATGACTTAGCGGTTGAGCCACCAGCACCAACTATGTTGAAAAAACTGGTTGATGAAAAACAAGGCCACGTTGTTTCTATCGGTAAAATTGCTGACATCTACGCAAACGTAGGTATTACTAAGAAAGTGAAAGCAACGGGTATTGATGCTCTGTTTGATGCGACACTTGAAGAAATGAAACTTGCGGGTGACAACACCATCGTCTTTACCAACTTTGTTGATTTTGACTCCTCTTACGGTCACCGTCGTGATGCTGTAGGTTATGGTGAAGCACTTGAGTTATTCGACCGTCGCTTACCAGAACTGATGGAACTGGTAAAAGAAGATGACATTCTTATTTTAACCGCAGACCACGGTTGCGACCCAACTTGGCCAGGTTCTGATCATACTCGTGAGCACATTCCTGTTCTGGTTTATGGTCCTAAAGTTAAACCTGGTTCATTAGGTCATCGTGAAACCTTCGCGGATATCGGTCAAACTGTCGTGAAATACTTCGGTTTATCACCAGTCGATTACGGTAAAGCGATGTTCTAATTTTATTTCGGTAGGTATAGCAATATACCTACCGAATAATATTTAAATAGTAAAAAGATCAATTAAAAGGAAGAGTTATGGCTACCCCTCATATTAACGCAGAAATGGGCGATTTTGCTGATGTCGTTTTAATGCCGGGCGACCCGCTTCGTGCTAAATACATCGCTGAAACTTTTTTACAAGATGTCCGTCAAGTAAATAACGTTCGTGGTATGTTAGGTTTTACAGGTACGTATAAAGGCCGTAAGATTTCTGTTATGGGTCACGGCATGGGTATTCCTTCTTGCTCAATTTACGCAAAAGAATTAATTACTGATTTCGGCGTAAAAGTGATCATCCGTGTGGGCTCATGTGGTGCAGTATTACCAGACGTTGAATTACGTGATGTTGTTATCGGTATGGGTGCATGTACAGACTCTAAAGTTAACCGTCTGCGTTTCAAAGACCAAGACTTCGCTGCTATCGCAGATTTTGAATTAGTTCAAAATGCAGTATCTGCAGCAAAAGCAAAAGATATTAAAGTTCGTGTTGGTAATATCTTCTCTGCTGATCTGTTCTACTCTCCAGATCCAGAAATGTTTGATGTTATGGAAAAATACGGCATCCTTGGTGTTGAAATGGAAGCTGCTGGTATCTATGGTGTTGCTGCTGAATATGGTGCAAGAGCACTGACTATCTGTACCGTCTCTGACCACATCAAAAAAGGGACACAAACTACAGCGGAAGAGCGTCAAACGACTTTTAACGAAATGATTGAAATTGCATTAGAATCTGTTCTGTTATTAGAAGACTAATCAATACATCTCGTTGCTTAATAATAGTAAAAACCCAATTCAAAGAATTGGGTTTTTTTATGTCTAATCAATAATATGCAAATTAAGGCGCATAAATATAGGTTTCTAAATAAGGATCCATTTTAATAGAATAATTTTTTAAATTATCCAGACTTGGAGTTAACTGTTCCTTGCACCCTTTTTTACTAATAATGTCATTGCCTTTGTAAACAATAACACCATTAAATTGCCATCCTCTACCTTCACCGTCATAAACAACATAGCTGTAGTTTCCATTCTTAAATCGAATATAAGTCGATGCGCCAGCAACAAACATCTGATGTCCATAAAAGACATTATTATTAGGTTGCTGAGGAACAGGTAGTGTGATTTCTGTTTTCGCAAGTGTGCCATAACGATACACAGGGGGTTTTCCCTGTTCAGCGGATACACTGACATACTTACCATTTTCAAGTTGGCAGGTAAATTCTTCAGCATGGACACTTGCGGATAGTAATACGAATACAGCAGCGACAGCGATACGTGCCTTCATATTGTGTTCTCCGTTAATTACCAACTTTATTATTTTAAGTATCGGCAAAAAAAACAAAATATGTAGAGTAAATATTCTGATTATTTAGCAGAGTTACTATTTTTCATTTTAACTGATATTTAAATCATTTCTAGCATTATTCACTGTGATAATTTCATGTTTTATATTTTCATTAATAGATATCTTCTGAATTAACCTTAACCCATATTTTATACCTAATAATGGTTAAAATTAGAATTTATTAGCTGATTATGAAAAACATACTAGTGTTTTAGTCTTATTTTATCTGGCTTGATTAAATTAAATGTAATTTAGTGAGTGCTAATTGCAGAAATAACAGATTAATTCAATTAATTAAACAAAGAGTTCAACAATATCAGTTGGTTAGATGGTGTGTGCTATATTTTGATTATATTTCAAATAGTTAATAATATTGATAGTGATTGTTTCTGTTTATAGCCCTATTTTTACTGTGATGTCAGTCACATAAGTAGATATATGAAAAATAGTTACTGTAAATTTAACTTTCCGATATGATGTATTATATTGATATTTAATTAAAAATTATTTATTGAGTGACTTTTCATGTGATCATGGTTATTGCATGGAATACTAACTAATTTAATTAGAAAATGTATAGTATTGCTATACAGTTCATTTAAGTTATTGTCGGTTTCTATTTGGAGAATATAGTGAAAAATCAAGATTTATTAGGTCTATCTTCTGCTAACATTCTAAATGCGGAATTTGAGAAGAAATACCATGACGTTATTGCTCACTTTTTCAGCCGAGATCCGAAGTATTGGCCGATATTTCAGGATAAAACCATCCAATCGATTACACAGTTTAGAAAAACAACGACTAATGATAATGACCAATTACAGCGTTATTCTAATGGGCCACAATTATTTGAACGTTTAATGGCAGATACACAAATTCAGCAAAATATTAATTACCCTGAAAACGATCCTAATGAATTGCTGATGCTAGTTTCGACACTGTGTAAAAACTGGGAAAACCCACTCGCCGTTGAAAATGTTATTGCGATGCCAAGTGATCCGGGTGTTTATGGATCTATCTTAGGGTTAATGGGCAACCCTAATATGGTGTATTGCGAATATTCAGGTGTCGCTGATGCGTTAGAAAAAGTGACGATCAAAAAAGTCGCAAAATTAGTGGGATACGATCCTGAAGTTGCCTCTGGTGTATTCACTCAAGGTGGCACCATGTGTAACTTATATGGTTATCTTTTTGGCTTACGTAAATCCATGCCAAATTCTAAACATTTAGGTATGGCAGCAGATCAAGACTATCGCATCATTAATTCTCAAGGTGGTCACTATTCAAATATGACCAACCTTGCACTATTAGGCGTTGATGTTGATAACAAAACTATCCGCATTAAAGTATCTGAAGATAATACGATTAATCTAGAGCACTTAGAGCGTGAATTAAGAGCCTGCTTTACTGTTAAATGTAAAGTACCAACTATCATGTTAACCACAGGCACAACAGACACCTTTGGTGTCGATGATGTGAAAGGGGTTTGTGAATTACGTGACCGCTTATGTGAAGAGTTCGAGATCCCTGTTAAACCACACGTACACGTTGATGCCGCGGTTGGTTGGCCGATTATTTTCTTCTTAGAATATGACTTTAGCAGTAACCCTCTGGCAATTAACGATGTCACTTTAGAAGGGTTACGCCAGAATGTTGAGAAATTTAAACATCTGAAATATGCCGACTCTATCACTATCGACTTCCACAAATGGGGGTATGTACCCTATACCTCAAGTTTAGTGCTGGTGAAAAACGGCAATGATTTCGTTGCGCTTGAAAACGATCCTGAAAATTTCACCTATTTTGAGCATGAATTAGAAGGTCAAACCCACTTACAATCTACTATTGAATGTACACGTAGTGGTGTAGGTATTTTTGGTGCTTATTCTGCAATGCACTATATGGGCATTGAAGGTTATCAAACTATTATTGCCCACTGTTTGCAAAACGCGAACTACATGCGCCATCAGTTATTAGAGATGGGTAACGCAAAAGTCATCGTTCCTCAAAACCAAGGGCCAAGTGTTGGTTTTAAACTGTATGATCCTAATTTAGTAAAAGATCCTAACGTTGCTTTTGATTTAGAGCTGACATGTTCTACTGATAAAGAAGCGTATGATTTTATGGTTCACAACACTCAGTGGCATAGAAAACTTTTCTTGCAGCGTGGTAGAGAAGGTTTATTTACTAACTGGGTTGATTCTATTGCTTGTTCTAAATATGCAAAAAATAACCGTTACATTTATCTTCCAGGTGAAAAAGCGGTATTTATGAACCCAAATACTGAACGCGCACATATTGATAATTTTATGAAGATTTTAACTGAAATGAGTCAAAATATGAGCTCGAAGAAGGCTGCAAAAATTTAATCAAACATTGTCTGATTAAATAAAACAAACTGTACTTTAGTAGGGGAGACTCATATTAAGGTACAGTTTTTGTTTTAGGTGATAGTAGAAATAAAAAACCCCTCACAAAGAGGGGTAAATTTCAGAGGCATAACGGTTGTTGTTATTGTTTTTGTTCTCTAATAAACAGAGAAATAATAAAGAAGAGGGCGACGAATACGATAATTAGGTTAAAGCCAACAGAAACATTATAGCTTTCTGAAACCTGACCGATTAATGAGCCGGCTAAGGCACCGCCCAATCCTGAAGCAACATAAATAAGTCCCATCACTGAGCCACTTTTGCTGGTCAATTTTGTAGCAACCGCTGCGGCTGTCGGAAATAGAACAGATAATGCAAAACCAAACACCATAAACAGATAAACAACATCTTGCACAAAAATACGACTCACAATAATGGCTATCAGAGAGAACAGTGAGAACAGAATAAGCGTTTTGCGATCACCTAATGCAAGGTTAATAAAGCCACCAATAAAGCGACCAATGGTAAATAAGAAAGCAAAACTAGAAATAACATAAGCGGCTGTTTCTGCTTTTTGCGCATTACTCATATTCCCAATATCCATAGAGGTATAGAAAATAGGGAAGAAGTTTAAGAACGCGGCTTCAGCGGCAACATATAAAGTGATAAATAAAATAACCAGCAACAGTGATTTTTGTGTCAGCAACTCTAAAAAGTCACTAAATTTCATATCGACTTGTGCGCTACTTTCTATTTTTAAGGTGCTTAATACTAAAATAATCACAGCAACAATAACGGCAACACCGACATAAAAAGTACGCCATGAAATAGAGTGTGAGAAGAGATATTGTAAAATAAGTGGGGTGACAATCATCCCTACACCAAACATGGCGTTAGAGACATTAAACATCATACCTGCTTTCTCTTTATAGAAAGTCGGAATAACAGTTACGATAGAGACAAGCATCGAGCCAATCCCTAAACCAATCACCAGATAAAAGCCAAAAAATAGCATCACATTGAAAGCAAGGCTGGTTCCTGTTAAACCGACAGCCATCATTAATGAGCCAATAAACATCATGACTTTTAACCCTTTCTTATCGGTAAAATAGCCCGTTAATAAACTGGCGACTAAAAAACCGATTTGGAAAAAGGTAATTAATGAGCCTACTTGGCTCATATTTAATGAAATATCATGTTGAACTTGTTCGAGAATAAGCCCTTTTGTATTTTGAATGCCACCGAGTAAAAACATCGTGACAAACAGAAGGAAAAAAACTTTCCATTTTTGTTGTTTAGCCATAATTTGATCCTGATTTTCCGCGGTGTATTATTCTTTAACGGTGTTGTTGTTATAAACATTGTTATAAACATTGTTATAAACGTTGTTATAAGCATTATTATTAGGTGTATTGTGTTCACCAATTGCATCAAATAATTCTTGAGTCGCCCATCCGTAGCAATAATAAAGCAGAGAATCACATGCACTTTCTTCAGCAGCAATAACCGCTTCAATTAATTGAGAGGCGGGTAAATTCCACATTTGAATACCGCTATAAATAAAGGTATTTGGCTGTGAAAGCTGACGAACTTTATTATTTTGTTCTGCAACAAAGTGAATAGGGAAGCCTTGCTGTTTAAAGGTTTCATATGAAATATCATAAGGTAGTTCAAATAAACGTTTAAACGCAGTAAATGCACGCTCTTGGCTTTCACTATCATGAGCAAAATGATTAATTAATCCTTGAACATCTGCACCCCCCCCTAATTTATGATAAGGGAAATGTTTGAGTGTTGAAGAATAACGCGTTAATTCATGGTAGTTCTGACCTAAGATCCAACTGTAAGCGGGTGGCCACAAATCGAGCCATAACGTAATTCCACCAGCAGTTTGTTTTGCATCAGACAGTAATTTTTCAACTAATTGAGTCACACTTTGTTGGCGAAATAGTTGCCATGCTTTTAACAGTGGCTCTTCTTTTAATGCTGTAACAGGCGTTTCGAAATCCCCTTGTTTTAATGAATCAGCCAAAGCTGCAAGACGATGCTTGATTTCATTAACCGGTAAGCCTTGTTGCACCATTTTCTTTTCACAGTGAGGGCAAAAGCAGGTAAATAATCCCGCTGGATTGACTTCTTTACCTGCCCAATCAGGGAAACGAATTCGGTCAATTAGAAATGTGTCATAACCATAGTTTTGTTTTAATGCTGTGAATGTCTTTTGCCATAATTGAGCAACATCTGGGGCATTAGGGCAGAGCCAATGCGCCTGTAGACGGCCTTTAAAATCGACAACTTGATTGTTTTCTACATCACCAACAAAATCGCCATTAAGAATATTTGCCCATGGAATAACTTTATATTTCCCACCGTCAGTGGCTTTTTTTATCGTCATTAGCGGATCTGCACCCGCTAAAATAGTTGGATCAACACGTTGGCTCAGACGAGGAAAATCAGTATGAGTATTGATGTGTAGTGTACCTGTTCCCATAACCACATTATGAATAGGGTTATGAGGTAGATCGCCAACAGGGTAAGGATTACGTTCAAAAATAGTATTAATTTCGACAAATAAATGCTCAACATGCTTCATTCCGTCAAGGCGTTGAAGAATAGCGGGCATTCCTTCGTCTAAAATATCATGTGGGTGAAGATGTATTCCTGCCATGAGTTGCTCCCATCTCGTTTAAAGATTTTTTTATTAGGGTTATCTCAATTGGATCTCGGGCATAAATTGAATTGATGGATAAAGCGTGGCTAAGGCGAGAATAGCAATGCCATAAAGCGGGCCTTTTTCCCATAATTCAGAAAGCTCGATATTCACTTTGGTGTTAGCAAATAAATGTCTATCTAGATTTGCCTGAACACGCGGTAAAAAAGTGTCAGCAGAGCGGGTGATCCCGCCTGTTAACACCACTTTTTCCAGATTTGCAATGGCGACTAAATTCATAATGCCAATAGCAAGATAATCTGCCATTTCCTCAACTAAGGATTGAGCAAGCGGATCACCTTGTTGTGAGGCTTGAATAATCTCAATCGCACTAAGATTTTCCCCACGTAAACTCGCCATACGCTCACTTAAACCTGAGCCGGAGCAGAAACTCTCAAAGCATCCTTTATTGCGCCAATTACGAAAAAGATGATCACGAGCAAACATCATATAGCCGATTTCACCCGCTGCATTGTTTGCGCCGCGGATAACTTTTCCATCCATCAGCAAGGCGGAACCTAATCCTGTGCCGATACCAATCAGCGCACAACTGTGCGTATGACGGCAGCGACCTTTCCACATTTCACCCACAAGAGCTGCACGAATATCATTTTCGAGTACAACGGGTACATTGAGTTTTTCTGTAAGCTGTTGTGCTAAAGGTAAGTTATCCCATTGGGGTAAGTTAGGAGAGCCTTCTAGCACAACACCATTTTTGATATCGATGATCCCTGGTGTGGCGACACCGATAACATTGATCTTTTGACGGTCTACGCCGCTTTTTTCGATCACATTTTCAATACTTTGTGCAAATTGCGAAATAAAGTACTCACGATCGTCAGTATCAAAGGTAGGTTCTTGATATTCATACAATAATTCGGCATCTAAGTTAAAAACCGCATAAGCTATTTTGGTTCCACCTAAATCAATGCTGACGCCTAAACTGTGTTGAGGATCGAAGTTAACTAAAATACCTTTTCTGCCTTGTCCTGCTGGCGAACTGACGCCGCTTTCATAAACGATTTTTTCTTCAAGGAGATCGTTAATAATTTCAGACACCGTCGCTTTTGTAATTCCGCTAATTTTGGCTATCTGAGCCCGTGACAAAGGACCTTGATGACGAATGACATTTAATACAAGCGAGGCATTCATTTGCCGTAATGTATTGGGTACGTTCGGTGTCACGTTACTACTCCATTTGTTTAGAAACAAAACTAAAAGATGTTTTTTTTATATAAAATCGTCTGTGATTGATAGTTATGCACCGTTTTATTTACTTTGTAAAGTATAAAACAGTTAATTAGTTTAGAAACCATCCTAAATGAGTTTGTGATCACAATTTGATGAGTTTGATTTGCACAATGGGAGCCTCTCAAAGATCTTCCGTACATATATTCATTGCACATATTCTTAATGCAATAAAACGACTAGAATGAAATTAATATCTATTGAACTAAAGAGAAAATCAGAATGAAAAAAGGAATGTTGTTAAAAGGGTTAATAGGGATTTTATTATTATACCCAGTGTATTCACAAGCGATAACACTGAGTGCTTATCTTCAGGTTAAACAATTACTTACCCAAGACAATCCTGCTAATAAACAATTAGAGTCCGTAACACAAGCTTATCTTAATGGTATCGCGAATGGATTTAATTTTTATGCAGTTTCAGTAAGATTACATAATGAAGGTAATGATTTTAAACCACTTTATTGCCCACCTAAAAAAGTGGAGCAAAACGGCGATTTTATGGTTGAACATATTGATGCTTATTTAGATAAACATCCCATTGTTAAGCAGAAACAAAAAGATGCACCCATAGAATTAGTTTATATTCTTGCATTACAAGATGCTTATCCTTGCGATAAGTAAAAAGAAAAATAGCCACAGTCCCTGTGGCTAAAATGATTTGGTGTGCTCTTTTTCTTGTTATTTACTTCAGGTTGCCTCTCTCATAAGCTCCTTGATAGAAGACACTCAAGCCGTTGCTGTTTCAACTTGTTTTACAGGAACAAGATGACAACAATCGCTTTCACCGGTGTTTTCAAAAGTTGATAAACGGGTGATCAAGAGTGAATTCATGTCTGTTAATAATCCCTCGGTTTGTAGTTTTTGCATGATGCTTTCATCACAGTCATTATTGTTTTGACGCTGATAAGCCACCGGCGTTACACCACGTAATACAGTTAATTGACCAGCAAGTGCGGGATTATCTGTTAATGCATATACGTTGTTGTTTGGCATAAAGCGTGACAATAAGGTCACTGATTTGCCATTTTCTGTTAATGCAGCAACGCTTAAATGCTTGTCGTCATGGAAAGCCGTTGTCGCGGCGGCTAGTGCAATCCAGCGACCTGTTTGTGAATAGTAAGACGGTGATTGCCATGGGTTTTCAACATTAGCCGCAAAAGAGCGCTCAGCCCCTTCAGCTACACGCGCCATTGCACTAACGGCTTCTACGGGATATTTCCCTGCCGCAGTTTCGGCTGATAGCATCACGGCATCAGTTCCATCACCAACCGCATTCGCAATATCCATTACTTCTGCGCGTGTTGGCATTGGGCTTTCAATCATTGATTCCATCATTTGGGTTGCCGTGATCACCGGGCAACCTAATGCGCGACAGCGTGCAATCAGTTGTTTTTGTGCACCTGGTAAGCTGGCATCACCAATTTCTACGGCTAAATCACCTCGTGCTACCATAATGACATCAGATGCTTTAATGATGTCGTCCATGTTTTCTTCACAAGAAACTACTTCTGCACGTTCAACTTTAGCAACGATTTTGGCGTGACTTCCTGCTGCAATCACTAAACCACGGGCATATTCAATATCCGCACCATTACGTGGGAATGAAACGGCGATGTAGTCTGCTTGAATTGCGGCTGCTGTGTGTATGTCTTGTTTATCTTTATCTGTTAATGCCGGAGCAGATAAACCACCGCCAAGTAAGTTAATGCCTTTACGGTTAGATAATTTTCCACCAACAGTAACGACAGTTTCTATTTTATTATTATTGACGGCGCTGACTTGTAATTGAATATTGCCATCATCAAGTAACAGAATATTCCCTGGTGTGACTTCTTGAACAAGTTGTGGGTAGTCCAAACCAACTTGTTGCTCGTCGCCTAATGTGTTGTCTAAATCTGCATTTAGAATAAAGCTATCGCCTTGTTTTAATTGAATTGAATCATTTTTAAAGTTAGCGATACGAATTTTGGGGCCTTGCAGGTCTGCTAAGATCCCGATAAATACACGATGTTTTTCTGCGACCTGACGGATAGTTGCGGCAGTGGCCTGATGCTGTTCGCGAGTGCCGTGTGAAAAGTTTAAACGAAATACGTTAGCACCCGCTAAAATGAGTTTTTCAATCATCTGTTCTGAACAGCTAGCCGGGCCAAGTGTCGCAACAATTTTTGTCTTACGCATAATGACATTCTCTTTTTAAAGAGGGATACCTAAAGGTATCCCTTGATGACAACTTAATTAATTCATTAATCCATGGTCACTTTTTTCGCATTCCAGACTAGCGTTGCTAAAATCATGGAAACGATGGCAGAACCTATCCAGAAATACTGTACTGTGGTGAAGTCGTAGTGAGTGATATCGCCAACTTGAGTTACTTTAATCAGTGATGCTGAAATTAGTTCTTGAGCTGATGCTGCAATGTAAGCGAACAGTCCGATAAAGCCTTTTACTGCACCTACTGCGTTTTTCGGCATCAGGTCACAAGCGGTTAAACCTGCTAAGAACACAACCAGACCACCCATTGCAAAACCAACCATACTTAATGCAACAGCATCTATAACACGGCTTTGTGGACCCCAGAACATCAGTGCAAAACCAGCGATGTTGGCGATACCGTAAATTAATGTTGGAATATGACGGTTAGCGTTAAACAGTTTGTCTGAAGCCATACCCGCTAAGATTGCGCCGAAGAAACCCGCGATTGGGTAAGTAGACATTGCGAAACCTGCATCAATCAGTGAGTAACCTTTTGAACCTTGTAGGTAAAGGACAGCCCATGAACTGATTGCATAGCGAGAGATATACATAGCCGCACATGCTGCTGCGATGATCCACACTGTTGGTTGTTTTAATACGAATAACTGAGCGCGACGTGTTTCTTTAGGGTCACTTGATTTAACGGCTTCTGACTCTTCGCCATACGCGGTTGCTGGATCAGGTAAGCCATAAGTACGAGGACGGTCTTTTAAAATCATCAGTAAAACGATACCCGCAGCAATACCTGCGATACCTGCACCGATAAAACCTGCACGCCAGCCGAAGAAGCTCACTATGGTAGCTGTTAAGATCCACGTAATTGCTTCACCGATATTACGCGAGCCACCCCAGATGGAATAAACTGTACCGCGCTGTTTGGGTGAGAACCATTGGAAGATAGAGACACAAGAAGGTGCTGAACCCACAGACTGGAACCAACCGTTAATACCCCATAACAGGATAAAGAACAGGCTCGCCGTTGACATTCCCATGAAGATACAAACAAAGGAAGAGGCAATTAACGAGATGGACATAAAGCGTCCAATATTGGCATAATCTGACAAGAAGCCGTTAGAGAACTTACCAAATGCGTAGGTAAAGAAGAACGCAGAACCCATTAAACCGAGTTCAGCGGTGGTTACGATACCTGCATCCAGCATAGGTTTTTTCACCACACCGAGTGCCATACGAACCACATAGAACATGGCATAACCAAGAACAAGACCAAAGAAGACCTGCCATTGGTGCTTTTTATATATTGCGCGGATCTTTTCACTTGACGCTTCTATTAGCGGCAGATCCTTTCTGGTTTTAAAGAAACTTAGCATAAAGATGACTCCGAATATTATTCATGTCTGAAGCTGATTTTGGTTTTCAGAGCTGATGCTATTCATTTAGGTCATCTTGGTGCAAAAGAGGGAATTTGAGTCATCGATGACACATTCTGCTGAATCGGTGAGTCAAATTTGTAACATCGCTATTAGGCGTTGGTTTAAAAATGAGTGAAGATATCGTCGTATCATTGTTAGAAATGAGTCATTAAGGACTCATTAGCCAAAAATAATAAATATTGCTAAATATCAGAAGTTTGAAGTTCGACACATTTTTATGTTTATTCAAAACAAAACCAGGGGTATGTCATGAGAATAAGAATAACGCTTAGCCTCATCTGTTTGCTGTTTAGTTGGCTGTTTATCACACCTGTAAAAAGTGATGAACGGCCTTTAGTTGTCTTAACTACACTCGCTGATGCACCAATGCGTCCTCTTATGGCGGCATTTAATGAGCGCTATCCTGACACCAAATTACAAGTAATTTTTCGTCGTATGGCGATTGCAACTCGTATGATGAAGCAGTATCCAACACAGCCAGTTGATATTGTGATGTCATCGTCAGCTAACTTTTTTCATCATCTAGATAGGGAAGGCCTTTTGGCTAGGTTGCCTGTGGCGCATGAGGCACCAAAGTGGCTGACACGACATAGTGATATTTTAAATGACAAAGTGGCAACGATTGGATATTCGGGTATTGGTATTATGAGCAATGCACAATACTTACAAAAATGGGGAATTCCTGCGCCTAAAAGTTGGGAGGATATGACAGATCCTATCTATCAAGGGCATTTAACCATGACCACTCCAGCGAATTCAGGCACGATGCAGCTCATGGTGGAAAATGTACTACAAGAATATGGTTGGGAGAAAGGATGGCAAATATTACTTGAAACCAGTGGTAATCTTTCTTCCATTTCGGCACGGAGTTCACGAGTCAGCGATGCTATCGCCAGAGGCATTGTAGGTGCTGGGCCAATTATTGATAACTATGCCTTCAATCATCAAAAGCACTTTGATTATGTTAAATTTAGTTATTTTGATAACTCTATCATTTTACCTACTTATGTCGCCATAGTTGCGGAAAGTAGTAAGAGAGAAAAAGCAGCTAAGTTTATCGAATTTTTGCTTTCTGACGAAGGACAAGAAATTATTTATAAAAGTGATATGGCAAAGATCCCATTGAGCAAAACAGTATTAAAAAGTAATGATGAGTTGGCAAATAATACAGACTTTATACTTAACAGCAATCAAGCCTACCGTCGCAATGAAGTCGTCAGTGTCTTGTTCGATCAAATGATCACCCATAGCTTTCCATTAATGAAACAAACGTGGAATGAGATCCATGAAGCTGAAAAACAAGAAAATAAGACACCTGCGCGTATTCTTGCAATAAATGAAGCAAGAGCACTTGCGAGCAAGGTTATTATTAGTGAAGAAGAAGCAAATTCTCCTTTAACCCAAGCGTTATTTACAAAAGAAGCTGATCAGCGAGAATATTCAGATCAGGCACTGGCTTTACTTTATCAGTGGCGCACACAAGTGAATAAAAATTTAGAAAGTGCGTTAACACTATTGCATGAAAGTAAATCACCCTAACCGCCTTGTGGTTCAGATATACAGCAGGAAACGCTGTTTTTATGAAAGGTATTACGGATGAAATTATTAGTGCCTAAACAATTTGGCAAATTAGGTAGACGCCTGTATATGGCGTTTATTTTTAGCTCTTTACTCACCTTGTTGATTGGTGTGGTTATCTTTTTTATGTGGGGAAAGCTGGCGACGCAGATTAATGCGTCAGTGGGGGAATCTCTGCCTCTGTTAACCACCAGCTATACCATGGAACGTTATAGCACCAATTTACAGATGCTATTAAAAGAGCGAGAGCAAACACAAAGAAAATCAATTTCAGAGCAACAACAGCAGGAAATTCATCAGTTATTAGATAATTTGCGTGAGTTTCCTATTGAGCAAAAGCCACAGCGTGATTTTTATACTCAACTTGTTGATGAGTTATCAGAACTTATTAATCAACAAGATGTGTTATTGGATAAACGTCGAGAATTAGAAAATCGCCTTGCACAGTTATTAGGGCAATTGGCGTGGATGCATGACGCCGTTGGTGAAGACATTAAACCACTCCTTAATGAAATTGAGTGGCATGTCAGCCAAATGATCAATGAAAAAAATGTACAGGAAAACAGCCTACAACTCCTATTGGAATCAACCTTATTACAAGAGTTGTTTTCGACAGAAAATGAATTAATTAGTTTAGTTGAAGAAATTGCACATCAACGTTATAGCCGTGATATTGATGTCGCTTTCCACTATATCAGCGTCAAAATTGATGAAATTATTGCCTTAAATCAGAAACTAAAAAGCTATCCATCAACGATTGCCCATCGTCAGGTGTTACAAGAGATTATTGCGATCACCCGTTATGACGGTGATATCTATCAAACACTGCTTGATGATGTAGAAAACGAGAAAAAGCTCAAAGCATTAACCCCTGAACTGAATGAAAAATTATCACAATTTGATAATGCTGTAAGAGGTAATGTTTTTGCGACAAGTGAAGCGCTAAATAAACTTAATGATAATACCCGCAAACTAATGGCAACGGGGAAAATCGTTATTGTTGTCATCATTATTGCATCACTATTGCTGAGTATTATTGTGATGAAAATCTTGATTGATAGAAGACTTATCGCAAGATTAAATAAACTAAGTGATGACTTAGCACATGTTGCCAAAGGTAATTTAACCGAGCCAGTATTGATTGAAGGACAAGATGAAATTGGTCTGTTAAGTCGGCGGCTTCGCCGATTTTGGCGTCAAATGAAAGAAGTTGAAGCCAGTAATGCGTTAAATCTTATTAATAATACCGATGCAAGTTTAATTACTTGTCACCACGATGGCAGAATAGAAACGGTAAACCCAAGTGCAGCAACACTATTAGGCACAGGCAAAGAGCAAAGTAATAAGCCACTTTGGCTCCTGTTTAGTGGTGAGGCGAGCACTATGCTCAAAGCGCAATTTAGTTCAACGAGTCAGCTTTATCTTTTAGGGCAGAGTGAATGTACTATTCGAATGGTAAAAGTGGGTGAGCCGAATTTTTTACAATTTAATATTCGAGAATATCCGCATAAAGATGAACACAAATATATCGTCACAATCACCGATATTACTCGTCAAGAGTTAAGCCGATTAGAACTTCAACGCCTTGTTGCATTAAAAACACAAGATTTACAAGATAAAAACCAGCAATTAAATGAAGAAATTGTACGACGAGAACAAGCACAAAAACACTTAATTCAGACACAAGAAGAGTTAGTACAAGCTGCTAAAATGGCGGTTGTAGGGCAGGCGATGACAAGCCTTGCACATGAGCTTAATCAGCCACTTTCTGCAATCAATACCTATTTGTACAGTGCAAAACTGACTATGCAGATGGGAAAATATGATCAATTACCTGATTCTATCGAACGTATAGAAAAGCTGTGCGCACGAATGAATCGAATAATTACTGCATTGCGTAATTTTTCACGTAAATCTTCGTCTGAAATTAGCTTTGTTTCAGCGCCATTAAAAGAGTTGGTAGACAGCGCGATGGTGCTGGTGGAGTCTCGTTCTAAACGAGAGCAGTGCATTATTACGAATAATATTCCTGATGAATTAACTATTTGTGCAGACCCGACACAAATTGAGCAAGTCTTGGTTAATTTGTTTGTTAATGCAATGGATGCCATTGCGGGTATTGGTGAAAGCCAAATCACAATTGATCTTTTATCTGTTGATCCTAAAAGAAAACTAGTGGCGATTGCCGACAGTGGAAAAGGATTCAATTCAGAAGTTTTACCAAAACTATTTACCCCATTTACAACCACAAAAGATGTGGGGCTTGGGTTAGGGTTATCCATTTGCCGTTCAATTATGCAACGGTTTGGTTATGAAATTTACTTGGCCTCGACATTAAATGGTGGCGCCATGGTTGTTTTGGAGTTTACAGATGACACAATCACACATGCCTGATATCGACGTTTTATTAATTGATGACGATGAAGATATTCTTGAATCTTATCGTCATTTACTCAATCTTGCGGGAATGGTTGCCAGAGTAACCGACTCACCAGAAAAAGCATTAAGCCTTTTAACACCAGAATGGCAGGGAGCTGTTGTGCTTGATATCTATATGCCAGCAATGAATGGCATGGAAGTATTAGAGCGCATTAAACAAATTGACTCTCGTATTCCAGTTATCATGATCACAGGGCATGGCGATATACCGTTAGCAGTAGAAGCGGTAAAAAAAGGCGCTTATGATTTTATTGAAAAACCGATTAATCCACCTGTTTTCTTAGAGTTAGTGGCGAAGGCTCACAAAGAGCGTCAATCCATTCTTTCTCTTAGAAATGCGGTAATAAGCACCACACAAGAGCGATTAGTGGGAGACAGTGCGCAAATCACCGCGATCAGAGAACAAGTACAACAAATTGCCGATATCGATAAAGATTTAATGATAGAAGGTGAGATGGGAACGGGGCGTCATCTTCTTGCTCAGCTATTGCATGAATTAAGCCCGCATAGTGATAAAGCTATCCAAACAGTCGATTGCCAAAATTTATCGGATATCAAACAGGTTATTGCTCAAATTGAAGCGGATGAAATAGGAACGCTGATTTTACGTTCCCCTTATGATTTATCATCAGAAGCACAACGCTGGTTAAGTTCTTATCTGTTAGATATGGAACGCCAAGGAAAGCGTCATTTTAGAACGATTGCGATTTTAGAAAATAATACCCAGCAACTTGTAACAGAAGGACGATTAATCCCTGAATTCTATTACTATTTTTCACAAATCACTTTTTCACTGCCTCCGTTAAGTGCCAGACGTCCTGATATTATTCCATTATTTAGAGCTTTCTTACGACAAAGCGCACAGCGACTTGGCATTGCAGTACCGAAGATTGATCGTAATTACCTCGATATTTTAAAGCGCTACGATTGGCCGGGTAATATTCGTGAGTTACGAAATGTGGCCGAACTCTATGCAGTAGGTATTGTGAAAATGGTGGATAGTGAACAACATCGAGCCATTATTCCACCTGAAGGGCCTTTGGATAATCTTGTGGATGAATATGAGCGTCGATTAATAGAAGATGCGTTATATTTATTTGCGGGACGTGTAAGTGATGTGGCGGATTATTTGGGTATTCCACGTAAAAAGCTATATTTACGAATGAAAAAACATGATCTCGATAAAGATAGCTATAAACCACAGGTTTAAATTCCCATCTATTTGATAATAAAGAAGCGCCATATTGGCGCTTTTTCTAATTTATTTTTCTTAAAATCTTATTAAGAGCTAAATATAAAAATAAGGTATCTTTATTTGATGTTAATAATGGTGTTTTTTACATACCTGTTACGAGGTATTATTATCATCATTTTATGATTAATATCATTTTCATTTATTAAAAAAGGAATTTTATTCCATAATTGACTATATTAAAATGAATGCTCATAAAAAGAGATTCATATTATAATCATGCTTGTAATATTTTTTAAAATATTATTAACGATAAATTCACATGCTATTTTAAATATCATCGTAATCAGATTATCAGAATATTAATTAAATTAAATAAAATGATTTAATTTAATGGAGGCTTTCAATTGAGATGAATCCTAAGTGTTTTTGTATAATGGAGGCTTTCAATTGAGATGAATCCTAAGTGTTTTTGTATATATGTTGGCTTTATCGTGTCAGTAGAATATAATTTTCTATATTTTGGTGTCTTTTTGTTGTAAAAGACTAGTTAATTTTATTAATTTGGTTTTTATATTTATTTTACTCTCAATGAGTGTTAATTGTGGTGCCTTTGTTTTTTATTAAGTAATAATATCTAACCTATATGTGCTTTTAGTTTAAAATACTTTATTTACTCATTTAAAGAATTGTTTCATTTGATAACTATCCTTGGGTTTTACTAATAATATCATTTTTTGACTTTTGACTTAATTTACGCCTTTTGAGAGTATTTAATCGAAAAATAAGTAAAGGAACTTAATTTAAATCCGTTTTTTTACTTTAATTTTTACTCTTACTTTCTGATTAAAGTTTATTGCTTATTTACATGTCTTAATAAGATGTTTTTATTAATTAAGGAACTTAATTTTTAAAATGTCTAAAAGCGACGTCTAAAAAGGTAATACGATTAATTTATTCAGTAAATTAATTTGAATATGAATGCAAAAAGGATGCATTTGTAGGATATCTCCTATCTTGGTTTGATAAAGAATTATCAATGGATCTGTAATATTTAAATTGTAGCAAAGCGATCAAGTGTAATGACTTGTCGTTTATTTCATCTGGAACCAAGAAATATTAATATCTTTATTGTGCATAAAGGAAATTTTATGAAATTTACTAAATTAGCTTTAGGTGTTGCGTTATCTTTAGTTGTTGCTGCTCCTAGCTTTGCAGCAGATCCAGCGGAAAGTAGTGAAGGTAAAGTACGTTTCACTGGTTTTATCAATGACGTTCCTTGTTCAATTGATAACAATAGCTTAGATCAAACGGTTAAGTTTGGTGAAATCGCGTTACATGAACTAACAAGCAATAAATTCCGTTCAGATAGCGAAAACTTCGATATCGTACTGAAAAACTGCTCAACTGAAACTTATAAAACTGCAAAAGTGTTATTTACAGGTTCAACTGTAAGTGGTTTTGATGGTTATACTGGTGAATTACTGGGCCTAGGTGGCAAAGTACAAAACGCAGGTATCGTTATCACTGACCGTGGCAATAATCCAATTACTTTTGGTCAAGGTTTCCCAGTAGCTGGTCACGCTTTAAATAATGGCGACGGCTCTGTCACAACATTGCAGTTCTCAGCTTACGTGAAAGGTAATGAAGCTGTTGATAAGAAAGCAACAACGGGTTCTTTCGATACAGTAGCTAACTTTAAAGTTGTCTACCAATAATAGTTGTTGTTTTAATAAGATGTGTGGCGTTTAGGCGCCATGCATCTCATCAATATTATCTTCTGTTAATAATGCTGAGGATGGCATAGCAAAATGAAAAGCATGAAAATAAATACGATCACAAAAGTAATGCTTTTATTCTTTGTTCCTTTTTCGTTACCTGTTTTTGCAGAAGAAGCTGTAGATTTTAATACCGATTTCTTAACAGATAAAGGTATTGAAAATACCGACTTTACTAAATTCTCTTACGCAAATTATATTCAGCCAGGCACTCATTTACTGGCAACTGACGTTAATAAACAAAGAATAAGAAACGAAGAGCCTATTTTATTTTTTGCCCCAGATTACAACGCAGAGTTATCCATTCCTTGTATCACTCCTGAGGTTTATCCTATTTTAGGTTTAAAGTCTGAATGGGAAAAAAAAGTCACTTGGTTAACAACGAATAATACACAGTGTCTTGATTTCCGTTCCGTGCCAAATATGAATGCAGTGGGTGATCTCTATACGGGTATTTTAAATATCAGTATTCCTCAAGCCTTTATGGAATATCAAGATCCGAGTTGGGATCCCCCTTCTCGTTGGGATGATGGTATTGCAGGATTTTTCCTTGATTACAATATGAGTAATCGTCTTATTCGATATGAAAACAACGGCCAAGGTACCGAAACGGGAACCAATATTAGTGGTGTAATGGGCATTAATATGGGCGCTTGGCGTTTTCGTTCAGATTGGCAAGCCTCCGCCGGTAATTTAAATAACAACGACAAATCTTGGCGTTGGAATCAGCTTTATATTTTCCGAGCTATTCGATCTTTAGGCGCTAAATTAACTTTAGGTGAACAATACTTATCATCAGAACTTTTTGATAGTTTTCGTTATCTTGGTGCTTCATTAGAAAGTGATAACGCGATGATCCCTCCTCGTTTACAAGGTTATGCGCCTGAAATCGCAGGTGTTGCAAGGACTAACGCTACCGTCATTGTGCGTCAAGATGGTCGTATCGTTTATCAAAATGAAGTGAGTCCGGGCCCATTTCGTATTCAAGATGTGAATACATTCGGGGGAGGAACCTTAGATGTTTCTATTGAAGAACAAGATGGTTCAGTCCAACGATTTCAAGTGGAAACCTCGCGTTTAGGTACACTGACAAGACCAGGTCAGTTTTTATATAAACTGGTGATGGGTAAGCCAACTAAAAATGAGCATGATACTGAAGGCCCCGCCTTTTCATTAGGCTCCTTTTCATGGGGGGCAGCGAATAACACCACGATTTATGGCGGATTATTAGCCTCAACTGAATATCAAAATATTGCTTTAGGTCTAGGGCAAGACTTAGCGCCATTTGGGGTGCTTTCATTTAATATTTCGGCTTCGCGTGCTGAGATGGGCAGTAATTTTGATGATAAGACACTATCTGGTACTTCTTATAACGTTACCTACTCAAAACAATTTGATCAAATAAATAGCCAGATCACGTTTGCTGGTTATCGATTTTCACAACGTGATTATTTAAGTATGACCCAGTTTTTAGATGGTCGTTATAGAGGGCTTCATATTGATAGTGGTAAAGAGCTTTATACCGCCATCTTTGGCACGGCTTTCCCTGATTATAATATCAATACCTATTTAAACTATTCCCGACAAACCTATTGGAATAGGCCGTCAACAGATAACTATAGTTTTACGATTTCAAGTTATTTTGATTGGGCTAATTTTAAAAATTTATCCGTCAACCTATCCGCTTATAAAGTGGAATCAAGCTATAACAATGACGAAGGTGTTTATGTGTCATTGGGTGTACCACTAGAGCGTAATGAAGCCAATATTAGTTATTCGGGATCATTTAATCGTCATAATACGAGTAATTCTGTTAGCTATTATGAACGCATTAATGAGCGTAGTACGTATAACTTATCTGCGGGTACTTGGGATAGCGATAAAGTTAATCTTTCTGGTTTCTATAACTACGACGGTAATTTAGCAAAACTCACAACAAGCGGAACTTATACCCAAAATAACCAAAGTGCATTATCGATGCAATTAATGGGAGGCGTCACGTTAACGCCTGAAGGGGGGGCTCTTCATCGAGTGACTTCAATGGGTAATTCCCGAATATTAGTGGATACCAATAATGTTGAAGATATTCCTATTAAAACAGGTTTAACACCTATTGAGACTAACCATAGTGGTAAAGCAGTCTTAATGGGCGTGCAAAACTATTCTCGTAGCCATATTACTATTGATGTTAATAACCTTCCTGAAAAAGCGGATGCCGTTCAATCATCACAATATGCCACTTTAACCGAAGGGGCGATTGGTTATCGTAAATTTAATGTTATTGAAGGTGAGAAAGTCTTAGCGGTAATTACCATGGCGAATAAGAAATATCCTCCTTTTGGCGCCAGCATTTATAACAAAGATAAATTAGAAGTCGGTATTGTTTCAGATGACGGTTTTGTTTATTTATCGGGTGTGAATGCAGGAGAAACATTAGATCTGAATGCGAATGGTGAAACTTGCCAATTCCAGTTACCCGCAGTATTAGAAAATAATTTAAGCAACATGTTGTTGCTTCCTTGTAAGTAATTAAATTTAAGTCAACGGTGAATGAAATGAAATACATCAACCCAAAAACATTAGGCGCTATTGTCACTATTTGCCTTTTTTCTCAATCAACTTATGCCGCAATTGCATTAGATAGAACCCGTGTTTTATATAATGAAGGTGAGCGCTCAGTAAGTATGATGTTAGAAAATGAAAATGAGTCTAAACCTTATTTAGCGCAATCTTGGCTTGAAAATAGTCAAGATGAAAAAATTAATTCTCCTTTTATTGTGACGCCACCTGTTCAGCGTATTGAAGCTGGAAATAAAAGCCAAATAAAAATACAGGCATTACCTGCAACGAATATGTTGCCAACAGATAGAGAAAGTATTTATTACCTTAATGTTCGTGAAATTCCTCCTCGTAGTGATTCACCTAATGTTTTACAAATCGCATTACAAACAAAAATTAAAGTGTTTTATCGACCCAAAAGTATTGTTGCACCGAGCCGTTTAGAAACTAATCCAATGGAAAAAAATATTGTGATTGAAAAACAAGGTAGTAATTATAATGTGAAAAATCCTTCACCTTATTATCTTACTATCACCAAAATCAGAAAAAATAATGCCGAAGTGAATGGTTTTGAAGCCGTCATGATTGAGCCTTTTGGTCAAGGTTCACTAGGAACAAAAGTGGGTGACTTAGGTGCTGCACCTGCAATTGAATATCTCAATGATTTTGGAGGTTTGGTTGAATTAACATTCCAATGTCGTGGAGATATTTGTTCAGCAAATATCAAAGATAAGAAGGCGTAATATTATGCTTATATTCCGAGGTGTAATACTTTTTCTTTGTATGAGTTTTCTCGCTCCTTCTGTATGGGCTGTTTCTGGCTTTTTAAGAGTAACAGTCAATGGCAGCGTGGAATCGCGTCCTTGTAAAGTTAACGATGGCAAGCCTATTGAGGTTAACTTTAATGATGTGCTAACCACAAGAATAGAAAACGAAAATTATAAACAAAAAATGGATTACACCTTAGATTGTAAGACGACAGGCAACCCAAATATGTCCGTAAAATTTACGGGTGAAAGTGCGGGTTTTGATACGCGTTATTTAAAAACCAGCGTAACTGATCTTGGGGTGTTATTTAAAGCCGCAGATAATAATATTTATATGGGCAGTTCTTTTCCATTTAAATATGAAACACCGCCAGAGCTTTATGTTGTATTGGTGAAAAAAAGTGGCGCGATTTTACCGAGTGGTGGCTTTAATGCAACTGCAACCATGCAGGTTTATTACAACTAAGAGAGGAATAAAGAATATGCGCTATTATCCATTCCTCATTATGTTATTTTTATTTTCAATATCTTCCCCTAGCTTAGCGAAAGATAATGAAACACAAGTCCTTATTAAAGGTAATTTATTGACACCACCGCCTTGTAAAGTGAATGACGGAAATATGATCGAGGTGAATTTTGGCCCTGTTGCGATAAAAACCATTCAGGGTTATGACCAAAAACGAGAAATAAATTACCAAATTACTTGTGATGAGAATTTAAATAACTGGAATATGTATTTATGGATTGATGGTAGTAAAAGCAGTTTCGATCCTAATGGGCTTAAAACGAATATTGATGATTTGACTGTGAAATTTATGATGGGTAACTCTGTTATCGATTTAAATAAAAAATATTCGATTAATCTTAATAGCCCTGAAAAGATTTGGGCTGTATTAGTTAAAAAAGAAAATAGTGAGCTTAAACCTGGTAATTTTACCTCGGGTGGCACATTATTTGTGGAGTACCAATAATGAATAGATTGACCTTATATCGCACTATTATTGGCAGTTGTTTATTATTTTCTTCATCTGTTTT
Source organism: Proteus columbae (assembly GCF_002777965.1). GTDB lineage: Bacteria > Pseudomonadota > Gammaproteobacteria > Enterobacterales > Enterobacteriaceae > Proteus > Proteus columbae. Next base: position 170,369 of record NZ_NGVR01000017.1, on the reverse strand, counting down.
CTCTGCTGATAATATGAATATCTTTGGTTCATTAATTATCGCACCTTGTAAAGTTTTGCCAGAGCATTCTCAAGTGGATGTGGTTTTTGATGAAATTCGCTTGGATGATATTTATAAGAGCTATTTTGAATTTGAGAAAAAAGATTTCAAAATTATTTTATCTGAATGCGATATCTCTATTGCAAAACAAGTCAAAATTAAGTTTGAAGGGCAAACACATAATGAGCTGGCGGGATTATTGGCATTAGATGCTAGCGCTAATAATCCTGATTTAGGAATACAAATTATGACTAAAGAAGGTGTCCCTATTAAATTAGGGGATTACACCAGTTTATATAATATTCCTAATAATGGTATTTTTGAGCTTAATTTTATTGCTTATCTGCAAGCAACAGCGGCTGCTATTGCAAATAAATCAATTAAGCCGGGGCACTTTTCTGCTACTGCCGTGTTTTCTTTGAAATATGAGTAAAAGATAATGAAAAAAATACAGCAAATTTTAAAGTTACTGATTGTGTTATGGAGTTTCTCTCTCATTAATGCGCAAGCTGCAGGCTATTTTTCTTATATTACTTCTATTACAAGCCCTGAAACGCGTTATCATTTTGTCATGGAATATTGGCATGCAACCGAAACGTATCCTAACCCATGTGCTTTAGTGCTTCCGGGAAAAGCTCGATGTTATATACAAATAAACCACTTACATAGTGGGAAGGATACTGGTGGTGTAGCTGATAGGGCACCTTGGCGTTGTCGTGAAAATATTGCAGATCTACCGAATGAAAAAGCCGTAGTCGATTATTTGGTTAATCAATGCGGGCTGTCTTTTCCTTATGTCGCTTATAGTCAGCATGCTGGAACGGTAACGACAGATGAGTGTATCGGTTTCTTTTTAACAACCAGTGCAGGAGGCGGAAGTGGTAAGCTTGTTCCTAACGGAGTGTGTGGTATCGCGCCACCGCCTGCAGGAAAATGTGCATTTGTGAGTGATAATTTAACACTGTCTCATGGCGTGCTTGATGTGGAACAAGTGAATAATCACGAAGTGACACGACAGTTTTCTTTTACTTGTAATACCAATATGCCAGTAAGAATTTCAAGTGCGCAAATTGATCATTATTTGGATCTAAAACCAGATGGAAGTATTCGTTCACTTTTAACGTTAAATGGCTCACCTGCGTCAATAGGTACACAAGTTAATGCAATCCAAAATCAATATATGACCGTTGATATTAGATCGAAATTACAAACGTTCGGCACGCCTTCGTTAGGTAACTTTAGCGGCACTACGACATTGGTATTATCAATACCTTAATAATTATAAGAGTCAATAATGACCTATTATCGATAGCGTTTTTCGTTGACTTACCCGCACATTATTGTGCGGGTTTTTTTATGAGATTAATTTGAAAAGAGTTTTATAGCGAGATTGGTTCAATAACTAATTCGCCCTTATTGGTGTCTAATTTTAACTTTTGGGATTCAGTGACTTTTAATAACGCAGATCCTAAATCGACTAACATAGGTAAGCGCATTTCAGCCGCGATAATGGCGCTGTGAGAGCGACTATCACCTTTTGCTAAAGCAATACCGACCAATTGACTATCAACTAATTGAATTAATGTGGAAGGAAAAAGCTCTTTTGCAACCAAAATAGCAGGTTGTGAAGGGGTAAAGCTTGGGCGAGTTTTATCTTGTAAATGATAAAGTACTTGATTACGTAGATCACGAAGATCGAGTTCGCGTGCGCGTAAATAGGGATCAGAGAGGGCGCAATACAATTGTGTTCTTTCTTGCATTTCATCCGACCAACTTTGTTGAGCGCTGATCTTCTCTTCTTTAATGCGATCAATCACACTCGTAATTAACTCATCATCATCTAACATCATGATATGGCCGTTAAAAATAGCACCAATATGCTCACCTAATGTCTGGCTCGCTTTATTGGCTGTCTGTTTTAGAGCTTTTAGCGTCTCTTTTATTGCAAAATTAAGTTTGCCAACTTGAGCACTAATATCAATTGGTTCAGATAAGTTTTCTATCGGTGATAGCTCTATTTCATGCCAAATAAAAGCCGGTGCTTTAATTTGAGATACAGGGGCTAAAGTACCTTTTAATGTTATGGTATTAGAATCAGAAGGTAGCTCTTCACCAAAGCCATTTCGGGCAAGTTCAAGAAACGCCGCAATAGCTTCATCTTCTTGTTCACCAGATGCAATTAGCGTTATTTCATCACCTTGGCGAATTTGTATTAATGAAAGCTGATTTAAACTGAGAGGATTAATTCGCCTATCCCCTTTAACTAATTGATAATCAGCTTGAAAAGTAGAAAGCACCTCAACTAACGTTGCAGTCGGTCTTACGTGTAATCCATGAGGATTACGAACAACCCAACTTGCCTCTTTACCATGAATTTTGACCGGAGCATTAATGTCATTTTTAGGTTGAACGAAATTTTCACCCAGTTGAATTTTCTTTGGATATAAAGAATTTGAAGCTTCTTCAATCACTTTTTCTAGTGATGCTCCTGAAGATGCCGCTACAACTGCTGCAAGTGTACCTTCAACTAAGGGAGCAGAGCAGAGGGTGACTTTTTCAGCTAGCTCGGGATCAAGTAACTCAATCGCAGTTTCTGCACTTAAGATTGCACTGCCTAAATCCATCATCACAACAATAGATTGTGCTTGTGAAAGCGATTCTATCGCCGTCATAATTTTAACGGCATCAGTACCAATCGCATGTTCTTCATCGTTGATACCTGCGGCAACTGCAAGTTGGCAATGAGCCGGATTAAGCATCTGACTGGCAAGTTCTGCCACACCATCAGCGAGATGTTTACTATGAGAAACAATAACAATATTTATCATGGTAGACCTTTATTGGTTGCTTGTATTGGTTACTTGGTCAGTTATGCATTAATACTATTTGCAAGGGCTTGTATCATCAGTACCACAGAAGCACTGCCGGGATCTTTATGTCCGATACTGCGCTCACCTAAGTAGCTTGCTCGTCCTTTTCGAGCTTGCATCGGAATAGTGTTTTCAGCGGCTTTTTCAGCGACAATTTGTGCTTGGTTGAGGGCTTCTTTAATAGAAAGATGTTGTTCATTAGATTGCTTTAATGACTCAACCACTGGCCACCAAACATCACACATGGTTTTGTCATTTGGCTCTGCTTTTCCTCGGCTTACAATGCCTTCTACACCTTCTGTTACCATTTCAACGAGTTGATTAAGTTCTAGATTTTGCAATGAAGCCGTGGGTTTGGCGGCACGAATAAAGAAGGTGCCAAATAGAGGACCACTTGCTCCGCCAATATTTGAGAGCAATGTCATGCCTGTGGTTTTAAGGATGGTACCAATATCTTGCCCTTCAAATTCAGGTAGTTTTTCTTGCACTTTTTTAAAGCCACGGTTCATATTTAAACCGTGGTCAGCATCACCAATTTCACGATCTAAATCCGTTAAATAATCACTATTTTGTTCAAACAGCAGTGCACATTGTTGTAACCAAAGAATAATTTGAGCATGAGTTAAAGCCATTTTTTGTTCCTTTTCTTGTTATTAAACACTTATTTCACCATCGCAGGTGTATTTACAGGGGCATCCCATAAGGTAAGTAATTCGTTATCAACTTTTAATAACGTTATTGAGATCCCTGACATATCGAGCGAAGTACAATAAGAACCAATTAAAGAACGTTCGATGGTTAAGCCAAATTTTTCACAGCATTGGGTTAAACGGTTATAAACACCATAAAGCTCAGATTGTGGTGTGGCACCTAAGTTATTAACTAAAACAATGACACGGTCGCCAGATTTTAAAGGCTGTTTTTCCTGATTTTCATCGATCCAAGTGCCGTTTTCACGATCCCAATTGCGGATCACACGTTGATAGTGACCATTTTCAATTAAGGTATTAAACATGGCATCAACAGTATCATTGAGGGACGTAAATTTACGGCGGTCAATACCCGGTTCACCATGAATACCAACACCAAACTCCATTTCATTTTCAGGTAAAGTAAAAGAAGGTTTTCCTGCGGCTGGAACCGTACAGGCTTCCAAGGCTATACCGATAGAAAAACCATTGTTATTAATGTGATGACCTAATTTAACCAGTTTATCAAGAGAGTCGCCTCTTTCAGCTGCCGCACCCAGTAGTTTTTCAATTAATACGGTATTGGCAACACCACGGCGTCCTGCGGTATATAAGCTATCTTTTACTGCCACGTCATCATCAACTAATACTGTTGCGATTTTTACACCATCGTCATGAAGCAGTTCTGTTGCAGTTTCAAAATTCAGCACATCACCGGTGTAGTTTTTCACGATCATTAAAACACCTTCACCGCTATCAATGGCTTTGGCGCAGTCATACATTTTATCAGGTGTGGGTGACGTAAATATTTCACCCGGACATGCACCATCAAGCATTCCTTTACCCACAAAACCTGCATGCATGGGTTCATGTCCGCTACCACCGCCGGACAATAGAGCAACTTTACCTTTTACTGGAGCATCTTTTCGCGTGACATAAAAAGAGGAGGGATGAAGTTTGATTTCAGGATGGGCTTTTGCAAAGCCTTGTAGTTGTTCAGATAACACATCATCAACTCGATTAATCAGCTTTTTCATCTTAAATGCTCCATTTGAAATTTGTGTTTAGTCTTCAAACTAGAAATAAGGTTTCTGGTTTGGGGGGCTGACAAATTATTTATTAAAGGATTGGCAAACACTGCATCAATAGGCGGTGTTTGTTTTATTTAAAACATAAGAATTATTTTTATTTAGCTTAAAAATGAATCTACATCATTTATCTTTCTATAAGAATAGGTTAGTCAAATAACCTGTCAGAATGGGAGCAAGATCATAAAAATAAATGAAAAAAATAGTATCTGTTCGAGATGATTACATGCCTTGCAAAAGAGTAAGTGCTTTCTCTCGTTGTTCTGGAGAAAGGTTTTTAATCACATCTAATAACAATGTATCTTTGTTTTTTGCACTAGGCATAAGAGTGTGACTAAATGTGAGGTTTAAAACAAAGGTATGCCCGCATTCAGGATCACGGCAAGCACAATAGAGATCAGATAACTCTTTGTGTTTACGATTACTTTTCTTTATAAGCGCTTTTTCACCACATTCAGGACAAAAAATAGTTAGAACACGCATGTTATTTTTCTCTTTACTAAGGGCTATCAGATGCCTTCTATATTAGCTTAAATTTGTATTATAACCAGCCTATTTATTGTTTTTTTATATAAATCTTTGTTTTAAAGTTATTTTAAGGCGCTTAAAACAAGTTTATTTGTTTTGTTTGATGTGAATAGTTCGGTTATTGTCGGATAAACACATATAACCGACAATAACCGAACAAACTTACTAGATTGAAATACAAAGTTTGTAGATAATAGCTTCACGTTAAATCATACGGAGATAAGCAACATATTGAATTTATTGTTTATTTTTTCTGTTGGTTTTCAGTGTGAGTAGACAGCAATAGATAAGGATGTCTATTACAAGTTAACAAGGAAGTGAGTAAAAATACTTTTCAATAGTTGAGGACTGAGTGTGAAAGGATTTCGCATAGCGTTCAAGTGAAAAGTGTTAAAAGCTGATCTTTATAATAAAAGTCGATGAAATAAGTTTTGTCTCGAATGACTAAGGAATTAGGTCATGTTCAACACACAAGCGTTATATGCATGGATTGCACTCATGGCGTTTAGTTTGGGTTGGATTGCTCAAGGATGGCATCGAGACAATATGACGTTAGAACAACGGATGTTAATAACGGCAATCGAAGATCAGGTGAGCATGGATGCTTGCCCTGATCTTCAACTTTTTTTTTCTTTTTTTGGCGATAAATCACTAGAACACGCTTATTCACTTCGGTTTTCTCCGTCATATCAAGAGATGGTGAAATTGAGTTTAGATAATCAGTGTGCCAATGCTGACTTTATTACTGTGTTTAATAATACACAATGTGAAGTTGGTGGAGATTTAATTGACTGATAATTAATAAATTTATTCTATTTTTGTCATGTCTTTATTGTCATTTAGTCACCCTTATCAAGCCTAAATACGCTGGCGCCCTTTGGGGCTAATCAGTTGGCCTTGTATGTCAGCGATACCAATATGCGCTATACAGCCTGCATTAAATTGTAAATAGTCATCTTCGATACCATCAGAGAAAATCACACCGTTTTCGGGCATTAGAGATTCTAATTGTAAAGGTGAATCAGGCTCAATAGTTCCAAAGGTCAGAGCTACACCTGTTGTTCGACTTGGAAAAGGTTCTCTCACACTAAATTGCAGTTTTTTGTCACCCCAGCTAAATCCTTGTAATAGGGGATGTGACGCTTCCCCTGTGATTGCCATTGCCCCCGCGAGAATAGATTGAAACCATCCTGTAGATCCCAATCCTGTTGATACAATAATTCCTGATGAAGATTGAGCTTCTTGAGCACCACTCCATTGTAAAATATAACGTGCAGAGGTATGGCTTCTGGGGCCAATAAATAAGTCATTAACGGCTAATAGTGATTGACCATCATTGGTTGTCGCTTGTGCAAAGGTCACGGATTTAAACGGCATTTTTTGATTAATGGTATTAATCACCGTCTCTTTTAATTCACCTATTTCAAAAGGAAGTAATTTGCCATCCCATCTTGAAGGATCTGGATTGATGGCAATAATAGGCTGTCCATTAAGGTATTTCAGCGTATTGGCGACCAGCCCATCTTGACCAATTACCACCACAATATCGTGGGGTGAGAATTGATAGCTAGGCAATAAGTTTCTTTCTAATAGCTGAAAACGTCCTAATGATTTTAAAACCAGCTCTGCCTGTGTTAATTGTTTTTGATATAAGTTGTGTTCGTTGAGGTAATCCGTTACCTCAACATTGTTGTGTTCTAAATAGAATTTGGCTTGTGACCACGTATTAAAACGCTCAATTAATTCCTGTAAGCGGCTTTTTCTCATCACTAGCACAAAGCGAAAATCTTCTTTACGATCCATTATTTATTGCCTTTTTTCATGAATTGGCTAAATAAATCAGGAGTAATATTTAACTCACCAATTTTCCCTGAATTAAGTGCTAAGGTTTCAAATGCCATTGCCATTAATTGTTGTGAGTCCATTTTCGCTAATGCCATGGCTTTGAGGTTTTCAACCGGCAATTCACGATAAGCACGCATGGTCGCTTCAATCGCATAAGCATCAGCTTCTGATTGTGTTCGCTGATTTTCAGCGCTTAGCGCGACTAATTCTTTGCGTTTTGCTTCGGCATTGACTTTGGCTTCAAGGCGCTCTTTTTCAATCTCTGCTTGTTCCCGTAATAATGTGCGTTCATTTTCTAGACGTGCTTCTTCAATTTCTTGACGTTTACGTTGAACAGATAAATCGGTTTCCAATTCAGCCTCTTTAATAGTGCGTTCTTGTTCTACCGAGAATTTACGACGAGCATAAATGGCATCGTCGGCTTCTTTCAATAATGACTCCCTTGCTTCGGCTTCAAGTGCTTTTAAAGTTTCTGGTGATGGAGTGATTGCTGCAATAGAGACATCTAAAATCGCAATACCTAATGCATCTAATGATGGGTGTTCAATTAATTGTTCCATCACCAAAGTCACTAATGATTGGCTAAGTAATAACGCTTCTCTAAGTGGTGTACTTTGGATCTTTGCTTGAATTAAGGTTTGTGCAATGCGTACAACGCGATCGCTGAGTTTTAATGGATCTTCTGAAGCATAAGATTTACCGTTTTTGCTCAAGTTAAAGTTAAGCACTTCGGCCGCTTTTTCAGGAGATTTTACTTGGAAGGAAATTTGTCCTTGAATACGTAACCCCTGAAAGTCTGCCGTTTGGAAGTTAAAAATAAACGGCGCTTCTTGGGCATTTAAAGGTAGTGCGGCAATAGAGGTTGTGGCTGAGTTATACCAAAAACTCAATCCTTTACCTTGTTGGCGAATTTTGCCGTTTACCGATTTAATAATGAAAGTTGATGAGTCTGCTTTGAAATAGTTTAAGTTAAACATAGGATATCTCCAATTAGTGTCCTTATGACAATAACTAGATTGTGTCCTATCGACACTATGCTTGTCAACTGATTTAGTGTCTTTATGACAAAATTTGATTTTTTGATGTTTAGGCTTAAAATAGTTTCATCGTTTTCTAATAAAGCTTACGCCATGAATGAACAAAATTTTTTAGCCAGTTATAACCGCCGCGATTTCCTGTCACCACTGATCACCGTTGATGCGGCACTGTTTACTTATCATGAAGAGCAGTTAAAAGTATTGTTGGTGAAAAGAGGGGAGCATCCTGAAAAAGGAAAATGGGGTTTACCCGGTGGGTTTGTCGATGAAGTTCAGGACAAATGCCTTGAAGATACTGTGCTAAGAAAATTAAAAGAGAAAACGGGTGTGATCCCTCCTTATATTGAGCAACTCTGTTCAGTGGGAAATAACCAGCGTGATGTAAGAGGTTGGTCTGTGACGGTCTGTTATACCGCGTTGATTGCACATCAAGTGTGTGAAGCACATATTGATACTGTGGATTCGGTAATGTGGTGTCCTATCAATGAGATTGCACAACAAAGCTTAGCTTTTGATCACCATGAATTAATTACACAAGCGAGAGAGCGATTAAAGCAAAAATCACTCTATTCGATTGTGCCCGGATTCGCATTACCTGAAGTCTTTACCTTGCCTGAGTTGCAGCATGTGCATGAAATTTTAATTGGTAAAGAGATCCAGAAAAAATCTTTTAGACGACGCATCGAACAAGCAGATTTATTGATTGATACGGGAGAAAAACGAGCAGAGAGAGGACGCCCTGCAAGTCTGTATCGACTTAAAAAGGCGTCTGCGGATTATCGTTTTATTCGTAATCTTGAGTTCTAATTCGTGAGCTGTTTAACAAAATAATTGGCGCCATCTCGGATGGCGTCATCCGCGATTTTCATCATGCGTGAATAATGCAAAAAGGCATGTAATGTGCCGGAATACATTTTATATTCACAAGCTAATTGATGGGCCTTTAGGGTTTTAAATAGCGTCACGCTGTCATCAATAAGCGGATCGTACTCTGCGCTGGCGATAAAACAAGGGGGAATATCTTGCGTTAAATCATTATTAAATAAGCAATAATAAGGCGCATCACGATTGCCTAACGCGGTTAAATAGGCATTATCATACTCTTCGAGATCTTGCTGGCGTAATCCATCCCATTCACCCCCATAAAGCCGACGGCTGGTGGAATCACGCAAACCGTATAATCCATACCACAATAAAGCGGCACTTACTTTGCCACAGTGGATCTGTTTGTCGCGTAACCACAGTACAGTCGCTAGCGATAACATGGCACCTGCAGAATCGCCAGCAAAACCAATGTGTTGAGTGTTAATGCCGTAATGGTCAGCATGTTGATAATAAAACTGGCAGACTTGCGCTGATTCATCAATTGCTTGTGGATAATGCGCTTCTGGTGATAGTGAATAATCAATACCAATCACAGCACAACCTGTATAAGACGCAAGTAAACGCATAATGCGATCGTGAGTATCTAAATTCCCTAAAATAAAGCCCCCGCCATGAAGATAATAGAGTGTTGCGGGTGTTTTTTCATTGGGCTGATAAAGACGTGTTAATACCTCGCCATAAGAAGTGTTAACGGAAATATCTTGAATGCTAAACATCTCTGGTGCATCTGCATTCCAATAACGTCTGTCTTGATTATAAGCAAGGCGCATAGAAGGGTAGTCATTACTTTCCGGCACAGGTTGCGGATTATCTGCATAAAATTGCATAACTTGCTGCATTTCTGGTGAAATAAGTTCTAGTACGTTGATTTTATTTTTAGTTTTCATTAGCCCCTCCAATTATCACTGTGCGGTATTGTAAATAATGGGGCTTAATAAACTGAGATCTTGATATCCAATATTGAACGTTAGAGAAGCATTGAAGGGTTTTACGTTAAAAATGTGATTTTGCGTTGATATCAAATAAAAGGCGAAAGTTTGATAGATTGCACAATTTTTCTTAACTAAATAATAGTTGGTAAATAAAAATGATTATTAGAAGTGTTATTATATGTAAATGTTTAATCTTATTTAAGAAAAAAGAATGAAGACAAAATTAGCTATTTTAAGTTTACTTTGCAGCACCATTTTATTAAATGGATGTGCTACTCAATCAATACAGTCGGATGCAAAATCAAAGTTAGTCAGTGAACCAGAAAAACTGACTCAGAGTGAAATAGATGAGTTAAATCTTGCGGCTAAAAATTACCCTAAGAGTTTATTACGAGTGTATCCTAATTATCCTGTAAAAGCCTATTATCAAGGCGTTGAGGGAGTATTAAATATTAAATTTGATGTTGATGAAAATGGGTATGTACAAAATATTAGGGTATTAGATTCCCCTTTAGTGGAGTTTTTTGGTTTGTCGACTATTCATGCTATGGAAAAATGGCGTTATGAGTCGGGAAAACCAGCAAAAGATTTAAATTTAACAATGGAATTTAAACGTTGATTTAAAAATAGCTTTAAAAATAGCTTTAGGAATAACACCATTAATAAGAGTAAAGCTAACAAGGTAGAAAAGAGAATAACCCTTTATTAATTGGATTATTCTCTCGTTATCGTTAATTCGAGACTAATTGCACGACGACCAGTCGGCCACCTTCTTCTGTTGATAATACAAATTGCAATCCATCGGTTAGGGCTATTTTATCGCCAATCGCTATCTGTTTTTTCTCCGGTAATACCATTAATCCATCAATACGCTCATTAACAAGCCACCACGTTGAATTGTGATAAACAAAATAACCGACACGTTTTTTCTGTTCATCCGTGGTGCGTTCATTGGGCGCAATAAGGCGATTAACGTGCCAAGGGAAGAGTGATTGATTACTCCAAACCATTAAGCGGTGATCGTCCGGTCTAAAGCTACCAGCCTTACGGGAAGAGTAAAGATTTAAAATCGGCAATTGGCCTTTATAAGGCGTGTGACAATAAGGACAAACGGGCTGTGTTTTTCCAGAAAAAACATACCATTGCTGTTCACAATCTTTATTTTGACAAGGCTGAACTAAATCTACCGTTTTGACTAAAGCAGTTTCCCATTCATCTGCGGTAGGACGTTGTGAAGGATCGTGTAATCCTGTAATAAAGGCTCTTTCAAAAAGAGGCGTTAGGTATGGCCCCATAATAGTGTATGGGATTTTTTCAGGATCAGCCCAAGGTAGCGATGACGGTTTTACCTGATTAAGTTTTACCGCATTGCTACGATCAGTTGGGTGCTCAATAAACAACGCTTTTTCACCCATAGAGAGTGTTTCATCACGCATTTCATCGTCAAGATCATGAATTTTACCGCCCCGTAAAGGATGGCGATAAAACAGATACATATAGATTAATACCGCAAGTGCGTGTCTATCTGTCGTGATGCTTGGCAAGATACGGTTAGGATCTTCTTTCGGTAAATGGCTGGTTTTCACCACTTCTGGCGCAATAAAATCAGGCGTTCCTACTACATCAGGGGGGTATTTGCCGGGAACCACTAAACCGTCAATATCAATGACACAGGCGTGACCTTGCTCAGGATCGATAAGGACGTTTTTATAGCTTAAATCACTGTGGCATAAGCCTGCTGCATGCATTCGACGTACGGCACGAGAGAGCAATAAACAGACTTTTAGATAATTTAATAGATTGCCTCTTTCACGAGGATCGAGAAATTTATTTTGGTTATTGGCACTTGCAAACCATTTACCTTCTTTTTCTCGACCTTTTATCGCAAGAAAGTCATTGTTTTTAGAGCCATATTTAAAGAAAAAGTGGGATTGATAAGTTGGAACAACAATACCAATTTTGCCTTGATGTTCGACAACATCTGTTGGCCAGCAAAAGAGGTTTTTCCAATATTCTCCACCACTTTGTTCAAAGATATTATGTCGATAAGAGCCTGTTATCATATCGATTCTATCTTTGGCTTGTGCATTCTGTTTGGTTTTATAGAAGGCAACAACGTAGGTTCGGTCAGGGGAAAAATAGACATCTTTCATTGAGCCAGAGCCAATAATTTCATTGACGTATTGAACTGTTTTTCCACTTTGCGTTGTACAGGTAATGATCTCTGCCATGAAACTCACCCATTCTCTCTTTTATGATTACCAAGCCACAACCAGAGTGCGGTCATCGTGATTGCCTGCTGAAAAGAAATTCAGCCATTCTGCTAATGCTTTGTCCGCATTTTCAGGATTGGCTAAACAAGGCGATATTTCATTGATCAATGCCGCCCATTTGTCGGGATTTTGTAAGCCATTATCCGTTTCAAATACCGGATCGGACACCCCATCTGTCATTAAAATAAGGTGTGAAATCTCTTTCCACTTACCAATCATAATGCGGAGATTAAATTCAGCATCGTTAATCGCACTGTCATCAAGAAAACGGGTTTGGCCTGCATATTCTCCACTGTCTGGGATCCCTAAAACACGGACTTTACCTTCAGGCCCATAGGCTGCAATAGCACCATCTCCCATCCAAAATGAAGCTGCAAATAACTCATCATTGATACGTAAAGAAACCGTGGCTAATAACGTAGTCGAAAACGATTTTACTGGCTCATTAATACGAATAGCCTCATTTTTGAGATTATTCACCGCTAATTGTGCCGCATTGTGAAAACATTGAGCAAAGTACTTGCCTGCTTGATTAATGGCGTTGTTGTCATTCCATTGATGGATGGTTTCAATATGGGGCTTAAATGCCTCATTTTCCACGCTTAACTGTGATTTTAAATAGTGGCTTACAGTATTGATAGCAATGCGTGAGCCTTCACGAGAATAGCGAGCACTGCCTGCACCATCAGCAACAATTAAAATATTCCATTGGCTTTGGTTATCGTGGTGAATATAAAAATCATCATCACGGAATGTGCCTGCATGTTCATGGGAACGTCCACGACGGCTAGCACCTGCAATTCGAATGTTTTCTTCAAGAATAAGTTTGCTATCTATATGGGCTTTGGGATAAAGGCTATCAGCAGGAGGCTCATTGATTTGCCATAAGCTACGAGGATCAGGATTGATGATTAATAAGACTTCATTGTGATAGCGAATGGTATTAACGGACCAATGGACAACCAATGTGAAGTTGCCACTTTTTGTTGGCATACCCACTAAGCAGCAACTTTCATGATCAAAGGTTATTCCAAATTCTTCAGGAAAATCAACTGCTTCAATTTCGGCAATTTCGAGGGTATTTAGCTCGATATTGAGCGTAGAGTTGAACGCTGTACCTACTTTGGCATTAGAAAGGGTAATTTTTGCCGTAGGACGCTGAATAATTGGTTTTTCTGTTGGCATTGGCGACGCCTGTGTTGGAATTTGCCCCGGTTTTAATGGGCTATCTTCTGGTAATGATGTTTCTTCAGTGGTTAAATCGCGAGCGGGTGGCAATAACAGAAGAATAGGTTGTACTTTGTCTTGTGGTGTTATTTTTTCTGCCGTTTTAGCATTGATTTTATCAATAATAAAATCAATGTGTTGAGCAATTTCCGCATCTTCATACAACGCAATCACGAGTTCTTCATGTACAGGAATGCGATGTTGTGTCAGCGTGTCGTCAATAATCAGTTTTGTGAGTAGGGCTTTTTTATCCATTAGCCTTTACCTCGTGTGACATCAAAGTCAGATTGGTTGCTGTTATCACCAAAGGTGATGTTGTTATCACACCAAGGGCAAATAACGGTTTCAGGGCCATTTACACAGAGTAATTTACCACATTGGCAAACGGCAAAAGCAGTGGCATTGCCGCAATAAGGGCAACCTGGTGTACCATGAAGTTCACTGGTATTAACTTGATATGCCGTGGCGCTGAGATCACTCCATGCAAAGTAATCTTCATTTAAGGTGTAGCAACCTGTTAAGTTAAAGCCATTAAGGTTGAGATTAAAATTGAGCCCGGAAGCTTTCATTGGCGGACGTTCATATTTCATTAAATAGGGTGAACGTGTGTGGCTACAACGCCCGACAAAAGTGACACAAGATTCATCATAAGCACGAGCAACATCATCTTTCGCAAGACGAACAATATGCTCTGTTTGACTTAGCAGTGGTGGTGGCTCTTCGCCAACACTTCGGCTATGAGAAACCACTGACATCGTTATCCATTTAATGAAACGAGTAAAATCACCTTCTTGTGCTTCGGTAAATAACAGCACATTTTCAGTTAATTGCGACAGTACCTGTAAGTCTGCACTTAAGCCTAATCCAATTGCAATTAAGTTAACTTTATTGGCGTAGTGAGCTTTCCAGCGCTTGATCTCTTGCGCGTAATCATCGGTAGGCCTGCCATCAGTTAACAGGTAAACGACAGGCTTCCAATCGCCTTTTTGTTCAAGTGTCGTTTTTCTTACTTGAGTGTCGATTTGGTGAGAAAGTTCTCGTAATGCACTGCCTAATGAAGTGCCTCCGCCTAAAGGAAGTTGAGGAGGATAAAAAGAGACGACTTCAGTGAGTGGAACAATAGTTTTTGCAACGCCAGCAAAGGCGATAACAGAAATACAAGCGGTTTCAAGGGCGTGCGGATCTCGTCTCAGATCGCTAATAATAGTTGTTAGACCGTCATTCATCTTTTTTAGGTTTTCACCGATCATCGACTCTGAACAATCTAAAACAAAGAAAATGGGTAGCCTTCTCATTGTTATACCTTATTACTTTATCGTGGCTATTATGTATTGTGATGGATAAACCAAAGCCTGAATAAAATAAAAGCAAAGCCTTTTGGAGCGCTTTGCTTTTGTCGATCACAATACCAGTTGGATTTCAGGAGGGGGTGGCGGTAGGGTGTCTTTATCCGTATTCACTCCTGCACTTGAACTACCGGATGCGACACTGGCAGAAACCCATTTAAAAAAGCCAGAGAAGGCATTGGAGTCTAGTGTTTCTAAAGCTACCACTTGAGATGTAAGCTCTTTAAGGTGATCGTGTTTGGCTTTAGGGCCAACAGCGCAAGCGATGATCGAACCAAATGAACGCTTCTTCACTTCTTTAATCGCTTCACCATAGGCGTAAGCATCAGAAGGTGTGCCATCCGTCATTAAAAAGACGAGAGGACGCCAGTCACCTTTTTGGTCACCATCGGAACGTTTAATATCACGATCAACACATTTGATTAAACATTCCAGCGCAGCACCTGTGAAAGTACCACCAGAGCTAGGTACGGTGATATCTGAGAATTGGAAATCTTCTAATGCAGTTAATGGGATAAATTCACGAGCCTCGTTATCATAGGTAATGATAGAGATATGCACGCTTTCTAAAGCGTAAGGATCTTGTCTCAATGCATTAAGCATTGTTTGTATCCCCACGTTAACCGCATGAATAGATTCACCTCTCATTGATCCCGAAGTATCAATCAGCAGGTAAACGGGAAGTCTTCTCATTAGGCAAAATCCTTTAAGTAAGAAATAAAGCTATCTGAACTTGAAGGCTCACCAATGGCGTTAAGTTTCCAGCCATTCTCTTCTCTGACTAATTCAGCAAACAACATTGAACGTTGGTTGTTGAAGGCTTCGCCTCCAGATAAATCAAAACGAGCCATTTCTACATTTTTCGCATCAACCGCGCGGATAAAGGCGTTTTGTACTTTACCAAAGTGTTGTTGTAATTCTCTACCATTGTAAATCTGAACAATAAAGACAATTTTGGTAAATTTAGGATCCAGTGTGTTTAATTTCACGATGATCTGTTCATCGTCGCCATCACCTGCGCCTGTTCGGTTATCACCCGTTAACCAAATCTGTCCTGATTTGTGTTGTAGGCTATTAAAGAAAATAATATCGCCATTGACGAGAGAGGGTTGCCCACCTTCAATTTTACCTAAATCGTTTACTTTACCGTTTTCGCCACATAAGAAGGCGATAACATCTAAATCGTATTCTTCGCTTTTTTTACCAAAAAGCCCGCCAAGGAATCCGCGTTTTTCTTCGTTGATATCCCAGCCTAAACCGATAGTGACAGAGGAAAGGTCATATTCATTTTTCTTTAAACTAACACCTTGTCCTTTTTTTAAACTAACAGACATATTCATTCCTTTTTTATTTAAAGTACAACGTTAACCTCAGGAGGTGGCGGTGGTAAGTCATCAAGCTCACTAATCTCTTTCTTAGTTAAATCGACTTTTTGACTACCGACAGAAATACTGGCTGAAACCCACTTAAAGAATGACTTAATGGTATTGGAGTCCGCAGTATCTAGCTGTAATACAATTTCAGTGATATTTTTTAGTACATCAGTTTGTGCTGATTGTCCTGCTGCACACGCAATAACAACGCCAGTGCGTGCCGCTTTAAATTTCTCAACGCCTTTTTTCCAATCGTCTGTGGGGGCGCCATCTGTCATCACAAAAACTAATGGGCGCCAATCGCCTTTTGTTTCAGCCGTGGTTTTTTGTACTTCTTTTTCAATACGACTAGAAACTAAAGTGAGCGCGGCACCTAATGCTGTTGTTCCACTTGCGACTAAATCAGGCACTTTAAAATTGATTAAATCCGTGAGTGGCACAACCTGTTGTGCGGTTGAGTCAAAGGTAATGATAGAAATATAAGCGGTTTCTAATGCATAAGGATCTTGGCGTAGTGTTGATAAGAGCATTTCAACGCCATTTTTTACTGCTGCAATAGGCTCTCCATACATGGAAGTCGATGTATCAAGCAAAAGGTAAACTGGCAATCTTCTCATGCATTTATCCTGTGAGTGAGAGAGAAATAAGCGATTAATATACTAACCGACTCATGAAGGTGTTCAATTGAGATTATGCTTAGTTTAATTAAATTAGAGATAAAACGCAGTGATGATTGTCCAATATTATTAATCTGAATGAAGATAGCGTGAAAAGTAAAATAAAAGAGGAATTAGCCTGTTTATCACTCTTTAATTGAGTGATGGTATGATTTTCTTTTATTAAAGAAAATATGTTTTATTGAACCATCTTAATAAGAGTGATGCTAAATGAATGATTAATAATGATTAGGTATAAATACTCTTTTTGACTAAAAAAATAAAAATTATAAAAATCAATAAATTCAAAGCATTAATGAGTTGGTGTTTTTTGTTTTTAAAATGATTTTAAATAAAGTAAGAGGGGGCTAAATATATAAAATAATTTTATTAGATAAGTGTTCTTATATATTTTCTTATTTTTCTTATTTTGAAAAAATAACTTGATACCGAAGTATCAAGCTATTTTAAATTAATTAATTTTAATTCTTTTTTTCTTTTTCTTTCTCAGCTATTTCTGCGAGTGTTGATTGAATTAAATTTTCAATATAGTGATCAACTAATAATTCAACAGCTTCACTACGTGTGGAATTATTTAAATAAGATAATCTATCAATTTTGCGTAATGCCGACATTTTTAATGAAAGTGAAACAGATTTCTTCTTATCTTTATCGAGATAAACTCGGCTTGTCATTCCATTGTGGCGTAGATCTTCACTGGCGGATAATGCCTCCCGCATACGGCGTAATGCCTTACTATCGAGTTGACCTCGTTCAGTCATTTGATATGCGCGAGAGGCTTTGCTGTATTTTATTTCAGCACCATAAGAATCTCTTATCTCTTTTAATACGCGAGTTAATGTAGGCTCTGAGCATTCAAGAGCAGAAATAATCTTAATGGTTGGAACCTTTTTTCCTGAGCTTAAAAGGGTTGCCAGTGTAAAGACTCTGACCTGACGAGTGCTTAATTGCATGCTTAGTTACCACTTATTTTGTCATTCGTGTGTTAAAATATTCAGCAATAATTTCTATTATTCTTGTTCTGTGTTGACAAGGATAAATAAAATAAGCTTCCTATTAAATGTAGTATAAATTAATAATTGAAATAAAAAATTTACTTTTTCAAATAAAAAAAGTGAGTCTTGTTTTTATAAGTTCTAGTTAAAGATAACATGTTTTAACTAGAAACTTATAAATTCAAATCAAGATAAGATAATTATTTTATCTTATCGAGTTCATCGCTAGTTATAGAGTATTTTATGTTGCATTAAAACGTTGAGCATTATTTTGTTGGTTAGGAATAATGCCATAAATTTTAGCTCTGGTTAAAATACTCAATGCCCAGCGACGATGTGTTGCTGGTTCACACATTGCACCTTGTGATTTAAAGACGGCTTGTGTTGAATTTAAAATACGTAATGCATCTGAATGATCGGATTGAGATACCATGAGAGCTTGTTCAATTTTATGAATTTGCTTTGGATGAATAGCTGTTTTACCTACAAGGCCATTAGCAATATCAAGCGCCAGCTCTTTATCCATAATATGGTGATCATCAATATGCTCACAAACAGGTGCTGTGAGGGCAAATTGGCGAGCACCAAAGACAGCAACTAGCATTTTTATCACGTAACCCATTGGGCCATCATAAAGTGTTAATTGGCGATTACGTCTAAGAGAAATGACATTCATTAAATCATTGCCACCAATACGTAATGCAATAATTCTGTTATGGCAAGGATGAGTCAGTAGGTGGTTTGCAAGCTCTGTCATTTGAATAACATCAAACACTTCTTCTGTTTCAAGTGTTGGCATCATACATAAATGCGTATTTTCAATAATATTCCACCAAACTGGTAGAGAAACTTGCGTAAACTTAGGTAAAACAAGGCCATCGATAGCACTGATATTAAGGTTTTCAGTGATCCATTGACCCATTTCAGTGTGGCGAGGGCGAATAAACAGCAGTGGCCAATGGCTACAATCGCTGTTTTTTTTGTGCTCTGCTAAGGTATTTAATAAGGTTGCCAAGTTTTCTAATGCAACAGGAATATCTGCATCACTCACGGCATCTTCTAAACAGATAATTAAAGAGCGTAACCCTTCAATTTTCTGGTTGATAATTGTCGTCGCGATATCTGTTCGTGTTGCGGGCATATAAAGCGTTGCCCCTAAATTCCATGGGGATAATCGTTCAATCATTATTTCACCTTTTTAATGATAGTCACTGCACGATATTGACCAAGCGCTTGCCCTGCTTCAATAACAGCAATATTTTTTTCCTGTGCAAGATAAACCAGTAACGCGACATCAGGATCGGTTATTTCTCTCACAAGAACATGATCAGGTACACGGCGTAAAACAGCGCGTGTGGCTTCAGCAATACCGGGTTTTATACGATTGATATTTGAAATATCATATTTTTTTGCAAGTGAACTAACGACGTTTTCGCTCAGCTTTTTTAAGTCTGATTGTTGTTCTTTAAATGTGGCTAGTGGAATATCGTTATTGATTAATGTATCAATGACTTTTCCGACAGTATCAACAAGATAACGACTGCATTCATACTGTTGTAAATGTTGGCAATCCACAAAACCGTGAAAGCCTTTTTCAGTCCAAATTGAACGTGAAATTAAGCCTGAAACAGGCGCGCCCATGATCCCAAATGGGATAAGCCAATCTTCATCGCTGGCACTTAGCCATGCACAGCCACAAGGATCAGCGAGGACGACAAGACGAGGCTGGGCTGGATAGCCTTTTCGTCCTGATAACGAACGAATAAGTTCACCTGTAATAGCGCCTTTTCCTGTCCATCCATCTACAAACACAATACCTTCTGTACCATGATGTTGTTCTATCCATGAAAGTGCTTCACTATCAATACCTCTATCTCGGATAATACTAATGCCATAGTGGTAAGAGGTTTTTCCCATTTTACGCAATGTTTGTTGTAACATGACGCCTAAAGGAACACCTGCACGAACAAGGCTTGTCAGAATAATTGGGGTATCACCAAAGCGTTCAATCAGTGATTTAGCCAACATTATGACTTCAGTTGCTAAGCGTGTAGAACCTGTTTCTAGCGCTTTTTCAAAGAGATCTAGATGCCATGTTGTTGGCTCTGGCTCTTGACTTAGCATGTCAGAATAGTGGCGTTTACCCGACTGTATCAGCTCTTCTTTTAACTCAACGGGCGTCATTTCGATATTAACCGGTTGAAGTAGAAAATCGACATCTCCTGATACATAAGAGCCAGAAAACGGCTTATGATCCATCATGTTTATTCTCCAAAAATTTTTGTGTTAATCGCATCCGCAAATTGGCTTTGACGAGGAAGCCCATACCAACTGCATAACTTCATAAAGCGATGATCACTTAGGCTGTCACCGAGTCCAATCACAGGAAAAACACCACGCTCAGCTTTTAATTTATTGAGCAAATAGGTAGCTGCTTTGCCTTTTTCGATAGGCTCTGGTAACCAAGCAATATTGTTGCTGTTGCGATGAATATAAAAACCATTGGTTGAAAATGTTTTTTCTATTTCATCACCGATAGCGTATAGCTCGTCTAATCGGGTGCTATCGTTATGCTTCATGACTAAATAAATAGGCAAATCACCGTATTCATAATTAATACGCGCCCAACCATCAATATTTCGTTCCGCCATTAATTGCGTAATTGATTGTTGTAGAGTCAACAAACGTTGTGTGTATGGCGCTAAGCTTTGAGTGATGTGGTTTTGCCATTGTGTATCAGCATTGCCTTCAGGCGTTAATATCACCGCACCATGTGTGGTAATCGCCCAAGAATGAAAAGGAATGGTGACTCGGCTAATCTCTTCTGTTCCGCGCGCAGTAACAGGAATTAAATCTGCGTGCTCTAACATCCAATCTACAAGCATGGTTTGCTCTTGAGTCATAAAGCTACGAGGTTCTAAGCTTCTATCTAGCGCGCCAGTCTTATAGGGTTCTAGTGCTAATTCATCCACCATCTTACGACGTGTTTGAAATAGGGTATCATCGAGATCAGTTAAAATAACGGGCTTAGTCATAACTAATTACCTCAACAATAGGTGCAACTTTATTGAGGGCTTCAATCAGTTGGCTATCAATACTTTCGGCTGGTGTTTCACAACAAAGCAAAATACGATCAAATTGTTGATGTGCCACGTTATAGACGAAGTTAGGAATACCTAAACCATAATTATCAGTAAATGTGATTGCTGATTGAATAGCAAAATTGCTTGAAATAGGTGAACGTGTTGTCGAGCTATATTTTACGATAGCACCTTGTTTTTCAAGACGTTCAGCTAATAAGAACGGCTCCCAAACAAATTCTCCCGATCCTAAAACAAGGATTTTTTCATCTAAAGAAGCACTGATGGATAAACCCAGATCGTTTGCAGGCGTTGTCATTCCCAATCGACCCCAGCTCTGTTTACCTGTGATAGCAACTTGTCCTGATGCAGTGATATTAACATTAGGCATAACAGGTAAAGGCGCATTTGGATCAGCATCCCATTGCCACTTTCCTTGAACTAAAGAGAGGGTTTTAATCGGTAATGGGGAGCGCTCAGCGATAGAATCACCACTCCAATCAGTTAAGGTTACCGCTATAACCTGCTCAATATGGATTAATCCACCATCTTCACGCAGTGCTGATAGCAGGTTAATAAAGGTATTACCCGTAGTCGCTTCATCATCAATTAATACAACGGTTTTTGCTTGTTGTACCCACTGGCGTTGCTCTGCTGTTTTAGGCAAATAGAGTAAGTGATCAGTCGCGTGGCTGTGATTTTCTTTAAACTCACATAGCAGCTCACCTTTATCAACAGGATGGCGCGTTGATGTTAAATAAACGGCGTGTTGATAGCGATTTCTCACTTCATCAAAAATGCCAGCACCTAACCCCACCGCGGTTTCTGCCATACCAATAAATAGAACGGGTTCTTCTAGTGTGTCTGGAAATTGACTGGCAAGTTTTTGGTAGGTTTCACGCATTTTTTTCGGTGAAACAGGGATATGACGTCCTAATACTTTACTGACAAATAAAAATGCACGCTTAGGATTGCGTCTTTCTGCAATATCAAATAATTCATCAAGTAACTCAATAGAGCAATTTGGCGTCACACTTAATGTGCCACAAGAAAGAGGGCGACGATAAACGGATGAGTCACTCATACTATTTTTCATTATTAATTATTATCCGTACTGATTAAGTTTGTTAACGTTGAATTGAAAACAATAGAATCGGTGATTGAGCGTATTTTTGTTGGTGTAAAATGGTTATTTTGAGCTTGAGCTTCTTCAATACTCATTAATCCTAATTGGCGTAAAGCAAAAATACCTGCAAGGTTAATTCCACAATGTTGGGTGTAACCAATACCACCAGAAGGGCGCATATTAATTTCTAGTAAAAGTGGGCGACCTTGATGGTTATTTCGAGTTTGTACATTCACAAGCCCATCGGCTTTCATCGCCGTTGCGCACGCTTTACCTAATTCATAAGCCTCGCCTGAGATTTCTAGATGTTGTATTGCGCCCTCTTTGCGCCGAGCTACTGCTGCAATAACATCACCTTGTTCAACCACCATATCAACAGAGTATTCAGGGCCGGGTAAATAAGGCATTAAGACTAAAGGTTCAAAACGATCAACCGCCTTTAATGCATCAAGATATTGTTGAGGATTGACTTGGCGATTTTCTGGGTGATTAAACAGTGCCATTGGTGAAACTTGATTATCAAAGCGCCAAAAACCCATGCCATAAATCCCTTTTACAGGTTTAATACATAGAGGTATTTCGCCAAAAGGAGGCTCTTTTATATGCGCTTCTAATTCATCGATAGATTCAATGTAAATAGAAGGTACTGCTGGAAGCCCACATTGTTCCATAGCTTGTGCAAATGCAACTTTATTATCAGCTAATTGAAGCTGTTCAAGTTGTGTGGCTCCTGTGGTTAATTTTACCCCAAATGACTCAATTTCTTTTCGGTGTAATTCAAACCATGCACTATTACGACCAGTGTGAATGACACTGACTTGATGCTGTTTTACAACATCAGCGATAAATTGTAAGCGTAATGTCTCTTCAAGAGGTTCATAAAAAGCCCCATCAGCAAGCGATAAAATCTCATTTCTAGGATGACGATGAGATGCGAGCACAAAGATCTCTTGGTGCTGCTGTTTTGCAAAGTCTTTAACACTTTGAATTATATCGCGTTGTGATGATAAACCTTCCATAAACCAAATTGTGTTCTTCATTACTCTGTATACCGTGAAATAAAAGTGTAGGGTTCAATGGCTATAATCATGAAGATTTCGAAGAACTGTGTCAATCATAATATGATTTATTTGAGTTAATTTTTAAATCAGGTGGTTGTGTAGGTTATTATTATGATTTTTCTGTGTTTTTAACATTTTATTACAATAAAAATATCATTTATATCAATGAATTGACAAAACTTTAAGTTTAAGTGAGAAAAATAGTCTTGCTCATGAACTTCATCATGATATGATGATTTTCATGATATGGAATTAATCACAAATGGCGTTATTGTTTCACTCTACCTCTGAAGGAATTTAATTATGGTTTCATTAAGCAAGAATCAAACAGTTTCTCTCAGTAAACAAGCACCTACACTGAGCCATTTAATGTTTGGTTTGGGCTGGGATCCGATTAAGAAAAAAGGATTATTAGGCGGTCTTTTTGGTGGTGGTGGTTCTATTGATTTAGATGCAAGTTGCGTATTGCTTGACGCAAGTGGTAATCAAATCGATACCATTTGGTTTAGAAAATTAAAATCAAGTTGTCAGTCAGTTATTCACTCTGGTGATAACTTAACGGGTGACGGTGATGGCGATGATGAAACAATTTTTGTTGATTTAGACCGTTTACCGACAAATGTTGAATATTTGGTATTCACAGTAAACAGTTTCCGTGGACAAACATTTAATGAAGTTGAAAACGCATTCTGCCGAGTTGTTGATAAAACAACTAATAAAGAGCTGGTGCGTTATACCTTAACAGAGCAAGGCTCTCATACAGGTATCGTGATTGCTTCTTTACAACGTAATCATGGTCAATGGGATTTCACTGCGTTTGGCGCGCCTTGTAAAGGCCGTGTCATTAACGACATGATGCCTGATATTGTGGCTACGGTGGTGCGATAAATGAATATGACTCCAGGCGGGAACGTACCTGTTCCTAATCAAACATTAATCATTAGAATTCAATCAGGAGCACCTGTTGATGTGTCTGCTTTTAGACTTTATGCGTCAGGTAAAGTGAATGGCGACACCGATATGGTGTTTTATGGACAGACAGCTAATGATGATCGCACCGTTATTTATGCGACAGCAGGAAACAGCACATCTTTCACTGTGGATCTAACACGTTTACGTCCAGATGTTGAAAAAATTGCGTTTACAGCAACCTGTGAAGGTCAACAAACTATCGCAAATTTACAACGATTATCAATTCAAGTTGATGCTAATAATGAAGTTGTGGCGAACGGTAATGTTGATATTAACGGTCGTCCTGAAGCAGCATTAATTTTAGGTGAATTGTATCGTCGTAATGGTAGTTGGAAGTTCCGTTTTATTGCTCAAGGATTTAACGGTGGTTTAAAGCCACTCGCTGAACATTTTGGTGTTGATATTGCAGACTCTGCACCAGCACCAGCACCAGCACCAGCGCCAGCACCAGCACCAGCGCCAAGTTCGGTGAACTTAAGTAAGGTCTCTTTAACCAAAGAGAAACCGGCAATCAGCCTAACGAAGAAAGATGACTTTGGTAAAATTCGGATCAACCTTGATTGGCATCGTGAAAACAAAAGTGGGGGTTCTGGGTTATTAGGTGGGTTGTTCGGTGGCAATAAAGGTATCGATTTAGATATCGGTGCTTTTGTTGAACTTCAGCAAGGACATAAGTCCGTTATTCAAGCATTAGGAAACGGATTTGGTGATTTTAATCGTATTCCTTATGTTGAATTACAAGGCGATGACCGCACTGGAGATGTTGCTGGTGGTGAATGGATCTTTGTGAATGGACGTGAATGGAAAAATATTAAGCAAGTGCTGATTTTCGCGTTTATTTATGAAGGTGTACCGAATTGGAGCAAGACTGATGGCGTGGTTACCATTCATGTACCTGATCAACCACCTATCGAAACACGCTTAACTGATGGTAATAATGGTCGTGGTATGTGTGCAATTGCCCGACTAGTGAATGAGAACGGATCAATAAAAGTTGAACGTCTCAATGAGTTTTTTAAAGGCCACCGTGATATGGATAATGCCTACGGGTGGGGATTTCGCTGGACAGCGGGTTCTAAGTGATCAAGTTGATATAAGGAAAAGTAACATGAGTTTTTTTAACAAATTAAAAGAAGGTTTTAATACAGGCCGTTCTGAGTTAGCCAAGCAAGTTGGTCGCTTTAAAAACAAAAAATTTATGCAAGGTACTGTTGCGGTTTGTGCGCGTATCGCCATTGCCAGTGACGGTGTGAGTTCTGAAGAAAAACAGAAGATGCTTGGTTTTTTAAAAGCATCGGATGAACTTAAAGTATTTGATACTACTGAAGTTATCGAATTCTTTAATAAGCTAATCTTGAGTTTCGAGTTCGATACTGAAGTCGGTAAAGGCGAAACCATGAAGTATATTCTGGCAATGAAAGATCAGCCAGAAGCTGCGCAATTAGCTATTCGTGTCGGTATTGCTGTTGCGAAAAGTGATGGTGATTTTGACAATGATGAAAAAGAAGCTGTGCGTGCTATTGCCATTGCATTAGGCTTTGAGCCCGCAGAATTTGGTTTGTAATTAATTTAATATAGGGAACCGTTTAGGAATTATTATGGTATCCACACATATTGGTTTTCCGACAGAAACTGTCATTGTCTTTGTTGTACTTGCGATTGGCGCTATTTTTATCGACTTATTTATGCATCGCTCAGATAAGCCGATAACGTTAAAGAATGCCATATTTTGGTCTATATTCTGGGTTGCCATCGCAATGGCATTCGCAGGGTTCCTTTATGTACACCATGGTGCAGAAGTTGCGAGTTTATTCGTAACAGGTTATGCGTTAGAGAAAGTGCTTTCCGTTGATAACTTGTTTGTCATGATGGCAATTTTCTCTTGGTTTGCCGTACCTGACCGCTTCCGCCACCGCGTTCTTTATTGGGGTATTATCGGTGCTATCGTTTTCCGTGGGATCTTTGTTGCCATCGGTACAGGACTGTTAAGTTTAGGACCATATGTTGAGGTAGTATTTGCCTTAATCGTTGCTTGGACGGCAGTTATGATGCTGAAAAGCGGTGATGACAGTGAAGAGATTGAAGACTATTCACAACATCTTGCTTATCGCTTAGTTAAACGATTTTTCCCTATATGGCCAAAAATCACAGGGCATGCTTTCGTACTAACACAAAAAGAAGTTGATGCTGAATTAGCAAAACCAGAAAACAAAGAAATTACTATTGGTCGTGGTACAAAAGCAGCGTTATATGCGACACCACTTATGTTGTGTGTGGCTGTTGTAGAGCTTTCCGATGTGATGTTTGCTTTCGACTCGGTTCCCGCTATTATCGCAGTAAGCCGTGAGCCACTCATTGTTTATAGTGCAATGATGTTCGCAATCTTAGGCTTACGTACGCTCTACTTCGTGTTAGAAGCGTTAAAACAATATCTGGTTTACCTTGAAAAAGCGGTTATTGTGTTGCTGTTCTTTATTGCTGCAAAACTGGGTTTAAATGCAACAGATCATATCTGGCAACATGGATACAGCATCTCCGCGACAACTAGCTTATTTGTTGTGCTAGGTGTTCTTGCTCTGGGTATTATTGCAAGCTTTGTATTCCCAGAGAAAAAAGATGATGAAGGTAAGACAAATTAACAAATATTCTTGAAAAATCAGAATATTAAAAACAAAACTAAAGAGGTTATAAAATGAGCGTTTCTCTTTCTAAAGGTGGTAATGTCTCTCTGAGCAAAGCAGCCCCAACGATGAAAAACGTCCTTGTCGGACTTGGTTGGGATGCCCGTTCTACAGATGGTCAAGATTTTGACTTAGATGCATCTGTATTTCTGTTAGCTGCAAATGGAAAAGTGCGTAGCGATGCCGATTTCATTTTTTATAACAATTTAAGATCTGCTGATGGCTCTGTTGTTCACACTGGTGATAACCGTACTGGTGAAGGCGATGGTGATGATGAAGCACTGAAAATCAAATTAGACATGATCCCAAATGATGTCGATAAGGTTATCTTCGTTGTCACTATTCATGATGCGCAAGCTCGTCGCCAAAGCTTTGGCCAAGTATCAGGGGCATTTATTCGTTTAGTTAATGATGACAATCAAATTGAAGTTGCTCGTTATGACTTAACGGAAGATGCATCAACAGAAACAGCAATGTTATTTGGTGAGCTATATCGCCATAACTCGGAGTGGAAATTCCGTGCTGTTGGTCAAGGTTATGCGGGTGGCTTAGGTTCAGTTTGTGCTCAATACGGTATTAATGCCTCTTGATAGTCGATTTGTAAGATACTAACCGCTGGCAGTCATAAGATGTGATTGCCAGTTTATTCAATAAAGTAGGAGCTTTGATATGGCAGTTTCCCTCGTTAAAGGTGGTAATGTTTCTCTGACTAAAGAAGCACCAACAATGTCGGTTGCTATGGTTGGTCTAGGATGGGATGCCCGCGTGACAGATGGCGCAGAGTTTGACTTAGATGCGTCAGTATTCATGGTAGGTGAAGATGGAAAAGTACTTTCAGACGCAAGTTTTATCTTCTTTAATAACAAAGTGAGTCAATGTGGAAGCGTTGAACACCAAGGAGATAACCGTACTGGGGAAGGCGATGGTGATGATGAGCAAGTTAAAATCACTTTATCAAAAGTCCCTGCTGAAGTGAAAAAACTGGTATTCGCAGTCACTATTTACGATGCAGAAAACCGTAAACAAAACTTTGGTATGGTCAGCAACAGTTTTATGCGCGTTTATAATAACGACAATGGTACTGAAATTGCACGCTTTGATCTTTCTGAAGATGCATCAACAGAAACTGCAATGATTTTTGGTGAGTTATATCGCCATGGTGCAGAGTGGAAATTCAAAGCAGTTGGTCAAGGTTTTGCGGGTGGTTTAGGTGCGTTAGCCGCACAACACGGCGTAAATATCTAATCTCTGCACAATGCACAATGCACAATGAAAACCCTCGTTAATCGAGGGTTTTTTTATGTTCTATTATGTGGGGAGATTATTTTTTTGTTTCTATTTTTATGGGCGATTTTTTTGTTCGGTTTTTACCAGTATGAAAATGTCGCCAGTGAGGATCTTGTGCTGCTAACAATAATTCATGGTCACCGCGAGAATCGCCCCACGCCCTTAAATGGTATTGTGTTAAGTCGCCGTATACCGCTTCTAATCGTTTGATTTTTTCACCACAACGGCAATTATTGCCAATAATTTTACCTGTCAGCTTCCCATCAACAACTTCAAGTGTTGTTCCTATTAGTTTAATGCCTAAGCGTTTTGCAAAAGGCTCTAACACCATCGCAGGTGATGCAGAGCAAATCGTTACTTCAGCATTGCTATTTACTTCTTCTGCAACAGCGAATAAGCCCGTAGGGCGCATTAATTTAGTCCAGTAAAGCTGGCAAAATTGTTCTGCTTTTTCTTTTAACCATTGTTCTTCAATATTGGTTAGAAAAGTTTTGATCAGCACTTCTTTTAGTTCATCACGGGTGAGTTTGCGTCTAAAACAACGTAATGTCGGTAATACCATTTTAATTAAACGGCGTGAGAATTTACGTTTACCAAAGGCAAATTTTAGAAAAGGAATAAAACTGTCGTGATAGGTTAGCGTGCCATCAAAATCAAACACTGATAACGTTTTTACGGTATTTTTCGCGTTTTCAAATTGGGGTTGCATACAGGGTAAGGCTCCGTAAATCATCAGAGTTTAAAAAATATATTTTACCTATTATATCATCGTTCTAAAAATGAGATAGTATGTCTGTTACTTATTGAAAATAAAACTATTTATACTTTTATGAATAAGAGAGTGTAGGAGTAATCGATGAAAAGCATCAGCAGATATTGGCTACCCAATAAAGTAATGCGTGATTGATAAAAAATAGCGTATTTATTATTAACATTATTGGTTGCATTATTTTATAAAATAAGAATAAAGCGTGATTTATTTAAAATATGATTAGTGGTTGTTTATAGAATAAAAATTTTTAAATAAAAATTATTAACTTATATGTATCAATGATAATTAAATAAAAAAATAACTTCGTCGATAAAAAATAAAGTTTATCGATATGTACATATAGGTATTTTTATTATGAGTATTAAACAAAGTGCTAAAATAGGCGCATCTGCACTGTTATTAATTTTTATTTTATCCTCTGCATTATCTACATTTTTCATCTATAAAATGAAAAATAATTTTACTCAAGTTGAAGTGTTATTGACACGTTACACCGATGTTTTGATGGCGCGTTATCAATTAGCGATTATGCGTTCTAATGTGAATTTTCTGATACAAGATACCGCCGAAACAAATGCTAAAGATGCTGAAATTATTGAGAAAAACAAAAAAATTGCGGTAAGTGCTAAACATGC
Organism: Proteus columbae; assembly: GCF_002777965.1. Taxonomy (GTDB): domain Bacteria; phylum Pseudomonadota; class Gammaproteobacteria; order Enterobacterales; family Enterobacteriaceae; genus Proteus; species Proteus columbae. The sequence continues at coordinate 140,951 of NZ_NGVR01000017.1, read as the reverse complement.
AATGGATATATGGGTAAAAGAAAAGAAAGTCACAGTAGAAGCACAAAAAAGTGCAGAAGAAATAGCAAAGTTATTTTATAGTCTAATTGATAGACTCTTGATTGCGTCAAATAGCTCAGAAGCAATACATATAAAAGATACAGACTTTGCCAATGATTTTGATAGATTAAATAATTTATTTGATAACTATGTTTCTGTTAAAGCCAAAAATAGTGCTGGGCTCAGAAATAGACAAGATACGATGGTTCAGCTTTCTATTTATTCCACTCTTATATCCTTATTAATTCTATCCGTTATTTTATACTTTGTTATTCGTTGGATAAATAAAACCTTTATTTATAACCTTAATACGTTGTCTAATGTGTTAAACAAAGTTGGGAAAGGGGAATTAGTTTTCGATTTACCTAAAATGAAAAAAGATGAATTTGGTGAGTTATTTTCACATGTGAGTGATATGCAAAAAGCGTTAACTTCTACCATTCTTACCGTAAAAAGAGAAACGTTAGAGATAAAACGGGGCGCTTCCGATATTGCATCAGGTAATCAGGAGCTCTCTGCTCGTACTGAAGAGCAAGCTAGTGCATTACAACAAACCGCAGCCAGTATGGAAGAGATTAAAACCGCAGTAGCCAATAACACCGAAAATACTCAAGAAGCCAATGAGATTATTAATCAATCTAATGACATCGTTATCGATGGCGCTAAAGTGATGAAAGAAGCGATTTCATCAATGAAAAAAATAGAGCAGGGTGCGGTAAAAGTGGGTGAGATTAATGAGGTTATTAATAGTTTGGCAAGTCAAACCAATATTCTTGCATTAAATGCGGCGGTAGAAGCTGCGAGAGCAGGAGAACAAGGGCGAGGTTTTACCGTTGTTGCGGCTGAAGTAAGAAATTTAGCAGCCAAAAGTGCAGATGCTGCAAAAGAGATCAGCCAGATATTAAAAGCATCTATAAAAGATGTCGCAGAAGGAACCGCTCTCGTTAATAAAACGGGAAAACATATGCAAGAGATCGTTTCTTCAATTACAAAAGTAAACAATATTATGCAAGGGATAAGTCTCGCTTCAGAAGAACAAAAAATAGGGATAGAACAAATTGCAGTGGCGATTAATCAGATGGATACGGTTGTACAACAAAATGCCTCTTTAGTGGATCAAGGCGCATCTTCAACGATGATGTTAGACGAAAAAGCGCAGGTATTGATGGATAATGTGGCGGTATTTCAGATTGAGGAACCGATGTAATGACGATTAAAACAGCTCACTTTGAAGTATTGTATTGAAGTGCGCTGTTTTATTTTTAACTTATTAATAACACTAAAATATTATTTCATTGTGAGATATTATCAAAGTTAAAATATGAATATCAGTATAAAAAACTAGTCGTAATCATTGATTGAGAACTGTAATAAGTGTTTGTATCGATAATTCTGATTAATCAGTAAATAAAATCTATTTCGTGCCGATAAATGAGTACATTTGTATCACTTTATTACCGGGGTGGATTATTTCATGAGTATTGAAAGATCAGCTAAAGTAGGTTCTATCATATTATTAGCCATTTTTTTATTATCATCTGTATTGTCGTCGTTTTTTATTTATAGAATGCAAGAAAACTTCGCATCATTGGATTCTTTGAATACCAGATTGAATAGTGTTCAAGAAGCAAGGTATGAATTAGCGACCATTCGTTCTCACGTCAACTACCTAATGTTGTTGAAAACAATGACGGATGAAAATAAGCAAGAAACAATTAAATCACTTGTTGCTGAAGCGAAAGAGTTGGCGACAAAATCAAAAGCGACTATTACACATTGGGTCGGCGTGAAGAAGATAAGTCCTGATGCTCAACGTAATTCAGAACAATTATCAGTGTTATTCTATTATCTTCTAGATGAACTTATTGCACCTATCGATACGCTAGATTATACAGAATCAAACCTCTCCGATGACTTTAATCGCTTATCTGATCTTTTTGATGAATATCTTATGATCACTAAAGGTGTGAATGATGATATTAAAGCACAGCAAGCTTGGATGGTGCAGTTATCACTTTACACAACCATCATTGCTTTGGGGATCATTCTTGTTCTTCTTTATATTGTCATCCGCTGGGTGAATAAAACGTTTATCTTTAATTTGAATACACTATCAGCCATTTTGCAAAAAGTGGGAGAGGGTGATTTAAGTTTCACTCTACCTAAGAAACGAAATGATGAGTTTGGAACTTTGTTCTCTAATGTAGGGGATATGCAAACTTCGCTAACATCGACTATTCAACTTGTTAAAGAAGAAGCACTAGAGATCAAAAAGGGTTCGGCAGAAATTGCTTCTGGCAACCAAGATCTCTCTTCTCGTACTGAGGAGCAAGCAAGTGCTCTGCAACAAACAGCAGCAAGTATGGAAGAGATAAAAATCGCCGTAGTGAATAATACTGATAATGCGATTTTAGCAAACTCCATTACCGCAGAAACACGCGATTTAGCGATTGATGGTTCTAACATTATGAATGATGCAATTAACTCGATGAAGAAAATCGAGGTAGGAACATTAAAAGTTGCTGAAATCAATGATGTGGTTAATAACATAGCAAGCCAAACCAATATTCTGGCATTAAACGCAGCCGTTGAAGCGGCGCGTGCAGGTGAGCAAGGCCGTGGATTTACTGTTGTTGCAACAGAAGTGAGAAATTTAGCAGCAAGAAGTGCGGATGCTGCGCGTGAAATTAACCAAATTATCAGAGAGTCTGTTGCTGATGTTGCTCATGGTAGAGAATTGGTAAATAGAACGGGCGAGCATATGCAGGATATCGTTTCTTCTATTACTAAAGTTAGCGATATCATGCAGGGTATTAGTATTGCATCAGAAGAGCAAAAAGTGGGTATTGAACAGATCGCAGTAGCTATTAACCAAATGGATTCTGTTGTTCAGCAAAATGCGGCTTTAGTTGAACAAGGTGCAACTTCGACAATGATTTTAGATGAGAAAGCACAAAACTTAACAGATAAAGTTTCGGTCTTTCAAATTAAAGAACAATATTAATCCGTTAAGTTAGTCTGTTAATATTGTATTCAAAACAAGCTCACTCTGAGTGTAAAACTCAAGTGAGCTTTATTGTTTATCTATTGTTTATCTGTTGCTTAAAATATTTTTTTATCTTATTAATAAAAAACAAGGTAGATAAAAAGACAGTGTTAATATTTTACTGTTTTTATATTGTTATTTATTAATCACAATAAATTATAATGTTTATCTGGTCTTACTGTTATCGGTAATGGCATAATATCTTGCATCTCTAATAAGTTTCTTTCAATCGTATTACAAATGGCATTTAAGGGTAAGTCATTTGCAGATACACCAAAAGGATCTTCTAATTCTTCAGCTAATGAATCCCAAGATAAAAAAGTATAAGAGATAAACACTGATACAAATGGTGTCATATAATGAAGATCTGCTACCAAAGCAAAAGGTAACAATGTACAAAATAAATAAACAGTACGTTGCAATATCAAAGTATAAGCAAATGGAACTGGAGTATTTGAGATCCGTTCGCAACCTCCGAGTACATCAGATAAATTATTAATATCTTTATTTATAGATTGAAAAATAACGTCACTTATCATCTTGTTATCTCTCAGTTCGCCTATTTTTAAACCGATATGTAATAAAATACGATTAGTGGGATAAGGGCTATTTATTATTTCATTGAATAAAGTTCGAGGTAATAGGCGGTAAAGATCAACCATTGGATCTGTTTTTCTTAACTCATGTTTTAAACTCCAACTAAAAGCAATTAATAGATTAGAAAAGTCTCGATTAAATTGTTTATCTTCAGGTAATAATGCTTTTATATTTCTTAATATATTACGATGAGTAATTAACATATTACCCCATAGGGTTCTGGCTTCTACAAGCCTGCTATAGCTTGCATTATTTCTGAAACCAAGAAATATTGCGATGGCAATACCGAGTAAACTAAAAGGAGCAACTGTTAAGTGTATTCCTAATTGTTCATACCATTGATAAATCAAAATAGCGATAATTGACATGATAACATTAAGACATAAGCGAAAGATTATTTTTGAAAGCACAGAACCATGCCAATCAAATAACCGAAAAAACCAGTGTTGATTAGGACGAATGACCATAATAGTAATGATATAAAACAAGATTTGAATTTGTGGGAATATTATTGCAATAAAATAAGAGATTATCTAATTAATTCTATTAAATGTGTTAAAGATGAAATTTAATTAATGTGGAGTAATAAATCATCTCTTAATAGGGAGGATTAACGATCACGAGCTGAGAAGGGATAATGCATCAGTTTCAATGGGCAAGAATGAGGCAATGATTAATAAAAACAAAAAAGCCACTTGCTAAGAAGTGGCTTAATGAGCTGATTTAACAGCTAAAATTTGGTGGCCCCTACTGGACTTGAACCAGTGACCAAGCGATTATGAGTCGCCTGCTCTAACCAACTGAGCTAAGGGGCCTAATGGAATGAGATTATACGTGCCATTTGGCACTAGGTCTAGCCTTTGAATGACTGTATGCGCAAATTCTGTTCAATCTAAACAATAAAAAAATAAAACAGAGAATAACTGTGATATCAATAACATAGTGTAACGATTTATGGATAAGCTTACGCACAGGTACAATAATATAAATAATAAGGCTATTTTTTATAAATATGTGTAGGTGAAATCTATCGTAGATTAGATAGATTGTAGATATCGTATCAAAATCCCATAAAAAAACGCCTGTGGTATCACAGGCGTTTATTATAACTTTTATTGAAAAGTAAGTTGATTACTCATCAAGGAAGCTACGTAATACTTCAGAACGGCTTGGGTGGCGTAATTTACGCAGTGCCTTCGCTTCAATCTGACGAATACGTTCACGGGTAACATCAAACTGTTTACCCACTTCTTCCAAGGTATGGTCAGTATTCATATCGATACCGAAACGCATACGCAGGACTTTCGCTTCACGTAATGTTAAACCAGCTAACACTTCGTGAGTTGCTGAACGTAAGCTTTCTGATGTTGCAGAATCCAGTGGTAATTCGAGAGTAGTATCTTCGATAAAATCACCTAAATGTGAATCTTCATCGTCACCGATTGGGGTTTCCATGGAGATTGGTTCTTTAGCGATTTTCAGTACCTTACGGATCTTGTCTTCAGGCATCAGCATGCGTTCTGCAAGCTCTTCTGGTGAAGGCTCACGTCCCATCTCTTGCAACATTTGACGAGAGATACGGTTCAGTTTATTAATCGTTTCGATCATGTGAACAGGGATACGGATTGTACGTGCCTGATCAGCGATTGAACGAGTAATTGCCTGACGGATCCACCATGTTGCATAAGTTGAGAACTTATAACCACGACGGTATTCAAATTTATCAACCGCTTTCATCAGACCGATATTCCCTTCCTGAATTAGGTCAAGGAACTGTAATCCACGGTTGGTATATTTTTTCGCGATAGAGATAACGAGACGTAAGTTCGCTTCGACCATCTCTTTTTTCGCACGACGTGCTTTTGCTTCACCGATAGACATACGACGGTTAATATCTTTAACCTGTTCGATTGTCAGTCCGGTTTCAACTTCAATTTGTTGCAGTTTTTGTAAGCTGCGTTGTACTTCTTCTTCAATACCTGCCAGTTTTTCAGACCAAGGCTTATTCATTGCGCGGGCAGCAGTGAACCATGTGTCATTGGTTTCGTTACCTGTAAACAGCGTAATGAAGTTTTTCTTTGGCATCTTAACTTGATCAACACAAAGACGCATGATGTGACGCTCTTGAGCACGAACTCTGTCCATCATGTCACGCATATTGTTAACTAAATAATCAAACTGTTTCGGTACTAAACGGAACTGTTTGAAAATTTCAGATAACAATAAGATTTCAAGCTCTGTATCTTTGTGGTTGCGACCTTTCGCCTTGATAGTTTGGCGAGTTTTTTCATATTGCTCACGAAGCTCAGTAAACTTCTGACGCGCTAATTCAGGATCGATGCTGTTATCATCATCGCTATCGCTGTCATTGTCGCCATCTTCATCTTCGTCTTCATCTTCGTCTTCAGCGTTGTTGTCAACTTCATCATCATCTTTGTCTAAGTTGACATCTTCACTTTCTGCCATTTCTTCGGCATTCGGGTCAATAAACGCAGTAATTAAGTCTGAAAGACGTGCTTCACCAGCTTCAACGCGATCATACTGTTCAAGAAGATAAGTAATTGCTTCAGGATATTCTGCAACGGAACATTGAACTTGGTTAATACCATCTTCAATGCGTTTTGCGATATCAATTTCACCTTCCCGGGTGAGCAGTTCAACAGTACCCATTTCGCGCATATACATACGCACAGGGTCGGTTGTACGGCCAATCTCAGATTCTACACTAGAAAGTACCTGAGCTGCGGCTTCTGCAGCATCATCATCAGTATCATTTGAATTTTCTGCCAGCATCAGATCATCGGCGTCAGGTGCTTCTTCCATAACCTGAATGCCCATGTCGTTAATCATCTGGATGATGTCTTCGATTTGATCTGAATCGACGATATCTTCCGGCAGATGGTCATTGACCTCAGCATAGGTCAGGTAGCCTTGCTCCTTACCTTTAGTAACAAGTAGCTTCAGCTGTGACTGCGGGTTTTGCTCCATAAGACGGTATCCACACTTCAAAGTAATTTGGGTTGGTGTCGGTCGGCGATAACTGTTCAGCCAACAATAACTACGGAGGGGCATTTTCATTGTCGATTGCTACGGTCCCCTCAGCGTAGCAAATGTAGGTTTTTAGTACCTACCGATAGCGGCAATTAAGCCGTGTTTTTAATCTTAATTCTGTGTTTACTTTTTAACGCGTGCCTGTATTATCAATTGGACTTCTTCGCGTTCATTTTGCGTTAGGCCTTCTGTTCTCTCTTTCGCAATAAGCGCGTTTAAACGTTCGTCCATTGCGGTTAAAAAAAGATGATCTAACGTGTCTGTAAAGGTTTTCTCTGCAATCTCATCTATATCTATATCGTTCCACATTGCCAATTTTTCAAGCTGTTTACCGAATTTATTCTCTCTATAGAGTTCGATAATTTGTCCTGTATTCAGGCCGGGTTGTGCTTGGCAAACAGAAACTAATTCAATAAAAAGCGATAGACCTGCAATTTTTTCTGTACTTAATCCCTCAAGAGGGGGCACTAATTTAGAGAATTCTGGGTTTTGTATCAATAGGGCAATCAATATACGCATTGGTGTTGTGCGTAATTTTGTCGGTTGATACGATAACTCGTGATTAACCGGCGTTCTGCCAAATAAACGATCCATCTGCTCAATATCGGGATTTCCCGTTAAGCTTCCAAGCTCTCTTAATAAATATAGACGTAAAGTTTCACTTGGGATCTTATCTATTAATGGTCTGGCTAAACTATACAGCTTACCATTGCCTTCTTGAGTACTCAGATCCACTTGAGGAACGAGTGAATCAAATAAAAATTCTGATAATGAATGTGCTTGTTCCATACGTTTTTCAAAAGCTTCTTTACCTTCACGACGAACCAATGAATCGGGATCATCACCTTCGGGTAAAAACATAAAACGTAAAGAGCGACCATCATTTAAAAAAGGAAGGGCGGTTTCTAATGCTCGCCATGCGGCATCACGTCCAGCTCTATCTCCATCATAGCAGCAAATAATGTTATCCGTTGTCCGAAAGAGCAACTGAATATGTTCTGCTGTGGTGGAGGTTCCTAATGAGGCAACGGCATAATCAATACCAAACTGCGCTAATGCCACAACATCCATATAACCTTCAACAACTAATAGCTTTGTGACGTTATTATTAGATTGTTGGGCTTCATAAAGTCCGTAAAGTTGACGTCCCTTATGGAATATCTCTGTTTCTGGTGAGTTTAAGTATTTAGGTAAATCATCACCTAAAACACGCCCACCAAAGGCAATAACACGACCACGTCTATCTCGGATAGGAAACATGACTCGTTGGCGAAAACGATCATAAGTGCGACCATTATCGTTCGTTATTACCATACCCGCTTCAAGAAGTAAGGCTTTATTATCGGCACTTTGACCAAAACGTTTTAGGGCGTTATCCCAACCTGTTGGTACAAATCCAATAGAAAAACGGGTAATAATATCTTCACTAAGCCCACGATGCGCAAGGTAGTTTCTTGCTTCCTGTGCATCAGGTTTATTGAGAGCGCTACTATAATACTGATTCAACTTCTCCATCACTTGATAGAGATTTTGTCTTATGTGTCGTTCAATAGGGCTACTGCCTGTTCCTGATTCATAAGGAACTTCTAACCCATGCATTGCTGCTAACTCTTCAATGGTTTCGACAAAATCGAGTCTGTCGTAATTCATCAAAAAATCAATAGCATTGCCATGCGCGCCGCAACCAAAACAGTGGTAAAACTGTTTGTCGCTATTTACTGTGAAAGAGGGCGTTTTTTCATTATGAAACGGACAACACGCTGAATGATTTTTGCCTTGTTTTTTTAACGGCACGCGAGCGTCGATAAGATCGATGATATCGGTTCGAGCTAGCAAATCATTGATAAATGAACGTGGAATTCGTCCAGCCATAAGCCCTTTTACGCCTGTTGTTGAACGAGAATAAGCCGCGCTCTCAGAAGAAAGCACGGCCTTTAACTGCGACTACAGTGTCTGCATACGTTGCGGTATAAGCCGCAAAATATTAGTACAGACGAGTACGACGTGCGTTTTCGCGAGCTAATTTTTTAGCGTGACGTTTTACTGCTGATGCTTTAGCGCGTTTACGTTCAGTCGTTGGTTTTTCATAAAACTCACGACGACGAACTTCTGCTAATACGCCTGCTTTTTCACAAGAGCGTTTGAAACGACGAAGAGCAACGTCAAATGGCTCGTTTTCACGTACTTTGATTACCGGCATGTGCCTCTCACCTCAATAGAAATCGGTTTGCGCTGGCATTATTTAAGCCAGCCGACATTTAAAATGGTGCGGAATTTTACTTCAAAGCAGGGCACTTTGTAAAGAGATGCACAAAATTGAAACGCAAACTCTCACTTTTGTGTCTTTTTTGGGAGAACACGAAAAGCGAAAATCGCTAACCACACATTTAAATCACTTAAAATAGGTGGATAATTATAGAACAGAAAAAGGAATTTGTCACATGCTGGTATGTAAAAGATGTTGCGAAGGCGTATAAAATCACCGAAATAATGATACAATCGATTCATTACGCGAGTTAGCGAAGAAGAATTTGGAAGCGTCATGCGAGTTTTAGGAATTGAAACATCTTGCGATGAAACCGGTATCGCAATTTACGATGATAAAGCCGGTCTATTAGCGAATCAACTTTATAGCCAAATTAAACTGCACGCCGATTATGGTGGGGTAGTTCCTGAGCTTGCTTCACGGGATCATATCCGTAAAACAGTACCTCTTATTCAAGCGGCACTGAAAGAAGCAAATCTTACGGCACAAGATATTGATGCGGTTGCTTATACTGCTGGCCCCGGCCTTGTTGGCGCGTTGCTTGTAGGAGCAACCATCGGGCGCTCATTAGCTTTTGCGTGGGATGTTCCAGCTATTCCTGTTCATCATATGGAAGGCCATTTATTGGCTCCAATGCTTGAAGAGAAAACACCAGAGTTTCCATTTGTAGCCCTTTTGGTTTCTGGTGGGCATACACAGCTAATTAGTGTAACGGGAATTGGCGAATACACCTTATTAGGTGAATCTATTGATGATGCTGCTGGTGAAGCTTTTGATAAAACAGCAAAACTGTTGGGATTAGATTACCCTGGCGGTCCAGTATTATCGAAAATGGCGCAACAAGGCACAGAAGGTCGATTTGTCTTTCCTCGTCCAATGACAGATAGACCGGGACTTGATTTTAGTTTCTCGGGTTTAAAAACCTTTGCGGCTAATACTATTCGACAAAATGATGATTCAGACCAAACTCGCGCTGATATTGCACGGGCATTTGAAGATGCGGTTGTTGATACTCTTGCGATAAAATGTCGTAGAGCTTTAGAACAAACAGGCTTTAAACGTTTAGTGATGGCGGGTGGTGTAAGTGCTAATCGTACATTACGTGCAAAAATGGAAACCGTAATGAAACAATTAGGCGGCGAAGTTTTTTATGCGCGTCCTGAATTGTGTACTGATAATGGCGCAATGATTGCACTAGCGGGAATGATCCGTTTTAAAGGTGGTACAGAAGGTCCGTTAAGTGTGACCGTAAGACCACGCTGGCCTTTAGCTGAATTGCCTGCACTTGATAAGCAATAATTTATTAGAGTATTAATTAAGATCTTACTCTTTGTTAAAAAGCCACTTTTTTGAAAGTGGCTTTTTGTTTTTGGCGTTCATTTGAAACGTAATGTAATTAATCTTCTTTTTCTTGCTCTTTAGCTTCTTGAATGATCTCTTTTTCCGTTTTTTCGGTTTTCTTTTTCAATTTATGCCAGATACGGCTCTCTTGACCACGCCATAAACGTTGAATATTGTCGTGATGGCGGTAAAGTACCAGACATGATAATAAAGCAACGGGATAAGTGAATTCTGGTTTAAACCACCAAACATAAAAAGGGGCAAGCAGTGCACTGATAATCGCACCAAGTGATGAATAGCCACTGAGTAAGACGGTGAGTAACCACGTTCCTGCGATAAGCCCACTTAAATCCCAACCAATGGCAGCGATAGCACCAAATGCGGTGGCTACACCTTTTCCGCCTTTAAAGTGGAAAAAAACAGGATAAATATGCCCAAGACAAGCTGCTATTGCGACGATACCGAGGTAAAAAGGAGGCACATTTAAGTAATAGGCGAGCCAAACAGGGATCATCCCTTTTAGGACGTCACAGATAAGAACGGCGGCGGCGGCGGCTTTTCCGCCAATACGCAGGACGTTGGTTGCTCCGGGATTGCCAGAGCCAAATTTTCTTGGATCAGGTAGTCTTGCCAGTCGGCAAATCAATATCGCGCTGGAGATTGAGCCGCACAAGTAGGCGAAGATGATCATTCCAAGTGCGTTAGCACTCATTTGTATTCTCCAATGTTTATGTAAGTTCGTTAGGCATGTATGGATAATACGCATATTTCATCGGAAGTGGTATCCGATGAGCAGAAAAAATAAGAGATGACGTGATGGATATCGTATTTATTGAGCAATTATCAGTAATAACCACAATCGGTGTTTATGATTGGGAAAAAACCATAAAACAAAAATTAGTGTTCGATATCGAAATGGAATGGGATAACAAACGCGCATCCCAAACTGATGATGTGGTTCATTGTTTAGATTATGCCAGTGTGAGCAATGCAATTATCGACTATGTTGAGACTCGACGTTTTGAATTAGTTGAACGTGTTGCTGAAGAAGTGGCACAGCTATTGATAACGCAATTTGCTGTACCAAGAGTAAAAATTAAATTAGCGAAACCCGGAGCTGTTGCACAAGCCACAAATGTAGGTGTGATTATTGAGCGTAAAGCTTAATTAGTGCTGATCCTGATTAAGTCGCGATTTCCATTTTATAATCGCGACTTCTCGTTGCTTGGTTAGTGCATCTCGTATTGCGCTTCCTTTTAATCCACTTTCAATGATTGGCTTAATATCCACATTATTTGCAACGGCGAAAGCTTGGCAAAGAAACACGTGTTGTGGGTAAACGAGATTTTCTAATCCTTTGCGTCCTCTGGCGTCGGCTTCACTTACCATGGCTAATTGCTCAACACGTTCAGGTTTTCGCCATGCATCAATAGCATCAAATAAGCGGATTATTTTAGAAGGGCGCATTCTATCAATACGATGGATATGATCATGAAATCTTGCCGTTAAGCGTGCCAGATCACGGATATGATTAGGAATACGATAACGTTGGCACAAGGCTTCAACTAAAGGAACTCCAGCCGGGCCGTGTCCATGGTGATGAGGCCAATTTTCAGGAGGTGTTAATCCTTTTCCCAGATCATGACATAAGGCACTAAAGCGTACTGCAATATCGTCTGTTAATTGACTGGCGATATTAAGTACCATCATGGCATGAATGCCAGTATCGATTTCTGGGTGCCATTTTTCAGGAGCAGGCACACCAAACAACGCATCAATTTCAGGAAAAAGAACACTTAAAGCGCCACATTGACGTAAAACTTCAAAATAAACTTGAGGCGCAGGGCTCTCAAGGGCTTTTTCAGTCTCTTTCCAAACACGTTCAGCAGTCAGTGCATTTAACTCACCGCTTTGTGCCATTGTCTTCATTAATTGCAGTGTTTCAGGTGCAACATTAAATCCTAAAGGCGCAAACCGTGCTGCAAAACGTGCAACTCGCAAAACTCTTAAAGGATCTTCAGAAAAAGCCTCAGAGACATGGCGAAGTTGTCTCGCGTTGATGTCATCAATGCCATGGTAAGGATCGACATATTCCCCATCAGCAGAATAAGCAATGGCATTAATGGTGAGATCACGACGAGCAAGATCGTCTTCTAACGTGACATCTGGTGCCGCATAACAAGTGAAACCCGTGTAACCTGAGCCTGATTTTCGTTCTGTACGCGCAAGGGCATATTCTTCATGAGTATCAGGATGAAGAAAAACAGGAAAATCTTTGCCTACTTGTTGATAGCCTTGTTGTAATAGCATTTGAGGTGTTGCACCAACAACAACCCAATCTCTATCTTTTACTGGCATCTGTAATAGTTGGTCGCGCACAGCGCCACCAACAAGGTATATATTCACGGGATCACTGTTCCTTTGTCTGGATATTAGTTCATCCAACGATCATTACGTTTACGACGACGCGGAATAATATGTGGAAGGATCAGACCAAAGACAAGACCTGCGCCAGCAACACCACCGCCATACATAAACCACTGTAAGATGATATCGCGTTGTCTATCATCTAATTGTTGATTAGCAAAATCGAGTTTTTTCTCTGCGACAGCGAGCTTTGTTCTCATTTGTTCATTTTCTTTTTTCAAGCCATTGATGATGTCATCGCTGTTTGAAACTTTATTTTGCATATCAGTGGTACGTTGGTTCCAGCTCTGGTCGATATTCGCCAGTTTATCGCGCAGTGTTTGGATCTCTTTTTCCATAGCAGGAATGCGAGTACGCATACTTGGTTGGGCACTCAGTTGGCTTTCTGGTAACCAAACGGTACGATCTTTATCGTCTTTAATCTGTACATAACCCGTTGCTGCGTTACGAGAAAGTACAGTAACGGTTGAGCCCGAATTTAAAGAGCCAACAATTCGATACTGATTTCCTGGTCCACTGTGTACATAAGTGGATAATTCATCGGAAACATAACGAGTTTCTGCGTGTGAGCTCAGAGAAACGCCTAAGCCAAGTAAGGAAAGAAAAAGTAAGGGTAATTTTCGCATTATGTTTTCAACTTTTTTATCTATACAAGAGAATATTTTTACTGATACTAAAGAGTAAAGTTTGCGTAAGCAAATAGTAAACCAGAATGAGAACACTCTTAACTGGTAGAATATAGGGATAATCTGCCTTTTATTCATTATTGTTATTAGGCTATCACTTGCAAAATGAAAATGCGTCAAATATTTTACTAATCAATTGATTTACTTAAGGGAAATAGAATGAGCCAATTAGAAACTGAACTCAAAATGAGTGCCATACCTGCCGCTATTCCTCACATTATTCAGCGCATTCTGACTCTACCTCATCAGCACTCTGCACCCAAAAAGCTGACTAATCTTTACTTTGAGACGACAGATAATCAAATTCGTCGCTGGGATATGGGGCTGCGTATTCGTGGTGTTGATGAAAGTTATGAAATGACAATTAAAACAGCCGGTAAAGTCGTTGCAGGTTTGCATCAACGTCCAGAATATAACGTGAAATTAGAACAACCTAAATTAGAGTTAGCCCGCTTTCCGGCAGAAATTTGGCCTGAAAATACCGATCTTACGTTATTAGAAACGCAACTTGATGTGCTGTTTAATACCGATTTTTATCGTGAAATCTGGCTGGTGGATTTTCAAGATAGCCAAATTGAAGTGGTGTTAGATAAAGGAGCTATTCGCACTCATCAATATGAGTTACCGATTGAAGAGTTTGAGCTAGAACTTAAAAAAGGTCATGTATCAGATGTTATCGCATTAGCGACTTATTTAGGTGAAAAGGGTGGATTGCGTCTTGCTTCTCGCAGTAAAGCAGCTAGGGGTTATTATCTAGCAAAAGATAAACCTGCTTTGTCGTTAAGTGTGGTAAATCTTTCTCCGAGTGATACAACCGCTCAGCAACTCACAAAATGGTTAAGTGCAATACAAGCATTAGAAGAGGCCATTTTTGCTAATCCAACACCACCGACAATTACCATGCCAGCAATGTTGGCGCTATTTTCAGATTGGTGTAAAAAACAGTCTGATTTGCCTAGTTCTATGGAACAATCACTCAACGCGATTTCGCCGTTAACATTTGCAACAGCAACCGATTATTATCATGTTTTATGGTTGAATTTTAAGTTATCTTCTATGGCATGGTTACTGTCTATTGCTTAATTTCCTGACAAATTGAGAGTCTATTTATGTCTGTTATCGATGTATTTCAACAATTGTGGAATAAAGCACAGTGCGGGTTCTCTTCTCAATTAAATGCGCTAGCGCCTTTTAATCAACAAGAACAACAGTTTTTGGCTTTTAGCCCTTTTGCAACAGAGCATTTATGTGTTAATCCTCAATGGTTGGCTGATATTAGGCAAAATCCGCCAACGAGTGTGGAATGGCAGAGTTATGAGTCTCAATTAACGGCAAAATTAACCAATATTGATAATGAAGATGATGTGATGCGGATCTTACGCCAATTTCGTCATCAACAATTAGTGCGCATTGCATGGCTACAATTTTTTCGATTGGGTGATATTCCTTGTACGCTAAAACATTTGAGCGTATTAGCTGAAACATTGATTTGTGTCGCGAGAGATACGCTTTATCAACAATGTTGCCAGCAATGGGGAACACCTTGTGATAATGAAGGGAAACCTCAGCCGTTATTGATTTTAGGAATGGGAAAACTCGGTGGGTTTGAACTTAACTTTTCTTCCGATATCGACTTAATTTTTGCCTATCCTGAAAATGGATTTACACAAGGCGGGCGCCGAGAATTAGATAATGCACAGTTTTTTACTCGCTTAGGTCAAAAGCTAATTAAGGCTTTGGATCAGCATACTATTGATGGTTTTGTCTATCGTGTTGATATGCGATTACGCCCTTTTGGAGAAAGTGGGCCTTTAGTTATGAGCTTTGCAGCATTGGAAGATTATTATCAAGAGCAAGGGCGCGATTGGGAACGCTATGCGATGATCAAAGCACGTGTTTTAGGTGCTGAAAAGAAAGAGTATTGCCAAGTTTTACGGCAAATGTTGCGTCCTTTTGTTTATCGTCGTTATATTGATTTTAGTGTTATTCAATCACTTAGAAATATGAAATCGATGATAAGTCGAGAAGTTCGTCGTCGTGGTATGATTGATAATATAAAATTAGGCTCTGGTGGCATTCGTGAAATCGAATTTATTACGCAAGTTTTTCAGTTAATTCGCGGTGGTAGAGAGCCAGAGCTTCAAAGTAATTCATTATTAACGGTACTTAACGTTATTGCGAAACTTGAATTACTGACCGCAGAAGAAACGGCACAATTGGCTGAAAGCTATCTTTTTCTTCGTCAATTAGAAAATCTTTTACAGTCTATTGGTGATCAACAAACCCAAACATTGCCAGACACATTAGAAGATAAAGCCAGATTAACTTTGGCGATGGGATTTGATGATTGGGAAACGCTTTATCAAGAAATTAACCACAAGATGCAGGCTGTTTCCGTGATTTTCACACAATTAATTGGTGAAGAAGATGAAAATGATGATGAAGACGATATCTCTGAATTTAAGCGTCTTTGGTTATTAGGTCGCTTACCTGAAACCTCTCCATTATTTCATGAAACATTAACCATTGAAGCGCTTGAGGCGATAAATCAGACGTTGCAGAATTTTCGTCAAGATATTGGCAAACGAACAATTGGGCCAAGAGGACGCGATGTTCTTGATGCCTTAATGCCAAAACTATTGGCTAAAATTTGCCAGCAACCTCTCACCCTAGTGACACTACAACGCGTAACGCCTTTGCTATTAAGTATTGTGAGTCGCACAACGTATTTAGAGTTGATGCAAGAGTCAGATGAAGTTTTAACGCATGTTATACGACTCTGTGCGGCATCTCCGATGATCGCTGAACAATTAGCGCTTCACCCTTTATTATTAGATGAATTACTTGATCCTAATTCTCTCTATCAACCTCTACCTTTAGAGGCGTATCGTGATGAATTACGGCAATATTTATTACGTGTGCCAGAAGAAGATGAAGAGCAACGATTAGAAGCATTACGCCAGTTTAAGCAAGCCCAATTACTAAGGATCGCCGCTGAAGATATTACAGGTGTATTGCCTGTAATGAAGGTTAGCGACCACTTAACCTATTTAGCTGAAGCTATTATTCATGCCGTTGTTCATCAAGCTTGGTCATATATGGTGAAACGTTATGGTGAACCTGAACATTTAGCTCATCGTGATGGGCTGGGTTTTGCAGTGATTGGATACGGTAAATTAGGGGGATGGGAGTTAGGATATAGCTCTGATTTGGACTTGGTATTTTTATTAGATTGTCCAATAAACACGGTGACAACAGGGGCAAAACAGATTGATGCCCGCCAGTTTTATCTGCGTTTAGCACAGCGTATTATCCATTTGTTTAGTACTAGAACATCTTCTGGCGTGTTATATGAAGTCGATGCGCGTTTACGCCCTTCGGGTGAATCTGGTATGTTAGTTAGTACTATTCAAGCTTTTGATGAATATCAGAAAAATGAAGCGTGGACTTGGGAGCATCAAGCTTTAATTCGAGCTAGAATGATTTATGGTGATGATGAATTACAACAGATGTTTTCACGTATTCGTCATGAAACGCTATGTCTTTCTCGTGATGCTGATGTGTTACAAAATGAAGTGCGCGATATGCGTAAAAAAATGGTGCAACATCTTGCACCAACACAAGCCGATAAGTTTGATTTAAAAATCTCATCTGGCGGTATTACCGATATTGAATTTATCGCGCAATATTTAGTCTTGCGTTTTTCTCACCAATACCCTGCTTTAACTCGTTGGTCTGATAATGTGCGTATTTTTGAGCTAATGGCAAAGCATCAAGTGATGGATGAAGATGAAGCTCTCGCTTTAACACATGCTTATGTCACATTGCGTAATGAATTGCATCATCTGGCTTTACAAGCATTACCTGCCATTGTGGATAATCATTGTTTTATCGCAGAGCGAGAGTGTGTATTAAAAAGCAAACTAAAGTGGCTTGGTGAACAAGAGTAATAGTTTGTTGGCATGAAGTCTTATGTGTATCTCTTTTTGCCTAACAAGTTATGGTATTATTTCGGCTTATTTTGAAAATAAATGTGGAGTATGGGATGAAAGTAACGCTGCCGGATTTTAATAAGGCCAATGTGTTGGTTGTCGGTGACGTCATGTTAGACCGCTATTGGTATGGCCCAACAAGTCGAATTTCACCAGAAGCCCCTGTGCCAGTGGTTAAAGTTGATACCACAGAAGAGCGACCAGGTGGTGCAGCAAACGTTGCGATGAATATTGCGTCTCTTGGTGCTAATTCGCGTTTAGTGGGTTTAACAGGTATTGATGAAGCCGCAAAAGCATTGAGCAATACATTAAATCAGGTCAATGTGCGTTGTGATTTTGTCTCTGTTGCGACACACCCAACGATCACAAAATTACGTGTTCTTTCTCGTAATCAGCAATTAATCCGTCTTGATTTTGAAGAAGGGTTTAGTAATGTTGATCCTCAACCTATTTATGAACGTATTCAACAAGCATTACCTTCTATTGG
The DNA here is from genome assembly GCF_002777965.1 of Proteus columbae. Classification (GTDB taxonomy): domain Bacteria; phylum Pseudomonadota; class Gammaproteobacteria; order Enterobacterales; family Enterobacteriaceae; genus Proteus; species Proteus columbae. The sequence continues at coordinate 123,019 of NZ_NGVR01000017.1, read as the reverse complement.
CGCATTAGTGTTATCAGACTATGCCAAAGGCGCGCTTTCTCATGTTCAAGAGATGATCCAACTGGCGAAAAAAGCCGGTGTGCCTGTATTAATCGATCCTAAGGGATCTGATTTTGAACGCTATCGTGGTGCGACGCTATTAACGCCAAATATGTCTGAATTTGAACAAGTCGTTGGTGTTTGTAAAACCGATGATGAGCTGGTAGAAAAAGGTACTCAATTAGTTCGAGATTTAGATCTTGAAGCGTTGTTGATCACTCGCTCAGAGCGCGGAATGAGTTTACTTCGTGCTAATGAAGCTCCATTGCATTTACCTACCCAAGCACAAGAAGTTTATGATGTAACAGGTGCTGGTGATACGGTAATTGGCGTACTAGCAACCTCTTTAGCTGCTGGCAAACCTTTAGGTGAAGCCTGTTTCCTTGCTAACGCAGCAGCAGGTGTTGTTGTGGGTAAATTAGGGACATCAACGGTGTCACCTATTGAGCTTGAAAATGCGATCCGTGGTCGTTCTGACAACGGGTTTGGCATGATGGAAGAAGAACAATTAAAACAAGCTGTCGAATTGGCGCGTCAGCGCGGTGAACGTATTGTAATGACAAATGGTTGTTTTGATATTCTTCATGCAGGTCATGTTAGCTATTTAGCGAATGCACGCAAATTAGGTGATCGCCTTATTGTTGCTGTAAATAGTGATGCGTCTACTAAGCGCTTAAAAGGTGAAAGTCGCCCTGTTAACCCATTAGAGCAACGTATGACTGTGTTAGGCGCATTAGGTGCCGTCGATTGGGTTGTTGCGTTTGAAGAAGATACACCACAGCGCTTAATTGCCTCTGTATTACCGGATATCTTAGTTAAAGGTGGCGACTATAAGCCTGAAGATATCGCGGGTAGCAAAGAAGTATGGGCTGCTGGCGGTGAAGTCAAAGTGCTAAATTTTGAAGACGGTATTTCTACAACGAATATTATCAATGCGATTAAAAAGAAATAATGGCATTTATAAAAAATGAAAGGCACTCTTCGGAGTGCTTTTTTTTGCTGACATAACAATAAAACCAATTATTAATATTAAATGTCGTTTTATATTAATGATTATTGTTCTCGTTTTAAATGATATTCAACAATATAATCTTGGGTATTTCTATACATTATTGAGTAATTAATATAATCACCATGAATACTATATGATAATGTGCTGAGCCTTAATATGGGAATGTTATTCTCTATTTTTAATAACTGACAAATATTGTTATCCGGCATAATAGGGTGAAAAGTTTCGTAACTTCCCGCTATTTTTATTTGGCAAATATTTTCAATGAAATCAAATTTAGAGCCTTCTAAATGAGCTAATGTTAAATTACTAAAATATTTTACGGGCATATAACTGTCTTCAACAATAAGCGGTTTATTGTCAACATAACGTATTCTTCTTGAATAAAAGATACGCTCATTTGAGTTTATGCGTAATTTACTAGAAATAGATAAAGGACAGGGAATAACACTAAACTCTATCACTTCGCTCCTTACGTTGTGACCAGTGTTTGCCATTAATTCGACGAAGCCTTTTAGGCTAGCATTTTCATGATGAACATCTTTTTCTTTAATATAAGTCCCTGAGCCATGTTTTCGTTCTAATAATCCTGCAATAACTAATAAATCTACAGCTTTACGTATTGTCATTCTCGATGCGTTGTATTGTTGCGCTAATATTTTTTCTGCGGGTAGTGGGTCACCAATTTGATATCCGGCAGAATTTATTTGAATTCTTAGGCTTTTTGCAATGTCTTTATAGATCATTTTTATACCTCTTTTTATTATAAAAATTGGCTTATTCTATTTAATTTATATGAATCTAATCTTTTGATATATAGCATAATCATTTATACCTTTAAAATGTGAACGTTATCAAAAAATAAAAACTGATCTGCCTTTTCACTAAAAAGTAGATCACTTGACGTGAAAGATTAGTATGAATTAGATCACGAATAGTTCATTTGAGATGAGAGAATAAAGAGAAAAGAATCTAATCTAATTTCACAGAATCAAAATAAATTAAAAAGCGTGTCATTTCAGTAGCAGTAAATAAGAGGATATTTTTTATGCTCAGTCAAATACAAAGATTTGGTGGAGCCATGTTTACCCCTGTCCTGCTATTTCCTTTTGCAGGTATTGTTGTAGGCATTGCAATTCTATTACAGAATCCATTATTTATTAGTGAAGATTTATTAAGACCCGATAGTTTATTCGCTCAAATTGTTCATATTATTGAAGAGGGGGGATGGACTGTTTTTCGTAATATGCCTCTTATTTTTGCAATTGGTTTACCAATAGGTTTAGCCAAAACTGCACAAGCAAGAGCTTGCCTTGCCGTTATGGTGAGTTTTCTTACTTGGAATTATTTTATTAATGCAATGGGTATTGTTTGGGGCAGTTATTTTGGCGTGGACTTTACAAATGAAGTCGGTGGAAATAGTGGCCTTACAATGATTGCTGGTATTAAAACATTAGATACCAGTATTATTGGTGCAATTATTATCGCTGGTATTGTAACAGGTATACATAATCGTTATTTTGATAAACAGCTTCCGGTATTTTTAGGTATATTTCAGGGAACATCTTATGTTGTATTAATTAGTTTTTTTGTGATGTTACCGTTGGCGTGGATAACGTTATTTTTCTGGCCTAAAGTACAAATTGGTATTCAATCTTTGCAAGTATTTATGGTTGAATCAGGCTCTTTGGGAGTTTGGATATATACCTTTCTTGAGCGTATTTTAATTCCTACTGGTTTACATCACTTTATTTACGGACCTTTTATTTTTGGCCCAGCAGTCACTGAACATGGTATTCAAGTTGATTGGGCTCAAAATATGCAATATTTCAGTCAAAGCACCCAATCTTTAAAAGAGTTATTTCCTGAAGGTGGTTTTGCACTACATGGTAATAGCAAAGTCTTTGGTTCTATTGGTATAGCTCTTGCTCTTTATTTTACTGCCGCACCTAAAAATAGAGCTAAAATTGCAGGCTTACTGATACCTTCTGCATTAACCGCTGTATTTGTCGGAATAACTGAACCTTTAGAATTCACATTCTTATTTATCTCACCGTTATTATTTGCGATTCATGCCGTACTTGCCGCTACCTTGGCGACGACACTTTATCACTTTGGGGTTGTGGGCAATATGGGCGGGGGGATCATCGATAATTTCCTTCCTATGAATTGGATCCCCATGTTTCATAACCATTACGGAATGATTATTACGCAAATAGTCATAGGTCTTATTTTTACAATGATTTGGTTTGTGGTGTTTAGAACATTAATTATCAAACTTAATTTAAAAACACCGGGTCGTGAAGAAGACGACGAAGAGATCAAACTATATAGCAAACAAGATTATAAAAATAAGAAGTCACAGTCTTTAGATAACTCAAAATCAGCAAAAGAAGACCGCAAACTCGCACTTCCTAAAGGCATTCTTGAAGGCTTGGGGGGAAGTGTAAATATCAAATCCTTAAATAACTGTGCAACACGTTTACGTATTGAATTGATTGATCACGAGATAGTTGAAACAGATGCCTATTTTAAAGCGCTCGGTGTACATGGTGTGGTACGCAAAGGCCATGCATTACAAATTATTATCGGGCTACATGTTTCTCAAGTGAGAGACAAAATTGAACAATTAATGAAAGAAGATGCACAAAAAATCACCTTGTCGGAGGCTATATAATGAAGAAGTTCTCAGTCGTAATTGCAGGTGGCGGCAGTACATTTACACCCGGTATTATTTTGATGCTACTGGAAAATTTAAAACGCTTTCCATTAAGAGCCATCAAATTTTATGACAATGATGCCGAGCGGCAAGAAACCATTGCTAAAGCTTGTGAAATAATTCTTACTGAAAAAGCACCTGAAATTGAGTTTTGTTATACCACAGATCCTAAAACTGCTTTTACGGATGTTGATTTTGTAATGGCGCATATCCGCGTTGGTAAATACCCTATGCGTGAAAAAGATGAAAAAATTCCTTTACGTCATGGTGTGTTAGGGCAAGAAACTTGTGGACCTGGTGGTATTGCTTATGGCATGCGCTCTATTGGTGGGGTATTAGAATTGGTTGAGTATATGGAAAAATATTCACCAAATGCATGGATGTTAAATTATTCTAATCCAGCAGCGATTGTCGCTGAAGCCACTCGCCGCTTAAAACCCAATGCAAAAATCTTAAATATCTGCGATATGCCAATTGGTATTGAATCACGTATGGCACAAATTGCAGGATTAAAATCACGTAAAGAGATGCGTGTTCGTTATTATGGCTTAAATCATTTTGGCTGGTGGACACAAGTCGAAGATTTGCAAGGTAATGATCTGTTGCCGATTATCCGAAAACATGTTGCAGAATATGGATATATTCCCAAAGTGGCGGGAGAGCCTGTTGAAGCAAGCTGGAATGATACCTTTGGTAAGGCAAAAGATGTTTGGGCATTAGATCCGGCAACTATGCCAAATACTTACTTGAAGTATTATTTATTCCCTGATTATGTTGTTGAGCATTCTGATCCTCATCATACGCGAGCAAATGAGGTGATGGAGCACAGAGAAAAGAATGTTTTTAGCGCGTGTCGTGCAATTACAGCAGCGGGTAAATCATCTGCTGGTCATCTTGAGATAGATGAACATGCCTCTTATATTGTCGATCTTGCAACCGCGATCGCATTTAATACTCAAGAAAGAATGTTACTGATCGTTCCTAATAATGGATCAATTATTAATTTTGATCCTGAGGCAATGGTTGAGATCCCTTGCATTGTCGGAAGTCATGGGCCAGAGCCTTTAGTAATGGGTAAAATTCCATTATTCCAAAAAGGGATGATGAGTCAGCAAGTTGCAGTTGAAAAATTAGTGGTAGAAGCGTGGATTGAAAAATCATATTTGAAACTGTGGCAGGCTATTACAATGTCTAAAACGGTACCAAGCGCGACTGTCGCAAAAGCGATTTTAGATGATTTAATTGAAGTTAATAAAGACTATTGGCCAGAGTTAAAATAGTGATTAATTAGCTTTTTATGTATAAAAAATAACCCTGTGTCTTTGTGAGATACAGGGTTTTTGTTTTATTAGCCAATTAAAATCAGCAATAAAGTGAAAGAATTAAGCTTTATTATCAGGTTGGGCTTCTACCACAATTTCGACTTCTTCAACTTCAGTTTGAGGTTTTTCCAGTAGACTTGCTTCTAACTCATTTAAACGTTGTTCTAAACGGGTCAGTTTTTCACGAGTACGTAATAAGACTTGAGTTTGTACATCAAACTCTTCGCGATTGACTAAATCCAATTTGTTTAATTGAGATTGCAGAACAGTGCGGATTTTTTTATCAATATCATCACCAAAATCTTTAATGCCCTGAGGCAGAACATTTTGGATTTGGCGCGCGACTTGTTCAAGTTTTTTCGGGTCCAACATGGGAAGTCCTCACAAATAAAATAGAAAGCTGAGGCTAAGTGTAATATGAGGACAGAGGGAATAAAACCAGATATCAAGATTATTGTTACTTTTTTATTATAAATCGTTAAATAACCGTATGTCATAAAATGATTATGTGATGAAGTAGAGATTGTCGCCGATTGATGATTGCCTCTTATAATTTTAAAGCGTATAGTTTCACCGTTAATCTCAGGGCGGGGTGAAAGTCCCCACCGGCGGTAGATACCTGAATACTTAGGTAAAGCCCGCGAGCGCTTTGCGTTGCCATTGTAATGCAAAGGTCAGCAGATCCAGTGTGATTCTGGAGCCGACAGTTAAAGTCTGGATGGGAGAGAATAAAATAGCATCAGTAGGATCATTGTATCCATTCCTGTTGTTTCTGCTTGTATGTTTATTAAGCAGAGATCCACTCCTAAGACTGCCCTGGTTCTGGTAACTTTCATTAATTATTGAGGTTTTTTTACCATGAATCAGACGCTACTTTCCGAATTCGGTAATCCATTTGAGCGTGTTGAACTTGCTCTAGAAGCCCTTCGTGCTGGTAAAGGCGTGATGGTGCTCGATGACGAGAACCGTGAAAATGAAGGCGATATGGTTTTCGCAGCAGAAACTATGACCACAGAACAAATGGCGATGTCTATTCGTCATGGTAGTGGCATTGTTTGTTTATGTATTACAGAAGAACGCCGTCAACAACTTGATTTGCCTATGATGGTGGAAAATAACACCAGTCATTTCCATACCGCGTTTACGGTAACAATTGAAGCAGCACAAGGTGTTACAACGGGTGTTTCAGCATCCGATCGTTTAACCACAGTACGTGCAGCGGCAGCTGACAATGCAAAACCAAGCGATTTAAATCGCCCAGGTCACGTATTCCCATTACGTGCTCAACCTGGTGGTGTGTTAACGCGTGGCGGACACACTGAAGCGTCAATTGATTTAGCAACTTTAGCCGGTTTTAAACCTGTTGCAGTGTTATGCGAGTTAACAAATGACGATGGCACAATGGCAAGAGCACCAGAAGTGATCACTTTTGCTAAAAAGCACAATATGCCTGTGTTAACTATTGAAGATTTAGTGGCTTATCGTCTTCGTGAGGAGAAAAAAGCTGGCTGAAATTAACATGTTATAAACGACACTGAAAACACACACACACTTATATCAAGCCACTTAAGGAAACTTAGGTGGTTTTTTCATATTTTTTGAATAACTATTTCATACTTCTTTGACTATATTTCAAGTAAGAAGGCAGTATGCTTATGTGATAAGAACACTCGCCATAAGAGGTGGTTATGGAAACAAAAATGATGCCAGCGTTATTTATTGGGCATGGTAGTCCAATGAATGTATTAGAAGATAATACATATACTCGCCTCTGGTCAAAATTAGGGGAAACGCTTCCTCAGCCTAAAGCGATTTTAGTGATTTCTGCTCATTGGTATACCGATGGAACTTATGTGACGGCAATGTCGCAACCAAAGACAATTCATGATTTTTATGGATTTCCACCAGAGCTGTACGCAATAGAATACCGAGCACGAGGCTCGATAGGTTTAGCCGCGCTGATTGAAGATCTTATTGATCCAATTAAATTAAAACTCGATATGGATCAATGGGGATTAGATCATGGAAGTTGGGGAATACTTGAAAAAATGTATCCCAAGGCAAATATTCCAGTCGTTCAATTAAGTATTGATGCGAGTCAATCAGCACAATGGCACTACGAATTAGGTCAAAAACTAGTTGAGCTGCGTAAAGAAGGTGTCTTGATTATTGGTAGTGGTAATATTGTTCACAATTTAAGAATGATGGATTGGCAAAATAGCGATGCAGCGCCTTATCCTTGGGCATTAGCCTTTAATGAGACAGTTGAAAACAGCTTACGAAGCGATAATGTACCAGAAGCGTTATTTACTATCTTATCAACAGAAGAAGGGCGATTGGCACATCCTACACCGGATCACTTTTTACCTGCGTTGTATCTATTAGGTTTAAAACAAGTGGGGGAAAAGGTAACAGTGCTGAATAATGATATTGTCAATAAATCGCTCAGTATGATGACATTTCAGATTGGATAATATTGTTCAATAAACCCAATTTATAAAATCTAAAGGTCAAATTCACTTTTATAGAATTTGACCTTTTTTATATTAAATATAATGTATCGACTCATTATATTTCCCTTATTGTTGATCTTTCCAATTTTCTATATAGATATAATAAATACTTTTAACCTTTTGTTTATATTGATTTTATTTTTATAAAAAGAGAATTTTGATAAGCTTTTTTAGCTTTCAATACAAATATTTCTTATTGAGAGCTTGTTTGTTGACATTCGTCAACGGTTGATATTAAATTAAGCTTATTGGAGGTTAATGAAGAAACATCCAAATAAACATATTCAATCTGCTATTGAATATGCTTTGAAGCATGAATGGGTATGGATTGCTTCGGGTAATCACTCACATACATTTTGTAAACTACGTTGTGGTGACCCAGCTAATGAGCATAAAAATCATCAGATTAGTGTTTGGTGTACACCATCAAATATGGAAAATCATGCTAAGCAGATAATAAGAAAGGTTAATCAGTGTTTTTGATCTTTTAGTAAATAAAGCGACTTAGGTCGCTTTTATCAGGGTGAATTTAGTGGAGTAACAATGCCTTTATTTAATTTTACATTAACATTATCAGGTATATCGAGTGATATCGATGGATTGGAAGATGCTCTATTTGAAAATGGTTGTAATGATGCTTTAGTCTGCTTTTATGGAAAATCTGTATATCTAGAGTTTGATAGAGATGCAAATTCATTAGATGAAGCTATTAGCTCTGCAATAGTGGATGTTGAGTCAACAGGCATGAGAATAAGAGTGGAGTCGGTAGATTCTACAATGGTAGGTTTAAGTGATATTGCAGATCTAACAGGATTAACACGGCAGGCAATAGCATTATTAAAAGATGGTTTAAGAGGTAGTGGAAGTTTTCCTTCACCCATTCAACGGATAAAAGGACAATCTCCATTATGGGATTGGTCTGTTGTTGCAGATTGGTTAGAAAAGAATAATCGTTTACATAAATGTCCTGAACTTAGCCACAATGCCAAAATATTGTGTAAATGGAATTTAGCTTTACGAATAAGTAACAATGAAAATAGCATTGAATTACAAGAAACTGTTGAGAAGATATCGGCGTTAAGAAGACAAATTAACGAATAAGAAGACAAACACCCCAAAGTCAATTAACTATGAGGTGCTTGAATATAGATATAATCGATTTTAGATCAATCTAAAATAATATGTGGATAGAAGCGTGAGAGATCTTGAGTGATAAGTTCTCTATCTTCTCTAATACAAATACCAGCAGATTGATCGTTAACCAGCCAACTACCAATTAATGTATAGCTATCGCCAAATTTTGGTAGTGGATGGAAATCTTGAACAATAAAGCCTTCTTCACCGTAAGGACCATCTGCAACAGCAATATCTTTGCCATTTTCAACAATACGAATATTTGCACCTTCGCGTGAAAACAGTGGTTTGATAACATAACGTGAGAGTGAATCAGGTGCTTTACCATCATAAAAATAAGCAGGTAGCAGATTTGGGTGATTAGGGAACATCTCCCAAAGCATTGGCAGTAATGCTTTATTTGAGATAATGCTCTTCCAGGAAGGCTCCAACCAACGAATGCCCGCATCAGCTAATTTAGTTGAGAAGTCTTCGCGGAACATAAATTCCCAAGGGTAAAGCTTAAACATATTGCTGATTATCTGATCTTGCAGATCAGTTAACTCACCACGTTCACCCAAACCCAGATCTTCAATAAAGACAAAGTCTGTTGTTACTTCTGCTTCTTCAGCACAATCTTGTAAATATTGAACCGTACCACGATCTTCTTCAGTATCTTGGCAACAAGACATATGCAGATAACGCATTCCGTATTGATCACGAAGCTCTGCGAATCGATCAATTAGCTTCTCTTGAATACTATTAAATTGATCGGCATTTTGAGGTAAACGACCTGCATTAATTTGATCTTCAAGCCAGATCCATTGGAAAAAAGCAGATTCATACAGCGAAGTCGGAGTATCTGCATTATTTTCTAACAGTTTTGCCGGACTTTTTCCATCATATGCTAAATCAAGACGTGAATAGAGCGAAGGTTGAGATGATTTCCATGAGTCACGTACAAAATCCCAACAATGACGAGGAATTTGAAAACGAGTCAGCAACTCTTCACTATTTGCCACTTTATCAGCGACTTGTAAGCACATCTGATGCAACTCTTCTGTCGTTTCTTCTAATGTTTCAACCTCTTCCATTGAGAATTGATAATAAGCATCTTCAGACCAATAAGGCTCGCCATACATTGTATGAAAGTTAAAGCCAAATTCAGTTGCTTTTTCACGCCAATCCGGGCGTTCAATTATATTTTCGCGTTTCATGGTTTTAATTAACCACCTGAACGATAAGAAGATGAACCCGTAGAGCTACGGTTATTATTCGTTGCACTGGTACGTTGAGCTGCGGCTTGTCTTGAAACCGTATTACCAAAGCCACCACGAGTTACTGTTGAGGTTGTTGATGGTTTTGGTGTCATGGCTGTTTTTGGTACGTTCATTTGACGACCACCAACCGCAGGACCATAGTTACGGCCTGTTGCATCCACAAATTTACCATTAGCAGGGCTTGTTGGGTTACGTGAACTAAACAGAGGTTGTGCTGGCGCACCGCCACCCATTAGACGACCCATCATATAACCCGCCATTAATGGCATAAAGAAGCTACCACCGGAGTTAGCTTGAGCCATTTGTGAGCTGTCTGGGCTTAAATTATTGGCATTTTCAGTACTAACAGGCTGCCCATCAATAGATGCTGTCTGTGTACATTGTGCATCACCGAATTCAGCTACGCAGTCTTCTAATGTTGCGTATTTAGGTGCTGTACGCTGTGCTTCTTGCAATGCAGTGCGATAAGAGTCTTCGCACTGTGCCGCTTGTGAAGGATTCGCTTGAGCACATTCTTGTGCATTCATATACAGTGAAACTGTCTCATCGCTCTCTTCACATCCTGAAAGCGCGAATACAGCAGTGATGGCGATTGCAACAGGCGCCAGACGATAAGGACGAAATGCTTTACGGAAAGCATCACGATTAATCGATTTGGTACGTTTCATTGGCATATTGATAAGATCCATAAAAGGTAAAACGTTCAAAATAAAAGCTAGGATAGGTTAAATAGTCTAGAAAATAAATAAGAAACGCCTAATCATCAGGGATAACCAGAAATTTGTGATCTTTATAAGGTTAAGGGTAATGAAATTAGGTAAATCCTCTCTTTTTAACCGAATTGTAATTAAGGTATTTGTTAATACAAGAATATAGATATTGTTGAGATCTTAATTTAAGTCATAACATAATATCTTATGTGAAGAGGAAGTATAAAAAAAAACCGCTTATCAGTTTATCGCTGAGAGCGGTTTTTTATCAGTGACTAAATTCTTAATTTACGATCAAGGCGCAACGTTAAGAGCAGGGCTTGTTAACGGGCGAATAATACTATCTGGTGAAGTCGAAACTTCTGCGCCCAGTGTATTATTTAACTTAATCAAGTCATTTTCATTTAATGTGCCACGGGCATATTCAATATTTAATTGGTTAATTAAATAGTCATAACGCGCGTTGGATAATTTCTGTTTTGCATCATAAAGCGTGGTTGTGGCATTCAACACATCAACAATAGTACGAGTCCCCACTTGATAACCCGCTTCAGTTGCATCTAATGAACTTTGCGCAGAAACAACAACTTGTTGATACGCTTTAATGCTACTGATTGATGCAGAGATATTGTTATAAGAAGAACGCGCGATTTGGACAATAGAACGATAAACCGATTCTAATTGTTCGCTTGCACTAGTAAAACCATATTGTGCTTGTTCAACTTGTGAGCTTGTTCTGCCACCTGTATATAAAGGAATACTCACAGACAGACCAATACTATTTTGACCACTATAGCTGTTGCTGTGACCAGCTAATGCATCTGCTCTATGGTCGTGACTATGGCTATTGGATACACCTGTTGATGCATTTAAATCTACGGTTGGTAAATGACCCGATTGTGCTAAACGAATATTCTCGCGTGCTAAATCTTGACCTAAACGTGCGCTTAATAAACTTAAATTACGTTCTTCAGCATCTTTTAGCAGTTTCTCAATAGAGTCTGGTGAAGTGGTTGAAAAACGACCAATATTGAGTGATGCCAGATTAATGTAATAGATACCACTTACTTGGCGTAGTTTTTCTAATGCATTATCTAATTGATTTCGACCTGCTACTTCTTGTGCCAGTACGCTATCGTAATTTGCACGCGCATTTTGTACGTCAGTAATAGCCACTAAACCTACGTTAAAACGTTGAGTTGTTTGATCTAACTGACGGTAAACTTGTTCTTTTTGCGCTTCAATAAATGATAATGAGTCGATAGCACGCAAAACATCAAAGTAAGCGGTCGCGGTGTCTAAAATCAGCTTTTGTTGACTTGTTTGGTAAGTCACATCGCTCATACCCGCTGTTTTTTCTTGAATGTTTAATTGGCGCCATAAAGCCATGTTAAACACACTTTGAGTCAGCGTTAAATTTGCGCCAATAGAATTGGATTCGGTATCTCTTGCATCACGGTAGCCGCTTTTATAATCTGCAGATGCGCCTAACCCTAATTGTGGTAATAATGAGCCACGAGCTTCATTAATTTTTTCAAAAGCTTGATTTCGTTCAGCTAATGACTTACGTAACTCAGGGTTACTGTCCTTTGCTTTTTGATAAACTTGAAGCAGATCCTCAGCCTGACTTGCAGTGCTGAATCCTGCCAAACTCATCGTGACCAAAAGAGAGAGCAGTTTTTTCATTTTAATTCCTTGTTGCAACAGTTTCGCTGAGTTGCCTCTGTTAATCTTGATTGGGGATAATTCTAGCAGATTGTTTCCCTAAGTAGGGGTAGCCATTTGTGCCATATCCTTTTATTTTAGATTAACTTTACATGAATTGTTGGCAAATTTCTTTAAATCTGTATTAAACGTAAGCAATAAAAAGACTCTTAAATGTAACTTAAGGAACATTGTATGAAGAAAAGGGAAAATACACCATTTTTATACGGTCGTGAAGATGTGAAATTGCTCAATCAAAGAGATTTATACAAAGGCTTTTTTCGCATGACCGAATATCGTTTTAAACATCGCCTTTTTGAAGGTGGATGGAGTGAAGAGGTTAAGCGAGAGGTTTTTGAACGAGGCAATGCAGGTGTTTTGCTTGCTTACGATCCTAAACGTGATGAAGTGGTATTAATTGAGCAAATTCGTATTCCTGCGTATGAAACCAGCGAGACACCTTGGTTGCTTGAAGTGGTTGCGGGCATGGTTGAACAAGGCGAAAGTCCAGAAGATGTTGTTAGACGTGAAGCCCAGGAAGAGGCGGGTGTTATTGTTGGACGATGTGAACCTATTGTGAGTTATCTTTCAAGCCCTGGCGGTACGAGCGAAAGAATGCATGTTTACGTCGGTGAAGTTGATGCAACAACAGCAAAAGGTATTCATGGATTAGCGTGTGAGAATGAAGATATTCGTGTTCATGTTGTCAGCAGAAAACAAGCTTATCTTTGGGTTGAAGAGGGGGTTATTGACAACGCTGCATCTGTTATCGCACTTCAATGGCTACAACTTCATCACGTGGCGTTAAGAAAGCGTTGGTCGGTAATTTAATACATTAATCAATCTTTAAAGGATGTTTTTAGTAATATTATCAAGTAGAGTAACTATCTCTAAGTATACGATATCAAATGAATTAAATTGTAAAATGAAGTGAAAAAAACGTGATTGAAAGCGAGAATATTTCTCACTAATCTTTTGAAATGTGTATTGGTTGGCAGATCTTTACTACGAAAATACGTTAACATAACGGCTAATGAGAGTGAAACAAGGAAACCTTTTGGAAAGCCAGCTTGAATTATCGGTGAAACACAAAAACACCGTAAGAATATTACAAATCACAGACACCCACCTCTTTGCTAATGTGGAAGATACTCTGCTGGGTATAAATACCTATCGTAGCTACCATGCGGTATTAAATGCGATTAGAGAGCAGGGTCTTGATGTTGACTTGATTGTTGCGACAGGTGATTTAGTTCAAGATCAAACCTTTGAAGCTTATCAGCATTTTGCTGATGGCATTGCGACGCTAACACCTCCTTGTGTTTGGTTGCCGGGTAATCATGACTATCAACCTGCAATGATTGATGCTTTAAATCAGGCAGGAATTTTGTCGGCTAAACAAGTGTTGATTGGTGATAATTGGCAAATGCTGTTATTAGATAGCCAAATTCAAGGCGTTCCTCATGGTGAGTTATCAGATTGTCAGTTAGATTGGCTAACACGTTGTCTCGAAAGTCAAAAGCACAGAGATACGATTATCTTGTTGCATCATCATCCTATGCCTTCAGGGTGTACATGGTTAGATCAACACAGTTTAAGAAATTCTCAAGAATTGGCAGAACGTTTAAGAGATCACTCTCAAGTAAAAATGATGCTTTGTGGCCATATTCACCAAGAAATGGATGAAATGTGGAATGGAATTCGTTTGTTGGCGACGCCTTCTACGTGCATTCAGTTTCGTCCTCATTGTACAAATTTTACATTAGATACTGTTTCTCCGGGCTGGCGCTATTTGGAAATGTCACTTTCATCTGATGAGAAGGGCAAAATTGAAACACAAGTCTACCGTTTAGCAGGTACTGAATTTTGTCCTGATCTTGATGCGGATGGCTATTAAGTTATGCCTCGTATTCTTTACTTGCATGGCTTTAATAGCTCACCTAAATCAGCAAAGGCACAGGCTTTTCGCCAATGGCTTGAAGTAACACATCCTGAAATTGAATTATTAGTGCCTCAATTGCCACCTTATCCTCAAGAAGCTGCTCAGCGAATTGAAACGTTAGTTAAAGAGAGTGCAGATGACAAGCTCGGATTAATTGGTTCATCATTAGGTGGCTATTTATCTATTTGGTTATCTCAACGTTTTAATTTACCCGCTGTTGTTGTTAATCCTGCGATACGTCCTTTCGATCTTTTGCAAGATTTCTTGGGTGAGAACGAAAATCCTTATACACATCAAAAATATAAGCTAGAACCTCACCATATGGATGAGTTGCTTGCTTTGCGTATTCCTACAATCACATCACCGGAACTTATTTGGTTGCTTCAACAAACTGGAGATGAAATACTTGATTATCGTCAAGCTGTCTCATATCTTGGCGCGTGTAGGCAAACCATAGAATCGGATGGAAACCATGCTTTTGTGGGTTTTGAACGTTTTTTTCCGAAAATTATTCAATTTTTAAAGATAATTTAGCCTTTCGGTCGATTAACCTGTAAAACGTAGGTTGATGTATCTAGCCGAAAATTAATATCATATTGCCGCCAACACCTGTTATTATAAACAGTATTTTTCTAACAGCGAACCGCAGATTAAAACAATGACTCAATCAAGTTATAACGCAAAGGATATTGAGGTTCTTAATGGTCTAGAGCCTGTACGTCGTCGTCCGGGGATGTATACAGATACAACAAGACCGAACCATTTGGCACAGGAAGTGATAGATAATAGCGTGGACGAGGCGCTTGCGGGACACGCATCAAAGGTCGATGTCATTTTATATGCAGACCAATCTATCGAAGTTATCGATAATGGGCGAGGAATGCCTGTCGATATTCACCCTGAACTTAACGTTTCTGCTATCGAATTAATCCTTGCTCACCTCCACGCCGGAGGAAAATTCTCTAATAAAAATTATCAATTTTCTGGCGGGTTGCATGGTGTGGGGATCTCGGTTGTTAACGCCCTCTCAAAGCGTATTGAAGTAACTGTTCGTCGTGATGGTAAAATTTACCAAATTGCCTTTGAAAATGGCGATAAAGTTGAAGAGTTACATGAGATTGGCACCTGTGCAAAACGAGATACAGGAACGAGTGTGCATTTTTGGCCTGATGGCGCCTATTTTGATGTTCCTCGTTTTTCTTCTAAAAGCTTATCTCATGTATTAAAAGCTAAAGCGGTACTGTGTCCGGGCGTTAATGTTTCTTTTGTAGATAAAGTAAACAACACCCAAGAAAATTGGTGCTACGCCGATGGTTTAACCGATTATTTAAGTGAAGCTGTCGCTGAGTTTGTTCGCCTTCCAGAAGAACCTTTTACAGGCAAATTTGAAGGTGATAATGAAGCCGTTGAATGGTCTATGTTATGGCTACCTGAAGGTGGCGATCTACTCACTGAAAGCTATGTTAACTTAATCCCGACGGTTCAAGGTGGTACACACGTAAATGGTTTACGCCAAGGTGTGTTAGATGCAATGCGTGAATTTTGTGAATTCCGTAATTTACTACCAAGAGGCCTTAAATTAACCGCCGATGATACATGGGAGCGTTGTGCTTATGTATTATCCGTGAAAATGCAAGACCCTCAATTTGCAGGGCAAACCAAAGAGCGACTCTCCTCAAGACAAACCAGTGCGTTTGTTGCAAATGCTGTAAAAAATGCTTTTAGCTTATGGCTAAATCAGAATGTTCAGGTTGGTGAATTACTTGCTGAAATGGCGATTAGCAGTGCTCAACGTCGTATGCGAGCTGCTAAAAAAGTGGTAAGAAAGAAACTCACTTCAGGGCCTGCATTGCCGGGTAAATTGGCTGATTGTACTTCTCAAGATTTACGTTACACCGAACTGTTTTTGGTTGAAGGGGACTCTGCGGGAGGCTCTGCTAAACAAGCTCGAGATCGTGAATATCAAGCGATTATGCCTCTGCGTGGTAAGATCCTAAATACATGGGAAGTCTCTTCAGATGAAGTGCTAGCGTCACAAGAAGTCCATGATATTTCGGTAGCAATTGGTATGGATCCTGATAATGATGATTTAAGCCAACTGCGTTACGGTAAAGTGTGTATTCTTGCGGATGCGGACTCGGATGGTTTACATATCGCAACCTTATTGTGTGCTTTATTTGTGCGCCATTTCCCGGCTCTTGTTAAGGAAGGGCACGTTTATATGGCAATGCCGCCACTTTATCGTATCGACTTAGGTAAAGAAGTTCATTATGCCCTTGATGAATCAGAAAAAAATGCCATTTTACAACGTTTAAGCCGTAAAAAAGGAAAGCCTAACGTACAGCGCTTTAAAGGTTTGGGTGAAATGAACCCACTTCAACTGCGTGAAACAACGCTTGATCCTAATACGCGTCGTTTAGTGCAATTGGTGATTGACGATGAAAATTATCAAGAGACCCTAGGCATGATGGATATGTTGTTAGCGAAGAAACGCTCTGAAGATCGCCGAAGTTGGTTACAAGAGAAAGGCGATGAAGTTGACATCGAAGTGTAATGGATACCACAAGAGTCTGAGGAAAAATTGAATGAGTGAATTGACTCATGATGGTGTAGAGCGCCAACCGCTCCACTTATTTACAGAAAATGCCTATCTCAACTACTCCATGTACGTCATTATGGATCGTGCATTACCTTTTATTGGAGATGGGCTAAAACCCGTGCAACGTCGTATCGTTTATGCGATGTCAGAGCTTGGTTTAAGTAATAACGCTAAATTTAAAAAATCAGCCCGTACTGTTGGTGACGTGCTAGGTAAATATCACCCGCATGGTGATAGTGCATGTTATGAAGCAATGGTACTTATGGCTCAGCCGTTCTCTTACCGTTATCCATTAATTGATGGACAAGGTAACTGGGGTGCGCCGGATGATCCAAAATCTTTCGCCGCGATGCGTTATACCGAATCACGCCTTTCTAAATATTCACAAACATTATTGAGTGAATTAGGACATGGCACGGTAGATTGGATCCCTAACTTTGACGGCACGATGCAAGAGCCGAAAATGTTGCCTGCACGCTTACCTAATATCGTGCTTAATGGTACAACAGGTATTGCAGTTGGGATGGCAACGGACATTCCACCACATAATGCGCGTGAAATAGGGCAAGCTTTAGTTATGCTTTTAGATAATCCAGATGCAGGGTTATCTGACGTGATGCAATATGTTCAAGGTCCTGATTATCCGACTGAAGCTGAGATTATTACCGCTCAAGACGATATCAAGAAGATTTATAAAACAGGGCGTGGTTCTGTCAGAATGCGGGCTGTTTGGCAAAAAGAAGAAGGATGCGCGGTGATCACTGCATTGCCTCATCAAGTTTCTGGAGCCAAAGTCCTTGAGCAAATCGCAGCATTGATGCGCGCCAAAAAACTACCTTTAGTTGAAGATTTACGTGATGAATCTGATCATGAAAATCCGACTAGACTTGTTATTGTACCTCGTAGTAATCGCGTCGATTTAGAACAAGTAATGTACTACTTGTTTGTGAATACTGATTTGGAGAAAAGTTATCGCGTTAACCTGAATATGATCGGGTTAGATAACCGTCCAGCAGTAAAAGGATTACTAACTATTTTAAACGAATGGTTAGTTTATCGTCGCCAAACAGTAACAAACCGCTTAAATCATCGTTTAGAGAAAGTTTTACGCCGCTTAGAAATTCTCAAAGGTTTATTAATTGCTTATCTCAATATTGATGAAGTGATTGAAATTATTCGTCATGAAGATGAACCAAAAGCAGAATTAATGCGCCGCTTTGAATTATCAGACATTCAAGCAGAAGCTATTTTAGAGCTACGTTTGCGCCATTTAGCCAAACTTGAAGAGATGAAACTAAAAGGCGAAAGTGATGAGCTTGAAAAAGAACGCGACAGCATTGAGAAATTATTAAGTTCACCACGCCGTTTAAATACTTTACTGAAAAAAGAGATTGAAGCCGACGCGAAAGAATTTGGTGATGATCGTCGCTCGCCTATCCGCCCTCAGGAAGAGGCGAAAGTGGTGAATGAACAAGATATGTTGCCATCAGAGCCGGTGACTATTGTGCTGTCTGAAATGGGCTGGGTACGTAATGCAAAAGGACATGATATTGACCCAAGTGGCATGAGTTATCGTGCAGGAGATGGTTATCACAGTGCAGTACGAGGCATGAGTAATCAGCCTGTTCTGTTCCTTGATTCCACCGGACGAAGCTATACCTTAAGCCCAAATGATATGCCTTCAGGACGTAGCCAAGGCGAACCATTAACTGGTAAGTTAACTTTCCCACCTGAAGCCAGCGTGAAATACATGTTAGCGGGAAGTGCTGGACAAGAATATTTACTGGCAACAAAAGAAGGTTATGGTTCGGTTCTCTCTTACGATGAGATGGAAACGAAGAACAAGACAGGTAAAGGGCTACTAACTGTTTCTGAAGAGACTGAATTATTAGCACCGTTCTTAGTTGATCCTCAAAAGAAAAATGAGCAACACTGGTTTATTATCATCACTGACAAAACACGTATTTTAGCCATTTCAGCAGAACAACTGAATGAAATGAATAAAAAAGGGCGTGGTACACGTCTTGTTGCTTTAGGAAAAGAGCAAGGCGATGTGATTGAACAAATGCTGTTTGCACCTAAAGATGAAGCATTAATCTTTACTGTTGATGGCCAGCAAGAAGTGCTTAAAGCAGAAGAAATCAACTATTTTAGCGGCAACGCGGGTGATGAACCTATTCCGTTAAAACATCTACATCCTGAAGCTGTTACCGTCATTATGTCTGAAAAAGGGCTTATTCGTTGCCAAAAAGGACATAATATTGATGCTAAATCGGTTGGTTTTAAATCTGGTGATGACTATTTTGATGCCGTTGAAGGTATGAGTAATCAACCTGTACACTTAATTGATACTACGGGTCAAAGCTATACCGTTGATGTTGATGCATTACCTTCAGGCCGTAGCAAAGGCGATGCGCTAACTGACCGATTAAAAGTTCAAAAAGGTGCGCAATTACGCCATGTTGTTATGGGCGAAAATACCGATAAGATCTTAATGGCATCTGATGCTGGTTATGGATTTATCTGTCAGGTTGATGATTTAACTTCTAAAAATAAAGCAGGAAAATCACTACTGACTTTACCTGAAAATGCATTACCATTACCGCCACAACGCTTGAATAATGAGCTCACTGATCTCATTATGATCATTACTAAAGGCGGTAGAATGCTGATTTTTGAAGCAGCAGAACTACCAACTATGGTAAAAGGAAAGGGAAATCAGATGGTTTCTATTCCAGCTTCGCAAGCAGCAAGTGGTGAGGATAACGTCGCTTGGTTACGAGTATTACCTGAAAATGCCTCAGTTACCCTGCATTTTGGTAAACGTAAAATGACAATGTCGATGAATGAGTTAGTTAGCTTTAAAGCAAAACGTGGACGTCGAGGAACCTCTTTACCTCGCGGTGCTCAGGTTATCGATCATATTGATATTGAAACAAATTAAATCTAATACTTAATTGATATTGAGTGGGTCTGTTGACCCACTTCTATTTAGGACGCTAAAACTTATGTTAGCCATTATTCGAGGCATCATTGTCATTCTTTACACCATTATTGTGGTGACGTTTGGAATGATTTATTGCATGTTTTCACCAAGAAATCCTAAACATGTAATGACTTACGGACGCTTATTCGGCAAGTTATCTACTGTTTTTGGTATTAAACTCGTTGAGCGTTTTCCAAAAGAAGCGGAAAGCTATGGCCCAAGTATTTATATCGGAAACCATCAAAACAATTTTGATATGGTGACGATGTCAAATGCAGTACAACCTAATACCGTAACAGTGGGTAAAAAAAGCTTAATTTTTATTCCTTTCTTTGGTCAGTTGTATTGGATAACGGGTAATATTTTGATTGATAGAGCAAACCGCTCTAAAGCGCATGGCACAATTTCACAAGTAGCGGATCAAATTAAATCGAAGAAGATTTCTGTTTGGATGTTCCCTGAAGGAACTCGTAGCCGTGGTCGTGGCCTTTTACCGTTTAAAACAGGTGCATTCCATGCAGCTATTCAAGCTGGTGTGCCTATTATTCCTGTTTGTGTTTCTACAACACAGGATAAAATTAAGCTAAATCGTTGGAATAACGGTTACGTTATTGTTGAAATGTTGCCTCCAATTGATGTTTCAAAATACAACAAAGATCAAGTTCGAGAATTAGCAGAAGATTGTCGTCAAATTATGAAAGCGAAAATCGAAGAGCTAGATAAAGAAGTTGAAGAAATGAATAAGCGTGATTTTCCCGGTAAATTAAATTAATACTTATTTAGTTTCTTTGTTAGTACGAATATAAGCCTGATCTTCATATACTCGTCATACTTCAAGGTGCAACGTTGTTGACTACGTTCATTCGCACTAGTCACATACTTATGTATGCTCCTAGCGACTCATTCACTTGTCGCCTAGTTGCACCTTGAATTATTTAGAGTATATGTTTTTATGTGTTCCAGTTGTTGCCTAGCTACATTTTGAATTATTTAGAGTACTGGTTATCAACTATTTTTAGGATTTATGTCATATCCGCGCTATTATGCTCCCGTAATTTCATTTAAGTCCTTTTGTCTTTAAATCACAGCAGCTTTTTTCCTGTTACAGCATTTTTGATGATGCGATAGGAATATTTGTATTTTGTTGCGGAGAAAGTATGTCATTTAGTCGTCGCCAGTTTATTCAGGCTTCAGGCTTAGCGGTATGTCTGGGCTCTATATCTTCTTCTGTTCGTGCTGAATCAGTCAATGATAAACAATTACCTATACCGCCATTGTTGGAATCTCGTCGTGGTCAGCCGCTATTTTTGACGTTGCAAAATGTGCATTGGGCGTTTAATGGTACGCAAAAAGCGGAAGTTTGGGGGATCAATGGCTCAACTCCGGGACCGACAATCAAAGTCAAAAGTGGCGATGATATAAAACTTATTTATAGTAACCGTCTTAATGAAGCGGTATCAATGACGGTAAGTGGCTTATTAGTTCCGGGGACTCAAGTTGGTGGTGCGGCAAGATTAATGTCACCCGGTGCTTATTGGTCGCCAGTATTGCCTATTCGTCAGAAAGCAACAACATGTTGGTATCACGCCAATACTCCCTTTAAAATGGCACCCCATGTTTATAATGGATTGGTGGGAATGTGGATTGTGGAAGATGAAGAGAGCAAATCTCTGCCTTTACCAAAACATTATGGAGTGAATGACTTTCCGATCATTATTCAAGATAAGCGGATTGATAATTTTGGTACACCACAATACGACAAAGAAGCCGCTAGTGATGGTTTCTATGGCGATACATTGCTAGTTAACGGACGTGAAGATCCTTATATTGAAGTCTCTAGAGGTTGGATCCGCTTACGTTTAGTCAATGCATCTAATGCTCGTCGTTATGAACTAACTGCAAATGATGGTCGTTCACTTTACCTTATCGCTTCTGATCAGGGTTTATTAACATCTCCCGTAGAACTGAAATCGATTCCAATGGCTCCGGGAGAGCGACGTGAAATATTGGTTGATATGTCTGAAGGTGGTGAAGTCACAATTACCGCAGGGCAAAGTGCCGGCTTTATGGATAGGCTTCGTGGTATTTTTGAACCTTCTGATTTACTACGTAATGCCAATATACTAACCATTAAGCCAACTGGATTAATGTCATTAGTGACAGACAAAGCACCTGCGCAACTAGCGGTAGATGACACACAAATCACCACTTCTATTCAGCCTAGAACCATTCAACTGCATAACAGTCCTCCGGGAATAAATAATGCTCGTTGGGAGCTTTCAAGAATTGATTTAGTCGGTAAGCAAAATGGGTGGGAGCGTTGGCTTGTAACAGTGCCGACACCGCAACCATTCCATATTGAAGGTGCCCGTTTTAAAGTGATTAACCATAATAGTCAGAAACCAGCACCCGCAGATTTTGGTTGGAAAGATACCGTTTGGATTGAGAGTCAAAGTGAATTACTGGTGGAATTAAAACAGCCTTCTTATTCGCATTTCCCTTTCCTATATTACAGCCAGTTATTAGAAAATGCAGATAAAGGTATAGTAGGGCAAATGGAAGTCACGCCTTTAGAATAGACACGATGTAGTAACACTAAATTAAAAGAAAAACAGTATTTTTATTTTAAAAATACTGTTTTTCTTTTATTAAAAATAATGTGGATTATATTTTTTAGACTAAAGTTAAATAGAGAAGACTATTCTCAAAAAAATTGTTAATCAATTTGATATTTTTGTTTATTTATTTAAGTTCTCTTTATTAAGTTGATTTAAATATTGTCACTCATGAGGTTAATATTGAAATAGGTTAATTTTGGTTGTTTGTAATATAATAACAAGTGATCTAATCTTGTTTAATCTATCTATTAATTTGTGATTATGTAGTCAATCTATCTATTTTTATGGCATGAAATCATATTTTTGAGATGCCCTTCAAGTAATTATTTCTCTAGAAACTAGAGAATCTTCGCGTCTTTTATTTTTGATCCTTAATTAATGTTATTAAATTTTAATATAACTGAAGGTACAGAATGAACAAAGAAATAGCTTTAAGTCATCATCACAAAATGAATAAAAAAAATAAAATAAATAATAATATATTTCAACTTTCCATTGTTGCATCAGCACTTCTTTTTTCTGGATATTCCGTAGCATATTCAGAAGCTGGGCAATTAGGAGATACAAAAAGTTGGGAAAGCCAAGAATATCAAAAAGACTGGGGGCTTGCTGCTATGAATGCCTCTAGTGCTTATGCACTTGGTTTTCATGGGCAAGGTGCCAAAATTGGTGTAATGGACTCTGGTGCATTATTGTCACATCCAGAATTAAACGATGCGCGTTTTCATGCAGTGAAAGCCAAAGGTCAATATGGTTCAACAGGCATGCGTTACCCTCAAGAAATGGGAGGGCATTATGAGAAAGGCCAAGCCTTTGATGTTGACGGTGGCTGGATCAAAGGTGTGAATGACACACACGGCACACACGTCACAGGAACCGTTGGAGCAAGCCGTGACGGTAATGGTATGCATGGGGTTGCATGGGGTTCTGATGTTTATTTAGGAAATACCGGCGCGACAGATAGTAATAACTACGGTCCTTATCAAGATTACACTTATTTCTATACTGGCTGGAAAGCGATGGTGGATGCTGGAGCTCAAGTTATTAATAACAGTTGGGGAACAAACCCTCGAATTGTTAACACGGTTCCAACAAAAGGTCCTGATGGCGGTAATACAACCGTACACATGCCTGTAGATACCACTGCACAAACAGAATACGAATATTTCTATTTCAAAAAAGTCTATGGTGATAAACCTTCCTTTGTTGATGCGGCTTATGACGCGGTAAAAGGCACTAACGTTGTACAAGTATTTACAACAGGTAACCGTGACTTTGCTCAACCTTATTACCGTCCTCTTTATCCTTATTTTAATCCTGAAGCTGAAAAACATTGGATTGCTGTTGCGGGTCTTAAACAGAATGCGGACAAGTCGGGTTATGAATTAGAAAAAATCTTTAATGAAGCAGGAAATGCGAAATGGTGGACGGTTGTTGCACCGGGTCGTTACATTTATTCATCAGTTGTTGATGAAGAGGGAAATGCAGGTTGGGATACCTTTAGTGGTACATCAATGGCGGCTCCTCACGTTACAGGTGCCATGGGTGTATTGATGTCACGCTATGGATCGATGAATGCGATGCAAGTACGTGACGTGATGTTTACAACGGCTAACCATCATAATCCAGATGGCTCTTTATATGATAGCTGGACTGCGGCAGAAGGAACGCCAGATGTGCGTTATGGTTGGGGTACTCCTGATTTAGATAAAGGGATGTATGGCCCTGGTCAATTCTTAGGTAAGTTTGAATATAACCTAAGCATGACGCCACTTGATGTCTGGACAAATGATATTTCACAAACCGCGCTAGATTTACGTGAACAAGAAGACCTTGCATGGTTGAAGGAATATACAGATAAAGGTATTGCTGCTGGTGGCGATTATGTTTTAGGAACTGATTTTGTTATCAACGATGGTAACCCAGATCCAACCTCACACATTGTCAGCAAAGAAGATGCTGAAAAATGGCGTAAAGAGTATTACCAAAAACGTGCTGATGCTATTCAAGCGAAAATTGACGCTGGATTATATGATGGCGCTTTAGTTAAGAAAGGCGAAGGTACATTAGTGATGACTGGTGATAACACTTATCGTGGTGGTACAACAGTCGAACAAGGTACTTTATATGGCTTTACAGAATCGTTTGGTACAGAAGCGGTTAATGTGAATGGCGGTAAATTAAGTGTTATCGATCGCTATAACGACACTTTCACACAACAAGGTCAATTAGCATCAAATGAAAGCCACAAAGCCAATATTAATATCAACGATAAAGGGACGTATTTAGTTACCGTTGGACATGATGTTAATGTCGGTGATATGGCTTTAAATAAAGGGGCAAACTTAGATATTGGTGCTGATAGTGAAGGTCAATTAAAAGATATCTACCTTAATAATACTGTCGCGACAGGTACCGTTAATGCGGATAATTTAGTTGATAATCGTACTACAACTAAGATGTTAGCAAATAATAATCCAAACAGTGATTATGCATTATTTGATAAAAATGTTTCTGTAAAAGACAACACCATTACAGGCACATTAAGTAAAAAAGAAAATACGTCTTTAGCCACTTTTGCTAATAATGAAAATGGTCGTTCTATTGCCAATGCTTTAGATAATACAGGTAGTGGTGATCTATTTAATGCAGTATTACCAATGAATGAAAGAGATCTGAATAAGACCTATGAATCATTAGGTAGTGATATGTACCTTAATGCTAACAGTGCAAGTGTAGTGAATGTGTTAGGTTTAACTCGTACTGTGAAAGATCAAGCCATGGGTATTGGTCAAGGCCGTTATGCTAAATTGGATAATAGCAATGCACGTATTTGGATGACAGGTATTGGCCAATGGGGTAATGCTGATTATGGTCATAGCAATATGGATGTTGATTTCTATGTCGGTTTATTAGGCGCAGAAATCGATGTGACCGAAAATACCAAAGCAGGTCTGTTCTTTGGTGCGGGTTCAACCAAATATAAAGGTAATGAGCACGGAAAAATAGACAGCAACGATATTCATATTGGTGCCTACGGTGTTTCTAATTTATATGACGTGGCTTCATTGAACTATGGTTTCACACATACTAACCAAGATAGAGATGCAAAAAGAACACTTTGGGTAGGACAAAATGCAGGTTATAACTCAACAAGTTATGATGCAAAAATCACTCAAATTTTCTTAGAGGGTGCTTATACTCAATTCAATACTAATCAGTATTCTATTGAGCCATATGCAGGATTTAGCTGGTTACGTGTATCAACTGATGATATCAATGAAAATGTTGGTAATATGAAATTTACCACTAAGACTGACTCACAAGATATTCAAGTGGGTACTATCGGTTTACGTGGTGGCTATCCATTTATGGCAGGCAATGTAAATATGGCATTAAAAGGCGATATTTCTGCAAGCCATCTGTTTGGTGACAATCGTCCTGAATCACGTCTCTTCTTATCAAATTCTGGTGATGCAACATTACGCGGTGGCAAGCTGGATAATTTATTTGGTGTTGGCTTAGGTGTTGATGCGCAATTAAGTAAATCAACTACCTTCGGGCTGTCTTACCAAGGTCAATATAATAGTGACGTAAGTTCAAGTGGGATTAATGCAACATTGAAAATTAATTTCTAAATTGTATTAATTACTTTATATATTAAAGCCCTTAGCAATAAGGGCTTTTTTTTGTATTAAAACTAATGTTGTTATTTTATTTTATTTTTAAGTGACAAGAAGGAGATGTTATGATTGCTATTAATGATGCTACTTTAAGAGATATAAAATATATTATTCATTATAAAGGGGGAATGAGTAAGGGTGATTGTGGAGTGAAAGATTTAATTGATAAAATTGATAATATAAATAGGAATTTCATTTTATCATATAAGAAGATTGGTTTTTTTCAAAGGGTTTTTGATTTTATAAAAGAAATAGCAAATATAAAAGTAAAATGTGATTTCATTTTAGAACATAATAAATATGAAGAGATAAATGACTTCTTTTTTTTAAATTCATTGAATAAAAAGGTTATTAATTCTGATAGAGTTACAATAAATTATTGTAATCTTAATAATGAAATTTCCTCATTTTTACAACGAAGGATGAAAAACGATATAGATGAAAATGAATTTATTAATAGCTACTTGAAAAATAATATAAAAACAAAGGGTGATTTCTTATTGTTATATTCAATTTTAAATAACTTAATGTATTCAATAGAAAATAAAAATAATGAAAATATATTAAAGCAAACTAGTAATGAGGAAAGTTTTAAATTTATATCAAGGAATGACATCTTTTATAAGGAGAGTATTTTTAAATTACTAGATTCTATTTATGATGATGGGGGAAGTGAAGAGAATAAAATTAGAAAAATAAAAAATATTGGTGATTTGAAAAAAATTAATAAAGTAAATAAAGAAGATTCGATTATCAATTTAATTAAATTTATTCATAATTTAAAAGAAAAAGAAATGAGAAGTGAAATTTTTTTATTAAAATTAGAAAATACTTTAATAAATATAAAAACACATCTTAGTGGCTTTGAAAATAACCCAAAGATACAGACGATTGTTAATAATTTGAAAGTGTTGTTACCATCCTATATGCAAGAAGTTATGATGAACGATAATAAATCAATTAATTTTGATTTTGAGGTGTATGAAACCTTTGATAATAGTAATGATATATATAAAGATAAAATAAAATTAATTTTTGACGAATATAAAGAGAAGAATAGAAATAAAGCATCATATATTAAAAATATTATCAGCGAGATTAACGAGTTAGAGCTTAATGAAGCTAATGTTAATAGCTATCTACAGTTTAATCAAAATACATTAAATGATTTATTATCTTATTTGAAATAAAAAACATCATATAGCTTATGGCTATATGATGTTCTATTGCTTAACTCAGCGCGACTTTAATCCCCAAACCAATCAGTACTACACCCAGTACTTTATCAATACTTTTTTGGATTTTATTGAGTACTTTTCTCACAGGTGCACTTTGAATTAATAAAACGAGCAAAGGCCAGTAAACAACAGCTAATCCCCAAATAATAAAGGCATACCACAATTTTTCACCGATACTTGAATCAACACTTAATACTTGAGTGAAAACGGCAAGAAAGAACAAAGTGGCTTTAGGATTGAGTAAATTACAGAGAAAACCCTGCATAAAAGCTTTCTTAAAACTAATTTGTGAATGTTGTGTGGCTTTTTCATCAATCGAATGATTAGATTTTGAGAGCAAACTCTGAAAGCCAATCCATAACAAATAAGCAGCTCCAGCATATTTTAAGATGGAAAAAAGCCAAGGTGTTGTGGTGATAAGCACCGCAATACCTGCAACACAATATGACATATGTACCAGCAATGCCGCTACAATACCCATTGCGGTCATCATTGCTGCAGATCGTTGATAACGTGCTGCATTTTTTACAACGAGAAAAAAGTCAGGACCTGGTGAGATCATACCGAGTAAAGCAATTGTAAAAACAACTAAAGAAGTTTCAAGCATAATAGCGCCTTGTATATAACAATATTATAATGATTGAATCTTATATGATTAAGTTAACACTTCGAGTATAAAGCAATTATTTATTATCAAGGAAGCATAATTTGTATCGACTCGGGTTTTAGCTTTACGTATAGTGTGGACAGTTTTTTCCCATCTTTACCCGTAGGTGTGTAAATGAATATTAGTTTAATCGCAGCATTAGCGATGGATCGCATTATTGGTATGGAAAAGGCAATGCCTTGGACATTACCAGGTGACCTCGCATGGTTTAAAAAGAATACGCTAAATAAACCCGTTATTATGGGGCGGGTGACTTATGAGTCTATTGGACGTCCTTTACCGAATCGTCTTAATATTGTTTTAAGTAGTCACCCTGGAACAGATAGTGACGTTGTTTGGGTTAAATCTGTAGAAGAGGCTTTGCAGGCTGCTGAAAATTATGAAGAAATTATGGTTATAGGTGGTGGTAAAGTGTATGAGCAATTTCTGCCTATGGCAAATACACTCTATCTAACTCACATCGATGCTGAAGTTATCGGTGATACAACATTCCCAGATTATGAGCCTGATGAGTGGGATTCTACCTTTATGGAATACCATGAAGCCGATGAAAATAACTCACATAACTACTGCTTCGAAATATTAAAAAGAAGAAAATAACAAGAATTAAATAAAAAGGGAGATTAAATATCTCCCTTTTTATTATTCCTATTTTATTAATATAGAAATAACGCTAAATAAGATTCATTTATCTATTTAATTATTTATCTTTAAAATAGAGCGTTATTCTAAAATAATCATTATTTATAATTTAATAAACTCATTTTAATAGAATAATATATGAGATATTAATCGATATAGAGCTTTTTTATTCTTAATATCGTATTTTATCCTACTTATTTTTCAATGAAAAAAAATAATCCATTGATTATTAAGAGGTATTTTTAAATTTATTTTTGAGTGTTCGTTTTTGTATGTAAAATGTTCTCTTTAGAATAAAAAAGAGTAATTTAGGTAATATTTGAGGATAAAATCCACATAGCGCAAAAGGCAATATAGCCATTTTTGCGCTTGAAGAAGGAAAGGGGATAGTAAGTGAGTTATTTGGGAGCAGATAGGCTAGATTGAGTGAAATACTGCTTGTCTTCCCAACGTAAACAAGTGAGATTTCCACCCCAGCAACATCCCGTATCTAACGCATAAATATTATCAGGAGTGCCTTTTCCCTCAAGAGAGGCCCAATGCCCAAATATAATGCTATAACCTTCAGGTAATTGGCTTGGCAAATCGAACCAAGGCTTTAATGGTGCAGGTGCATCTTGTGGTTTATCTTTGCAAATCATATCAAGCTGACCATTAGGAAAGCAGTAACGCATACGTGTGAGTGCATTTGTGCTAAAGCGTAATCGTGCTAGTCCCGAAAGTTCTGGTGACCAGTTGTTTGGTAAATCACCATACATTGAGTTAATAAACAAAGGGTAGCTATCACTACTTAAAATAGCTTCGACTTCACGAGCACACATTTTGGCTGTTTCTAAATCCCATTGTGGTGTGATCCCTGCGTGCGCCATGATGATTTTCTTGTCTTCATCAACTTGCAACACAGGTTGGCGTCTTAACCAATTAATTAATTCATCTGCATCTGGCGCATTAAGTAAATTATTCAGCTTATCTCTTGGTTTGTTACGGCTAATTTTTGCAAATACACCTAAAAGATGAAGATCATGATTGCCCAAAACGAGTTTAAGTGAAGTGCCTAAGCTTTTTACAAAGCGCAGTACTTCAAGCGAGTCAGGGCCTCGTGCAACAAGATCACCGGTTAACCACAATGTGTCTTGTGCAGGATCGAAACTGACTTTATCAAGAAGGTGGCGCAGTTCATGGTAACAGCCATGAATATCACCAATTAAATAAGTTGCCATAGTTAGTTTATCAATGTTGGAAGAGCAAGGCGGAAAACAGGGATCTCTATTTGAAATAATCGGCCATCTGTGTCAATCATTTCATAATGACCTTCCATTGTTCCCATTGGTGTTTCAAGAACGGCACCACTGGTATAGCGGTATTGTGTGCCAGGCTCAATAAGCGGCTGTTCACCGACAACACCTTCACCTCGGACTTCAGTGGTATTACCTTGTGCATTGGTGATCAACCAATAGCGGCGCAGGAGGCGAATTGCACATTTATTCAAATTATGAATTGATATGGTATAAGCAAAAACATATCGTTCATCTTCGGGGGAAGATTGGCTTTCAATGTAAACGCTTTGTACCTGTATCGCCACTTTTGATGAGGTGAACATAGTGCCTCCTGTCTCTGGCTTTATCTTATGCTTGTGAGTCTTGCTTTTGCGATAACCAGTTTGCCACTTTGCAGTATTGCTCAACAGAAATATTTTCTGCTCTTGCAGTTGGATCGATATCAAGTGCTATCATATCTTCTGCTGTGAGTAATCCACCTAAGCTATTACGTAGTGTTTTACGGCGTTGATTAAATGCTTGAGCAGTAATACGGCTAAGCATTGCAATATCCGTTACTGGGTATGGTTTTTCTTTGTAAGGGATCAAGCGAACAACCGCTGAATCAACTTTAGGTGCTGGTTTAAATGAAGTTGGTGGAACTTCAAGTACAGGGATGATTTGACAATAATATTGCGCCATCACACTTAAGCGACCATAAGTTTTGCTACCGTGACCAGCAACAAGGCGATTAACCACTTCTTTTTGCAACATAAATGTCATATCAGAAATTGCGTCAGCAAAACTGAATAAGTGGAACATGAGTGGTGTAGAAATGTTATAAGGCAAGTTACCAAAAACACGCAGAGGCTGCTGACGCTCTTTTGCTAATTGTGCAAAATCGATAGTCATAGCATCTTGCTGAATAATGGTCAGCTTGTCTTTTAATGTAGGATGAACTTCTAAACGAGCGGCTAAATCACGGTCAATTTCTACAACCGTCATTTTATCCATTCTTGCGCCTACTGGCTCTGTAATTGCACCTAAACCAGGGCCAATTTCAACAATGGCTTCACCAGGTTGAGGATAAATGGATTCAACAATACTTTCAATAATATAGCTGTCTGTTAAAAAGTTCTGCCCGAAGCGTTTGCGGGCAAAGTGCCCCTGATGGACTCTATTATTCATTACAATTTTGTATCATATTAATGGCTAAATTTAATGCGGTGCAAAAACTGCCAGCATCTGCGCTTTTCGTACCTGCAAGCTCAAGGGCGGTGCCATGATCAACAGAAGTACGGATAAAAGGAAGACCGAGAGTTATATTCACGGCGCGACCGAAACCTTCATATTTTAGCACAGGTAATCCCTGATCGTGATACATAGCAAGTACCGCATCAGCATGTGTTAAATATTTAGGTTGGAATAAGGTATCAGCAGGATAAGGCCCATGAAGATGAATGCCTTGCTGACGTAATTGTGTTAATGCAGGCTCAATAATATCAATTTCTTCACGTCCCATATGACCGCTTTCTCCTGCATGAGGATTAAGGCCACAAACGTAAATTTGAGGTTCTGCTATACCAAATTTGGTTTTTAAATCGTGATTTAAAATGGCGATAATTTCATGTAGAAGCTCACCTGTAATGGCATCCGCGACATCTCGTAATGGTAAATGTGTGGTTGCTAATGCGACTCTTAATGTATCTGTCGCCAGCATCATGACAACTCGTTCACAGTGGCTACGATCAGCAAAAAATTCGGTGTGTCCTGTAAAATGCACACCTGCATCATTGATAATGCCTTTATGCACTGGCCCAGTCACTAGTGCTGAAAATTCACCATTTAGGCAGCCATCACAAGCACGAGCTAATGTTTCTACAACGTATAATCCATTTCGCGCATCTAATGTACTTGGAATAACATTAGTGTGAAGTGCAATTGGAAGTATACAAATTTGACTTGGTGTGTGTGTTTGAGGTGGCGTAGCAGGATCGTATTCAACTAATGAAAGAGGCAGGTTTAACAATTCTGCTCTTGTTTTAAGTAACTGTGGATCAGCACAAACAACCCAAGGTAAATCCCAACTCATTTGTGCTAATGAGATAATAAGGTCAGGACCAACCCCGGCTGGTTCGCCGGGGGTGATAACAAGTGGTTTTATTTGCTTAGTTTGCATTATTCTCGTTCATTATTTTCACATAAGCTCCTACTCGTAGCTCTTGCATCCAGTTTTGCACTTCTTCATTAAACTTACGATTGAAGAGTAAACGGTATGCTTGTTCTTTATTCGCGGCATCTGTTTTATCAACACTACGCGTGTCTTCTAATTCAATTAAATGCCAGCCAAAGTTTGAGCGAACAGGTTGGCTTAATTCGTTTTTATTTAAGCGCATTAACGCATCACGGAATGCCGGATCGTAAACATCAGGCATTGACCATCCTAACTCACCACCGCGTAATGCTGAACCTGGATCTTCAGAATACTCTTTTGCTGCATCAGCAAAGGTCATTTTACCACTGCGAATATCGGCAGAGATCTGCTGTAACTTGGCATAGGCTTGCTCAT
Source organism: Proteus columbae (assembly GCF_002777965.1). GTDB lineage: Bacteria > Pseudomonadota > Gammaproteobacteria > Enterobacterales > Enterobacteriaceae > Proteus > Proteus columbae. The sequence goes on along the minus strand of NZ_NGVR01000017.1, from coordinate 90,407 downwards.
CATTCATGATTGGTGAGCTTTTTAGCAGAATATGACGGCTTTTAACTTCCGTAACAGAAAGGGTATTAGAACCACCACGAATATCGTTTACTTTGATAATGTGTAAGCCAACACCAGAGTGAAGAGGCCCTACAATTTGGCCTTTTTGCGCATTTGCTAACTCTTTTGCAAACAATGTTGGTAATTCATCAATAGATGCCCAACCCATATTACCGCCATTTAAAGCTTGTGGATCAGCAGAATAAGTTGCAGCTAATTTACCGAAATCTGCACCATTTTTAAGCTGATTCATAATGCGAGTAATGACTTGCTTTGCTTTTTCCATTTCTGCTGGTGCAGGATTTTCTGATAATGGAATTAAGATATGGCTCAGGTTTAGATCAACACTTTGGCTTGCTTGGCCTTCAATTTGTTTAGCAAGAGAATCAACTTCTTGAGGCAAAATAGTAATACGGCGACGTACTTCATTGTTACGAACTTCGGCTAACATCATCTCTTTACGGATATCTTGTCGATATTCGTTATAAGAAATGCCATCAGCAGCAAGGCGTTTTTTCAGTTGCTCAAGCGAAAGTTTATTTTCAGCAGCAATACCCTGAATTGTAGATTCCACTGCGGCATCAGGAATATCAATTTGCATTTGTTGTGCCATTTGCAAAATGATGTTATCCATCACCAAACGTTCTAGAATTTGTTGGCGAAGAACTTGCTCATCAGGCATCTCTTGTCCTGCATTTTTTGCGTTCATTTTGACAGTCTGTAGCATTCTATTGACGTCACTTTCTAGAACGACACCGTTATTGACGATAGCCGATACACGGTTTAATTCTTGAGCAGCAAATGTTGTTGAGCTGGTGGCTGCACCGACCGTGATCATTAAGCCGATAAACAGCGTTTTCCAATTTTTCATAAGTTTCCCATTATGTATTTTCCGCATCTTATTGCGGGGTGACATATTTATTCAGCCAATTCCGTAGTCTGATTAAATCAGAATGCTCTTTGATAAGGTAAGATACCGCGTTCAAGCATTTTCTGGCTACCCAAACTATGATTGTTACTTAGGCCTCTGAGTTCCACATTGACAGACCATTTATTATCAATATCGCTGTGGTCAACTTTCCAGCCAACAATTTTCCGTTCATAACCCACATTCACAGCCCAGCAACAGGTGTTGTATTGTAGACCAACCATTTGGCTAACAGGCTCTGATTCTTTGGTATCAAAGTAATAAGCACCCACAAGTCCCCAACGCTCTGCTAATGGCCAACTTCCTACGACACCCACTTGTGAAATACCTTTTTGGTATTCAGGAAGTTTATTAATACCACCATCATAAGGGCGAACACGCGTTGCTTGGATATAGTCACGATCAACGTAACGATAGCTTAACTGTAGAAGATGATCGCTATCGGCGCGATATTCCATAACAGCATCGCCCATTGAGACGCTACCTAAACGACGGTCATATTGTAAACCACCACGCATACCTACAGTATCTGTGATCCGCCAGTAGGCATCACCCGCCCATACCATTGAACCTGTTTCATCCTTGCTATTGATAATTTCGTTACCAATAGAAGAGGGACCTGTTCTTGGACGCTCAAAGAAGTAGATTTGACCGACAGAAACGTTAAAACGTTCAACTAATTCGCTATCATAAAAACGTGAAGTTATACCCGTGGTTAATTGGTTTGCAGAAGCAATGCGGTCTAAACCACCATACATTCTATCGCGGAAAAGCCCGCCATAGTTTGATTGTAATAATGCGGAGTCAAAGTTATTAATGTTAGATTGGTCTTTATAAGGAACATAAAGATATTGCACACGAGGCTCAAGGGTTTGGGTAATATCATTGGTTTGATATTGGCGCTCGAAAACCACTTTCATATCAGATTTAAACTGTGGCAATACACGGTTTACATTATCGTCTAATAGGTTAGGGTTATTTTTCTTATAAGCATCTGGAATGTCTTGATCGTAATGGGTTGCCATTATTTTCAATTCATTATTAAAGCTTGCCCAACCCGTTGATGCAGGGAGTGAAATCGTTGGCTCAATATGGAAACGATTTGCTTCAGGTGTGTTATCTCCCACACTGGTAAAGCGAACAAATTGAGCGTACGTACGGAAATCAAACGGCCCTATATCATTTTTATAATAATTGAGATCAAGCTGTGGCTCTGCACGATAAGCCCTTGCATCTTTGTTATCAGAGAAGACTTGGAACTGTTTAGTCGTTAATGTGGCATTCCAGTTCTGTTGTGCATAGCCCGTACTAAATTTCTGAGTTGCATAACCATCTGTGGTATTACCATATTGAGAGGTGAAATCAGTGAAGTATTTGTTATCACTGACTTTTGTGTAATCGATATTAAATCGCCACACATTGTTCAGGACGCCACTATGTCCCCAGTAAAATAACCAACGATTTGCTGTATCACGAGGAAGATAGCCAGCTTTATTTTCTGCTTTATCTTTATTGTATTGGCTATCGTGATTAATCCAATCAACGGCAATTGTACCGCGACCTGGAGTGGTTAAATAACGGAATTCATTATCTAATTTTAAACCACGACGACTGATATAGTTGGTACTGATGGTTGCATCATAATTAGGGGCGATGTTCCAGTAATAAGGCAGTAAGAAATCAAAACCTGAACTACGGGAATAGCTTCCGTTAGGAATTAAGAAACCAGAACGGCGTTTATCACCAATGGGTAATTGAAGGTAAGGGCTATAAAAGATAGGCACATTGGCTACACGAAAACGTGCATTCCAGATTTCAGCGACTTGCTCTTCACGGTCTAAAATAACCTCGGAGCCGACAACGCTCCAGCTATCATCTCCCGGTAAACAAGACGTGAACATGCCTTTATCCATAATGGTATAGCGGTTTTCACCACGCATTTGCATTTTATCAGCGTAACCACGGCCTTGACGGCCAACCATTTGGTAATCGCCTTGCTCGATATCCGTATCTTTATTATTAAGATTGGACCAAGCACGAGGGCCTTTTAAGATGATTTGAGGATCATCATAAGACACATTTCCCGTTGCTGTGACCATTCTTAATGGTGTTTCTCCCTCAGTTTGTGTCAGTTCAACACTGTCGGCACTTAAGGTTTGGTTTCCCTGTTTAATATCAACATCACCTTTATATTTGACCATGCGAGGATATTCACCTTGCATATCATTTGCAGTGATAGTGACAGGCAAGCTGTTAGGATCGCCTTGGACTAATGGTTTGTTATAAACAGGAACTCCCAGTAAACATTGGGAGGCAAGATCAGCATAAGCAGGCTGACCGTATATTGTGGCCCAAACTAGGGTGGCCAGCAGTGTGGGATAACTTTTTTTCATAAGTATTTATGTGCTTCCGTCATCAGTGGCTTCGTGCTGATAAACAGCGAGAAACTAACGCAGGGAGTTATGCGACACCAGCCCAACGTTCTGAACATTGTTCTAACGGTAACCGAAAAATAGGCGTAAGCCTCATTTTTTCGATGTTTCTGTGTTGAAATAGGGTTATAGCCTTATTAGAAACAAAAAAACACCGCGTTGATGCGGTATTTCGTGCTGTATAACAACGCTAAAGTTATTCGTTTGGTCACTCATTTTACTTTAACACAATTTAAACGAAAACAGCATTACCTCTGTCCAAAGAGAAACAGTAAATCTCTTCATTTTAAGAAAAAGTCTATTTAGAGGTTGCTTGGTGTTAGGTGTGCAAGCAAATGAATAGTATGATAATGCAAAATTGCAGTCAGAGCATTGAAGATTTGAGGAGTCTATGCGCTATTGGGGAAAATTATTAGGCCTTACCATTGGTAGTTTTGCAGGAATAGGCTTTTGGGGCATTGTTATTGGTGTTTTTCTTGGGCACCTCTATGACATGCAACGAAGTAAATTAGGAAGTGGTGGGCGCTATACGCGTGATAGACAAGCTTTTTTCTTTGCTGCAACCTTTCAAGTTTTAGGCCACCTGACAAAATCAAAAGGGCGAGTGACTCAAACCGATATTTCTCTTGCCAGCGAATTAATGGATCGCATGAATCTGCATGGTGTTGGTCGCCAAGCCGCGCAACAAGCTTTTAGAGAAGGTAAATCATCCGATTTTCCATTAAGAGCCACATTGCAACGTGTTCGGCAAATTTGTGTTGGGCGTCGTGACTTACTTCAGATGTTTCTGGAAATCCAATTACAAGCTGCTTTTGCGGATGGTCAACTGCATCCAAATGAAAGAAAAATGCTGTTTATCATTATTGATGAGCTAGGTTTTTCTCGCGCGCATTTTGAACATATATTAGCAATGATGCAGGCTGGCCAGAATTTTCATTATCAAAGTGGACAGGGTTATCAGCCCCAACCTCAAGGCCCAACGCTCTCCGATGCGTGTAAGGTACTTGGCGTCGATGAGAATGATGATGTTAAAACCATAAAAAGAGCTTATAGAAAATTAATGGGAGAACATCATCCGGATAAACTTGTAGCGAAAGGTTTGCCGCCAGAAATGATGGAAATTGCAAAACAAAAAGCACAGTCTATACAAGTTGCTTACGATTTGATTAAAAAAGAAAAAGGATTTCGTTAACATCTTGTAAAAGAAGATGAGAAAAGAGAGAATTATTCCGTGATAGAGATAACTTAGACTGAGTTGAGTTTATTATTTATCACGGTAAAATATAAGTGAAATTTAATTATTTCATTCTCTCTTCTCTTAAAAAAGGAACTATATCCATGTCAAACGTCCGTGTTCTTGTTGGGGTTATGGGATTAGCGCTTTGCCTGCTCCTTGCTTCATTGAGTTCAGTGACTGTTTTAGTGTCATAAGACACTAAAAATCGGCAAGGCATTCAAAATGTATCGGGGATCGGAAAGCAGGATGCGTAATAAATAATTCCTGAGCATGTAACTGCAGGCGAGGTGCCATCGCTCTTGCCTGCGGGTGTGCATAAAAGCGATCCCCTAAAATAGGATGCCCCAACGCTAACATATGTACCCGCAATTGATGTGAACGCCCAGTAATTGGTGAAAGCTTCACTCTTGTTGCATTCTCTTCATATTCCAACACTTCATAAAAAGTTTGCGCCGCTTTCCCTGTTTCATGACAGACTTTTTGTTTTGGTCGATTAGGCCAATCACAAATCAATGGTAAATCAACCAATCCTTCTTCTTTTTCGATATGTCCCCAAACGCGTGCAATATAGGTTTTTTTGGGTTCACGTTCACGAAACTGACGCTTTAGTTCACGCTCTGCTTCTTTATTTAGTGCAACAACGATAACGCCACTGGTTGCCATATCAAGGCGATGCACACACTCAGCATTAGGAAATTCTGCTTTAATGCGCGACATAATACTATCGTTATGCTCCGGCGCTTTGCCCGGCACTGACAGTAATCCGCTGGGTTTATTGACGGCAATAATATGCTCATCTTGATATAAAACATGTAACCAAGGATCTGTCGGCGGGTTATACACTTCCATCATGGTGGATATCTCATCAAAACAACGGGGAGTAAAATACTCCCCGCTTTAACGGTAATTATTGGTGGGTAACAACAATGAGGCGAATTGAATCCAAACGCCACGTTGCTTCATCTAAATGGTTAAGAATATGAGCACGTTCATTTTCAATTGCTTCGACTTCATCGTCACGAATATTTGGGTTTACCGCACGTAAAGCTTCTAAGCGCGATAATTCATGAGTCAGCACGCGATCTGCTTCTTCTTTCGCTTTTTGGATAAGGCCTTTCGCTTCCACTTCCATTAACGGTTCAGAGGATTTAAGTACGTGGTGGACTTCACTTTGTACCGCATTGACCAGTTTGCTCGAAGTATGACGATTAACAGCATTTAATTGGCGGTTAAAGCTTTCAAACTCAACTTGAGAGGCAAGATTGTTACCTTTCAGATCAAGTAATAAACGAACCGGTGTTGCAGGTAAGAAACGACTTAAATGAAGATGTTTAGGTGCTTGCGCTTCTACGACATAAATCAGTTCAACTAACAGTGTTCCCACTGGCAATGCTTTATTTTTTAATAAAGAAACAGCACAACTTCCTGTATCACCAGATAAAATTAAATCTAAGCCATTACGGATAATTGGGTGTTCCCAACTGATAAATTGGGTATCTTCACGAGATAGCGCTTGCTCTCTATCAAATGTGATAGTGCAACCATCTTGCGGTAATCCTGGAAAATCAGGTACTAACATATGATCAGAAGGCGTTAAAATAATTAAGCTATCACTGCGATCTTCTTGATTAATACCGACGATATCAAACAAGTTCAGAGCAAAGTTCACTAACTCAGGATCGTTATCTTGTGCTGCAATCTCACCCGCTAATTCAATACCAACTTCACCACCGTTAGAATGCATTTCTAATAGGCGATCACGGCCTTGCTCAAGCTTGAGCTTCATTTCATCATGCTGCTTACGACAAGCAGTAATAAATTCGTCAAAGTCCGCTAATTCATGAGGTTGAGCAAGATAGTTAACAAGCGCGTCATATTTGCTGTCATAAATAGTACGACCTGTAGGACAAGTATGTTCAAAGGCATCTAAGCCTTCGTGATACCAACGTAATAATACAGATTGAGCCGTACCTTCAAGATAAGGAATGCTAATATCAATGTCGCGATTTTGACCAATACGATCGAGACGACCAATGCGTTGTTCTAGTAAATCAGGGTTAAATGGCAGATCAAACATAACTAGTTGATTAGCGAACTGGAAGTTACGTCCTTCAGAGCCGATTTCTGAACATAGCAGAACTTGTGCGCCTTCTTCTTCAGAAGCGAAATAAGCAGCTGCACGATCGCGTTCAAGTAATGACATACCTTCGTGGAAAACTGCCGCACGAATACCTTCACGCTCACGTAAAACTTGTTCTAATTGCAGAGCTGTTGCTGCTTGAGCACAAATTACCAGTACTTTTTCATTACGATTTGCAGTTAAGAAACCCAGTAGCCATTCAACACGAGGGTCAAAGTTCCACCATGTTGCGTTTTCACCTTCGAATTCTTGGTAAATACGTTCAGGGTAGAGCATCTCTTTTGCACGAACTTCGAGGCTCTTTTTCGCTGCCATAATCTCAGCCACTTTAATTGCAGTTTGATATTGTGTTGGCAGTGGCATTTTTATCGCGTGAAGTACGCGATTTGGGAAACCTTTAACACCAGAACGTGTGTTACGGAATAACAAGCGACCTGTTCCGTGTCTGTCCATTAACATATGGATAAGTTCTTGGCGAGATTTAGTACGTTCTTCACCTTGGGTATTTGCTGCTTTCAGTAATGGCTCAACATCTTGCTCGCTGATCATTTCACTGATGATATTTTGTTGTTCGGTATTTAGATCATCTTCTGATAGCAAAATAGTGACAGCATCGGCAACAGGGCGGTATTTTTGCTGCTCATTAATAAATTCGTTGTAGTCATGGAAACGGCTTGGATCAAGCAGACGTAAACGAGCAAAGTGGCTTTCTTGGCCTAATTGCTCAGGGGTTGCGGTTAATAGCAATACAGAAGGAATAGATTCAGCTAACTCTTCAATCACTTGATATTCACGGCTTGGAACATCTTCACTCCAAACAAGGTGGTGAGCTTCATCGACAACTAACATATCCCATGTTGCTTCAACCAAGTGTTCAAAACGTTGCTTGTTTTTACGCACAAAATCTAAAGAGCAGATGATCATCTGTTCTGTTTCAAATGGATTATCGCTATCTAATAAAGATTCGCTATAACGGCTATCATCAAACAGTGAGAAACGTAGGTTGAAACGGCGTAGCATTTCAACTAACCACTGATGTTGTAAGCTTTCAGGCACAATAATCAACACTCGCTCAGCACGGCCATCCATTAATTGCTGGTGGATAATCATACCGGCTTCAATCGTTTTACCTAAACCAACTTCATCAGCTAATAACACGCGAGGGTTATGACGTTTACCCACTTCATTGGCGATATAAAGCTGATGAGGAATAAGGCTTGCGCGAATACCCCGTAAACCACTTTGTGCTTGCTTAAACTGTTCGCTCATAAACTTACGAGCGCGGTAGCGTAATGCAAAGCGATCCATACGGTCGATTTGGCCTGCAAAAAGACGATCTTGAGGCTTATTAAAAGTGAGTTTGTTATCTAAGAACACTTCACGTAATTGTGCAGGCTCTTCAGTGTCTAAACGTACACCATGGTAGATAAGCAGGCCGTTATCTTCTACAACGTTATCGATGGCGAGTTTCCAGCCTTCGTGACTGGTGACGGTATCCCCTGCATTGAACATCACCCGCGTTATTGGTGCATCATGGCGGGAGTAAAGGCGGTTTTCACCACAGGCAGGAAAAAGTAAGGTAACCATGCGGGCATCAACTGCCACAACAGTACCCAGTCCAAGCTCGCTTTCAGTATCGCTAATCCAACGTTGACCAAGAGTAAAAGGCATATATATAAACTCAGCTCTCAAATATATAATTTAGGAATTATTAATGAATGCAGTATTGCGGTGTTGTCATTAAAATCTGCGGGATAAAAATTGCTTGTGTTCCCCGAACAAAGAAAAGCTAATTATCACCAAAGGGGCGTTATGTTAATAGATGCAAAGCAAACCGTCACCTGCAAAATGACACAACTTAAAATGAGAGTGTCATTTGCCCATTTAACAAGGTTGAAAAATCATCTTGTATAAAAGGTAGGATTGCATCGGCAATAGGCATTAACTGCTTATTGATATAGTGCTCATAATCAGGTGCAGTAGTAATGTGCTCTAACGGCTCAGGCCCCAAGAGGGTAATTATATAACTAATCCAACCGCCTTGCTGATATTGTTGAGGTCTATTTTGGGATAAATTATATTCATCCGCCTTACGTGCTGCTTTGACATGAGGGGGGACGTGGTGCTGATATTCTGATAATTTTCGACGTAACCGTTTACGATACACTAATCTCTCATCATATTTTCCCGCAAGCGTATCCGCGACATAATCACGAATAAACTGCTGATAAGGCTGCTGATGAAAAATGCGTGTATAAAGCTCTTGTTGAAATTTTTGAGCGAGGGGAGTCCAATCAGTTCTGACGGTTTCTAATCCTTTAAATACCATTTTATCTTTGCTGAGCCCGGCGTAGCGTTTCTTGCTACCGGTTTCCATACCTCGGATAGTGGGCATTAAAAAGCGACGATAATGGGTTTCGTATTCTAGTTCTAATTTGCAATCTAGTTGGTAGTTTTCAAAGAGATGTGTTTTCCACCATTGGTTTACGTCTTGTACTAATTGATACCCAATCTGTTGCGCTTGTTGCTCTGTATGTGCTGATTTCAGCCAAACAAAGGTTGAATCTGTATCGCCATAAATAACTTGATAGCCTTTCGCTTCAATTAACTCTCGCGTTTTTTTCATAATCTCATGACCACGTAAAGTAATCGAAGAAGCAAGGCGAGGATCAAAAAAGCGACATCCTACTGAGCCTAAAACACCATAGAAAGCATTCATAATAATTTTAAGCGCTTGAGAGAGCGGGGCATTTTTATGTAATTTTGCATTATCTCTTTCATGCCAAATTTGCGACACAATAGCAGGTAAGCAATGTTTATCTCGTGAAAACCATGCTTGACGAAATCCCTGTACTGCGAATTTGTCATTAGGCTGATGTATACCTTCTATCATTCCTACAGGGTCAATTAAAAAAGTACGAATAATTGAGGGATAAAGGCTTTTGTAATCAAGCACAACAACAGAATCATATAACCCGGGAGCCGAGTCCATAACAAAACCACCAGGGCTATGCTCTTCAGGTTTTTCACCTTGATTAGGTGCAACATATCCAATGCGATGCATCGAAGGGAGATAGAGATGCGTAAATGCAGCCACAGATCCTCCGCTTCTATCAACGGAAAGCCCCGTAACACAAGCTCGCTCTAATAAGAATGCCATAAGAGATGTGGCATCAAAAATACGGTTCACTAAGACACAATCTTGCCAGTTATAATAAGCCAGTGCGGGTTTATCTTCTTTAAAGCGCCGATTAATTTCATCCATTCTGGCATAAGGTGTATCGATAGCTTTACCTTCCCCTAACAGTGTTTGAGCAACCGATTCTAGGCTAAAAGAGGGGAAATTCCATGTTGCCATTTTTAAAGCCTCGATCCCGTCTATAATTAGACGGCCTTGAGCTGAGGCAAAAAAATGACCTTTTTTAAACCCATGCTCTCGCCACTCTAACGGACTATTTTGACGACCTAATAATAAGCTGACACCATACCGCTGGGCATGTGTGTACAAAATACGCAGATCAAATTGAATTAAGTTCCAACCAATAATGGCATCGGGATCATGGTGTTGTATCCATTCATTTAGTTTCTCAATTAAACGCAATCGGCTACTGACATAACATAAGCGATAGCCTTGAGGTTGTTGGCTTTCACATTCTGCGGGCAACTCATCAGTGAGCATAAACACCACATTATCACCACAGCCTGCAAGCCCAATAGAGTAAAGCTCACCAAATTCACTGGTTTCAATATCTAAAGAGACAGTTTGAAGCACAGGGCGATAATCAGGAGCGGGTTTTAATGTAGCAATATTATTTTGTTGATAGCGAAACCAAACAGGTGCGGTGATAAAGCGCTCCATCATATAACGTTCATGGGGACGGATATCCGCTTCATAAAGGCGGATATGCTGCTCTTTAAGTTGTTGCTCAAGTTGAACAAGTTGGCGGTATTGTTTGCAATAAATACCAAAAACGGGTTGTCTTTCGAAATCTTTTAAATCAAGAGGGCGAATTTCAATATCAGGATTTTTATCAACGAGTGAGCGCAAAACAGTTTCATGTTGGCGGGCAACAAAACCGATAGCGCGTTGCATAGGAACAATAATTTTACGAGGGCCATTATCTGTCGCCAGCCAATAAGAGACGACAATACCTTTTGGCGTGTCGCTCCAGTGGCGAGTAAGAATAAAGCCTTGTTCCGTATGACTAATCATGAGCACCCAATAAACACAAATAATTCACTAAAGATGTGTTTATTATAGTCAATATAGTGGTTATTTATACAGTTAATTTTGGCTGGGGTTAATTAAACGGGATACCTAAAATAAGTGATTGATCCACTTTACCATTTATTAGTGATTGCGTATTTCCATCATACACAATCATACCGTTATCAATCACAATCGCTCTTGAGGCAATTTTTGCTGCATCTTCTAAGCTATGAGAAACCATCAACAAGGTTAACGCTTTTTCATCACAAAGTTGCTCAAGTAGTGCCAGCATTTCAATGCGTAAAGCAGGATCGAGTGCAGAAAAAGGCTCATCGAGTAATAAAATCGGCTGTTCACGTACCAAACAACGTGCAATTGCGACACGTTGACGCTGACCACCTGATAATTGAGACGGTAAGCGTTCAAGATATTCACTGAGCGCCACTTGTTCTGCTCGGTTTTCTAATAGTACTTTTTGATCTTCAGTCAGTTTTAAACCGGGATTTAACCCTAAACCAATATTTTGCCTTACCGTTAAATGAGGAAATAGATTGTTATCTTGAAATAACATGGAAATAGGGCGTTTTGCTGGGACTGTTTTGGTATGATTTTGACCATTAAGAAACAGGCTCCCCTTTTCTGAGGGTAAAAAACCCGCGATTAAACTGAGCAATGTACTTTTACCTGCACCACTTGGCCCTAACACAGCAATGCGTTCTCCTGCATTAACTGTTAGGTTAAATAAAAGATGTTGGTGTTCATAAGTGTAAGCAAGGTGCTCTAATTTAATCATGAGATTTTCCTGCCAATCGTTCTATTAGGCTAAAAAGAGAGAAGCAAAGTAGCAATAAGATCATGGCTGTTACCGCTCCATCTTGCGTGTGATAAGCGCCAATTTGCTGATAAAGATAGAAAGGTAATGTTCTAAATGTTTCATTACCAAATAGGGCAACAATACCAAAGTCACCAATAGAAATGACACAAGCAAAGGCAAGTGCTTGTGAGATTGGTTTTTTTAATGCACGTAGTTCTATCCAACGGAGTCGGTTTATTCCTTGTAAATTTAGCGACTGACACAAAAGGCCATAACGTGAAGCGATATCATTCATCGGGTTTTCAAGCACTTTTAAGGCATAGGGAATGGCAATTAATGCGTTGGTCAAAATCACTAAAATATAAGGTGATTCAGGTAATCCAATCGTATTGTTTAATAACAGAAAAAAGCCTGTTGCCAATACAATGCCCGGCATCGCTAGAATAATCAAACCACTCATTTCCATGGTTTGTCCTGCTTTTTTAAAATGGCGTAAGCGAAGTTCTCGACTACTCCATAGCAACATCATCGTTAATACAACGCAAACAATACCCGCACCAATAGCAATAATCAGTGAAGTTGTAAAAGCTTGCCAAAGTACAGGTTGCTGTATGACACGTAGAAATTGGCTATTAAGACCATCAGTGATCACGGCTAAAATGGGCGGCACTAAAAAGAGAATAGCAAGTGCGATAATTACGCCATCTGTTACTTTACTAAAGAGGGGATCGTCAGGATCACGCCAATGCTGTTTTTGACTATTTCCCACAAAAAGGGTGCCTTTTAGCTTTTGGCTGAGAAGTACTAAGCCTAAGCAACAAAAGAGTTGGATCAAGGCTAGAAGTGCTGCACGATGTAAATCGTAGTCATAGCTTAGTGCTTGATAAATAGCGAGTTCAACCGTTGTTGCTGCGGGGCCACCGCCTAATGCCAACACAGTCGCAAAGCTTGCAAAGCAGAGCATAAAAATCAGTGATGCGGTAGGGAGCATTTGACGCCACAAATAGGGAAACTCAAGAAAACGAAAACGTTGCCAGCCATTCATGCCTAATTGTGAAGCTAACTGGCGTTGCTCTGACGAAATACTTTCAAGTGCTTGCAAGAGCATTCTGGTTGCTAATGGCATATTGAAAAAAATGTGAGCTAATAAAATCCCTTGTAAGCCATAAGGAGTAAACTGGTAGTCGATCCCTAGCCATTCACAAATTTGAGCAATCCATCCCACTCTGCCATAAACCGTTAAAATACCGAAAAGTGCAACTAGAACAGGTAACACAAGACTCATGGCACATAGGCGTAAAAACAGTGTTCGCCCTTTAAATTGGCGTCGATAGAGTGCTTTGGCGAGCCAAATAGCAGGTAATATCGAAAACAGCGCAGATAAAAAGGCTTGCCAGAAAGTAAAGCGGACGACATGCCATAAATATTCATCAGCAAAAATCGAGGACAGCTCGCCACTTGGCGCGTTAAACCACAATGCACCAAATGACAATAACGCTACAGTAAGCAGTAAACCCGAGGCACATAGCCCCGGGATAAGCCATCTTCCCATTAGCGACTAACCGCAGATTGCCAATTGCGCGTCCATGTTTGGCGCTCTTTGGCGACAACATCCGCATTAAATTGCAATGATTTTTCAGGTATCGGCATCACGGAATAGACATCCGGTAATGGCATATCAATAACTGGATACATCCAATTGGTTGTAGGTATCGTTTCTTGGAAAGCAGGGGTGAGCATAAATTGCATAAATTGCTGCGCTAATTCAGGTTGTTTGCTCGATTTGAGTTTTGCGGCAACTTCGACTTGTAAGTAATGCCCTTCATCAAAAATAGCAGCAGCATAGTTATCTTTTTTATCCGCTAAAATGTGATAACCCGGAGATGATGTGTAGCTAAGTACAAAATCACCTTCGCCTTTTAAGAATAATCCATAAGACTCACTCCAACCTTTAGTCACTGTCAGCGTTTTCTCTGACAATTTTTTCCATTCAGTGGCTGTATTTTCAGGATAAAGTGACTGCATCCATAGCATTAAACCCAAACCCGGTGTGCTGGTGCGAGGATCTTGATACAAAATCTTCCACTTTTCTTTGCTATTTAACAGTTCAGCCATACTTTTTGGGGGATTAGCAATGCGGTTCTTATCATAAATAAAAGCAAAGTAACCGTAGTCATAAGGCACAAAGGTATCGTCAGTCCATTTTTCAGGTAAGGTGAGTTTGGAGGTATCGATATGACTTGGTGCGAAAAGTCCGGTTTCTTTTGCTGCGTGGATCAGATTGTTATCTAATCCTAAAATAATATCTGCCTTACTTTTATTACCTTCCATACGTAAGCGATTAAGTAAAGACACTCCATCAGACAGAGCAACCAGTTTTAGCTCACAATCACATTGCTGTTCAAACGCCTTTTTTATTGCAGGCCCTGGGCCCCAATCTGCGGTAAATGAATCATAAGTGTAAACAGTGAGTGTGGGTTTTTGAGCTAAGGCTTGAGTTGAAAAAGTGCTCATAATGCCCAGTGCGCCCAGAAGGAAAGTTAAGCGAAGTGATTTAGTTAACACGTTTAGTTCCTCAGTAAAAGTCAGGTAGGATCTGAGGAGTGAGGATGGCAAACTAATGAATATTGCAACATCCTGACTCAAATCCCTACGCCAGTATTAGCTGGATCAGGTTCCACGAGTTTTTCTCAGCCTAAATAGGCACCCCGTTGAGACTTTCCCATTGTAGATAAATACGTGCGCCGTGCAAAGTCTGTTGATAGAGGTTTACCGTTTGTGGGTAGTATGAAACAATGAGTTATCTTTCAAATTTGGTTATTGAGGTAGTCTAGTGATCGATGATGATGGCTACCGCCCGAATGTAGGGATTGTAATCTGTAATCGGCAAGGGCAAGTGCTTTGGGCTCGTCGCTATGGGCAACATTCATGGCAGTTTCCTCAAGGGGGAATTAATCCTGGAGAATCGCCAGAGCAGGCAATGTACCGAGAGTTGTTCGAAGAAGTTGGGTTAAGTCGCAAGGATGTCAAAATTCTTGCCTCCACACGTAACTGGTTACGTTACAAGTTACCTAAGCGTTTGGTGCGTTGGGACACAAAACCTGTTTGTATTGGACAAAAACAGCGTTGGTTCCTTTTGCAGTTAACAAGTAATGATAAAGACATTAATGTTCAACAAAGCAAAACGCCAGAATTTGATGGCTGGCGTTGGGTGAGTTACTGGTATCCTGTTCGACAAGTCGTCTCTTTTAAACGTGATGTTTATCGGCGTGTAATGAAAGAGTTCGCACCCGTAGTCATGCCATTGCAAGAACAAGTGTCTTTACCGCGTCCATCGTATGGATATCGGCGTAAAAGGTATTAGATAACACTATGCTGACACGTTTGCGAGAAATTGTAGAAAAAGTGGCTATGGCAGCAGGGCTTCCAGAAGCGCTTGAACTCTTAGTCAAGGAAACGTGTCAGGCAATGCACACGGATGTGTGTTCTATCTATCTTGCCGATAAACAACGTAGTTGTTTTTATCTTATGGCGACCAAAGGGTTAAAAAAGCCTAGAGGGCGAGCCGTTAGCCTTTCATTTGATGAGGGCGTTGTTGGTGAAGTGGGACGTCTTTCAGAACTTATCAACCTCGCTGATATTCGCGAACATCCTAGTTTTAAATACCTTCCTCAAGTTAAAGAAGATGATCTCCGCGCTTTTCTTGGCGTTCCAATTGTCTATCGTCGTCAACTCCTTGGTGTATTAGTCGTTCAGCAAAAAGAGCGCCGCTTATTTAATGAAAGCGAAGAATCTTTTATGGTGACGCTGGCGACACAGCTTGGTGCCACATTATCGCAAGTACAAACTAAAGGGCTTTTTGGGCAATATCGCCAAAGCCGTATTAAAGCACTTTCGGTTTCGACTGGCGTGGTGATGGCTTATGGTTGGCAGGAAGTTTCTCAACCTATCCTTGAAAATGTCTTTAAAGCCAGCGCTCTTGATATAAAAGCCGAATTAAATCGACTTACGGTCGCTTTAGAAGATGCTACCGCAGAATGTCGTCGCTTTAGTAAGCGCTTTATGGCGAATGCACAAAAAGAGAGTGCGGCCATATTTGATCTCTACTCACATTTACTTAATGATCCACAGCTTAAACATAAAATGACCACAATCATTACACAGGGATATGTTGCGGAATGGGCGGTTAAAGTGGTGGTTGAGAAAGTAGCCGCTCAATTTTCTAGCCTAAAAGATGGTTATATGCGAGAGAGAGCCTCTGATCTTAAAGCATTAGGGCGCCGTTTATTATTCCATTTAGATGATGATCTAAGCTCAACCAATATTTGGCCAGAGCGTTTTATTTTGGTCGCTGATGAATTAAGTGCAAGTTTATTGGCGGAGTTACCAGAGCAACAACTTGCTGGTGTCATTGTTCGAGATGGTGCAACTCACTCGCATTCTGCCATTCTTGTTAGAGCGATGGGAATACCTGCGATTATGGGAGCAGATATTCAACCTGAGCTTTTACATAATCGCATGCTTATTCTTGATGGTTATCGTGGTGAAATATTTATTGAGCCAGAGCCTTTTATTACTCAAGAATATAAACAAATTATTGATGAAGAGAGTGTATTAAGCCAAATTGCAGAAGAGCAGCTTGAACAGCAAGCGGTTTTAAAAAATGGTGAGGCAGTTAGCGTTCAACTGAATGCGGGATTAAATATCAAGTATGAACAACGCATTAGTGTGGGAATAGATGGCGTTGGTTTATATCGGACAGAAATTCCTTTTATGCTACAAAGCGGTTTCCCTTCTGAAGATGAACAGAAAAATCGTTACCGCGAAATACTCTCTTTTTTCCCTGATAAACCGGTTGTATTACGTGCTTTAGACATTGGTGCTGATAAGCAACTTCCTTATATGCCAATTAATGAGGAAAATCCCTGCTTAGGTTGGAGAGGAATAAGAATATTGCTTGATCAACCCGAAATCTTCCTTATTCAGCTACGTGCAATGCTAAAAGCAAATCTCGAATTTAAAAATTTGAAAATTTTGTTGCCGATGGTGACAAGTATTGATGAAATTGACGAAGCAAGAACATTGCTGCTAAGAGCATGTGATGAAGTTAGTCGAGAGCTAAAATGTGAATGTGTTCCACCTCCGCTGGGTATTATGCTTGAAGTGCCTTCATTGGTGTTTATGTTGTCACAATTAGCTAATCGAGTTGATTTTATCTCTGTTGGAACAAACGATCTGACTCAATACTTACTTGCAGTCGATCGTAATAATACCCATGTAGCATTACTCTATGATAATTTACATCCTGCGTTATTGCGTTCACTGAATTTGATTGCAACACAATGCCAATATTATCAATTGCCAGTGAGTGTTTGTGGTGAAATGGCGGGTACGCCAATAGGGGCATTGCTGTTAATAGGGCTCGGTTTTAGGCAGTTAAGCATGAGTGGTCGTAGTTTACCTAGGGTAAAATACTTATTGCGCCATCTTGATCCTGTGATGTTACAGCCTTTTATGCAACAGGTGTTGCAAGCTGAAACAGCAATAGAAATCAAAAAATTGTCTTCTGAATTTATGGAACGGCAAGGATTAGGTGGATTAATTCGCGGGGGTATTTAGTAGACCTTCGTATAAGCCTTTTCTATGTTGGTAATAAATAGCCAGCACAGAAATTATTGATTAAGTGAAGTAGGGAATAATGAGTATAAGCTACCTTAAATTTCCAGAGATTGATCCCGTTATGTTTTCTATCGGGCCTGTGTCATTACACTGGTACGGTATGATGTATTTAGTTGGGTTTGTTTTTGCCTTATGGCTTGCAAATCGTCGAGCTGCAAAACCGAATAGTGGTTGGAATAAAAATGAAGTTGAAACATTACTTTATGTCGGTTTTGTGGGGGTATTTATCGGTGGTCGTTTAGGTTATGTTTTATTTTATAACCTACCTGTCTTTTTAAATGATCCTCTTTACCTCTTTAAAGTATGGGATGGCGGAATGTCGTTCCATGGTGGTTTAATTGGGGTCATTTGTGCCATGATTTGGTTTGCTAAACGCACTAAACGTAAATTTTTCCAAGTGGCTGATTTTGTGGCACCTTTAATTCCATTTGGTTTAGGCTTAGGCCGTATTGGTAATTTTATTAATGGTGAATTATGGGGACGCGTCACATTAGATACGCCTTGGGCTTTCTTATTCCCAACATCTCGTTCTGCAGATCTCCAGCTTGTTGCCCAAGATCCCACAACGTTACTGCCTATTATTCAAGAATATGGTGTTTTACCTCGTCATCCCTCTCAGCTTTATGAAATGCTGTTAGAAGGCGTGGTGTTATTTATTATTCTGAATATTTTTGTGCGTAAAAATCGTCCCGTCGGTAGTGTGTCGGGTCTATTCCTGATTGGTTATGGTGCATTCCGTATTATTGTTGAATTCTTCCGTCAACCTGACGCACAACTAGGGTTATTTGGTGGTGTGAGTATGGGACAAATACTTTCAATTCCAATGATTTTGTTGGGTATTATTTTTATGGTATGGGCTTATCGTCAAGATAAAAAGACACCACAAAATCCAACACCTGCTCACAAATAGTGTGAGATAAATTTATTATTATTAGCTAATTACAAGAGAGACAACATGAAGCAGTATCTGGCATTGTGTCAACGCATTATCGATGAAGGGCAATGGATTGATAATAAACGGACAGGAACCCGTTGTTTAACGGTGATTAATGCTGATCTGGAATATGATGTTGCAAATAACCAATTTCCGCTGATAACGACACGTAAAAGCTTCTATAAAGCCGCAATTGCAGAGCTGTTAGGGTATTTACGTGGTTACGACAACGCAGGTCAATTTCGTGAAATTGGTTGTAATACATGGAATGCAAACGCAAATGAAAATGGAGCATGGTTAAACAACCCTCATCGTAAAGGTGAAGACGATATGGGGCGTGTATATGGCGTTCAAGGACGTCAATGGCAACGCCCTGATGGTTCTCATTTTGATCAACTACGTAAAGTAGTAGATAACCTGACTAAAGGTATCGATGATCGTGGTGAGATCGTCACGTTCTATAATCCGGGTGAAACCGAACTAGGTTGTTTGCGTCCTTGCATGCATACACACACATTTTCATTAGTGGGTGATACGCTTTATTTAACCTCTTATCAACGTAGTTGTGATGTGCCGCTAGGTTTGAACTTTAACCAAATTCAGTGCTTTGTTTTATTGGCGCTGGTGGCTCAAATTACAGGACATAAGCCGGGTAAAGCATTTCATAAGATAATCAATGCACATATCTATGAAAATCAATTACCTCTAATGCGCGATGTGCAGTTAAAAAGAGAGCCATTGCCGTTACCAACATTACATATCAATCCAAAAATCAAAACGTTGGAAGATATCGAAACGTGGGTAACAACGGATGATTTTACCGTTGAAGGTTATCAATGCCATGAAGCGATAAAATATCCATTTACGGTTTGATTTTTCCTTTGTGTTTTAAAGCCCCTATTTAGTGATAAATAGGGGCTTTTTTATCTCTATCACTAAATTCAATTCAATAAACTCAGGTTAATCCCAGCCTTGTTGATGATTATTTTTTTGTATTTACTCTGAAAATACCTTTATTGCGTTGTTGTTCGAAAAAAGCACTTTCCTTTATTTACCGTTAGATGTTTTGTCTGCATTCTCTCAGTAGGTTAAAAAGGGGGGAATAAATGAACAATAACATGGATATAAGCCTAAGTAGGGCACATCAGCAAGAGAACGAATTTGGAATAAGCCTACTTGAAATGCTTATTGTTATGATGATCGCCTCGATTTTAAGTTACTTATCAATCACGACCTATCAGCAATTTACTCACCAACGTCAATTGATACATAGTGTGCGCGAAACTATTGCTTTTCTTTCTTATCAACGACAACAAGCACTACTGTTTAATATAAAAATTGAAATATCACTTCATTTGTCACCCAGTAATAAAGTCGTCGCTATTCCTTTTTCTCTACGGCATTTACCTGAAAAACAAATAATTTTTCAGTTAGCTTCTGGCATTCAACTTAAGCAATCAACAGTTTCAAATTTTACGTTTGGAGGCATTCGTCAAACCTTAAGACCAATGAGTTTTGTGCTTCAAAGTTCAGAAGGTGAAGTGAAAATTGTTATTTCATCTTTAGGCAGAATAAGGGCATGTAGCCAAAAAATTAAGGTCTTTTCGCCATGTTAAAGCGATCAATATTTTCATTTTCATCTGGCATGATGTTAATGGAATGCCTTTTTGCTATGGCAATTAGTGGCGTTTTATTTCTTTGTATTAGTCGGGCTTATCCTCAAGTAATAAATACACTGTTCCATTCTTACCAACAGTATCAGTTAGATATTTTTTTAAGAGAAAGGTTATTGGTACTAGAAACACAACTAAGGCGCATTGGATATTGCCACGGTGATTGTGCCTATGTATCAAAGTCAAAAGAGTCGCACACTTCACCATTAAAAATAGGACAGTATTCCTATCAAGAAAAAAATAGCTGCATTATTTTTGCTTATGACGTAAATGGTAATGGTCGATGGGATATGCCTTCTTCAAAAGAGAGTGATTATTTTGGTTATCGGCTTAAAAATGGTCAACTAGAACAATTAAGAGGAGTACAAGATTGTACTTCTTCAGGATGGCAACGATTTTTTGAAAGTCATGAAATTGAAGTGACTGAATTTATTTTACACCCTTATTCAAGGCAACATCTTATCAAAGAGAAACCATTTTTTTATCTTTCAGTTTCTTTAAAATTTCATTTAAAACAATCTCCTGCTGTGAAATTACATTATAAGAATGACATTCGGTTAAGGAATGTGACCACGTTATGAGTATTGATTCAATTCACAATAAAAGTGAGCAAGGATTTGCCAGTTTATTTATCGTAATGGGGTTTATTGTTATGAGTTTATCGGCGCTTGGGAATTTTGCTTATCATTACAGGCAGTCTCAACAAATAGTGATGCAAGAGTTACAAGCACGACAGGCTTTTTTATTTGCTGAATCTGCATTGGCATGGGGAATAAAATTGAATTGGGAAATTTTATCGCCACAGTTAAATAGATGGCAATGCCGTTATTTTCATGCAAATCCTAAAATAAAAAGTTGTTTATTTTTGATTTCGTTAGAAAAGGGCTTGTTGCAAGGGCAAGCAGAAAGTGTAAATGGTTATAAAATATATCATTATCAATGGGTTGGTTTTTTGAAAGACAAAAATAAATCCATTGTTGCACATCCAAATGGATGGCTAGATTATTGCCCATTAGTGCATAAGGAGTGTGTGTTATAGACAACATTCAAAATAAATCAGAAAGTGGCTCTATTTTACTTAATACAATGTTTATATTACTGTTTTTTAATATTAGTTTTGTCGCTATTATAGGGTATAGTCAATCATTAAAAGCTGACTTTCAGCAGTTAATTCAAATTCAGCAGGCAGGGCAGGAGCTTTTTGTTTTATTTGAGCAAATATCTGATAAATCACCTGACCATTTCGCATCTAACCCCAAAATAATGACGCGCTCACTTTTACAGTCTGAAGGTTGTCAGCAAATAGAAGGTTATGTTGCCAATAATGTATTACCCGAAATAAGGCTGTATTACTGGTCATGCTATTAATAAGATGAGGATCTGATGTTTCATATATATCACTCAAATCAGTTGTCATTACTAAAGTCACTTATGGTGCACTTTATGCAGACCAGACCACTTTCTTCTCCTTTTGAACAAGAAGTGATCCTTGTACAAAGCCCCGGAATGTCTCAGTGGCTACAAATCCAGCTTGCCGAAAGTTTGGGTATCGCTGCTAATATCCGTTACCCATTACCAGCGACTTTTATTTGGGAAATGTTTACTCGGGTATTATCAGGTATACCTAAAGAAAGCGCTTTTTCTAAAGATGCCATGACATGGAAATTAATGGCATTGCTGCCTGAATTTTTGCCTCATGAAGAATTTAAACCCTTGCTGCATTACCTTGATGATGATGAAGATAAACGTAAACTTCATCAGTTAGCAGGGCGTGTGGCTGACTTATTTGACCAATATTTAGTGTATCGTTCAGATTGGTTAGCTTCGTGGGAAAATGATGAATTAATCGAAGGGTTGAGTGAAAATCAACGCTGGCAGAAAATATTGTGGGTAGCATTACAGCAATACACAAAAGATCTTAATCAGCCTCAATGGCACCGCTCTAATCTTTATCAGCAATTTATTTCGACTTTAAATAATGCAAAAGAAGGGGAGCTTCAACACTGTTTCCCACCCCGAATTTTTATTTGTGGGATTTCAGCTCTACCTCAAGTTTACTTGCAGGCATTACAAGCGATAGGGCGCCATACCGAGATTTATTTACTCTTTACCAATCCTTGCCGTTACTATTGGGGCGATATTCAAGATCCTAAATTTCTTTCCCGTCTTAATAGCAGAAAACCACGCCATTATAAGCAATTACATGAATTGCCTTGGTTTAAAGATGAAAAAAATGCTTCTTCGTTATTTAATGATGAGGGGGAGCAAAATATCGGTAATCCGCTATTAGCGTCATGGGGAAAACTGGGTAAAGATAATCTTTATTTCCTCTCTGAACTTGAATATACCGATGTATTAGATGCATTTGTTGAAATCCCAAGAGATAATTTACTTCATCAATTGCAAGCGGATATTCTTGATTTAGAAGATTTTTCGCAATTAGGTACAACACTTGAAACTTATGAATGTAGTGAAAACAAACGCGTCATTTTGCCAGATGATCACTCACTGACTTTTCATGCTAGCCATAGCCCACAGCGCGAAGTGGAAGTGTTACAAGATCAATTACTGCATTTATTAGAACAAGATCCTGAATTACTACCGCGTGATATTATTGTGATGGTTGCGGATATCGATAGTTATACACCTTATATTCAAGCTGTGTTCGGTAATGCACCTTCAGAACGTTATCTCCCTTTTGCTATTTCAGATAGAAAAGCGCGTCAAGCGCATCCTGTATTACAGGCTTTTATTACATTGTTAGAACTTCCTCAAAGTCGTTTTACTGCTGAACAAGTGTTGGCATTGCTTGAAGTACCTGCTTTAGCTGGGCATTTTTCTATTTTTGAAAATGAACTAAAACTACTACGTCGTTGGGTTGATGAGTCAGGTATACGCTGGGGATTAGATGATGAGAATGTGGCTTCATTCTTATTACCAATCACGGGTAAAAATACATGGGAGTTTGGCTTACTGCGCATGTTGCTTGGCTATGCGATGGAAAGTGAAAATGGTCCTTGGAAAGGTGTGCTTCCTTACGATGAATCCAGTGGATTAGTTGCTGAACTTGCAGGACATCTCGCTGATTTTCTTTACACATTAAGTGATTGGCGCACACGTTTGAGTGAAACTCGTTCATTAGAAGCATGGCTAGAAGTTGGACAACAATTAGTTGATGCCTTTTTTGAGTCTGATGAAGAAACAGAATTAGTGTTAGCGCTTATTATCCAACAATGGCAAAAAGTGATTGAAAATGGATTGAAAGCGCAATATCAAAATGAAATTCCGCTAGTTCTTATTCGTGATGAATTAACCGTACGGTTCGATGATGAAAAAATTAGTCAGCGTTTTTTAGCAGGCAGCATTAATTTCTGTACATTAATGCCTATGCGCTCTATTCCCTTTAAAGCGGTGTGTTTATTAGGTATGAACGATGGTATTTATCCTCGTAATATTCAACCGCTAGGGTTTGATTTAATGGCAGAAAAACGCCGTCGTGGTGATAGAAAACGTCGTGATGATGACCGCTATTTATTCCTTGAGGCGCTTAGCTCAGCTGAAAAATACCTTTATATCAGTTATATCGGGAAATCGATACGTGACGATCGAGAATGCAATCCATCAGTCTTAATCAAAGAGTTACAAGATTATATTGGGCAAAATTTCCGTTTATCGGAAGATGGTGAACTCAATGTCGATGATAGCGCGACTCGTATAAACCAGCGTTTATTAACACAACATAGCCGAGTTCCTTTTGCTCAAGAAAATTTCCGAGTTGACGCTACCTTTCGTTCTTATGCCTCTGAATGGCTACCTGCGGCGAGTGGGCAAGGACAGGTTCATCAAAGTTTTACCGAGCCACTTAATGATGAT
Organism: Proteus columbae; assembly: GCF_002777965.1. GTDB lineage: Bacteria > Pseudomonadota > Gammaproteobacteria > Enterobacterales > Enterobacteriaceae > Proteus > Proteus columbae. The sequence continues at coordinate 66,448 of NZ_NGVR01000017.1, read as the reverse complement.
GACACAATAGATCAAGTTTCTGTTGATGCGCTTGCACGTTTTTATCGACATCCTATTCGTGCATTCTTCCAACAAAGATTAAAAACAAATTTTGTTATTGAAGAAACAGAATTACCCGAAGAAGAGCCATTTGTGATAAATGCCCTTCAACGTTATTTATTGAACCAATGGTTATTAAAAGCATTGATTGATCAAACCTCAACAGAAGCTTTGTTTGAGCGAATCAAAGCAGCAGGACAACTTCCTGCAAGTGCATTTGGTCAAATTTATTGGGAGCAGCAAATAGAAGAGTTACTTCCTTTAGCTGAAAAGATAAGAAGTGAACGATTAGCTACACATTCTGTCACATTAGAGCAAAGCTTTAGTGCAATGCCATTGATTGGTCGTTTAAATGAGGTACAAGCTGATGGTTTATTACGTTGGCGACCTGCCAGCTTAACAGCTAATGATTTATTGCAACTGTGGATTGAGCACTTAGTTTATTGTTTAAAAGAGGGAACAGGCGAGAGCCGATTTTATGGAAGAAAAGAGACTCAATGGTGTTTATTACCAGTTGATCCCGAAATCGCCTATTCAACATTAGACAAGTTAATCAGTGACTATAAACAAGGGTTAAACAGCCCATTAGCGCTATTTGCGAAAAGTGGCTGGGCTTGGTTACAAGCTTGCTATGATAAAAAATCACAAGAGTTTTTACTTGATGATGAAGAGACACTTGAAAAAGCAGAATTAGTACTGATGCAACATTTAACGGATAGCTATAATCGGGATGGTGAAATGAATGACATGTATGTTCAACGCGCTTTCTCTCAATTAGACGAACCTTTTTTACAAACGGTCAAACAGACGGCATTAACAATATTTAAACCAATAATTCCATTTCTGAAAAAATAAGGGAGCTCATATCAGATGAGAAAATACTGCTCGCAACTATGGATCATGTTGCTATTGATGCTAGTGAGTATCAACAGCTTTGCAGCTGATCCACTCTGGCAAGTATTGCCTGATAGCATTGAAAAGAGTGAGAGTGATCCACGCCAATATCAAGCGATTAAACTACCTAATGAAATGACCGTATTACTGGTTTCTGATGAAAAGGCAGTTAAATCATTAACGGCAGTTGCATTACCTGTTGGAGCATTAGAAGATCCTGATAGTCAGCAAGGTCTTGCGCACTATTTAGAACATATGGTGCTAATGGGATCGGTGAAATATCCTCAAGCAGGTAGCATGTCTGAATTCTTACAGAAGAATGGCGGCTCTCATAATGCGAGTACAACGACTTATCGTACTGCATTCTATTTAGAAGTGGAAAATAGTGCTATTAATGAAGCGGTTGATCGACTTGCTGATGCTTTAGCTGAACCTTTACTTGATCCTAAAAATGCAGATCGTGAACGTAATGCTGTTAATGCAGAATTAACAATGGCGCGTGCGCGTGATGGTATGCGTTTTTGGCAAGTTAGGGCAGAAACTTTAAACCCATCACATCCAAGTTCTCGCTTTATGGGCGGGAATCTAGAGACATTAAGTGATAAGCCAAATAGTAAGCTTCAAGATGAATTAATAAAATTTTATCAAAAACACTACTCTGGCAATTTAATGAATGGGGTTATTTATAGTAATAAATCACTTGATGAATTATCTAAATTAGCCGCAGACACTTTCGCTCGTATCCCGAATAAAAAGGCAGTTGTGCCTGTCACTACTGTACCTGCTATGACGGATAAAGAAAAAGGATTAATGATCCACTTAGTACCAGCTCAACCGCAAAAGACTTTACAAATTGAGTTTGGTATAGATAACAACGTTGCTGATTTTCGCAGTAAAACTGACGAATACATTGGCTATTTAATTGGTAATCGTAGCTCAGGTACTTTAGCAACATGGTTACAAGACCAAGGCTTAGCAGAAAATATTAGTGCGTTTTCAGAGCCATATATCGATCGTAATCAAGGCTCGTTTACCATTTATGTTTCGTTAACCGATAAAGGGTTAGCGCAAAAAGACAAAGTGATTTCTGCTATCTTTTCGTACATTCGTTTAATTCAAACAGAAGGTATCAGTCAGCGTTACTTTGATGAAATTGCGAATGTATTAGATCTCTCATTCCGTTATGGTTCTATTGTAAGAGATATGAATTACATAGAAGGCATTTCGGATATGATGCTGCGTTATCCAATCAAAAATATCCTAAATGCAGACTATATTGCTGATAATTATGAACCTTCAGCTATCCTTTCTCGTCTTGATTCTCTTACACCTGAGAAAGCTCGTATTTGGGTAATAAGTCCTAATGAACCTTCTAACAAACAAGCCTATTTTGTTAATGCGCCTTATCAGGTTGATAAAATCACAGATAAGCAATTAAAAACATGGCAAACATTATCAGATGATATTTCATTATCACTGCCAGCACTTAACCCTTATATCCCTGATAACCTTTCATTGATTGATGCGGATAGCAAAATCATCAAACCACAATTGTTGTGGCAAGATAAAAGTGCGCGTTTATTTTATATGCCATCGCACTATTTTTCTGATGAGCCTAAAGCCAGTGTGACCTTAAGTTTAGTCAATAAGAAATCAGACATTACGGTTAAGCAACAAGTGACACAAACCTTAACTGATTATCTTGCTGGTTTAGCATTAAGTGAATTAGCTTATCAAGCTTCTGTTGCTGGAATGAATACTTCATCCTCATCAGGGCAAGGCATTGATTTTTCAATGAATGGTTATACACAACATTTACCAGAACTAGTTAATGCGACATTAAAAAGCTATATGAGCTTTGAATCAACTCAAGAAGAGCTAGATCAAGCTAAATCTTGGTATCGTGAACAACTTGAAGTGACTCATAACTTAAAAGCATTTGAAGCAGCTATGCTGCCAGCTCGCCGATTAAATACTATCCCGTACTATGAAGAAGCTGACAAGCTCAAAGCGTTAGAGTCAATTACACTGCAAGATATTATTGATAATCGTCGTGAAGTAATTAAAAACGCTGCGCTTCAAGCGCTGATTATTGGTAACTTAACGCCAGAGCAAAGCCGCGATATTGCTAAATCTGCACACGAATTATTAGGTAATCAAGGCACCGAATATTGGATCGGTGAAACATTAGTATTCAATAAATTAAATGCAGTTGAATTCCAAAATAAATCGAAGAGTACAGATAACGCATTAGGCGAGCTTTATATCCCAACAGGTTATAGCCGCCTTGAAGGTCAGGCAATTTCTTCAGTGTTATCATCTGTTATTAAACCTTGGTTCTACGATCAATTAAGAACAGAAGAGCAACTAGGTTATGCTGTATTTGCTTATCAAGGGACTATGGGTGAGCAATCAGGTATCGGCTTTTTACTGCAAAGTAATGCAAAACCGCCTGTCTATTTAAATGAGCGCTATAACGCATTTTATCAACAAGCTTACGAGCGTTTGAAAAAAATGAACGAGGCTGATTTTAATCAGTATAAACAGGCAATTATTACCGAAGTTAAACAGCCACCTCAAACGTTCTATGAAGAAGTTTCTCTTTATCGAAATGACTTCCATCGTAATAACTTAAAATATGATGGACGTGAAAAATTCTTAGCTGAGCTCAATAAAGTAACGTTAAAACAAGCTATTGAATTTTATGAAAAAGCAATTATAAAACCGAACGGATTTATTTTTGTTTCTCAAATTATTGGTAAAGATGGCAAAGATGCTGATTACGCCGAAAATAAACAATGGAAGCGTTATACTACGGTAAGTGAATTACAAAAAACCTTACCTATTGAGGAAATTAAAGAGTGAGTGAAGTGATACAGGCACAGCCATTAAACCCGTATACACTTCCTTTGTACCAAAGACGCCTCATTGAGGCGTCTGCAGGAACAGGAAAAACTTATACAATAGGGTTGTTGTATTTACGGTTGCTTCTTGGATTAGGCGGAGAGTCTGCATTCTACCGCCCTCTCAGTGTTGAAGAGATTTTAGTTGTGACATTTACGGATGCGGCGACAGATGAATTACGAGCCCGTATTCGTAAAAATATCCATGAACTAAGACTTGCCTGTATCCGTCATGATGTTGAAAGTAGCGATGATACTTACAATGAGTTACTTAAACAGATCCCTAATAAAGAGCTGGCTGCACAGTGGTTGTTAGAAGCAGAACGCCAAATGGATGAAGCGGCTATTTATACCATTCATGGCTTTTGCCAGCGTATGTTGGCAAACAATGCATTTGAATCAGGAGTCTTGTTTGAACAAGTCTTGATCCAAGATGAATATGAGCTCAAAAAACGGGTATGTGCTGATTTTTGGCGCCGTCATTGTTATCCACTTTCTTATGATGTTGCTAATGCAGTAAGCCAGATTTGGTCTGGCCCTGAACAACTGCTTTATGAAATACAGCCTTATTTACAAGGTGAAATGCCTGAAATCGAAGGTGTGGCATTAGACAGTAAAAATGAATCAGTCAAAGAGCGTCATCAAGCAGTTATTGAAGCAATTAATAAGGTGAAAGCTCGTTGGCATGAACATCATCATGAAGTTGAAGCATGGATAACCGCTTCAGGTGTTGATAAACGTAGTTATAGCAGTCGTTTTTTACCTAAATGGATTGAAGAGATTACCCTGTGGGCGTCAACATTAGAAACGAAAAGCTATCAATTACCTGATTGTTTAATTCGTTTTTCACAAGAAACACTGAATGAAAAAGCAACGAAAGGCCCTGCACCAGAGCATATTCTTTTTGTTGAAATTGAACGATTAACAAAGCAGAGCCTGACTCTGCGAGATGTTATTCTTGCCAACGCGATCCCTGAAATACGCCAATGCATTGAAAATGAAAAGGTGCGTCGTGGTGAAATGGGATTTGATGATTTACTAACACGTTTAGATAGAGCATTGAAACGTGAAAGTGGTGAAGTTTTAGCACAAGCTATTCGTGAACGTTACCCAGTTGCAATGATCGATGAATTCCAAGACACCGATCCTCAACAATACCGTATTTTTGATGCCATTTATGGTGAGCATGAAAATAGTGGTTTGCTATTTATTGGTGACCCTAAACAGGCAATTTATGCATTCCGTGGTGCGGATATTTTTACTTATATTCAAGCCCGAAAGCAGACATCTCATCACTACACATTAAATACTAACTGGCGCTCTGCGCCGGGTATGGTGAATGCAGTTAACAAGCTTTTTATGCGTTCCAATGCTCCATTTTTATTTGAGCATATCCCTTTTATTGAAGTAAGCTCGGCTGAAAAAAACCAAGACATGGCTTTTATTTACCATGATAAACCGATTTCACCTTTTAATTTTTGGCTTACTGAAGGTGAAAGTGTTTCTACGGGAAATTATGAGCAAATTATGGCCGCGCAATGTGCCGCACAAATTCGTGATTGGTTATCAGCAGGGGAACAGCAACAGGCTTGGTTGATTGAACAAGGTGAAAAAAAAGCGGTTACATCTGCTGATATTATGGTACTGGTGCGTAGCCGTAGAGAAGCGATACTGATCCGTGATGCACTGAATTTGCTTTCAATACAATCTGTATTCTTATCCAATCGTGAAAGTGTATTTGAAACCAATGAAGCTAAAGATCTACTTTGGTTACTACAAGCGGTTGTAACTCCTGAGAAAGAACGTGTTTTAAGGGCATCTTTAGCCAGCCGATTATTTGGTTTTAGCGCAAAGCAAATTGATGAGCTAAACCGCAATGAGGTGCGCTGGAATAGCTACGTGGAGAAATTTGCTGATTACTATGTACTATGGCAAAAGCGTGGTGTTTTACCCATGTTGCGTAAAATCATGATGGATAATCAAATTGCGGAAAATTTACTCGCAAGTATTGATGGTGAGCGCCGGCTTACCGATATCATGCATATTGGTGAATTATTACAAGAAACATCATTGCAACTTGATAGTGAACACGCCCTTATTCGTTGGTTAGCACAACAGATTTCTCATCCTGATGCGCAATCTGAAAGTCAACAAATGCGTTTGGAAAGTGACCGAAATCTTGTGCGAATTTGTACTATCCATAAATCTAAAGGTCTTGAATATCCTATTGTTTGCTTACCTTTTGCTTGTAATTACCAAGAACAAAAAGGGGCGCTTTATCATGACAGAGAAAGATTTCACGCTAAATTAGATATTTTTAGCCGACCTGAAAGTTTACGTTTAGCAGATGAAGAACGACTTGCAGAAGATTTACGCTTACTTTATGTGGCATTAACTCGATCTAAATTCTGCTGTTATGTTGGTGTTGCTCCTCTTGTTAAGGGAACCAAACGTAAATCAGGGCTTACCGATCTGCATAAAAATGCTTTAGGGTATTTATTACAGCAAGGCGAAGAAGGCAATAGTGAATTATTACATCAATCAATTCACGCTTTATTAGATGATAATATCAGTGTAACAACGCTTGATAATATATCAGCACATCGTTACCAGCCTCAATTAATGGCTGAAACAAAACTTGAAGCCGCTATATTTAAACGTCAGATCCATGATAATTGGCGTATAACGAGCTATTCAGGATTAACTTATCAGCATTCAAATCGCAGTTATCATTTTGATTTAGGTGATATTGAGGCTTTGGTGCAATCTATTGCTCCGGGGCTTGATACAGATGCTAAAGGTGAGAAGCAACAAGGAGAGATTGATGAAAATTCTATTCATCATTTCCCTCGTGGTGCAGTAGCGGGAACGTTCTTACACAGTTTGTTGGAAGTATTAGATTTTTCGCAGCCTATTGATGAACTGTGGATACAAGGACAATTGACTGCTCAAGGCTTTGATGAAAAGTGGGCTCCCCTTTTAGTTACGTGGATGGAAACGCTGTTTCATACACCCCTTAATTCTCAAGGATTGTGTCTTGCTGATATCCCTAAATCACAACAACTCGATGAATTACAATTCTATTTACCTATTGAGAAAGAAGTATCATCAGCCCAATTGACCCAATTAATTAGTCAGTTTGATCCTCTATCAAAACGTTGTCCTGCTTTGCAATTTCAACAAGTAGAAGGGATGCTAAAAGGCTTTATTGACTTAGTCTTTTCTTGGGAAGGCAAATACTATGTTGTGGATTATAAATCGAATTGGCTAGGTGAATCGAGCGAGGATTACACACAAGAAGCGATGATGAATGCAATGATGGATCATCGCTATGACTTGCAATATCAACTCTATACCTTAGCGTTACATCGTTTTTTACAGCAACGTATTCCTGATTATGATTATCGAACTCATTTTGGTGGTATTTATTATCTTTTTTTACGGGGTATAGATAAAGAACATCCCGGAAATGGAGTTTATGCTTATTTGCCCGATGAAGCTTTTGTTTTGGCGCTAGATTCACTATTTTCGGGCAAAAGTAGCAAACACGATGTAGTCGGTGAGAAATAAAAATGATCAAACTATTAGAACAAGCGATTACACAAAACTTATTACGACCTTTAGATCTTCGATTTGCACAAATGCTGGTTGAAGATGAAAACCCTATTTTACTGTTTGTATTTGCTTATTTGAGTGCTCAAACCGGAGCGGGTCATGTTTGTTTACCACTAAATATTATTCAAAAAGATCAACTGTTTGATGGTAGACAAAAAGAGTTTTCACAAGAGGTTTGGCAAAAAATGGGTAAGCCTTCTACTAAAAAAATAGTAGAAGAGTTGACTCATTGTCACTGCGTTAGTCAAAGTAGTGATAATCTTTCTTCTCCCATTATTTTAGATAATGAACTTCTTTATCTACAAAGAATGTGGAGCTATGAAGAGAAAGTAGCTCAATTTTTTAGGCAAGAGCACAGCATTGTTGATATTGATGAAAATGAATTAATTAAGGTGCTTAACCAGCTTTTTCCAGCCACGAAAGAAAACCAAGAAACAAATTGGCAAAAAGTGGCTGCCAGTGTTGCTATCACAAGCCCTATTTCTATTATTTCAGGAGGTCCTGGAACGGGGAAAACCACGACAGTTGCTAAAATATTAGCGGCTTTTGTGATGCTCACATCGAATGAAAAGCCGATTATTCAATTAGCAGCTCCCACAGGTAAAGCCGCTGCGAGATTAACGGAATCTTTAGGTAAGGCTTTGGCGCAACTTGATTTAAGCGAAGAAGAAAATAAGTGGATGCCAAAGCAGGCACAAACTATTCATCGTTTATTAGGCGCTCAGCCTGAAAGTCAGCAAGTTCGTTACCACAAAGATAATCCATTACAGCTTGATATTTTAGTTGTTGATGAAGCCTCAATGGTTGATTTACCCATGATGGCGCGTTTGATTGATGCACTCCCATCAAAATGTCACGTTATTTTCTTAGGTGATAAAGACCAACTTGCTTCTGTTGAAGCGGGGGCTGTGTTAGGCGATATTTGCCGTTTTTCTGAAGATGGTTTCAGTCAAAAAAGATTTGATCAGATTAATCATTTGACTCAAGGTGAATTGGTTAAATCTACGGATATTATTCCGGTCTCTCAAATTCCAGTGTCTGTCGTCAGTGATTCCCTGTGTTTATTACGTAAAAGCTACCGTTTTGGTGAAGATTCAGGGATAGGGCAACTGGCTTTTGCAGTTAATAAAGGACAGACTAAAATAGCTATTGCGTTGTTGAAAAAAGCAGAAGTTAGCCCACAACAGCTTGAAATAGCATTAGAGCCTCAAGATGTGAGCTTTATTGCTTTAGAGTCAAAAGAAAGTTATTTACTGATGATACAAGATGCCGTTAATGCTTATCGAGAGTATCTCACTTTAGTTTCTCAAAAAGCATCACCTGATATTATTCTTAATGCATTTAACCAATACCGTTTATTGTGCGCACGAAGAGAAGGCCCTTTTGGTGTGAGTGGTTTAAATGACAGAATTGAAATGTTATTGCATCGCCAGCGATTGATCCGCCGTCCTACAAATAGTTATCAAAGTGATTATATTGGACGTCCCATTATGATCCAACGAAATGACAGTACGCTAGGTCTGTTTAATGGTGATATTGGCATTATGCTCAATAACGATGAAGATGAAATGAAAGCTTTTTTCCAACTACCGGATGGAAAATTGAAAGCGATCCAACCTAGCCGATTACCGCAACATGAAACTGCGTATGTAATGACAGTGCATAAATCACAAGGTTCTGAATTCACCCATACAGCGTTAGTACTCCCTGATAAATTTTCACCTGTTGTTAGTCGAGAATTGTTATATACCGCATTAACACGTGCTAAACAAAAGCTTTCTCTTTATGCATCAGAGTCTATGGTGAAAATGGCAATACAAACGCGTATTCAACGTCGAAGTGGATTAATTGATAAATTACGTTATTAGCTATTCGTTAATAATGGAAAATAATAAAAGACAGACATTGAGAGGGATACCTGTCTTTTTTTGTATTTGGTAATTACTCTTTATGTAAGTCTAAAATCAAAATTTTAGAACGACGTTGGTAATTATAAAGGGCTTGTTTTTCAATTGGTAGTTTATCAATCTCAGCAGGTTCAAATCCTTTTTCTTGAAACCAGTGTATGCTACGAGTTGTTAAAACAAATAGCTTTTCTAACCCCAATTGTTTAGCGTGTGCTGAAATTCGTTGTAGCAAAACCTCACCACGACAAGAGCTACGATAGTCTGGATGTACAGCAACGCAAGCCATTTCACCAATTTTTTCTGATGGGTAAGGGTAGAGCGCTGCGCATGCAATAGTCATATTATCGCGTTCAATAATAGTGAATTGGTCAATTTCAATTTCTAATTGTTCTCTTGAACGTCTGACTAAAATACCTTGCTGTTCTAATGGGCGAATAAGTTCGAGTATGCCACCAATATCATTAATATTTGCTCTACGAACTTTTTCTGCACTCTCCATGACGATTTGAGTACCAATACCATCACGAGAGAATAATTCTTGAATAAGCGCACCATCAGATTGATAACTTAATAAGTGGCTGCGCTCTACACCACGACGACAGGCTTTAACCGCGCCCCGTAAGAATCTTACTGTGCCTGAATGGTAATCACCTTCTGTTTGTAGCTCTCGAATTTTATCTTCAGCTTGATTAGGCAGCAGTTCAGAAACAATGTGACCTTCTTCATCGATAACACCTTGGAATGAGCAAAAACCAATCAGCTTTTGTGCTTTAAGTTTTATCGCAAGCTGTGTTGCCACTTCTTCTGAGGTGAGATTAAAGCTCTCACCCGTAACAGACACGGCAACTGGCCCAATTAATACAATAGCATTACTGTCTAACTGGCGATGAATAGCTTCTTCATCGATACGACGAATTTTTCCGCTATGACAATAATCAACGCCATCATCAACCCCTAATGGCTGTGCGATAACAAAGTTACCACTAACAACATTAATATGCGCACCTTGTAATGGAGTATTGCTTAAACTCATTGATAGGCGAGCCGTAATATCAAGTTGCAATGTGCCCGCAGCTTGTTTAACGATTTCTAAGGTTTTGCTATCTGTGATGCGCGTATATTTATGATAAATCGGAGATACTTTTTGTACTTCAAGAGCAGTATCAATTTGTGGGCGAGCGCCATAAACAACCACTAAACGAATGCCTAGGCTGTGTAACAACCCAATATCATTAATGATAGATGGGAAGTTTTCGTGAGCAATGGCTTCGCCACCCAGCATAATGACAAATGTTTTGCCTCTATGTGCATTAATATACGGAACCGAGTGGCGGAATCCATCGACCAATTCGGTGCTACGCTCTTTCATAAAACCCTCTCAAGTGAATTTTTATTCGCATTTAATGTATTTTTATTCTTTTTGGGGAGGAATGGCAAGTAAAATCCTATCTTATTGTTTTCCCTGAAGGCAGAATATTCGTGTAAAAGTGAGTAATTGTGCTGTTTTTAAGTGACAGTGAAGTGTGGATTGGGTAAAGTTTTTTGTTCTTAACTTTTTTTATCTCTTTTTAGAGTTTATTGACGTTAATCGTTTTTTTGGAATATTTTCATGAGTCATTCTGAGCACAATCAAACTCGTCGTCGTCTTGTTAAAGGAATTGGCGCGTTATTATTGTTAAGTGTTAGTCCTGTTGGTCTTGCTGCCACTGCATCTATTGTTGCTGTCAGGGTTTGGCCTGCTTCGACTTATACTCGCGTGACTATAGAATCCAGCACACCACTTAAATATCGCCAGTTTGCATTATCAAATCCTGAGCGTATTGTGGTGGATTTAGAAGGTATTCAACTTAATAGCGCACTGAAAGGTGTCGCTAATCAGGTTCAGACTAGTGATCCGTATTTAAAACTTATTCGGGTTGGTCAAAATACACCTAAAACAGTACGACTGGTATTTGAAGTAAAAACGCCTGTACAACCACAAATGTTTACGCTTAAACCTGTGGCCGAATTTAAAAACCGCTTGGTGCTAGATTTCTACCCAAGTCATGGGGCTGATACTGAAGATGATCCTCTCTTAGCACTATTGCGTGAATATAACGACGGTGATTTACAACAAGCAGTTCCAGCACAAACCGACACCCGTAAACCGGGTAGAGCAGGGCGAGATAGACCGATTATTATTATGATAGACCCAGGTCATGGTGGTGAAGATCCGGGGGCTATAGGTAAATATAAAACGCGTGAAAAAGATGTGGTTTTACAAATTGCTCGCCGCTTAAGAACGCTTATTGATAAAGATGCCAAAATGAAAGCGTATATGACACGTAATGAAGATGTCTTTATTCCATTGACAGTACGTGTTGCTAAAGCGCGAAAAATGCAGGCAGATTTATTTGTCTCTATCCATGCTGATGCGTTTACAAACCGCTCTGCAAGAGGTTCATCTGTTTTTGCATTATCAAAAACAGGCGCAACCAGTAATACAGCACGCTACCTTGCTCAAACACAAAATGAGTCTGACTTAATTGGTGGGGTGAGTAAAAGCGGCGATCGCTATGTTGATCACGCCATGTTAGATCTTGTGCAAACTGCAACGATTAATGACAGCCTAAAATTTGGTAGCGAAGTGCTTAAGCTCATGGGTGGGATTAATAAACTGCATAAAAATAAAGTCGATCAGGCAGGTTTTGCGGTATTGAAAGCACCAGAAATTCCGTCAATTCTGGTTGAAACGGCCTTTATCAGTAATATCGAAGAAGAGAAAAAGCTGAAAACAGCCAAGTTCCAGCAACAAATTGCCGAATCTATCTTCAAAGGGATCAAAGCTTATTTTGCCAATGGTGGTGAATTAACCTTAGCTGATCGTAGCTAATCTCTCTCCATACCCTTTTCTTATATTCCAATAGAAAGCCGATATCATGTGCTTTCTATTGGCGTTTTTTATTGTGGTTTCAGCACAATAAATCTATTTAATACAATGCGTTATTGATATAAAAGAAATTTAACGTAGTAAATCTATAAGAAATATGATTAGGCTTGTAAATTAAGAGAGAAAGTAAATAAGAGGAAATCTTGAAGAGGAATTGGTTGCGGGAGCTGGATTTGAACCAACGACCTTCGGGTTATGAGCCCGACGAGCTACCATGCTGCTCCATCCCGCGACTGAATTGTTGTTTATAGAATTGGTTGCGGGAGCTGGATTTGAACCAACGACCTTCGGGTTATGAGCCCGACGAGCTACCATGCTGCTCCATCCCGCGACTGAATTGTTGTTTATAGAATTGGTTGCGGGAGCTGGATTTGAACCAACGACCTTCGGGTTATGAGCCCGACGAGCTACCATGCTGCTCCATCCCGCGACTGATACTATAACTTACTGCTTTGTGAATTGGTTGCGGGGGCCAGATTTGAACTGACGACCTTCGGGTTATGAGCCCGACGAGCTACCAAGCTGCTCCACCCCGCGTCTCCACAGAGGGGCACTATACTCAGGATCTGCCGAGTTGCAAGTTTTTTATGAAATTTTTACAGTTTTCTTTTAAAAACGGTCAGAAATAACACATCAAGATGCAAATTTAGGCAGTTATACTCGTCATACATCAAGTTATTTAGAGTATATACTTGATGTTTAAAAGTCATATTGATTGGGTGATAATAGAATGCAGGTACAACATGTATACTCGTCATCCTTCAAGTTGTAGGGGTGTTGGCTACGCTCAGCTACCCGAATCACATACATGAGTATGCCCATCGGGATATCTTTGCTTGTCGCCTAGCTGCAACTCGAATGATTTAGAGTATATATTCATTATCTTTATTGATTTGGCTTTGGTATCTTTCTCATCCAAAATCAGCACTCAAATTTAGTTATTAAGCGGGAAAAAAATGGTTACTTGGCGAAAATCGTTAATTTTAGGTATGTTAGCGCTTGCCTTGACTGGATGTCATCGTCCGACAGAGCAAGGGCAACAGTATAAAGATGGAAAGCTTAAACAAGATCTCATTGAGGTAAGTTCGCCAAATACACAAGGTACACCGATTAATGGCCCTGATTACTTACAACAAGTAAGCCAGATAAACCAAACATCATCCCGTTTATACAATAGCAATAAAGAAACTTATCAAGCGGTAGAAAACTGGTTACGATCAGGTGCTGATACTCGCCAATTACGCCAATTCAATCTTTCTGCATTTCAAATGGAGGGCGTTGATAATTACGGTAATGTTCAATTTACTGGATATTACACACCTGTTCTTGAAGCCCGTTTAACGCAACAAGGTGAATTCCAATATCCTCTTTATAAAATGCCAGCTAATAGCCGTTCAAAGTTGCCGTCTCGTGCCGCTATTTATAATGGTGCATTAAGCCAATCTTTAATTGCAGCTTACAGTAACTCCATTATGGATAATTTTATGATGGAAGTTCAGGGAAGTGGTTATGTTGATTTTGGTGATGGTAAACCTTTAACGTTCTTTGGTTATGCAGGAAAAAACGGACACCCTTACCGTAGTATTGGCAAAGTACTTATTGATAATGGTGAAGTAGAAAGAAAAGATATGTCGATGCTTGCTATTAGAGATTGGGCTGATAAGCACAATGATGCTGAAGTAAGAAAATTATTAGAAGAAAATCCGTCATTTGTTTTTTTCAAACCAGAGCCTTTCACACCTGTTAGAGGCGCTAGTGCTATCCCACTTGTTGCACTTGCCTCTGTGGCTTCCGACCGAAGTATTATTCCTGCCGGAACGGTGTTGCTCGCTGAAATTCCTGTACTTGATAATACAGGTAGTTTTACAGGCGAATATCAAATGCGTTTAATGGTGGCATTAGATGTAGGTGGGGCAATTAAAGGGCATCATTTCGATATTTATCATGGGATTGGTAAAGATGCTGGTCATATGGCAGGTTTTTATAATCATTACGGACGTGTTTGGGTATTAAAAAAATCACAGCTTAACTTATTAAATCCTTCGTCATAAAAACGATTTACTATTTATCAGCTCGTTATTAACGGTAAAATTATGCAAACGACATGGCTATTGATATTAATAGCCATGATTATTTCTGTTATTTAGGTTGTTATCGCATTATGCAAAATTCATTATCAGATTCATATTTACAACGTTTTTCTGGAATAGGGCGACTCTATGGGCAAAAAGCGTTGTCTTATTTTGCTCAGGCTCATATCTGTGTCGTGGGTATAGGTGGGGTCGGCAGTTGGGCTGCTGAAGCATTAGCACGTAGTGGAATTGGTGCTATTACCTTAATTGATATGGATGATGTGTGTGTGACTAACACTAATCGTCAAATACATGCGTTGAAAGAAAGCGTGGGGCAGCCTAAATGCGATGTAATGAAACAGCGTATTTTAGAAATCAATCCAGAATGCAAAGTGACCAGTATTGATGATTTTGTCACGGTTGATAATGTCGCTGAAATGATGAATAACAACTTTGATTATGTCATTGATGCAATTGATAGCGTAAGGCCAAAGGCTGCATTGTTAGCTTATTGTCGCCGTTATAAAATTCCGGTGATCACAACGGGTGGTGCTGGTGGGCAAATTGATCCAACACAAATCCAAGTGGTTGATTTAGCAAAAACAATTCAAGATCCTTTAGCGGCTAAATTAAGAGAGCGTTTGAAATCTGATTTTAATGTCGTAAAAAATAGTAAGGGAAAATTAGGGATCGATTGTGTTTTCTCAACAGAGCAACTCGTTTATCCACAAGGCGATGGTACAGTTTGTGCGGCAAAAAGTACGGCGGATGGTGTGAAAAGAATGGATTGTTCAGCCGGCTTTGGTGCAGTGACGATGGTAACGGCATCGTTTGGGTTTATCGCGGTGTCTTATGTATTGAAGAAGATGTTAGCAAAAGCCCAACGTACTCGTCATACTTCAAGCTGTAGCGAATACTCGTCATACTTCAAGCTGTAGCGTTGTTGACGGCGTTCATTCGCACTAGTCACATACTTGTGTATGCTCCTAGCGACTCATTCACTTGTCGCCTAGCTACATCTTGAATTATTTAGAGTATTTTTTTGCATATATTCAAGCTGTAGCGTTGTTGACGGCGTTCATTCGCACTAGTCACATACTTGTGTATGCTCCTAGCGACTCATTCACTTGTCGCCTAGCTACATCTTGAATTATTTAGAGTATTTTTTTGCATATATTCAAGCTGTAGCGTTGTTGACGGCGTTCATTCGCACTAGTCACATACTTGTGTATGCTCCTAGCGACTCATTCACTTGTCGCCTAGCTACATCTTGAATTATTTAGAGTATTTTTTTGCATATATTCAAGCTGTAGCGTTGTTGACGGCGTTCATTCGCACTAGTCACATACTTGTGTATGCTCCTAGCGACTCATTCACTTGTCGCCTAGCTACATCTTGAATTATTTAGAGTATTTTTTTGCATATATTCAAGCTGTAGCGTTGTTGACGGCGTTCATTCGCACTAGTCACATACTTGTGTATGCTCCTAGCGACTCATTCACTTGTCGCCTAGCTACATCTTGAATTATTTAGAGTATTTTTTTGCATATATTCAAGCTGTAGCGTTGTTGACGGCGTTCATTCGCACTAGTCACATACTTGTGTATGCTCCTAGCGACTCATTCACTTGTCGCCTAGCTACATCTTGAATTATTTAGAGTATTTTTTTGCATATATTCAAGCTGTAGCGTTGTTGACGGCGTTCATTCGCACTAGTCACATACTTGTGTATGCTCCTAGCGACTCATTCACTTGTCGCCTAGCTACATCTTGAATTATTTAGAGTATATATTTGTAATATATATTGAGATTCTGAGCCTAAGTTAAGGTTAGGATTGAGAGGTGAGTGATTTTAATCGTGCGATAATCGCATTCACTCCGTCAGTACGAGATTGGCTAATTTGATTAGCCAATCCTAATTGTTCAAAAATCGCTAACATATCGATATCAGCTATTTCTTGCGCCGTTTTATTTTCAACTGCGGCTAAAATAATAGTCAGTAAGCCTTTTACAATACGACCATCACTATCACCATAAACATGGTATTTTCCGTCATTATTTAATTCGACACCTAGCCATACTTTGTTCTCACACCCTTTTATCTCTTTTTCCGTTGTTTTTAATTCATTAGGTAGTGCAGGGAGTTTGCGGGAAAGTTGAATTAACTGGCGATATTTATCTTCCCATGCTTTTGATTTTTGAAAATCATTAAGCAAGATATCTAGGGTAATTTCATTACCAAAAGGATGCTGTGTTGTGATGTTGGTCATGATGATTATTCGTCTTTTAAGAGTGTTAACGCAAAAATAACAGCGTCAATAAAGGCATCAATATCAGAAAGTTGATTATAAGGCATAAAAGAAATGCGTAAACAGCCTGAAGTATTTAATGAATCAATAAGAGGTTGTGCGCAGTGTTGCCCTGTGCGTAATGCAATACCTTTCTCTGTGATTAATGTTGCTAAATCACTATGATGAATGCCTTCGAAATTAAAAGAAACAACTGATGAGTTGGCAGCTCGGTAACTGATAAACCCATTTAGCTCTCTCAGGCGCTTCTCAGCTTCTTCTGCAAGCTCAAGAGCATATTGGTTAGCCTGATGCATATCTTGTTTTTCTAACCATGCTAATGTGGCTGAAAATGCAATAACACCTGCAACATTAGGTGTTCCAGCTTCAAAACGCTGAGGAATAGGGGCTGGAGTAAAACCATCAAATGTTGCGTTAGTTAGCATTTTTCCACCACCATGCCAAGGTGCCATGTCCTCTAAATGTTTTCGTTTGCCATAACAAATACCTAATCCATTAGGGCCATAAAGTTTATGAGCAGAAAAAACATAAAAATCGATATCAAATGCTGTGACATCTGTTGGGTGATGCGCAATACCTTGTGCTCCATCGACAACCAGTAAGCAATTATCATATTGATGAACGCATTGAGACACTTTATCTAATGCGATTTGAGCGCCTGTCACATTCGACATTTGGCTAACAGCAACAATTCGTGTCCGTTTATTGATTAAAGCATTTAAGCTATTAATTGAAGGTAAAAAATGATCTTCAATAGCCCAACGGATCACTCGTGCACCTGTTTGTTCCGCCAGTATCAACCAAGGAATAAGGTTTGCATGATGTTCTTGCTCACTAACAATTATTTCATCACCTGCTTGTAAGCGTGGGCGAAAATAACCTTGAGCAATAAAGTTGAGTGATTCTGTGGTGCCTTTTGTCCAAATAATCGTATCACTATCAACACTATTGATTAATTCGGCAACTTGTTGACGTGTCGCCTCATATTGTTGCGTTGTCTCTTTAGCATGCTGATATTGGCTACGGTGAACCGTTGCAAAATTATGGCGATAAAACGCATCAGAGGCTTCTATCATGGCGAGAGGCTTTAATGCAGTCGCTGCACTATCGAGATAAATAGTCTTTTCTTTAAGTGCAGGAAATTGTTGTCGAAATAAATCAGGTGAAAATACGTTCATAGTTAGGCTGTATTGGTAGACGAATAAATTTTCGTGATTTGTCGTTAAAAATAGGGCGTATAGATTATACGGTTAATTATATTTATTTATAACGGAAACCTGAGGGCATCCGTTTGTTATGGCTTATTGCGCCCATAATAACACGATTAAGATGATGAAAGTTCACTCAATAAAAAATCACTGATATCAGATTAATATCCTCTTTTTTCTTATTTTAATTTACCGGGGATAATTTGTGGGGAGTTTTTTAGAATAATGATGATAACTTCATTATAAAAAATGGATTAAAACATCAAAACGGTATGTGTGAGTAATTAAAAAGTAGAGAAAAATAGCGAATAAAAAAAGCACCGCCTTGGCGGTGCACTATAAAATCACTATGGACAGACAGGGTAAATGTACAGGAAGTGAAAAAAAACAGTAGCATCAGCTACTAAGTCTGGAATTTCCAGACAACTTGCAAACACAACATCACAACCACAAAGCCAAAAGTTTTGCAGTATTACTACTACACAACTTTTCGTTCCGGCTTAGGAAGTGCGCTTACTATAGGTATTTACTGGCTAATCATCAAGGGACAATTTATAATGCTTCGCATAAAAAAAACTAATGATGAAAGTTAGGGTCTACTAATAGCCAAAATAGGGGTTTAAGAACCGAATATGTCTAAACGTTTACCGCCATTAAATGCGCTTAGGGTTTTTGATTCAGCGGCACGTCATTTAAGTTTTACTAAAGCCGCTGAAGAATTATTTGTGACACAAGCAGCAGTGAGCCACCAAATTAAAACATTAGAAGAATTCCTTGGGCTAAAATTATTTAGAAGACGCAACCGCTCTCTTTTATTAACCGAAGAAGGGCAGAGTTATTACCTCGATATTAAGGAAATCTTTTCATCAATTAACGAGGCAACTCGCAAATTATTAGCTCGAAGCGCGAAAGGCGCACTTACCGTTAGCCTTTCTCCAAGTTTTGCTATTCAATGGTTAGTACCTCGGCTATCTGGGTTTAATCAAGCTTATCCGGGAATTGATGTGCGAATTCAGGCTGTTGATAGAGAAGAAGATAAGCTAGCTGACGATGTTGATGTCGCCATTTTTTATGGTCGAGGAAATTGGACTGGTTTACGTACAGACCGCCTTTATGCGGAATATTTGATCCCTGTTTGTGCACCATCTTTACTTACAGGTGAAAAACCACTAAAAACCCCATCCGATCTGATTTATCATACACTGCTACATGATACATCTCGTCGAGATTGGCAAGCTTATGTACGTCAATTAGAGATACAAAATCAGATAAATGTGCAACAAGGGCCTATTTTTAGCCATAGTTCAATGGTAATACAGGCTGCTGTACATGGACAAGGCGTTGCATTAGTTAATAATGTAATGGCACGTAGTGAAATAGAATCAGGTCGATTAGTAAGACCTTTTCCAGATGTCCTTGTTAGTAAAAATGCATTTTATTTAGTTTGCCAAGATAGTCAGGCTGAATTGGGTAAAATTGCGGCTTTTCGCCAATGGATTTTATCTCAAGCAGCGAATGAGCAAGAAAAGCTGGGTTTACTGACATCATCTTAATATTGTGATTGGCAAATATCTTCTAGATAGGAAGGAATAAACAGTGAATAGTCGTACATTGCTTATGTTTTCCGCGATTAGTGGCTTCTTTTATGTTGCTTTTGGTGCATTTGCAACTCATAAGCTTGCACCTCATTTATCGCCACAACATTGGGAATACATTCAGTTAGCGATGCGCTACCAAATCGTCCATACCTTATTACTTGTCGGGATCGCGGCAATGTTAATGCGTAAAACCATTTTATGGTTTTATTGGGCAGGTATTTTCTTTGGTGTTGGTATTCTACTTTTCAGTGGTAGCCTTTATTGTATGGCGCTAACACAAGTTAGATTGTTATCTTATTTTACGCCAATTGGTGGATTTAGTTTTCTTATTGGTTGGGCTTTAATTTTTATTGGCGCTTTGCGTCTAAGGGCACCGGCGTCTCGCCATGAATAAAGTTGCATTATATTGTCGCCAAGGTTTTGAAAAAGAGTGCGCGGCTGAGATTACGGATAAAGCAGGTCAAATCGGCGTTTATGGTTTTCCTCGTGTTAAAGAGGGAAGTGGTTATGTTATCTTTGAATGCTACCAAGAGGGTGAAGCAGACAAGATTGCGCGTGAAGTGAGTTTCCGTGAATTAATTTTTGCTCGTCAGATGTTTGTGACAGGTGAATTACTTAAAGATTTACCGCCAGAAGATAGAATTACACCGATTATTGGAATGCTAAAAGGTGTTGTCGAAAAAGCGGGTGAACTTCGAGTTGAAGTTGCGGACACCAACGAAAGTAAAGAATTATTAAAATTCTGCCGTAAATTTACGGTGCCATTACGTAATCATTTACGTAATGAGAAAATTTTGCTGAAAGTAGAGAATTTTAGCCGTCCTATTATACATGTGTTTTTTATTGCACCGGGATGTTGTTATGTTGGCTATTCTTATAGTTTCAATAATTCCGCATTTTATATGGGTATTCCTCGGTTAAAATTCCCATCAGATGCACCAAGTCGTTCGACATTAAAACTTGAAGAAGCATTTCATATTTTCATTCCTTATGATGAATGGGAAGAGCGTTTAGCCAGTGGAATGAGAGCTGTCGATTTAGGGGCATGTCCCGGCGGTTGGACATATCAATTAGTGAAACGCAGTATGATGGTACATGCTGTTGATAATGGCCCGATGGCACAATCGTTAATGGATACAGGACAAGTTCGTCATCACCAAGTCGATGGTTTTAAATTTGAACCTACATCTAAAAATATCACATGGCTTGTTTGTGATATGGTTGAAAAACCAGCCAAAGTTGCTGCGTTGATGACAACGTGGATTGCTAATGAATGGTGTCGCGAAGCTATCTTTAATTTAAAACTACCAATGAAAAAACGTTATGAGGAAGTTTCTCATATCCTTGAAAAAATAAAGTCAGAGTTAGCAGAAAAAGGGATCAACGTTAAGATCCAAGCTAAGCACCTTTATCACGATAGAGAAGAGATAACGGTTCATATTCAAAATATTTGGGCTGCTTATCGACCAGATCGTGAGTTCTAAAACCGTTCAAGACACATCGATTTATTGATGACAATAAAAGGCTAAGTTTATAAATAGAAACTTAGCCTTTTTTAATGGGAGCTAGTGATCCAAAGATATTTGTTTGTTGAGTTTTAACGACTGGGAACTTAGCTATTTTAAACGTAACTGTTGTAGATTACCGTTTAATTGAATGTCAGTACGTAATGTCGTGATTTTCCGACTGATAAATGCAGACTCTTTATGTGTAATAAGTTTGTTTTGCCATTTAGTCGGAACATCATCAATATGCTGATAGAGTGATTCTAGATCTGGGTGAATTTGTAAAAGCTCGGTAGCACTTTTAGGCCCAATACCAGGAACGCCTGCAACCTTACTGCTACTTACGCCCGTTAATCCCCAATAGTCGGTAAGTTGAGATGGTTCGACACCAAATTCTGCTCTAATAAATTCTAAATCTAACCAGCGTCGTTGAAAATAATCGCGTATACGAATAGAGGGAGAAAGTAATTGGCAATAACCTTTATCGGTTGAAATAATCGTGACTCGAAAACCTGCACTTGCCACTTTGGTTGCCAATGTTGCTGCAACGTCATCAGCTTCATCACCGCCTGAGTGCCAGCTCTGTATTCCTAAATTAAGTAACATTGCTTTAATTTCAGGTAATTGCTGTCGCAAGTCATCAGGCATTGGTGTGCGACCCGCTTTATAATCGGGTAACAGTTGATGTCGCCAGCTACCGTCTCTGTCGTCTTCATCAAAGACTGCTACGGCATGAGTAGGTTGTGTGTGACCAAGCAGCTGGTTGACACTTTGTTCACATACAGTCTGGCAGGAAGAACCTGATGCCGCATGAATGCGGCGGATCAGGTTTAAAGCATCAATAATCAGCAAATGTATCATAATAAATTAGCTGATAATCTCGTAACATGGTTGGTAAGCTGTACCACCCGGAAGTTTCATACGATGTTGCTCAACAAAGCCTGCTAATAAAATATCCATGCGACGCATAATTTCACGATCACCATGAATTTTATAAGGGCCGTAAGCTTCAATCGCTTTCATACCCACTTCTTTTACGTTACCAGCAACAATACCAGAGAATGCGCGACGTAAGTCAGCCGCTAATTTTTCAGGTGATTGATCGGTACTTAAGTTAAGCGATGCCATATTTTCATGTGTTGGTTCAAAAGGAAGCTGTAAATCAGCATTGATCTTCATTGACCAGTTAAAACTATAAGCATCACCAGTACTACGGCGATTATCTTTTACCAAAGGCATATATTTTTTCATGATACGAGCAACTTCAGGCGCATCATCAATAATAATTTGGTAATGGCGTCGAGCTTCGTCGCCTAATGTATTGGCGATAAAGTCATCTAATACATTAAAGTAATCTGCACTTTCTTTAGGGCCAGTTAAAATCAGTGGCAATACTTGGTCTTGGTTTTCTGGAGACATAAGAATACCAAGCAGATACAGCAATTCTTCCGCAGTCCCTACACCGCCTGGGAAAATAATAATGCCATGTCCAATTCGCACGAAAGATTCCAGACGTTTTTCAATATCTGGCATAATAATCAGTTCGTTAACTAATGGATTTGGTGGCTCAGCCGCAATAATTGAAGGCTCTGTCATACCAATAAAACGGCTATTTTTATAACGTTGTTGAGCATGACCAACGGCAGCCCCTTTCATTGGTGCTTCCATCGCACCCGGCCCACAGCCTGTGCAAATATTGAGTTCGCGTAATCCTAATTCGTTACCTACTTTTCTGCCGTAAAGGTATTCCGTTTCGTTGATAGAGTGACCACCCCAGCAAACGATCATATTAGGATCTTCATCAATATGAAGGGCTCGTGCATTACGCAAAATCGAGAAAATAGTATTAGTGATGTGAGTACTATTTTCTAAGTTCAGGTGAAGATCACGTTTTGCTGTTGTGATCTGCCCGTGAACAAACAATATGTCACGAAGCACTGCGAATAAGTTAGCTTGTAGTGAGCGAATAATTTTTCCGTCAACAAAGGCGTCTTCAGGAGGATTGACTAACTCTAGTTTTACGCCACGTTCACGGCGCAGTACGTTAATATCAAAATCTTGGTATTTAGATAACAGTTCTTTACTACTATCAGTGAGGCTACCAGAGTTGAGAACAGCGAGAGAACAATTGCGAAACAGCTGATAAAGATCACTGCTTGCGGTTCTCTTTAGCATATCAACTTCTAGCTGTGAAAGCAGATCCATGGAACCTAATGGGCTGACATGAGTTATCACGTAGGACTCCTTTTTCTCCTGAAATAACAAACTGAAGTGCAACTGATCTTGGTATAACACAGATCATATTAACATACAGGCATTATTCCGTTATTGTCTGGCTAATCGACTAATTTCTGGAACAAACTCACAATTACTACGCCAAGGATTGATGTCTAATCCACCGCGTCGCGTATATCTGGCATAAACAGTTAATGTCTCTGGCTTACATAATTGCATGATATCGTGGAAAATTCGCTCAACACACTGTTCATGAAATTCATTGTGTTGTCTAAATGAAACTAAATAGCGCAGTAGTTTTTCACGATCAATCTTTTTACCCTTGTATTGAATAGCAACTGATCCCCAATCTGGTTGATGGGTAATAAGGCAATTTGATTTTAACAGATGGCTGACAAGGGTTTCTTCAACCAGTGTATCGGTTGTTGATTCGTTTAACCATTGCACATCAAACTGATAATTATCAATTTCAATATCTTGTTCATCAATACACTCTCCAGCAAAATCAACAATAGGTTGTGATGTAAAATGCGAAAGTGGATAAATGGTCAGATTAATTTTGCCTTTAGCACAAGTCGTTAAATCTTTAAGCAAGGTTTTTTCGACGATATCCCAACTTTCAAAACGAGTTTGATTAAAACTATTGAGATATAATTTAAAACTTTTAGATTCAATGAGATTTTCAGTAGTTGCATCTAATTCAACATGACCAATAGCAACTTGTGGTAAGCCTTTGCTATTGAGCCATGAGAGCTCATACATAGTCCAAATATCACCACCATGAAAAGGTAAATTTTCAGCAGTTAAAGAGAGTGAGTCTCGATTTAGGCTACGTGGTACACCTTGCAATAATCCGGCATCATATTGATTATGATATTGCGTCTCTTTGCCCAGAGATAATGCTTCAAGAGATTTATCGCCTTGATATAAAGACATAATTTACATCCTAACTTTAGCTGAAAATAAAAGAAGGTTAATTATACTATTGAAACATCAATAGTATATGAATGCTTTATTTTTGATGCTCTGAATTAGTGACATAATCAGGTAACATAAAGGAAATTCTTATTTAAATAGATAAAACAGATAATCATGATTGAAAATATCTCCTCTGAATTAAAAACCTTTACGCAAAAATATGTTGATTTGTGGCAAGAAAAATCAGGTTTACCTCCTGCAAGTGAAGATCTTTATGGTGTTCCTTCTATTTGTATATCAAGAACAGGTGATGAAGTTGTTTACTGGTTACCGCAACCTTTTGTAGGAACAGATAAACTAGAAAAAGTTGAAAAAGCGATGGGAATTATTATTCGTCCTGAATTGCACGATTATTTTACCACTCAGTATGCTGGTGATATGCAGGTTCGTTTTAGAGAGGTAGATTTCAGCTTGATCCAAGTGTGGAGTGAAGAGGATTTTATTCGCTTGCAAGAAAATATTATTGGTCATTTGGTAACTCAAAAGCGTTTAAAACTTACCCCCACATTGTTTATTGGCACCACAGATTCGGAAAATGAAATAATTTCTGTGTGCAATGTTTCCGGTGAAGTCATTCTGGAAACGTTCGGTAAAAAGAAAAGAGAAGTTTTGGCTGAAAATTTATCTCTTTTTCTATCAGAATTAGTCGCTGTATATAATGAGTAATGTAGTCTATAAACCTTTTTTCTTGTGAGATATATCTTACAAAAAAGTGTGTATATTTTTACCAAAAAACGTCACGAATAAAAATAAAATTGATTTATTTAAGTAAAGCAATAAGTTAATAACTTATTGTTTTTATTTATAGTTATGGCGCTTTAATTGTTTTTGTTTAGTGGGTTGTTTAACTAATCAATTATTGGCATTCTACGTCCACCAACTAAGGGACTGTTTGGTAACCGATAAAATGTAGAGTAATCAAGGACACAGGAAATAGGATATTTCCATTAATGTGGATACGGACTTAATCACAGGGATAGATAAAAACGGTTTTGCTTGGACGCATGTGTTGTACAGACAACTATTTTTCTTGTCTAAAAGGAGTTTCGGCTCCTTTTATTTTTTTATTTGTTTTCTGCTATTCCATCCCAATGTTATCCTTATTCGTAAGTTTTATATAAGGGATAAATGATGACACCAGAACAACGCATTTTAGCAAAATTGCTCTTGATTGAAGAAGAGATGAAGAACATTGAGCTATGGCAATTAGAGTCTCCTACTGAACAAGCATTTGAAAGTGTTGAGCCTTTCTGTATTGATACAATGAGTGCTCATGAATGGTTACAGTGGGTATTAATTCCGAGATTGTCATCAATGATTGAAAACGAGATACCATTACCTAATACATTTGCAATCGCACCTTATTATGAAGAAGCATTTAAAGAAGATAAGAGTCGAGATGTTACTGATTTACTCAATCATTTGCGTGAACTTGACGCAATGTTTAAATCATAAGGTCGATAATGCTAGATATTATTTATCAAGATGAACATCTTGTTGCGGTGAATAAACCTGCGGGTTGGCTTGTTCACCGCAGTTGGTTAGATAGACATGAAACAGTGTTTGTGATGCAGACACTAAGAGATCAAATAGGGCAACATGTTTTTCCTGTGCATCGTCTAGATAGGCCTACATCAGGTGTTCTATTAATGGCGCTTTCTTCAGATGTTGCTAGGGCGCTATCTCAATCTTTTGAACAACATAAAACAGAAAAAATATATCATGCTGTTGTCCGAGGATACGTTGAAGAAGCATCTGTTATTGATAGCCCTTTAGTCGAGGAACTCGACAAAATTGCAGATAAATTTGCAACCCAACCTCCACAAATTCAAGATTGCGTGACGCACTGCCAGCCATTAGGAACTGTTGAAAAAGAGGTTGCGATTGGGCGTTATCCTACATCTCGATTTAGTTTATTAGAACTACGTCCTGAAACAGGGCGCAAGCATCAATTACGTCGCCATATGTCTCATATTCGACACCCAATTATTGGTGATACTGCTCATGGTGATTTACGTCAAAACCGTGGTGTTGTAAATCATTTTCAATCTCATCGCTTGATGTTACATGCAAGCCATCTAAACTTAATTCATCCAATCACATTGCAACCACTTAACTTAACAGCTAAATGGGATCTGTCTTGGCAACACCTGATTAATCAATTTGGTTGGCGTGGATTAAGACCTGAATTAGAGCAGTATGGTGAAGATTTAGCTCATCATTTTTAATTCCTTTCTTAACTTCAAATATTACTTTCTATACGTGACTATTAAGGCTTTTTTACTTAAGTCTTAATGGTTTGCGCAAATTTATAATCTATTTTAACTATTTGTAAAATATATAATTCTATTAATTGATCTGATCACATGTTTGAAACGTGACAGCTATCATGTATTCATTAAGCGATTTATTTTATGATGTGAAATAAATAAGGCTTATCATTAGATAAGTTTATGAAATAAAACCCACACTACTTTAAACAAATAAAAACTTACAACATATAAAACCCACATTCCGGGAGTCTGCTTGATGTTTAAAAACCTATTTGTTGTTTTACAAAAAATCGGAAAGTCCTTGATGTTACCGGTATCTGTACTGCCTATTGCCGGTATTTTATTAGGGGTTGGTTCCGCTGATCTTTCATGGATCCCTTCTTCTGTTTCTCAAGTTATGGCAGAGGCTGGTGGTTCGGTTTTCTCTAATATGCCACTTATTTTTGCCATTGGTGTTGCGTTAGGTTTTACCAATAATGATGGGGTATCAGCACTGGCGTCTGTTGTGGCTTATGGCATTATGTCTAAAACCATGATTGTGGTTGCTCCTTGGGTTTTAGGTTTAACACCAGCAGAAATTGAGGCTCAGCACCTTACTGATACAGGGGTATTAGGGGGGATCATCGCTGGTATTATTGCCGCCTCTATGTTTAACCGTTTTTATCGAATTAAATTACCTGAGTATTTAGGATTTTTTGCCGGAAAACGTTTTGTTCCTATTATTTCAGGCTTAATCGCTATTTTTGTTGGGATTATTTTAGCCTTTATTTGGCCTCCTATCGGTACAGCTATCCAGCGTTTTTCTGAATGGGCGGCGTATCAAAACCCAGCCGTTGCTTTTGGTATTTACGGTGTTGTAGAGCGTGCATTAGTACCATTTGGCTTACACCATATCTGGAACGTGCCGTTCCAAATGCAAGTGGGTGAATACGTAAATAGTGCAGGACAGGTATTCCACGGTGACATTCCTCGCTATATGGCTGGTGATCCAACTGCGGGCATGTTGTCAGGTGGCTTTTTATTTAAGATGTTTGGTTTGCCAGCTGCGGCTATTGCGATATGGCATTCAGCACGTCCTGAGAATCGTGTAAAAGTAGGCGGTATCATGATTTCAGCGGCATTAACTGCCTTTTTAACAGGGATCACTGAACCTATCGAATTCTCATTTATGTTCGTCGCACCTATTCTTTATGTTATTCACGCTATTTTAGCGGGCTTAGCATTTGTTATTTGTATCTTGTTAGGTATGCGTGATGGTACGAGTTTCTCTCATGGTTTAATTGACTTTATCGTATTGAGTGGCAATAGCAGCAAACTGTATCTATTCCCAATTATTGGCATACTTTATGCGATAACTTATTACTCTATTTTCCGTTTCTTAATCGTGAAACTAAACCTGAAAACCCCGGGCAGAGAAGTGGAAGATAAAAACGCGAAACAAGCTGATAAAAGTGCTATGGGACAATCTTTAGTCGCTGCGTTTGGTGGTAAAGATAATATCAGTAGTTTAGATGCTTGTATTACTCGTTTACGTATTGGCGTTAAAGAAATTGAAAAAGTAGATCGTGATGAGTTGAAAAGATTAGGTGCTGCTGGTGTTGTGGTTGTTGGCTCTGGTATTCAAGCGATTTTTGGCCCTAAATCAGATAACTTAAAAACCGAAATGGATGAATATATGAGGTCTTTAGGTAACGATAAATAGCTCACTATATTTTCACACTAAATCATAAAGCACTCCCATGTAAAACTCGGGAGTGTTTTTTTATTGCAATAATATTTATGCTGGCTATGCCATTCTATTAATTATTAAATAGAGTGGAGAAATATCATGCTACCCGTCAAAAGTAATCATAGAAGTTTTATATTATCCATAACAGATATAAATGATAAAAAAAATAGAGAGAGTGCTGTATTCGATAAAAATAACATTTCACTTTTTTTTAAAAAAGGAAATGATAATATTTTTATTCTTAATAAGGATAAGGATTTTTTATTAAATAATATAAAAAAAGAATTAGATAATTCAATTGATAAATATACTAATCATGGTAAAAATAAAAAACATCTAAAAAAACTGGAAGACAGGATTAACTCAGGAGGCGTTAAAACTTTTTTTGATAGTAAAGATAAAATAATCAGTGTGAAAAATATTAATGATATCGGTGATATCGAAAAAATATTTACTGGTTTGCTTTCCTATAAAAAAAAGGACAGCTTTTTTAATAAAGTGAAAAATAATATTTATAATGCTAGTTCTCTTGAAAAAATTGTTTTTAATGATGATAGTCCAATTATAAATAACTTTATAAGCCATAAAGGTCAGTTTTATAAAATAGATCATATTAATGAAAGTTTATATAATAAGAGTAATGGTGGTAATAATTTATTGAATATATTTTCAAATGAAAATAATAATATTGGCTTTCATGGATGTAATTTATCTATTATGAAAATGGAAGATGAGATACAAACTAATCAGGAGAGTTATTGCAAGGTTGATATAATACCTTCCATCAAGGACACACTATGTGAAATTAAAAAAATTGAAAATGAAATTAAATTAATTGAAAATGAATTGCATTCAAAAGTAAGTAGCCATAAAAAAATAGTCGATGTAGCTTTAGCAATAAATAACATTGTTGATTTTTTAGGTTATAAAGATATATCTAAAATAAATATTGATATGTTAACTAGGAAGAAAAGCGAAATTAATAATGAATTTGATATTGTTAGACAGTTAAATTCAAATGAAAAGATAGAAGATGAACATAGATTAATAGAATTTAAATCTAGCTTAGAAAAAATAAAAACTATAAAAAATGAATATTATAAATCCATTGAATCGACTAGTGATTTTAGAATTGCATTGTTAATTGAGGTGGATAATAAATTGAAAGGATATACTGCTGGGGTTAATAGTGAAATTCAAAAAGAAAATGTTTTATTAAATATTAATGAAATTGCTTCATTACTTTTTATTAATAATAATTCTCTAGAGAATGGTAATGGCTTTTTTTCTAAAGCATATAAGTTTTTCTTTCCTAAATCATATCAGAAACGACTCGATATCAATAATAAAACCCATGACAATATAATGAAAGTACATGAAAATTTAAATATTATACTAAATAGCGATGCTTTTAACGGTGGAAAACTACCCGAATGGGCTAATAAATTAATAACAAAAACGCTAAAGGAATCAAAACCTAAAAATGATATATTTTGGTTTTTTTCAAAAGAAAGAAATGAATGGAATAAAATTTATAATACTCTTTTGTTAAATAAGTAAATATGTGGCTTATGTGGTGTTTCTTTATCCTTTGTTTTGATATAAACCGTTATTAATTAATGACGATTTATATCTATTAAATCAATTTAAATATTAATATAAAAATATAAATTAGACATTAAATTAATAAAATAAGTATTTTTTCATTTATTCTACTGAATTAGAGGATGATATGAAGTAATTAACGACCCTGAAGCTTGAGATAAAGGTTAAATTTCTATATGTTAGGCAAGCTAAGTTTATTGAATTTTAAACCGTATAAAGTAGGTAGTTATGATGGCTAAAATCGGCATTTTTGTAGGTACTGTTTATGGCAATGCATTGGCGGTAGCTGAAGAAGCGCAGCGTATTTTGCTTGAGCATAAACATCAAGCCAATATTTATGAAGAAGGCACACTTGCTGATTGGCAAAAATATACCACCGTATTAATTATTACATCAACGACAGGGCAAGGGGATTTACCTGACACTATTGCGCCGTTATATCATGAGTTACGCGATAATGTTGGATATCAACCCGCTTTAAATTATGGCTTAATTGCGTTGGGCGATAGTAGTTACGACAATTTTTGTGGTGGTGGTATGCAATTTGAAGCACTACTGCAAGAACATCAAGCTAAACGTATCGGTGAGATATTGAAAATTGATGGTATGGAAATCGCAGAACCTGAGATGTTTGCCATAGAGTGGTTAGAACACTGGGCTAAGCTATTAAATTAATATTTATTTTCTTATCACTATGTTCAAAATAATATCTTATTAAAAATAACGCCGCACAATGATGTTCATTAGCGGCGTTATTTCTTTGTATTAATCTGAAAAATTATTTTAACTAAATTTTCAAAATGACTTTTATCTCATTGATTAACGACGAGTCAGTTTTTCTAAATCTGCTTCAATTTCAGCAATTTTATTAGCTACAACATGTTCAAGGTGGCGCAAGTCGTCTAGGATTTTATGTTTTAAATCGACTTCTACTTGGTCTTGCTGGCAAATTTGATCTAATTCTTCAATAACATAACGTAAGTTAGTATTGATTTCATTTACTTCTTTAAAGCCTTGTCCTGATTGACCATCAGAAATTGTTTTACGTTGGCGCGGATATTTAAATTTTACGCTTTTTGCAAAAAATTCACCTTTGTCTTTGCGAAAATAGATTTTTAAAATATCGTTGTTAGCTTCTTGGCGTAGAGTATAGCGGTCAATATCTTCAGGATGCGGGATCCCTAAATTTTTTAAATTATCGTACATATATTGGCACCTGATAGAAAGATGAATGAAAGAATAGCGAACAGAATTAATTCTATCCGCTGTTCTTATATTAGTCGATAGTTCTTAACAATTCATTAATACCAACTTTTCCACGCGTTTTTGCGTCAACTTTTTTTACGATCACAGCACAGTAAAGACTGTAGCTTCCATCTTTAGAGGGTAAATTGCCCGACACAACAACAGAGCCAGCAGGGACTCGGCCATAATGCACTTCGCCTGTTTCTCTGTCATAAATCTTAGTACTTTGACCAATATAAACACCCATTGAAATAACGGCGCCTTCTTCGACAATAACACTCTCAACAATTTCAGAGCGAGCACCAATAAAACAGTTATCTTCGATAATGGTTGGATTTGCTTGTAGTGGTTCTAAAACGCCACCAATACCAACACCACCAGAGAGATGGACATTTTTCCCGATCTGAGCACATGAACC
Organism: Proteus columbae; assembly: GCF_002777965.1. GTDB lineage: Bacteria > Pseudomonadota > Gammaproteobacteria > Enterobacterales > Enterobacteriaceae > Proteus > Proteus columbae. The sequence goes on along the minus strand of NZ_NGVR01000017.1, from coordinate 34,986 downwards.
GACTGTTGCCCATGTATCAACCATGCTACCTTCATCGACGTAAGCACCAATGTTGACATACGATGGCATTAAAACAGTGTTGCGGGCGATGTAAGCCCCTTGTCTAACCGCTGCGGGAGGAACAACACGAAAGCCTTCTTTTTCAAAACGTGCTTGATCATAATTAGCAAATTTCATAGGTACTTTGTCAAAATAGCGACTTTCATTACCATCTATCACTTGATTGTGATTAATACGAAAAGAGAGCAGAACTGCTTTTTTTAACCATTGATGAGTCACCCACTGACCGTCAATTTTTTCCGCGACCCGCAGTTTTCCGCTGTCTAGCAGTGCAATAACGCTATTAATGGCATCACGAATATGAGGCTCAACGTTGTTTGGAGTGATATCAGCACGATGTTCGAAGGCGTTATCAATAATAGATTGTAATGCTTGCATTAATAGTATTTCCTATATGTATTGTCGTGGGTTCCTATATTTTATCCTTTGAAACTAGGGCTTTTGTCAACCTTTCTACGACTTCATCCTTCATTTTTTGGTTTAATGCCTTATTTTCGCTATCAGTTAATACGAAGAAATCCTCAACACGTTCGCCTATTGTGGTTATTCTGGCACCATGTAATGAAAGTGAAAGATCAGCAAAAACTTTACCAATAATTGCTAATAATCCCGGTCGATCTCGTGCAAATAGTTCCATATAGGTGCGCTTATTATGGTTAGAAGCGATAAAGTTAATTTTTGTCGGAACGTCAAAATGGCGTAATTTGGCTGGTAATGAGCGTGTTTTTGCATTGGTATTATAAGGGGCGGATACAACTTGGATCAGAGCATTGCGGATTGCATTATATCTATCAATCGCCAGAGGTTTACCATTAGGCTCTAACACAATAAAGGTGTCCATAGCCATATTATCGCGGTTAGTAAAAATTTGAGCATTATGGATACTTAAATTACGTCTATCTAATTCACCTGCAACAGATGCGAAAAGGGATGGCCTATCAGCACACCAAATAAAGATTTCAGTACCGCCATGTTCAGTTTGTTGACTGATTAGCACCATAGGTTCAGCACTATTATGTTCAATTAATGCAAGTGCATGCCATGCAATTTGTTCAGGAGTGTGTCGTAAAAAATAGTCGGCATGGCAGCGCCCCCAAATTGCTTGCAATTTATCTTCATCTACCTGTTCCATTCGTAAAATAGTTAGTGCTTGCAAACGATGGTGGCGAATACGTTCACGTAAATCAGGAATAGAGTGCATACCTTGGCGTAACTGGTTTTCTGTTGATAGAAAAAGTTCACGTAATAGGCTCTGTTTCCAGCTATTCCATAGACTGCTATTGGTTGCACAGATATCCGCAACGGTTAAGCACAAAAGATAACGCAATCGGCTCTCATTTTTTACTTCTGATGCAAACTGAAAAATAATGTCAGGATCTTGGATATCACGTCGTTGCGCTGTAACAGACATAAGTAAGTGATGACTAACAAGCCATTCAACTAAGGCCGATTCTCTCTGATTTAAACCATGTTGCTGAGCAAAATGAACAACGTCTTGAGCCCCTAATACAGAGTGATCACCATGGCGACCTTTGGCTATATCATGAAAAAGTGCAGCTAAACGTAATAATTCAAGTTGAGGAAGTTTGGGATAAATATCAACACAAAGCGGATGTTGTTCGTGGTTTTCATAAAAACCAAAACTTTCAAGTTTTTGTAAAACACGAATTGTATGCTCATCAACGGTATAGGCATGGAATAAATCAAACTGCATTTGACCTACAATATTATTCCATTGCGGGAAATAAGCCGCGAGTACACTGTGTTTATGCATTGGAACAAATGCACCAGAAACCGCACGAGGATGGCGTAATATCTGCATAAAAACTTGACGTGCGAGTGGGTACTCACATAAAGGCTGTACTAAATGTCGGCGAGCGTAACGTAAATGGCGGAGTGTTGTTGAATAAATTCCTGTGATCTCTTTATGTTCAGCCATACGTAAAAAGAGACGCATAATAGCGATAGGATCATCAAGGAAGCAACTGTCATCAACAACATCAATTAAAGAACCTCTTAATTGAAATTCATTGTCTAACGGGCGCGGTTTTACATTAGGTTGCAGAGCAAGAATCGCTTCGTCAAATAGCTGAAGTAACATGTCATTTAACTCACTGACACGACGAGTTACGCGATAATAATCTTTCATCATTTTTTCAACGGGCTGATTGCCTTCACCTTCATAATTTAAAAGTTGAGCAACGTTGAGTTGTCTATCAAACAAAAGGCGATTGTCATAGCGAGAAAGCACAAGATGGAGTGCAAAACGAATTTTCCATAGCGTGTATTGGCACTCTAATAGCTCTTGCCCTTCTGCTGGTGTTAAAAAGCCAAAATTGACCATTTCAGAAACGGATGCAGCACCAAAATGGCGATGTGCCACCCAAATTAGAGTATGGATATCGCGTAGTCCACCTGGGCTACTTTTGATATCAGGTTCTAGATTATAACTGGTGCTATGGTATCGCTGATGTCTCTGTTTTTGTTCTTCAACTTTTGCAGCAAAAAAATCAGGTGACGGCCAAAATCCTTGGCTAAAAATGTGATTAATTAAATGCTGATAAAGTGAGCTATTCCCACAAATAAGACGTGCTTCTAACAAGTTTGTTGCAACCGTTAAGTCTGAAAGACCTTCTAAAAGACATTCTTCCATTGTTCTAACACTGGCACCAATTTCAAGACGTACATCCCACAGTAATGTAATGAGTTTGCTGACTTTATCTTCTACTTCTGGTGATAAAGGTGTTTCACTTAAAAAGAGAAGATCAATATCAGAAAGTGGATGTAATTCTTGTCTACCATAACCACCGACCGCAATGATACTAAGATCTGGATAAGCGGATAATTGTGTATAGCACCACAATTGCGTTAAGAGTTGGTCAATGAAATGGCTACGGGCTTGAAGTAGTAAAGCTACATCAACATCATGGTGAAAAGCCTCTGTTAACCAAGACTGAAATTGTTCAATTGATTGCTTAAGCTCAGCACAATTTTGGGTGTTTTCTGTCAGCAAAAAAGGGGAAGGGGGCGGTGTTTGAAATGCGTTTTTATTAGTCATTGTTCGTCTTCTTTCTCAATGTTTGCTTATGACATTAAGACTAATGTTAAAACGATAACCTGACTAGTGATTCTGCTATTTTGTAGCAAATAAAATAAAAAAAGAGCGACACATCTCGAAAAGATATGTCGCTTTTACATTTTTAGCTAAAAAAGAAGATTATTCGTTGACTAATACTGCAGAAATAAACGGTTCTTCTTCTTTACGTAGTGTCATGATTTCACAGCCATTATCGGTAACGACTAACGTATGTTCGTATTGTGCTGACCAACCTCTGTCTTTAGTTTTAACAGTCCAGCCATCTTTCATTGTACGAATACGGTAATCACCTGTGTTTACCATTGGCTCAATGGTGAATGCCATGCCTTTTTGTAGCACAACACCGCTATCATCTGCATCGTAGTGTAAAACTTGAGGCTCTTCATGGAATCCTTCACCAATACCGTGACCACAATATTCTCGAACAACAGAATAGTCATGACCTTCAACAAACTTTTGAATTGCTTTGCCAAGTTCACGTAAGCGAATACCTGGTTTTACCATTTTAATAGCAAGGTAGAGGCTTTCTTGGGTGATACGACATAAACGTTCACCTTGTATTGTTGGTTTACCTACGATAAACATTTTTGAAGTATCGCCATGAAAACCATCTTTAATGACAGTGACATCAATATTAACAATATCGCCATCTTTAAGGATTTTTTCTTCGCTAGGAATACCGTGGCAAATAACATCGTTAACCGAAATACAGACTGATTTAGGGAAACCATGATAGTTAAGACAAGCAGGAATAGCCTGTTGTGCGTTAACAATATGTTCATGACAAATACGGTCTAATTCAGCGGTGTTTACGCCAGGTTTTACGAACGGTGCGATAATTTCAAGAACTTCTGCCGCAAGACGACCTGCGACGCGCATTTTTTGAATATCTTCTTCTGTCTTGATTACAATAGCCATTTGAGTTCTTCGTCTAGATTAAAAGCCACAATACGAATTAGATAACACGCTTTGTTGTATTCATATTTTGTATTGCAGGTTAAATGAATGATGATGAGAAATAATTCTGATTACCATTTATGATATCAGCAGAAAGTAGGTGTGCCAATAAAGAGGATGTGTGCAATCTGTCTGATATCGAGAATAATGACGAACATTACGCCTTCTTAATCTGATTGTCTTTACATATTGCGCTTTTCTATTGGTGTTTTTCTAGCAAATTGATATTAGAGCAATATTTATCATCATTGCGTGAATACCGCTTTTTCCTTTGTTCAAATGATGTGTCTTTATGCCAAATAAGCCTATGGCAAACGTAAGTAATAGTGGTTTCTTAAGGTTATTTATGGTATAAAGCGCGCCGGAGTTCTGTTATTGCATCACCACGTGAGTAATAGCAGTAAATCTGAAACATTCAATTGTGTTAATTACACACACAAATCGGCACATAACGCCGGGGTGCTCTTATGTGAAGGTTTTAGCCTTTACAGCTGATGAGTCGGTCGTATGGGATTTGTGGACGAAATAACCCCAAATTTAAATTTATAGAGGTCTAAAATGGCAACTGTTTCAATGCGCGATATGCTGCAAGCCGGTGTTCACTTCGGTCACCAAACTCGTTACTGGAATCCAAAAATGAAACCATTCATCTTTGGTGCGCGTAACAAAGTTCATATCATTAACTTGGAAAAAACTGTTCCAATGTTCAATGAAGCTCTGGTTGAACTGAACAAAATTGCTTCTCGTAAAGGCAAAATCCTGTTTGTTGGTACTAAGCGCTCTGCCGTTGAAGCTGTTAAAGAAGCAGCAGAAAGCTGTGACCAGTTTTATGTAAACCACCGCTGGTTAGGCGGTATGCTGACTAACTGGAAAACTGTTCGTCAGTCAATCAAACGCCTGAAAGATTTAGAATCACAATCTCAGGACGGTACTTTTGACAAACTGACCAAGAAAGAAGCGTTAATGCGTTCTCGTGAACTTGGTAAGTTAGAAAACAGCCTGGGTGGTATCAAAGACATGGGCGGTTTACCTGACGCTCTGTTTGTTATCGATGCTGAACACGAACACATTGCTATCAAAGAAGCAAACAACCTGGGTATTCCAGTATTTGCTATCGTTGATACTAACTCTGATCCAGATGGTATCGACTTCATTATCCCTGGTAATGACGATGCAATCCGTGCGGTTAAATTATATCTGACCGCTGCAGCTACAGCTGTTCGTGAAGGTCGTTCTCAAGATCTGGCTGTTCAGGCTGAAGAAGGCTTAGTCGAAGCTGAATAATAAGGCATGCTCGTAAGAGCCCTTATTTAACCAGGTATTGCTATATATTGGTTAGGGGGCCTCAATAGGCCCCCTTTACACATCTGCTATGAGAACATCTATGGCTAGTCCATAGAAAAGTCGAGGAAGAAACAAATGTCTGGAATTACCGCTGCATTGGTAAAAGAACTGCGTGAACGTACTGGCGCAGGCATGATGGAATGTAAAAAAGCGCTGGTTGAAGCTAATGGTGATATCGAATTAGCAATCGACAACATGCGTAAATCAGGTCAAGCTAAAGCGGCTAAAAAAGCAGGCCGTGTTGCTGCTGAAGGTATCATCCTTGCAGAAGTTGCTGCTGATGGTAAATTCGGTGCGCTGGTTGAACTGAACTGTGAAACAGACTTCGTTGCTAAAGATGCTGGTTTCATCGCTTTCGGTAAAGAAGTTATGGCTGCTGTATTAGCAGACAAAACTGACGATATCGATGCTCTGAAAGCTAAATTTGAAGAAGCACGTACTGCATTAGTTGCTAAAATCGGTGAAAACATCAACATTCGTCGTGTTGCTGTATTAGAAGCTGAAGAATTAGGTACTTACCTACACGGTGCTCGCATCGGTGTTTTAGTTTCAGCTAAAGGCGCTAACGAAGAACTGATCAAACACATTGCTATGCACGTTGCTGCAAGCAAACCAGAATATGTTCGTCCTGAAGATGTTCCTGCTGATGTTGTTGAACATGAGCACCAAATTCAGATGGATATCGCAATGCAATCAGGTAAACCACGCGAAATCGCAGAAAAAATGGTTATCGGTCGCATGAACAAATTCACCGGTGAGATTTCTCTGACTGGTCAGCATTTCGTAATGGATCCAAGCAAAACTGTTGGTGAACTGCTGAAAGAAAACAATGCTGATGTTATCAACTTCGTTCGTTTCGAAGTTGGTGAAGGTATTGAGAAAGTTGAAGCTGATTTCGCAGCTGAAGTTGCTGCAATGAGCAAATAATAACGCTTAGCGTTAACAGAACCGCCTAATGGCGGTTCTGTTTTGTTGTAATCTCCACTGGCTGTTTGCTTTTTTTTGTTAAAAAGAGAAGCTATCTAAAACCTCCAATTAACTAATCTGCTTAGGACAGAACACCATGGCTACCAATGCAAAACCTGTATATCAGCGAATTTTATTAAAGCTGAGTGGCGAAGCCCTGCAAGGCGCAGAAGGTTTCGGTATCGATGCGAGCGTACTCGATCGCATGGCTCAGGAAATCAAAGAACTCGTTGAATTAGGTATACAAGTCGGTGTCGTAATTGGCGGTGGTAACTTGTTCCGTGGCGCGGGTCTTGCCGCGGCAGGTATGAACCGTGTTGTGGGTGACCACATGGGAATGCTTGCGACAGTAATGAATGGTTTAGCAATGCGTGATTCATTGCACCGTGCTTATGTAAACGCACGCCTTATGTCAGCATTTCCACTGAATGGTGTTTGCGATAACTATAGTTGGGCAGAAGCAATTAGCTTATTACGCCACGGTCGAGTTGTTATTTTCTCGGCTGGTACAGGCAACCCATTCTTTACTACCGATTCTGCTGCGTGTTTACGCGGTATTGAAATTGAAGCTGACGTTGTATTAAAAGCAACGAAAGTGGACGGCGTTTATTCTGCCGATCCAACCAAAGATCCTGATGCAGTACTTTATGAAACACTGACTTATCAGGATGTATTAGAACGTGAATTGAAAGTCATGGATCTTGCTGCATTCACATTAGCCCGAGATCATAATTTACCTATCCGCGTATTCAATATGAATAAACCGGGTGCATTACGTCGGGTTGTAATGGGTGAAAGTGAAGGAACTTTGATTTCTCACGCTTAATACACAGAGACAACGGTATAATTTGGCGTTAACATCTAGAGTACGCCAATTCATTTATGTCGGTATGATTTCATATCGACTGGAAGATAACCAGTTCCCAAGGGTTTATAACGTGATTAATGAAATCAAAAAAGATGCTCAAGAACGCATGGATAAAAGCGTTGAAGCACTAAAAAGCCAGATTAATAAAGTTCGTACTGGTCGTGCGTCTCCTAGCCTTTTAGATGGCATTGTAGTTGAATACTACGGAGCGCCAACGCCATTAAACCAAGTTGCTAACGTTGTCGCAGAAGATGGCCGTACACTGGCAATCACTGTATTCGACCGTACTTTAGCACCGGCTGTTGAAAAAGCGATTATGGCATCAGATTTAGGCTTAAATCCTTCATCTGCTGGTACCATTATCCGTGTTCCACTGCCTCCGTTAACTGAAGAACGTCGTAAAGACCTAATCAAAGTTGTTCGTGGTGATGCAGAACAAGGTCGCGTTTCTGTTCGTAATATCCGTCGTGATGCTAATGATAAAGTAAAAGCATTACTGAAAGATAAAGAAATTAGCGAAGATGATGAACGCCGTTCACAAGATGACATTCAGAAGTTAACTGACATGTTTATTAAAAAAATTGATGATGCATTAGCGCTGAAAGAAGCAGAGTTAATGGAATTCTAATTTTTATATCTTTTTTCGATAATGCCGCTTTTTAGCGGCATTATTTTTAATTATTTATTTGAAAATTCGTGCTTAATACCTTCTTTTGTCACATTATTTATTAAAGTTTTCATCTTTAATCCTCATTTACCTTGCCATACTGATATAATTCTCTTTAATTAAAACGTTGTAGACATACTGATTGATTAATAAATGAAACAAATAACTATATTAGGCTCAACAGGATCTATCGGAACTAGCACTCTTTCCGTAATTGAAAATAACCCTGATGAGTATCAGGTTCTTGCTTTAGCCGCAGGAAAAAATGCAGACAAGATGGCGCAACAGTGCCTTGCTTTTCAGCCTAAATACGCTGTGATGTCTGATGAAAAAAGTGCAAATCAACTTAAACAGTTACTCGCTAATACCTCTTGTAAAACAGAAATTCTATCTGGCTCTCATGCGATCAATGAAATAGCAGCTCTTGATGAAGCTGATCAGGTCATGTCTGCTATAACTGGTGTTGCAGGATTAAAACCGACACTTGCAGCCATTGAAAAAGGCAAAAGAATTCTGCTAGCAAATAAAGAATCACTGATAACTAGTGGACGTCTTTTTTTTGATGCAGTTGCTAAATATGGCGCGACAATTCTACCCATTGATAGCGAACATAATGCAATTTATCAAAGCTTACCTAAAGCAATCCAAGAAAATCTAGGTCATGCGTCTTTAGCTAATGAAGGTGTGACAAGTATTTTGTTAACAGGCTCTGGCGGGCCATTTCGCTATACGCCATTAGAAGAGCTGGATGCAATGACGCCAGATCAAGCGTGTGCGCATCCAAATTGGTCTATGGGGCGTAAAATTTCGGTTGATTCTGCAACGATGATGAATAAAGGGCTTGAGTATATTGAAGCTCGTTACTTCTTTAATGCCTCTGAAGAAGAAATGGAAGTCATTATTCATCCACAATCTGTCATTCACTCAATGGTTCGCTATCGTGATGGCAGTATTATTGCTCAAATTGGTGAGCCCGATATGAGAACGCCAATTGCGTACTCAATGGCTTATCCTCATCGCACTCAATCTGGTGCAAAAGCATTAGATTTCTTTGAGATTCAATCTCTAGAGTTTATTCGTCCAGATTATCAACGTTACCCTTGTTTAGCACTTGCTATCGAAGCGTCAAAACGTGGGCAAGCGGCAACAACAGTGTTAAATGCGGCTAATGAAGTGGTTGTTGATGCATTTTTACACGAAAAAGTGAAATTTACTGATATTGCTAAAATTAATCGCAAAGTTGTTGAACATTTTGACCTATCAGAGCCTCAAAGCATTAATGATGTCCTAGAAATTGATAAATTAGCAAGATTAGAAACTCATCAGATAATCACCCAATTTGTATAATGGTGATTATATTTAATATAGGGTGTTTGTTCGTCTTTCTGGCTAATGGTATAGTTGCCGAATCACTAAAGACAATAATGAAAATTAACAGTTCATTACTAAGGCTATTGCTTTAGCAACTTTGAGGCTTTGCCAAAGGCCGTGGGTGACACGGTTTTTTTTTGTGCATAGGTTATCCGAAGAGGACTGTCTGTATCAGTATCAGATTAGCAAAGGGTTAAATTGAGTGAACTTATCCAGTGACGATTCATCCGCATCAAAACCAAAGCATGTTGCTATCATTATGGATGGCAATGGACGCTGGGCTAAAAAGCAAGGGAAACTCCGAGTAACGGGGCATCGCGCGGGAATTAAAGCAGTTCGGGATGCGGTTAGCTTTTCCGTAAAACACAAGATTGAATCACTAACGTTATATGCATTTAGTAGCGAAAACTGGAATAGACCAGAGCAGGAAGTGAGTTCTCTCATGGAATTATTTGTTTTTGCTTTAGATAACGAAGTGAAAAGCCTGCATAAACACAATGTGAAATTGACGGTCATTGGTGATATCAGCCGTTTTAGTCGTCGTTTACAAGACCGAATTAAAAGTTCTGTGGCACTCACAGCGAATAATACAGGGCTTAATTTAAATATTGCGGCTAATTATGGCGGTCGATGGGATATTACTCAAAGCGTTAAACAATTAGCGACATCCCTCGCAAAAGGGGAAATTAGTCTCGAAGATATTAATGAAAATGCAATATCTTCACACCTTTGCTTGCATAATCAACCTGACGTCGATCTTGTTATTCGTACAGGTGGTGAGCATCGTATAAGTAATTTTCTTATTTGGCAGATTGCTTATGCTGAGCTTTATTTTACACAGGTTTTATGGCCTGATTTTGATGAACAAGTTTTTCAGAATGCATTAGATGCTTTTGCTAAACGGGAAAGACGTTTCGGTGGTACTACATCAGAAACAGACACTATAAATCTGGGAGGATAACTTGCTTAAGTATCGTGTCATCACCGCATTAATTTTAATCCCTATTGTTATTGCTGCACTATTTCTACTTCCTCCAGCAGGTTTTGGATTAGTTATTATCGCAATATCAGGCTTAGCAGGTTGGGAATGGGCACAATTTATTGGCTGGCATTCTCAAGGTAAACGTATTGCGACAGGGATCGGTTTTGCTGCATTGTTAGTCGTTATGCAGTTTTCTTTACCTAATTTTGACCACCTACTAGACACTCCAATGATAAAAAATGGTTTGTGGGCAGGTTTAATTTGGTGGGTAGCAGCAATTTTATTAGTTGTAAGTTATCCTAATTCAGCCAATATGTGGAAAAATTCAGTTTTTATTAAGCTATTGTTCGGTATATTGACGATTGTTCCCTTTTATTGTGGCATGATGGCGCTGCGTATGTTGGGTTATAACACTGACACTTATACAGGCGCATGGTGGTTATTGTATGTCATGTTATTAGTTTGGGCTGCCGACTCTGGTGCTTATGCTTTCGGTCGTTTAATGGGTAAACATAAAATGGCACCTAAAGTATCCCCAGGTAAAACCCTCGAAGGGTTAGTTGGTGGGTTGATTACGGCAGGTGTTGCATCGTGGTTATTTACTTATTTTGCACCTGTGACTGAAGTACCCGATAACTTGTTATTAATATCTGGCGTTGTTGTCATCGTATCGGTATTTGGTGATCTAGCAGAAAGCATGTTTAAACGTGTTTCAGGCATTAAAGATAGTAGCCAATTGATACCGGGACATGGCGGTGTGCTTGATAGAATTGATAGTTTGACTGCGGCTATCCCAGTCTTTGCAGGATTGGTCTTTCTGATTTCTTCTGGCTTTAAACTATAAAGGTAAGTAATGGGTATCCTGTGGAATCTTGCCGCGTTTATTATCGTTTTAGGTATTTTAATTACGGTACATGAGTTTGGGCATTTTTGGGTAGCTAGGCGCTGTGGTATTTATGTTGAGCGTTTTTCTATTGGTTTTGGAAAAGCAATTTGGCGCAAAATAGATAAACATGGCACTGAATTTGTTATCGCATGGATACCTTTGGGTGGCTATGTAAAAATGTTAGATGAAAGAGTCGCTGAGGTTGCACCTGAGCGCCGTCATCTTGCATTTAATAATAAAACAGTTGGTCAACGCGCTGCGGTTGTTGCCGCAGGACCTATAGCCAACTTTTTGTTAGCGATAGTCGCCTATTGGATAGTTTTTATGATAGGTGTTCCTGCATTAAAACCTATAATTGCAGACATTCGTCCGAATTCTATCGCAGAACAAGCAAAATTAACGCCCGGAATGGAACTAAAATCCGTTGCAGGTATCGAAACGCCTGATCAGAATGCAGTTCGTTTAGCGTTAGTTAGTAAAATTGGTGCCAAAGAGGTTTCATTCGTTGTTTCAGATCTAAATTCTCTTTCTGAGAGTGAGAATATACTGAATTTACAACAATGGAATTTTGATCCTGAAAAACAAGATCCTATCTTGTCCCTAGGAATAATGCCTGTTGGCGCACGGTTAGACTCAAAGATTATTGAAGTTACGGAAGGCTCCGCTGCTGAAAAAGCGGGTTTACAGGCAGGGGATCGTATCGTTAAAGTTGACGGTCAGCCAATTGATACATGGCATCCATTTACTTATTTTGTTCGACAAAGTCCAAATAAAGTCTTGGAGCTTCTTGTTGAACGTAACGGCTCATCGTTGATGTTGAATATTACACCGACAGCTGTTGCACTGAAAGATGGCACTGAAGTAGGGCAAGTTGGTGCGCAATTGCAAATATTACCTCCTGATGAGCAATATTTGATAATGCAGCAATACAACCCATTTTCGGCGCTCTATGAAGCATCTGATAAAACATGGCAGTTGATGGGTTTAACTGTCAAAATGATTGGCAAGTTAGTCGTAGGTGACGTCAAATTAACTAACCTTAGTGGGCCTGTTTCTATCGCGAAAGGCGCAGGAATGTCTGCTGATTCTGGTTTTATTTATTATTTGATGTTTATGGCGCTTATCAGTGTCAATTTGGGGATCATTAACTTGTTTCCCCTGCCTGTCCTAGATGGCGGGCACCTGCTTTTCCTGGTTATCGAGAAGATAAAGGGAGGGCCGGTATCTGAGCGTGTACAAGATTTCTGTTATCGTATTGGTATTATGGCACTGATGCTTTTAATGGGACTTGCACTTTTCAATGATTTCTCTCGCTTATAATTGGTAAGCAGGGACCGGTTAGGAAAACACAAAACAACGATGGCGATGAAAAAGTTGCTTATAGCGTCGCTGCTGCTGGGCAGCGCCACTGCATACGGTTCAGACGGATTCGTAGTTCAGGACATTCAATTTGAAGGTCTTCAACGCGTCGCCGTTGGTGCAGCATTACTGAACATGCCTGTCCGGGTTGGAGACTCGGTCGGTAATGATGATATCAGCCGAACTATCCGTTCATTATTTGCGACAGGAAACTTTGATGATGTTCGTGTCCTGCGTGACGGAAATACTCTGATTGTTCAAGTAAAAGAGCGTCCAACTATTGCCAGCATTACTTTCTCTGGTAACAAAGCAATCAAGGAAGAGATGCTAAAACAGAACCTTGATGCTTCTAACATTCGTATCGGTGAAACACTTGACCGTACAATGTTAGCGAATATCGAGAAAGGGCTTGAAGATTTCTATTATAGTGTTGGTAAATATAATGCAACTGTAAAAGTGGTTGTTACTCCTCTTCCTCGTAATCGTGTTGACTTAAAACTCGTGTTTGCAGAGGGTGTTTCAGCAACTATTCAGCAAATCAACATTGTTGGTAATAAAGCATTTTCTACTGCTGAGCTCGTTAACCGTTTCCAATTACGTGATGATGTTCCTTGGTGGAACTTAGCGGCTGATGAAAAATATCAGAAGCAAAAACTGGCGGGTGACTTAGAAACATTAAGAAGCTTCTATCTTGATCGTGGTTATGCTCGTTTTGATATTGAATCGACGAATGTCAGTTTAACGCCAGATAAAAAAGGAATTTACATTACCATTAACCTGAAAGAAGGTGATAAATACACAGTAGAAAATACTGAAGTCAATGGTAATACGGCGGGCTACACTAAACAAATTGAAGAGCTTATCGATATTGCACCGGGCTCTCTTTATAATGGCGCGCAAGTCACTAAAACAGAAAATGATATTAAAAATCTGTTAGGTCGTTATGGATATGCTTATCCTCGCGTTATGACAAACCCTGAAATTAATGATGAAAATAAAACCGTGAAACTGCATGTAAACGTAGATGCAGGAAACCGCTTCTATGTTCGTCAAGTACGTTTTGCGGGTAATGACATCACTAAAGACTCTGTTTTACGCCGTGAAATGCGTCAAATGGAAGGTGCATGGTTAGGTAGTGATTTAGTTGAACAAGGTAAAGAGCGTTTAAATCGTTTAGGTTATTTTGAAACGGTTGAAACAGAAACTCAGCGTATTCCTGGTTCTCCTGATCAGGTTGATATCGTCTATCGCGTAAAAGAGCGTAACACAGGTTCTCTTAACTTTGGTGTCGGTTTCGGTACTGAAAGTGGTGTAAGTTTCCAAGTCGGTGTTACCCAAGATAACTGGTTAGGTACAGGTAATGCTGTTGCCATTAATGCGAGTAAAAATGACTACTCAACTTATGCCGAGTTATCAGTAACTGACCCTTATTTTACTGTTAATGGTGTAAGTTTAGGCGGTCGAGTTTTCTATAATGATTTCCGCGCTAATGATGCTGATTTATCAGGTTATACCAATAAATCTTATGGTGTAGATGGTACATTAGGCTTCCCAATTAATGAATATAACTCAGCTCGTCTTGGCTTAGGCTATACTCATAATGGCCTGTCACGTATGGAACCGCAGGTTGCAATGTGGCGTTACCTAGAAAGTATGGGGGAAAATCCAGGCTTTGATAAACGTGAGTCGTTTAATGCTGATGACTATACTGTCAGTATGGGTTGGACATTTAATAACTTAAACAAAGGTTTCTTCCCAACATCAGGTGTGAGAAGTAACTTAAGTGGACGAGTGACTGTACCTGGCTCTGACAACAAGTACTACAAAGTGACTTGGGACGGTATGGCGTATTACCCAATCAATGAAAAAGAATCTTGGGTAACTCTGTTTAAAGGCCGTTTAGGCTACGGTGATGGTTTAGGTGGTAAAGAATTACCATTCTATGAAAACTTCTATGCCGGTGGTTCTGGTACCGTTCGTGGTTTCCGTTCAAATAATATCGGTCCTAAAGCGATTTATTTGCAGAAAAATGCAGACGGTACTGTAACACCAAAACCGGGTGAGCCATCTAGCGATGCTATCGGTGGTAATGCCATGGCTGTAGCAAGTTTTGAGTTGATTACACCAACGCCATTTGTGGATGATAAATACTCATCATCAGTTAGAACATCTCTGTTTGTTGATGCAGGTACAGTATGGGATACCAACTGGAGTAGCACTAACTCTAATTGGACCGCAGGAATGCCAGATTTTGGTAAGGCAAGTAATATACGTGTTTCAACTGGTGTTGCGTTACAATGGTTATCTCCTTTAGGTCCGTTAGTATTCTCTTATGCTAAGCCAATAAAAGATTACGAAGGCGATAAATCAGAGCAATTCCAGTTTAATATTGGTAGAACGTGGTAGCGATGTAAGTAAAGTTGATGCCTGATTCACAATGCTGAAAAAGGCATCCGATTTCTGACAAAAAATTATTTTTGGTTTTAAGGAGTTTAATCGTGAAAAAATTGTTATGTGCCGCTGCCCTAGGAATGGCATTGACCATGTCAGCAGGTGTTCAAGCCGCAGATAAAGTAGGTGTTGTGAACATCGGTCAAGTTCTCCAACAAATTCCTAACCGTGATGCGGTAGAGAAACAATTGGAAAATGAATTCAAATCACGTGACACTGAATTGCAGAACTTAGGTAAAGCATTACAGACAGCTGTTGAGAAATATCAAAAAGATGCACCAACTATGAATGCAACACAACGTGCAAATACAGAGAAAGATCTGGTTGCTAAACGTGAAGCATATGCACAAAAAGCACAAGCTTTTGAGCAAGATTTTAGCCGTCGTCAAGCTGAAGAACGTAACAAAATCATGAAACGTGTATTAGACGCTGTTGATGCAGTAGCGAAGAAAGAAGGCTATGATGTGATCCTTGATGCTAACACTGTACCTTATTTCGCAGATGGTAAAGATATTACTGCTCAGGTTCAAAAACAGGTTAAATAATAGATGTTTTCAATTCGATTAGCTGATCTTGCTCAGCAGTTGAATGCACAGTTACACGGCGATGGTGATATCACTATCGCCGGTCTTGCTTCAATGAGCCTAGCAAATAGCGAACAAATTACATTTCTTTCCGATAGTCGCTATCGTGAAAAATTAAGTGGATGTCAGGCTGCTGCTGTTGTATTAACAGAAGCTGATCTTCCATTTTGTCCCGTTGCCGCGCTTGTGGTGAAAAACCCGTATCTTGCCTATGCTCAAATGGCGCAGATTATGGATACAACACCGCAGCCAGCACAGGATATTCATCCAAGTGCTGTTATTTCTCCTGACGCTAAGTTAGGAAAAAATGTATCAGTGGGTGCAAATGCCGTTATCGAATCTGATGTTATCTTGGGTGATAATGTTGTGATTGGTGCCGGTTGTTTTGTGGGGAAAAAAGCACATATCGGCGACAATAGCCGTTTATGGGCAAATGTATCTATTTATCATGAAGTTATCATTGGTAAAGATTGTTTGATTCAATCCGGTACTGTGATTGGTTCAGATGGTTTTGGTTATGCTAATGAACGTGGTAATTGGATCAAAATTCCACAATTAGGTTCAGTAGTAATTGGTGATCGTGTTGAAATCGGTGCATGTACTACAATCGACCGAGGCGCATTAGATAACACAGTTATCGGTAATGGTGTTATCATTGATAACCAGTGCCAAATCGCACATAACGTCATTATTGGTGATAATACCGCTGTTGCTGGTGGTGTCATCATGGCGGGTAGCCTGAAAATAGGCCGCTATTGTATGATTGGTGGAGCAAGTGTTATCAATGGTCACATGGAAATCTGTGATAAAGTCACGGTAACAGGTATGGGAATGGTAATGCGTCCTATCACTGAGCCGGGTGTTTATTCTTCAGGAATTCCGCTGCAATCGAATAAAGCATGGCGTAAAACCGCAGCACTTGTGTTGCGAATTGATGAAATGCAAAAAAGGCTCAAGTCGCTTGAACGTCAAGTAGAAAGTAGCGACAAGTAACAATATACGTCATTGACGAATGTTACCCATTTTGCGACCTGCGGGTTAACTCACTTTTTGAGTCACAGCAGGTCGTGTCATTATTAATTAGACTCAGTTTTATTAGACAGGAAGAGTATTGCAATGAGTGAGAATCATACTCTGCAAATCGAAGAAATTTTAGATTTACTTCCACACCGTTACCCATTCTTATTGGTTGATCGTGTCCTTGATTTTGAAGAAAAGAAATTTCTAAGAGCAGTAAAAAATGTATCTTTTAATGAGCCTTTCTTTCAAGGTCACTTTCCAGGAAAACCAATTTTCCCGGGCGTACTGATCCTCGAAGCCATGGCACAGGCAACGGGTATTTTAGCATTCAAAAGCGTAGGAAAGCTGGAACCTGGTGAACTCTACTATTTTGCTGCTATTGACGGTGCTCGCTTTAAACGTCCTGTCTTACCTGGGGATCAAATGATCCTAGAGGTAGAATTCATTAAAGAACGTCGTGGTGTTGCTCGCTTTAAAGGCGTCGCTAAAGTTGATGGGGAAATTGCTTGCGAAGCTGAAATGATGTGTGCTCGCCGCCGTGAGGTCTAGCCTATGATAGATAAATCCGCAGTAATTCACCCTTCCTCAATTATTGAAGAGGGTGCGGTAATCGGTGCTAATGTTCGCATTGGCCCTTTTTGTGTCATTGGTGCTAATGTTGAGATTGGTGAAGGTACTGATATCAAATCTCACGTTGTTATCAATGGGCACACACGCATTGGCCGAGATAATCAGATTTATCAATTCACTTCTATCGGTGAAGTTAATCAGGATCTGAAATATCGTGGTGAACCAACGCAAGTCATTATTGGTGATCGAAACCTTATCCGTGAAAGTGTGACTATCCACCGTGGAACAACCCAAGGTGGCAATATCACAAAAATTGGTAACGATAATCTACTGATGATTAATACTCACGTCGCGCATGATTGTATCATTGGTGATCGTTGTATTATTGCAAATAACGGCACATTGGGTGGTCACGTCACTTTAGGTGATTTTGTGATTATCGGTGGTATGAGCGCCGTTCATCAGTTTTGCCAAATTGGCTCTCATGTGATGGTCGGTGGATGTTCAGGCGTGGCACAAGATGTTCCTCCTTTTGTTATTGCACAAGGAAACCACGCGACTCCTTATGGGCTGAATATTGAAGGATTAAAGCGCAGAGGTTTTGCTAAAGAAGATCTTCATGCAATTCGTAATGCTTACAAAGTACTTTACCGTAATGGTAAAACACTGGAAGAAGCGCGTGAAGAAATTGGACAATTGGTTGCTGATAATAATAATCCGCATGTCAAACTGTTCAGTGATTTTCTGGAAAACTCAGCAAAATCTAACCGCGGTATCATTCGCTAATTAGGATATGACCTTGTCAGGCCAATTATCTACTACTCAGAGTCCGTTAGTTATCGGCTTAGTTGCTGGTGAAACGTCCGGTGATATCTTGGGCGCGGGATTAATCCGCGCTCTAAAACAAATGCATCCCAATGTTCGCTTTGTCGGCGTTGCTGGGCCTCTTATGCAAGCTGAAGGTTGCGAAGCTTGGTATGAGATGGAAGAGCTTGCCGTTATGGGGATCGTTGAAGTTCTTGAACGATTACCTCGCTTATTAAAGATCAGAAAAGATCTAACTCAACGATTCTCAGAATTAAAACCTGATGTTTTCGTGGGGATCGACGCTCCTGATTTTAATATCACTCTTGAAGGTCGTTTAAAGCAAAAAGGGATCAAAACTATTCACTATGTCAGTCCATCTGTGTGGGCTTGGCGTCAAAAACGTGTTTTCAAAATTGGTAAAGCGACAGATCTTGTCTTAGCTTTTCTGCCTTTTGAAAAAGCGTTTTATGATAAGTATCAGGTTCCTTGCCGTTTTATTGGTCATACAATGGCTGATGCTATAGCTTTAAATCCAGACAAAAAAGCTGCTCGTGAACATCTAGGGATCTCTGAAGAAACTCCTTGTTTAGCACTTCTTCCCGGTAGTCGTCATGCTGAAGTTGAGATGCTAAGTGCTGATTTTATAAAAACAGCACAGTTACTAAAACAGCAGATCCCCGCCCTTCATATTGTCGTACCATTAGTTAATGCTAAGCGACGAGCCCAATTTGAACAGATACATCAAAATGTGGCTCCAGAACTTGAAATACAACTTCTTGATGGGCAAGCAAGAGAAGCAATGACAGCGAGCGATGCAACATTGTTAGCATCGGGTACAGCTGCATTAGAATGCATGCTAACAAAATGCCCTATGGTTGTTGGCTATCGCATGAAACCATTTACTTTCTGGTTAGCAAAACGGTTAGTTAAAACAGCTTATGTCTCGTTACCTAATTTGTTAGCTGGCCGAGAAATTATCAAAGAATTATTGCAAGAAGAGTGTGAACCCTCAGCGTTAGCACAACAACTTTTACCTCTTTTAACCGATGAAGAAAAAGTACGGCAATTAAAAGAGATATTTTTACAGCTACATAGTGCCATTCGTTGTAATGCGGATGAGCAAGCAGCAAATGCAGTATTAGAATTGGTAGAGAAATAATGGAATTTGTATATCCAAAAGCAAATCTTATTGCTGGAGTTGATGAAGTTGGTCGAGGTCCATTAGTGGGCGCAGTGGTTACCGCTGCTGTTATTCTTGATCCAGCAAATCCAATCGAAGGATTAACAGACTCCAAAAAGCTAACAGAAAAAAAGCGTAATGCGCTTTATGACGAAATAAAAGAAAAAGCATTATGCTGGGCGATAGGTCGTGCCGAACCTGAAGAAATTGATGAATTAAATATTCTTTGGGCAACTATGAAAGCAATGGAACGTGCTGTTGCGGGATTATCAATAACACCTGATATGGTCTTAATTGATGGTAACCGCTGCCCTAAATTACCAATGGCCTCTCAAGCGGTTATAAAAGGTGATAGTTTAGTTCAAGAAATTAGTGCAGCTTCTATTCTTGCTAAAGTGACTCGTGATAGAGAAATGGAAGAGTTAGATAAGCTTTACCCTGATTATGGTTTTGCTAAACATAAAGGGTATCCAACTGTTTTCCATATGGAAAAACTAGCCTTATTAGGGGCAACACCCTATCATCGAAAAAGTTTTGCGCCTGTAAAACGTGCTTTAAATTTAAAGTAATCCACAGAGTAATTAAACACTATGGCAGATCCTCGTTTTATCCATCTTAGGGTACACAGCGATTATTCAATGATCGATGGATTGGCAAAAACAGGGCCTCTTGTGAAGAAAGTGGCTTCGCTGGGAATGCCTGCTTTTGCGATTACTGATTTCACTAACTTATGTGGGTTAGTGAAATTTTATGGTGCTGCACATGGTGCTGGCATTAAACCTATCATTGGTGCTGATGTTTACCTTGAAACAGAATTATTAGGTGATGAATATGCTCATCTTACTATTCTTGCCCGTAATAATGTAGGCTACCAAAACCTCACTTTACTGATTTCAGAAGCTTATAAACACGGTTATGGTGCTGTTGGACCGACAATTAAACAAGAGTGGTTAACAACCTATAAAGAAGGGCTCTTGTTGCTTTCTGGCGGTAGAATGGGGGATGTGGGTAAGTTTCTACTTCGTGGAAATCGCGCTTTAGTTGATCAGTGCCTTGAGTATTATCAAACTCATTTTCCCGATAGTTATTATTTAGAACTTATTCGTACAGGCCGTGCGGATGAGGAAACTTATCTTCATGAAGCAGTCGCACTGGCTTCAGAAAAAGGTCTGCCTGTCGTTGCAACCAATGATGTCTGTTTTCTCGACAGTGATGATTTTGACGCACATGAAATTCGTGTCGCAATTCATGATGGTTTTACGTTATCTGATCCCAAACGCCCCAAGAATTATAGCCCTCAGCAATATATGCGCACAGAAGAAGAAATGTGTGAATTATTTGCTGATATACCTGAAGCATTAGAAAACAGTGTTGAAATCGCTAAACGCTGTAATGTCACGATCCGTTTAGGGGAATACTTCCTTCCACAATTCCCAACAGGGGATATGAGTACAGAAGATTTCCTTGTTAAAAAATCACAAGAAGGTTTAGAAGAACGTTTAGCCTTTTTATTTCCAGATCCTGAAGAACGACAAAAAAGGCGCCCTGAATATGATGAGCGTCTTGATATAGAATTAAAAGTAATTAACCAGATGGGATTCCCCGGTTACTTCCTTATCGTGATGGAGTTTATTCAGTGGTCTAAAGATAATGGTGTTCCTGTTGGCCCGGGACGAGGTTCAGGTGCCGGTTCACTAGTGGCTTATTCACTGAAAATCACAGATCTTGATCCTCTTGAATTTGATTTGCTTTTCGAACGTTTTCTAAACCCTGAACGTGTCTCGATGCCTGACTTTGACGTCGATTTCTGTATGGAAAAACGCGATAGAGTTATCGATCACGTTGCTGAAATGTATGGTCGGGATGCAGTATCTCAGATCATTACATTTGGTACGATGGCGGCGAAAGCCGTTATTCGCGACGTTGGCCGTGTTTTAGGACACCCTTACGGTTTTGTTGATAGAATTTCAAAACTCGTTCCTCCTGATCCGGGTATGACGCTGGAAAAAGCGTTTGCAGCCGAGCCTCAATTACCAGAAATTTATGAAGCCGACGAAGAGGTTAAATCTCTTATTGATATGGCTCGTAAATTAGAAGGGGTGACACGTAATGCGGGTAAACACGCAGGTGGTGTCGTTATTTCACCAACGAAAATCACTGATTTTGCGCCACTTTATTGTGATGCAGAGGGAAATAACCCCGTTACACAATTTGATAAGAACGACGTTGAATACGCAGGTCTTGTTAAATTCGACTTCTTAGGTTTAAGAACACTAACCATCATTAACTGGGCATTAGAGATGATTAATGCCCGACGTGCTAAAAAGTCACTCGAACCTGTTGATATTTCGGCGATCCCATTAACGGATCAACGCAGTTTTGACATGTTACAGCGTTCAGAAACGACCGCGGTATTCCAGTTGGAATCTCGTGGCATGAAAGATCTCATCAAACGCCTACGTCCTGACTGTTTTGAAGATATGATTGCACTTGTTGCTCTATTTCGTCCGGGTCCATTGCAGTCAGGCATGGTAGATAACTTTATTGACCGTAAACACGGTGTTGAAGAGATTTCATATCCTGATGTTAAGTGGCAACACGAAAGCTTACAGCCCGTTTTAGAACCAACTTATGGTGTTATCCTATACCAAGAACAAGTTATGCAAATTGCACAGGTTCTTGCGGGATATACGCTAGGTGGCGCGGATATGTTACGACGCGCAATGGGTAAGAAAAAACCTGAAGAAATGGCAAAGCAACGCTCTGTTTTTGAAGAGGGTGCTATTAAAAACGGCGTCGATGGTGAGCTTGCTATGAGGATCTTTGACTTGGTGGAGAAATTCGCCGGTTATGGATTTAACAAATCACACTCAGCAGCGTATGCATTAGTTTCTTATCAAACATTGTGGCTAAAAGCCCACTATCCAGCTGAATTTATGGCTGCTGTAATGACGGCAGATATGGATAACACTGAAAAAGTGGTGGGATTGGTTGATGAATGTTGGAGAATGGGCTTAAAGGTTCTTCCTCCTGATATTAATAGCGGTCTTTATCATTTCCACGTAAATGATGAAGGCGAAATCGTTTATGGTATTGGTGCCATTAAAGGTGTGGGTGAAGGGCCAATTGAAGCGATTGTAGAGGCGCGTCAGCAAGGTGGTCACTTTAAAGATATTTTTGATCTCTGTGCTAGGACAGAAACAAAAAAATTGAATCGCCGAGTGATGGAAAAACTGATAATGTCAGGCGCATTCGATAAGCTGGGGCCTCATCGTGCTGCTCTGATGTCTTCATTAGAAGATGCATTAAAAGCCGCCGACCAACATGCTAAGGCTGAAGCAATAGGGCAATCAGACATGTTCGGTGTGTTAGCTGAAGCTCCTGAACAAGTTGAGCGTTCTTATGCCAATATACCTAAATGGCCAGACCAAGTCGTTTTAGAAGGTGAGCGCGAGACATTAGGTTTATATTTAACAGGTCATCCGATCACACGTTATTTAAAAGAAATTGAACGATATGCGGCAGGAACACGTCTAAAAGATTTAGTACCGACACCTCGTGGTCAAATGGTGAAGGTAGCAGGCTTAGTACTTGCTTCTAAAGTATTTACAACGAAACGTGGAAATCGGATCGGCGTTTGTACCTTAGATGATCGTTCTGGTCGCTTAGAAATTATGTTATTTTCTGATGCATTGGATAAATACCAACATTTATTAGAACAAGACAAGATTTTAATTGCTACAGGGCAGGTCAGCTTTGATGATTTCAATGGTGGGCTTAAAATGACAGTCCGCGAACTTATGGATATCAACGAAGCCCGTGAAAAATATGCACGAGGACTTGCTATCTCATTATCGGACAGGCAAATTAATGAGCAATTATTAAATCGTCTTCGCGGCGTTTTAGAACCACATCGTTCAGGCACGATACCGGTTCACCTTTATTTTGAAAAGCATGATGCCTGTGCACGTTTACGATTTGGTGCAACTTGGCGTGTAACGCCAACAGATATGCTTTTAACGGATCTGCGAACTCTGCTGGGTAATGAGCAGGTAGAATTAGAATTTGACTAAAATAGGAATGTTATGAGTCTTAATTTTCTGGATTTTGAACAGCCAATTGCCGAGTTAGAAGCGAAAATTGATTCGCTAACCGCAGTTAGCCAACATGATGAAAAAATTGATATTAATATCGATGAAGAAGTTTCACGCTTAAGAGAAAAAAGCCTAGAGCTAACGCGTAAGATTTTTTCTGATCTTGGTGCATGGCAAGTCGCACAACTTGCACGTCATCCATTAAGACCTTACACACTGGATTATATTCATCGTATTTTTACTGACTTCCAAGAATTAGCAGGCGACCGTGCTTATGCTGATGATAAAGCCATTGTTGGTGGTATCGCTCGTTTAGATGGTCGTCCAGTGATGGTTATTGGGCACCAAAAAGGGCGTGAAACGAAAGAGAAAATCCGCCGTAACTTTGGTATGCCAGCGCCAGAAGGCTATCGCAAAGCGCTTCGTTTAATGGAAATGGCGCAACGTTTTAATCTTCCTATTATCACTTTTATTGATACTCCGGGTGCTTATCCTGGTGTTGGTGCTGAAGAGCGTGGTCAATCAGAAGCGATTGCACGTAACTTACGTGAAATGTCACGCTTTGGCGTGCCAATCATCTGTACCGTTATTGGCGAAGGTGGTTCTGGTGGGGCACTAGCTATTGGTGTTGGTGATAAAGTGAATATGCTGCAATACAGCACCTATTCTGTTATTTCACCAGAAGGTTGTGCATCTATCCTTTGGAAAAGCGCAGATAAAGCACCATTAGCCGCTGAAGCTATGGGGATCACTGCAAATCGTTTAAAAGAGCTTAAGCTGATTGATACGGTTATTCCTGAGCCTTTAGGTGGCGCACATCGTCACCATGATGAAATTGCAGCGTCTTTAAAAGCACAAATCAAAGCTGATTTAGACGAGTTAGATGCATTTGAATCAGAAGAGCTAACAAACCGTCGCTACCAACGTTTAATGGAATACGGTTACTGCTGATAGCGTAATGTTATTCAAAAAATAAAAGAAAACCTCATGTTGATAACATGGGGTTTTTTTGTCTCTAAAAACTATCCTTATTGAGACAATAAAATAAGGTTATATTAACCATAACATATTATATATCAATATGTTAAGTTGCTCTCAAAAACAATATTAATTCACTTTTTTACTAAAAGAATAATCAACCCTATCTATTATTTTATAGGGTCATTTACTTCATTATGAGGAAAAAGCGATGATATCGTTTAATGGTAAAGTTGGGATAATTACAGGCGGTAATAGCGGGATTGGATTAGCTTCTGCGGAAAAGTTTTTATCCTTAGGTGCATCAGTTGTTATCACTGGTAGTAATTTAGCACGAGGGCAAAAAGCAGAAAAATACCTAAAAGAAAAAGGGCTTTCGGGTGAATTCATACAAATGGATGTAAAAAGTGAAAAAGAGAACGAACAACTTATTGATTATGTAGTAAATAAATATGGGCGACTGGATTTTATCTTTGCTAATGCTGGTGTTTTAACTGATAACATCGCAGATAAATTAGAATATGAAAAATGGAAAGGGGTATTAGACGTTAATCTTAATGGGCTTTTTCTGATTAACCGTGTAGCAATTCAATATTGGCTCAAAAATCAACTATCAGGTGCAATTGTTAATTGCAGTTCTATTTGCTCCTTTGTTGGTCAACACGAGTTTCCTGCCTATTGTGCATCAAAAGGTGGTGTTAAATTACTGACGCAAACACTTGCAATTGATTATGCAAACAAAGGTATTCGTGTTAATGCGGTTTGTCCGGGATATATTGATACACCTTTATTAGATAGGCGTGAATTAGATAAGCAAAAGTTAGCGACATTACACCCGATTGGTCGTCTTGGTACGCCCGAAGAAGTGGCTAATGTTGTGGCATTCTTGGCTAGTGATGCAGCTTCGTTTGTCACTGGAGCCTCTTATTTGGTCGATGGTGGTTTTACAGCTTAATGCTATTTTTAATATAAAGCAGAATAACCACTATTCTGCTTTCTTTGGTTTTTTATGAACTATTTAAGATCTTTGGGTATGCTATTAATTGCAGGAATGCTTTGTATTCGTGCAAAATCGGGTAGAAAAGTTTAACATAATCACCTGAATTCACTGATAAATGACGATACAATGAACCAGGAATACGGCTTACTCCTTAAAGAAATCAAACAACAAATTGATCCTTACACTAAAATTTTGGTGGGTTTCAGTGGTGGCGTAGATTCCACAGTTTTATTACAAGGGCTTGTACGTTTACGTGATGAATTCCAATTGCCTTTAGAATTAACGGCTATCTATATTCATCATGGATTAAATATCAAAGCAGATAATTGGCTTGCCCACTGTAAACAATGTTGTCAGCAATGGTGTGTCGATTTTATCAGTGAAAAAGTGAATGTAGATCCTAAAGAGGGCGGTCTTGAAAATGGGGCAAGAGAGGCGCGTTATCAAGCCTTTCGTCAATATTTACAGCCACAACAAGTGTTAGTGACTGCTCAACACCAAGATGATCAAGCTGAAACTTTTTTACTGGCTTTAAAGCGAGGCAGTGGTCCTGCTGGACTTTCCTCAATGCCTGTCAAAATGGTGTTCGAGAATAGTTATTTACTTCGACCATTACTCAATATTACACGTAAACAAATTGAAATTTATGCTACTGAACAAGGGCTTGATTGGATAGAAGACGATAGTAATCAAGATGATCGTTATGATCGCAATTTTTTACGCTTGCGTGTTATGCCCTTGCTTGCTCAACGTTGGCCTCACTTTTCACAAGCGGTAACTCGAAGTGCTGCATTGTGTGGCGAACAAGAAGCACTACTAGACGAACTATTAGATTCTGAACTTAATGGTTTAATGGACAGTGAGTACAGCTTAGATATTAAACAACTTGCCCATTGTAGTGTTATAAAGCGCAATGCTTTACTGAGGCGCTGGTTTGCTAAACATAATAAAACCATGCCATCAAGACAACAAATCTTGCGATTATGGCAAGAAGTTGTTTTAGCAAAAGAAGATGCAGAGCCTCGGTTACAATTTTATCAAGATGAAGTCAGACGCTATAAACAGCGTCTTTATCTAGTTCCAATCATTAAAGAGCCAGTTGATCACATTATTGAGTGGTCGCTCAATGAGCCTTTATGTTTACCTAATGGATTAGGGGTTTTATCACTCGTAGCTGAAACAGGAAAAAACACCGTCAGAAAGCCTTCAAGTGATGAAAAAGTCACAGTACGTTTTGGTTTAACACAAGCATCTTTGCGTATTGTAGGGCGAGAACATGCTCGACATAGTAAAAAGATTTGGCAAGAGCTTGAAGTTGCACCTTGGCGTAGAACCCGGATCCCTTTGATTTATTATAATGATACGTTAATTGCAGCTATTGACACATTTGTTACTTTTGAGGGAAAAGCAACATCAGAACACGCTATTACTATTGAGTGGCGAAAGGCTTATGAATGAACAACCGCCGGTTGGCGGTTGTTCTTTATTCGGTTATTCCGATTTTATAATGATTGTCCCAAGTTCGGGATTAGAAAAACTGGCAATAACATCCAGTCGTAAATCTTTAGAGCCTTCAGACGTTTTGACTTTTAGGTATTCAACTTTCTTGCTTAAGAAAAGGTCATCCGCAACACCTTCAATAAGCCCACCATCATGCAGTTCAATATGGAGCGCTAAACCACGCTGGCATGCTAACTCCAGATACTCATAATCATCACAGTTAATTGGTTGATATTCTGTATTTGTTGACATATTCCCTCACCACTCTTTCGTGGCGGTGTTGCCGCCAGTGAATAATTCAGAATAAAATCATTATGCTGTTATTCGATGTGAGCACAATAGTTATTATAATAATTTTCTGAAATAGTTCTTTATTCGAAGTAATTTGAGAAATAATTAACAATTATGGGTGCATTTATCTTAAAGCTTGTTTTATAGCCCCCTTTTATTTTAAAAAATGTTAGAATCATATAGAGAATGATTTATTAAAAAGTACCCAGAATGTAGGGAGCCGATGATGGGGAAAAAATTTTTATTTGCAGCCGTTGCTGCAGGGTTATTTGTACTGTCAGGTTGCCAAAATAATATTGGCTTATCACTTGATGGAAAAATTGTAGACCAAACTTATAACAGTATTCTGCCTTGTGCCGATTGCTCTGGAATCGACACGACAATTCTTGTTAATCAAGATGGCTCTTATATTATGGAGCAAAGCTATCAAGGTTCACCTGATGATAAACGTAGTTTCTTTGAATCAGGAACATGGGTATTAGGTAAAGATAAGCTGGCATTGACTAATAGCTATGGTGAGAAGAGCTATTATTTACCTCGTGAAGATAAATTAGTCATGCTTGATATTGATGGCAACGTTATTAATTCAGAACTAAATTATACTTTAGCTAAGGTTCAGCCTAAGCAGCTTGCAGGTGAATTTACCTATTTTGCCGATGCAGGTACGTTTAAAGATTGCCAATCAGGGCGTGTTTACGCAGCCAGTGGTATTGAATTGGAAAAAGGCTATTTCTCAACAGGTGTTGATGGTGGAACACCAGTTTACCTCGAGGTTAATGGTTATTACAGTATTCGTCCTTCAATGGAAGATGGTAAATATGACCGAGCCTTAGTGGTTACAGATGAGAAGCCTCGTTTTAATCGCCATGGCTCTTGTGGAAACCATCGTGGTGGCAGAAGCTAAGTTTTTAGTTATTATTTCTTTCCAAATAAAAACCCGCTGATGCGGGTTTTTATTTATCGATCAATCCATTTTCTCAAAGGGGCTTGATAATTAAGCGAGTTGCTCTTTGATAAAGGCAACAACATCATCAACATTGACCAGTGATTTATCATCACTACGACGTGCTTTATATTCGATTTGATTGTTGTCTAAGTTACGATCACCAATCACTATCGTGTGTGGAATACCGATAAGTTCCATATCAGCAAACATGACACCCGGACGTTCTTTACGATCATCAAACAGAACATCAATACCTTGAGCACGTAATTCGTCATAAAGTTTGTCAGCGACTTCTTTAACACGATAAGAACGATGCATATTCATTGGTAAAATAGCAACTTGGAACGGTGCAATCGCATCTGGCCAAATAATACCGCGAGCATCATGATTTTGTTCAATAGCGGCAGCAACAATACGCGTTACACCGATACCATAACAGCCCATAGTAACGATTTGGTTATGACCTTCTTCGTTTTGTACGGTTGCTTTTAATGCTTCTGAATATTTTGTGCCAAGTTGGAAGATATGACCAACTTCAATACCACGTTTGATTAGTAACGTGCCTTTACCGTCTGGGCTTGGATCGCCTTCAACAACATTGCGGATGTCCGCAATTTCAGCAACAGGCAGGTCACGCTCCCAGTTGATACCAAAATAGTGTTTACCATCAACGTTTGCACCAGCACCGAAATCACTCATTACAGAGACAGAACGATCCATAATAACTGGCAGTGGTAGATTAACTGGACCTAATGAGCCTGGGCCTGCATTTACAGCTTGGCGAATTTCAGCTTCAGTAGCGAAAGTTAAAGGTGCTGCAACGATAGCGCATTTTTCTGCTTTAACTTCATTAAGTTCGTGATCGCCACGGACTAATAATGCAACTAATGGGTGACCACTTTCTTTTGTACCATGAACAATCAGTGTCTTAACTGTTTTTTCAATTGGTAGATTAAATTGTTCAACTAATTCAGCAATTGTTTTAGCGTTTGGTGTATCCACTAAACGTAATTCTTCAGTTGCAGCAGCTCGTGAAGTTGCAGGCATTACTGCTTCTGCTAATTCGATATTGGCTGCATAGTCTGAGCCAGTAGAGAAGACAATATCATCTTCACCACTGTCTGCTAAAACTTGGAACTCATGAGAGGCATTACCACCGATAGAGCCTGTATCTGCAAGTACTGGACGGAAATCTAAACCAATACGTGAGAAAATTTTGCTGTAAGCTTCGTACATTCTGTCGTAAGTCTCTTGCAAAGACTCTTGAGAGATATGGAAAGAGTAAGCATCTTTCATGATAAATTCACGAGAACGCATAACACCAAAACGAGGGCGTACTTCGTCGCGGAATTTAGTTTGAATTTGATATAAGTTCAGTGGAAGTTGTTTATAAGAAGTAATTTCATTACGAACAATATCAGTTACCACTTCTTCATGAGTTGGGCCTAAAACGAATGGGCGCTCGCCTCTGTCTGAAAAACGCAGTAATTCAGGGCCATACTGTTCCCAACGACCACTTTCTAGCCATAAGTCAGCGGGTTGAACAACAGGCATTGAAATCTCAAGTGATCCTGCGTTGTCCATTTCTTCACGAACAATTTTTTCAATTTTTCTTAGAACACGAACCCCTGTCGGCATCCAATCATAAAGACCAGAAGCGAGTTTACGGATCATGCCTGCGCGAAGCATAAGTTGATGGCTGACAATTTCTGCATCAGCAGGTGTCTCTTTTAAAGTAGAGAGCAAATAGTGGCTAGTACGCATTATTAGGTTCCATTAGAACAAAAATACTTAGGCTGACTGTCACGCCAGTCTACATCAATATAATTAGAGAAAGACTTTAGAGCGTGTTGATCTTTGCTGCTTATTTTTACAGCAAAAGAAATTTATAAAACAAGCAACATGTTCAACTATTTTGGGTTTGGGCATTGATAGACATTAACAATGACCACTTAAAAATAAAGACAGCCCTACGGGTTCGATTAAAAGACGTTTCACTCATTTTATTCTGCGTTGAGAGGCGCTAGCCTAGTTCACTAGGCGGCGAGCCTCTCGCCTTGCTTAAAATGCTTTTAATTCGAATAAAAATCGAACATCAAAGGTCAACACGCTCTAGTCTACCAGTGACTTAGGTCTGCCAAAAGGGGCAGAACATTTTTTTCAATCTGATTTGTCTAAAGACATGAGAATGACTCTCAGATTAGATTATTCATGATAGCAATATCAATGAAGATAATAGCAAGTTACCGCGGTTCTACACTAAGAACAAGTGTCTGTTGTCCATTGACTTGCCAGCGAACATTAAATTCGAGTAAGTGTACCGCATAAATTCTATCACTTTGTTCTCCCTTTTTATAAGCAGGACGAGGATCTTGCTGTAATACTTGGGTAATAAAACGTGAAAGATGAGGGTACTCATTGGCATAGTGTTGCAGTTGCTCTGATGCAACCGATGAAAAGAAAACAGGCATTTCGTTGTTGGGAGCTTCTTGTGCAAATCCTGCAATCGCATTTGGGCGAGATTCTGCAAACGGTAAATAAGGTTTGATATCAAGAATAGGAGTGCCATCCACTAAATCAAGGCTACCTAGTTCTAAAATAACAGACTGATTCGCTGTATTTACTTTTTTCAGTTCAACCAATGACATACCAATTGGGTTAGGGCGAAAGGTTGAGCGAGTTGCAAATACACCAATTTTGGCGTTTCCGCCTAATCTTGGAGGGCGAACGAGAGGATGCCAACCTTGTTGTGCTGTTTGATGAAAAACAAAGATTAACCAAAGGTGACTAAATTGCTCTAAGCCTCGAACCGCATCTGGGTGATTATAAGGTGTATGTAGAATAAGTTGACCGCCGCCATCCTGGATTAATCCAGGTTGGCGTGGAACGGCAAATTTTTCTTTATAAGGGCTCGAAATATACCCTATAGGATTCATTTGGTAGGTGTTCATTTTGTAATGAGTAGAGCTGTGCCTTCACAAATAGCGGATTGATAGCAACCTAAGCCTGTGACAATCTGGCATTCATGCAACAAAACGGCATTCGCATTTTTGTAAGCTGCTTTTGTTGCCATTCTTTTTTTAGCAATAGGTAAACTGGCTGGTGGATCTTGTAATGTTTGACGACAAGACTCACCTGCAACGATACCAAGATCTTTAAAAGGCGCGCCAAGTAGATCTTCTGTTTTTTCAACTATTTTCACTGAAGGCAGTGTTTGTGATTTGGGTTTTTGGGGCTGTCCTGGTTTATTTAAACGCATATCCGTAAATTTAGACTGATCAACATCAGATGATTTTTGCATTGAACAGCCTGTCATAAACAGCGCCATGATGCCAATAAGTAGCAAGCGCATGTGCATGGGTAATATCCTCTTTATTATTGTCTATACAAAAATTAAACGGCACTAATTTAATGCAAATTAGTCAAGTAAAAAAGAGAAAGGCGAACAAATGTCCGCCTTTTTTATAATTAAGTTAAATTTTAACGTATTACCAGCCTTTTACAGCACCGCCGTTAAAGATTTTATTTGCAGCACTATCCACTTCATCAGTTTGGTAAGCTTGAATAAATTTCTTCACATTTTCACTGTCTTTATTATCTTCGCGTGCAACAATGATATTTACATATGGAGAGTCTTTATCTTCAACAAAAATACCGTCTTTTGCTGGTGTTAAGTTTACTTGGCTTGCATAAGTGGTATTGATTACCGCCAAATAGATTTTTTGATCATCTAATGAACGTGGTAATTGAGGTGCTTCTAATTCTACTAATTTTAGATTTTTAGGATTTTCAATAATATCTAAAGAAGTTGGTAATAAGCCTACACCGTCTTTTAATTTAATTAATCCTACTTTTTCTAATAACAGCAGTGAACGACCTAAGTTAGTTGGATCGTTAGGGATAGCCACTTGAGCGCCCTCAGGTAAATCAGCTAAATCAGTAATTTTTTTAGAGTAACCCGCGATAGGGTAAATAAAGGTATTTCCTACCGCAGTAATCTTGAAATTACGATCTTTAATTTGCTGATCCAAATAAGGTTTGTGTTGGAATGCATTAAGATCGATATCACCACGACTTAATGATTCATTAGGCATTACGAAGTCATTGAAAGTAACGAGTTCTACATCAAGACCATATTTATCTTTAGCAACTTGTTTTGCTACTTCTGCAACTTGTTGCTCAGAGCCAGAAATAACACCAACACGAATATGGTTTGGATCTTTTTCTTTTTCACCACAACCAGCTAATGCTAATGCGCCTACTAAAGCACTTACGACTGCGAGCGATTTAAATTTCAATGACATACATTTACCCTTATTTGATCCGTTAATTAAAAGGTTTCGATTTAATAATTGAAACCTTCAATCTAATTATTTATGTGTTGTCAGCTTCACTAAGCGATCGCCGAAAAACTGAATGATAAAAACAAGAATAACGAGTAGAACAATCACAATATTCATTACTGTTGCATTATAGCCAACGTAACCATATTGATAGCCAATTTGACCTAAACCACCTGCACCAACAGCACCACCCATTGCGGAGTAACCTACTAATGTAATTAGTGTAATGGTTGCAGCGTTAATCAAGCCTGGTAAAGATTCTGGTAATAAAATTTTCTTAATAATTTGCATTGGTGTTGCACCCATAGAACGAGATGCTTCAATTAATCCTTGTGGGATTTCCAATAATGTATTTTCGACCATACGAGCAATAAAAGGTGCTGCGGCAACAGTTAATGGCACGATGGCTGCTTGCAAGCCAATAGATGTTCCTACAACCAAGCGAGTAAAAGGGATCATCCATACAAGTAAGATAATAAAAGGGATAGCCCTAAAAATATTCACAAGTGCTGAAATAACACGATAAGCAGGTGGATTTGCCATAATCTGTTCAGGACGTGTGACATAAAGTAAAACACCAAGTGGCAGCCCGATAACAAAACCAAAGAAGCCTGAAACGAAGGTCATGACTAAGGTTTCCCAGATCCCACTAATTAATAAATAAACCATTCCTTCAGACATAACCGAGAACCTCTACTTTCACATGATGCTCTTCTAAAAACGCAATCGACTTTTCAGTATTACCATTCTTACCGTGTAGCTCAGCTAACATCACGCCAAACTTCACACCGCCGGCATAGTCCATTTGTGAACTTAAGATATTAATATCTGCATCAAAACGACGAGCAACGATGGACATTAATGGTGCATCAACGGATTGACCGTTAAATTCAAGTTTCAATAATGGGAATAAACCTTCCTCCCACTCTGGTTTCATACGTTCTTTGTAATCTTCAGGAATATCCAATTGTAGTGTTGATTGGATAAAAGCCTGAGAAACAGGTGTTTTTGGATGAGAGAAAACTTCACTCACTGCATCACTTTCAACTAATTCACCACCACTTATTACTGCAACTTGATCACAAATGCGTTTTACAACGTCCATTTCGTGAGTGATTAATAAAATGGTGAGGCCTAAACGACGGTTAATATCTTTTAGTAATTCTAAAATAGAACGTGTTGTTGCTGGATCAAGTGCACTAGTTGCTTCATCACACAATAAAACGTTTGGTGAATTTGCTAATGCGCGTGCAATTGCAACACGTTGTTTTTGTCCACCAGATAAGTTTGCTGGGTAATACTCTTTCTTATCTGACAAACCAACTAATTCAAGTAATTCATTAACACGCTTATTAATTTCAGTACGAGGTGTGCTATCAAGTTCTAATGGTAGTGCCACATTATCAAACACTGTACGAGAAGACAGTAAGTTGAAATGTTGGAAAATCATACCAATGCCGCGACGTGCTTTTGTTAATTCTTTATCAGATAACTTAGTTAGATCACGACCATCAACAAGTACTTCACCCGAAGTTGGTTTTTCTAACATATTCACACAACGTATAAGTGTACTTTTACCCGCTCCTGACGATCCGATAACACCAAAAATCTGCCCTTGTGGCACATGCAGGTTAATGTTTGATAGCGCTTGTATGGAACGCTCTCCCTGCTTAAACACTTTGTTTATATTCGTCAGTTTAATCATGTTTTTCTTTATATAAGTAGATATGGGACATAAAGACTATTCTGCCCGAGTTAAAATAGATGTTAAGGCGTCTAGACGGCTAAGTCAATAAAAAAGAGTTGAAGAGTAATAAAGAAAGAAAGCCGTGGATATCATTCTCTATATAAGAAAAAACATGCGATACTAATAAAAATATCTAAATGGAGTAATGCTGTGAGCAAGGGGATTTCTGCGATTTTTTTAGATCGCGATGGAACTATTAATATAGACCATGGTTATGTGTCTGAAATTGATAACTTTGAATTTATCGATGGCGTGATTGAGGCAATGGCTGAATTAAAAGCGATGGGATATGCCTTGGTCCTAGTGACTAATCAATCGGGCATTGGCCGTGGCTACTATAGTGAAGATCAATTTTTACATCTAACAGAGTGGATGGATTGGTCTTTGGCAGACAGAGGTGTTGATTTAGATGGTATCTATTATTGTCCTCATCATCCTGATGCCACTGTAGAAGAATATAAGAAAGAATGTGATTGTCGCAAACCAGCTTCAGGTATGTTTATGGATGCAAAAGCACAATTAAACATCGATATGGCTTCTTCTTATATGGTTGGCGATAAAAAAGAAGATATGTTGGCAGCAAAAACTGCGGGAGTGGGTCATAAAATTCTTGTTCGCACAGGAAAAGAGATAACAGAAGAGGCACAACAGTGTGCAGATTTTGTTCTCGATAGCCTTGCAGAATTGCCAAAATGGCTAAAAAGCCACAAAAAATAGGCACTTCGTTTAATTTACCAACAAACGAACATTTTTTTTAAAAAAACTATTGCCAGCCTCAGAAAACTCCCTATAATGCGTCCTCGTTGTCACGGCACAGGGCGCTAAGCGAACTGACTGAGAGAACGAAGAAAAAAAGTGAAAAGCCTTGAAAATAAACGCTTGACACTGAATGAGGAAGATGTAGAATGCACCTCCTCG
>NZ_NGVR01000020.1 GCF_002777965.1 Proteus columbae | reverse complement strand
CTAATAACAATCATACTAATCAGAGAATATTTGTTCATTTTCTTGACAGCTCCTTTATAAGGAGGCAGAATCAAGTTCTCAGGTTGAGTCCGCCTCGGTTAATATTCATATATTTTCCGGGGCTTTTCTCTTTCTGGCTTTTACAAAATGCTTGAACCAGATTGATCCAAGCACCCGCGCAGAGAATAACAAAATATTAATTAGACACAACACATTTATTATCAATAATAAATAAAGCTATTTGTTTTTGTTATTTTAAATAATAAATCCTTTGTTTTTTAAATAAAAGAAGAGCCTCGATATTTTATATCAAGACTCTTTAATTTAAATATTATGAACTCTACTTAACTAGATTAATAACAACAGGTGCTGCCTGTATGGTTGTCGTAGTAATCAGTGTATTATTATTTTGATGTTTAATAATAATACCAGACTGTGGTGTTACTAATTTCCATATTCCTTTTACAGTAATTGTGCTACTTATTGGTTGAGAGTCGGAAGTAAGCCATTGACGAGAATACACGCTCACCTCAATCTGATTTCCTTTGCTATCAACTTGGTCTGCTTCAATCCCCTGATATAAATTTAAATCAGGATTAACAATACTTAATGTTAATTGTTGTTTTTGAGCTTTAGCCATGACTATAGCAGGAGAGTCACTTGATAATAATATTGCTTGAGGTGATTTTAATTGTGCTGCTTCAAAAAAAGCATATCCCTCTTCTTGGGTGATTTTATCTTTTACCGCATGAAGTTGATTATTATGTTGCAATATCGTGTATTCAGGTGCTTTATTATCTTGTGATTCAATCGCTATTGCATACTCGTAAGTTGCATCACTTGGTGCATTACCATGAGAGATCACGGCTGTTGCAAATAGTTGTTCTGTTGGTTTTGAATTTCTATCATCAAGTGAATGCTGTTTTTGATAACTAAACTCTACAGTTTGCCCTTTAGCGAGCTTATATAAATTACCTGCAGGATCAATTAAAGTATCTGCATTATTTAAAGTTAATTGAGTACCTAATTGATTAACCTCTTTGCCATTAATTATCACTGATTTTAAATTAGGGACAGCAAACTGGAATAGTGTTGTTTCTGTCCTATGTTGTTTATCATCATTTTCAATGCCAGATCCTAATGCAATCACTCTATTATCAAATAAGAAATAGGATTTATTAGCTCGTAAGCTTTGTTGTTGATATTTACTGTGACCATGTAATTTCATGGCAAACATACTGTTATTATTTAATGTATTTGCACCAGAATAACGTTCAGTCGAAAGCAACATCTCTTCAATACCTGCACTTGGTAATTGGTTTAATTTTGCTTCAAGTTCATCATAAGGAAGATGAATTGTCGTGGTACCTGGATATCGATTCCAATCCCATCCTGCATGGCTAAATCCTGATAGTGCTATGTTTGCGGGTATGATTTCCAATTGGCCATACTGTAAATAGCGTCCATAACGATTGTTATTTTCATAACTTTCATTACCAACAAGATAACGACTAAAACCACGAGCGATAGCAAGCCAGCTTTGTTGCGGTGCTTGAATTGAGGCTCTACGCTGTATCGCCATAGAAGCATAGTTCATCGCCCATGCACCAGTGGGTTCATTTTCAGCTTTAATGCCTTCAAAACTGTCTTTGTTATCTAATTTTGCATAGGCTGCAGCCAATGTGGTATCTAATTTTTGTTTGCCATCGGGTGTACCGGCTAATGCCATCCATTTAAATGGTGCAATCCCTATTTTATGTAATCCAGTAGGGTGGCGACCACTTAATACCACGGGAATTTGTGTCTCTTTAGTGTAGATGCGCATTTTTAATAACACATCTTTTAAACGCTCATGGGCTGAAGGTGAAAGACGGAAAGGGGAATCACTTAGCGCATAAACACTAGGAGCTAAACCACCAAAAGCATCTTTCGCATATGCTGGGTAATGCTGCGAATGGTGGAAAATAGAACCATCAGGTTTGAAACCACCGGCAACACCTTTTGAACTTAGTATGGTTTTATTTAGCCAATTTTGCAGTTGTGCTAAGGCTTGTTGACGTTGTTGATAATCTGGCAACATCAGTAAGCTTTTTATCATCCACTGTAATTGTGTGTTGAGAATATCAACGTTTGCATCAACGATCTCATCGTCTTTTTCAAAAATTCGACCTGTGGCGTTGTACCACATCATGGCCTGTTGTGTTGGTGCTAAAAGATGATTTTTTGCCAGAATATGACGACCAATAAACCATGCATCAAAAAGCTCTCTGGTTTGATAACCAACATGAGTAATAATTTGATAACCACTACCTCGTGTAAAACCTTGTTCAAGAACGTAACGAGTGCCTAATAAATAAAGATCTTCTAATTTTTTTCTATCGGCTACTGATAAGGAATTACTACGCAAGTAAATAGCAGTTTGAAGCAGAGTTTTGCCCACATCTCTTAGCATATTGGCATCAAGTAATGCTTTTTTCGTCTCTTCACTAAATACACCTTCAACTTTCATAAAGTTTTGTCGGTTAGGGTGATCTAGTGCTTTTCCTGTTATTGAGCCATCAGCCTGTTGTATTAATTCTAATTTTGCCCAGAGTGCTAAATTTTTATCTAGCATATCGGAGGTGATTTTTTTATTGCTATCAATTCCCTGATAATACTCAAAACGCTGATAAATTGATGCCATTTCAGCTTGATCATCGTGAAACTCAGTATCGAAATTTAGAGTTTGATAGTGCGCTTTAAACATCTGATCGTACATCAGTAAAGCACTCCAGTTTTTACTGACCATGGTGTTTACTGAATTATTAACATAAGGCACATTATCATCAGGAACAGCCCAACGATTGTCTAAGGGAACACTCATAATAATTTGGTCGAAAAAGAGAGTTCCAGCTTGATTGGGGGCTGTAATGACTAATTGATCAAATTTTCCTGTTGCAGAGCCTTTCATATCACGAAAGGGAACTGCAATACCTCGCCATCCAGAGAAATTAAGTTGAGTATCAAAACTTAATGCCACTTGATCATTTTGTTTGAATTGTAATGTGAGGGGGGATGATTGCGGTTTTTCATTGTAAATCCACATCATAAACGTGAGTGGTGTCGCGGTATTTTTATCATCCTGATAATTTACTTCATTATTGAGTGTTAATGTTGCTTGTGGTTGATATTGCCACTTGAGCGATTGAACGCCATCTTTGGCATGTTCTTTATTTAACGATAATTGATTGTTATTTGACGTGACCAAAGTATTTGGCATTTCTCCTTCAAAGAGGTAAAGATCACCAAAAGGTTCATGAGAAAGAGACGGTAATGCTTGTGCGGGTAAGGATAAGCAGAAACTTAGTGTAATAGCATGGGCTAAAGGATGTTTTATTAGCATAATCAGATTTCCTGCAAATAAAAAAGGAACGCGAAGGCGTTCCTTTAAAGGTTAAATCAAGGGAGAGGTGAGAGTTTAATTTCTTGTGGGATCCCAAAGTAACTGGTGAAAGTGAGTTCTGTATTCTCACCAGAAACTCGATATTTTACTTCACCGCCTTTATCCACAGACTGCCATTTTCCATTAACGGTGACATTAATTGTGACCGGTGTTGCGGCTTTCTGGCGAGTCATATTTAAATCTGGAGTAACGGCACTGACAGTAAGTGTATTTCCTTGATGATGAGTCATTATAATCGCGGGTTTATCAACCTTGTTGATCCATTTATCTTCAATTGATGCAGATTGATAAAAGGCATATCCCGTCACATTGCTGAGTTTATCGTAAATAATATGAACATCTTTATCTTTACGCAGAACCTGATATAACCCATTATTTTCACGGAATTTCTCTGCCATCTCTCCCATTTTTTCAGGAGTCGCATCTAAAAAGACCATATACTCATAGCTGGAATCTTTAGGTTGAACGCTGTGATCAATCCATGCTGAACTGAAGTTTCCTTGCGTTGGTTGGCGATTTTTATTTTCAGCCGAGGTCTGGTGTTGGCGGCTAACATTGATTTTTTCTGCTTGAGTAATGAGATAACCATTACCATTGCTATCAATTATCCACTCCCCTTGTTTTAACGTAGTTTGATAAGGGAAGCTTTCTATCTTTTGTCCATTAATCCAAATGGCGTTTAATTCAGGTGTAATAGCATGTTGGAATAGAGTGGTTTCAACATTTTTATTTTTATCGCTGCTATTAATATTGCTACCGACAAAAATTAAATGATTATCTGCCGCTAATACAGTTTTTTTCGCCGTAAAGTTAGGATCAAAACGCTCAAGATTAGCAGGATAAATAAGATCAAATGCCATCATGCCATATTTACCTTCAAGGGCAGATGTTCCGCTAAACCCACGTTCTCCGCGTTGCATTAAGGTATGAGGTTTAGGGCTGTCTAACTCTTTAAGAGGAAGATGAATAGTGGTTGCTCCAGGCATTCTATTCCAATCCCAACCTTCTTGTTGATAGCCCTGTGAAAGTTGAGAGCCATTGCGAACAATTTGAGCAACACCATGACTTTGATAACGACCATAGCGGTTATCTTTATTATAAATTTCAGATGACCAAACATTGGTGTTATACGCTTTTAGTGTCACCATTTTATCTTGCCAACGATGAATACCAAAGGCACCACCATTAAAGGCATAGAACCCTTGAGGAAGTGCTGCTGGTGCAATGCTTTCACCGAAAATAGCGCTAGATTCACTTTGCGTTTTATCACTAATCGCAAGATAAATAGAAGCGAGTGTTTTATCTGGTGATGGTTTGGCAGACATAGCAAGCCAGTAGTAGCCTTGAGCAACCGATTTTAATGATGGTGAATTAAACGGATGTCGCCCTGCTAAAGGTAATCCTACTTCAGGAGCACTATAAATCCATGCTGAAACCATGGCTTTTTTCAGGTTATTCCAACCACTTTCACCGACAGCAAAAGGTGTACCACGCAGTAAATAAATAAGCTGAGAGGCATTTTTAAAAGCAGGGAAGGAGTAACCCGGATAGTTACCTTCATGTCGCCACGCTGTACCATCAGGACGTAAACCATCTTTACCGCCTGGTGGTACTTGAGTTAATGCACCGGTAATGTAATGACTAAAAGTATTAACTAAGTTGATACGCTTTTGATCATCAGGCTCTAGCAGTAATAAAGCTAAGTGCTGACGAGATAAGGTGTTGAAATAGTCTAAATCTGAACTGTCTGCTCCTACCTTCATATCAAAACTACTTTTAAACTCTCGTGAATACCACAGTAACGAATCATAAACTTGAGTTTGTAGATTGGCTTCTTTTAAAGCATCAGACATTAATAATGTAGATATATACCACCAACGAGAACTGTATCCCCAGTGATGAGTCGTGACTAATGCACTCCCTTTAACAAAGCCTTGGTCTAATAAATGCTTTGTCATTAATAAGTACATCT
The DNA here is from genome assembly GCF_002777965.1 of Proteus columbae. Classification (GTDB taxonomy): domain Bacteria; phylum Pseudomonadota; class Gammaproteobacteria; order Enterobacterales; family Enterobacteriaceae; genus Proteus; species Proteus columbae. The sequence goes on along the minus strand of NZ_NGVR01000020.1, from coordinate 178,568 downwards.
GTTTTAACTGGGCTTTTTGTGTTGGATCTTTTTCAAGAACATAAGCGCGGCTGATATTAAACATTAATGTCGTGTAATTACCTAAAATAACGTAATTATCAAAAAGCGATTTATCTTGAGAATTAAGGTTTTCTGGCTGATAAATAATAGTTTGTTTATCCGTGATCAGATGCCGCCCTTGTATTCCGCCATCCGCTAAAGCGCGAATATTTAGCGCCTCAAAATCACTTTTTAATTTGCTAACATTTTCTTCTAAGGCAAGGTTAGTTTCTTTTTCACCACCGACAAATTCATTGATTAAACGTTGGCGGATAAGATCAATCGCCGCTAGATTTTCTGGTGTTACTGGCAATTGAGGTTGCACGTTATGAAATTGGATCTCAGGCTCTGATAAGCGTGTTTTGACTTGATAATCAGACCATTGATAACGTGCATCATCGATAGAAAACATGATGCGATCGATATAGATTTCACCTTGTCCCACATTAGAAGGGGCTTGAAAGCGAATACTGTCAACATTTGCACCCAAAGCACGACCGACGCTATCTTGAGAGCCTTCTGACGAGGTATTCATGGCATTTAACGTCATTTCACGGTTTTCAAGGTCGTTATTTAACGAAATACCTACTGCGCGCCAACCTGTGAAATTCAGTTTTACTTTAAAACCAGCTTGCGCTTCGCTGGTGGCGTTGAGTTTTTCACCAAAATCAACAGTGAGGTAGCCATTGATGGGTTTTTCGTTATAAAGCCAAAATGATAAAACGGGTGTAGATGCGCGTCCCCATGCTTTAGAGGCTTCTTTGTCTGTCGGTACAATCAGCTTTTTATGCAAAGTAAAGCTACTTCCACCTTTCCATTTCCACAAAAGGGATTGGCTTCCCATAATGCTACGCTTATCAGATAACGTCAGTGTTGAGTTTTTATCTGTTGTAAAATCAGCTAACGGATTATTTTGAGCAAAATGATATATTTCAGACTGCATCAGATTATTAGGATCAAATGCAGGATTGTTTGTTGCAGCCATCGCATTATAAGGGGCTGATAATAGCCCCAACGTCATGGCAAGTGCAGTAAAGCGAAATATCGGCATTATTTATTCTCCTTAGAAACGCTGGCTAACAGTAAAGCCAATGCGTCCTTCATTGAACTTGTCATAACGTTGATATCCCATCGTTGTGCCCAAATTTAATGATTGAGTAATATCGAGATTGGCACCTAATTCGGCACTCATAATGTCACCACCAACGGTATTTCCTTTAATATCAAAGGTACTTCCCCCAGTATTAAAATAAGTGAGGCTATGACGTTGATCGACATGATTATCACCTGCTATATCTTTGATATAACGCAGATTAAGAGTTGGGGTTAATTTGCCATAAGAGGTTTGATAGGTATTCCAAAATGCCACTGAACCACCGAGTTGATTGACAGCATAGCGTTGGCCGTAAGTACGCATTGATAACGCCGAACCTGTTTCTTCCCATGAATCAATATTGAGCCATTGATACTGGTAAGTCAGCATTGGTTTTATATGGATGAAATCAAAATCAAAATAGGTTCCAGCATTAATCTGATAACCTAATTGCACACCAGAATAATCACCTTTTGCTTTGGTATTTCCTTGCCATCCTGTATTGCCACCGATATCTCGTTCGCTATCGACAGTGTAATAACCAATATTTAAATTACCGTTTAGGAATAATGTGTCACTATACCAACCGGTATAAGGCATAAATTCAAAATGACTAATTTCTTTACTTGCATTACGTTGTTTCGCGTCAGCTTTTGCGTAGTTATAAGCAAAAGAAACACCGATAAGAGCATCTTGATTAATTTCGTAATCAGTACCGATTTGAATACCTGTGCGGTAAGTGTTGTAACCATTAATGCCACCTTGATCACTTTGTGTACCGTAACCGTACAGCATATTCGCCCAGCTATTCCAGCCAGCTTCTCTCTCTTCAATAGGTAATTGGTTATCATAACGTAAATAGCGATGAGCAATATTATTGCGCATATCTTCAACCATGATTAATCCCGCTTGAATATCACTACCATCAGCGATCGGGGCTAAATCATTCGATAATGCAGCAATATTATTATCGTCATTTCCAGCCGCAACTAATAGGCTCAGTGCTTCATCTGAAACTTGGCTACGCGTATTATTAAATTCATTTAAAACAGTGGGAATAACAAAATTAGCTGCTGCTAATCCATTTTCAGTGACACCACCGCGTTCAGCTGCACTAATAAAATTATTGCCACCTTCATAGCTAATACCATAACGTGCAACTAACTGATTGCCACTAACACCTCCGCTAATATTAGGCGGTGTAGTCTCTAACCATGAATCTGTTTTTTCTAATAAAGGTGAAACATCGGGTGCAATAGCATTGGCGTCAGTAACCGTAATTCCAGCTTCATCTTTAATTGCTGAATTGGAAGAAATTAAAATAATATCTTTATTTATAATGTTATCGACACTGGTGCCTTTAAAATCCAGTTTGGCTTGACTGCCTTTTTTAAAGGTGACATCACCGTCAACATGCAAAATAGTTTCATCAGTATTGGTATTATCATCAAGGCGGAAAATTAGCTGGCTATTTTCCTTATTCATGAAATTACCTTCCCAGAGGATCGTTCTGTCTTTTCCTTGGATAGTTAAATTGCCATGGTTTTCAATTAATGGAACACCTGTAATTTTATACCCATCAAATAGGGCATTTTGAGCACCACCTTGATAAGCAAAATTTATTTTAGTATCAGCATGCCCATTTCCTAGAATATCACCGTGGATCTCACCATTTACATCACTTCTAAAACCTGTTTTCAGTGTTCTAAAATCAATAGCTGCGGTTTTTCCACGAATAATGGCACCGTCTCTTACATAAACGCCAGTACCTCGTTTAGGAAAATCACCTTCAACTAATATGGCTGTGCCATTTTCACTGGTTACGTTAGCACCATTTAAGTTGATATTACTGCTAAAAGAAGCCCCTTGATTTATCTTGATAGCATTTGCTCCATCACCAGTAACAGTAATATTTTTAGTGATAGCTTGTGCTTTATATTCTGTTGTTGAGCCGTTAAAAATAACGCCATCACCCTGTGAAACCGTGACATCTTTATCTATTTGAGCATTATTGCCATTATTAACATTCACTGTTTCACAAATATTTAAATTAGGATCACAATCAGCGGCCCATGCTGAACCATAAATAGCTGATAAAATAGCAGCGCTCAAAAATAACAATTTTTTATTTTTCACAATATAACTCCATGAACAATTATATGATTTTAATTATTAGAATGTTGCTCGGAATGAAACTTTGAAATAATCCTGAGTTGATTTACTGCCATCATTTTTATTTTCAACTCGTTCATTATAATATTCCGTCATGACTCGCCATTGAGGTGATATTTGATAAGCCATTTGTAGGGTATAACGGGTCATATCTTTTTCGATATAATCCCCTTTATTTGTTCTATCTTCTATTTTTCCAAAAATAGATTTACGCATTGATGGTGAAATAATAAGACCAACTGGTGTTGTCCAGTTAACATACATACGTAATTGCTGATTGTGGTTTGTTTCTTTTGTGTCGTATTCTTCGTGTCGAATAGCTTGCTTACCACCATCAAAATAAGCAACAGTTGTATTAATATTAGGAGTGACAAAATAACGTAGGCCCGGTTCAATTTCCCAGCCTAAGTAATCTGTGTTTGTGACACCATTACTTCGTTTGTCTTCTTTCTTTTGTAAGCCAAATAAAACGCTACCTGTTAAAGCCCAATTTTTATTGATTGGAAATTGGTAATTGGTTTTTGATTCATAAAAATCAATAGTTAATCGACTTCCATTATCATAGTTAGTGAGATCTTGACGTACTTTTAAACCAGGTTGGATCCAACCATTATTTAATTTAAAACGATAGCTACCCTGTAAATCATAACGCTGATAACGGTTCTTATTGTCATGCTCACGTTGACGAAAACCAACATCGAAATACCAGTTAGATTTATCTGGATTAATATTAAAATCTACACGATAACCAGCATAGTTATTTGGTGTATCGTAATCTGCCGTTTCCCAAGAAAACATGGCGTTGACATTAGCTGCCTGAGAATGAAAAGAAGTTAAACCTAAGCCAAGAAGAGGTAAAAAAAGAGCAATACGAAGTTTGTTCATGGTATATATCCAATTCTTTATTCGCTTTTATTGGTGCCAATTTTTAGGTGTAGGACATCTTTCCCTTTATTTAATTAAAAGGATTTTTTATATCAGCGAATTGGGTTTATATATAGCGCCATAATATTATGGCGCAGATATTTTTATTATTTTTCTTTACATGTCGATATTGTTTTATTTAATTTGTTGGTTGTAGCCGTAATAAATTCAGTGGCGCGCCAAGAATCTCCTGTTTTTTCCAACCAAGGGGTTAATTCTTCTTTAATTAATTTCTCAATTAAAGGCATATTATCTTTGGCAATATTTTTCATTTGATATGGATCATTCACATTGTCATATAAAGTATATTTTAATGGTTGTCCATCTTGTCTATCTATAACCAAAGTATGAGTTTTGGTTCTGACACCTCGTTTACCGAATGAAGGTTCGCCATAAGGAATAAAGAGATAAAGCTGAGAGTTTGCTGTGTCGCCTTTGCCAGTGACTACTCTATCTGCAAGATCAGTACCTTCTACGGAATCAGGGATCCATTCTGATAAACCAAGTAGCCCTAAGATAGTTGGGTAAATATCCGGTGCTGACATTAATGCATCGTCAGAGCCTGGTTTAATTTTACCCGGTAAACGAAACATCATAGGAACACGCATGGATTCTTCATAAGGATTATTTTTTGTTGCTTGTCCATTTGCCCCTAAGCAACTGCCATGATCAGAGAAGAAAACAACGAGAGTATTATCTGCAAGGCCTTGTTTTTCTAATTCATCTACAATGCGACCAAATTGCTCATCAACACCGTTGACCATTGCCATATATTCTTTGAAATACTGAGGCCCATAGCCTTCTTGATATTCAGTATCCCACTGTACATTAGGGCGTGTATTTAGCTCTTTTGAAGTCTTACCTTGATAAGCATCGAGGTATTTTTTCGGTACTTGATCATAAGGTGAATGAGGAGGGTTCATTGAAACCACTAATGCAAATGGTTTTGAATTATCTCTAAATTGATTTTTTTCATTTTTGAGGAACTTGATTGCCATATCAGCTTCATGTTCAGGCCCCCATTGATCAATGTAAATTGGCTTATCACGAGGGGTATCGTTTGCCCAATACATTGGTTTTAAATGTAAATCATAAGTGCCATAAGAATACCAAAAATCAAAACCATGGCGCCTATCTGGTGCAGCCCATTCATTCCAATAACGACCTTCCATTGGATTGTTGTAACTTTCAATAAACGGTTCGTAAGGTGCGTCAAGGTGCCATTTACCAATATAGCCTGTGCTGTAATCGAGAGATTTTAAAACATCTGACCAACATTTTGCATAAGGCGATAAATCAATACCAACTTTGCCACCATAGTCATGCGCATTTCCTGTAATACCATTACGAACAGGGTATTGACCTGTCATAAACATGCCACGAAATGGAGAACAAAGAGGATAGTTTGAAGCCATCTGCGTCATTACTTTGGCTTGCTTCGCAAATTTATTCAAATTAGGTGTAATTGAAGGATCTTCCCCCATAAACTGTAATGCATGAGCACGCATTTCATCTGGGAAAACAATTAATAGGTTAGGGGCATTCTCTGGGCGCGATCGCGTGTTAGAAGTCGAATTCCCTGAATTAGCAATAACAGGGGTAGAAACAGTCATTGCTGCACCGCTGGCTGCGAGTCCTTTGATAAAAGTTCTGCGGGAAACAGTCATTGCTTCCTCCTATTTTACGTTTACTTTCGAATTGGTGTCTTTTATCTTATTTATACTTTTGTATAAGATCAAAAAGTAAGTTAACGAAAGATCAAGAATTGAAAGGGAGATCACAGAATGATGTCAAATTGTAAGCAATTTGACAGCTAAAATAGGAGTTGGAATATTGTTAAGATTAGATTAACTTTTTATTGTTTTGTTTATATTATTGATTTTTATGATTATTTTTTATTTTGTGATGACGGTAGCAAAAATATCTAAAAGCCTCCATTTTTAGCTAAAAAGTCGGATAGTAAAAATTGTAAGTATTTTTCTTTCGTTTGTTTTCATTGTCCTTTAATGATCCACCAAGATGTGCCTTCAAACTCAAAGTTTTTAATGACCTCCATGCCTAATTTTTGATGAGCTTTTAGTGACCGAATATTTTCACTATTAACAAATGCGATAGGGTACCCGCCATGTAAAGAACAGATTTGTTGGTAGAGTTTTTTTAATAGTGACTTTCCTCGGTGCGATTTATCAATACAAACAGGACCGTAAAACCAATTGTTTTGTGTTATTTCTGGAAAGCGCTGATTAATAGCTTGAGCAATCGGGGGGATCGAAAAAGAGGTAACAGGAAAGCTAAAAACAACAGCAATAATATTTTCTTGGTAAAGTGCAACAATGGCGTTAGTGCTATTTTGATACATCGCCTCAACTTTATTTAGAGGATACTCACCATATAATCCACCTTGTTGAGATTCAGAATTTGCCTGTAATAATAGTGCTACTGCACTTATATCTTTAGCAGTCATTTTTTGAAATATATAATTCATTTTTTTATTCCTTTTTGTTCTAGCTTAGAATCCTAGTATATAAAAAATAATGTATATTACAAAAAATATGTTAGAGATACTAAAGTTAAACTTATCAATTTTTTTTAGATGATTTATTTTTATTTATTACTAATTGAAAATCTTTTTTATAAAGAAGCAGTAATGTAACTCAAGTTATTACTGCTTTAATTACAAAGTTATTTTTTAATAATCTGATTATAGAAAAGAAAGTTGTTTACCAACCATAAGCTAATCCACCGCCAATAATAATTTCTTTTTCACTATTAATGGATGAGTTTAATCGAAATGCAATATCGTTATTTGGTTTATATTGCACTCCTCCAGCAAATGCTGTACCTGTTCGATAATTACTAATGCCAATTCCGCCACTTAGGGTGTGATGAGCAAGATAAGGTATGCTCGTCATTGCAACTGATGAAGCAATGCCGGCAAATAATTTTTTTTCTAACGCGATAATTTCTTTATCTAAATTTGCAATTGAATCTGTGATTTCAGCCTGTCTTTTCCTATAATAAAGATCAAAATCATTAACATGGGTTTTAAGATCACTGATATCTGTACTGACAGTTCTCTTTAGCTGATTAATGGTATTATTTGTTGCAATTCTATTTTTATCTACCATTTTTTTAGCCTGAATAAGGTTAACGGCATCAGTATTATTTTTACCGTCACTAATATTCACTAAGCGAGAAGTATGTTTATTTTCAATGTTTCCAAACGATACTGTATTTTCTTCCGTTGCTAATGAATTAGCGCCAATAGCAATTGAGTGTGTATTTTTAGCTTGGCTATTTGTTCCTATTGCAATTGAACCATTACCAGATGCCTTACTTTGGTCGCCTAACGAAACACTAGGAATATTAACGATTATTGGATCTTCTCTATTTTCTTTTATTGGATGAGTATTTGAATAGGAGAAATTTGGGAATAAGAAAATAATTAAAAATAATTTTTTAAATAACATTTAACTTGATCCTTTAATTAACTTTGGCGGTATAAATTAATGCTAAATGATTGCTTTTCTCATCACAAATAAAACATTCTGTATTTACTCTTAAAAATAGTTTTAAATAAAATGCTTAGCTATTTAATATGTAGTTAATAGTTGTAGTCTATAAAAAACTGCATCTTAATTAAGATGCAGTTTGGGATAAAAAAATTATTAATGTTTTTTTCTAAAAGCAAAAGCGACAGAGATTGCTTGTAGCAAACACATTGTTGAAGTTTGAGAACGAAAGGTTTTTATTTGAGCTTCTTTAACCGTTAAACAAACATCGCTTAAACTCGCTAATGGGCTAATTGGACTATCAGTAACAATAATCTGTTTTGCTTCTTTGTAAGTTGCCATTTCACACATTTTTTGCATTTCATCTGAATACGGGTGGAAGTGGATCCCAAAGAGCACATCACGATGTGTAATATTTCTTAATTGCTCTTTGTACATCCCACCTAGGCTGTTGACAAAAACAGTCTCACAAGGGATATGCGAGAGAGCATGAAAAAAATAACTTGCAGCACTGAATGAGTGATGAAAGCCACAAATATAAATTGTGTCAGCGTGTTCGAGCAATTGTAATGTTTTATTTAACATTTCTCTGTGAGTCTGATTTGCCAATTGTTGCAATGAATGGCTATTTGCTTGTGCAAATTCTTGCAAAATATAGGCTGGCTCATTCAGATTAGGAGGCTCCTCTTTATATTTTTGTTTATAAGTTAAATTTTCATTTTCATTTACCATTTCATTCATCAAGTGATTTTGAAATAATTGTTTCATTTCATTGAAGCCATTGAAATGAAATGCATTGGCAAAACGAATTAATGTCGATGGAGGAACATTTGCTTTATCTGCAAGGATCGCAATTGTATCAAATGCCACACTGTTTTTATTATCAAGTAGATAATGTGCAACCTGCTGTAGCCTTTTACTTAATCCATTATAGCGGGAGCGAACTTGTTCCTGTAGTTCATTCAGATTTGTTGCAGTAGACATAGTGCCCTCAATAAAAATACTATTGTAATTGTAGTGTTTTTTGCATGGTATTTGAATGTTTTTAGCTAATAGTAATTAAAATGAAATATAGAGTTAATTCCAAGTAAATGAATGACCTAAAGGTAATTATTTGATGTTTAAAACTCTATTTTATTTATTCTTTATTAATTTTATTATAACTTTGCGAAATTAATTTTCTTTATTTGAAGTTAAATGAAATTATTATTTCATTTAACTAATGTGATATTAAAAATGATATTGGTTTTATTTGAGTGATTTTGTTTTATTTCACCTTGCTTGTTTTATATTGTTGAAAATTTAGCTTAGATTGTTATTTTTAATTACCAATATTGTCTCTATTTAAAATGTGAAGTGTTTTAATATCTTTGTGCGCGATGATTGATATTTATAATACGACGCTTGTTTTATTTGTTAATGATAGTAATTTATCACTATCTTAATTAAAATTTATTTTCATTGGTTGAAATTTTTATATGCAAAACGATCACTCGTGGATTAATTTATTAATGCACTATTGTTATGATCATTACTCAGAAATGATGCCTGTTATATTTTTTGTTTGTATTGTTGGTATTATTTTTGGTGTTGTACGCGAAATGCGCTGGTTATCCGTTTTTTTTACGGTTCCTCTAATTATTATTGTATTTTGCTTAATAAGTTCTAATTTAGGATAAGTGAAGGGTACAATTGTTTTTATAGTTATACAAATGTTGTATTGATCTTATTTTGCTGATTATTTTTTTATTCCTATTTTATTCTTTTTATTATGTATATAAATGCCTGCCAATACGCCTATCTTATTTTGAGAAAAACCGATCCAACAACGTTATTGATTAGATAATCAACAGAGTGACTAATAAGAGCCTATTACTTATTGATTATTATTGATAATGATAAGCAAATTATTTGTTGAATTATGGACTAACAATTTATTCTCAATACACTAAACTAGATAACATCATTTTAATGAATTAGAAACTATTGGGTTTTTATTATGCAATGGCGAAATAATGCGTCTCGCTATGGGCACTTGTCACTCCTTTTACACTGGGGGTCGGCGCTTACTGTCTATGGGATGTTTGCTTTAGGGCTGTGGATGGTGACGCTAGGGTATTATGACAGCTGGTATCATTCGGCACCTGAAATACATAAGAGCATTGGTATTCTTTTATTTATTATTTTGATAGTGCGTGTGATATGGCGTTGGATCTCCCCACCTCCTAAAGCTTTAACAAGTTATAGTAAATTGACACGTATTAGTGCTCATATTGCACATATGCTTTTATATTTAATCTTATTTTCTATTCTGATTAGTGGTTATTTAATTTCAACTGCTGATGGACAAGCTATATCTGTATTTGATTGGTTTTCTGTGCCTGCCATTTTTACAGGGGAAGCTGAACAAGCGGATTTAGCTGGCGATATTCATCTTTATTTAGCTTGGGCAGTAGTTTTATTATCGCTATTACATGCTGCCGGTGCTTTAAAACATCACTTTATTGATAAAGATGTCACGTTAAAACGCATGCTAGGAATGCGGACTAAATAATTAAACTTATAAAACGAAATTATGGAGATAACAATGTTTAAGAAAGCTTTATTAGGTTTAACAGCAGGTGCGTTGTTATTTAATGCAAGTACTGCTTTAGCAGCAGATTATGCTATTGATAAACAAGGCCAACATGCATTTGTACAGTTCCGTATCCAACATTTAGGCTATAGCTGGTTATATGGCACTTTTAAAGATTTCGATGGTACATTTAGTTACGATAAAGAAGACCCATCAAAAGACAAAGTCGATGTTGTGATTAAAACAGGAAGCTTAGACACTAATCACGCAGAACGTGATAAGCATTTACGTAGCGCTGATTTCTTTAATGCAAGCAAATATCCTGAGGCTCGATTCGTCTCAACCCAAGTTACTCGTGATGGCGAAAATTATGTAGTTACAGGTAATTTAACATTAAATGGTGTGACTAAACCTGTTTCATTAAATGCAAAATTAATTGGTGAAGGTACTGATCCTTGGAAAGGTTACCGCGCTGGTTTTGAAGCAACAGGTAAAGTGAATCTGAAAGAGTTTAATTTTAAATCAGACTTAGGACCAAAATCACAAGAAGCAGAGTTAATTATCTCTGTCGAAGGTGTAAAAAAGGCGTAATTAAATGCTTTTTGTAAGGCAATAAAGTCTCTTATTACCTAGACGATTTATAAACCGATACCTTAACGTATCGGTTTTTTTATGCACAATTATGTTGAATGACCTTATACTTAAGTATCAATTCTTATTTTTTTAATAGGGCTAATATTTATTTTGAGGCTTTATCGATTTTAAGTAAGCCCAAAGAAAGGCCATAATAAAGAAGCCATCCATTTATTTAACGGGAAAGAGTCAATAATGAAAAAATTACGTCATACTTTTTTGGGTACTCTACTTATAGCTGGCTTTTTTACTGTAGGTATTACAGATGTTGATGCATGTACTCGACTTGTTTATTTAGGCGACAATAACCAAATTATTACGGCTCGTTCAATGGACTGGAAATATGACATAGGAACAAATTTATGGATATTTCCACAAGGAATGCAACGTTCAGGAGAAGCGGGTGATAACTCGATAAAATGGACATCTAAATATGGAAGTGTGATTGCATCTGGTTATGATATTTCTACGACAGATGGTATGAATGAAAAAGGTTTAGTGGCTAATTTATTGTGGTTGGCGGAATCCGATTATCCAGCATATACCAAAGAAAAACCGGCTATTTCGATTTCTGCATGGGCGCAATATGTGTTAGATAATTTTGCTTCAGTCGAAGAAGCCGTGAATGCATTAGACAGTGAACCTTTTATTGTATTGACGGATAAAGTTCCCGGACAAGATAGAATGGCAACTCTGCATCTTTCGCTTTCAGATGCAACGGGAGATAGCGCCATTATTGAATATATAAATGGTAGACAAGTGATTCATCACAGTAAAGAGTATCAAGTGATGACGAACTCTCCTATTTTTTCAGAACAATTAGCATTGAATAGTTATTGGCAACAAATCGGTGGAACCGTGATGTTACCGGGGACGAATCGTGCTTCAGATCGTTTTGCTCGAGCTTCTTTTTATGTGAATGCTATTCCTAAAGCTCAATCGAGTAAAAAATCTCTCGCTAGCGTATTTGGTGTGATCAGAAATGTATCTGTACCTTATGGGTTAAGTACAGCTGAATCACCAGAAATTTCATCCACACGCTGGAGAACCGTGGCTGATCATAAAAACCAATTATATTTTTTCGAATCAGCATTATCACCAAATACCTTTTGGGTTAATTTAAAGGAAATTGATTTTTCAAAAGAGAGTGGGAAAGTGATGACATTACCATTAGGTGAAGAGCAGTCGATAATCTATTCAGCTAATGCTACAAGTCATTTTAAACCTGCTGAGCCTTTTAAATTTCAAGGATTAGATAATATTCCTTTAAATAATAACTAGCTGAGTATCTACATATCTAATATGAAATTATCCGCAATACTGAATGTGATAGAGACATCTAGCGTGACAAGAAAAATGATGTCTTTATTACTTATCTTAAATGGTATTTTTATCATTTATTCCATTTTACTATCTCGTGGTATTTATCTGGATTGGGAGATACATGGCTTTTCAGCATGGCTTAAATCTTTAGGTGTGTTAAAACTTCTAGACATACCAAAGGTGATGTTAGGTTGTGCATTAATTTTGCTTTCAATATTTATGTATCTTGGTGCCAGAATTGCATGGTGTGTCTCTTTAATTTTATTAGCCACCATTGTTTTTCTTGATGTCGCTGTTTATCAGCAAATGGACTTTCAATCCTATTTTTCTTTTATTTTAGCGATTGGGTTGTTAATGAGTTGGCGTGCATTTCCACATCATAGTTTAACTAGCGCGAGCTTTGTGGCTTTTATCTGTATCCTTTCTTTGCTGTTATTCTCAATGCTGGGAAGTCTTTATATTGGTGATGAATTTAAACCACATATTACAACCTTGATGGATGCGTTCTATTTTTCTATTGTCTGCATGACGACACTGGGATTTGGCGATATTGTGCCAATTAGCACGAATGCACGTATTTTTACTCTCACTGTTGTTATCTTGGGAATAACGGTTTTTACTACTTCCATTGTGTATGTCATGGGATTTCTTGCGCGCGGTACTCGCGATATTGTTAAGAAAAGGATCGCTAAAATGCATAATCATTTTATTATTATTGGTTCATCGGCATTAGCTTCTCAATTAGAAAAAGGGTTAAGAGAACAAGGGAAACCAGTTATTGCAATTTGTGCCGATAAAAGTAAAGCCTCTTATGATGCGCAAGCCAATTTTATTGAAGGTGATCCAACTAATCTTAAAACATTGCAATCTGCCAATATTGCGAAAGCGAGTTGGGTTGTTACTTTATCTGAAAGTGATGCAGAAAATACCTTTATTTTGCTGACTATCCAAGAATGTTCTAATGTTGATGCCAAGTTGATCACCATTATTAATCAAGATGAAAATAGAGATAAAATTAGCCGATTACGCCCAGATATGTTGTTTTCTTTAGCTTCGTTAGGCAAAGAAATTATGATGAAAGTTTTATGTGGTGAATCTATTTCTTCCTCAGATGTGACTGATTTGCTTTTAAACAAATATTTAAAATCATAATTCTGATAAAACCTTCTTTACGAATGATAATGATTGCCATAAGATGTATTTAAAATGCATCTTAAAAGAGGTTGAATTATGGAACTTGTAAGTTATAAAACAATGCCAGAGTGGACTCGTACATCCATTCCTTTAGCGTTATTAGAACGCCACAATACAAAGGAAGGCACTTATGCCCAAATGCGGGTACTGCAAGGTAACATGACATTTGTTGTTTTTAATGATGATGGTTCACAAATTTCAGTTGAATGTAATACTGAGGATCAGCCACCTTTAATTCAACCTCAGCAGTGGCATAAAATAGATAAAGCAAGTGATGATGTACGTTGCCAACTCTCTTTTTTATGTGCCCCAGAAGATAAGCTATTTAAAGAAAACGACTTATCATTACCGCATTCTGAAGTACGCTATATGGCAACCTTTACTCAGCCTTGCAAGGTGTTAGATTTAGGTGCCGGTCGTGGTCGAAACAGCTTTTATTTAGCGTCTCAAGGTTATGATGTAACAGCGTTAGATATTAATGCTTCACATATTGATGCTATTGAAACAGTGAAAACCAAAACAGGATTGGCTGTAAAAAGTGGCTTATATGATATTAATAAAGCTTCACTTACTGAAAAATACGATATTATTCTTTCAACCGTTGTATTGATGTTCTGTCAACGGGAACGTATTGAAAATATTATTAAAAATATGCAGGAATGTACCAACTCTGACGGTATTAATGTGATTGTTTGTCCTGTTGAAACGCCAAATAGTGATCCTGCTGACATTCCATTTAAAACCTTTTTACGTCCAAACGAATTAGCTGATTATTATAAAGACTGGGAAATTATTAAATATAATGAGGATCCAGGGCATTTACATAAAACAGATGCAAATGGCAATCGTATCGCCTTAAATTTTGCTACTTTAATCGCACGCAAAAAATAGAAATAGTTAAGAACTATCATCTCTTTTTAAATACCCCAAATAATTGGGGTATTTTTTATCTGTTTAAGCCAGTTTTATTGTTGTGGTGATTTATCACTTTTAATGTCGAGGATTTTGTCTGTTCGTTCTTTTTCCTCAGATTTTTGCAATATCCGTTCTAATAAAACCGTATAAATAGGGCGACCACCTAATAGTTGTGCCAACATTGTTGCACCTAAACAAGTAATGATCATCGGCAGAATAAGTTGATAATTATCGGTCATTTCTAATACGAGGACGATCCCCGTTAGAGGTGCTCTTACCGTTGCTGCAAATAAAGCTCCCATTCCTGCAATAGCAAATGTGCCAATTTGAATTTGATAGTCAGGGAAAAGTAAGGTTGCAGTTAATCCGAATGCACTACCAAATAGAGTACCAAGAGCCAGAGTAGGGGCGAATATACCGCCAGGAGCACCAGAGGCAAAACTGATAATGGATGTGATCGTTCGTAAAATAAAGAAAAGTAATAGTGCAATCAGGGAATATTGTCCGGTACTAAGTGCCGGAATAATACTAAACCCACCGCCAGTTATTTCAGGAATAATTAATGCTAATAAGCCACAAAGCCCACCGATAATGCCACCGGTTAAAACAAAGCGTGATGTTTTATCTTGATAGAAATGCTGAAATTGGGTTTGGACATAGAAAAGTAATTTACTGAATATAACGCCAATAATACCAAATAACATACCCAAAACTAAATACAACCAGAGTGTATTTAGTGGTGCGGACGAAAATTTACCGATATGAATAACACTGCCTTCACCATTAAATAGACGAAAAACAATGCAAGACATAATAACGCCAATAAAGATCGCTTTAATTGAAATAAGATTGTATTTAAATTGAGGCCGCATCTCTTCAATAATAAATAAAATGCCAGCCAGAGGTGCATTAAAAGCAGCGGTTAATCCTGCTGCTGCTCCTGTAGCTAACAGAGTATGGCGTGACTCTTTATCTTTTACTCGAGAAATATCGTTTATGAGCTGACCGATATTGGCGCCCAATTGAACCGTTGGGCCTTCTCGCCCTAATACCATACCAGAACCTAAAGTTCCAATACTGGCAATAAATTTTACAGGTAATACTCGCCACCAACGAACAGGGCGAATATCTATCATGGCACCTTCAATTTCAGGTATTCCTGATCCCCCCGATTCGGGTGAAAATTTCTTGACTAAATAATATCCCAGCATTGCCAGAATAGAGGAAAAAAGTAATGTGCAGATTGCTAGAATATAAGGATTAGTAAAGGTTTTAATAAATTCTTCTTGTCGAAAATGAATTACCCAACTAACGCTTTTTTCAAATAAAACACCGACTAATCCAGCTAGAGAGCCGACCACAGCGGATAATAGCAGGATTTTTAGTGGTGCAAGGTTGGTTTCTTGCGCTTTTCTGAACAGATTAAAACGTCGTTCATTTTTGGTGTTTTGTACTGATTTATGATTATGCATAACTTTGATTGAAGTATTGTAACGATGAACTTAATGATAGCGTAATTTAATAATGAAGTGATATTTCTCACATAACTAAGTCAATTTTAGAATTAGTCGTTTTTTTTTCTAGCATATTTTCACTTTTTCATCTTTAGTGTAATTGATAACAAAAAATACATATTTAGATAACATTTGGACTGAAAAGGGTAAATTATGGATTTCATCACAAATATATTAAGCGCTATAAATGGCGTGGTATGGGGAGTGCCGATGCTTGTCGGTATTCTCGGTATCGGCCTTTTTATGCAGTTTCGACTTGGTTTTTTACCTATTAGGAAATTAGGTACAGGATTTAAGCTTTTATTTGAAAAAAATGATAAAAGAGGTGAAGGGCAAATATCACCATTTAATGCGTTGATGACCGCACTATCTGCCACTATTGGAACGGGTAATATTGCTGGTGTTGCAACAGCTGTTGTCTTAGGTGGTCCCGGTGCATTGTTCTGGATGTGGATGACCGCATTAGTGGGAATGGCAACCAAATATTCAGAAGCTGTGCTTGCTGTACGTTTCCGTGAAGTTGATAAATATGGAAACTATGTCGGTGGGCCAATGTATTACATCAAAAATGGCTTAGGCAAAAATTGGGTTTGGCTAGGTACTGTTTTTGCTGTCTTTGGTAGTTTTGCGGGTTTTGGTATTGGTAATACAGTACAAGCAAACTCTGTGGCTGATGTACTGGAAAGTAACTTTGGTATTTCGACTACAATCACCGCTATTGTGCTTGTTATTTTAGTCGGTGCAGTACTTATTGGGGGCATTAAGCGTATTGCTGATGTTGCTGGTAAATTAGTTCCTATTATGACCGTTGGCTATTTTGGTGCAGGTATTGTTGTTTTAGCACTGAATGTGACTGCTATCCCAGATGCTATTGTCCTTATTGTTAAATCTGCATTTACACCAGTTGCTGCTCAAGGTGGTTTTGCCGGTGCTGCTGTTTGGGCCGCGATCCGTTTTGGTGTTGCGCGTGGTGTTTTCTCAAATGAAGCGGGATTGGGTAGTGCGCCTATTGCCCATGCGACGGCAAAAACACAAAACCCTGTTCGCCAAGGTTTGATTGCGATGTTGGGGACTTTTATTGATACCATCATTGTCTGCTCTGTTACAGGATTAACTATTGTTATCACAGGACAATGGTTAACAGGGCAAAGCGGCGCAACATTGACCGCTGCATCATTCTCTATCGCTATTCCGGGTGGTAACTATATTGTGGCAATTGCATTAGCTATTTTTGCATTTACCACGATTTTAGGCTGGAGTTTTTACGGTGAAAAATGTGTGCAATACCTGTTTGGACCTAAAGCTATTATGCCATTTCGTATTGCTTGGCTGATTGCGTTACCGGTTGGGGCAACACAATCATTAGAGTTTGTATGGTTACTGGCCGATACACTCAATGCAATGATGGCGATCCCTAACTTAATCGCATTAGCTTTATTGAGCCCTGTTGTTTATCGCTTAACAAGAGATCATATAAAAGATGTTAACGCTGATAATATTGAATTAGATAAAGAAACTCACTCAGTGAGCAAAAAAGAAGCCGAAGCAGAGTAACTCGTTCTTACTTATTGGCTAACAACACAACATAAAACCGCATGCTTTATAGTGATAAAGATGCGGTTTTTTTATGATAATAAAAAGCCTTCTGGGGAGAAGGCGAAGAGATGAGTATAGATATTATATTTATAAGAATTTAGAAAAGAGAGAAAATCTTATTCTTTCATACTGATGAAGATATTTTTCACTTGGCTATAAGCATCCAACATCATTTTATGTGTTTCACGTCCTAAACCTGATTTCTTGTAACCCCCAAATGGTGCATGAGCTGGGAGTTCGTGATAAGTGTTAACCCACATACGACCGGTTCTTACTGCTTTTGCAACACGTAAAGCCCGGTTGATATCTTGAGTCCAAACACCACCACCTAATCCATATTCAGAGTCGTTTGCCATGTCGATAACTTCATCTTCATTATCAAATGGGATAACACACAATACAGGTCCAAAAATTTCTTCACGAGCAACACGCATTTGGTTTGTGGCATTGATAATGATAGTAGGGCGAACAAAGAAACCATCATCATAACCTTCACCAGTGATACGTTCACCACCAGTTAATACTGTCGCACCTTCTTTTTTAGCGAGTTCAACATAGCCTAAGATGGTATCCATTTGATCTTGACTAACTTGTGTACCCATTTGTGTATTCGGATCAAGTGGATCACCGACACGAATACTCTCAAATTCAGTTTTTAATGCTTTCAAAAATTCATCATGAATATCTTTATGTAAGAACAAACGTGAACCTGATTCACAAGCTTGTCCTTGGTTCATCAAGATTGCTAATGCTGAATATTTGACTGCTTTTTTCATGTTTGCATCAGGGAACACAATATTGGCTGATTTACCGCCTAATTCCAATGTTGCTGGAACCATTTTCTTCGCTGCTGCTTCTGCTACGGTATAACCCACATTGGTAGAACCTGTAAACGCCAGTTTATCAATATCTTCGTGCTCTAAAATAGCTTGTCCTACAACAGATCCGCGCCCCGTAACAATATTAATCACACCAGCTGGTAATATTTCATTTAAAATACGACCTAATTCTAATAATGAAAGAGAAGTCAATGTAGCTGGATTAATAACCACGGTATCACCTGCTGCAATCGCTGGTGCCAATTTCCATGCTGCCATTAATAATGGGAAGTTCCATGGAATAATTTGGCCCACAACACCAATAGGTTCGCGAATAACAAGGCTAATGGTATTTTCGTCTAGGACGGCACTTTCATCGGTATGAGAGCGTATCACGCCTGCAAAATATCGAAAATGGTCAATAGAGGCAGGTAAATCTATGTTTTTCGACTCATTGAGTGGTTTACCGTTATCAAGCGACTCAATCCAAGCAAAGCGTTCTTGTTCTTGCTCTAAGCGATCTGCTATTTTTAATAAGAGGGCTTGACGCTCAGCAGGTGACGTTTTACTCCATGTTTTGAATGCCTTACGTGCAGCGCTCACTGCGCGTTCAACATCTTCAGCACTACCAGATTGGTATTCACTTAATAATTCACCAGTAGCTGGGCTATAGGTTTTGGTTGTTTTTTGTGATGTGCTAGATACCCATTCTCCTCCAATTAACATTTTGTAGCTTTCTAGAGGGCGAAATTCTGATGGAACATTATTTAATTTAATCATTTTTAATCTCCAATGTAGGGGTGAGTATCTTTCAAATGTGTAGTTTCATTTCGTAATACTCATGCTAATAACATATATCAATTGGAATAATTTGATTAGCTATTGATGCAATAGGTGATATTAACTATAAAAAATAATAATGAATATTACTGACTTAACAGAAATGGATAAACTTAATCGATTCATCTCTCAGTCTTTATATGATTAAACAAAAAATAACCATCATTAATTCTTAAATATTCCTTCTCATTTACATGCTTGCGGTGTTATTCAATTCATCTTTTTTTAAAAAAAAATATTTTTGGCTTAAGCCAAATCAAAGGATAAAAAAAGGAATATTAAAAGGTTTGCTAGAAATTGCGTTAGATCAAACAACATTTAAATTGTTCAATATTGCACTTTCGCTCTTATAAAAATGGCGTATTCTTATGTTGCATATAGAATGCAACTTATAAAAATAAAGCGTTATCTTTTATTAGAAGGAATACGATATGTATTGTGTGCAATGTGAACAAACAATGAAAACGCCTGTAGGTAATGGTTGTGCCTATGCGCAAGGTATGTGTGGTAAAACAGCAGAAACTTCAGATCTTCAAGATTTACTTGTTGCGGTATTAGAAGGGCTTTCCGCGTGGGCTTTAGCAGCGCGTAGCGTTGGTATTATTGATCATGATGTAGATAGCTTTGCTCCTCGTGCTTTTTTCTCTACGTTAACTAACGTCAACTTTGATTCTGATCGCATTGTCGGTTATGCGAAAGAAGCTATCTATTTCCGCGAAAGTTTGAAATCTCGTACTTTAGCGAAAAATGCAGCAATTCAAGTCACTAATCCAAGAGCTGAAATCCAATTAGCGGGTAACGATTTAGACAGCTTACAAAAACAAGCTCAGCTTTTTGCTTTAAATGCAGATAAAGCGCAAATCGGCGATGATCTTCATGGATTACGTATGCTGTGCCTGTATGGCTTAAAAGGAGCGGCTGCTTATATGGAGCACGCGCATGTTTTAGGTCAGTATGACAATGAAATTTATGCAGAATATCACCGTTATATGGCGTGGTTAGGTACTGATCCTTCTGATATGAATGAGTTGTTAGAAAATGCGATGGGCATTGGTCAAATGAACTTTCGCATTATGGCTATTCTTGATAAAGGAGAAACTCAGGCTTACGGTAACCCAACACCGGTTACTGTTAACGTGCGCCCTGTTGCAGGTAAAGCGATTTTAATTTCAGGTCATGACCTGAAAGATCTGCAAATGTTACTTGAGCAAACTGAAGGTAAAGGGATCAACATTTATACTCATGGTGAAATGTTACCTGCTCATGGTTATCCAGAACTTAAAAAATATAAACATTTAGTGGGTAACTACGGAAGTGGTTGGCAGAATCAGCAAATTGAGTTTGCAAAATTCCCGGGGCCTGTATTAATGACTTCAAACTGTATTATCGATCCTAATGTCGGTAATTACGGTGACCGTATTTGGACTCGCAGTATTGTAGGTTGGCCGGGTGTAAAACATATTACGGGTGATGACTTCTCTGAAATGATTGAACAAGCACAATCACTAGAAGGTTTCCCATACAATGAAATTGAGCATTTAATTACAGTTGGTTTCGGTCGTGAAACACTATTAAATGCCGCGGATACTGTGATTGATTTAGTTTCACAGAAAAAATTACGTCATGTTTTCTTAGTGGGTGGTTGTGATGGTAGCCGTGGTGAACGTAGTTACTACACCGATCTTGCAAGAGAAATTCCACAAGATTGTTTAATTATGACCTTAGCGTGTGGTAAATACCGTTTCAACAAACTGGATTTCGGTACTTTAGAAGGCTTACCACGCTTACTTGATGTGGGTCAGTGTAACGATGCTTACTCAGCGATTATGCTAGCAGTTAACCTTGCTGAAAAATTAGGTTGTGGCGTGAACGACTTACCACTGTCTTTAATTCTCTCTTGGTTCGAGCAAAAAGCGATTGTTATCTTATTGACTCTGCTTTCATTAGGCGTGAAAAACATTTATACCGGCCCAACAGCACCTGCGTTCTTAACTGACAATCTGCTGGCGGTACTAAATGAGAAATTTGGTATGCGCTCTATTACTACACCAGAACAAGATCTTAAAGATATTCTTTCTGCTTAATGTTTTAAATTCATTATCATTACCGAAGCCTGCGGGCTTCGGTGAGGGATCAATATCCATGACGATGCCTACTTCTCTTTGTCCTAATCGTATGCAAGTTCACTCTATTAATCAGGAAACACCTGAAGTGTGGACGCTAAATTTAATTAATCATGACTTTTATTCTTATAAACCGGGTCAATTTGCACTGGTGAGTATCAATAATAGTGATGAAATAATGCGTGCTTATACCATTTCATCTTCTCCGGGATTAAGTCCATTTATCACTTTAACCGTTCGCCGTTTAGAAAATGGTGTGGGTTCAGGTTGGTTAACATCACAAGTAAAACCTGGTGATTATCTTTGGTTATCTGATGCTCAGGGTGAATTTACTTGTGCGGGTAAAGAAGGTGCGCGCTATTTAATGTTGGCAGCAGGTTGTGGTGTGACACCTGTTATGTCGATGACACGTTGGTTGTTAAATAATCAACCTAAAGCAGACATCACGGTTATTTTTAATATTCGTGAGCAAAGCCAGTTTATTTTTGAGAAAGAATGGATCGAATTAGCAAATGCATATCCATATAATCTTAATTTTATCATGATGCCTAAATTACCTGATAATAAAGGGTTATTTAGTGGTCGAATTTCTCAAGAAAAATTAGCTGCATTAGTACCTGATATTGCGAGTCGTATAGTCATGTGCTGTGGTCCAAATAGTTATATGGAAGACACAGGACGTTTTGCAAGAAATCTTGGTGTACCTGCTGAGAATATCTTTATGGAACGTTTTGGTGATGAGCCTGTTTGTGTTGATGAAAACGAACAATTAACCATGACTATTCGCCATCCATTATCACAAATTAAAGTTCCTGTTGGCGTGACTTTATTATCAGCCATGGAAGAAAATAAAGTTCCTGTTTTTGCGGCTTGCCGAGCAGGCGTTTGTGGTAGTTGTAAAACTCGCATTGCGAGTGGTGATTATGATGTCAGTAGTACCAGTACATTAACGGCTGAAGAGATAGCTCAAGGTTATGTCTTAGCATGTAGCTGTCGTTTAAAAGGAGATGTTGAGCTCGCTTAACTTCTTTCTATTAAGTATTTCCTTCTATTTTCCTGTTTTTTTACCCTGTTAATTTATTAACAGGGTTTTTTATGTCTATTCTTCCCATTAAAAAACCGAATAATCTGGAAAATGCTTCCCTTTATTTTAAATTAAAGAAGGTTTTTATTTATTCAGAATAATAAAAATATTGGAAATGATGATTAACTAAAAATATATTTTAGTTAGTGGGGAGTTTCCTTATAAACATTCTGCTATTATTTAAACTATTGACTGGGTAAGGGGGGATATATGAAAAAATTGTTAGTTATTTGTTTATTTAGTGTCATGTTATCTGGCTGTGAAAAACCTCAACAAACCCTTGATGGCTCTAATGTAGAGTCACTACGTATCTCAATTGTTGAAATGCGCAACTCACTTCCCCTTGATGAACAATCACGTTTTGATGAAGCAATAGAATTAGCGATCCTTAATGATATTAATTTTAATGATTTAGTTATCGCGGGTCGTCATAAAAATGCGGATATTATCACTCGTAAAATGTGCCAATCATTAGATGGCAAAACGGTAAAAGAGATATTTTTGCAAGCAGAAGAAATAAGAGTGCAAAAATTAGCATTCAAATAATCAATTAATAAACAGATTATCTTTTACTATACGATTTTAGCTTTCGTAGGAAAACTTCATTTCTTTTTTATATATTGGTTTCGAATGCAATTACAATTTTTAATTGTGTGATGAATATTGAGAGCTATTTTTCAATAGAACTTAAACAAAATCGTTATCGTGCTTTTCATTATATTGTGAGTGGTTATAATGCGCGCCGCATTCGCAAGAAAAGTGCAGTATCTCGTTAGGCGAGGCTCCTATACAAACACAGGTTACTGATCTGACGACGTCGAGAGACGCCCAAGATTAGGACAGGATATATCGACCGAAGGTATATCCCCATGTAACTTCCAGTATTCATTGGATACGTTGTATAGTGCTAAAACCGAGACGTGTAGATAGCTTTTGCATTCTCGCTTCTGGTTTCGCCCCTATGGAGAACTGATTTGCTAAACACAAACAGTAATAGGGAACCACAAAATGAAATTCAATACTCAAAATAAAATGGATGCTGTATTAGTTGCAGATGCATCCTTAAACACACCACAAAACAACTCAACTCAAGACCAATACAATCGTTTAAAAGATGATGCAACTGTTAGTGCTTATATGAGCCAGTCTTATATTGCAGTTTCTGTCGCTGATTCTGTTGAAAATGTGAAAGCTCAATTGGTTAATGATTTAAAAGATGAATTAATTCCAACCTATTTATATGTGGTGGATAAAGATAATTATCTGAATGGGATTTTGCCCGTTAAATCATTATTAACAGCCGCTAATGATCTGTTTGTGTCTGATGTGATGCGTCAAACCTTTTTCTCTGTTTCACCAGAACAGAACCGACATGATGTGTATCAACTGATTAGCCATAGCGGTTTAGACAGTGTACCGGTGATGCATTTTGGAAAATTAGTCGGTGTTTTACGTCCTCAAGATATTGCTGAATTAATTGAAGATGAAAATACACTTGATGCACAAATGCAGGGTGCAACTTCACCGTTAGAGCAGCCTTATTTAGAAACCAGCCCAGTAACATTATGGCGTAAACGTGTTGTGTGGTTGCTGATGCTGTTTGTAGCAGAAGCGTATACCAGTACTGTATTACATGCCTTTGAAGATAGACTAGAAGCAGCAATTTCATTAGCTTTCTTTATTCCATTGCTGATTGGTACAGGTGGAAATAGTGGTACACAGATCACCTCAACATTAGTACGTGCTATGGCATTAGGGGAAGTGAGCTTACGTAATGTTTGGTCTGTATTAAGAAAAGAGATAACCACATCGATAATGGTTGCACTGACTATGGGTATTGCTGGTTTTGTGCGTGCTTGGTTCTTAGGTGTAGGTATGGAAGTGATGATTGTTGTTGGCTTAACGCTTATTTCAATCACGGTTTGGAGTGCGATTGTTTCGTCTGTTATTCCAATGGTATTAAAGCGTTTAGGTATTGATCCTGCGGTTGTTTCAGCACCGTTTATCGCGACGTTAATTGATGGTACAGGTCTTATTATTTACTTTGAAATCGCATCTCATGTGATGAGCGAGTTTGCTTAAGACTATCCCATATATTCATTCTCAAGATAAAGCCGATGTGAATTAATTAACACATCGGCTTTATTTTTACCTGTATTTATTCATTCTTGATAAATTGCAAAATAGCCTGACAATGGCGGCAACGGTATTGTGTCTCTCCGCGTAATACTTTGTTATGACGACGAATGGTAAGCTGATGTTTTTCTTCACAATGACAAGCATAAGGAAAGGTTTTAGCTTTAACTGCGCTGACATCAAAATGATGAGTTCGTTTAGCTGAAACTTGCAATACTGTTTCCATCATCCATTTCCACTCTTTCCCATGAGGCGCTACACGACCAAAATGGCGATTAACTAATAAATGCGCTAATTCATGAGGAATAACTTCTTCAATAAAATTCTGTTTATTTTCAATCAATAATGTAGGATTAATACGGATTTCCCAATTTGCATAATAGGCACTGCCTGCAATAGTTCCTCTCTGATTATAATGTAGAGTAGGTTCTGGGTAATTTGTATTAAGATAAAGATTAGCCTGCTGCAATTTTTCGCGCAGTGTTCGCATAACGCTTTGCACTAAGGCGATGGGGATTCTTACCGTTTTCATGTTACAGAGCATATAGCGCCTTATACAAACACGCAATAAAAAGAAAACTTGCACAATATATAAATTAACATATTATTAAAAAGTATATTGATTATGGAGTTTACCATGACACAACGAGTTCAACCTGATTTATTAGATGCAATGAAATTGGCGGCTAATGAAGCCTCTAGCATGCTTAAAACGCTAGGAAATGGCGATCGCCTCTTATTATTGTGTCAGCTAAGTCAGGGCGAAAAAAGTGTGAGTGAATTAGAAGAAAGTTTAGGTATTCGTCAACCGACACTTTCTCAACAACTAACCGTTTTGCGTAATGAAGGGTTAGTGAATACTCGTCGTGATGGAAAACGTATCTTTTATTCTATTGCTGATGAAAAAGTTCTCGTACTACTTAATACGCTTTATCAGCTTTATTGCCCTATAGCAGGTTAATTTATGAATATAGATTGGGTTCACTTTACGCCTTTAAGTGCGGCAATTGGTGGGCTTATGATAGGTGCTGCGGCCGCCATTTTACTGTTATTTAATGGCCGTATTGCAGGAATAAGCGGTATTTTGGGCGGTGTTTTATCAACAAAACAGCAAGGAAATGGCTGGCGTTGGGCATTTTTACTTGGCATGCTAATCGCACCTACACTGTTTTATTTTTTTGATAAACCCTTATCGCCAGTGATTGAGGCGTCACCTTGGATGTTAATTATTGCCGGAGTGCTGGTGGGAGCAGGCACGCGTTTAGGTAATGGTTGCACTAGTGGTCATGGTATTTGTGGATTAGCGCGATTATCACGCCGCTCAATGGTGGCAGTTTTGATCTTTATGGTGACTGCATTTGTTACTGTTTATATTCAGCGCCATGTGATAGGAGGCTAAGAAAATGACTAAGTTTGTTGCTTTTCTTTGTGGTCTTCTATTTAGTGCCGGATTGATTGTTGGTGGAATGAGCAATCCGCAAAAAATTCTAGGTTTTCTGGATATTGCCGGAAACTGGGATCCCTCTTTATTGATAATTATGGGGGCAGGACTGGTTGTCAGTGTGGTAGGTTACCAATTAACACGCCGTAGACAACTAAGTGTATTAGCATGTCCTTTAAATATCCCGACTAATAAAGTGATTGATAAACCATTAGTGCTAGGCAGTGTATTATTTGGTCTTGGCTGGGGATTAGCTGGAATTTGCCCTGGTCCGGGTTTGGTATTAGCAGGTGCAGGGTTTTATCAAGGAATTTTATTTGTTCTTGCTATGATTGTAGGCTGGTTGCTCGTTGGGCTTTTCCGTAAAGCGCAATAATGGCAATTTACTCTCACAATTTTAGTGAAAACGTTAAACGGGAAGCCTGTGCTTCCCGTTTGTGTATTTAATGCATTGAACGTTATTTAAAGTCAGCATAAGGAATAAGAGGATTTGGCGGTAAATCTAAATCACCATTCCAACCATCAAATGAATAACGTAGGTACATTAATGCATGGCTTGGGGTATAGTTTTTTGCTTGTTGAATATCAATAGCGGCACCAATAAACCAATGCGGTGTAATACGATGTTCAACCAATGCTCTCGCGGTATAGCCAAAACCATTGCTGGAGTCTCCTTCATCAATAGC
Source organism: Proteus columbae (assembly GCF_002777965.1). GTDB lineage: Bacteria > Pseudomonadota > Gammaproteobacteria > Enterobacterales > Enterobacteriaceae > Proteus > Proteus columbae. The sequence goes on along the minus strand of NZ_NGVR01000020.1, from coordinate 151,950 downwards.
ATCACGCTCTTGATAATAAAGCCTCATCATCTCTTCTCGATCTTCAGGGCTAAGTTCATTCATATAGTGATTGAATTTATCGGGAGAAACGAGATTTTGTAAAGGATAGCGTTTTCTGTCATCTGTTTGAGAGTAAGACCAAGAAAGAGAGCCTGACAATTCCCATGACCAATTTTCAGTACGTTCACGATAATTAATCGGGATCCCTAAAGAGACATATTTTTGAGGGCTATAATAACCACCTTGACCTAAAGTGTATCCGCTTAAGTCTTTATCATAATGCCAAAGCATAGTACTTAACCCAACAGAAACGCGGCGGTTATTCTCATTGATAAGTTTATAATAATAGCCTCCCATACCTCGAATACTGCTATTATCTTCAACATTTTTACCTGTGAGTTTATCAACGGAAACCTCGCCCCAATAACCGTCTTTTCCGCCTAAGTCATAACTTCCGCTTAAACGAATACCTGTTCTTCTAACACCACCCCATATTTGGTTAGTCCAAATATCGCGTTGGCCACCAAAAGCAAGCATAGAACTATTCACAGGGCGACGGTGAACATCAAGTGTCCAACCCACATTAAAAAGATCATGACTATAGGCGATTTTACCGACCCAATCAGTCACTTCAAAACCTAACGGTGTGGTACCAAGATCCCATTGCCATTGACCATTTTCCCAGCCAATTGCAGGGCTAACACCAAAGGATTTTTGTTCTAGCGGGAAACAACCAGTACGGTAACAAGTCCCAAATTTAGGATCATAAGGCGATGTACCCAGTTTGCCACTATTAAGATTAACTAAGTCTGCACGCCAGAAGAAACGACCATCATAAACAGGGTGATCGAGTTGTAACATTGTGGTGTGGGCGCGTAGTTTTGAATAACCTTCGCTACCACTAGATCCCCAATAATCATGTTCAAGCGTAAATCGCCACTCTTGTTGACGATAAAGCGCTTCAGCATCTGCGCGTAAACTTCGAGATAGCCAATTATCTTTTTCGTCATTACGCATTAATGTGGTGTACTCAATATTATCTTTTGGCAGCCTATCTGTTATTCCATCCTTGATCATAGCCTGTTGATAATAATAGTGAGCTTGCTGACGATGTTGCTCATCACGCTGAAAACGAGCAATATCGCGCAATATTAAAGGGTCAGCACTGTCTGGCTCTTTTTCAATTTGTTGTGCTAAGTAAGCAAAATAGTGTTGTGCTTTTTCTGTATTACCTACCTCTTTTTCTGCATTGGCGACACGTCTAATGGAGTTGCTATTAAACTGGCTGGGTGAAAGTGTTTCTATTTTTGCAAGATAGTATTTTGCCTGTGCTTCTTGTCCTTGTGTTAAGGCAATATCTATTGCACCTAATAATGCCGTTTCATTGTTAGCTTCTAGATTTAGAGCGGTATGATAATAACTGAGGGCTTGTTCAAGGTTATTTCGCTCTTGCGCCCAGTTTGCTAATAGCAAATAAGTCTGAATTTTTTGCTCTGGCGGAATATGAGCAAAAAGATAATCAACAGCTTGTTGTTCTTGTCCTTTTGCTCGTAAAGACTCTACATGAGCTAATATTTCACCAAAACGTAACCGGTTATCTAACGCTTTCATACTCTCACTGCGTTGAGATAAGGAGATCGTTTTTAGCGTATCAAGTGCTTGAGTTTCTCGTCCTGTTTTATTGAGATATAGCGCGTAGGCGTAAAGACGAGATGCATCATTAGGGAGACGGCGATTAAGCTTATCAAAATACTCTTCAGCCACAGAGCCTTGCTGGGTGATCAATAAATCATCAGTAAGGCGATAAATATTCCAAACATCATTAGGATAATCTTTAGCAATTGCCTTGCGTTTTTCAATCGCACTAAGATATTGCTCGTTATGCTCATCATCCGCGGCTAAATCTTGTCTTATACCTAAAATAATGTACCCGTAATCCTCTGCCAAATTTTTATATTGTCTTGGCGTTAAACCATTAATAAATTGTTGTGCTTTATCATGTGACTGTTGGCGATAAAGTTTTGCGAGGCTATGTAAAGTCGCAGCGTGATTGGGTTGGTATTTTAAGGCTTGCAAATAATGGCTTTCAGCAAGATCTAATTGGCGTTGTGCAACCGCAATGTTACCTAAACCAATATAAGGCTCGCTTTCATAAGGGCTTAACTTATTGAGTTGGTTAAAATAACGTTCAGCTAATTCATAATCTTGTTTTAATAGCGCTTCATCACCTTTTGAAAGGAGATGCCAATATTGGTTAGCTTGCAACATAGCTCGCCATTGATCACTATTATCATGATTGGGTGATAATTTTAGCGCTTGTGACAGATAAAAAATAGCTGCGCCTCGTTGATTTGCACGAGAATAACGTATACCCAAAGTACCTACAACATCAGCATTATCAGGTTGTTGGCGTGCTTTTTGTTTTAAAGTTGCAATAGGCAATGAGGCAACATCTGTTTTAGGTTTTACAGTAGAAGCGGTATTGGTTGTGCTTGTTACAACTGCTGATTTTATTGTGGATTGTTGCTGATAGACGCTCGCTATTTTCGCATTCTGAGGATATTGGCGATAAATATGAGCGAGTCTATCTATCTTATCATCGTGAGAAGATTGCATAAGCACTTGGATATATTCTAGCGCTAACGTCTCATCTGGAGGCATTCCACGATAAATTTCATCGTATAAATCTAATGCATCATCATAGCGACCAGCTGTACGGTAAAGCTGGGCTCGCTGTAATTTTTGCCGATTAACATCCGTTGTCAGTGATAAGGTTTTTATTGCACGCTGATATTGCTCTGATTGTGGAAATTGAGTACCTAATTGGGTAAATAACAGTTGTGCTTTTGCATTGTCCTTTTGTTTTACAGCAAACTGAATTTGCATTAACAGGATATTAGGATCATTAGGTTTAATTAACGCTAAACGATGCAACGACTGAGCCACTAAAGCCTCATTTCCTGTGGATGTTCCTAATCTCACTTGCTCTTGTAAAAAGGCTTCCGTTGTCTCTTCACTGGCTTGCGTGACAGGCAAAAAGCCTGTCAGCAAAAAGAGAGCAATAACAGAGTGGCGATGTGTGTGACCAAATTGCCACATAGCTTAGTCCTTAGTCGCTAAACGACGTTGGCTTCTTATTTTCATTGCTCGCCAAATAAGAAGAGAGACAAGAATAATGCCGACAATTGCCGCTAAACCAAGCCATATAGGGTGAGAAGCAAACATATACCAAACTTCTTCCCACCAAGGTAAATAACCGACGAAATAAGTATCACCCACACGCAAGCTATTTACGCCAGACTCTCTGACCAATACCACTGAACCATGCATGGCATCACGCTTACCGCTGTCACTAATCGCCTCATTTAACAACTTGTAACCTTGCGTACTATCAGCTAATAATGCGACAACGCTACGCTGTGAAAAGAAAGGAGATTGGAAACCAATAATCGCCCCCATCGATCCTTTAGAGGTCAGAGAGATCCGGCTATCAGGACGTTTATCAGTTGGTTGATAACTTGTGTGGCTAAAGATACTGATTTCACGAGAAGGCAGAGTGATTTCACTACGTGCTTTATCAATCAGTACGTTCATCTGTTTATCATTATTTAATGCAGGTGGAATTGTTCCGATAAGTAGTAGATCAGCATCCCTTTTTTGTACTTCATCCAATGAATCAGTTAGTGAAACATTTAGCGCAGGATAACCTGTTTGAGCACCTATATTCCCCATTGAAATTAATAGGGTAGATAATTGTGTTGGTGACGGTTGCTGATTAACAAAAATCAAGGTTTCTGACAGATCCGCATAACGGCTAAATGGGAAACCTGCATGGCTGTAAACCCGTAAGTCAGGCAGTGCAATATAGTGTCGATAATCACCTGTAAAATTAAAACTAGATAAATCATCAATGGCGACCGTATTTGGAACAGGTTGATAAGTAATACATTGATCAACTGTTCCTCCCAGAATTGGGTTAGTGTAATCAAAGGCAAATGTAATTTGGTTGCGCTCACCCAGTTTTACTGCGGGAATATTCAATAAATTCTTATGCTCAATCCAGCCTTGAATAAGCGGTAAATAAGCGATAACAAGATTATCTTTTTTATCTTTCTCAAGAGGATAAGCTTTAATAAAATGGTCGTTTACTGAGATAGACATACGAGAATCATCTTGAAATGCAGGAGCGGTATAGCGATAACGCAATTGCATTTGTAATCCCGTATTATTAAACATAAATAGATCAGGCGGTAACGTCATATTTAATGTAATAGGATTCGGTTTTAATCCGCGAGATTGCAACTGGCCTTCATAGTCTTGTAGCGTATTAAAGTAGATAGGTTTATTTAACTGTACCCATTTTGGTGCATCATAAGGTTCACGCGGGATCAATTTTTCTACTTCATTAATTGTGACAATATTCCCTCTAAAGATAACTTGTCCACGAGCTATTCCGTTTACGGCAGTGCTCAAATCGTTATCATCACGTCCCATAATAAGAAGTAACTTAATATAAGGATTGGTTGGATGCGTCAGCATTTCGATAGTTGGCTCTTTTACATCGGGATGCTGTTTTAAAAATGCGGGTTTTTGTTTGTTGGTTGCAAAAACAATACTGTGTTGATTTGGCAAAGTATCATAATAAACAGGATAGTTTTGTTTACGCCAATCAACTTGAGTACCAAACCAAGAAGAGAGGATAGCTGCCGCTTTTTGTTGAACTAAATTAGGCGACTGGCTGAAAACCATTGGCAGTGTTAATGCTCCAAAATCACGGCTATCAAAAAATGGCTCTGGGAAGTGCGCTAATTCATTACCTAAACGGAGTGATTGAAAGGTCAGATTTAGTTGACTGCTTTTACTCACATCAAGCCAGAGTGTTGTATTTGCTTGGTTTTCACAAATTTCACGATAATGACCAATAAAAGAGAGTTTTATATGGTTAAAATCTTGAATAAATAAAGGATCAATCGGTATCGTAATTTGGTTTTTCTTACCTAAATCTTCCTGTTTTAAGGTAATAACTCCCATTAATTCATCATTTAAATAGACATTAAGATGAGATTCTACAGGAAGTAGTGACGGCGACGGTGTAAATTCTAAATCGAGAGTGGCTTTTGAAACATATTCATCACTACGTACACCAAATTCTAAATAGCCATCAGGGCTAACACCGGTCAAATGGAGCGCGCCATAACTAGGTGCTGTCTCTGCAAATTTTAATATCTTCTGACGAGCAGAAGGTGTGATATCCGTAGAAGGCAATTGTGTATTTCTAGGCTCTACTTGAGAAATAACTTCAGGAGCCGCTTCAGCTATTGTAACGGGTGGTTCTGAAATATTGGCTTGCGCTTCTTGTGTTTCATCTCCATAAACTGAAGAAGTGAGCATAAATAAGGCAAATATGAGAAAACGTTTTTTCATTATTGTTACCCATGATCTTATTGTTTATTAATAAATTCCCAGAAAACTGAGTTTTTCCTTCAAGACTGATGAAATATTTGTGAAACATTAACGCGTTGAGGGAGTAACGATGAAAGCCACAACAAAAATAGGCCGAGTAAGCGAAAAGTGGCGTAAATAAAGTAAGGAGCACGCTTTAACAAGGTGTTATAACCTTGCATGCTGATAAAAATAATGTTTTTGAGACTACTTAAAGGTCTGTCGGCTGGGAGCTCATTTTGCCAATCGGCCCAAGTATCAGCTCGCTCAAAAGTACAAGCAGTAAATTCAATGGCTTTTTGTGTCGTCATTTCAAGGAGTTGTAATCCAATGATTTGCCCATCAATACGTGAAATATTGGCTTTAAAGGCATGTTCACGCTGATTTTGACTGAGTAATAGTGTGATGCTTTCATTTGGAGAAAGTGAAAGGGTGACATTGTCAGGCAATAAAATTGCACAGCTATTATCAGAAAAATCATAGAGATAACAGCGATAAAGAGAGCCATTGTTTAACAACAACATGGCAGGAACTTTAACGCGAACGCGAGGAAAACGGCGTTGTTGCTTTGTTTCGACAGAAACTGCAATCGCAACACCCAGTAAGATAAGGTTATAACAAACCCATAATAAACACATGACAACAGCCCATGCTTCATCGGGATCACCCGTTGCAATGCGCCAAAAAGCAAACAAAATGCCTAGCAAGTTTAGGTTGAGAAAGAGTAAGTAAGGGCGGTTAATTCGCCAATCGACAAAGCCTTCTTCCATCACGCCACCTTTGCCCGTCACGTTGAAAGTTCCTTTATGAGGAGAGAAAAGGGTGCTTAACACGGGACGAGTGGTGTACCACGCTAAAATTGTTTCATAAACTTCACCCCAAAATGAGTGGCGATAAGCACCTTGTAACTTCGCACTGGCGAGTGAAATATGGATCAAATACGGCATAACATAGAGAGCTATCGCAATCGCAGGTGCATAAATGATATAGGCATGGAAAATAAGAAACGTCAGGGGGGCGAGTAAGAAAATCATCCGTGGAATGCCAGAAAAAAAGTGCAACATGGCATTTAAGTAACAAAGACGTTGCGGCACGCTCAAACCTTTACCAAAGAGTGGATTATCAAGTCGGAATATTTGCACCATTCCTCTTGCCCACCGAATACGTTGACCTATATGTGCAGATAATGATTCTGTCGCTAAACCCGCGGCTTGTGGAATACGAATATAGGCAGATCTCCAGCCATGGCGGTGTAAGCGTAATGAGGTATGCGCATCTTCTGTAACAGTTTCAACGGCAATGCCACCAATCTCATCCAATGCAGTACGACGTAGAACTGCGCACGAGCCACAGAAAAACGCCGCATTCCAAGTGTCATTACCATCTTGAACCAACCCATAAAAGAGCGTGCCTTCATTGGGGGTTTCACGAAAATTACCCAAATTACGTTCAAAAGGATCGGGTGAGAAAAAATGGTGAGGTGTTTGTACCAAAGCCATTTTTTCATCTTTTAAAAACCATCCCATTGTAAATTGTAGAAATGAACGTGTTGGAATATGGTCACAGTCAAAGATAGCGACAAATTCACCAGAAGCGAGTGTTAAGGCATGATTGATATTACCTGCCTTAGCAAAATCATGTTTTTCTCGTGCGATATAACGAATACCCACTTCTTGAGCAAATGCTTTAAATTCAGGTCGGGAGCCATCATCAAGTAGATAAATCGTGAGCTTATCTTTAGGCCAATCTAAATTTAAGCTGGCATAGATTGTGGGTTTAACAACTTGCAGATCTTCGTTATAGGTAGGAATGAAAATATCAACACTTTGCCATTGTGTAATGTCTTCAGGCATAGAAACAGGTTTTCGATGCAGTGGCCAAATACATTGCATAAAACTAAGGAATAACACACTCCATGCGTAAGTTTCAGCCAGTAAAAGCAGTAAACCACAAAACAGGCTGAAATTATCAATCCAATAAAGGGTTGAATGATAACGCCACCAAATGTATCGACATGCAATTGTCAGTGCCAACATAACCATTGCGATTGAAGCGAAACGTCCTGGAATATCGCGGATAGCTAAGGCAACTAACCAGAGAACAATCACAAAAACAAACTGAAATGTAAGATCAAATGGTTGAGTGATACTGAGTAAAATAAAGAAAATGGCAAAGATAGCGATGACAGAATAGAGAGTATATTGCCAAAATGGCGTGGTTTTTTTCTTATGTTCAATAATTTCAATCGCGATAGGAGAGACATGAACAAAGAGTTTTTTGTATGTTTTTCGAATATAGGAAATAAATTGTGTGGGTTTTTTAATCAGTAAATGCGCTACATAATGGCAAGTTAGCCAAATGCTTTGTAACAAATAGCGTAGAGGATCGAAAACTTTAGGGCAACGGGGATCAATATGAGGATATAGTTCTCGTTGTTTTCTGGCAATTTTTCGCCAAAAAGGAGATTCCATCCGTAAAAAAAACCACATAATACCCATAAATAGCTCGCTAACAATTGCTGCGCTACGAGATGCACCGTTATGGCGATAAAGCTTGTAGTAACGAATAAGAATATGTTGTGTCACATTCTTTTCGATTTTATTCGTGGCATCGTAAGATGATGGCATTATGACTGTCCTTCTTTCCTCTTAAATAACGAAAAACACCATTGAGCAAGTTGCGATATTTCTTCTACTAACATGCAATTAGCTCGGTAATCATATAAAGGTAAACGTGAGGCACAGGCCTCTAGTGAGGCTTCATCTCGATGAAGAACAACAGGGCATAATGGAAATGGTGTCGTTTGCCAAAATTGATAAAAATCTTGGTGAATTTGGCTGGTGGCACGAAATTGGTTAATCAGTACATATTCATTTTCGATAAATGCGTGTTGGTTAAGGCGAATATGGCAGTTGCTTTCTGCCATTGCCAAGATGAAAAAAATATCTGCTTTTTCTATCCAAGGCGTGAAAAGGCTGTCTTGCGTATGCTGTAAATCCATTAAAATAATGACATCAGGATGTAGCTGAATAAATGTCGTTAAAAAATGGGTAAGATGTTGTTTTGCTGAAAATGACAATTGTAAGAGCAAATTATCCTTCATATTAACCAAACCAAAAGGTAACACTTGGTAGTGTGGTCGATAGTCAAAAATACACTCCTCTATTGGCGTTTCTGCTAATAATGCCTGACTTAATGTGGTACTTTTTTGCTGTGCTGGAAAATAAAAAGACAAAATATTTTCAGTGCAATTATCCATAATAAGCACTTCTTTATTTTGTTGATTAAATTGCCGAGCAAGTGCAATTGCCGTGGACGTTGTACCCACTCCACCTCGGAGCCCTTTTAATACAATAAGTGGCATAGTTAGCCTCATTTAGTCATGTAATGAAATGCATTAAGTAATGGCCAGCGATAAATAAGAACACTATTTCCTTCTTCTTTATTAATATCCTGATAGTGATAGTTATTTAATGAAAATAATTTTTTTAGTTTATCAATGTCCTTATTTAGATTATTTTTTTCTAATTTTATATTTGAGTTAATAAAACTTTCATTTTTCATTTTAATAACCTCTAGATAAAAGAAAAATAAATCTCTATCAAAAATAAAATTTTGATAAAAACAGTGGGTTAATTAATGATGCATTATTTTTAATTAAGATATCTATTTTAGAATATGCTTTAAAATAAACAATTTCAATTACGTAAAAACACATAAAATAGATATTTATTATCTTATTTTTATAAATGGTTGCTATTGATTTTCTTTTTTATATTTTTGGTTTTCAAATTGCGCTTGTTAAATAATAACTGAAAGAGTTTAGCTGAGAAATAAAACAATAAAAAGAAATGTAAATTAGCTGTTTATAACAATATATTAAATTGTTCAAATTCGATGATCGTTATTGTATTTTGATTAATGTCATTTTTCATAGAAAAATCATTAAATTATAGTCTTTTATTGATTGGTTATGTTTTTATGTTGAGGTGCTTGTTTTTTTATTGCTAACTATGTTTGTTAATTGTTATTCAATGTTATTAATGTGTGCTTTGTTTTGTATTTGTTTCGAAATATAAAAATAAGATAACTCTGTGTTTCATTATTTAATGTAAATAAAGCATCATTTTTAAAAATAGAGGCTATTATATCAATAGAACGTTGAGTGTTTTATTTTTAAACCCAGCTTAAATAAGTTGTCGAGCATAATTGTTTTTTCTTTTATATAAGAGGTCAGTATTTTCTGGCGATATTTTATTTTTCGTTATTTTTATTTAAGGACTTTTACTTGGTTTTAAATAAATATTCTCTTATATGTTTATTTAGTAGTTAATTAAATATCAGAAGTAATAAAAAGACAGATATGAGTAATCATATAACTGTCGAATTGGATTTATTTATACTAAAGAGTAGGAAATTAAAATGAACAAATCTAATACAACCCAGTTCGATTTTTTACATTACTGGCATGGGTTGGGAGCATGGAATTTCTATTTTTTACTAAAGTTTGTTTTGCTTTGGTATGGTTATTTAAATTTTGATGCTTTTAGCAATTTACTTTTTCTTGCCTTTTTATTGTTCCCATTACCCAAAAATAGTTGGTATAAAATGCGTAATTGGGTCGCTATCCCAATAGGGATAATTCTATTTTACCATGATACTTGGTTACCCAGCTTTTCAACGGTACTTGCCCAAGGTGGGCAGCTTAAACAGTTTTCCTTCGATTACCTTGTTGAGTTAACAGTTAACTTTATCAATATCAAAATGATAGGTGTCGCCTTTATTTTGTTAGTCGGTTACCTTTTTATTGAACAGTGGGTAAGGGTATCTGTTTTTATTATTGCAGGTGTATTGTGGCTAAATATTGGTGGATTTACTCATTTTTCTCAAGGCGTGGTGCCCGCTGTTTCAGCGAATACTTTTACGCAAGAAAGCAACATTAATACTGAAAAAAACACCGCAGTCGTTAAAGCTCCTGAAGTGTTGCCAGCATCAGTCGAACCGCAAGTATCCCCTGAAGTTGTATCGACTAAAGAGGTAGAAACTGCACCAATCAATTCAGTTTATCCACCACAAAAACAGAAGGTGAATAATCAGGTATTGGATGATTGGCTCACTCAGTTTTATGGTTACGAGAAAAAACGTACAACACCATTTCCTGCACAGTTAGCAGCCAATGCTCAGCCTTTTGATATCTTGATTATTAATATTTGTTCACTTTCTACCGCTGATGCGGCGGCTGTTGGGCTACAAGAACACCCGATTTGGGGTAACTTTAATGTGTTATTTAGCCACTTTAATACCGTATCTTCTTATAGTGGTCCTGCATCGTTAAGATTATTACGCTCGAGTTGTGGTCAAACTCACCACTCCGATTTATACGATCCCGCAGATACACAATGCTTGCTAATGGATAATTTATCATCGTTAGGATTTACCAAGAAATTGGTACTCGACCATAACGGGAAGTTTGGTAATTACCTCAAAGAAGTTCAGCAACTCGGTAATCTTAATATCGCCTTACAAGATCAAGAAAATCTTTCTCATCAAATTACCGCATTTGATGGCACCAAAATTTACAATGATAAGGAAACATTACAACGTTGGTTGAAAGCGCGTGAACAGTCTAAAGAAGATCGCACTGTGACCTTTGTGAACTTGGTATCACTACATGATGGTAACCGTTATGTAGGGGAAAATAGCACTGCTGATTATGGAAAACGTGCCTCTACATTACTTGATAATTTAGATAGCTTTATGAATGAGCTAGATAGAAAAGGAAGAAAAGTGATGGTGGTGATTGTGCCTGAGCATGGTGCGGCTTTACAAGGTGATAAGACGCAAATGTCAGGGTTAAGAGATATTCCAAGCCAAAGTATTACTACTGTACCTGTCGGCATTCGTTTCACTGGAATAAAAGACCAAGCATCATTTTATCCTCCTGTGATTGTTGATGAACCGAGTAGCTATTTAGCTATCTCTGAGTTTATTTCTCGTAATGTGAATGGGGATATCTTTAACCAATCTGCTATTGATTGGGATGCATTAGCTAGTGAACTTCCTCAAACAGCCAATGTTGCGGAAAACCAAGCTACGGTTGTGGTTGATTATCAAGGGCAGTCTTATATTAAGTTAAATGGCGGTGAGTGGATTAATTATCCTAACTAACTTTTTATAGCTTTTTATAAGAAAAATCATTTCATCATAAATCTATGTTCTCGTTTTCTCTTATGAGATCCCCGTATGATTGCGGGGTTTTTTTATGGGTTTTATAAATAGGAGTCATAAAAAACCACATCTATAAAGATGTGGCCTTATTAAAATCAATAACGTGACGTTATTGGCAATAGACTTATTTTAAGCCAGCCGCTTCACGTAAGATTTCAGCTTTATCTGTTGCTTCCCAAGGGAACTCAGGGCGACCAAAGTGGCCGTAAGCAGCCGTTTTTTGGTAGATTGGGTGCAGTAAATCTAACATTTGAATTAATCCATAAGGACGTAAGTCAAAGAATTCACGCACTAACAGGATCAGTTGTGCTGTTGGGACTTTTTCAGTACCAAATGTTTCTACCATAATTGATGTTGGCTCTGCCACACCGATTGCATAAGAAACTTGAATTTCACAACGATCTGCTAAACCTGCTGCCACGATATTTTTAGCAACGTAACGTGCAGCATAAGCTGCTGAACGGTCAACTTTTGATGGATCTTTACCGGAGAAAGCACCACCACCGTGACGAGCCATACCGCCGTAAGTATCGACAATAATTTTACGACCGGTTAAACCACAGTCACCCATTGGTCCACCGATAACAAAACGACCTGTTGGGTTGATGAAATATTTAGTTTGTTCATTTAACCATTCTGCGGGCAGAACGGGTTTAATGATCTCTTCCATCACAGCTTCATGCAGATCTTTTTGCGAAATATCTTCAGAATGCTGAGTTGATAATACAACTGCATCAATACCAACAACTTTATTGTTGTCATATTGGAAGGTAATTTGGCTTTTTGCATCAGGACGTAACCAAGATAAAGTTCCACTTTTGCGGACTTGTGCTTGCCGTTGAACTAAGCGATGAGCATAAGTAATTGGAGCAGGCATTAATACGTCAGTTTCGTTGGTTGCATAACCAAACATTAAACCTTGGTCGCCAGCGCCTTGTTCTAATGGATTTGCACGGTCAACACCTTGGTTGATATCAGGAGATTGTTTACCAATCGCACTGATAACTGCGCAGGAATTAGCATCAAAGCCCATGTCGGAACTGGTGTAGCCGATTTCACGAACAGTATTACGTGTAATTTCTTCGATATCGACCCAAGCTTTGGTGGTAATTTCTCCGCCTACCATAACCATGCCTGTTTTAACGTAAGTTTCGCAGGCAACGCGTGCTTTTGGATCTTGTTCTAAAATTGCATCCAGAACAGCATCAGAAATCTGATCTGCAATTTTATCTGGATGACCTTCTGAGACTGATTCAGAAGTAAAAAGGTGTGTAGTCATTATATCTCGTTACCTTAATACAAACGGTTTAAGGATGGATGTTTTAACATCTAGACGTCCATTTTATGACTCTTCTCTCTTTAATTCCAGCTTTTTTTAATCAAATATAGGGATAAAGCAGAATCAAACAGTTAATCTTATTTTTTGTTGTCCGCTATTTTTGTGTTGAGAAAATAGGGAGTAGAGAAAAAAAAGTTTTTTGTACTTTTTGCTTTGCATTTTTAACTAACTAAAGGTATAACCTCGCGGTTACTGTGAAATCTGAACACAGTGTAAACCGCAGGATTTCTGATCCTGTTTCTCTGTTAGGGAAATGGCTTATAGGTTTAAGCCATGTGTGGAGTGAATGGGTAATGATCCATTGTCTACAGGTTAGTCTTTTCAAAAACCAAAACAGTACTCGCCAATACTATACACGTAGTATATCTAGAGTAATTTCCTCTTTGAGCTCTTTCTCTTTAGAGCGAAGTTGTCTGTTACTTGCCAATAGGTAATTGTGTTAATTCATTATGGGTTAACTCAAGAACTTTCTACTATTATGTCCTGCGTATAGCTGGATAATCATATAAAAATATATAGTGAGTCATTACTTCCAACTGTTATTTATCAGTCGTTTCAGATTTTTGTCAGATAATTGACTACTATAGTGACAGGCAAGGTATAAACTCATACTCCCTAAGGAGAATGTCATGAATGATAACATCGCTCGCAAGATGCAGCACACCTATAACATCACATATTGGGGTGGTGGGTACTATTTAGCGAATAATCGGGGAAATATCAGTGTTTGCCCAAATCCTGATGTGCCTGAGGCAACTTTGGACTTAACAGAGTTAGTTAAGCAAGTGCAAGAAGAGTATTCACATTTGCGCCTTCCTGCACTTTTTTGTTTTCCTCAGATTTTACAACATCGCTTACGTTCTATTAATGCTGCGTTTCATCGTGCGCGTGAATCTTATGGTTATAAAGGTGATTACTTTTTGGTTTATCCAATTAAAGTTAATCAACAACGCCGTGTTATTGAATCATTGATCAATGCAGGTGAACCTTTAGGCTTAGAAGCAGGTTCTAAAGCAGAACTGATGGCTGTGCTTGCACATGCCAATATGACAAGTTCGGTGATTGTCTGTAATGGTTATAAAGACCGTGAATATATTCGTTTAGCGCTTACCGGTGAAAAACTTGGACATAAAGTTTTCTTAGTGATTGAGAAAATGTCTGAGATAAAAATGGTATTAGAAGAAGCTGAGCGTTTAGAAGTTATTCCTCGTTTAGGTGTTCGTGCTCGTCTTGCCTCTCAAGGTTCAGGTAAATGGCAAGCAAGTGGTGGTGAAAAATCAAAATTTGGTTTGGCGGCAACACAAGTATTGCAACTTATTGATACCTTACGCCAAGCGGGTCGCATAGATAGCTTACAGTTATTGCATTTCCATCTGGGATCACAGATGGCAAATATTCGTGATATTGCAACTGGTGTGCGTGAATCAGCCCGTTTTTATGTCGAACTGCATAAATTAGGCGTTAATATTCAATATTTCGATGTGGGTGGTGGTTTAGGTGTGGACTATGAAGGGACACGCTCACAATCTGATTGCTCTGTTAACTATGGTCTTAATGAATATGCGAATAATGTTATTTGGGCAATTGGTGACGCATGTGATGAAAATGATTTACCACATCCAACGGTTATTACTGAATCAGGTCGTGCATTAACGGCACACCATACCGTATTAATTTCTAATGTGATTGGTGTTGAACGTAATGAATTTACGGCAATTACACCACCTGAAGATGATGCAGCAAGACCGATTGCAAGTCTTTGGGAAACATGGGAAGAGATGCAAACTAAGGGGCATAGCCGTTCATTACGTGAATGGTTACACGATAGCCAATTAGATTTACACGATGTGCATACTCAATATGTTCACGGCATGTTAAGCCTGACAGAGCGTGCATGGGCAGAAGAGCTGTATTTGAATATCTGTCGTCGTATTCAGTACGATTTAGATCCAAGTAATCGTGCTCATCGTCCTATTATTGATGAGTTACAAGAACGTATGTCAGATAAGTTCTATGTTAACTTCTCACTGTTCCAATCTTTACCTGATGCATGGGGTATCGACCAGTTATTCCCTGTATTACCTATTGAAGGATTAGATAAACCTCTTGATCGTCGCGCAGTGTTACTCGATATCACTTGTGACTCAGATGGTATTATTGACCATTATGTTGATGGTGATGGTGTTGAAACAACAATGCCAATGCCAGCTTATGATCCTGAATATCCACCAATGATCGGTTTCTTTATGGTAGGGGCTTATCAGGAAATTTTAGGCAATATGCATAACTTATTTGGTGATACCGCCGCCGTAGACGTTTATCTTGATGAAAAAGGAAATTTGACTTATCAACTCAGTGAAGAGGGTGATACGGTTGCTGATATGCTCCAATACGTTAAGTTAAATCCAGCCGTGCTACTAGAGCGTTTCCGTACGCAAGTAAAAAATGCACAGTTAGACGAGGCGTTACAAGAGCAATTCCTGACTGAATTTGAAAGTGGTTTATACGGTTATACGTATCTGGAAGAAGAAGAGTAATTCTTTATTTTCCAATGCAAGAGTGATGTTTTAAACACCACTCTTTATCTATCATATTGATTGTATGTTGCTTATTTTTTATAGGTAACAGAGGTAATAGCATGAAAAATAGTACGTTAGGTAATGAGACTGATAATTCATTGATCTCTAATGCATTTGGTTTTTTACGTTTTCCACTGAATTTTCAGCCTTACAGCAGTGATGCAGATTGGGTTATTACGGGTGTACCTTTTGATATGGCAACATCAGGCCGTGCAGGTACTCGTCATGGACCGGGCGCTATTCGTCAAATCTCAACGAATTTAGCGTGGGAAGGTAACCGCTGGCCGTGGGATTTCGATATGCGTGAACGTTTAAGCGTTGTCGATTGTGGTGACTTAGTTTTTAACTTCGGTGATGCACAAGATATGAGCGATAAATTACAAGCTCATACAGAGAAGTTATTAGCGGCAGGTAAAAAATGTTTAACGTTTGGTGGTGACCACTTTGTCACATTGCCTTTATTACGTGCCCATGCAAAACATTTTGGTAAAATGGCATTAGTTCATTTTGATGCACATACCGATACTTATGGTAACGGCAGTAAATTTGACCATGGTACCATGTTCTTCCATGCACCAAATGAAGGATTAATCGATCCTAACCACTCTGTTCAAATTGGTATTCGTACTGATCATGACAGTGATAATGGTTTCACTGTATTGGATGCGG
The DNA here is from genome assembly GCF_002777965.1 of Proteus columbae. Lineage (GTDB taxonomy): Bacteria > Pseudomonadota > Gammaproteobacteria > Enterobacterales > Enterobacteriaceae > Proteus > Proteus columbae. The sequence goes on along the minus strand of NZ_NGVR01000020.1, from coordinate 135,693 downwards.
CGCAAGTGAATGATCGTGGTGTGACTGATCTTGTCGATCAGATCAAAGGTATTGTTGGCGACTTACCTGTTTACCTGACTTTTGATATCGATTGTCTTGATCCTGCATTTGCACCAGGAACAGGAACACCGGTTGTCGGTGGATTAACAACAGATAAAGCACTGAAGATCTTACGTGCATTACAACCGTTAAATATTGTCGGTATGGATTTAGTTGAAGTTTCTCCAGCGTATGATCAATCAGATATAACCGCACTGGCAGGGGCTACGATTGCGCTTGATATGTTATATCTGCAAGCAGCAAAGAAATAATTTCTGTAACTCACTGAAAATAAAGATAAAGCGATATCTCACAGATATCGCTTTTTTGTATTTTATTTATGTATATGCTAAGCACTTCTGAAAGTTAAAAATTAAAGCTGAAAATAACGGGCAAGCAGTGGGGCTGTAAAATTCTTTTTCAAATAGAAGCCTCTGGGGAGAGTCATAATACGTTGTCCATTTTCACCAATAGCCTCAGTTAATGCTTTACTATTCGCGGCTTTTGGACGGATTTGCAAGACTTGTCCGTGGCGTGCAGTAATGCTTTCTACTTTACCTAACACAATCATGTCCATTAGCTCTTCCCAATCATGGCGTAATAGCTCTTCTTCCGTACTATTAGGGCTCCAAAGTAACGGAGAAGCGACGCGACGTTGTGCTAATGGTATTTCCCTCTCTCCTTCAACAGGTACCCATAACACTTTTGAGAGCTTGCGTTTTACATGGCTATTTTCCCATGTAATACCGCTGTTTCCGGTTAATGCTGCGACACAGACAAAAGTAGTTTCTAAAGGCATACCGGATCTATCAATTGGAATTGTTTTGAGTTCAATGCCCAATTCACTGAAGTCTTGCTCAGGTTTGCTACCTGCACTTGCACCTAAATAATATTCCAACAACATACCTACCCAGCCTTTATCTCTTTTAAGATCAATTGGGATAGGAAGCTGTGCAAAAGCGGCAAGTTCACCAAAAGTATAACCCGCAAGCGCTTTTGCTCGTTCGAATAAAACTTGCTCATTTTCGGGGGCTACTGGTGGCGTAAACATAATTATTATCTTCTTGTATAAAAAATAGACAGAAAAAACAGGTTGTTGATAACGTATTTAGCTTTATTTTATTTAAATCATAATAGCATGATATATCATCATTTTTTTGAGTTAATTCGACAATTGAAATTTATAATTTTAAGTTGTGCACGGTTATCCTGAAATCATAAACAGGCTTTTACACTAGGTTATCCACAGCTTTATGGGATAACTTACAGAAAGTGAGATCACTGTTCTGATTTACAGCCTTGACTTTTGCTGATATTTGCCAAAATTCTTCTATTTTGTCTAACTAATCGACATAACCTGTGGATAAAACACCCTGTGGCTATTTTTTGTTCGATTTAAGCGGGTGTGTGTTTTAATTGTTTTATCCAATCGCTGAAATAGGCATTAAAATTTGTCTACTAATTTGAATTATAAGTGATATTTTAAAATTTGTATCAACAGCCTTTCTAACAATACAAAAACTATACCCTGATTATCTCACTCTTTTTCACATAGATATCCACAGAAAAAGTGAATAAATCCCCTAAGCATTTATGTGGGTGTTTATAACTTTCAAGGTTTCTGTGAATTAACATAAATAATGGCTAATTTGAACACTGAAAAGAGACGATAACCTATTTTAACCTTGGTGTATCGATATCAGGTGTAAACCACGCTGATTTAAAATCAAACCAGCCAAAAGTATTCATTTTGACACCTCGTATGGTTCTCTGCCCTTGTAGCTCTAGTAAATGGTGAAATAGAGGATAAAGCCAAATATCTTGTGTTAGCTGGCGACACCACTCTTCAAGTGGCAAAGATTTTTGGTGCCATAATGTGAGCTCTTGTGAAAAAGAGGCTCCCAAGCATTGGTGAAAGAGTGGTAATTCATAAAGTGCAGCAAAAATTGAGAACTCTAAAGGCTTATAAAAATTTACTGTTGCTAACCAAATATCACTATTAGCGTCACCGTAATACCATTGTTCATAATCAAGTACTTGAATAGTCAGTTCAATATCATACTGAGATAAAATACTTTTGATTAAATCGGCAATAGTGCTGTATTCATGATGCTCTTTATAAAGAGTGACAGTGAGTTTTGTTAATGAAGTAGGTTTAGGATGTTGGCGTATTAATTTACTGTGATGCCAATGAAGTAATAACCCATAAGCAGGGGACCAATGGCGTTGATAGAAAGGATCACAATGTGTCAGCATATTAACAGGAGTTAATACACTGCTTAACCATTCCCTTATTTCAGTCTGTTGGCACTGCTTTGAGCGACTATCATAGAGCAGAAAATAACATCCTTCCTCTTTACGACTTTCTAGTGAATCTTTATTGGTATCATCATCTGTTAAATGAATAGTTGAACAAACCATCTTGTTATTCAATTCAGGAACTACCCAAATATCAATTTCATCTAATAATGCCCGTAAGCCAAAATAACGATTAAACGCTTTGATTTGCAGCTTATGTTTATCATTAGCGATAACTTGATAAGCGCCTGTACCAATAGGGCGTTGTGCAAAAGAGGGGAGTGATGCCCATTCTTGTGGCAAAATAACAGCTTGTGGACTGCCTAATAGCGTTGCAAATTGCTTATCTGCTTCGCTTAAGAAAATATCGAGCACATAAGGTTGAGGCGAGGAAATTTGTTCTATATGTGCATAAAGAGGGTTGCAGTGTTTCATTCTCATTAAAGAAGTGCTGATATCTTCAAGAGTGAGTTCACGGCCATGATGAAAATAGATAGAAGGACGTAAATAAAATCGCCAATGTTGCTCTGTGATCATTTGCCAATGATGAGCTAATTCGGCTTCGATTTCCCCATTTTCCTCTTTTAAGTGGACTAATGAGTTAAATATCTGACTCATTAAATGTAATTCAGAACGTCTTAATGGTGTTCCCGGTAATAAATTTCTAAAAGGACGATAGTAAATAATACGCAGTAGTTGTTGACCGGGATGAAAGCTTTTTTCAATTTGTGAGAGCACCATTTGGCGTACAGAATCTTTATCGCCCATCAGTGCGACAAGCTTTTCAATATCATTCTCTTCTATCAGTCTTTCTGCGCGATTTTGTTGGATCTCAAGTGCATTAGAGTGAAAAATAAGCGTGGATTTTTTACCTCGACCGACTTCTGCTTGCCAATTTATCCAACCTATTTCTTGCATCTTATTTAATAAAGAGCGGACATGACGACGTGTACAGTGCAGGGTTTGTGCTAATTCTTGTAATGTTGTTTCAGTTGCTTTTCCCTGAAAGGCTTGCCATAAGCGAATAAATTGTAACTCTAAGCGGGGTGAGGTCATAAAAGAGGAAATCCCTTGATAAAGTGATCAATTTTAATTTCCTTATATTAGACCGATAATGTCTGTGTTTAAAGTTAGCTCTCATGTTAGTTATCACAAATTACGAATACTGACAGACTCCCCCATTTGAGCATTCGGTGATTACCGGCCAGTGATACTGATCACTGGCTTTTTTATTGGCTATTTATAGGCATTTTTTGTTGGAGCAAAAAAAAGCCGTAAACGAATTTACGGCAAGAATGACAAAGTAAACATCACAGAAAGTAGAAGATGGTGAAAAATTGCTTTAGTTAGCGCATAAAGGTGGGTTGTTTTGCCTCGTAAGCACTAATATCATCTTGGTGTTGTAGCGTTAATCCAATGCTGTCTAATCCTTCAATCATGCAGTGGCGGCGAAATGAGTCGATTTCGAAAGAGAAACGCAATTCACCCGCTATGACTTCTTGTGCTACTAAATCTACGGTAATTGGTGTACCAGCATGTTCTTTTACCCAATTAAATAATTGTGAGACTTCATCATCACTTAATTTAATTGGTAATAATTGATTGTTAAATGAATTTCCGTAAAAAATATCAGCAAAACTGGGGGCGATAACGGCGTGAAAACCATAATCAGTTAATGCCCAAGGTGCGTGTTCACGAGATGATCCACAACCAAAGTTTTCTCGTGCTAATAAAATAGAAGCCCCTTGGTAAATTGGCTGATTTAAAATAAATGTAGGATCAGGCTGAGTGCCTTCGTCATCCAAAAAACGCCAATCATGAAACAGGTGCTTACCAAAACCAGTACGCGTCACTTTCTGCAAAAATTGCTTAGGAATAATGGCGTCGGTATCCACATTTGCCGCATCTAAAGGAACCGCAATACCCGTGTGTTGAGTAAATTTATTCATCATGTTCTCCTTTAAGATGCCACTGCAAATGTACGAACATCTGCAAAATGACCATTAATAGCAGCAGCTGCTGCCATTGCAGGACTGACTAAATGTGTCCGACCTCCACGACCTTGGCGGCCTTCAAAGTTACGATTACTGGTGGATGCACAGCGTTCACCCGGATTTAATCGGTCGTTATTCATGGCTAAACACATTGAACAGCCCGGTAAGCGCCATTCAAAACCTGCTTCAATAAAGATTTTATCTAAGCCTTCAGCTTCTGCTTGGGCTTTAACAGGGCCTGATCCTGGAACTACAATCGCTTGAACATGAGACGCAACTTTATGGCCTTTTGCAATTTCCGCAGCAGCTCGTAAATCTTCAATACGAGAGTTAGTACAAGAGCCAATAAAAACTTTATCGATAGCGACATCGGTTAAGTTGACGCCTTCACTTAATCCCATATAAGCCAAGGCTTTTTCAGCAGAAGCTCGTTCAACGGGATCATTAAAGCTGTTTAATAACGGGACTATTTGATCAATAGCAATAACCTGCCCCGGGTTGGTGCCCCACGTAACTTGTGGGGCAATTTCTGCCGCATTAATTGTAACTGTGGCATCGAAAGTTGCATCATTATCAGACTTTAAGGTTCTCCAATAAGCGACGGCTTCATCCCATGACTGATCTTTAGGCGCAAATTGACGTCCTTTTAAGTAGTCAAAAGTGGTGTCATCAGGTGCTACTAAACCTGCTTTAGCCCCCATTTCAATCGCCATGTTACATAAGGTCATTCGACCTTCCATGCTTAAGGCTTCAATCGCTTCACCCGCAAATTCAACGATATAGCCTGTACCACCCGCACTGCCTAATTTGCCAATAATCGCTAATACGATATCTTTTGCCGTGATCCCAATGGCGGTTTTACCCTGAACTTCAATTTTTAATGTTTTGGCACGAGACTGTTTTAAGGTCTGAGTTGCTAAAACATGTTCAACTTCTGAAGTACCAATCCCAAAAGCTAATGAACCAAAAGCACCATGAGTTGCTGTATGTGAATCACCGCAAACAATGGTCATTCCCGGTAAGGTTAAGCCTTGTTCTGGCCCCATTACGTGAACAATTCCTTGATAAGGATGGTTTAAGTCATACAGGGTGACACCAAATTCTTGGCAGTTTTTCATCAACTCTTGCATTTGAATTCTTGCCATATCACCACAAGCATTTATATCTTTAGTTTGTGTTGATACGTTGTGATCCATCGTTGCAAAGGTTTTATTCGGTTGACGAACAGGGCGACCTTTTGTTCTTAATCCATCAAAGGCTTGAGGCGATGTTACTTCATGCACTAAATGTCTATCGATATACAAAATGGGTGTTTCATCACTCACTTCTCTGACAACATGTGCATCATAAATTTTTTGATATAATGTTTTACCCATGTTATGCCCCTTCACGAATATACTGAGCGATACGATCACCCATTTCGGCGGTTGTGATTGCGTTACCATCACCCGCTAAATCTGCGGTGCGATAGCCTTTTGCTAATACTTGTGTGATAGCATCTTCAATGGTTTGAGCTGCATTATCTTCATTAAAGCTATAACGTAATAACAGTGCTGCCGACAGAATTTGTGCAATAGGGTTAGCGATGTTTTTACCAGCTATATCAGGAGCTGAACCTCCTGCGGGTTCATATAAACCAAAGCGTTCTTCGTTAACACTGGCAGATGGCAACATTCCCATAGAGCCGGTGATCATTGCGCATTCATCAGATAAAATATCGCCAAAAATATTGGAGCACAGCAACACATCAAACTGAGAAGGATCTTTAATTAACTGCATTGTTGCGTTATCAATATACATATGTTGAATTTCAACATCTGGGTATTCTTTTGCGATCTCAGTTACAACTTCACGCCATAAAATAGAGCTTTGTAATACGTTAGCTTTATCAATTGAGGTTACTTTATGACGGCGTTTACGTGCCGATTCAAATGCAAAGCGTGCAATACGTTCAATTTCATAACGATGATAAATTTCAGTATCAAAAGCACGCTCTTGTGCGCCTTCGCCTTCACGACCTTTAGGTTGACCGAAATAAATACCACCTGTTAATTCGCGTACACATAAAATATCAAAACCACGTTGTGCGATATCAGCCCGTAATGGGCAGTAGGCTTCTAAACCTTCATATAAGCGAGCAGGGCGTAAATTGCAGAACAATTTAAAATGCTTACGTAATGGTAATAAAGCACCACGTTCTGGCTGTTCATTTGCGGGTAAATGTTCCCATTTAGGACCACCGACGGAACCAAATAAAATCGCATCAGCTTGTTCACAGCCTGCTAAGGTATCTGCGGGTAACGGGCTACCATGATTATCAATGGCAATTCCACCGATATCGTATTCTTTTGTTGTGATATTGAGTGAGAAACGCTCACTAACTGCCTTCATCACTTTCTGTGCTTGAGCCATGACTTCAGGGCCAATACCATCTCCGGGTAATACTGCAATATGATAATTTTTTGACATAATTAAACCGCTTCTTGTGTTGTGTGTTGTTTGCGTTTTTCTATTTCGACTTGCTCTGAGCGCCAAATACTATTAATAACGTGGATCATGGCATTTGCTGATGAACCTACGATGTCAGTTTCTAAACCCATCCCATGAAATTTACGTCCTTGATATTCAACGACGATATCAACTTGCCCTAAGGCGTCTCTGCCTTCACCTTTCGCTGTTAATTGGTAAGTGACTAATTTCAATGGATAACCTGTTGCACGAGAGATGGCTTGATAAACTGCATCGACAGGACCATTACCAGTTGCTGCTTCAGTAATTTCTTTATCACCATGAGTAATGCTGACGCTTGCGGTAGCAACGGTTGATGAACCAGATTGAGTGTTAAAATAATTCATTACAAACTCATCAGGCTCTTGTTGCTGTTGTCCCATAAATGCTAAAGCTTCCAAATCGTAATCAAAGACTTGGCCTTTTTTATCAGCCAAACGTAAGAAGGCAGAATATAAAGTATCCAAGTTATAATCTGTTTCACGATAACCCATCTCTTCCATACGATGTTTAACTGCGGCACGACCTGAGCGAGAAGTTAAATTCAGTTGTACCTCTTTTAATCCGATAGATTCCGGTGTCATGATTTCGTAGGTTTCGCGGTTCTTCAACACGCCATCTTGGTGAATACCCGATGAATGCGCGAATGCATTGGAGCCAACAACAGATTTATTAGCATGAATTGGCGTATTACATAATTGGCTGACTAATTGACTGGTACGATAAATTTCTTTGTGATTAATCCGTGTCTGAACATTCATCATTTGCTCACGGACTTTTATCGCCATAATGACTTCTTCTAATGCGCAGTTACCTGCACGCTCGCCTAAGCCATTAATTGTCCCTTCTACTTGTCTTGCACCTGCTTGTACTGCGGTAATTGAGTTAGCGACCGCCATGCCCAAATCGTCATGACAGTGAACAGAAATAATGGCTTTATCAATATTGGGAACACGCTCAAATAAGTTGGTGATAATTCCACCAAACTGATAAGGCGTTGTATAACCTACGGTGTCTGGAATATTAATGGTGGTTGCACCAGCATTAATTGCGCTTTCAACAATTCGACATAAATTATCGATATGAGTACGACCCGCATCTTCACAAGAAAATTCCACATCATCGGTATAGCGACGAGCGCGTTTTATTGAGTTCACGCCCATTTCAATAATATCTTCGAACGATTTCTTCAATTTATGTTCAGCATGCAATGCCGAGGTTGCCAAAAATACGTGGATACGAAAAGCCTCTGCGACTTTTAAAGATTCTGCGGCAACATCAATATCGTTATCAACGCAGCGAGCTAATGCACAAATACGGCTATTTTTGATTTCGCGTGCAATGGTTTGTACGGATTCAAAATCACCAGGAGAAGAAACAGGAAAGCCCGCTTCAATGATATCCACACCTAAACGCTCTAAAGCGTAAGCAATTTGTAACTTCTCTTTTACGCTTAAGCTCGCCTGCAATGCTTGTTCACCATCTCTCAATGTGGTATCAAAAATAATCACGTCATTGCTCATAATCTGTTCCTTTCTCTTTTTATTGGCTGTTTGCGCTCTCCCAGGTATAAAAAAACCCGCGACTAGCGCGGGTTTCTCTCTAAGGGCAGGTGTGTTTCACTTTTTACCCATAAGCCGACCGCGCATAAAAGTTGCGAGTAGTAGTAGGCTTGATAGTAAAATTGCGTTTAACATGAAACATCCTTAGATAAGTTCTCAATAATCTGTATTAATTGATACCTAATACCAATAAAGATGTCAAGCATTGGAATTTATTAATTCATTTGTCAGTTTTATTTATAAATTTTTCATAGTGATTCTGACTAATATCTAAATTTTTACTAATGATTATAACTATCAAGCATTCATTGATTAGGTTAATGTTCCATACGTTGTTTGAAAAAGAGTGAAATGAAAAATTAAACAATTGTTTGCTTTTTTTTTAATCAGCTAATTGATAGAGAAAAAAGAAAGTGTTAGGGGAGGAATGATTGATAAATGTGAGCAACGTTTTGAATGTAAGAATAAAAATCATTGTATTATAAAAGATAATAGATATCTGATACCTATTTTAGGAATGAAAGTACATTATTTTATTATGATTTTTATCATACTTTGTTTTATTATTTGCAAGGCAGAAAGTAAAACAGGTTGTAATATATATTGATATAATCATTTTCTATACATGTAATTTTAATATTAATTTTATTTTTATATTAAATGTGTTTTTTTATTGATATGAAACTTATGTGTTTAGTTGTATGCATGGATGATGAATAATAAATTTTAATAAATAGTTTAAGTAATAGTTAAAGCTTATTTATTATTAATAATATATTAGTTAATAATATTTTTGGCTATTATGATAACATAGTGGAGTAAGAAATGACGGATTACACATCAGCAACAGTTACCAGCAGAGAATCAGCAGATATGCATTTACGTAATGTTGATCTTAATTTATTAACGGTATTTGATGCTGTTATGCAAATGCAAAATGTTACCCGTGCTGCACAAGTACTGGGCATGTCACAACCCGCAGTAAGTAATGCTGTTTCTCGCCTTAAGGTTATGTTTAATGACGAATTATTTGTTCGCTATGGACGCGGTATTCAACCTACATTAAGAGCTAAACAACTTTTTGGTCCAGTAAGACAAGCCTTACAATTGGTTCATAATGAGCTTCCCGGAGCAGGATTTGAACCAGAACAAAGTGATCGTATATTTAATTTATCTATTTGTAGTCCTCTAGATATAAAACTAGCGCCAAAAATAGTTGAGCAAATTAAAAATGAAACACCTAATATTAACGTTAATATTAAGTCTTATTTAAATAGCAATATAGAACACCAATTAAAATATCAAGAAGTTGAGTTCTTTATTAGCTATAAGGAATTTGAAAAGGCTGAGTTTCATTCACAACCACTATTTAATGATGAAGTTGTTTTGGTCGTTTCTAATAAACATCCTCGTATTAAAGAGAGTGTAACTCAAGAAATGTTATTAAATGAGCAACATTCCATTGTTTCTTTAGATGATATTGGTTCATTTAGTGCACCTTATTATAAAGATACTCAGTTGGAAGATTTAATCACTTATCAAGGAACCGATTTAAATAGTGTATTAAATATTGTATCTAGAACTTATTTGGTCGCTATTGCACCAAAATGGTTAGTTGAGAGTTATTCTGAGCAATTAGATATTAAAGCTGTGTCGTTACCTTGGGAAAAAACAGAGCGTCCATGTTACTTGATTTGGCATGAGTCAACCGCACGCGATAAAGGCCACTTATGGATGAAAAATTTATTAAGTGAAGTTTGTCAAAACTAGAGTGTTTTTACTCATAATTAGTATCTATTACTAATTATGCAGAAATAGTGGCAGATAACGTTAGCTATTCGGCTAATGACCAAAATGGCGTTTATGCAGTTAGGTAAACTAAATTGGATTGCTGTCACTATTTTTGCCCTTTCTTTGTAATAATGACTCTTATTCGTATTATATGGCATTAAACCTATTTTTTTTCAATAATATTCCCCCCTTTATATTGTCATTGATTAAGTTATGACAATTACCTCTTGTTATTTATCAGCTTTTCTTTTCTGCTTTCCATAAAAAATAAGATCATAATATTTAGTTTTCTCACAGTGATGAGATAGCCTTTTTTGACAAAACTTTTCATAACTCACAATTTTACAAATTTATGTAAAATTGAATTCCTTTATTTTGGCGGATCACTTAGACTTTTATTCGAGTCAGCGAACAGGTGTAAGCTGAAATTGTAAGGGAGACATTTTCTCCATTTCGGTTTCATAACACGGTCGCTTTTCCATAAATAGCAGGAAAATTATGATAACTAATAATAATCTTCATGATTATCATATAATTAGAAGATTGCAGATGCAATTTTTGCACAGCGGGAATAAAATTGCTTATCGTCAGTGGGATGCTAAGCGCAATATCGAAATGTCATGGGAGTTGGTTGAAAAGAAAACACGCGCGCTCTCAAATGCATTGTTAGAAATGGGTGTGGATGTTCAAGAAAACATTGGGATCTTTTCTCAAAATACTATTGATTGGTCTTTAGCTGATATTGCTTCTTTGCAGCTACGTGCAGTAACTGTTCCTCTTTATGCAACAAGTAGTGTTGAACAAGCCGCTTACATTTTAAATGATGCGAATATTCGTATTCTTTTTGTTGGCGACCAAAAGCAATACGATATTGTTTCTGAATTATTAGCATTATGCCCTCAGCTTGAACATATCATTGTGTTTAGCTCCGATGTTGTGTTAAACGAAAATATACCTTCATGCTATCTGAAAAATTTAATTAACCAGCTACAATTTCAGCATGATGATGTGTTAAAACAGCGTATTAATGAATGCAATTTAGATGATCTGTTTACTCTGATTTATACATCAGGAACCACAGGTGAACCTAAAGGCGTTATGCTTGACTATACAAGTTTGGCATCACAACTTTATCTACATGATGAGCGTCTCTCATTATCTGATAAAGATGTTTCTCTCTGTTTCTTACCTCTTTCTCACGTTTTTGAACGCGCGTGGAGCTTCTATGTGATGCACACAGGTGCGGTTAACGTGTATTTAACAGACACTCATGCGGTCAGAGAGGCAATGAGTGCGGTTAAACCTACTGTGATGTGTGCCGTTCCTCGCTTTTATGAAAAAGTGTATAGCGCTATTCAAGATAAAGTGTCTCAAGCTTCAATGTTTCGTCAATTTATCTTTAAATGGGCAATAAAGCAGGGTGAAAAACAGCGTGAAGCACAACTGAATCAGCGTCAACAGGGCTTTATTTCCCGCTTATGTTATCGCTTTGCAGATAAAAAAGTGTTAAATCCAGTGCGTCAAATTTTAGGTGGGCGAGTTCGCTTTTTACCAGCGGCAGGTGCTCGTTTAGATGATGCTGTGATCCGCTTCTTCTTGGCAGCCGGTATTAATATTAAATATGGCTATGGTATGACAGAAACCTGTGCCACAGTTTCATGCTGGGAAGAGAACAAATATAAATTAGGTTCTATTGGTACCCCATTGCCGGGTGTCGAAGTGCGTATTGGCGCAGAAAACGAAATCCAAGTACGTGGCAGCATTGTCATGAAAGGATATTTCAATAAGCCTGAAGATACGGCGGCTGCCTTTACAGAAGATGGATGGTTGCGCACCGGAGACGCTGGCGCACTTGATAGTGATGGCATGTTATTTATCACGGAACGTTTAAAAGATTTAATGAAAACGTCAAATGGCAAATACATTGCGCCACAAATGATCGAGGGAACATTAGGGCAAGACCGCTTTATTGAGCATATTGCGGTGATCGCAGATACACGTAAATTTGTTTCTGCACTTATTGTGCCTTGTTTTGATGCATTAGAAGAACATGCGCGTGCATTAAATTTAAAATATCAAGATCGTATGGAATTATTACGCCATACTAAAATTAAAGAGCTATTTGATGAACGTTTACGTGAAATGCAAAAAAACTTTGCAAGTTTTCATCAAGTTAAGCGCTTTACGCTTCTTGCAGAAGGCTTTTCAATGGAGTCTGGTGAATTAACACCAACATTGAAACTTCGCCGCAAAATTATTTTTGAACGTTATCGAAATGAAATCGAATTAATGTATCAAGATTAATTTTAATTGATGAAAAAGCACCTAAATGGTGCTTTTTTCTTTTGAAATTACTTATTGATAGATAACGATGATTGAAATAATTGATAAAAGACATAAACGGAAACGTTGACGCATACGGTTTTATCAGTAAATTGTGTTAAAATACAAACTCAGATCAGCATGATGACTGAAATTCATAGCAATATGTAATAAATAACACATTTAATAATTAAAAGAGGCTAATGTGAAACTGGATGAAATCGCCCGCTTGGCTGGTGTTTCACGAACAACAGCAAGTTATGTCATTAATGGTAAAGCGAAACAGTACCGTGTAAGTGACAAGACTGTTGAAAAAGTGATGGCGGTGGTCAGAGAGCATAATTACCACCCGAACGCTGTTGCCGCGGGATTACGTGCTGGTCGTACGCGTTCTATTGGTTTGGTTATTCCTGATTTGGAAAATACCAGTTATACCAGGATCGCAAATTACCTTGAACGACAAGCGCGTCAACGCGGTTATCAATTACTGATTGCCTGTTCAGAAGACCAACCAGACAACGAAATTCGTTGTGTTGAGCACTTACTGCAACGTCAAGTTGATGCCATTATTGTTTCAACAGCATTGCCACCAGAGCATCCTTTCTATCAGCGTTGGGCAAATCGCTCATTACCGATTATTGCGTTAGACCGAGCGTTAGAAAGTGAACATTTTATCAGTGTTGTTGGCGATGACTTAGAAGACGCCAAAATGCTGGCAACAGAATTAAAAGCATTCCCTTCGCAATCTGTACTCTATTTAGGCGCACTTCCTGAACTCTCTGTGAGTTTTTTACGTGAACAAGGTTTTCGTAATGTATGGAAAGATGATCCTAGAGAAGTGACCTACCTATATGCAAATAGCTATGAACGAGAAGCTGCTGCGGCTGCTTTTTCTGAATGGTTAAATAACAATCCAATGCCTGATGCGTTATTCACTACCTCTTTTGCTTTATTACAAGGGGTTATGGATGTGACGTTACAACGCAGTGGTCGTTTACCAACACAATTGGTTATTGCGACTTTTGGTGATCATGAGTTATTGGATTTCCTTGAATGTCCTGTTTTATCTGTCGCTCAACGACATCGTGATATTGCAGAACGTGTGTTAGAACTTGTTCTTGCGAGTCTTGAAGAAGAACAAAAACCACAAGCAGGAATTACACGTATTCGTCGTGATTTATGTCGTCGAGGCAGTTTGGGACGTGCACGTTAATTGATGTCACTCTGCTGGTAATTATCTGCATTTATACTCATCCCTGTTTTATTAAATTAAAACGGGGATGTTTTATTTGATTTAAGAATGTCGAATTGCTTAGAGAATATTAAATTTGAGATTAATCTTAAGACTTTTTTTACTATTTCTCGCATTTTGCTAAGTTAGTAGATTAATTTTTAACATACCCATAAATGATATTGCTTAAATTTAATGAGTAATTAATTTTATTTTGGGAAACTGAAGAAAAAAATAAATAACTATCTTCATGATATTGAATTATTTTTTTTCGTCTTGCTATTTTTATTTATATAAAAGAAACCTCAAATTATTATGCTGGCCAAAGGTAAATGAACTGCAATAAATTAGTTTTTTATAATAAAAATCATAATTTACTTATTATGATTTCTTTATCTGGTTTTCTTCCTTGTAATCGCTATAAATAATTACTTTTCGAGATTAAAAATAGAATTTGAAAAATAATCTCTATTAATCATAGGGTTAATTTTGTCTTTTTCTTTTTGTCGATAATTTAAACATTTCGGTGTGCTTATCGATTTACTGTAAATATAAATAAAGCTTCCTATATCTGGCTTGACAACGTTTTCATACCATCCGTAAACTCTATTTGTGGGGATTTGTGGGATAATGTGGTGTAAATTACAAAGCTGGGGGTAATGAGGATGTTTCGTGGAGCAACACTCGTTAATCTTGACAGCAAAGGGCGAATAACAGTTCCTTCCCGTTATCGAACAACGCTGAGTGAGATTTCTGAAGGTCAAATGGTTTGTACCATTGATCTCAATCAGCCGTGTTTATTGCTTTATACCCTTCCAGAATGGGAAAAGATTGAGTTAAAATTAGCGGCTTTGTCCTCTATGAATCCAGCGGAACGTCGAGTGCAACGTTTGTTATTAGGTCACGCCAGCGAATGCCAAATGGATAGCGCAGGACGTCTTTTGTTAGCTAGCACGCTAAGACAGCATGCGGGGCTAACAAAAGAGGTCATGTTAGTCGGTCAATTCAATAAATTTGAATTGTGGGATGAACAGGTCTGGTACAAACAGATCGAAAAAGACATTGTAGCCGAGCAAACCTCACAGGAACCGTTATCGACACGACTATTGGATTTATCACTTTAAATAATGACAACGAATAATTTTAGCCATACCAGTGTATTACTGGATGAAGCAGTGAATGGCCTGAATATTAAACCTTCAGGTATCTATATTGACGGAACATTTGGTCGCGGGGGGCACTCTCGTCTAATTTTATCGCAATTGGGTGAACAAGGTCGCTTGATTGCGATAGACAGAGATCCACAAGCCATAGCAGTTGCTAATGAAATTGATGATGCTCGATTTTCTATTGTTCATGGGCCATTTTCAAATATTGAACAGTATGTTAATGAGCTTGGTTTAGCGGGAAAAATTGACGGCGTATTACTGGATCTAGGAGTCTCTTCTCCTCAACTTGATGATCCTGAACGTGGCTTTTCTTTTATGCGTGATGGGCCTCTTGATATGCGTATGGACCCAACGTCAGGGCAATCAGCTGCACAATGGCTGATGACAGCAGCAGAAGACGACATCACATGGGTATTGAAAACCTTTGGTGAAGAACGTTTTGCTAAGCGTATTGCTCGTGCCATTGTTGCACGTAACAAAACAGAAGAGCCTTTGACTCGAACCAAGCAATTGGCTGATTTAATTAGCGATGCAAGCCCAGTAAAAGAGCGGCATAAACACCCAGCAACACGCAGTTTTCAGGCAATTCGCATCTATATTAATAGCGAATTAGATGAAATTGAAAAAGCATTAAAAGGTGCGGTTTCTGTTTTAGCGCCTGAAGGACGTTTGTCAGTAATTAGTTTCCATTCGTTGGAAGACCGATTGGTGAAGCGTTTTATTCGAGATGAGAGTAAGGGACCTGTTGTTCCTGCTGGTATTCCTCTCACACAAGCGCAGATAAAAGAGTTAGGAAGTGCTCGCTTATCGAGTATTCACAAGATGAAACCGACAGGCGTAGAAGTTGAAGAAAATCCACGGGCACGAAGCTCTGTATTGCGTGTAGCACAACGTATTGAGGAATAAATGTCTACTGAACGACACTCACTACCGGGAGTTATAGGGCAGGATTTACTGCGTCATGGCAAACTACCTGTATTTTTACTGATTGCTGTGATTATTTCTGCGGTGTATGTCGTGACGACAGCACATAAGACACGTTTATTGACGGCAGAGAAAGAGCGTTTAGTGCTGGAGAAAAACGTATTGGAGATCGAATGGCGCAATCTCATTCTTGAAGAAAACGCGCTGGCTGACCATAGCCGAGTAGAGCGTTTTTCAAGTGATAGTTTGGGGATGATCCATGTTGACCCAACAAAAGAGAACATCGTGGTTACTAAATAATTAAGGCAAGTATGAAATTTTCACGTTCGGCAAAAGCGAAAGCAAAGACAAAGTCAAATGCCAAACTACGCAAGCCTGAAGAAAAAACAGGATTTGTGAGTTGGCGTTTTGCGTTGCTTTGCGGTGGTATTGGTATCGCTTTAGCCGCGCTATTAATCCGTGTTGCCTATTTACAAATTATTAATCCCGATCCCCTTATTCGTGAAGGGGATATGCGTTCTCTACGGGTACAAAAAGTACCAACAGCAAGAGGCATGATCAGCGATAGAATGGGCCGCCCTCTTGCTGTTAGCGTGCCTGTTTTTGCTATTTGGGCAGATCCTAAAGTTGTATTAGATGCTAATCCTGACATGACAGACTCTCGTTGGTTAGCACTTGCTGATGCACTGAAAATGCCAGTGAATCAAATCGAGCAAAAAATTGTCGCAACGCCTTCCGCTCGTTTTATCTATTTGGCTCGCCAAGTGAATCCTGAAATTAGTGATTATATTAGTAAACTAAAAATCACTGGGATTAATATGCGTCAAGAATCAAAACGCTATTATCCATCAGGTGAAGTAACTGCTCACATCATTGGTGTAACAAATATTGATGGTGATGGCATTGAAGGTGTTGAAAAAAGTTTTAACCAGTGGCTGACAGGGGCTCCCGGTGAGCGTGTTGTTCGTAAAGATGGTTTTAACCGTGTTATCGAGAATATCGCTCAAACAGATAGCCAAGCAGCTCATAACCTGATGCTAAGTATCGATGAACGTTTGCAATCTGTGGTTTATCGCGAATTAACCAATGCGGTTATTAAGAATAAAGCAGAGTCAGGAACCGCTGTTTTAGTTGATGTAAATACTGGTGAAGTGCTGGCGATGGCTAACAGTCCATCATACAACCCAAATAATTTAACGGGAACGCCTAAAGATGCGATGCGTAATCGTGCTATCACCGATATTTTTGAACCCGGCTCTACCGTAAAACCAATGGTTGTGATGAGTGCACTTCATAATCATATTATTAAAGAAAATAGTGTTATTAATACTGTTCCTTATCGTATTAGCGGGCATCAGATAAAAGATGTGGCGTTATATCATGAGTTGTCGATAACAGGAATATTACAGAAATCGAGTAACGTTGGTGTTTCAAGACTGGCGTTAGCGATGCCTGCATCTGAACTTGTGGATGTTTATTCACGATTTGGATTCGGGAAGCCAACTAACTTGGGGCTAGTTGGTGAAAGTAGTGGCATATTTCCAATAAAAAAACAACGGTGGTCCGATCTTGAAAGGGCCACCTTCTCATTTGGATATGGGCTAATGGTAACGCCGTTACAGTTAGCGCGTGTCTACGCAACGATTGGTAGTTTTGGTATTTATCGTCCTCTCTCTATTACGAAAGTTGACCCTCCGGTTCCCGGAACACGAGTTTTCCCAGAACCTCTGATGAAAACAGTCGTACATATGATGGAAAGCGTTGCATTACCCGGTGGTGGTGGTGTGAGTGCGGCAATTAAAGGTTATCGTGTTGCGATTAAAACAGGGACAGCGAAGAAAGTAGGGCCAGACGGAAAATATATCAATCAATATATCTCTTATGCGGCGGGTGTTGCACCTGCAAGTCGTCCTCGCTTTGCGTTGGTTGTGATAATCAATGAACCTAAAGCAGGTAAGTACTATGGGGGCGCAGTATCCGCACCGGTGTTTGGCACAATAATGGGTGCAGTTTTACGCACAATGAACGTAGAACCTGATGCATTGACGCCAGACGATAAAAGTGAATTTGTAATTAAAAAAGAAGAGGATACAAGTGGCCGATCCTAACTTAAGTGACCTATTAGGGGCACTCAGGATACAAGCACCGTCATTGACGCTCAAAGACATGACACTCGACAGCCGAAAAGCGGCGAGCGGTGATCTTTTTATCGCTATTAAAGGTCATGAAACTGATGGCAGACGCTATATTCCTCAAGCTATTGCTCAAGGTGTTTCGGCGGTATTAGCGGAAGCACAAGATGTTGCAACGCATGGTGAAATTCGTGAAAGTCACGGCATTCCAGTGATTTATATTGATAATCTTAATGCAGAGTTATCAAAATTAGCGGGACATTTTTATCATCAACCTGCGGAAAAGCTGAAACTGATTGGTGTTACTGGGACTAACGGAAAAACGACAACAACACAATTGTTAGCACAGTGGGCACAAGGTTTAGGTGAAAACAGTGCTGTGATGGGAACAGTAGGTAACGGACTTTTAGGTCATGTTGTTCCTGCGATGAACACCACAGGATCTGCGGTTGATATTCAATTAGAGTTACAGCAATTATTAAATCAAGGCGCGACATTAACAGCTATGGAAGTTTCTTCTCATGGTTTAGTTCAAGGTCGAGTGAGTGCATTGCCTTTTGTGGCGAGTGTATTTACGAATTTAAGCCGTGATCATCTTGATTACCATGGTGATATGGCTAACTACGAAGAAGCAAAATGGTTACTGTTTTCCACTCATTCTAGTGGTGAAAAAATCATCAATGCGGATGATGCTGTCGGTCAAAAATGGTTATCTTGTTTACCTGACGCTGTTGCTGTGACAATGGAAAATAAATTGCCACAAAATTGGCAAGGCCGTTTTGTTAAAACAACCCGAATTAATTATCATGATGCGGGAGCAACCATTCACTTTAGTTCTAGCTGGGGTGATGGTGAAATTGAAAGCCCACTTATGGGCGCTTTTAATGTTAGTAATCTTTTATGTGCTTTAGCCACATTATTGGCATTAGGATACCCATTAAATGCCGTGATTAATGCTTCATCTGCACTCACACCTGTTTGTGGTCGCATGGAAGTCTTTAGTGCGGATAATCGCCCTACAGTTATTGTTGATTATGCTCATACTCCTGATGCGTTAGAAAAAGCACTTCAAGCTGCTCGTTTACACTGCACAGGTAAACTGTGGTGTGTATTTGGTTGTGGTGGAGATAGAGACAAAGGTAAGCGCCCACTAATGGGAGCAGTCGCAGAAGAGCTGGCTGATAAAGTTGTTATCACCGATGACAACCCTCGTAGTGAAGAGCCTCAAGCGATTATCCAAGATATTCTTTCGGGTTTAATGGATCCTGGTCGTGCGATTGCTATTGAAGGTCGCGCTGAAGCAGTTACTAACGTGATTATGCAAGCAGATACCAATGATATGATTTTAGTCGCAGGTAAAGGGCATGAAGACTATCAGTTGGTTGGCTCGCGTCGTCTTGATTATTCAGACAGATTAACTGTTGCTCGGTTATTGGGGGTGATAGCGTGATCCCTCTGTCTTTAGGAAATATTGCACAAATTAGCAAAGGCACATTGAGCCATATTGCTCAAAGCCAAGCGGATCAACTTATCATTAAATCGATTTCAACAGATAGCCGTAAAATTGATGAAGATTGCCTGTTTATTGCATTAGCTGGTGAGCGTTTTGATGCGCATGATTTTATTGCTGATGTAAAAGAAAAGGGAGCTGTTGCAGTTTTAGTTAATCGTGAAATCGATGTCGATTGTCCACAAATCATTGTGAAAGATACCCATCTAGCAATGGGTGAAATTGCAGCACATATTCGTTCGCTAAGCCATGCCAAGATTGTTGCGCTGACAGGCTCTTCTGGAAAAACTTCCGTTAAAGAGATGACAGCTTCTATTTTGCGTCACTGTGGTGAAACCTTATATACCCATGGTAATTTAAATAACGATATTGGCGTACCTTTAACGCTTTTTCGTTTAACGCCTGAACACCGTTTTGCAGTTATCGAATTAGGCGCAAATCATATCGGTGAGATCGCCTATACCGTGAATATGGTAAAACCGGATAGTGCATTGGTAAATAACCTCTTTTCTGCACACATTGAAGGTTTCGGTTCACTGGAAGGTATTGCTCAGGCAAAAGGTGAAATCTTTACCCATTTAAAAGAACAAGGTACAGCCATTATTAATCTTGATAGTAATGACTTACCTCTTTGGCAACATCATTTAAATGCTCGCCAAACACAATGGTCGTTCTCTTTATCTGCACAACGCAATGCCGATTTTTATCCTACCGAGATCGTAGTTAAGCAATTCATCACAAACTTCACCTTACACACACCAGAAGGTTGTGTGGAAGTCACTCTTCCATTACCGGGTCGTCATAATATTGCGAATGCGTTAGCGGCAAGCGCGCTTGCGCTATCTGCTGGAGCGACGCTTGAAGATATTCGCCTTGGTTTATCGACATTAAAAGCGGTACCGGGAAGATTGTACCCTGTTGAATTAACTTCAGGAAAAATGGTGCTAGATGACACTTACAATGCGAACGATGGCTCGATGATTGCGGGTTTGCAAGTGCTCTCTCAATTACCGGGATATAAAATTTTTGTTGCGGGGGATATGGCTGAATTAGGTAAAGATTCAGAAAAATGTCATCGCGATGTTGGTCGTTTTGCACACGATGTAGGTATCGATAGCGTATTTACCGTAGGACATCACAGCCATTTTATTAGTGATGAAAATAAAGGTGGTGAGCATTTTGCCTTTAAAGCCGACTTACTTGCCCAATTAATTCCATTATTACAGCAGCATGATGTTGTTTCAGTTTTAGTAAAAGGTTCACGAAGCTCCGCGATGGAAGATATCGTGAACGCATTAAAGGAGTGCTTTGAATGTTAGTTTGGCTAGCCGAATATTTGGTTAAATACCATACATTTTTTAATGTGTTTTCTTATCTGACATTCAGGGCGATTGTTGGTTTATTGACGGCATTAATTATTGCTTTGTGGATGGGACCTCATCTCATCGCATGGTTACAAAAAATGCAAATTGGGCAAGTGGTTCGAAGTGAAGGGCCTGAGTCGCACTTTAGCAAACGTGGTACACCAACAATGGGCGGGATTATGATCCTGTTCTCTATCTCCATCTCTACACTATTATGGGCAAGATTAGATAACCCTTATGTTTGGTGTGTATTGCTGGTTTTAATTGGTTATGGCGTGATTGGTTTTGTTGATGATTATCGCAAAGTTGTTCGTAAAGATACCAAAGGCTTAATCGCACGTTGGAAATATTTCTGGCAATCCGTATTAGCACTTGTTGTGGCATTTAGTATGTATGCCATTGGCAAAGATACGCCAGCAACACAGCTAGTTGTACCATTCTTTAAAGATGTCATGCCTCAATTGGGTATGCTTTATATCTTACTGGCTTATTTCGTCATTGTTGGAACAAGTAACGCAGTTAACTTAACTGATGGTTTGGATGGTTTAGCCATTATGCCAACCGTTTTTGTTGCCGCAGGTTTTGCATTAGTTGCATGGGCGACAGGTAACGTTAATTTTGCAAGCTACTTAAAAATTCCTTACTTGATGCATGCGGGGGAATTGGTGATTGTCTGTACCGCTATCGTTGGTGCTGGCTTAGGTTTCCTTTGGTTTAATACTTACCCAGCTCAAGTTTTTATGGGCGATGTAGGCTCTCTTGCATTAGGTGGCGCATTAGGAACGATTGCGGTGTTATTACGCCAAGAATTCTTATTAGTCATTATGGGCGGTGTGTTTGTTGTTGAAACACTTTCCGTTATTTTGCAAGTCGGCTCATTTAAGTTACGTGGTCAACGTATTTTCCGTATGGCTCCAATTCATCACCATTATGAATTAAAAGGCTGGCCTGAACCTCGTGTTATTGTCCGTTTCTGGATCATCTCACTGATGTTAGTGCTTATTGGTCTGGCGACATTAAAGGTACGTTAAGATGGCAAATTATCAGGGAAAAAAAGTGGTTGTTGTTGGGCTTGGAATAACAGGCCTTTCCTGCGTTGACTTTTTTATCCGCCAAGGTGTTACACCTAAGGTTATTGATACACGCCAAAAACCAGGAGGCTTAGATAAGCTTCCTGCTGACGTTGAATATCATACCGGTAGTTTTCATCAAGCATGGCTTAATGATGCTGATTTAATTATCTCAAGTCCGGGTATTGCACTTTCAACACCTGAGCTTGTTGAAGCTGCAAATCATGGCGTTGAAATTGTTGGTGATATAGAACTGTTTTGCCGTGAAGCGAAAGCACCTATTGTCGCGATTACTGGCTCTAACGGTAAAAGTACAGTGACAACGCTGGTAGGTGAAATGGCAAGCGCGGATGGTATTCGCGTTGGCGTCGGGGGCAATATCGGTGTTCCTGCTCTGACCTTATTAACCGAGCCTTATGATTTATATGTATTAGAGCTATCGAGCTTTCAACTAGAAACGACGTATAGCTTACAAGTGGCGGCTGCAACGGTATTAAATATTAGCGAAGATCATATGAATCGCTATCCGTTAGGATTAGAGCAATATCGTGAAGCCAAACTACGTATCTACAATAACGCTAAAACCTGTGTTTATAACGAAGATGATGCCTTAACGTTACCTTTAGCGGGTAAAGATAATCGTTGTGTTAGTTTTGGTGTCGGACAAGGTGATTATCAGCTTGATAACACAAATCGCATTTTAAAAGTGAAAGGTGAAAAAGTCCTTTCAACGGCTGAAATGTATCTTTCGGGACAGCATAACTATACCAATGCATTAGCGGCATTAGCACTTGCTGATGCAGTGGGTATTTCTCGTAAAGCTGCAACCGAGGTATTGAAAACGTATCACGGTCTTGCTCACCGTTTTCAATTAGTTTATTCACATCAAAATGTACGTTGGATAAATGACTCGAAAGCCACCAATGTGGGAAGTACTGAAGCAGCATTAAGAGGACTTGAAGTTGAAGGCACGCTACATCTTTTATTAGGTGGTGATGGAAAATCTGCTGACTTCACTTCTTTATTGCCTTATATCAGTGGCGACAATATTCGTCTGTACTGTTTTGGACAAGATGGGCAAGCATTGGCAAATCTACGACCAGATGTTTCTTTATTAACAGTGACAATGGAAGAAGCCATGCGAGCCTTAGCTCCTACTGTAAAATCAGGAGATATGGTGTTGCTCTCTCCTGCATGTGCAAGCTTAGATCAGTTTAAATGTTTTGAGCAGCGTGGTGATGAATTTGCACGTTTAGCAAGGGAGCTTGGCTGATGAGCATATTCGCAATGCGAAGATTAAAACAGTGGTTAGTGGGCAGTTATCAAACTGAGAATACGGCATTTGTACCGTATGATCGCACTTTGCTCTGGTTTACTTTCGGATTAGCGGTTGTCGGCTTTGTTATGGTGACATCGGCTTCAATGCCTGTTGGTCAACGTCTTGCAGAAGATCCTTTCTTATTTGCTAAACGTGATGGCATCTATATCGTTGTCGCATTTTGTATTGCGTTAGTCACCATGCGCATTCCAATGGCAATTTGGCAACGTTATAGCAGCTTAATGCTGTTTGGTTCGATACTTCTTTTATTAGTGGTATTGGGGGTTGGGAGTTCAGTTAATGGCGCTTCACGCTGGATTGCTGTGGGACCATTAAATTTCCAGCCTGCTGAATTATCAAAACTTGCACTGTTTTGTTATCTATCGAGTTATTTAGTCCGAAAAGTTGAAGAAGTTAGAAATAACTTTTGGGGTTTCTGTAAGCCGATGGGCGTGATGTTAGTACTGGCTGTTTTATTGTTATTACAACCAGACTTAGGAACCGTTGTGGTTTTATTCGTAACAACATTAGCGTTGTTATTTTTAGCCGGTGCTAAAATTTGGCAGTTCTTAGCCATTATCGGTTCAGGAATTGCAGCTGTTGTTATGTTGATTATCGTTGAACCTTATCGTGTTCGACGTATTACTTCTTTCTTAGAACCTTGGGAAGATCCATTTGGTAGTGGTTATCAGCTTACGCAATCTCTAATGGCATTTGGTCGTGGCGATTTACTTGGACAAGGTTTAGGAAACTCAGTACAAAAACTAGAATATTTGCCTGAGGCACATACCGACTTTATTTTCTCTATTCTTGCTGAAGAACTTGGTTATATCGGTGTGGTTTTGGTGCTTTTAATGGTATTCTTCATCGCTTTTCGCGCGATGCAAATTGGACGACGTGCGCTGATCCTCGATCAACGTTTTTCAGGCTTTTTAGCTTGTTCTATTGGGATCTGGTTTACATTCCAATCATTGGTCAATGTAGGCGCAGCAGCGGGCATGTTGCCAACAAAGGGATTAACCCTTCCTCTTATTAGTTACGGTGGTTCTAGCTTGATTATTATGTCAACCGCCATCGTGATGTTATTACGAATTGATTATGAAACACGTCTAGCACAAGCTCAGGCGTTTGTAAGGAGCCCGAAATGAGCGAGCGTAGACGCCGTTTAATGGTTATGGCTGGTGGCACTGGGGGACATGTATTCCCAGGACTGGCTGTTGCTCATTATCTACAATCTCAAGGTTGGGAAATCCGATGGTTAGGAACCGCGGATAGAATGGAAGCCGATTTAGTCCCTAAGCATGGTATCGAAATTGAATTCATTCGAATTTCAGGCTTACGCGGTAAAGGTATTAAAGCGTTAATCGCAGCACCTATTCGTATTATTAAAGCGATTTCCCAAGCTCGTGCCATTATGAAACGCTACCAGCCAGATGCTGTACTTGGTATGGGAGGTTACGTTTCAGGTCCCGGTGGTGTTGCTGCTTGGATGTGCGGGATCCCTGTTATTTTGCATGAGCAAAATGGTATCGCTGGATTAACTAATCGCTGGTTATCGAAAATTGCCAAACGTGTATTACAGGCTTTTCCGGGCGCATTTCCAAAAGCACCGGTTGTTGGAAATCCTGTTCGTGAAGATGTCTTGGCACTTGAAGCACCTTCAGTGCGATTAAAAGAGAGAACAGGGCCTGTTCGTGTGCTGATTATTGGTGGTAGCCAAGGTGCTAGAATTTTAAATCACACCTTACCCGTAGTTGCAGGTTTGCTAGGTGAACATGTTACAATCTGGCATCAAGCAGGAAAAGGTGGCGAAAGTGATACAAAAACACGCTATCAGAATGAATTAGCAAAAAATTCAGTTAAATCTGAATATAAAGTTACTGAATTTATTGATGATATAGCGCAAGCTTACCAATGGGCTGATGTTGTTGTGTGTCGTTCTGGTGCATTAACGGTCAGCGAAATTGCCGCAGCGGGATTACCCGCTATTTTTGTTCCTTTCCAGCACAAAGATAGACAGCAATATTGGAATGCACTACCGCTAGAAAAAGCGGGTGCCGCGCGAATTATTGAACAAAATGATTTAACTCCAGAAGTCATTGCACAAACCCTGAAAAATTGGGATAGAGAAACCTTGTTAGCGATGGCAGAGAAAGCAAAAAGTGTTGCGATTACGGATGCCACAGAGCGCGTAGCAAATGTGATAATCGAAGTGGCAAAAAAATAAACGTAACTTGTAACCATTAACTTAGAGTGAAGAAGTAAATAGTGAATACACAACAACTGGCAAAATTAAGATCGTTTGTGCCTGAAATGAGAAAAGTTAAGCATATTCACTTTATCGGCATCGGTGGTGCGGGTATGGGTGGAATTGCCGAAGTGCTGGCTAACGAAGGTTATGAAATCAGCGGTTCTGATTTAGCACCAAACGTAGTCACACAACAGCTCGTTGCCTTAGGCGCAACAGTCTATTTTAATCATCGCCCTGAAAATATTCGTGGCGCAAGTGTTGTTGTGGTTTCGACAGCAATCAGTGCTGAAAATCCTGAGATTATCGCAGCAAGAGAAGCGCGCATCCCCGTTATTCGTCGTGCTGAAATGCTGGCTGAATTGATGCGTTATCGTCATGGTGTTGCGATTGCTGGAACACACGGCAAAACTACAACAACAGCGATGATTTCAAATATTTATGCGCAAGCGGGTTTAGATCCTACTTTTGTTAATGGTGGGCTTGTTAAATCGGCTGGCACTCATGCTCGCTTAGGCTGTAGTCGTTATTTAATTGCTGAAGCTGATGAGAGTGATGCGTCGTTTTTACATTTACAACCCATGGTTGCTGTCGTTACGAATATTGAAGCAGACCATATGGACACATATCACGGTAATTTTGACAATCTAAAAGAGACGTTTATTACCTTTTTGCACAATTTACCATTCTATGGTCGTGCAGTGATGTGTCTGGATGACGATGTCATTCGTTCGATTATTCCTAAAGTGGGTCGTTATATTACGACTTATGGCTTTAGTGAAGATGCTGATGTTCGTATTACGCATTATGAACAAAAAGGTGCTCAGGGCTTTTTCACTATTTCTCGTGAAGGTATGCCAGATTTACAAGTTGTACTCAATGCACCCGGTCGCCATAACGCATTGAATGCGACAGCTGCGGTTGCTGTAGCCACAGAAGAAGGCATTGCTGACGAACATATTTTAGCAGCATTACTTAACTTCCAAGGTACTGGACGTCGTTTTGATTTCTTAGGTAACTACGGTCTTGAGCATGTTAATGGTCAAGAAGGTGAAGTGATGTTAGTGGATGATTATGGTCATCATCCAACAGAAGTTGATGCAACAATTAAAGCCGCGAGAGCAGGATGGCCTGATAAACGTCTAGTGATGATTTTCCAACCTCATCGCTATACGCGTACTCGTGATTTATATGAAGACTTTGCCACTGTTCTCAATCAGGTTGATATTTTATTATTAACAGATGTTTATTCTGCTGGGGAAGCGCCTATTGCTGGTGCCGATAGTCGCTCACTTTGTCGAACAATTCGCCAACGTGGGAAGCTAGATCCTATCTGGGTTTCTGATGTGACTAATATTTCATCAATATTGGCAGGTGTATTAACAGATAATGATCTTGTTTTAGTTCAAGGTGCTGGAAATATTGGTAAAATAGCGCGTCGCTTAGCAGATACGAAACTACAGCCATCTTTCAGCGAGGATTAAGACGGATGTTTGAGCAAGTGAACATCATTTATGGTGAAATAGTCAATAAAACAACTGTAATGATGGAGTGTTATGAGGAAAATAACACTGTATTAGCGAAAAAAATGATCGAGAATTCGCTTGCTCAAATCTGTGTTGAGAAAAAATTTCAGTTAAAAAGTAAGAAAAACGCAGAAAAATTCGCAATTTCTTCTTTTAAAGTAAATAATTCTCAACAGATTGAACAATTTAGTGATTTAATTATCAAACCTAAAAGTGTTCATAAAGTATATATATGTAGGAAAAGTATTAATCGCTGGAATATCGGACAAAAGGATGGGCGATTCTCTTGTTTAAACGTTGCTCAGGAGTTAGTGGGTTAATATGTCACAAGCAGCGCTAAATATAAAAGAACACAAAGAGAAGCAACATTCTGACAGACCGAGTAATGGTACTTATTTATCAGGATTAATCTTTTTCTTATGTGTGATTGCCACCATCATTTGGGGTGGGATACAAGTGGTTAACTGGATGAAAGACGCAAATCGTCTGCCAATCTCAAAACTTGTATTAACGGGCGAGCGACATTACACAACGAATGATGATGTACGTCAGGCCATTTTGTCTTTAGGACAGCCGGGTACATTTATGACACAGGATGTGAATATCATTCAGCAACAAATTGAACGCATGCCATGGATTAGGCAAGTCACTGTTCGTAAACAGTGGCCTGATGAACTTAAAATCCATCTGGTAGAGTATGTTCCCTTTACCCGTTGGAATGACACTTACTTTCTTGATAAAGAAGGGCGCGTTTTTAGTCTGCCAACACAGTTAGAAACCAAAGGAAGTTATCCTTTGTTATATGGCCCTCAAGGAAGCGAAAAAATGGTGTTGTCAGGTTATGTTGCAATGAGAGATCAGCTTCTTGCAAGTAACCTGAATTTAAAAGCAGCGTCAATGTCTGCACGTCAAGGATGGCAATTAGTTTTAGACAATGATGTCCGATTGGAGTTAGGTCGTAAGGATAACGAAAAACGGATCGCTCGCTTTATTGAGTTGTATCCGATACTGCAACAACAAACAGATAAACGGGTTGATTACGTAGATCTGCGTTATGACAGTGGTGGTGCAGTCGGATGGGCTCCTTTATTACTTGAGAATGAATAAACAAGACGTGGCAGATGACACGATGAAGGCGAAGGCAGAACAATAATGATCAAAGCGACGGACAGAAAATTAGTAGTTGGTCTTGAGATTGGTACGGCCAAAGTAGCCACCCTTGTCGGTGAAATCCTGCCTGATGGTGTAGTGAATATTATCGGGGTGGGAAGCTGTCCATCTCGGGGCATGGATAAAGGTGGCGTTAATGATCTCGAATCCGTCGTAAAATGTGTGCAACGGGCGGTAGATCAGGCTGAGTTGATGGCTGACTGTCAAATATCTTCAGTATATTTGGCGTTATCAGGCAAGCATATCAGTTGCCAAAATGAGATTGGTATGGTGCCAATTTCAGAAGAAGAAGTGACTCAAGATGATGTTGATAGCGTGGTTCATACCGCGAAATCCGTCAAAGTAAAAGATGAACACCGTGTTTTACACGTTATACCGCAAGAGTATGCCATTGATTATCAAGAGGGGATCAAAAACCCAGTTGGATTATCGGGTGTGCGTATGCAGGCTAAAGTTCATTTAATTACCTGCCATAACGATATGGCAAAGAATATTGTAAAAGCAGTTGAACGCTGTGGGTTAAAAGTGGATCAACTGATTTTTGCGGGACTCGCTTCAAGTTTCGCTGTATTAACAGAAGATGAACGTGAATTAGGTGTGTGTGTTGTTGATATTGGTGGCGGTACAATGGATATCGCTATTTATACCGGTGGAGCATTAAGACATACCCGCGTTATTCCTTATGCAGGCAATGTTGTAACCAGTGATATCGCCTACGCGTTTGGCACTCCGCCAAATGATGCTGAAGCTATCAAAGTTCGCCATGGTTGTGCATTAGGATCTTTAGTTGGTAAAGATGAAAATGTCGAAGTTCCAAGTGTCGGAGGCAGACCACCAAGAAGTCTGCAACGACAAACTCTTGCTGAGGTGATTGAGCCTCGTTATACCGAACTGCTCAATCTTGTTAATGAAGAGATTTTAAAAGTTCAAGAACAGTTACGCCAGCAAGGGATTAAGCATCATTTAGCCGCGGGTATTGTGCTAACAGGTGGTGCTGCACAGATTGATGGACTTGTTGAATGTGCTCAACGTGTTTTCCACACGCAAGTACGGATCGGTAAACCGTTAAATATTACCGGGCTAACAGATTATGCGCAGGATCCCTACTACTCAACAGCGGTTGGGCTCTTGCATTACGGTAAAGAATCTCACTTTGGTGAGGAAACTGAAACCGAGAAACGCTCTGCTGTCAGTGGTTTATTTAAGAAACTCGCTGGTTGGCTAAAAAGAGAGTTTTAATAATCAGACAAATTTTAAAAGAGGTCGTTTGAGCAAGCGGCCCTGAGAAGGCACAAAACGGAGAGAAATTATGTTTGAACCTATGGAATTAACCAACGATGCGGTGATTAAAGTCATCGGCGTTGGTGGCGGCGGCGGTAATGCGGTTGAGCACATGGTTCGTGAACGTATTGAAGGCGTAGATTTCTTTGCAGTCAATACGGATGCTCAAGCGCTACGTAAAACAGCGGTCGGACAGACTATCCAAATTGGTAATGCCATTACGAAAGGCTTAGGTGCAGGTGCAAATCCTGAAGTAGGCCGTAATGCAGCAGAGGAAGACCGCGAAGGGTTACGTGCAGCACTTGAAGGTGCCGACATGGTCTTTATTGCAGCAGGTATGGGCGGTGGTACAGGTACTGGTGCTGCGCCTGTTGTTGCAGAAGTGGCTAAAGAATTAGGCATTTTGACCGTTGCTGTAGTGACTAAGCCTTTTAATTTTGAAGGCAAAAAACGTATGGCATTTGCGGAACAAGGTATTACTGAGTTATCAAAACATGTTGACTCTTTAATCACTATTCCAAATGACAAGTTATTAAAAGTACTTGGTCGTGGAATTTCATTATTAGATGCGTTTGGCGCAGCTAATGATGTATTAAAAGGCGCAGTTCAAGGTATCGCTGAGCTAATCACTCGCCCAGGTTTAATGAACGTCGACTTTGCTGACGTAAGAACTGTGATGTCTGAAATGGGTTATGCCATGATGGGCTCTGGTGCTGCGAAAGGCGAAGATCGTGCTGAAGAAGCAGCAGAAATGGCGATTTCAAGTCCATTATTGGAAGATATCGACTTATCTGGCGCGCGTGGTGTGTTAGTCAACATCACCGCAGGTTTTGACTTACGTCTTGATGAATTTGAAACAGTGGGTAATACCATTCGTGCATTTGCATCAGATAATGCGACTGTGGTTATCGGTACATCCCTTGACCCAGAAATGAATGATGAATTGCGTGTGACTGTAGTTGCAACAGGTATTGGTATGGACAAACGTCCAGAAATTACACTGGTAACAAATAAACAGAATCAGCAAAGCGCAATGGAGAATCGTTACCAGCAAATGCAAAATAGCATGTCTTCTTTCTCTGCCGTAGAAGAAAGCAAGCCTGCTGCAAAAGCCGTTAACGAACAATCTACTCAGGCAAACAAAGAACCGGATTATTTAGATATCCCTGCGTTCCTGAGAAAACAGGCTGATTAATCGCCAAAAAGATTGGCATCTCCGCTTTTTGTGCTAAACTGTCCTGCCAATTATAAGTATAATGATTGGTAGGACGGATAACATTGCGAGATAAAATGATGATCAAACAACGGACATTAAAACGAATTGTACAAGCAACTGGTGTGGGACTTCACACGGGTAAAAAAGTTACGCTTACAATGCGTCCGGCGCCAGCAAACACTGGGGTCATCTACCGTCGTACTGACTTAAATCCACCGGTGGATTTTCCAGCAGACGCAAAATCAGTTCGTGACACTATGTTGTGTACTTGCTTAGTAAACGAAGACGATGTGCGTATATCAACCGTTGAGCATTTAAACGCAGCACTGGCTGGTTTAGGCATTGATAATATCGTAATTGAAGTGAATGCACCTGAAATTCCAATTATGGATGGAAGTGCGGCACCTTTTGTTTTCTTGTTACTTGATGCAGGCATCGAAGAACTTCGTACTGCGAAGAAATTCATTCGCATCAAAGAAACAGTACGTGTAGAAGATGGCGACAAATGGGCAGAGATGCGTCCATACAACGGGTTTAAATTAGATTTTACTATCGATTTTAATCACCCAGCCATTGATGCAAGTACACAGCGTTATAAATTAGATTTCTCCGCTGAATCTTTTATGAGCCAAATTAGCCGTGCTCGTACTTTTGGATTTATGCGTGATATCGAATATCTGCAATCTAAAGGATTGTGTTTAGGCGGAAGCTTCGATTGTGCAATCGTAGTTGATGACTATCGTGTTCTCAACGATGATGGCCTGCGTTTTGAAGATGAATTCGTTCGTCACAAAATGTTGGATGCAATCGGTGATTTATTTATGTGTGGCTATAACATTATCGGTGAATTCACCGCGTTTAAATCAGGTCACGCACTGAACAATAAATTGCTCCAAGCTGTATTAGCAAAAGAATCTGCGTGGGAATTCGTCACATTTGAAGACGAAGCGCAAATGCCAGTGGCATTCAAAGCTCCCTCAATGGTCTTTGCTTAATTCCTGCGAAGGAAAGCACGTTAATTATCTCTAATTAACGTTCATCTTTGGCTGTACTTGTACTCTCTCCGGCAAGTGCAGCCAACCGTTCTAATTTCTCTCTTAATTTCTTCGGGCTTTTCTCTGCCAAATATTTTAATGACTGTGCGCTTTCTAAACTTAAGTGACGTCTCTTTATGGGCTCTTGCTCTTTTAATGATGATATTAAAGATCTTTTTTCCTGTTTTATTCCTAAAGACGGATTTATTTTGATGTCTATTGAGGATAAGGATGGTAAAATTTCTTGTCTCAAAGCGGAAAGTAATGACGGGGTTTCATAACGTAAACGAGTTAACCAACTTGCGTTTGCAACTTCAATAATTAAAATAGCATTGCGATAATTTGCGACACGGCACTTATCTCGTAAAGGAACGGGCAAAAGAGCCATGACGGCGCGATTTAATTTTAGTAAAATCGTTGCGCGCTGTTGTATAAGTTGTAATGTACTCTTGTTGGAACCTTCAAGTTCAATGAAGATTTTTTCCAATGATTGTGGGTAACTATCCCGCATAGATTTTGACTCCACAAAATAAAGATTAATGAGCAACGAAGGTTAATGAGCATTATAAGTTTTTGGCGACAGTTTGGCAGGCGATATTTTTGGTCGCATCTGCTTTTAGGGATGGTAGCAGCAGGTATTGGAATACCTTCGCTGTTGTCTGCCCATGCCGAAAATCCACAGCAAACTGATCCTCCTTCATCCCAAAACCGTCAAAGTCAGGCACTTATTGCGTTTGATAACTTATTTTTACGTCAAAGTGTACAGAATCCTGCATCATCCTTCACCTTTAATTACTGGCAACAACACGCAGTAAAAAATGTGATTAAACAGCTCTCTTTTGCATTCACCATTAATTCGCCTGAATTGATGGTTAAAGCCAAAGACGAACCGTTACCTGTTTCTAATGTTGCAGCGGTTATGCTCGATACGTTGTATGCCTTATTGACAGAGACGCCATCATCGACACTAAGTAACCTTCCTCTTTCTGGCTATGTTTTAGTACAGAATACCATTTCCTATCATACCGGATTATGGCTTGCACAAATCCGCGGTATTCGTGCAGGGCCTTACCTAACAGCTTAATTGAGTCACTTAATCTAATCAGATTATGATTATCTCTGTTTATTGATAGATACAGAGGCTTTTTTCGGCGTTTCACGCCATAAATGAGAATAAAGATTTATGTTAGGTAAAATTGTAACCAAAATTTTTGGTAGTCGTAATGATCGCTCAATCCGTCGTATGCGCAAAGTTGTTGTTGAAATTAATAAACTAGAACCCGCTTTTGAAAAGCTGACCGATGATGAGCTAAAAGCAAAAACAAACGAATTTCGTGAACGTTTAAAAAACGGTGAAAAAGAAGAAGATATTTTACCTGAAGCATTTGCCACTGTTCGTGAAGCAAGTAAGCGTGTCTTTGGTATGCGCCACTTCGATGTACAGTTAATTGGTGGTATGGTGCTAAATGAGCGTTGTATTGCAGAAATGCGTACAGGTGAAGGTAAAACATTAACAGCAACATTACCTGCATACTTAAATGCGCTATCAGGTAAAGGGGTTCATGTTGTTACTGTCAATGACTACCTTGCACAACGTGATGCCGAAAATAACCGTCCTCTGTTTGAATTCTTAGGTTTAAGCGTTGGTATCAACTTGCCAAATATGGCACCACCAGTAAAACGCGAAGCTTATAATGCTGATATCACTTATGGTACGAACAATGAATTCGGTTTCGACTACCTACGTGACAACATGGCATTTAGCCCTCAAGAGCGTGTTCAACGTAAATTACACTATGCATTAGTGGATGAGGTTGACTCAATCTTAATTGATGAAGCGCGTACGCCACTGATCATTTCAGGTCCCGCAGAAGACAGCTCTGAGCTTTATATCCAAATGAATAAAGTGATCCCTCACTTGATTTCTCAAGAAAAAGAAGACTCAGATACTTTCCAAGGTGAAGGTGATTACTCTGTTGATGAAAAAACACGTCAAGTGAACATTACAGAACGCGGTCTGGTTAAAATAGAAGGGTTATTAGCAGATGCAGGCATGATGAAAGAAGGGGAGTCTTTATACTCACCAGCTAATATTATGTTAATGCACCATGTGACAGCAGCATTACGTGCTCACGCACTGTTTACCAAAGACGTTGACTATATTGTTAAAGATGGCGAAGTTATCATTGTTGACGAACATACTGGTCGTACAATGCAAGGTCGTCGTTGGTCTGATGGTTTACACCAAGCTGTTGAAGCAAAAGAAGGTGTGAAGATCCAAAATGAGAACCAGACATTAGCGTCAATCACATTCCAAAACTATTTCCGTTTATACGAAAAATTAGCTGGGATGACGGGTACTGCGGATACAGAAGCGTTTGAATTTAACTCTATCTATCGCTTAGAAACAATTGTTATCCCAACTAACCGCCCAATGGTACGTAAAGATCTGCCTGACTTAGTCTATATGAATGAGCAAGGTAAATTTGCCGCCATTATTGAAGATATTCGTGAACGTACTCAAAATGGTCAGCCTGTTCTTGTCGGTACTATTTCAATTGAAAAATCAGAAGAGATTTCTAAAGCGCTGACTAAAGCGAATGTTCACCATAACGTGCTGAATGCGAAATTCCACGCAATGGAAGCGGACATTATTGCTAACGCAGGTTTACCTTCAGCGGTAACTATCGCAACTAACATGGCAGGTCGTGGTACCGATATCGTGTTAGGGGGGAGCTGGCAAACTGAAGTGGCTAAACTTGAAGAGCCAACTGAAGAGCAAATTGAAGAAATCAAAGCTAAATGGAAAGAGCGCCATGATGCAGTGTTAGCATCCGGTGGTTTACATATCATTGGTACTGAGCGTCATGAGTCTCGTCGTATTGATAACCAGTTACGTGGTCGTGCGGGTCGTCAAGGGGATGAAGGTTCTTCTCGTTTCTATTTGTCTATGGAAGACTCCTTAATGCGTATTTTCGCTTCAGACAAAGTGTCTGGCATGATGCGTAAATTAGGTATGAATGAAACCGAAGCGATTGAGCACCCTTGGGTAACCAAAGCCATTGCAAACGCACAGCGTAAAGTAGAAAACCGCAACTTTGATATTCGTAAGCAACTGCTTGAATATGATGATGTGGCAAATGATCAGCGTCGTGCAATCTATACTCAGCGTAATGAATTACTGGATGTGGCAGACGTAAGTGAAACTATCGATAGTATTCGCCAAGACGTCTTCACTTCAATGATTGATAACTATATTCCACCTCAATCACTAGAAGAGATGTGGGATATTGAAGGCTTAACGGCATGCCTACAAAAAGACTTTGATTTGAATTTACCAATCAAAGAGTGGTTAGATAAAGAGCCAGAATTACACGAAGAAACATTACGTGAACGTATTTTAGAAAAATCTATTGAAGTTTATAAAGCGAAAGAAGAGATCGTTAGTGCTGAAATGATGCGTAACTTTGAAAAAGGCGTGATGTTACAAACGTTGGATTCACTGTGGAAAGAGCACTTGGCAGCAATGGATTATTTACGTCAAGGTATCCACTTACGTGGTTATGCACAAAAAGATCCAAAACAAGAGTATAAACGTGAATCGTTCGCTATGTTTGCTAACATGTTGGAATCACTGAAATATGAAGTGATTAGCACACTAAGCAAAGTACAAGTTCGTTTACCTGAAGAAGTTGAAGAGTTAGAACGTCGTCGTCGTGAAGAAGCCGAGCGTTTAGCTAAACAACAACAATTAAGCCATGAAGTGACAAAAGAGTCTCAAATGTCAGCAGTCGATGGTCAAGTTGCTGCAGGTAAAAAAGTAGGTCGTAATGAACCTTGTCCTTGTGGTTCGGGTAAAAAATACAAACATTGTCATGGTCAGTTAGGTTAATGATGACTGTTTTATGATAATTTATTATCAATAAGGTAAAAAATAATGGCTCTTTAAGAGCCATTATTCGTTTACGGGATTAATTTATTTACGGATAAAATTATCGATAATTAAATCGATTACTTTTCAGAAATAGATGACTTTGTATTCACCGTATCATTGACGTTTACGGGTGATTTAAAAGAGAAATCACCATTGGTCAGCTTCTTGGTTAAATCAAATGCAGACGATTTCAAGTCAAGATCGACCCCAGCATCATAATGATGACCTTCAATATTGTTTAATTGAACGTTGCTACCGCCTAAATCAACTTGACCTTGCTCGCTTTTAATTTCAGCACCTGTAAGTTTAGTTGTACCACTTACATTTAATGAAATGTCATTTTTGCTTGTTAAGGTTGTGGTTTGAGTAACTGCATCATTATCAATATGAGAAACTTTGATATCCGCATTCGCCGTATGGCCTTCAGCACCTGTTACGATATTTTTGATACCATTACCTACTGTACCAACGCCTTTATCAATTTTGGCTTTTGTTTCGCCACTGATACCTGTTTTATCTGCGATAGTTGAAGAGAGTGAATTGTATTTATCAGAGATAACATCAGTTGCAGATTTAATACCTGAATCAATAGTTTCTTTGATAGTGTCTTCTAATAATGATCCACCTGCTTTAGCTGTTTTATCAACTTGGCTAGATTTAGGATCATTGTTGTGGTTGTAACCAACATTTACATCAACATTAACGTGACGATCGCTGTCTTTTTGACTCGTCACTGTAAAGTCACCGCCCACATTACCCGTTACATTATCCGCAGAAACATTTGCGCCAGAAAGAGCGAGGTTTTTGTCGCTATTTACAGTTAATGTGCCTGTTTCCACTGAAGCATTTTGGTGTGTGGATTTTTGTTGATCTTCAACGTTTACTAAAACTTTGCCACCAATATCGTGGATAGAGGTTGCTGGGTTTTCTTCAGTCACTTCTTTTGGCGTCGTATTAGTTTGTTTGCCATTTAAAGAGATATCCGTACCCCAATTATTTTTGTAATCAGTAGATTGTGCTGATGTCAGCGTGGTATCACCAGATTGAGAAGTTAATTGCGTATCTTTGCTATTAACTTTAGTACCTTGAAGATTAACAGAGCTACCGTTAACAGTTAAATTACCTTGGTTAGCAATTGATCCACCTTCACGAGAGACTGTTTTCTCATCTTGTTTACCAATAGCAAATTCAGCGCCACCTAAGCCATTGACAGAAGATGATTTTTCTCCTGTTTTTTGACCGAAGCCCGCTTGTAATCCACCAGATAAGTTCTTACCTGTTTCAGTACGTTGAGATTCTGCTGCTTGGAAATCAACTTTATTAGTTGCCGTCAGAGCAACATCATTTTCGCTGGTTAAATGAGTACCTTGTAAAGTCAGATTATGACCTGAATTTAACTCAATACCCTGAGAGCCATTTACTGAACCTGCTTTTGCTGTTGTCTGATCTTTTTGATGATTAGCACCACCTGCGTTAAAGCCGCCACCGTAATCTTTACTGTCTGGTGTTGTACCTACTTTCAGATTTGCACTACCATTCACGTTATGTTGACTTTCAGAATGAGTATCTGTTGTTTGTGCAAGCGTTAAATCACCGCCAGCATTAATAACAGTTTTGCCATCTTGAGCGTCAAACTTAGCGCCTTCATAATGTGCATCTTCACGTACATTAATATTGATATTGCCGGCTGAGTTAAACTGGCTACCATCAGCTTTCGTTGTGGTTAGGCTTGTGTCAGTGGTTTTACCTTCACCTTTAATCGCTACAGTAATGTCGTTACCAGTTTTTGTGCTGACGCCAACTTGACCGCCACCCGTTGTTTCATGGAAGGACTCTTGATGTTTGTTTTGCGCCGCTTCACTGGTGTGAGTATTTGCGGTTAGTGATACATCACCTTGTGTTGATTGGTAATGAGTACCTTGGTCACGTAAGTTGTTATTACTATCAGAATTGACTTTACCCGCAGTAATTGACGTTGAAACCGCTTGGCTATCGCTTTGTGATTTCTGGCTACCGCCACCTTTAATACCAACTTCAACACCTACATTAGGTGCTTCTAAGTTACTTAAGTTAGCAAGATTACTAATAGCATCTTTAAAGGTGACTTTTTTATCAATACCTTTATTACTGTCAGGGCTGGCAGCATCAACACCATCTTCAACGGCTTTCTTAATTGGCTGAGTAATACCACTGTAATCAAGATTGACACCTACATCGACACCAATATTTAAGGTATCTGTTTTAGATGTCGCACTGTCATTTGCAGCAAGGTGATTGATATTTTCACCTGATTCTTTATACGCACCGTCAACTTTGTGTGATGCACCTTGATGCGTCACATCATTGTTTGCAGTAATGGTTAAATCACCTGCAACTTGAGTTTCGCTACCTTTATTTTTGGTGATCTCAGTTGTTGTATGCTGTTTGTCATATTGGAAGTCAGCTTTACTACCGATTTTATCAACACCACCAGTGTAGCTAAAACCACCTGAAATGGTTCTATCTGTACTGTCTGTTTCTTTTTTGTTTTCTGTTGAAATAAAAGCAACATTGTCACCAGAAACAGTAGCATTACCTGCGGTTGTTTTTAAATCAGAACCGGCAAAAGTGACATCTTTATCCGCTTGAACTTTAACACTGCCACCACTAATAGTAGATCCTACTTGTTCAGTTTCAGTACTATTGTTTTTATTGGATGTATGAGTGATATGAAAACCTGCGCTATATTGCTTGTCTTCAACTTCTTTAGCATGACCTGTGATCTCTAATGATGTTTTTTCATCATTGATTTTCGTGATTTGCTGTGCAGATTTAACGTTGATGTCACCTAAAGACTCAATACCTAACTCATCGGCACTTTTAATTAAGCTACCAATTACATTAACATCTTTGCCACTGACCACAGTTAACTCTGCATCAGAAACTAATTCACTACCAGTTGAATGCTGTTGGTTAGTTTCATTCTTATGGGAGTTTTTAGTGATGTTAAATGCAGTACCTGTACGTTCATCTGTTTTAGTGATGGTTTCGCTAATCGCATTATCAATAACAACATCACCTTGAGTCGTTTTAACAAAGGCGCCTTGATTGCCTTTTACTTGACTACCAGTGACTTTGACACTGTTATCTGCTGCAAGTAACAGTTGTCCGTCAGCCGTTAATTGTGTTGAATGGCTGACTTCTTGTTTGTTGTTATTATTCTTATTATTACCACCGCCGATACCACCCCAAACAACATGATTGTCGGTTACTGTTTTATCATTGTTGGTATTTTGAACATTAAGATTGATGTTCTCTTTAGCGTTAACGACAACATTCTCATTAGAATGTAATTTTGCACCTTGAGCGGTAACAGAGCCTTCAGCATTTAAGCCCAGCGTTTTACCTGCGGTCAGTTCACTCGCTTTTAAGGTTTCTGTCTGATGACTATTGCTCCAGCTACCTGTCTCTAAACGAGAAGTATGGTTGCGTTTATAGCCATTTTCACTGCGATTTTCTTTCTCAACTAATCCGTTGATATTGATATCTTTATTGGCATTAATTGCCAGTGTATTACCGGCATTAACTTTGGCACCTTCAAGTGTTACATCACCTTTAGTTGCCGTTAATGTTGCACTATTTTTGGCATCAATATGGCTACCAACTTGTTGTACTAGCTCTTTTTCTTTAGTGACATCATATTGCCAAGAATAGAACCAACGGTTGTCAGTATCTGTGTCTTTTTGCTGTAACTGTTTGCCATCAACAGTTAAATGAGCACCTTGTAATAAAATATCATCACCCATTAAATCAGAGGCTTTGATTTGGTTTTTATTATCAGCGACTAAAGTGATGTTTTTGCCTTTTAACTCTGTTTTTGTCAGAGTTTGGCTTGAACCACTGTTATTAACTGCAATACCGCCACGGTAATTTTGATAATTTTCACTACCATCTTTGTCGTAACTGTCATAACGAACTTGGCTGTCTGTTTGAATATTGTCTGCTCTAACACTTAATTCGTTATCAGCAACAAATTTACCTGTTAATTTTACACCACTCCCTTCTGCGGTATTAATGATGCGGATACGACCAGATTGCATACTTCCAAAGAAATAACTATCTAAGGCAGAAGCAGGTTTTTGTGATGAAAGAATATCAAATCGTTGAGAGAACGTATTTTGCCCCGTTAATGCAGAAATTTCTGCTGCTGTTATTTTACCTCGGCTATCAATACGAGGTGCAATTAAATCTAAAAGACCGGGGGCATGTAATCCGTTTTTACCAATAGAAAGTAAATTCGTATTATTAAGCGTGCTATAACCCTTTAACTCACCATTTTCAAACAGTGGATTACCTACAACCAAAGAAGAGCGTCTTGTATTGATAAAACCGCATCCATCACAGGTAATACCATTTGGGTTAGAAAGTACATATTCCGCAGCTATACCAAAAACTTCTTGCTGACCTAATAAGAATGAAGGGTTACGACTAACAACTTCATTTAAAATTAAAGATGCTGCTTGTCCATTTAAGTTACTGTTGGCATTTAGCTGTCCAGCAAGCTGTGATTGTCCTGCCTCTAAAGAGTTGTTAAAAACAGCTCCCGGTTTACCTACATTAAAATCTTGATATTGGTTATGAGAGATACCTTCGTTATTTGGTGTAACGATATTAATGACTTGAGTGCCACCATTAACTGATGAAACATTCGGTCCTTGATTGCCCGCATCAGGAACAATACCGCCAGCATATGCATTTAGTGATACGAAAATAATCGCTAAAGATGCAGCAAGCCTACCCGAAGGAGAGAGCTTGAAGTTTTTTGATTTCATAGAGTTTTCTCCGTTTATTGCTATGAGTGTGAATCAAAATAAATATGAAAATCTAACTAACACTTGAGTAGGGTCTTTGGTTTTATTGGAATTCGTTTGGTTGTAAAGCAAATGCCCCTTGGCAACGTCAATATCGAATTGTACTTTTTGATATTGGAGGTTTAAGCCCGAACTTAGCCCATAGCCACTACGCCATCCTTCATAGTTACCATGTTGTTGAACACGGCCAGCATCAAGACCAATTCGAGGGGTGATTGAAAATGTGTTTATCCGATAAGGATAAGAAAGCGTATTGCGCAAATAGCCGCCGTTATCGCCAGAAAGTGTGCTTTGATCAAAGCCACGGATTGCGTTTTTATCCGTTAAACTAAGCCATTCCACACCAGGTAAGGTGTCGGGGCTATATTGACCAAAGAAGGCGCTATTGAATAAAAATGTAGAATTCGATATAGCAAAACGATGTTGCCAATTGGCAAAAAGCTTAACTTTTGTAAAGCGATAGTCATTACCATTGCCATTAGCAACACGAGGTGATTCGTCTGCGCCAAACCAACCAATAGCTTTCTCAGCACTTAAATTAACGCTGATGACACCACTTGGAATAATGTGTAAATGGTTGATCCCTAGCTCTACCGTTGTAAGTGCAGGGCTACTTAGATCAAGGCGGATTTGGCTGAAATAGTTACGTATCCGTTTATGTGTTACCTGCATATTTAAGGTATCAATCTGTTTTTGACTACGATAAAAAGCGTAATCGCCCCTTAAACCAACTTGTGTGGTATCACCGGATAAGCGTACGGTACGTGTTTGTAATGCTTGATGAAATTCATACTCGGAATAGCTACCAAAAGTACTGAACGTCAATGCACCATAAGGTAAAGAATAGAGTAGGGTATAAGCACGATTAAAACGGGTATTAGGATTATCAGTGGTAATGCTGGCATTTAAGCTAACAAAATCAGATAGCCCTAATGGGCTGTCTAAGCTTGCATTCGTTCGAACTAACCAGCGCCCTGAGTTTTTTTGCCCATAATTATCACTTGAAATATTTAGGTGCCACGGTGCTTGTCGCTGATTGGTGAGCTGAATAATAGAGCCACCTAATTGCGTACCAGGCAATATATCTAGTTTAACTTTATTCGATTGTAAGCGGTTTGCTTGATCCAGCCCTTGATCCAATTTTGAAAGTTTAAGCGGCTCTCCTTCAAGATGAGGGAAAAGTAATGTGGTATTAACGCCTCGATCGCTACCTTCTATTTTTTCAATAAAACCTTCAATAACATACAATCCAAGTTGTTGCTCTTGGTTTGGACGTAAAAACTGGACTCTGGCAGTGATATAACCATGTTGAAGATAGCGTTGAGTTAACTCTTTAACTAAACGGTTAACGTCAGCACTTTTTATACATTGCTCTGGCAATGGTGTTAAGGAATCAAGATCTTTTTCATTAAGTAGAGTAATTCCTTGAACATAAACCCCATTAATAGGTAAACAATGTTCTGATTCAGTAATAAGTGTGGGGGTAGGTGAAACCTTTAATACATTTTCTTGAAGTTGTTGATAGCGATTTTGTTCAATAAGTTGATTTATTTCACGTTGGCTATCTTGTAATGCGCGCCGCGATTCTCCCATCGAGCCTAAATAACCGGCGTCATTTGCTGTTAATCCACTGGTTGAAAAACCACTTAATAGTGTTAATAAAATAACTTTTTTTCTCATTTTACCTCAATATAAAGGTATTAATTCAAATATAAATAATATTGCTTAAATATAGAAAGATAATAATTAATGTTTTTATATTATCGTTAATTTTAGAATAATAAATACCGGCTACTCTCAATATGAAAAGAAATTAAAAATCGATGAAATAAAGATAAATTTTTATCTGTTTTGATATTAAATATCGACATAACCAAAATAATTGATATCTCAAATAGTATTACTTAAACAAATGATTCATTTAAATGGCTTCTAGTGTATTGATTTTCATGGTTATAATCTTCTGTGTTATTTTTTTTCGTTTAAATTAACATCGATTCAGCTATGTTAATTAAAATTTTTTCATTTTTTATAAAGAGAAGATAAATAATGAGAGGAGATCCGAGGATATAAAAAAAAGAATGCTAATTGGCTTTTCATTTGTTGTTTATGAGTTAATTAATGTTTTATTATGGAATAAATATTTCATGAATTATTATTTCATTTTAATGAATAAAATGAGCGCTGAAGAAGTAAAAAGATTAGGTTTTTATTGTTAAATTAGTAATCATGATAAAAAGTATGGTTATTTAAATACAATTTTTATTTTGTGAAAATGCAATATAAATACATGTATTACCACTTAGTGGTATCAATAAAAATTTAAGTTATAAAAAATAGTTCATTAAAGATTGAAGTAAGTG
The DNA here is from genome assembly GCF_002777965.1 of Proteus columbae. GTDB lineage: Bacteria > Pseudomonadota > Gammaproteobacteria > Enterobacterales > Enterobacteriaceae > Proteus > Proteus columbae. The sequence continues at coordinate 92,839 of NZ_NGVR01000020.1, read as the reverse complement.
ATAGTGATCACGTTAATATATCATTTATTATAAATAGTGTGATTTTTGTCCAAAATATACTATTGTTATATTACTAAACACGTTTAACTGTTATATAAGTTAACGTGTAAATTGTACTATTTCCTGACTATAAGGGTTAAAGTATGTTCTCATCATTTAATGTTTTGATAATATTAAGAGGTTTCTTCAGATTGAAGAAATGGTTTAATATTGATTCTGAACTCGCCTTCTTCTTTCCTGAAAAATAATCCTTTTTTATACCCATCCAAAATAATTTAATACTCTTTTTCCGTTTAATTTAAATGGGAAGACTATTTTATTTATTCTAATTTTATTATTTAATTTATATTAAAGGTATTATCATGGCTAAAAGAATCGTAGAACCATTCCGTATTAAAATGGTAGAGAAAATCCGTGTTCCTTCAAGAGAAGAACGTGAAGCCGCATTAAAAGAAGCAGGATATAACCCATTCTTATTACCAAGTCATGCAGTTTATATTGATTTATTAACAGACTCTGGTACTAACGCAATGAGTGATCACCAGTGGGCAGCAATGATAACAGGTGATGAAGCTTATGCAGGCTCAAGAAACTATTATGATTTAAAAGATAAAGCCAAAGAGTTATTTAACTACGATTATATTATTCCTGCTCACCAAGGACGTGGTGCTGAAAATATTCTTTTCCCAGTATTATTAAAATATAAACAAAAAGATGGAAAAGCGAAAAATCCTGTATTTATTTCTAACTTCCATTTTGACACAACAGCAGCACACGTTGAATTAAATGGTTGTAAAGCAATTAATATTGTTACTGAAAAAGCGTTTGATTCAGAAACCTATGATGATTGGAAAGGCAATTTTGATATTGCTAAATTAAAAGAAAATATTGCTAAACATGGTGCTGATAACATTGTTGCCATTGTTTCAACAGTGACTTGTAATAGTGCTGGTGGTCAGCCTGTTTCAATGGATAATTTAAGAGAAGTTTACGAAATCGCAAAACAACACGGTATTTTTGTTGTTATGGACTCAGCGCGTTATTGTGAAAATGCGTATTTCATTAAACAGCGTGATCCTAAATATAAAAATGCGACCATCAAAGAAGTTATTTTAGATATGTATAAATATGCTGATGCATTAACAATGTCAGCGAAGAAAGATCCACTGTTAAATATTGGTGGGTTAGTCTCAATTCGTGATAATGAAGAAGTATTCACATTAGCAAGACAGCGCTGTGTACCAATGGAAGGCTTTGTGACTTATGGTGGTTTAGCGGGTCGTGATATGGCGGCAATGGTACAAGGCTTAGAGGAAGGCACTGAAGAAGAGTATCTACACTATCGTATTGGTCAGGTTCAATATCTGGGTGATCGTTTACGTGAAGCAGGTATTCCAATTCAATATCCTACTGGTGGGCATGCTGTTTTCGTTGACTGTAAAAAACTAGTACCGCATATCCCTGGCGATCAATTCCCAGCTCAAGCTGTAATTAACGCTCTTTACTTAGAGTCTGGTGTCCGTGCTGTTGAAATTGGTTCGTTCTTATTGGGTCGTGATCCTACAACGGGTGAACAAAAACACGCAGATATGGAATTTATGCGTTTAACCATTGCGCGTCGTGTCTATACCAACGACCATATGGATTATATTGCTGACGCACTTATCGGCTTAAAAGAGAAGTTTAAAACGCTTAAAGGTCTTGAGTTCGAATATGAACCCCCTGTGTTAAGACACTTTACTGCTAGATTAAAACCTATCAAATAAATAATACTCCACAATAATAATGGCTCTCGTGCAATGCGAGAGCCCTATCCTTATTTCAGTAAGGACTAAAAAATGGAAAATAAGTCAGTAAATAAAGAACCCTCAATTATTGTAGGGGGATTTGTGTTGGGCGGCGCCATGATTGGTGCAGGAATGTTTAGCCTACCAACAATAATGTCTGGTGCTTGGTTTATTAATTCACTCTTTATATTATTTATTGTCTGCTTCTTTATGTTTCATTCTGGAATTTATATTCTTGAATGTATATCGAAATATGGTGCAGGAACAAACTACTTTCATATATCGAAAGAGTTATTACCTAAATGGGCGTGTTATCTCGCGAATGCCTCCTTAATATTTGTATTGTATATATTAATTTATGCTTATATCTCTGCCGCGGGCTCGATCATTTATGAAGCGTCATCATTATATGGAATTAGTCTAAATCTTAGAGTGATATTCTTTGTATTTACCATAGTACTTGGGGCAACAATATGGTGGGGGGGCGCTTGTGCAAGCCGTTTAACCTCAATATTTTTATTTATTAAGATTGTTCTATTCGTATTAGCATTCTCGGGCTTATTCTTCAAAGCGAGAGGCGATTTATTATTTACTGCTACCTTTGAAGGTAAAAGCCAATTATATTTTTATCCCTTTATTTTTATCATCATACCTTATGCTATAACCTCTTTTGGTTATCATGGTAATGTTTGTAGCCTTTATAAGCTTTATCATGAAAATGAAAGAAAAGTTGTAAAGAGTTGTGTTATTGGTTGTGTGTTAGCGCTGGTGATTTATTTGCTTTGGATGATTGGCACCATGGGGAATTTACCTCGTGAGCAATTTATTACGATTATCCAAAAAGGCGGTAACTTAGATGCCTTTATTGATTCTTTATACACTGTATTAAATAGTAAATATATTGAAGGCTTTTTATTATGGTTTTCTATTAGTGCCGTATTCTGTTCATTTTTAGGGGTGGCGATTGGTCTATTCGACTATATTTTAGCATCACTAAAATTTGAAGATAATAAAACAGGGCGCTTAAAATCTGGCGTTTTATGCTTCACTCCGCCTTTACTATTATGTTTACTTTTCCCTAATGGTTTCTTAATTGCAATTGCTTACGCAGGAACCGCAGCATGTGTATGGGCAATTATTTGTCCTGCAGTTATGGCGCTAAAAGCACGCGAGAAATTCCCAAATTCAGGCTTCAAAGTGTGGGGAGGCAAAGGGTTAATTTATGCAGTTATCGCTTTTGGTGCCGTAGGGATTATTTGCCAAACATTAGCACAGTTTGGTTTCTTACCTATTTATCGTTAATTGATCGGGTTATCGTTAATTAATCGAGATAGTCAGGGAAAGAAAACCAGAGTAGCGCCATTGGATATACGTTATAATAACGTTAAGTTGTTATAATGACGTGAATATTCAATAGGTTGTCTATAATGGATAAAAAAAATTTACATATTGCTGCGGGTATTATTTGTGATCAACACAATAATGTCTTTATCACCCAACGTCCTCTAAAATCGCATATGGGGGGATTTTGGGAGTTTCCGGGGGGAAAATTAGAAGATAAAGAGACTCCAGAGCAGGCGCTAGTCCGTGAGTTACAAGAAGAAATCGGTATTGATGTAACGCAATGCTCACTTTTTGAAACAGTAGAGCATGATTTTCCAGATAGACACATTACTTTATCCTTTTTCTTAGTCACGCAATGGGATAATGAGCCCTATGGTAAAGAGGGGCAAGAATTCAAGTGGATATCGATTGGATCGTTAAATGCTGATGATTTTCCGCCTGCTAACCGCACTATTGTGGCGTTATTGCAAAAGTAGAATAGTGTTAACTAAGCGTTTATAAATAAATTAGCCACTCGATTGAGTGGCTAATTTTTATGTTCAGGATTGGAAAATTAAAAGTCTTTAGGCTCTTGTTGCGGAGCTTCACTCCAATCATCACTGTCATTAATATCACTTTGGCTTGGAATGCGCTTTGACTCATCTGCCCATTCGCCTAAATCAATAAGTTGGCAACGTTTACTACAAAAAGGGCGATAAGGGCTACTTTCATTCCAAACAACTTCTGTTTGACAGGTTGGGCATTTTACAACTAATTCTTCGCTCATTATCTCTCCTAGATTTCATCGGTGCGATTTATGCTCATATCAATAAACATAATGTTAGCAACAAGCGATCTCAAAAGGTAGTTCTAGAGGTACTGTTCCATTTTCACTATCAAGTGGTAAAAAGCGGATCGCATAGCGATTTTTATGCCCAGAGACTTGAGGATAGATTTGGTGATCAATGGCTATCTTAAGACGTAGCAATTCACCTTCTTCAGCGCTGTCTTGATAAAAACCTCGGTGACTGAGAGCAGGCTTAAATGTATCTGATTGGCGAATAAGCATGAGTAAACTATTTAATGCATTTTGTAATGGCAATAAACCCGTCAGCCAGCTTTGCAATCTTTCATCACGGGTTGCTTGAGGTAAGCTTAACCACAAATGTAATGCGGGCACATCAAAGTTACAGCATCCACCAGGAATACTTAGGCGCTGTTTAACTAAACTGATGACTTTATCTTGCTTTAAATGTTGCCCAATGCGAGGTGCTTTACTTAATACCGCGGCGTTTTCAGCTAATTCATCAATAATTTGAGTGACAATCGCTTTATCAACATTAGGGAATGAAAGCCATTGCTGTAATTTTTTTTGTCTTTTTTCTAATTCTTTAAGTAATTCAGCGCGGATTTCGCCACGATCAAGTACTTCAATAAATTCTGATATCGCACGGAAAAACGAGAGTGCCGTAGGTAATGAATCAATCGCACTAAAACTATTAATTTGAATCAATGAGTTTTCAATTCTAAGCCATGAACGCATTTTTTCATTGAGGGGATGTTCGAAGATGATTGTTGTGATGTCATCACTCATGGCAATTGTCCTGTAACGCTTGTTGAGCTAATTCTAAGTAATGCTGATGGAGTTGCTTAACTTTTCCAATCATATTTTGGCTATTATCGTGATTTTCAATAATATCATCAGCGACGGCTAATCGTTCCTGTCTTTGAGCTTGAGCTTTTAAAATATTGAGAACTTGCTCTCGACTTACACCATCTCGTTTCATGGTTCTTTCTATTTGCTCTTCCTGTGTAACATCAACAACAAGAACCCGAGAGGCGAGATGCGTTAATTTATTTTCAATTAATAATGGAACAACCCAAATAAAGTAGGGCGCTTTAATTTGCTGTATCTGTTTTTGAGTCTCTTGCTGTATCAATGGGTGAAGAAGATTGTTAACCCAAGATTTTTCTTCATTATTTTCAAAAATAATCTGGCGCAACTGTGCTCGGTTTAATGAGCCATCGGGTAGTAAAATGCAGTCACCAAAATGCTGATGCAATGCATTTAGTCCTAAGGAGTTAGGCTCTACCACTAATCGAGCAATAATGTCAGCATCAACAAGAGGTACACCTAATGAGGCAAAAGCATTAGCAACGGTAGTTTTACCACTGCCTATTCCACCTGTAAGAGCAACCGTATAAGCCATTTGTGTTTATCTGTTTTTAATGAATTAAAATTTACTATTAGTCTAGGTATTCTAAAGCCTAATTTTGTTTTTATCACAAGATAATAACCGCAATATTTGGGTTTTATTCGGTTATTATGATAGATGATTTTCTGCTACCCTGACATCCTACCTCATAATATGTAATAGAATTACCATCAATCAATAAGTTAGTGCAATACAGAGTAACAGCATGTTACTCATAAAATTTGTGATTCACTGTATAGTATCACCTAACTGTAATATAGGAAGATACATAGCAATGATTAATGTGCCAATAATCAATGCAATGACTGTCATCAGCATTGGCTCTAACCAAGCACTAATTGTATTTAATTGTTCATCGAGTTGATGATAAAACCAATCACTCAATTGCTGGCAAAAATAGAGCAACTGTCCTGAGTTTTCTGCACAAATAATAAACTGATAACAAATAGGTGTAAAAAGAGGCTCATTCTTCATAAATAAGCTCAACGATTTACCTTGCATAATGTGATCACTCATTTGAGAAAGGGCTCGCTTATAAATAGGGTGTGTAAGTTGTTCTGTTCCTATTTTTAAGCCTTGTAATAAAGGTAATCCTGCTTGTTGTGTAATACTGATTATCTGAAAAATAAGATGTAATTGCTGATACTTTAAAAGTTTACCTAAATAGGGAAGATGAAAAAAGAGAGTTTGTTCAGCGAAATAAAAGGACGATAAAGAGTAACGAGTTAAACGATAAACAAATATTAATCCGATAAAGATAAACGTTATTATGCTGATATAATCAGTAAGCCATTGTGAAAAAGTAATAAGGGCTAGTGTTAAAAGAGGAAGTTCTGTATTAAAGGCGCTGTATAAGGACTGATATTCAGGTAAAACATAGAGCAACATAATACTGGTAATAAAAACTAATACAGTTAGTAAAAAAATGGGATATTTAAACGCTTTTTTGATTTTTTTTACAATCTCTCGGTGTTTCTTTAACTGTATTATTTGCAGAGTAATTACTTCATCCAACTTTCCACTTTCTTCACCAATAAAAACAAAACGGCTTAATGAGGTTGGAAAATAAAGTGGATAGCGATTTAATTGTTTAGAAAGTGAACCTCCTTGCATTAAGTTAAAAATAATATCTTCTAATACACATTGCCAATGTAAATAACGACATTCATTTTTTAATAATGTTAATGCAGGAAGAAGTGCTAAGCCAGAATGAAGTAATAACGCTAACTGTTCGAATAATTGAATTCTATATTGTTTATCAGCATCTTGAAATAAAACGATTTTATATAAACGGATTTTTATGGGAATTTTTTGTTGTTGAGTTAAGTTAATAAATGCTTCGTTATTAGAGGATGCAAGTATTTTTCCAGTACACCATTCCCCTTGATAAGTTAATGCATCATAGCGATAAATTAGCTGTAATCTCATTCAATATCTCCTAGCGTTTGATAAACCTCCTCAAGTGTTGTTATGCCTTGTTTAATTAATGAGAAGCCGGAATAGAGTAGATGATAAAGGGATGAGTGTGTTTGTTTTGATGGTTCAAAGCAGTCATAGATAGCTGTTCTTCCGTTATAGCCTGAACAGCATTGCTGGCAACCAACGGCTTGCCAATTTGGTAATTCGAATACTTCTTTATTTATATTAATATGCAGTTTATTGGGTAAGCATATTTTACAGTGAGGGCATAAACAACGAACTAATCGTTGTGAAATAATTAGACTAATACAGGAATGAATAAGATCTTTTTCAATCCCTAAATTATGTAGACGCATTAATGTGGATGAAGCCGAATTAGTATGTAAGGTTGATAATACAAGGTGCCCTGTTTGTGCAGACTTTATTGCCATTTCAGCAGTAGATTGGTCGCGTATTTCACCTACCATAATAATGTCAGGATCTTGGCGTAGCAATGCTCGCAATATTGTTGTGAATGAGATCCCTGATTTTTCAGAAATTTGAATTTGATTAATACCTTTTAGAGGTAATTCAACCGGATCTTCAACACTATTTATATTTAGGTTTTCTTTATTTAAATAGTGTAAACAACTATATAAAGTGAGTGTTTTTCCGCTTCCCGTTGGCCCTGTGACTAAAATCATTCCTTGCGGTAAATTTAAATATTTCTTTAATAGTGTTAAATGCGAGGATTGAAAACCTAGATGATTTAATTCTGGTTGTTGTAAATTATTGATAAGCCGTAAAACAACTTTTTCACCATACAGCGTGGGGAGTGTCGCTATTCGTATTGAATAGCTTTTTTTATTATAAGACCAACTAAACTGCCCATCTTGAGGTAACCGCTTTTCTGCAATATTTAAGTTAGCAAGTACCTTTAATCGAGTGACTATTTCTTCAGAAAATTCATCTGGAGGAGACGATAATAGATATAAATGATTATCTATTCTGGCACGAATTCTTACACTGGTTTGCTGAGGCTCTATATGTAAATCAGAGACGCGTTTTAAAATACTTTCACGTAATAGATATTCAATAAATTCTGTTGCAGAGTGTGTGATATCCATTCTTCACCTCTTTATAATTTTTGATTTATTTGCGTTGTCTTCAATGCTTAAAGTGTGTAATAGGAACACTCAATATGAATGCTCCTTTATATCTAAAGCACTAATATGATTTTAAAATCTCACCGCACTGTTTTTGTAATGCAAGATTTGTTGCTGAACATTGTGTTTTCCATACCGGAAGAAGATCGTTAATTCCTTTCTCTGAAGACATAGTGATCGTCAGACCATCAAGCTGTGATTTTCCGGTTGCACTAATCACGCCATTTAACACATTAATATCGGATAAATATCGACTACGAAATTGTTGCGGCATAAAGCTTGAATCAGAATTACAGTGTTGAGGTTCGTTTTCATAGCGACATAATTCTATCGCAGAACGATAGGGCGACAGTGTTTGCAATACATCGGTTAATGCGGCTTTTTGGATATAACCTTGATAAGCCGGAATAGCAACAGAGCTTAAAATTGAGATGATAGCAATCACAATCATAAGCTCCATAAGGGTAAAACCATTTTCATTAGAGTGATAATTAAGTACATTCATCTAGCGTCCTCCTTGAGTAATAAACACTAGAAGTATGAAAAAAAAGGACTTTATTGGCGAATAGATAAAATAAAGTTTGAGTAAAATATCGAAAAGAAAAAGGAGATATACATAATTAACCTCTATTATTGAGGGAAAGTTCGCATTTATTGATGAGTATGAGTTAATAACATTATTGATAATGAATAAAACAAAATAAAAGAGGGTTGATGTGGAAATTAAACAAGGTTGGCTAATCGATGCTAGACAGGTTCCTTCACCTAATCATGATAAGAGGCCTGAAGGTGAGCTTCCTTCTTTATTAATTGTTCATAATATCAGTTTGCCTCCTGGTCAATTTGGTGGACCTTATATTGATCAGCTTTTTACCAATACATTATCAGAGCAAGATCATCCTTTTTTTAGTGAGATTGTTAACTTAAGAGTATCGGCTCATTGTCTTATTCGTCGTGATGGAGAAATTGTGCAATATGTGCCTTTTACTGAGAGAGCGTGGCATGCTGGCGTTTCTTTATATAAAGGCAGAGAAAAATGTAATGATTTCTCTATTGGTATTGAGCTTGAAGGTACTGATGAGTGCGATTTTACCCAGCAACAATATCAACAATTAGTGAAGGTAACTCAATCGCTTATTGCTCTTTATCCTGCCATTGAAGAAAACATTACCGGGCATAGTGATGTTGCACCAAATAGAAAAACCGATCCGGGGCCTCACTTTGATTGGGCTTATTACCGCAGTTTGTTAACAAAATGACCGCTTAAATTGCATTTTAAATCATAATTTTCGAATTTAAATTCAAAATAATATTGCTGTCACGCTTCAGTTTGACTGTTTATGTGTTTAAAAAACGTTAAAAAATTTATTTTTGGCGTTTACGTATAATGCGATCTAGTTATCAAATTTGATGAATTTTTAAAATAATTTGTTAAAATTTGCAGGTTTTTATGATTTCGCTCAACAACTGTATGGACAGTTAGTGAATACTTTGTTACTTTATTATCCGTTATATTAAATTGGTATTACCAATTGACAACCCAATCACTAAGGTAATAGTTATCCAATAATGGCTTCCAGCGATATGGCTTATACAAAAATCCGCCAACCTAAGCTTTCTGATGTTATCGAGCAACAGCTTGAACATCTGATTTTAGAAGGTACTCTGCGTCCGGGAGAGAAACTCTTACCTGAACGTGAACTGGCGAAGCAATTTGATGTATCTCGTCCTTCATTGCGTGAAGCAATCCAAAAATTAGAAGCTAAAGGTTTTTTACTCCGTCGCCAAGGCGGTGGTACTTTTGTTCAGCATAATCTCTGGCAAAGTTTTAGTGATCCTTTAGCTCAACTGCTTAGCGGGCATCCCGAATCTCAATTTGATCTTTTAGAAACTCGTCATGCACTTGAAGGTATTGCTGCATATTACGCTGCATTACGTGGCACTGATGAAGATCTTGATCGTATCAAAGCTAGTCATGATTGCATTTTGAAAGCCCATGAAGAGGGTGATTTAGCCGCTGAGTCTGAAGCTGTATTGCAATATCAATTAATTGTTACGGAAGCTGCTCATAATGTCGTTTTATTGCATCTATTACGATGCATGGTGCCAATGCTTGAGCAAAATATCCGTCAGAATTTTGAGTTTCTTTATACTCGTAAAGAGATGTTAACAGCAGTAAGTGAACATCGTAGTCAGATTTATCAGGCTATTATTAATAGAGAGCCAGAAGCTGCGCGTGAAGCCTCACATCGCCATTTGGCCTTTATTGAAGATGTTTTGTTGGATATGAGTCGTGAACATACTCGCCGTGAGCGCTCTTTGCGCCGGCTACAACAACACCCTGATTTATTTTAGTAGCGCAGATCCTGACCGCTGAGTCTGTACTACCTATCGCCCTGTGATTTTCAGGGGAAGCGGTAATAACAGCAGGGCCTATCTTCCCGTCATATCAGATGGGTAGAACGGGAAGATAGGCTCCCATAACCATTAAAAACAGATAACAGATAAGGAATACACCATGTCAGATATGCTGAAAAATGACGTGGATCCGATCGAAACTCGCGACTGGTTACAAGCGATCGACTCGGTCATCCGTGAAGAAGGTGTTGAGCGTGCACAGTTCCTGATTGATCAGGTATTAAAACAAGCCCGTAATGGTGGTCTTAATATCGCTTTAGGCGGTTCTGTACACAGTGATTATATCAATACCATTCCCGCTGAAGATGAACCCGCTTACCCTGGCAATCTGGAATTAGAGCGTCGTATTCGTTCTGCTATTCGCTGGAACGCAGTAATGATGGTTCTGCGTGCATCCAAAAAAGATTTGGAACTCGGCGGACACATGGCGTCATTCCAATCTTCTGCAACTTTATATGAAGTGTGCTTTAACCATTTCTTCCGTGCGCAAAATGAAACTGATGGTGGTGACTTGGTTTACTTCCAAGGTCATATCTCCCCAGGTATCTACGCTCGTGCATTCTTAGAAGGTCGTTTAACTGAAGAGCAATTAAACAACTTCCGTCAAGAAATTGGTGGTAAAGGTTTATCTTCTTATCCACACCCTAAATTAATGCCTGAGTTCTGGCAGTTCCCTACAGTTTCTATGGGTCTGGGACCACTATCTGCAATTTACCAAGCTAAATTCCTGAAATATTTGAATCACCGTGGCTTAAAAGATACGACTAAACAAACCGTTTATGCGTTCTTAGGCGATGGTGAGATGGACGAGCCAGAATCTAAAGGTGCTATCACTATCGCAGTTCGCGAAAAATTAGATAACCTGTGCTTCGTTGTTAACTGTAACTTACAACGTCTTGATGGCCCAGTTACAGGTAACGGCAAAATTGTTAACGAATTAGAAGGTATCTTCGCAGGTGCTGGCTGGAACGTTATCAAAGTAATGTGGGGCGATCGTTGGGATGAGCTTCTGCGTAAAGACACCTCTGGTAAACTCATTCAATTAATGAATGAAACTCTGGATGGTGACTACCAGACATTTAAATCTCGTGATGGCGCTTATGTTCGCGAGCACTTCTTCAATCGTTACCCAGAAACTGCTGCATTAGTTAAAGATATGACTGATGATGAAATCTGGGCATTAAACCGTGGTGGTCACGATCCGAAGAAAGTTTTTGCTGCATTCCAAAAAGCAAAAGACACTCAAAACAAACCAACTGTTATTTTAGCTCAAACCATTAAAGGTTATGGTATGGGTGAAACGGCAGAAGGTAAAAACATTGCTCACCAAGTTAAAAAAATGAACATGGATGGCGTTCACCATTTCCGTGATCGTTTCAATATTCCAGTTGCCGATGAGCAAATCAAAGACCTGCCTTATATTACTTTTGATAAAGAATCAGAAGAATACAAATACCTGCACGCACGTCGTCAGGATTTAGGTGGTTACCTACCAGCTCGTCGTCCACGTTTTGAAGAAAAACTGGATATCCCTGCACTGGAAGATTTCAGCCAATTACTGGAAGAACAATCTAAAGAGATCTCTACTACTATCGCATTCGTTCGTGCTCTGAACGTGATGTTGAAAAACAAATCTATCAAAGATCGTTTAGTTCCAATTATTGCGGACGAAGCACGTACTTTCGGTATGGAAGGTCTGTTCCGTCAAATCGGTATCTACAGCCCGAATGGCCAACAATATACGCCTCAAGACCGTGAGCAAGTTGCTTACTATAAAGAAGACGTTAAAGGTCAAATTCTGCAAGAAGGTATCAACGAACTGGGTGCTGGCGCATCTTGGTTAGCGGCTGCAACATCTTACAGCACTAACAATCTGCCAATGATCCCATTCTATATCTACTACTCAATGTTTGGTTTCCAACGTATCGGTGACTTATGTTGGGCTGCGGGCGACCAACAAGCACGTGGTTTCTTAGTAGGTGGTACTTCAGGTCGTACAACACTTAACGGTGAAGGTTTACAGCACGAAGATGGTCATAGCCATATTCAATCGCTGACTATCCCTAACTGTATCTCTTATGATCCAGCATTCGCTTATGAAGTTGCTGTTATCATGCAAGACGGTTTAGAGCGTATGTATGGTGATAAACAAGAAAACGTTTATTACTACATCACGACACTGAACGAAAACTACCATATGCCAGCAATGCCAGCCGGTGTTGAAGAAGGTATCCGCAAAGGTATCTACAAACTGGAATCACTGGAAGGCGCGAAAGGTAAAGTACAGTTACTGGGTTCAGGTTCTATTCTGCGTCATGTACGTGAAGCAGCACAAATCCTGTCTGCTGAATACGGTATTGGTTCTGATGTTTATAGCGTCACTTCATTCACTGAATTGGCTCGTGATGGTCAAGATTGTGAACGTTGGAACATGCTACACCCATCTGAAGCACCGCGTGTACCTTACATCGCTCAGATTATGAATGATGCGCCAGCTGTTGCGTCTACTGACTATATGAAACTGTTCGCTGAACAAGTTCGTACTTATGTACCAGCAGATGATTACCGCGTATTAGGTACTGACGGTTTCGGTCGTTCTGATAGCCGTGAAAACCTGCGTCACCACTTCGAAGTTGATACTTCTTATGTGATTGTTGCTGCATTAGGTGAATTAGCTAAACGTGGTGAGATTGATGTGAAGGTTGTTGAAGAAGCAATCAAAAAATACAACATCAACCCTGAAAAAGTAAACCCACGTCTGGCGTAAGAGGTAAAGTGAATGTCTATTGAAATTAAAGTCCCAGATATCGGTGCTGATGAAGTTGAAGTCACCGAAGTGATGGTGAAAGTGGGCGACCGCATTGAGGAAGAACAATCCTTAATTACCGTAGAAGGCGACAAAGCGTCTATGGAAGTTCCATCACCACAAGCGGGTGTGGTTAAAGAGATTAAAATTGCCGTGGGCGATAAAGTCCAAACGGGTTCTCTTATCATGATTTTTGAAGCAGAAGGTGCCGCGCAAGCAGCACCAGCTCAAGCAGCAACACCTGTACCAGCCGCAGCGCCTGCAACAGCTGCACTGAAAGAAGTTCACGTTCCAGATATCGGCGGTGACGAAGTTGAAGTGACTGAAGTAATGGTAAAAGTGGGCGATAGCGTTGCTGAAGAACAATCACTGATTACTGTTGAAGGTGACAAAGCTTCAATGGAAGTTCCAGCACCATTTGCTGGCGTAGTGAAAGAAATTAAAATTGCAACAGGTGATAAAGTGAGCACAGGCTCTCTTATCATGGTATTTGAAGTTGCAGGTAGCGCACCAGTTGCTCAAGCAGCTCCCGCTCCAGCGGCATCTGCACCAGCAGCATCTGCTGTGAAAGAAGTGAATGTTCCTGATATCGGCGGTGACGAAGTTGAAGTGACTGAAGTGATGGTGAAAGTAGGTGATTCCATCTCTGAAGAACAATCTCTGATCACTGTTGAAGGCGACAAAGCTTCAATGGAAGTTCCAGCACCGTTTGCAGGTGTGGTTAAAGAGATCAAAATTGCAGTGGGCGATAAAGTGAAAACTGGCTCACTGATCATGACTTTCGAAGTTGCCGGTGCAGCACCTGTTGCTCAAGCACCAGCACAAGCGCCAGCCGCACCAGCAAGTTCTGCACCAGCAGCACCTGCTAAAGCACAAGCGACTGCGCCTGCTGCGAAAGAAGAGTTTGTTGAAAATGATGCTTACGTTCATGCAACACCAGTTATTCGTCGCTTAGCGCGCGAATTCGGTGTGAATTTAGCGAAAGTAAAAGGTACAGGTCGTAAAGGTCGTATCTTACGTGAAGACGTTCAGTCTTACGTGAAAGAATTAATTAAACGTGCTGAATCAGCGCCAGCTAATGCTGGTGGCGGATTACCGGGCATGTTACCTTGGCCGAAAATTGACTTCAGCAAGTTTGGTGAAATTGAAGAAGTTGAATTAAGCCGTATCCAGAAAATCTCTGGCGCTAACTTAAGCCGTAACTGGGTGATGATCCCTCACGTAAATCTGTTTGATGAAGCAGATATTACTGAGGTTGAAGAATTCCGTAAGCAGCAAAATAAAGAAGCAGAGAAGAAAAAACTGGATGTTAAGATCACGCCGTTAGTCTTCGTAATGAAAGCAGCAGCAAAAGCTCTGGCAGATATGCCACGCTTTAACAGCTCTATCTCTGAAGATGGACAGAAACTGATCCTGAAAAAATACATCAATATCGGTATCGCAGTAGATACACCTAACGGTCTTGTTGTTCCTGTTTTCAAAGATGTTAACAAAAAAGGCATTATCGAACTGTCTTATGAGTTAGCTGAAGTTTCTAAGAAAGCGCGTGCAGGTAAACTGACAGCAGCAGATATGCAAGGCGGATGTTTCACTATTTCTAGCCTTGGTGGTATCGGTACTACCGGTTTTGCACCAATCGTTAACGCACCAGAAGTTGCGATTATGGGACTTTCCCGTTCTTCTATGAAACCTGTATGGAATGGTAAAGAATTCGTACCACGCTTGATTTTACCAATGTCACTATCTTTCGATCACCGTGTGATCGATGGTGCTGACGGTGCTCGATTCATCACTCTGATTAATCAGTACATGAGTGATTTACGTCGTTTGGTAATGTAATTTTAAAACCGGTGCTTAGCGCCGGTTTCTCTGATTACAGTGATGGATTTTACAGTCATACATCTTAGGTTGTGAGATCCGTCATGTTAGAGCGCTTTTCAGTTTATTAACATTTCTGTAAACTGCATGCGGTATGTAAGTCTCGGTGTTAAATATGGATTATCGTCTGACTCGCCGGACAAATAAATAATGAGGTCACGATGAGTACTGAAATTAAAGCACAGGTAGTGGTTCTCGGTGCAGGCCCTGCGGGTTATTCCGCGGCGTTCCGTTGCGCTGACTTAGGTTTAGAAACAGTTTTAGTTGAACGTCACTCTACTTTAGGTGGTGTTTGTCTGAACGTGGGTTGTATCCCTTCTAAAGCGTTACTCCACGTTGCTAAAGTTATCGAAGAAGCGAAAGCATTATCTGAACACGGTGTTGTATTTGACGCACCAAAAACAGATATCGACAAAATTCGCATCTGGAAAGATAAAGTTATCTCTCAGTTAACTGGTGGCTTAGCGGGCATGGCTAAAGGCCGTAAAGTTACTGTTGTTAATGGCGAAGCACGATTCACTGGTTCTCATACATTGTCTGTTGAAGGTGCTGAAGGTGTAACTACCATCACTTTTGACAATGCAATCGTTGCTGCCGGCTCACGTCCAATCGAATTACCATTCATTCCACATGAAGACCCTCGTGTATGGGACTCAACAGATGCACTGCAACTGAAAACCGTACCAGAGCGTTTACTGGTTATGGGTGGCGGTATCATCGGTCTGGAAATGGGAACGGTTTATCACTCTCTGGGTTCTCAGATTGACGTAGTTGAAATGTTTGATCAGGTTATTCCTGCTGCTGATAAAGATGTGGTTAAAGTATTTACCAAACGTATCAGCAAGAAATTTAACCTGATGCTAGAAACCAAAGTGACTGCGGTTGAAGCAAAAGAAGATGGCATCTACGTAACAATGGAAGGCAAAAAAGCCCCAGCAGAACCACAACGTTACGATGCAGTATTAGTTGCTATCGGTCGTGTACCTAACGGTAAACTGTTAGATGCGGGTAAAGCAGGTATCGAAGTTGATGATCGTGGCTTTATCCATGTTGATAAACAAATGCGTACTAATGTACCTCACATCTTTGCTATCGGTGACATCGTTGGTCAACCAATGCTGGCTCACAAAGGTGTCCATGAAGGTCACGTTGCAGCAGAAGTTATCTCTGGTAAGAAACATTACTTCGATCCTAAAGTTATTCCATCAATCGCTTATACTGAGCCAGAAGTTGCATGGGTTGGTATGACTGAAAAAGAAGCGAAAGAGAAAGGTGTTAGCTATGAAGTAGCTTCTTTCCCTTGGGCAGCATCAGGTCGTGCAATCGCATCAGATTGTGCTGATGGTATGACTAAACTGATTTTCGACAAAGAAACTAACCGTGTTATCGGTGGTGCAATTGTTGGTTCTAACGGTGGTGAACTGTTAGGTGAAATCGGTCTTGCAATTGAAATGGGTTGTGATGCTGAAGATATCGCATTAACTATCCACGCTCACCCAACGTTATACGAATCAATTGGTATGGCTGCGGAAGTATTTGAAGGTAGTATCACTGACCTTCCAAATCCAAAAGCGAAAAAGAAAAAATAAGCAACTCGTTTACTGAAAACAGTTTACTAAAGTTGTTTAAATGATAAGGGCTAAGTTCTTTATAGAACTTGGCTCTTTTTTTATGCTTTTTTGTTGAGACTAGTGCTACGTAGTGAAGGGTAATATTAGCGATTAGGCTTTTTTGTTGTTTATTTAATCGGTAATTTCGCTTTAGTGCTAATTTAAGGATGAAAAAAACTATAAAAAGTGTGGTTATTAACCAAAATCTTGGTTAAAAGTCCCTGTTATATATTTTGTTTAAGTGTTTTAATCTGAATAAGTGGATATTTGAATCTGATTAATGTTACTTTTATGTGAACGAATTAACATCGTGTTGAAGATTTGCTATGCTGATAGCCCTTAGCTGGGCATAATTTTACAACCTCTTATGTTTTATGCGAGCAAAAGATCCTCTGACCTGGCATCCTTCAACAGACAGGGTGCAGACAGCCGGGTTATACAAAATGACAAAGAAGCGAGGAGACAGTCGTGCTAGAAGAATACCGTAAGCACGTAGCAGAGCGTGCAGCTGAAGGTGTCGTTCCAAAACCTCTCGATGCCACACAAACAGCCGCACTTGTTGAGCTATTAAAAAACCCCCCTAAAGGTGAAGAAGAATTTCTTCTTGATTTAATTGTTAACCGCGTTCCACCCGGAGTTGATGAAGCTGCCTATGTTAAGGCGGGTTTTTTAACTGCCCTCGCGAAAGGCGAAACCACATCACCTCTTATCACACCAGAAAAAGCTGTTGAATTATTAGGTACCATGCAAGGTGGCTATAATATCCATGCTTTAATTGAATCTCTGGAAAATGATAAATTAGCACCAATTGCAGCCAAAGCGCTTTCTCACACATTATTGATGTTTGATAACTTCTATGATGTTGAGGAAAAAGCGAAAGCAGGCAACGTTTATGCTAAGCAAATTATGCAATCTTGGGCTGATGCGCAGTGGTTTACTGAGCGTCCTGCATTAGCAGAAAAAATTACAGTTACTGTTTTTAAAGTCACTGGTGAGACTAATACCGATGACTTATCTCCAGCCCCTGATGCTTGGTCGCGCCCTGACATCCCATTACATGCTTTAGCCATGTTAAAAAATGCACGCGAAGGCATTGAACCTGATCAGCCGGGTAGCGTAGGTCCTATTAAACAAATCGAAGCATTAAACAAGAAAGGCTTCCCACTGGCTTATGTTGGTGATGTTGTAGGAACTGGCTCATCACGTAAATCAGCAACTAACTCTGTACTTTGGTTTATGGGAGACGACATTCCGTTTGTCCCTAATAAACGCGGTGGTGGTGTTGTTCTTGGCGGCAAAATTGCACCAATCTTTTTTAATACTATGGAAGATGCGGGCGCACTCCCGATAGAAGTCGATGTTTCTAAATTAAATATGGGTGATGTTATTGATATTTACCCATACAAAGGTGAAATCCGTAACCATGAAACGAATGAGTTACTGGAAACCTTTGAGCTGAAAACAGAAGTATTAATTGATGAAGTGCGTGCAGGTGGTCGTATTCCACTGATTATCGGTCGTGGTTTAACATCTAAAGCGCGTGAGTCACTAGGTTTACCTGTTAGCACATTATTCCGTCATGCTAAACCTGTTGAAGAAAGCAATCGCGGATTCTCTTTAGCACAAAAAATGGTTGGTCGTGCTTGTGGTCGTACCGGTATTCGCCCTGGTGAATACTGTGAGCCAAAAATGACCTCTGTGGGTTCACAAGATACCACAGGCCCAATGACCCGTGATGAGCTAAAAGACTTGGCGTGTCTTGGTTTCTCTGCTGATTTAGTAATGCAGTCATTCTGTCATACCGCGGCTTATCCAAAACCAGTAGATGTTACAACGCATCACACCTTACCTGATTTTATTATGAACCGTGGTGGTGTTTCACTACGTCCGGGTGACGGTATTATCCACTCATGGTTAAACCGTATGTTATTACCTGATACTGTTGGTACAGGCGGTGACTCACATACCCGTTTCCCTATTGGTATCTCATTCCCTGCGGGTTCAGGTCTTGTGGCTTTTGCTGCGGCAACAGGGGTTATGCCATTAGATATGCCAGAATCCGTTCTGGTGCGTTTTAAAGGTGAAATGCAACCGGGTGTGACATTGCGTGATTTAGTTCATGCTATTCCTTATTACGCAATTCAAGACGGTTTGCTGACAGTTGAGAAAAAAGGTAAGAAAAATATTTTCTCTGGTCGTATTCTTGAAATTGAAGGTTTACCAGAACTGAAAGTAGAACAAGCGTTCGAGCTTGCTGATGCGTCAGCAGAGCGTTCTGCCGCGGGTTGTACAATTAAACTGGATAAAGCACCTATCATTGAGTATCTGCAATCAAACATCATCTTACTGAAATGGATGATTGCTGAAGGCTATGGTGACCGTCGTACTATTGAGCGTCGTATTACGTCAATGGAAAACTGGCTGAAAGATCCGCAATTACTTGAAGCTGATGCAGATGCAGAATATGCGGCAGTGATCGAAATTGATTTAAATGAGATCAAAGAGCCTATTTTATGTGCGCCGAATGATCCTGATGATGCACGTCTGCTCTCAGAAGTGGCAAACAGTAAAATTGATGAAGTGTTTATTGGTTCTTGTATGACCAATATTGGTCACTTCCGTGCTGCGGGTAAACTGCTTGATCAACATAAAGGTCAATTACCAACACGTTTATGGGTTGCTCCACCAACAAAAATGGATGCAGCACAATTAACGGAAGAAGGCTATTACAGCGTCTTTGGTAAGAGCGGTGCGCGTATCGAAGTGCCGGGTTGTTCATTATGTATGGGGAACCAAGCGCGAGTGGCTGATGGTGCAACAGTCGTTTCAACATCGACACGTAACTTCCCTAATCGTTTAGGTACAGGTGCAAATGTGTATCTCGCTTCAGCAGAACTTGCGGCTGTTGCGTCATTATTAGGACGTTTGCCTGAGCCACAAGAGTATCTGGACTTTATGAATAAAGTGGATGAAACCGCAGAAGATACTTATCGTTATCTGAATTTTGATCAACTTGAACAATATACAGATAAAGCAGACCAAGTTATTTTCCAAACAACGGTATAACGATTAATTTATTGCTTTAAATGTATTTAATATGAACAAACGGGAGGCAAATGCCTCCCGTTTTTTGTTATTTTTGTCATAATAAGAAGAAGGTATTTTTTATTAAAAAAGCGAGAGCTTAATAAGGGGCGTACACCATGGATTATGAATTTCAGCGAGATCTCACTGGCGGTATATTAGCCCGTTTTTCGATGGATCATGAAGCAATAGGCTATTGGCTAAATGATGAAATTCAGGGCGATATTAGTCTCATAGATCAAATTCTTGAAGAAATGGAAGGTATTAAAGGTAGTGAAAGACAGTGGGAGTTAATCGGTAAAGAATACAGCCTTTCTATTGATGATGAAGAAGTAATGGTAAGAGCGAATACATTACATTTTGAAACAGATGAAATGGAAGAAGGCATGAGTTATTACGATAACGAGAGCATTGCTTTTTGTGGGTTAGATGATTTCGCTACTATGCTACAAAAATATCGGTTATTTATTCTGGAAAATAGAAAAAATTAACAAATCCTATATATTTTTGGAATAAATCTGCCACAATATACTATTGAATTACTCTTCTTTTTATTACGTTTTTAAGTTTAAAAGGTGGTCTAATGAATGAATTACCTGCTAGTTTAGATGAAGCAACGGGTTGGCTTGTCGCTAATCAAGATCTCTTTATTCAGTATGCTGTGAATATTGTGGCTGCATTCTTGATCCTATTTATTGGACTTTTTGTGGCAAAAATGATTGGCAAAGGTGTCGCAAGAGTACTTACGTTGCGTCATATCGATGCTACAGTCGTGACATTTTTATCTGTTTTAGTTCGTTACACTGTTGTGGCTTTTACCTTAATTGCGGTATTAGGGCGATTAGGGGTTCAAACAGCGTCTGTTATTGCGGTATTAGGTGCTGCCGGTTTAGCCGTTGGCTTGGCATTACAAGGATCGCTGTCTAACTTTGCAGCCGGTGTATTGATTGTTATCTTCCGTCCAATACGTACAAATGAATATGTAATGATTGGTGCGGTAGAAGGCACAGTGAAAGATGTGCAGATTTTTTCTACAACATTACGTTCAGCTGATGACCGAATTATTGTTATCCCGAATAGCAAAATTATCAGTAGTGAAGTTATCAACTTAACGCGTGAACCTAATCGCCGTACACAAATTATGGTCGGTGTCGCTTACGATGCTGATATTGATAAAGTGAAACAAGTGCTGGGTGATGTTGTTGCTAAAGATAAACGTATTCAACATGATCAAGGCGTGACTATCCGTTTACATGAAATGGCACCGTCTTCATTAAATTTTGTGGTACGTGTTTGGACAACCAATGGTGATGCATGGCCAGTTTATTGGGATTTAATGGAAGATTTTAAACGCGCATTAGATGCGAATAATATCGGTATTCCATTCCCACAAATGGATGTTTATATGCATCAAACACAAAGTGCGACAGCGAAAGCAGAATAGTCTCACAAAAATAGATGACATCGAGCCACGTTAATAGCGTGGCTTTTTTGCATTTATCGTCATTAGTTTTTCTTATTATCAATAAGAATGATTCATTTCCTCTAATATCAAAATCCCTTTATTATTCATCCAATATTAAATGAATAATTATTAGGATATTTTGCATGTTCACAACTTTTTTTCAGGGTTTTTTATTAAGTGCAGCAATGATTTTGCCAATAGGTGCTCAAAATGCCTTTGTTTTACAACAAGGAAGTAAAAAACAGTTTCATTTGATGAGTGCATCATTATGCGCTTTGAGTGATGTTATTTTGATCACGGCGGGCGTCTTTGGTGGAAGTGCATTGCTTAGTCAATCAGAAACACTTTTATTGCTGATCACTTGGGGAGGAGTGGCGTTCTTACTATGGTACGGCTGGAATGCATTTAAAACTGCATTTTCACAAGATATTGAATTATCACAGAGTGAAAATCAGGTAAAAAGTCGCTGGCGTGTGATTGTGACATTAGTTGCGGTCACTTGGCTTAATCCTCATGTTTATTTAGATACTTTTGTGGTGATAGGCAGTATTGGTGGGCAATTAACGTCAGAACTGCGCCCTTGGTTTACATTTGGTGCGGTATTTGCCTCTATAAGCTGGTTTTTTGTGTTATCACTACTAGCAGCTTGGTTTTCTCCAATATTAAGTAAAGCACGTTCTCAACGTATTATTAATCTGTTTGTAGGCTGTGTAATGTGGTTTATTGCTGTTCAATTAGCAGCACAAGGATGGAAAACTCTCTTTTAATCTTAAAGAACTTTACATCATATATGCTAATGTTCTTCTTAGTCCTAAAAACAGGACATTAAAATTTATTTTGTCAGGGGGTTTTTGTGAAATTAAAAGCGATTGTATTAGCATCCATGTTTACGCTGGGATTACCTTCCATTGCACTCGCTGCATCGGAGCCAGAAGGACCACATATTACAACATCGGGCAATGCGACAATTAAAGCCGCTCCTGATATGGCAACATTAAATATTCAGGTTAATGAAAGAGCAAAAGATGCCGCTCAAGCTAAGAAACAAGTTGATGAGCGTGTTGCAAAATATTTTGCCTTCTTAAAAGAAAATGGTGTTGTAAAGGAAGATATTGATGCTGCTAATATCCGCACTCAACCGAACTATGAGTATGATAAAAAAGCAGAACGTTCAGTCATTAATGGCTATACCGCAACCCGTACTGTTAATGTTAAAATTAAGAAATTAGAACAGCTTAATACGTTACTTGATGGTGCATTAGCGGCGGGTTTAAATGAGATTAATAACGTTGAATTTGGTGTCAATAATCCAGAGCAATATAAAGCGAAAGCACGCGAAGTGGCGATTAAAAACGCGATTGATCAAGCAAGTTCAGTTGCAAAAGGTTTCGGCGCTGATTTAGGTGCAGTTTATAGTGTAAGTTATCGTGCACCAGAAGCAACGCCTTATCCAATTGCACAAGTGCGTATGGATGCAATGGCATTAAAAACGCAAGCACCTGCTGCTGTGCAAGAAACTTATCAACAGCAAAGCATCGAGTTTAAAGATTATGTTGATGTGGTTTTTGAATTAAAACGCACTAAATAACCATGCTGTGATAAAAACAAAATAGGCTTCAATATGAAGCCTATTTTTTGTGTTACTAAGATGAAATAGCGTATTACTCTTCATCCTGTTTTAAAACTTTACGACCAAAATCAATGAGTGCGTCTGTCACTTTTCTCATCGTTCTACTTTCTGGTGCAAATCGGTGCCAATAAAGCATACGTCGCTGGCAAAGCCCCGGAGTTAAATCAACCAACTCCCCGTTTTTTAGTTCATTAGCAATTTGCAGATGAGGGATCATACAGCAGGTTGAACCTTGTTTAGCTAATTGCACAAAGGCTTCAGAAGAGTTCACGATATGACACGGCACACTACCGGGTGATAAACCGAAATTTTGTTGTAAAAATGCCTGATGCATATCATCAAGATGGTCAAATGCGACTGCTGGCGCTTTTAATAACGAAGATTTTGTTACACCGTTAGCAAAGTAGCGTTGAGCAAAGTCAGGAGAAGCAACGAATAGGTAATCGAGAGCGCCTAATTGATCGACAAGGCAACTTGGTAGTGCTTGTGGCTGAATACTGATTGCACCAACGACTTCGCCTCGTCTTAATCGTTCTTGAGTGCGAGTTTCATCTTCCACTTGAATATTGAGACGAATAGGCAGTTGCGTTAAGACGGGATGTAAAGCGGGCAATAACCATGTTGCTAAACTGTCCGCATTCACCGCCAAAGAGAGTAAAAGAGGTGTAGAACCGCTGTTTTCATCACCTAACCATTGCTCTTCAAGTAATTCTACTTGATGCAATAGCGCTAATAATTTTTGTCCTTGCTCTGTAGGTTGAGGTGGAACAGTTCTGACTAATAGCGGTTGTCCAAATAAATTTTCTAACTGTTTGATACGCTGAGAAACGGCAGATTGTGTAATACATAACTTTTGCGCAGCTCTTTCAAAACCACGTTCTCGAATGACGGCATCAAGGGCTTGTAATGCTCGATAATCAGGGCGTTTCATTAACAGACTCTCTTCGATTTTATATTCTATTGCTTACTATGCCATATTTTTTGTTGTAATGAGTTAAAATGTTGCTTCTCAGTTTTTGATGTGTCTCGTGCTAGTTTTGAATGCAATATGCTATTCTTAGTCCATTAACGTGATAAATAAGGTTTTTTAAATGACTCAGGATGAATTGAAAAAAGCAGTAGGTTGGGCAGCGCTTGAATATGTAAAACCAGGCACGATTGTGGGTGTCGGTACTGGCTCTACGGCTTCTCACTTTATTGATGCATTAGCAACAATGAAAGGTCAAATTGAAGGCACTGTTTCAAGTTCAGAAGCATCAACTGCAAAATTAAAAAGTTACGGCATTCCTGTTTTCGACTGTAATGAAGTTGATTCTTTAGATATCTATGTTGATGGTGCTGATGAAATTAACCATCAAATGCAGATGATCAAAGGCGGTGGTGCTGCATTGACGCGTGAAAAGATCATTGCTGGCGTAGCGAAAACATTTATCTGTATCGTTGATGAATCTAAACAAGTTGATGTATTAGGTAAATTCCCTCTACCTGTTGAAGTTATTCCAATGGCGCGCTCTTATGTAGCTCGTGAATTGGTTAAACTGGGTGGCTTGCCTGAATATCGTGAAAACGTAGTAACAGATAACGGAAACGTTATTTTAGACGTTCATAACTTAACAATTCTTAACCCTATTGAACTGGAAAACAAAATTAACAGTATTCCTGGTGTGGTTACAGTAGGATTATTTGCTAACCGCGGTGCAAATGTCGTTTTAATGGGAACTTCTGAAGGCGTTAAAACCATTAAGTAAGATGACTAAAAAGAGGTGGCGATGGCGACCTCTTTTTAAAATTATTTTAGAAACTGCAAATTCAGTGATATATATCACACCATAGTTATATCTCTCTTTAAAATCCTGCCTTTTTCAAAGTCAAAATCATTTTACTCGGTAGAAAATCGCTTTCTTTATCGCTTATTCTGTCATCACTGCAATCGGTTGTATTGCCACAAACTCTATTTTTGTTATGTTGTTGAGACAGGATTTTGTTTTTCATTAAATGTAATAACGATAGGGCAGGGTAAATGGTCAAAGTATCTTTGGAAAAAGAAAAGATAAAGTTTCTACTTCTTGAAGGCGTGCACCAAAGTGCAGTAGAAAATTTAAGAGCAGCGGGTTATACCAATATTGAATATCACAAAGGCGCATTATCGGACGAAGAATTAAAAGAAGCTATCCGTGATGCACGTTTTGTTGGTCTTCGTTCCCGCACTCACTTAACAGAAGAAATTTTTGCAGCAGCTGAAAAATTAGTTGCTGTGGGATGCTTCTGTATTGGTACTAATCAGGTTGATTTAGATGCCGCTGCTCGCCGCGGTATTCCCGTTTTTAATGCTCCTTTCTCAAACACTCGTTCCGTGGCTGAGATGGTGCTTGGCGAATTGCTGTTATTACTGCGTCGTATTCCTGAAGCCAATGCGAAAGCTCATCGTGGTGTTTGGGATAAACAAGCTAAAGGCTGTTTTGAAGCGCGTGGTAAAAAACTGGGCATCATTGGTTATGGTCATATTGGTACACAGTTAGGTATTTTGGCTGAAAGTGTGGGTTTAGATGTCTATTTTTATGATATTGAAAACAAACTGCCATTAGGTAATGCAACACAAATTCGCCATTTATCTGAATTATTGAATATGTGTGACATTGTTAGCTTACATGTGCCAGAAACACCATCAACCAAAAATATGATTGGTCATGAAGAAATTCAACGCATGAAGCCGGGAGCAATTCTTGTCAACGCATCTCGTGGTACTGTGGTTGATATTCCAGCATTGGCTCAAGCGTTAGAATCAAAACATTTATCTGGTGCTGCGGTTGACGTATTCCCATCAGAGCCGGGTGCAAATAATGATCCTAACGATCCGTTTGTATCTGAACTTATCAAATTCGACAATGTGATATTAACACCACATATCGGTGGTTCAACACAAGAAGCACAAGAAAACATTGGTTACGAAGTTGCGGGTAAATTAGCCAAATATTCAGATAACGGCTCTACATTATCAGCAGTTAACTTCCCCGAAGTTTCATTGCCAAGTCACGGCGACGATGTAAACCGTTTACTGCATATTCATGAAAACCGCCCAGGTATGATGAATAGTATCAACAAAGTGTTTACCGAAGAAAATATCAACGTAGCCGCACAGTATTTACGTACATCAGGCAATGTGGGTTATGTTGTGATTGATATTACAACACAGACGAAAGCACAAGCTGAATTAGTGTTACAAAAAATCAAAGCTCTGCCGGGTACGATCCGCGCGCGTATGTTGTATTAATTGTTAAGGCTGTTATCAATAACAAATTAAAGGCTCGAAATATCGAGCCTTTTCTTTATTAATTTTTAATTTTTAATTATTGATTTTTAATTCCTAATTATTGGATTTGCTGCTTCCATAATTGGTAATAGAGCGCATGGTTTTCTAATAAATGAGAGTGAGAGCCTTCTTCTAATACCTGCCCTTTATCTATTACGTAGATATAATCTGAATGCGTTAAAGTATTAAGACGATGTGCAATACTAATCACTGTTCTATTTTTACAAATTTGAGGTAAATTCGCTAAAATTTGTGCTTCAGACTCATAGTCTAATGCGGATGTTGCTTCATCTAAAATAAGAATACGTGGATTA
Organism: Proteus columbae; assembly: GCF_002777965.1. GTDB lineage: Bacteria > Pseudomonadota > Gammaproteobacteria > Enterobacterales > Enterobacteriaceae > Proteus > Proteus columbae. The sequence continues at coordinate 66,434 of NZ_NGVR01000020.1, read as the reverse complement.
GTTAATAAGGCTCTAGCAAGTGCAATACGCTGGCATTGCCCTCCTGATAAATTAGCGCCTCTTTCTCCTACCTGAGTATTAAATCCTAAAGGGAGTTGCTCAATAAAATCTAAAGCTCCCGCAAGTTGAGAGGCTTCTGTTATTTCTTTTTCACTTGCATTCGGTTTTGATAAACGAATATTTTCAAGAATAGAGCCACTAAATAAAAAGCTATCTTGTAAAACGATACTGATACTTTGGCGTAAAGATAAAGGATCAGCGATAGCTAAATCCATGCCATCAATATAAATTTTTCCTTGTTGAGGTATATAGAAACGTTGAATTAAGCGTGTGAGAGTACTTTTTCCTGAGCCTGAACGCCCTGTAATACCAATAAATTTTCCTGCTGGAATAGATAAAGAAAGTGACTCAATAACATCAGGTGTCTTGTCTGTATAACGAAAATAGACATTTGAAAAAATAATGCTCCCTGTTATTTTAGGAACGGTAGCTAATCCTTGAGATTGATGTTCTGTGGGATGACTTAAAATATCACCAATACGACGCAGAGAAATGGCTGTTTGTTGAAAATCTTGCCAACATTGTGCTAAACGTAAAATAGGTTGTGTGATATGGGCGGCAAATAAATTAAAAGCGATAAGTTCACCCACCGTCATTTGTGCATTAATAATGAAATTGACACCTTGCCATAAAATAATTGCAGTAGTGATCTTATGAATAATAAAAATAAATTGCTGAGCGAATAACGCTTTTTTAGTACCTGAAAAACGTTTATTAATATGATCGGTTAACTTGTATTGCCACTTTTCTATAAAATGATTTTCTGTTGCGGTCACTTTAATGGTTTCTATGCCATTTATCGCTTCTGTCAGTAGACTAATATTATCCGCGTTGGTTTGATATTCTTGCTTTACCCAGTAACGAATGATAGGTCCGAGAATAAGCCAAAATATAAAATAAAGAACTAAAGAACTTAATATTATCCACGTTAAGCTTGATGAATAAATAAACATCACAAAGATAAACACAGCAACAAAAATAAGATCAAGCACCATCATCAATGCTGAACCTGTAATAAATTGTCTGATATGTGAAAGCTCTTGTATACGAGCAATGATTTGTCCAGATGGGCGTTGAGTAAAAAAATGGTTCGGTAAGCGGATGAGATGTTGATAGGCTTTTCCTGAAAATTCAGCACTTAATTGACAAGAGATAAATGCATATAACTTATCACGTAAAAAAAGATATATGGGCTCCGTGATAGCAATTAAGAAGAACAGGCAACCAAATAGATGTAAATTTGATAAATTTCTCCCTGTTAAAACAGTATCGATAAACTTTTCGAAAATAATGGGATTCACTAGAGCAAAAAGTTGAATGCAACAAGATAAAATAAAAAATAGAAATAATGATTTTTTCTGTTTTAGTATAGAAGGAATAAACCAGTTTAGATTAAATTTTGATAATGATGATGAAGAGGGCTCTTTAGCAATAAGTTGTAATATATTCAGCTTTTTTTCTTTATCAATAACATGTTCAGTTTTTATATTATTTGTAGGGTTTATAATAATTAATGTTTTTTCTTTTGTTTTTTTTAAAATATACCAATAATTATTTATTTCGATAAGGGTGTTGATAATAAAATTCTCATTATAATCGAGTAAGCAGAAATCACCCTTTAATTCCAAAAGTTGAATAGCTTCAAGAATATCCCACTTATTAAGGTGATCATCTTTACCAAGAAAATGAATAACTTGCTCTTTTTTTATCTTTCCATTTTGTGTTTTTGAGAAATAAATTAGCCCATCAATAATTGATGAGTGATATTTTTTTTCTATCTCTAAATTAATATTATTCATGATATTAATCACCTTATTATTTTTCTGTTAGTGCGTTATGACGGTAAACTTCTATTGGGCTTAAGAAATAGTCAATAACACGACGTCTATCGATAATAATTTCAGCGACTAAAGACATTCCAGGAGCAAGGTTATATTGTTGATTATTGCTTTCTATCATTTGCGTATTTAGTTCAATTGTTGCGGGATAAACTAAACCTAATTGCTCATGTTGAACAGAATCTCTGGCGATATTAGTTATATTTCCTTCTAAAGTGCCATAACGTGTATAAGGAAAAGCATCTATTTTTATCATTGCTTTTTGCCCTACATGAATAAAACCAATATCTTTATTGAGAATATTAACTTCTGCTATATTGTGTTGATTATCAGGAATTATCGTCATCACCTGTTGTGATGGTTGTAAGATACTGCCAAGTGTGTAATTTTTGATTTGTTGTACAGTACCTGTAACGGGGGCTCGGACAATTTTTAGCTGTTGTCGTTTCTGAGCATGATTAAGATTTTGGCTATAAATTAATAGTTCATTTTCATATTGTTTATATTTATCATGCCATTCTAATTTTTTCTGTTTCTCTAATTTATCCAAATTTTCATTTAATTGTTTCTCTTGACTTTTAATGAGCTGATACTCAGCATTCTTAATTGTAATGACTCGGTTTATTTCTAATAACTCTTTTTCATTTTCTAGATATTCCATTTGACTAATTATTTTTTTAATAAAAAGCTTTTCCTTAAGAATAAAACGTTTTTTAATATTTTCTTTTAATGCATTTAATGACAGTAATTCATTATAGATCATAGTTTGATTTTTATTATTAACTTCAATTTCAGCATCGATTAAATTTATATTACTTTCAAATTCATCTTTCTCTTTTTGGTAACTGATAAAAATGGTTTTTTTTATTTTTTCATCTAACTTATTAAAATGATAAAGTTTTTGTGGTGATGTTCCTTGACTTAATGCTTGGTAACGGAGTTTAAATGACAGCAGACTATCTATTTTTTTCTGTATTCCTTTAACTTCTTCATCAACACCTAATATATCGAGTGTTAACAATGCATCACCTTGATTTACTTTTTGTCCCTCTTTTACATGAAGGACAGCAAGGCGACTATGCTCATAAATTTGAATAACTTGAGAATGCCCTGAAACAATAAGTTTACCTGTTGCAGGTGATTGTACATTTAATTTGCCTAAATAAGCCCACATAATAAAAGCGATAACGCTGAATGAAATAATTGACGCAATATAACGACTATAAGGTGTTAAAGGTTTTTCAATAAGTGCAATGTGATTAGGGTAGAAATCATAATTGATATTCTTTTTCTTACGTTGAAATACGTTAGAGAGTGCAGATTTTATATTTAGGTTCATACTCAACATCCTTGTTGGCGTTGCCAAAGTCTCTTGTAATGGCTGTTTTTTGCAATTAATTCTTTATGGGATCCTTCTTCAATAAGGTTGCCTTTATCCAACACAATAATACGATTACAAGTTCTCACCGTTGAAAGACGATGAGCAATAATGATAACGGTTCTCTCTTTTGCAATAAGAGGAAGGTGCTCTTGGATTATGGACTGAGATTCATCATCTAATGCGCTGGTGGCTTCATCAAAGATTAAAATTTTAGGTGAAGATAATAAGGCTCTTGCAATCGCAATGCGTTGGCGTTGTCCTCCTGATAAGGATTGTCCTCCCTCTGCAATAATAGTGTCATAACCTAATGGCAGTTTTAAAATAAATTCATGAGCGCCCGTTAGTTTTGCGACGTAAATAACGTCTTCTAAAGAGGCATTTTGTCGAGTGAGTCGGATATTATCAAACACACTTAGATTAAATAAAAAATTTTGTTGTAGAATAATACCTATTTGCTGTCGTACTTTATTTAAGTTAAGTTGCGAAAGAGGAATGTTATCAAGTGCGACATGACCTGATTGTGGAATATAAAGACCTGAGATCATGCGTGCTAAAGTACTTTTTCCTGATCCTGATGTTCCAACAATACCAATAACTTCATGCTTATTTATATGTAATGAAATATTATTTAAAATAGCAGGTGTATGATTTTGGTAATAAAAACTAACATTATTAAAAGTAATTTCACCATTAATGTTTGTTTCTAATATTGAATTATTTTGTTCTTTAGGAAGGTTAAGTATATCTTGTAAGTTATAGATTGCTATTTTTGTTTTTATATATTTTCCCCAAACATCAATAGCTGTCGCTAAAGGTTGTAAGCAATAGCCAAGTAGCATCATAAAAGCAATAAGCTGACCTATTGTCATTGAAAACGAAATAACTTCACAAGCCCCTACCCATAGGAGTAGTGCAACTGTTGTTTTATTTATAAATGACACAATAAAGCGAGATAAATTATCAATATTTTGAAGCTTTTCGTTTTCACCTGTTAGTTTATGAATTTGTGTATACCATTGTTGTGTAAATCTTGGCTCAAGAGAAAGACTTTTAATTGTCTCAATGCCACCTAAGCTTTCAGTCAGAAATGCTGTATTGACCGCGATTTTTTGATAAAGATGTTGAACTGCAAATTCTATTTTTGGCGCAAGTAATTTAGCTAAAATAAAATAAAGAGGAATTGTTGAAATAAATATTAATGTCAGTTTTAGTGATAATATTGACATTGAAAATATAAATAAAAAAATAAAGGAAGAATCAATAAATAACAGTAAGAGTGTTTTTGTTATAAATTCTCTAATAATATCTAGCTCTTTTATTCGAGCAACAATGGCACCGGTTTGACGTGATTTAAAATAACCGATAGGAAGTTTAAATAAATGTTGAGCGAGTTTTAGACTTAACCTTATATCAATTTTATTCGCTGTGTGTTGATAAATATATTCTCGAACCCCTTTTAGTGTCCCTTCTAGAATAGCAATAAAAATTAATCCAATAATTAAAACATCTAATGTTGATAAAGCCTGATGGATAACCACTTTATCCATAATAATTTGTATTATAAAAGGAGATGTAAGCATTAATAGTTGAAGGATGAGTGAGTGAAATAGGATGCTTATAAAGATAATTTTGTATTTCTTTATTGTTGTAAAAAACCATGAGAGACTAAAAAATGGATTTTCTTTAAAACAAAGATAATAGCATTGTGAAATGTTTAATGAATTGAATTGGTTTTGACTTAGGTTTTCTGTTTTATCTGCTTGTAGATCATAAATAAGATATGTGTTTTTATTTTTTTTTAATAATATAAACATATTATTTTTATTATCTGAAAAAATAATATGATTTTCTGTTTTTTTTAAAATAAATGATTTTTTTGTTTTTTTTAGTTTAAACTGATATTCAGTTTCTAATGAGTTTATAGTAGAGCCTTTTTTTATTTCTATTTCTCTTTTTTTTGTTAAATTGATAATAATAATAATGCTTTTTATTAGGCGGCTTTTTGTTTTATGATCCATTTCAATAAAATACCTTTGTATAGCTGAAAATATAAAAAGGTATTCAATATTATTTTTTTTATCAAAAATATAAAAAAACACAGATGATAATCATTAATCTTAATCTAGTACTAATATAAAACTAAAAATGCCAGATCTTTTCTGGCGTAATAATTTCAGGTAATGGAACATCCCAATTAGCGGTAGGGAGATATTCAACTTGTTGGCAAGTATGAGCAAGCCCCATTGGGTAAAATGACTTTTGTTGCCAGTTTTCTAGTGTTCTATCGTAAAAACCGCCCCCCATACCTAATCGTTGACCTTGTTCATCAAAAGCCACTAAAGGTGTAAAAATGATATCAATATTTGAGATGGGAATAACCATGTTCACATTTAAAGGAGGCTCAGAAATATTAAAGCGATTTTTTACTAACACAGTAGAAGGCGTGTAGCGTAAAAAAAGGAGGTGATGGCGATGAAATGGATGTAATACAGGTAAGCAAACTTGTTTATTTAATCTCCATAGCTGGGAAATCAAAGGGGACGTATCAATTTCACCATCAAAAGAAAGAAACAGTGCAATAGTCGGTGCTTGTTTGATTTTTGGATGAGTAAGAACTTGCTCGCACAATTTATCAGCAGCCTGTTGTTGCTCGTCTAATGTAAGTAAACGTCGTTTTTGGCGAATAGCTTTGCGGATTTCATCTCTTTGCTGAAAAAGTGAAGTATGCGTCATTCATCAATCCATCAATAAGTGGTTAGCATTAAGTAAAAACCATCATTTTAATCAATTTATCACACTTTAGAGGTAAGAAAGCGAAGAAGTTGAAGATATGAGAATAGAGGCATAAAAAAAGTTCTAAACATTAAGTAGTTATAAAATACTTAGCGTTTAGAACTTTAGTAGGGGTCTCCAAGATGCCGCCGCAAGCTGTAACCCTTGAACCCATGGTCCAAGGTGAACATAGTGTTGCTGCCATTAGGCTGCCTGAACGAATCGGGTATGCTCACAAGCAACAGATCACCACGTTCTATGTGTTTCGAATATCGGCTCAGGGGACTGGCCCGCTGGCAAACATCTCAGAGAAATTTGGTGGGTGCGCTAAGCACCTTATCTATGAACTATTGTATTATTTTAATTGTAGAAAGCAACCTATTATCTGTGAATTTCGTGGTGTACGCATGCTTTCTGAACAAATCTACTTCGCTGTTGAAAAAGTGCGATCATGGTGCTTGCCTTGATCGTGTAAAGCTTGTTCAATGGATTGTTGTAGCATTTTTATCTTCTCTTCCATGTTGTAGGCATAGTCTCTGGTTTTTAACTTTTCTTCTGCCAACTCATGACTCATATTTAATGCCACGATAAAAATTAAGTGCTCTGTATTGGAAACACCACTGCGTTCTTTGAGATCTTGTAATCGTTGTTCCAGTTCAGCAGCAGAAGCCAGTAAAGCATCTCTTTGTTCTGGTGGGCAATTGACACGTAATGAGCGCCCAAAAATTTGAAGATCAACGGGTTGTGCGGACATGATTCCTTCCTGACATAAAATCTGTGCTACGTGTTTAGTAGTGTATACGGTTATAACGCTGTATTAAACGCTATTACTGCAAAAATTCCAATGATTAACATGGCTTAACTGGTACAGCGACTTCTATTGATGGTAGCATATCTTGAACTATTCCCCTAAATGCGACGTTTATTCTTATGTCAAAACAGAACACATTACCGAATTATCAAACTATTGATGCATTATTACAGCAACATACAGTACCTTTAACCGCGGCTGAAATGCATGGTTTGATTACAGGATTTATTTGCGGTGCAGTGCGCGATAACAGTTGGAAAACCTTATTACATGATCTGACCAATGAAGGTTTAGCTTTTCCTAAAACGTTATCAGAGCCACTTGAAGAGCTTTATCACATCACCTATGAACAGCTCGATGACAGTGTGTTCAACTTCTCTATGCTAGTACCTGACGAATCTGAATCTGTTTTTCCAAGAGCAGATGCTCTTGCAGGTTGGGTAAATCATTTTCTTTTAGGTCTGGGTGTTGCTCAACCTAAGTTGTCTGATCATAAAGAATTGACGGAAGTGATTACTGATTTGCGTAATATTGGTGCGCTAGGTTACGAAGAAGACGAAAACCAAGAAGAACTTGAAGATGCACTTGAAGAAGTCAGTGAATATGTAAAAGTATCCGTTCAACTTTGTTATATCACTTTTGTCGCACCAAAAGACAAAGGAAATGACGAAAAAAATGAGCAACGTGTACTACATTAATTTCATCATTAATTAGATAACCATAAAGATAAATGAAAGACAGGAGTGGGTATGAATAAGCAAGAATTTTTATCCCGTCGTCAGGCATTATTAGCTCAAATGAAGCCTGCGAGTGCAGCTATCTTTTTTGCCGCACCACCAGCGCAACGTAATGCCGATAGTGAGTATCCTTATCGCCAACATAGTGATTTCCTTTATCTAACTGGTTTCAGCGAGCCTGAAGCTATTCTTGTGCTGATTAAAAGTGATGAAACACATAATCATAGTGTGCTTTTTAATCGCGTTAGAGATTTAACTGCTGAAATTTGGTTTGGTCGTCGCCTTGGACAAGAAGCAGCACCCGAAAAATTAGGTGTTGATAAGGCACTACCTTATGACGATGTTGGTGAGCAACTTTACCAATTATTAAACGGGTTAGATGTTGTTTATCATGCCCAAGGTGAATATGCGTTTGCTGATGAGATAGTCTTTGGTGCATTAGAAACCTTAAGAAAAGGTTCTCGTCGTAACTTAAAAGCACCACAAACTATCATTGATTGGCGTCCAATTGTTCATGAACAACGCCTATTTAAATCTGATTTTGAACTTGAATTACTGCGTAAAGCCGGAAAAATTACTGCATTAGCACATACGCGTGCGATGCAAAAATGTCAGCCGGGTATGTATGAATATCAACTTCAAGGTGAGATTGAACATGAGTTTGTCTCTCATGGTGCGCGTTTCCCTTCTTATAACAGTATTGTTGGCAGTGGTGAAAATGGTTGTATTTTGCACTACACCGAAAATGAAACCAAAATGCGCGATGGGGATTTAGTTCTTATTGATGCAGGCTGTGAATATGAAGGTTATGCTGGTGATATCACCCGTACTTTCCCTGTTAATGGTAAATTTAGCCGTCAACAACGTGAAATTTATGACATCGTCTTAAAATCCATCAATGTTTCTTTGGAATTGTACAAACCTGGTACAAGTATCAAAGAAGTCACTGAGCATGTCGTGTATATCATGGTCGAAGGACTGGTTAAACTGGGCATTATGCACGGCGAAATCGAGCATCTTATTGAGACAAAAGCCTATCAGCGTTTCTTTATGCATAGCTTAAGCCATTGGCTAGGCCTTGATGTTCATGATGTTGGACATTATGGCACGGAGCGTGACCGTATTTTAGAGCCTGGCATGGTACTGACCATTGAACCGGGACTTTACATTGCGCCAGATGCAGATGTGCCACAAGAGTATCGTGGTATTGGTATTCGCATTGAAGATGACATTGTTATCACAGAAACAGGCAATGAGAACTTAACGGCATCTGTCGTTAAAGATCCGGATGAAATTGAAGCTCTGATGGCAGGAAAAATTTAAGGCTAAAATCAGCATGAATGTGATTATTGTGGGTGGTGGAATGGCAGGTGCGACATTAGCACTTGCACTCTCTGCATTAAATAAAGGTAAGATTTCAATTTCGTTAATTGAAGCAAGAGAGCCTGACAATGGGCACCCTGGGTTTGATGCAAGAGCGATTGCATTAGCACATGGAACAGCGAAACGGTTAGAGCAAATCGGGCTTTGGTCAACATTAAAACCTTTTGTCACCCCCATTAATCATGTTCATGTCTCTGATAAAGGTCATTGTGGTTTTGTTAATATTCATGCACAAGACTATGATATCTCAGCACTGGGTTATGTTATTGAATTGCATGATGCAGGGCGTCAGCTTTTTGCTAAGTTAAAAAAACAATCTAATATCACGCTTTATTGCCCCGCTAAAGTTGAACAAGTTCAACGTAATATCGATTCTGTTGAGGTAACACTTGATGATGGTACGCAATTATCGGGTGATTTACTGATTGCTGCTGATGGTACTAACTCACCTATTGGTCACCAGTGCCATATTCAATGGCAACGAGAGCCTTATCATCAAGTGGCGGTGATCGCTAATGTTAAAACGCAAATCGATCCTCAAGGTAAAGCTTTCGAACGCTTTACTGAGTTTGGTCCATTAGCCATGTTACCAATGAGTGAAGGGCGTAGTTCATTAGTGTGGTGTCATCCTATTGAAAAATTGGATGAAGTCTCACAGTGGGATGATAAAACAACTATCGCTCATTTACAGCGTGATTTTGGCTGGCGTTTAGGAAAGATAGAGCATATTGGCAAGCGAAATTGCTACCCTTTAGCACTACAAAAAGCCAATCAAATTATTGGTCATCGTTTAGCGTTAGTTGGAAATGCCTCGCAAACACTTCATCCTATTGCAGGACAAGGTTTTAACCTTGGCTTACGTGATGTTATGGCACTCGCTAATATAATCACCCAAGCGATTAATGCCAATATTGATATTGGTAGTTATCGAGTGCTTTCTCAATATCAACAACTTCGCCAACAAGATAGAGAAAAAACCATTTCTATTACTGATGGGTTGGTGAAAGTGTTTGCAAATCGTTGTGTACCATTGATTGTTTCTCGCAACTTAGGGTTAATGACAATGGAATTGCTCCCAATGATGAGAGATAAATTGGCGCATCAAACACTTGGCTGGACAGACTAAATATAATCGCTTTTTAGGATACTTTTATTATGAAATCATTTGATGTTGTTATTGCTGGTGGTGGAATGGTTGGGCTTGCATTAGCCAGCGGATTACACGGGTGTGGATTACGTATAGCGATAATAGAAAATCACCCAGTAACGAAGCTTTTTCACCCACAAGATGATTTTTCATTAAGGGTATCGGCTATTAATACAGCCAGTGAAATGTTACTGAAAAAATTAGGTGTTTGGGAAAATTTACAAGCATTACGAACTACGCCTTATCAAGGCATGGAAGTTTGGGATCAAGATAGTTTTGGCCGTATTGAGTTTTCAGCACAAAAAGAAGGGTTCAGCCACTTAGGCTCGATTATAGAAAATAACCTTATTCGTGAAGTACTTTGGCAAAAATGTGAAAGTCATAGTGATATTACCTTCTATTCATCAACGCAGATTGAGCGCGTGGTGTGGGGGGAAAATGATGCATTTATTACCCTTAATGATGGTGAAATGTTGACGGCAAGATTAGTTGTCGGAGCTGATGGTGCTAATTCATGGTTACGCAAACATGCAGATATTCCCCTGACTTTTTGGGATTATGAACATCACGCATTAGTTGCCACTATTCGCACTGAGTTTCCTCATGAAAATATCGCTCGCCAAGTTTTTCATGGCGAAGGTATTTTGGCATTTCTACCTCTTTCTGATCCTCATACTTGTTCTATTGTTTGGTCTTTACCAAGCAACCTCGCTGAACGTTATAAAAACGCAGATAAAAACCTATTTGAGCGCACACTAGGTGTGACCTTTGATATGCGTTTAGGTCAATGTGAATTAATCAGTGATCGCATGACCATACCATTAACAGGTCGTTATGCTCGCCAATTTGCCGCTCCTCGCTTAGCGTTATTAGGCGATGCTGCCCATACTATCCACCCTTTAGCAGGACAAGGTGTTAACCTTGGTTTTATGGATGTTGCAGAGTTAATCGGTGAGATCCGTCGATTAAAAGCAGAAGGTAAGGATTTTGGTGAATATCTCTATTTGAGACGATTTGAGCGCCGTCGCAAACATGCGGCTGCTGTAATGTTGGCTAGTATGCAAGGATTCCGTGAACTTTTTGCTGGCAATAATCCCGTTAAAAAACTAGTTCGAGATATCGGTCTTTCGTTAGCAGATAGTTTACCGGGGGTAAAACCTAAGTTACTTGAGCAAGCAATGGGGCTTTCTGATTTACCTGAATGGTTAAGTAATAAAAATTTCACTTCAGTTGAAAAAATCTAATTCCTCTCTTATTTCACATTACTTTTATTTATATCTGACTGAAGAAATAGAACTAAAAAAATCTATTTTTTCAGTCTATTCTTTGCACTAATTCCTTTTTTTCAGTAATTCCTCGCTAAAAATGAGCGCTGATACGCATAATTGCAATCATTAGTTCTGCATACCTATATGTCTACATTATGATTAAGAGACACAATACCCTATTTTAACTTATGGTTTATTTTTTCTCACAATGCTAAGTTCAAGGGGATGGTATCGTTTGCGTTGTACGTTAATTGCTCGTGTTTGTTAAATCTATGTTTAAAAATAAACTTAAGCTTGAGATTAACACTATGATTTCAAATCAAGTTTAATTTTATATTTAACAAATTACGTTCTCTGAATAATCTAAAGTAAAAGTAGAAAGAGGGAAGAATGGCAAAACAGACTCCGTTGTATGATGAGCACGTAGCCTGCGGTGCTCGTATGGTCGATTTTCATGGTTGGATGATGCCTCTGCATTATGGCTCCCAAATAGATGAACATCATATTGTACGTCGTGATGCAGGTATGTTTGATGTTTCACATATGACCATTGTTGACTTACATGGCTCACAAGTTAAAGATTTTCTACGTTATTTATTAGCGAATGATGTCGCTAAACTCACCGAAAAAGGTAAGGCGCTTTATACCGGTATGCTAAATGCTTCAGGTGGTGTAATTGATGATCTTATCGTCTATTACTTTGATGACTCTTTCTATCGCCTTGTTGTGAACTCCGCTACTCGTGAGAAAGATCTGGCATGGATTGAACAACATGCTTCAGACTATGTCGTTGATATCACTGTTCGTGACGATTTGGCATTAATCGCTGTACAAGGCCCTCATGCACAAGAGAAAGTACAAAGCTTATTAAGTGAAGCACAACGCCAAGTCGTTTCTGCCATGAAGCCTTTCTATGGTGTAGAGCTTGGAGACTTGTTTATTGCAACAACGGGCTATACCGGTGAAGCAGGCTATGAAATCGCAATGCCAAAAGAGCAAGCGGTCGATTTCTGGAAAAAATTATTAGCTGTGGGAGTTAAACCCGCAGGATTAGGTGCAAGAGACACATTACGTTTAGAAGCGGGAATGAACCTCTATAGCCAAGAGATGGATGAAACTATTAATCCACTTGAAGCGAATATGGGATGGACGATTGCATGGGCACCTGAAGATCGTCAATTTATTGGTCGAGAAGCATTAGAAAAATTACGCGCAACAGGCACAGATAAACTTGTTGGTCTTGTAATGCGAGAGAAAGGTGTGTTACGTGCTGGCACTGCCGTACACTTTACGGATGATTTAGGCGAGTTAAGAGAAGGTATTATTACAAGTGGTACTTTTTCGCCTACATTAGGCTTTAGTATTGCATTAGCAAGAGTTCCTGCAGGTATAAAAGATAGCGCAATTGTATTAATGCGTAATCGTGAGATGCCAGTAGAAGTGGTAAAACCTGGTTTTGTTCGTTCAGGTAAAGCATTGGTATAACACGTACAATTATTTTAAATGGAGAGTAAGGTCAATGAGTCAAATACCTAGTGAATTAAAATACGCACAATCTCATGAGTGGATCCGTTCAGAAGGCAATGGTGAATACACTATCGGTATTACTGAACATGCACAGGAATTATTAGGTGACATGGTGTTTGTTGATCTACCAGAAGTGGGTAGAGAAGTCGCAGCCGGTGATGATTGTGCTGTTGCGGAATCAGTAAAAGCAGCATCAGATATTTACGCACCATTATCGGGTGAAATTATCGCAGTCAATGAAGAGTTAGATGGTTCTCCAGAACTTGTGAACAGTGCACCTTACGGAGAAGGTTGGCTATTTCGCATTAAAGCAAATAATGAAAGCGAATTAGATGACTTACTAGATGCCGCCGGTTATCAAGAACTGGTAGATAGCGAAGAGTAAAATGAAGCGCCCCGTCAAATCAATGTCGGGGCGTTTTTATTTGTTAGCTTGTTATCGTAATGCTATCTCAATGCGCTTTAAGCCTTGTGCTATTTACCTATCCATTCATAGTGAATTCAGGAAATTACTTGCAATGACACAGACTTTAAATCAGTTAGAGTATCGCGATGAATTTATTCGTCGCCATATTGGTTCATCACCAGAACAGATTAAAGAGATGCTCAGTGCTGTTGGCGTCTCCTCATTAAATGAATTAACTCAAAAAATTGTTCCAGATAATATTCAATTAGAAACACCACCGAATGTGGGAGCAGGGGCAACAGAGCAAGAAGCCTTGGCTGAATTGAAAGCGATTGCCAGCCAAAATAAACGTTTTACTTCTTACATTGGAATGGGATACGCGCCTTCTGTATTGCCTCCTGTGATTTTGCGTAATTTATTAGAAAATCCGGGTTGGTATACCGCTTATACACCTTATCAGCCGGAAGTTTCTCAAGGTCGTCTAGAATCATTACTGAATTTCCAACAGGTGACAATTGATTACACCGGAATGGATCTCGCCTCTGCATCGTTGCTAGATGAAGCAACAGCAGCTGCCGAAGCTATGGCAATGGCAAAACGTGTAAGCAAATTGAAAAATGCGGATCGTTTTTTTGTCGCTGATGATATTCACCCTCAAACCTTAGATGTTGTCAGAACTCGTGCAGATACCTTTGGTTTTGAAGTTGTTGTTGATAAAGCTGAAAAAGTCTTAGAGCTTGAGGGTGTCTTTGGGGTGCTATTGCAACAAGTCGGCACAACGGGTGAAGTTCATGATCACAGCAAGTTATTAGCCACACTAAAAGAGCGTAAAATTATTACCAGTGTTGCCGCTGATTTAATGGCGCTGGTGGTACTCACTGCACCAGGTCATCAAGGCGCTGATATCGTATTAGGTTCAGCACAACGTTTTGGTGTTCCTATGGGTTATGGTGGCCCACATGCGGCATTCTTTGCTTGTCGTGATGAATATAAACGTGCAATGCCGGGGCGCATTATTGGTGTTTCTCGTGATGCTGCGGGTAATCGCGCATTACGTATGGCGATGCAAACGCGTGAACAACATATTCGTCGTGAAAAAGCGAACTCGAATATTTGTACATCCCAAGTGTTACTGGCCAATATCGCGGCTATGTATGCGGTTTATCATGGGCCAGAAGGGTTAAAAACCATCGCTCAACGTATTCATCGTTTAACGGATATTTTAGCTGCCGGTTTACAACAAAACGGTATGGTATTACGCCATAAAACTTGGTTTGATACATTAACGATTGATACCGCAGATAAAGCCGCTGTATTACAACGCGCTAAAGATGCCGAAATTAACTTACGTACCGATATTGTGGGTGCCGTGGGTGTAACACTAAGCGAAATTACAACTCGTGAAGATGTATTAAAGCTCGTTGAAATTATCAGTGGTAAAGCATTAGCTGGTGATATTGATGCACTTGATAAACAAGTTGCCTCTTCATCCGCATCAATCCCTGCTTCTATGCAACGTAAAGACACTGTGCTGACACATGAAAACTTTCATCAGTATCACAGTGAAACAGAAATGATGCGTTATATGCATCGTTTAGAAAATAAAGACTTAGCATTGAATCAAGCGATGATCCCATTAGGATCATGCACGATGAAACTTAATGCTGCCGCTGAAATGATCCCAATCACATGGCCTGAATTTACAGAGCTACATCCATTCTGCCCAGCCTATCAAGCGAAAGGCTATCAAGTGATGATTGGACAACTATCCAATTGGCTTGCGGCACTCACGGGTTATGATGCGATGTGTATGCAACCAAACTCAGGTGCTCAAGGTGAATATGCCGGTTTATTAGCTATTCGTCGTTATCACCAAAGCCGTGGCGAAGGTGCGCGACATATCTGCTTGATCCCAAGTTCAGCACACGGTACTAACCCTGCTTCTGCTCATATGGCAGGTATGACAGTGGTGGTGGTTGGTTGTGATGATAATGGCAATATCGATATTTCAGACTTAAAAGCCAAAGCAGAAAAACATCAAGCTGAACTCTCTTGTGTGATGGTGACATACCCATCAACACATGGTGTTTATGAAGAAGGTATTCGTGAAGTTTGTGAAATCATTCATCAATATGGCGGACAAGTTTACCTTGATGGCGCCAATATGAATGCTCAAGTGGGGATCACAACACCGGGCTTTATTGGCTCTGATGTTTCTCACTTAAACTTACATAAAACCTTCTGTATCCCTCATGGCGGCGGTGGCCCAGGCATGGGACCTATTGGTGTGAAATCACACTTAGCGCCGTTTGTACCGGGGCATTCTGTTGTTGAAATGGAAAATGTCACTACACAAGGCGCTGTTTCTGCGGCTCAATTTGGTAGTGCTTCAATACTACCAATTAGTTGGATGTATATCCGTATGATGGGCGCACAAGGGCTTAAACAAGCAAGCCAAGTGGCAATCTTAAATGCGAACTATATCGCACAACGTCTGAAAAATGACTATGACATTCTTTATGCTGGTGCTGATGGTTATGTCGCACATGAATGTATTATCGATATTCGTCCATTAAAAGCGAATTACGGTATCAGTGAAATGGATGTGGCTAAGCGTTTAATTGACTATGGATTCCACGCTCCAACCATGTCATTTCCTGTCGCGGGCACATTAATGATTGAGCCAACAGAATCTGAAAGTAAAGTTGAAATTGATCGCTTTATTGAAGCTCTGCTTTCTATTCGTGCTGAAATTGCACAGGTAGATAAAGGCGTATGGCCAATTGATGACAACCCATTAGTTAATGCACCTCATACACAATATGAATTAGTGCAAGAGTGGTCACATAGTTATAGTCGTGAATGTGCCGTGTTCCCAAGTGAAGCAACGAAGCAAAGCAAATATTGGCCAGCGGTTAAACGTTTGGATGATGTGTATGGCGACCGTCATTTACATTGTTCATGTGCGCCAATTAGTGACTATGAATAAGTTTTAATCTAGCTATATTCTTAAATTAAAATACCGATGGTTAAGTTAGCCATCGGTATTTTTTATTTAACAAATTCAGCATTAAATAGATTACTTCAGCCAGCCTTTTTTCTGTGCCTCTAATAATTGAGGGTAGAGATATTGCCAAAATTCAGGCCACTGTTTTTCAATAAACAGATTACGCGCTAATACTTGCTCTAAGCGGATATTATTTTCGACCCAGCTTTGACCTTCATTATGTAAATTCATCAGCATCGGCATGGTGCGATCAAGAATATTGGCAAACTGAGATTCTGGTGTTTCAGCCGCATCATATTCCAGCCATAAATTGAGGAAATATTCACTTTGTGGGGAAGGTAATAAAGAGAAAATACGTTTTGCGGCTTTTTGCTCGTGCTCTTTAATCGCTTCGCGAGCGGCAACGTCATAAACCATCACATCGCCAGCATCTATTTCAACGATATCGTGAACAAGGGCTAACTGAATAGCACGTCCCATATCAATGTCACCTGCATAGGGCTGAAAACTCATTGCTGCAACGGCAAAGTGCCAGCTATGTTCTGCGGTATTTTCGGAACGACTATTGTCTAATACATTATTTTTACGATAAACACGTTTTAGTTTATCTAACTCCATAATAAAGTTAATAGTATCAGAGAAGGGGCCAAAAGCCCCTTTAGGTAATTGTGTCATAAAAGTCCGTATTGGTTATGATAAATAAGAATTACTCTTCTTCTAAAGAATAAGGCAGTGGTTTAATGGATAAACGACTGATGCTATCGTTTTGAACTCGAAATACACTATCTAGTTCCATATCGTTATTCATAACAACTTCAGCCAAAATAGTATTATCAACCATACGTACAGCGCTTAATACCGTTCCTGTTTTACGCCATTTATCTTCACCTAATTGCCATTCAATGCTACCACCGATCTCAGGTAGTTCAGTTCCACCACCTGATAACAGATACATTGCACGTTTATTTGCGCCTCTGAATTTCGCACGAGATACCATCTCTTGCCCGGTATAACAGCCTTTTTTAAAGCAGATGCTCAGTGGTAATGCTTGCAGATTTGTTGCTTGAGGTAAAAATTGCTCAATATTTGGGGTATCAATAATAGGATATCCAGCCTCAATATCTAAAGCTAACCACTGCTCACTATCACTGGCTTCTGCTTTTAATGTTGTTGCAAGATTTTTTGCTGTTTCTTCGTCTGTTACGATTAAAAAGCGTTCAGTAGGTAAAGGGAGTTGCAGAATATAAGTATTATCGTGATTAACAACTTCGTTTGCTTTACGAGGGATATTTGGAAAGTAATCTGCTAGGGCAAGAGCAGCACCTTGCCCCGCCAATCCTAATAAAACGCTATCTGTATTTTCAGCTAAGGTTACTTTTGAAAACACAGCATATTTTTTTAATTCAGCAAGTTGTTTTTGTGCGACATTTTTACGCAAAATATAAGCAAAACCGTCTTGCTGGTGGAATAAGCGAAGTGTACTCCACATTTTACCTTTTGCTTCACAGTGTGCAGCCAATGTATGTGTTGTTGTTGGAAGTGCTGCAATATCCGTTGTTAGCTGACCTTGTAGATATTTTTCACTGTCAGCACCTGTTGCTGTTATCAGTGACCATTCATCTAAAGAAACCAGTGTTAATGGCAAATTGATTGCTGCATGAGGGCGTTTAGCCTGAGTAGAATTTTGAGTCATGATGTCACCAGATATTAAATTAATCAGATACATCAGTTATGGTAAAAGAGTGGCAAGACAATGCAAGTCATTATTATTTTTAACGCACAGAAAATGAATCTGATAAATAACAAATGAAAGTGTGTTCAATAGGTTGTCTATGAGACTAAACCTGCAAACTGTGATCATTTTGATGTTAAAAATTTTGCGATAAGACTATCATCAGTGCTAGGAAGAAATAGTGGTATTTCTTGATTTGAACAATGTAAAGAGCAGAGTATGACTATCGATATAGAGAATAAAGCACGAATTAACTGGGCATGTCGTCGTGGAATGCGTGAACTGGATATTTCTATCATGCCTTTTTTCGAGAATGAGTACGATACGCTATCTGATAACGATAAAGCGCTTTTTGTTCGTTTACTAGAGTGTGCAGATCCTGATTTATTTAACTGGTTAATGAATCATGGACGCCCTGATGATGATGCGCTCTATTATATGGTGAAATTAATCCAAGATCGCAATAAAGCTAGAATGGCGGAGATCGTTGATAAATATTAATAAAATAGATTATCAAATCAGCGATAGGTTAAATAGTAATTAAGATTGATTAAAAATGACGCCTTTATTTTCTCATCAAATAAAGGCTTTTTTATTTTTATATAAAAACTTAATAACATTAAGGGCATTCTAAAATTTACTGAAATAAAGAATGTAGTTGCGTTAAATTTGCGCACTATCTCTAAAAATGATCGCTTAAATTGCCTTTTTTCGATGTTTTTTGCTTTATGTTTAAAAAAATCAGGTATGCTGATTTTATTAAAACAGCAATTAAGAAAAGAATAGAAATTACGTACTTATTATTAAGTTATATTTTTTTGAGTACATATTAAATCGAAAAAGTAACAATAAATAATTAAGCTAAAAATATAAAATAAACTATTTGCAAGGTTAAGAAAGAAGTTACATTATAAATAGGTTGGTTTTTATTATCTTTAACTTATTTATATCCGTATAGAATTACAGCAGGAGTTAATATAACTCGTGATTTTATGGAAGTCGCATCTCACAGTATCATGGTTCACTCAACTCTTCTCAACGGTTGTTTATGTTGCCTTTGTGATCGGTTTACTGTTGTATCCATGGCCTCCTGATTTTATTTATGTTTGGGTTCCATTGTTACTTTTCTTGATAGGTAGTTGGTATTTCACACAAAAAAATATTAGTCGTATCAAAGGGGATTTTATTTTATTGAATGGCAACCGAATTCAATGGAAACTGCATGAATGGCAAATAACAAAACGTCCTTGGATCAGCCGTTTTGGTACTCGAATAACGTTGACTTCTGTTCTAAATAAAAAGCAAATCACATTATGGGTTGCTTTTGATAGTATGACTGAAAATGAGTGGCGTAACTTTTCTCAGTTATTAATGCAATATCCAGACATTTAATATCTGGATATTAAATTTATAATTTTTCTTCTACTTCACGTAGAATTTGCATACACCATTGTGATAAACGTTCATCAGTTTCTTCAAATTGGTTTACATCATCTAATGCAAGACCAACAAAATGTTTACCATCATCTGATAAAGGTTTTGGACTGACAAATTCATATCCATCAACAGGCCAGAACCCAATAAACTTAACACCACTTGGTAATAAATGATGGTAAAGCATACCCAATGCATCAAGAAACCATTCGCTGTAATCAACCTGATCACCCATTCCATACATTGCAATCAGCTTATTTTTTAAATTCAATGTCGGCAATGTATCCCAAATATTGAGCCAATCTTCTTGGATCTCACCAAAATCCCAAGTTGGAATACCTAAAATAAGGATGTCATATTGTTCCATAAGCGTGATATCACACTCTTGAACATTATGAAGATCAACGAACTCTTCACCGAGAATATCACGAATTTTTTCTGCTGCCATTTCGGTGTAACAGGTGCTGGAACCGTAAAATAGACCAATTTTCATAAAGGTTTTTAGGATATTTTTGCCAATAAAGGTCACTATTGTACCAGAAAAATTTTTTTATAAGGCATAATGTAAAGGCGATAAACTAAAGAGAGGGAGAGTAAGACTGTGTCACAAACCAAATTATCGACAAAAAAGACAACTCGTATCAATGAAGATACTGATATTATCATTGAACAATTTCTCGACAATATTTGGTTAGAGCAAGGCTTATCCGCAAATACACTTAGCTCTTATCGCTTAGACTTACAAGCATTAGGGCAATGGCTTGCACATCACCAATTAGATTGGTTATCAGTCACTACATTGGATTTGCAATCTTTTCTCGCAACGCGTTTAGATGAAGGTTATAAAGCCAGCAGCGCAGCTCGATTACTCAGTACAATGCGTCGGTTATTCCAATATTTATATCGTGAAAAATTACGTTTAGATGATCCAAGCGCATTGCTTTCAACCCCTAAGCTTCCCAAACGTTTACCAAAAGATTTAAGTGAGCGACAAGTTGATGATTTACTCAATGCCCCTTGTATTGATGAGCCACTTGAATTGCGTGATAAAGCAATGCTTGAAGTCCTTTATGCATGTGGGCTTCGTGTTTCTGAATTGGTGGGATTATCCCTCTCTGATATTAGCTTACGCCAAGGCGTGCTGCGTGTTATTGGTAAGGGCGATAAAGAACGATTAGTTCCTTTAGGCGAAGAAGCTATTTACTGGCTAGAGCAATATCTGCAATATGGAAGACCCACCTTAATGCAAGGGAAAACGGACGATATTGTTTTTCCTAGCTTAAGGGGGCAAAAAATGACACGACAAACGTTCTGGCATCGGATAAAACATTATGCAGTGATAGCAGGGATCGATACTGAAAAACTATCACCCCATGTGTTGCGTCATGCATTTGCGACACATCTTTTAAATCATGGAGCGGACTTGCGTGTTGTACAGATGTTATTGGGGCACAGTGACCTCTCTACAACACAGATTTATACCCATGTTGCAACAGAGCGCTTGAAAGCGCTTCATCAGCAACATCATCCAAGGGGATAGCCGCTAAAGAGCAGGCGTTAAATAGGAATTCAAATGAAAAAGAAATTACTCTGGTTGCCAATATTATTAAGCATGGTGTCAATGCCTGTGCTTGCTGACAACGCTTCTATAGAAGCGCAACTGGCTAAAATGCAAATTAAAGCAGAAAGTATTCAACCCACACCGATTGTTGGATTAAATGCGGTGTTATCAGACAAAGGCATTTTTTATATTACAGATGATGGTAAATATCTGACTGCGGGGCCTATTTATAACATTAGTAGTGGTGAGCCAGTTAGCATTGCTAATCAAGTTATTATGAAAAAAGTAGACTCACTTAAGAATGAAATGATTGTTTATAAAGCGCGTAATGAACGCCATGTGATCACTATTTTTACCGATATCAGTTGCCCTTATTGCCAAAAACTTCATCAAGAAGTTCCTGAGCTGAATAAACAGGGCATCACAGTGCGTTATTTAGCATTTCCTCGTAACGGTGTTGGCAATAATATTGTGAGTAAAGAAATGAATGCAGTGTGGTGTAGTGGTTTTCCTAATAAATCATTAGACAGTGCATTTAAAGGGGACAAAATTATTCCTATTGATGAATGTAAAAAAATCAATATCAATGAACACTTTAAATTAGGCACCATGATGGGGATCCAAGGCACACCTGCTATTGTATTACCTAATGCCAGTATTTATGGTGGATATCTTTCTGCTCAAAACCTTGTTGAATTATTAGATAAAAAAGAGAAGTAATTACGTTTTATGGTCACTATTGAACCGACACTGCGTCGTCGAATTGCACAAGTAACTAAATTACCAGATAACTTAGATCCCTTATTACGACAAATTTACGCTAATCGTGGAATAACATCTGAAGTTCAGCTTGAACGATCGTTAAAAGGCTTACTTCATTATCAAGCATTAACAGGAATAGAAACGGCAATTTCATTACTGATTGAGGCGTTACAGCAACAATCTCGTATTGTTATTGTTGGCGATTTTGATGCTGATGGTGCAACGAGTACCGCACTTGCGATTAAAGCATTACGACAAATGGGATTTAAGCAGGTTAGCTATCATATTCCTAATCGCTTTGATGATGGTTATGGTTTAAGCCCTCAAGTTGTTCATGATGTTGCTAGAAAAGGCGTTGATCTCATTATCACTGTTGATAATGGAATTTCCTCTTTTGAAGGTGTGGATACCGCTCATGAATATGGTATTCGTGTCCTCGTTACCGATCACCATTTACCGGGACAAACCTTACCTGCCGCTGATGCGATTATTAATCCTAATCTGACAGATTGTTCTTTTTTATCTAAATCATTAGCCGGTGTTGGTGTTACTTTTTATTTAATGACGGCATTAAGAGCCGAATTAGAAAAACAAGGTTGGTTTGAACAACAAAACTTAGCTCGCCCCAACATGGCGGATTTTCTCGATTTAGTTGCACTAGGCACAGTGGCAGACGTTGTTCCTCTGGATGAAAATAACCGTATTTTTGTTTATGAAGGATTACGCCGAATTAGGGCTGGGCGTTGTTGTGTAGGGATAAAAGCACTTACGGAGGTTTCTCGTAAAGAGCTATCTCAATTGGTTAGTAGTGATTTAGGTTTCTCTTTAGGCCCGCGCTTAAATGCCGCAGGACGCCTTGATGATATGTCTGTGGGTGTCGCTTTACTTTTAACCGACAACATTGGTTCTGCGCGTGAAATTGCTAATGAACTTGATGGATTAAATCAAACTCGGCGTGAAATTGAAGCGGGAATGCAAGAAGAAGCTTCAATCATTTTCCGCCAATTTATGGGAACGCAACATGATTTACCCAATGGTTTAGCAATTTATCATCCTGAGTGGCACCAAGGTGTTGTGGGTATTTTGGCTTCTCGCATTAAAGAAAAATTGCATCGTCCGGTTATTGCTTTTGCACCTAGTGGTGATGGCCTATTAAAAGGTTCTGGTCGTTCAATTAGTGGTGTTCATCTTCGAGATGCTTTAGAACGATTAAATACATTAAATCCGGGTTTGATGGTGAAATTTGGTGGTCACGCAATGGCGGCAGGACTTTCACTTGAAGAAGATAAATTCCCGTTATTTCAGCGTCATTTTTCAACTTTAATGGCCGAGTTGGTTTCTGATGAACAGTTGCAAGGTGTTATTTTATCGGATGGTGAACTAACCGATAATCAACTTTCATTGCCTATCGCAGAAATGCTAAGAGAAGCGGGTCCTTGGGGACAGGCTTTCCCTGAACCTTTATTTGACGGTAAATTTACGCTGTTACAACAACGTATTGTGGGTAGTAAACATTTAAAAATGATGCTTCAGCCAGTAAATAGTCATCTTATGATTGATGCAATTGCATTTAATGTTGATATCAATATGTGGCCTGATAACAGTATTAAAACGGTTGAGTTAGCTTATCGATTAGATGTAAATGAGTTTAGAGGGCAACGTAATGCGCAACTGCTTGTTGAGCATATTTGGCCTTGTTAACACAAATAATTAAACAATTTACCGTGATATAAAGAGTAACGTTGTTATGGTAACAACTATCTGATAGACAATTGTATATAAATGCTATAAACCCGCTGATATATCCGTTACAATATGCGGTTCAAAATTTATTCCAATTGTTTTTGAAAACAACATAAAGACGAAAAAATATGTTTGAAATCAACCCCGTAAAACACCAAATTGAAGAAGTCTCTGAAAGAACAAATGTTCTCAGGGGGTATCTTTGACTATGATGCCAAGAAAGAGCGTTTAGAAGAAGTTAACGCCGAATTAGAACAACCTGATGTATGGAATGAGCCAGAAAGGGCACAAGCATTAGGCAAAGAGCGTTCATCTCTTGAGGCTATCGTAGAAACAATCGATCAGTTAGATCAAGGACTAGAAGACGTTTCTGGTTTACTTGAATTAGCGGTTGAAGCTGATGACGAAGAAACATTTAACGAAGCTATTGCTGAATTAGATGGTTTAAATAAAAAGCTTGAGCAATTAGAATTCCGTCGTATGTTCTCGGGTGAATATGACAGTGCGGATTGCTACCTTGATTTACAAGCTGGCTCTGGTGGTACAGAAGCGCAAGATTGGGCAAGTATGCTGATGCGCATGTACTTACGTTGGGCTGAATCAAGAGGCTTTAAAACAGAAATTATTGAAGAATCTGACGGTGATGTTGCAGGATTAAAATCAGCGACTATCAAAATTATTGGTGAGTACGCTTATGGTTGGTTACGTACAGAAACAGGTGTTCATCGTCTAGTTCGTAAAAGCCCATTTGACTCAGGTGGCCGTCGCCATACCTCATTTAGTTCTGCCTTTATTTACCCAGAAGTTGATGACAATATTGATATTGAAATCAATCCGGCTGATTTACGTATTGACGTTTATCGTGCTTCGGGTGCGGGTGGACAGCACGTTAACAAAACAGAATCTGCGGTTCGTATTACCCACGTTCCAACAGGTCTTGTTACTCAATGCCAAAACGATCGCTCTCAGCATAAGAACAAAGATCAGGCAATGAAGCAGATGAAAGCGAAGTTATACGAGCTGGAAATGCAGAAGAAAAATGCAGACAAGCAAGTAATGGAAGATAACAAGTCCGATATTGGCTGGGGTAGTCAAATTCGTTCTTATGTTCTTGATGATTCACGTATTAAAGATTTACGTACTGGTGTGGAAACGCGTAATACACAAGCAGTATTAGACGGTGATCTTGATAAATTTATTGAAGCTAGCTTAAAAGCGGGCCTGTGAGGAAAAACATGTCGCAACAGCAACAAGGTGCGGAGCAGGCACCTGATTTAAATAACGAACTGCAAACACGCCGCGAAAAATTATCCGCTTTACGCGATAATGGTAACGCATTCCCAAATGATTTCCGCAGAGATGCGCTGTCTGACGAATTACATCAAAAGTATGATGCAATGAGTGCAGAAGAGTTAGAAGCAGCGAATGTGGAAGTTTCTATTGCAGGTCGTATGATGACTCGCCGTATTATGGGCAAGGCATCTTTCGCTACATTGCAAGACATGGGTGGTCGTATTCAGCTTTATGTTTCTCGTGATGATTTACCAGAAGGTATCTATAACGAGCAATTTAAAAAATGGGATCTGGGTGATATCTTAGGTGCTCGTGGTCGTGTTTTCAAAACGAAAACTGGTGAATTAAGTGTTCACTGTACAGAAGTGCGTTTATTAACTAAAGCACTACGCCCATTACCAGACAAATTCCACGGTTTAGCTGACCAAGAAATGCGTTATCGTCAGCGTTATCTAGATCTGATTTCTAATGAAGAATCGCGTAAAACCTTCCAAATTCGTTCACAAGTTATGGCGGGTATCCGTCAATTTATGGTGAACAAAGGCTTTATGGAAGTTGAAACGCCGATGATGCAAACCATTCCTGGTGGAGCAAGTGCGCGTCCGTTTATTACTCATCATAATGCGTTAGATATCGATATGTATCTGCGTATTGCACCTGAATTATATTTAAAACGTTTAGTTGTGGGTGGTTTTGATCGCGTATTTGAAATCAACCGTAATTTCCGTAACGAGGGTGTATCACCACGTCATAACCCTGAGTTCACTATGATGGAACTCTATATGGCGTATGCAGATTACCGCGACCTGATTGAGTTAACTGAAGAATTATTCCGTACATTAACTGAAAATGTACTGGGTTCTTCATTAGTGAAATATGGTGATCAAGAGTTTGATTTTGGTAAACCTTTTGCCAAATTAACCATGAAAGAAGCTATCTGCAAATATCGTCCAGAAACTGTAATGACTGATCTTGATGATATGGATAAAGCGGTTGCTATTGCTCAATCTATTGGTATTAAGATTGAGAAAAGCTGGGGCTTAGGTCGTGTTCAGTGTGAAATTTTTGAAGAAGTTGCTGAAAGCCACTTAATTCAACCAACTTTCATCATTGAATACCCAGCAGAAGTTTCTCCACTGGCCCGTCGTAACGATGATAATCCATTTATCACTGACCGCTTCGAATTCTTTATTGGTGGTCGTGAAATTGGTAATGGTTTCTCAGAACTAAATGATGCACAAGACCAAGCAGAGCGTTTTGAAGATCAAGTTCGCCAAAAAGAAGCTGGTGATGCTGAAGCGATGTTCTTCGACCATGACTATATTACGGCATTAGAACATGGTTTACCGCCAACAGCAGGTTTAGGTATTGGTATTGACCGTATGGTGATGTTATTTACTAATAGCCATACTATTCGTGACGTTATTTTATTCCCGGCAATGCGCCCTAATAAATAATTGTTATTTTAAATAACTGTTGTTTTAAATAAATGGTTAATTAATCAATAGCATTAACGAATATCAATATAGTTATAAAGCCACCGAAAGGTGGCTTTATTGTTTTTAAAAACAAATGATTACCTATTTCTCGATGATTAAATAATCATTTAAATAAGAAGGGGATTGTCGTTCAATCAAGGAGGCGTATAATCAGAAAAATCTACCGCGGGCGTAGTTCAATGGTAGAACGAGAGCTTCCCAAGCTCTATACGAGGGTTCGATTCCCTTCGCCCGCTCCAAATAACCTGCCAACTCATCTCCCAACCTTTATAAATACATTATTTTCCAAATTTGTGACTATATTGGAATTCATCTAAGCGACGATATAACGTATTTCTATATTACCAAATCGATACAAGAAATTGATATGCATAATTTGTTTTTATAAATTGAAGGTATAATAAAATGATATGGTTTGGTGTGTTTTTATCAGCATAAGGTTAGGATATTAGTATTCTTTACTTAACATACAATTTAATTAAGGAAATTATATGCATTTAGAGTTTAAAAAACTCTCACAGATAGATCCCTTACATATTGTAGAACTCAATAATCATCCTGCGGTTTTACGACAAATGCCTCTGGGTAGCCCTAATTTTGATATTGAAAAAAGTATTTTATGGGCAAAAGAGAAAGATTCTCAATGGAACGATAATGGATATGGTCCTTGGGCATTTGTTATTGATGGTGTATTTGCTGGATGGGGTGGGCTTCAGAAAGAAGGAGATGATGCAGATCTTGCCTTAGTTCTTCATCCCAACTTCTGGGGAGTAGGTAAAATAATTTATGCAGAGATTATTCGTAGAGCATTTGATGAAATGAAGATTGAAAGCATCACAATTTTACTTCCTCATTCAAGGAGGGTAGCCAAAACGGTTTCTCGTTATGGATTTAAACCTGATGGGGAAGTTTGTTTTGATGATATTAGCTTTCAGCGCTTCAGATTATTTTCAGATAAAAATAGAGTTGTTTAATTCTATTCCTATTAAATAGGCGAGTTGTTTTTATCGCCTTATGTATATCCTTTCTATTTTATCTTTCTAAAGATGCTTTATTAATCACAAAATAAGCCTGTTTACTTATTATTTCTTACCTCTTTTTTTAACCATGCGATGTACGAAAAATGTCAGATAGACTGCAATTACGCCTTCTCATACATAGGGATGGGTGTCATTAAATCATCTCTTACGTATAGAAAGAATTGGGTTTAAAAGATTAAGAACACTTTAAAATTTATTTTATCTTCAACTATTTTTTCTTTAACTATCCTTATTTGTTCTTATCGCAATCATTATATCAACAGTATGATTTTAAATGTTTTTATTTTTTTTATATTAAATTATAAAAAATGATATATAAGTAACATTTTTGCTTCTTTCATCTAACTCCTTTTATGTATGGAAAATAAAAAATCAATTTATAAAAAACTTTAGTAAAAAATTAAAATAAATTGAAAAAGTGTCGATAAGAGTACATTACGCCCTATTGGGCTTACTTTATCTTGTTAGTTGGGAAATTCGATGCAGAAACTTCGTAACATTACTATTCGTCTGATGATGGCGATCATTCTGGGGATTTTATGTGTGTTATTTGGCAGTGTCAGTCTTTATAGCGCATGGTCATTATCACAAATATCTGAAGGCAACCAATCTGATAATCAAATAATAAAACAAATGGCTGCACTCAGTCAGGGAAATGATCAGTATTTTCGATTCACTTCTCGATTAAATCGTCTCATTGAAGAGAAAGCAGAAGGCAAAGACGTCGATTTTACACAAGCACAACTGGCGATGGAAAATATGGAAAAACAGATTATGTATATGAAATCTGTTTCTCCTGGACCAATGGATGCAAAAGTATCAAAAGAGTTGATGGATGTATGGCAAGCACTTTTTGAGCAAGGAGTAAAAAAGCAGATGGAATTGGCGCTCAATGGCACTATCGAGCAATATCAACATCATGCAAAAAATGTAACACCTGCGTTGAGTCGTGAATTAGGTAATGTGAGTGAAAACTTTAATAATGTCGCAAATATAAAAATTGATAGAACAATTGAAGGGGTGAATGAGCTTATTGAAGTGACACAAATTGTTATTATTATAAGTGCTATCTTAGGAGGGATTATTCTGTTCCTCACTGATCGCTATTTAGTGGCAATGTTACAAAAACCACTTGAAAGTATTCGCCAACATTTTGTGAAAATTACCGAAGGTGATCTGAGTCAGTCACTAGAGCCTTTTGGGAATAACTGCGCTGGGCGATTAATACCATTATTAAATGATATGCAGAATAATTTGCATGAAGCGGTAAGTACAATCCGAATGGGAAGCGACAGTATTTATCGTGGTGCATCTGAAATTGCCAAAGGAAATAACGATTTGGCTTCTCGTACAGAAGAGCAAGCAACGGCATTAGAGCAAACAGCTGCAAGTATGGAAGAGATAACAGCCGCTGTGACTCAGAATATGGAACATGCTTATCAAGCGAGAGAATTAGCTGAAATTGCATCAGTGACCGTAGAAAAAGGCAATGAATTAGCGGAATCTGTTGTGACAACAATGGATGGGATCTCTAATAGTTCAAGTAAGATTGCAGATATCATCAATGTTATTAATAACATTGCATTTCAAACCAATATACTTGCTTTAAATGCATCAGTAGAAGCAGCAAGAGCAGGAGCTCATGGACGAGGATTTATGGTTGTCGCCAATGAAGTTCGTAATTTAGCAGGAGACAGTGCCAAAGCTGCTAAAGAGATTGAAGTCCTTATTGCTGATTCCACTGCGCGTGTAAAAAAAGGTGCAAAATTAGTGAGTGATATGGAAAACACGATGGAAGACATTTTGACGGGAGTTAAACAGGTAACGTCAATAATGAAAGAAATTACAATTGCATCTGAAGAGCAAAGTAAAGGTATTGGTCAAGTGAGTGTGGCTATTACTCAAATGGATGGTGTAACACAACAGAATGCTTCTTTAGTTGAACAAGTTTCTGCGGCAGCCATTTCATTAGAAAGACAAACCGAAGAATTACAGTTATCGGTGCAAAAATTCAATCTTGCTCATCGTTGATATAAAAAAATTTATAAAGAGTGTGTCTAAGGTGGTAAGTTTTTACTCGTTAGACGCATAAACATAATAAATTTAAAGTTTAAACTCTTATGATTCTCTCTTTTATTTAAAAGTAGAAATAAATTTAACTTAGTCATTGATTGAGTAGTGAAACAGCAATGGTTTATAATTTTTTTTATGAAGAGCAGAAAATTATTACCCAAATTAAGCGAACCATAAATAATAATGTTATTTCATTTATACTCAATCAATAAAAAAGTACTTTCCATTTTAACTTTAATAATCAATCAATCAGTGATTATGTTAAAGCTTGAAGTAAATTGATTTTTAAAGATGTAGATATAAATCCTCTCTGATATAAATAATAAAGAGAGGAGGTTGAAGAATGTGCTCTTAATGTTTAGAGTATTTTTTTTATATATTGTTCGGTCTTGTTTATAACATCTTGGTATTGAGGATGATCGATATAGGCATCATTGACGGTCTTATTTATATCGTGGATCACTATTTCTTTTTGTTTATCTGTCAAAGTCAATAACAAGGCTTTTAGAACTACTTTTACTGCTGCAATTTCATACTCTATATTAACAACTTTTTTTTCCATAAGATCCTCAAAAGAGCGATAATTTATTGCTGTGTGATAAATTATTTTCATATTAATTAATTGTTTAATTAAATCCAAGAAAAATTAAATTGATAAAAGAATATACAATTTTATCGCATTTTTCATTAAAACAGTAAATGCGAAGATATTTTAGATGGGGGAAATAGACATTTAGTAAATTTAACTTAGTGTTGTGTTAATGAAAGGAAAATCACAGTATATCCTATACAAAATAATCAATAGGATGCTATTAGCACCCTATAAAAATTAAGGTATAAATTTAATAGCAATAGCAAATGTCGTTTTCATTAGGCTTGAGTAAGCTTCTTTACATATTGCTCAGTTAAGTTAATAACTTCATTAAGCTGAGGGTATTTGTTTGATGTATCCTCAAGCACTATAGATATATTGCCCAACATATCTCTTCGTTGTTTATCACTTAGCGTGGAAAGTAAAGACTTGATAACAATTTTTAGAGCGGCAATTTCGCATTCAATTTCTTTTAAATTTTTATCCATGATTTACCTGCCAGTATTTAATGGATGAGTAATATAGGTAATTTTTTTGTTTATCACAATTATTGAAGCATATTATTTAGAGATGTATCGCACATTATGGCTAACGTTCTGACCTAATATAAATTATTAAAAATAATTATCAAATTGTAAATTTTATATGTGGCAGTAGATTGAAGTCTATTGATATTCTCTGACTTTAGAACGAATAGGATAAATGGTTAAATTTGATCTTAAGTCTGATTCGATTTAAATCTCTTTATTTCTGGTTATATAATAAACAATTCTTAATTGTAATAATAAAATATATCTTTTAAAGATAATCTATTTTTGTCTTGTGTTATTAAATGTTGAAGTGAACAAGATTATTATCATTTTTTATCTATGAAATATTAAAACTTTTATTTGTCAGTAAAGATATTATAACCAAATAAATTACATTAACTCTGACGTTCAAAAAGAAAAAGAGCTTATGTTTTTAACATAAAGCTCTTTTTAGTTTATTTGATTATCGATTATTTTGCTTCACAAAAGCAACATAGGCATTAACCCAGTTTTGCATAAAAGTTGCTGTTTTTTCTGAAAACTGCCCATTTTCAACCATTCCGTCATACCATTTTAGATAACATTCTGGTTGATTTAGAGTTGGCATATTTAAGAAGGCTAACGAATTGCGTAAATGCTGTTGAGCTATAGCTGTACTAATATTACCAGTTGAAACACCAATAATACCGGCTGGGATTTCATTCCAAGCATTTGTTCCATAAGGACGAGAGGCTTGGTCAATTGCATTTTTAAGCGCACCAGGTATTGAGCGGTTATATTCAGGTGTGATAAAGATGATGCCTTGGCACGCTTTTATTTGTTGTTTGAAATCGATAACAGAAGAGGGGGTATGACTGTCATCGTCTTGGTTATAGAGAGGAAGAGTACTAATATCGATAAACTGACAGGTAAATTCTTGAGGAAATAACTTAATTAAGGCATGTGCTGTTTGTTTATTAAACGAATCTTTTCTTAAACTACCGACAACGAGACCAATTTTAAAATGACTCATCTTAGTTCCCCTATTTTGAAGGATAAAATGAATATCATGCCTATATTAGATATTCATTTTTTGAGTTTATCTTGGTATTAAAAAACAGCAACAAAATATAAGCGTATTTTTACACGTAAATTGTGTAAATAAATGATAAAATTAGTATTATTATTTTTATTATTATCTGGTACTATTCCATAAATATAAAAAACGATCAGTTTTTATGACAACATTTTTACTAAATAAATCCGATATTCAAGATTTGATGCATTTAGTGTGATGTAAGTAGTATTTTAAGAAAAAATAAATGAAATGATAGGAACACTCATTGCAACCAAGAGTGTTAGCCTATTTATTTAGTATGCAGTAGGTAATAGAAAATTATAATAAAATGGCTTAAAATGCGACAACTCATATGCACTTATTTAAGTCTGATCGGAATTAAGGAAAAATGATGTCCTTATTACAAAATAAAAAGAATGTCCTCGCTGTATTTATGGCAACCAGCGTCCTCGCCCTATCTGGGTGTGCGTGGACTGATCACACTCGTCCAATTGAAACGCCAGCGCCTGCGCCAACACAAACTACACAGCCTGTAGCAACTACTCAACCAGTAGCTGTTGCACAACCACTTTCTATGGCACCTGCAGCAGAACCTGCTGATAGTGGCGTAGATGCAAGAAAATTGGGGCTAGCACCACAAAGCGCTTGCATCAAACAACTTGATTCTTTAAAAACTTTTTCTCCATCTGACTATCAATCCATGATGAGTTCATTTAAAGAAATCAGCGAAATCAATGCGATGTACCGTAGTGTTCAAGGTACAGCAAGTAAAGATAGCTTAGATTTATTAAAAATGAGTATTGAATCAAAAACAGAAGTTTTATGTGCAAAAGTTCGCTATTTGTCGATTATGTCAGTTAATTCGACACTAAAAAAATTAGGTGAATAATTACTATGAAATTAAAGCAGAGTGTTTGTCTCGCTTTTATGCTGTTTCCAACACTATCGTTTGCCAATAATGAGTTTAATTCTGTTATTGAGGATTTTGACCGTTATTTTGAAACGCAAGAGCCAATTAAAATTGAGCCTAAAACATCTGCTACAATTTCATCGTCAACGAGAACCGGTCAGGCTAATCGTGGAGTAAACCGCACCACAACAGCGACTCAACAAACAAAACCAGAGCAACGAGTTAAACCTTCTACGCCAGCTAAAACAGATAATCAGGCAGTCGAACCTGTTAAGACTCCTGATATCACGCTGGCAGAAAATTGCCCTGTGTTACCTGTTAATTATGCAAAATTAAAGAGTGATTACACTCGTTATTTAACTCCGTTGCTTTCATTTGTTCCGATTAAACCACAATTTACACCAGAGGATCTTAATCGTTATAGCTACAGAAATAATGCAACGGTTTATAACCCGTTAGCTCTTTATTCAAAAGAGAGTTATGCAAAGCCTCAACGTAATGACAACTTCTTGTTAGATATTATTCCAGGAACATTTTATTCTGTTACTGCCATCCCTTTTCACTTTGCATATCAGTTCAATCGCTCTGTACTCGATCATAAACAACCTCTTTTTAATAAAGAGCTACTAAATCGTTTAGCAGATACGAGAAATAAATACCAAACGCTGTATCAAAAATACACTGAGCAGGCTGCTATAACAAAAGAGCATTTAGAAAAACTTCAAAATGCAAATAACCAAATTAAACAACTTGAATTAACGCTGGCTGAAACAGAAGAAAAATTAGCTACGGCAAATAACTTACTTACTGATGACACGTTAAAACAGGCTGTTGCCAAACTACAAAGTGATTTAGAAACAATAAACAAAGAGCGTGACTTATTAGTTAAGCAATTAGCCGAAAAAGAGAACGTATTACAGGCAACAACAGTAAAAAATACAGAGTTAGCAAAACAGCAACAAGATTTTGAAAAACAAGCGGGAATACTTAAATCTTTAGAGGCGAAATATACTCAGCTTGAGCAAGAAAAAGAGCAATTACAATCTCAGTATCAACAGGCTCAGGTTTTGTTAAAAGATGACTCTGCGAAAAAAGAGATTGATAAATTACAAAGTTCACTTGAAAGCATAAAAGTAGAGCAAGAAAAGTTAATTAACCAATTAAATGAAAAGCAGGCACTACTTGCTAAAATTGAACAAGAAAAAGAAACGATACAAGCTCAGTATCTTGAATCTCAGCAATCGCTAAATGATAACAATAAACAAAAAGAACAAGAATTAGCTAATTTAGAAGCAGCGAAAAATAAAGAGATAGCAACATTAGAAAGTTCGTTATCAACAATAACGACGGAGCAAGATAAATTAACTAAACAACTCACAGATGTACAAAATCAATTAGCAACAATAAAGAAAGAGAAAGAAGATGTGCAGACTCAATTTGCACAGGCTCAACTGTTGCTAAAAGATGACTCCGCGAAAAAAGAGATAGATAAATTACAAAGCACATTGTTGAAGATCACATCAGAACGTGAAGATTTATCTAAAGAACTCACATTAAAAGTTGCAGAAGCAGAAAAGCAACAAGATGCTAATAGCAAACTTGTCGAGGAACAACGTAAAGAAATAGCACAACTAAAAACACAGGTTGAAGAAAGTAACCAAGAACAAGCTCAACTTAATAAATCACTTTTAGCTGTACAACAGCAAAAAGAGCAAGTGGATGAGAAATTAAAATCTATCCCAGAATTAAAATCTCAGTTAGATAATAAAGTCACTGAATTAGCTGATTTGAAGAAGAGTTTATCTGCGGGTGAAAAAGCTGTTGATAATTTAATTACTGATAAAAATAATCTGATAGCTAAGTTAGAGAAAGCGCAAAGTGAGCTATTGAATAAATACCAAACATTAGATACACAATTTAAAGAGAATAATATCGCATTAGCTCAAGTCACCACGAGCAAAACAGAGAGTGATAAAACTTTAGCATTGTTAGAAAAACAACTCGCTGAAAAGCAAAGTATGACGGATAAATTGAGTGCTCAATTAGCTGAAGCAAAAGTACAAGTAGAAAAACAAAATACAGAAAATACACAGCAAATTAGTACATTAAAGCAACAGCAAACAGAAGCTATTGCTAAATTAAATGAGCAAATTAAAGCAAAAGATGCTGAATTAGCGAAAGTTCATACAGATACTAGTAATATTTTAAAAGA
Organism: Proteus columbae; assembly: GCF_002777965.1. Classification (GTDB taxonomy): domain Bacteria; phylum Pseudomonadota; class Gammaproteobacteria; order Enterobacterales; family Enterobacteriaceae; genus Proteus; species Proteus columbae. Next base: position 31,659 of record NZ_NGVR01000020.1, on the reverse strand, counting down.
GAATAAAACTCTAAAAGAGCAGCTTGAGAAAATGGCGGGTGAAGGGCAAATGATTGCTGGGCAGCTTGCTTATGCTTATTCGATTATTGGAAAAGACAATGCCCAGCGTAATAAATCCATTTTATCTGAGATCCAAAAACAAAATTACGTACAATATGACGATAATACCTATTTTAAAATATTAAAACAGGGTAAACCAGTGGCTTCAATTGCAGGTAAAACCGTTGTATTTACAATGCATGAAGAGTTAACAGATGGTACTGTAACTCTTAATTATGATAAAGCTAAGCCGCTTATCTTACCTTACCGCCAACTACCATTACCACTGAATACCTTTATTGCAAAAGCGGGTATTAATGGTAAAGCTAAAATTTATATAAAACCTGGTGGCGGTTATGGAAAAAATGGAGTGCCAGGACAAGTGCCTCCAGAATCCATGTCTATTGTGACAATTGAGATCTTGGATATTAAATAGAATAATTAAAAGCTAACATCAGCCCTTCTCTTTTTATTTAGAGAAGAGCTGAGATTTTATTATCGCCATAAAAATTCATCGTTATTTAAGCAAAGTTCTCTTTTCAGAAGCCAATCTTTTAATTTTTGACAGTTTTCAGGATGCTCCGGAATACTATTTAAAATATCCCATAATGGTTTTATTAATTCAGAATTTGGCGTTACTTTTTGGATGTAGTCTAAAGTATTATTAATTTTAATATTAAAGACTGGCTCATTTTTCCAGTTATCTAAAAGTAACGTAACATCTTTTTGTAGTAGATCATTAATTACAATTAATCTGACTTTATCTGAATTTAGTTTGATATTGATGTCATCTAAAGATAAAAAAGAATCACTTGTATTTGATAGCTGTTTTTCCTCGAATGACTTAATATTTTCACACTGCTTAATTTGAGACTCTAGCTCCCTTTTAGTTTGATAAAGAGTGAATAGTTGGGGAGTAACATGCTTCACCCACCAAATAAACAGAGGTTTTATAACAGCTTGAATTAAGCGCATATGTTCATTGATATTGACAGTAGCCTTCAATGATTTATCCCAATCCATTGGTGTTAACGTAGAATTTGCTTGTTGCGTATGAGATGAACGAGCCAAGCTAACAACATCACGAATTTCTTCTTTAGTGATATCAACAAAGCAATATTTTTTTCGTAAAAACCAAGTGGATTGTAATAAACTGTCTAAGCTTTCGCGGCATAAAATACGAGCTAGTATTTTTATTTGTTGTTCATTAACATTACATGCATTAACGATGTTTTTATTCGAACGAAAAGAAAACTGTAGATCAAATAAATCATCTACAGTTTTTTTATCATTGGTTGCCATCATTTTTTTTAGTAAGACTAAATAGTCATAATAATGGGCTTGTAGGGTATGGTTACTTTCTCTGATCACGATATAGAACTCACTCATAAGAATAAATTTCAAGTATTCTAACTATGAATGACTTTTAGATATTATGATATTCAGCCGGATTTTTTATAATTTTAATCTGATATTTCTCGCTTTACTTGGCGTCATATTAAAACGACGATGATAACTTTGTGTAAAGTAAGATTGGCTAGAAAAGCCTGATTCCATTGAAATATCAACAATACTCATTTCAGTGGTCAGTAATAGTTGATGTGCGTAAATAATTCTTCTTTCGCAGATCCATGTTCTTGGTGATGTTCCATAGACGTGGTTAAAAAGTTCTTTAAATGTCGTTAACCCCATACCAAATTCACGGGCAAATTGTTTTAGTTTCCAATTTTTTAAATGATTTTTTTCCATAAATATTTTTAATCTATCAACTTGACGATGGCTGAGTTGGCGTAGTAATGCCATTAAATCTGAGCCTTGCTCTGTTGAAAGTAAAAGAACTAGAAATTCTTCAATACGTAATTGTGTGAACGCTTTAGGGCAGGATTGGGTGGTAAGGTATTCAAACCCATTGCTACAAAAGTGAATAAGTGGAGAGTTTTGAAAGCAAATAAAGGCGCCAGAGAATTCTTCATCTCTTTCTATATTACACAAAATATCATTGTATTTTGACATGAAATTTCTTAAAAAATCATCAGAAAGAGGTATAGCAATAATATCTACAGGCTCTATGCCTTGTGTTTTTATTGTATAATTCCCTTGTTGTAAAAAAAGAACTTGATCTTGATCCACAGTAATTGTATCCGTGCAATTTTGTAAAATAAGTGCATTTTTTCGAATAAGAAAGAGTGCTTTTTGTTCGTTTTCTAGTATTTGATATTGTGGATAGAAAAAAGATTTTTTTTGAATTTCACAATCATTTTGATTGTTTCTGTCATATTGTATTGTATTCATAACTCGCCCAAAAAGATTATTATATAAGTATCTCTGTATTTTTATAACGATAAATATAAGAATATCTATAAAAACATTTCTTTATTATTGAGTACTATTAAAAATAAAAAATAGACTATTTTCTTTAATTTGATGAGGTTTTTTTTTAGATATTAGACTTTGCATTTTCTTTTGCTGATTTAAGATAAGTAACTTTGTTAATTTAATTGGATTCTTTATGAATTGCAAAAGAAAGTTAAATGAGAGAAATTTTTTATTTTAGACAATAAAGAGAAACCAGTATATTTGTGTAATTAATAATTTACACTTTGTTATTGGTTTGTTAAAAACCATATATAACATGCATTTAATCCGATTTCACTTTCTTTACAGTGTAAAATAGCAATTGGAGTGTTCAAAAGATAATTATAACCATCATTTTTTATTGTGTCGATTATGTGATTTAAATGTTATGTTGTTTTTAATAAAAACGATATTTTTAAATGGATTTATAAAAATAAAATAAGAATTAAAAAAAAGAGTATTATTTTCTATATTCACTAAGGTTATTAATTTTACTTTTTTCTCATGATTTTAGAATAAAAAAGTTGAAGTTTTAATAAAAAGCATAAGGACATGACCCTGAGAACAGATTTTTTCTTAGTTATTTTTTACTTTCTTACTTTATTGCTTTCTTACTTGTGATGAATATCTCATATTTTTGATTTTGGAAAATTGTATTGAATAAGCATGTTATGAAAAATATTTTTGAATGAAGCTTTATAAGCAAAAGAAAATGAGTGTGAAATGTTAATTTTCATTAAAAAATATTTATCTATAAAAGAATTTGGTATTCACAAATCATTTACATTAACATTTGACGGTTAAAATAGATAATCTTCATGTTTTTTAATTAGATATTATTTCGTCTAAGGAATAAATCAATAAACTAAAAGGTAATAATAGGCTTATTACAGGCATTATACTTGCTATTAATTTATTAAAATGATGAATGCATAAGTGTATTTATTGTCAGGGAGGTAAGGATATAGCTAATTATGGAGAATAAGCGAACACTGCGAAATATTATATTCAGCGGGATATGGATAATTTGGACTCTTGCCTTAATTGCCTTTTGGCGTTATCAGATGGCAGGCGAATTTTTGATTATTCTAATCCTAATTTTTAGCATTATTATTTATTCTATGACGTTGAGGTTAAAAAAAGCCGCTATGTTTAGTCGTAAAACTGAAACACCAAAAGCAGCAGAGCCTGTTGCACCAGTAATAACAGAAGAGAAAAAACCGATGCCAGAGCAAAAACTATACACGATTATTGCAAAAGGAACGGTATTCCAAGGCGATATTAATGTTGAAGGCGATATCCAAATTTGGGGCAAAGTAGCCGGCAATATTAATGTTAAAGATGGCGTTATTCGTGTTATGCATGCTGGACAAGTTGAAGGTGAATTAACAGCACCTGATATTATTATTGATGGTTTTGTAAAAGGTATCTGTGCTGCAAATAATTTAGATATTCTAGAACATGGTGAGTTACGTGGTACTAGCCGTTGTGGCAGTATGTCTATTAAACGTGGCGGTATTTTTACTGGACAATCAGAGCAAGTTGAACATCAAGCTAAGTCGGTAGCTCAACAACGCGTCGTTTCAATAAAAGAAAGCTCTAATGCAAATAAAGATAAAGTTGTTGCTCCAGTAGAAAACCAACTAAAAGAAAATAAAAAATAAAGTATCATTTTTCTTTTCATTTTTCGTTGCTTATCCTACTTTATCGTTATTGTCTTAGTTTTATATAAACAGAGAATAACGATGAATTTAGATACTCCCAGACTACACCTAAGAGAATGGCGTGAAAGCGATAAAGCGCCATTTTTTTCTGAAATCAACTCTTCACCTGAAGTAATGCGCTATTTTCCTTGCACTTTATCTCAATTAGAAAGTGATAATATGGTTGAGACTATCCGTGAAAAATTTATTCAACAAAATGGATGGGGAATGTGGGCGGTTGAATTAAAAGAGACTCAAGAGTTTATTGGTTTTGTTGGATTAAATATTCCAGCCGCGTCTTTGCCATTTAATCCCTGTGTAGAAATTGGTTGGCGGATTGCGAAAAAGTTTTGGCGAAAAGGTTATACCCATGAAGCTGCTTTAGCTGTATTTAAATTTGCTTTTGAGACGTTGAGATTAGAGGAAGTTGTGGCTTTCACCGCAGTTTCAAACCTTCCATCCCAAGGTGTAATGCAAAAACTAGGTATGCATCAATCTGATAATTTCTTTCATCCAGCATTAGATAAAACACATCCTTTGGCTGAACATGTTTTATATCGATTAAGAAGAACAGATTTTATTTCTCTGTCGAACGAGTCGAACGCCGTTTTTCCGGAATAGGCGGAACGGGTTTTTTATCATCAATAAGATGCCTTACTGCAAGAATCGGATGATAAATTAGCATTCTAGGCCCAGCCCAACGCATGATTTGTTTCATTGTTTCTCGTTTGGCTGGTTGATAGCAATGGATAGGGCATTGTTTACAGGCTGGCTTATCTTCACCATAGCGACATTTATCTAATCGTTTATATGCATAATCGACTAATTGTTGATAATAATCTGACTTAGCTTCAGGGTGTGAATGGGCATAAAGAGCAACCATTTTTTGAATTGTTTTTTTCTCTCGATTAATTCTTTTTCCCGACATACATTTCTCTCTTAATTGTATGTTGTATTTATTATACATCTTATCATTAAGCCTGTGGAGATGCGAAAAACTTATTTCATGCTATTTAATAAAAAATTTTCTCAAAAAGTCTTTTCTTTTTTCTTAGAATATAATACTGTATTTATATACAGTCTATTTGCCTTTAAATGGTGAAACCAATGCGTGTGGAAATTTTATTTAATAAACAATCTAAGATAACCGACTCATTATTTCCGCTCTTAGAACACGAACTGAGAAAAAAGATCATTCCAGAATATCCAGATATGCAGTTTCGTATTGCCTTTAGTAGCATGAACTCGATTCAAGTGACGGGCATAAAAGATGAAACTAAGCATGAACACATAATGGAACTTATTCAAAGCGTTTGGGAAGATGATGGCTGGTTACAAACAGACGATGAATAAAATGTAGTAAAACATGTAGTAAATAAAGTAATTACGATTGTCAGAACGAATTGGCTTTTTACTTATTTATATAAAAAGCCAATGAGATAGAAAAGGAAATCACTGGCAATCGAGCTTTAAAGCAATATGTCTATCAATGATGACAAATCTTATTTTCACTCGTTGTAAATCCACCTTCTGATGGAATAAATTTACCTTTCCTTTCTAAGAAATCAACTAATTCTGTCGCTGTCATATTTTCAGCTGAACAAGTATGAAAACGTGAGTCATTGCCGAATTGTTTATGGATAGCATCAATCAGCGATGTTTTAGTAAATGCAGTTTCTGAAGAAAGGATCATTTGCAAAACTTCATGACCATGAATTGATGACATATTTAACCCCTAAAGAATAAAAGATATATTTATTATGCATCTTTGTGGGGCGTTATCTTTGTTTTTAATCATAAAAAGCGATGACATTATATCATCGCTTAAAAAGAGCCTTATTTTTCACTTCGTTGAAGTATTTTTTGCATTTCATCTTTAAGATGAAGTTTTTCTTTTTTTAGTTTGGCAACTTCATCGTTATAGCCAGCTCCGTTAGGGCCTTCTAATTTAGCAATTTCTTGATCGAGTCGATGATGTTTATCGTAGAGAGCTTCAAAGCGGGGATCACTATTTCTTAATTGAGAAACAAGGGCTTGTTGATCTGAGAACATATAACCTCCTATGAAAAGAAATTGGGTCTCTATTTCAGTATAATCATAGATAGCTTATCTGCACGGTGATGTATCACAAATTTACATTTCATGAAAAAACGTGATTTTTCTTTTTGAAACATTCAGAATTATCCGCTCATAGTACTATTTACTAAGATGTTAGCATTTAGGCACTAAAAATATTAGTATTCAGATAACGAGCAATAAAAACATCTGACTAATTTTGTTAACGGCGAAGTGTTCGCTGTAAAAATGGAGAGAGTGATGAACAAAGTAATATTATCTTTAGTAGCAGCGATGTCTTTATCTGCGTGTGCACAAGCTACTGACAGTTTAGATAAAGTTGCACCTTATCCTAAGGCTCAAGAAAATCAAGTTCGTCATGTTATCGAGTTAGAGAAAAAAGATAATGAAAACAATTACCAAGTTGAATTAATTATTGGTAAAGAACTTAAAGTAGATTGCAACCATCAGTGGTTTGGTGCGGATTTAGATGAAAAGAATTTAGAAGGTTGGGGTTATAGCTATTATGTTGTTGGCGATTTAAATGGCCCAATGTCAACAATGATGGGATGTGCTGACAATACGAAAAAAGATGCCTTTGTACAGGCAAATATGGGATCAGATGCCTTCATCCGTTATAACAGCAAATTACCTATTGTTGTTTATGCACCAAAAGATGTAGATGTGAAATATCGTATTTGGTCAGCTGCTGAGACTACTCAAGATTCGGTTAAAAAATAACAGTCAAGCTTATTTAGGTTAGGTCATAATTTACTGAAAAGCCCTTTGTTGTTGAAACAAAGGGCTTTGTTGTTATTTAAGCTAAATATTAACGTATAACTAAAACTGACATTTTTGCATGGCGTACAATTGATGATGCCGTTGAGCCTAATAAATAAGAGGAAACATTAGGTCTATGTGACGCAATCGCAATTAAATCAGCATCAATGTGGCGGGCATATTCTAAAATTTCATCTTTTGCGTTACCGACACCAACATTACATATAATTTGCTCATCAGGAATTTTTGCATCTTTAATCATTTCTTGTAATGCAACAAAAGCAAGACGAGTACGTTCTGATGAATCTTTGAATTTTTCAGGAATAGCAGCAAACTCGATACCAAAGAAAAGTTCAGCATTAGGAATAACGGTGAGGAAGTGGATCTCAGGTTTACCCACCTTTGCTATTTGTTCAATGTGAGCGATTAGTTCCTGAGAAAGTTCATCTTCTAAAATATCAATGGGAACTAGGATTTTCTTATACATTACAAACCTCACTTAGCGTTAGTTTAAAATATTTACCATTATCGCCTAATAGTAAAAAATAGCTGTGATCTGTGTTCTAAATAAGAGTGAGAATGATTATTTACTGCTTTACATTATTAAGCATTAAAAATTAAAAACAGTCTGAAATAATATTAATAATATAATGAAAATAAGTTATACACCTTAACTTGTTGACAGAAAAGAAATTAATAATGTTGTCTTAAAAATAAATTTCTCTTTTTCTTATTAAAAATAGAAAATGCATAAAAGAATGATTATCAATTATATTATTGTTCTGTATCTATAAGATTTTATTGATAAAAATAAGAGACAGGAAGATTTAAATATGGCATATTAATAGGTAATGACATCTCAATATGATGTCTGGACAGCAATCTTAGTCCCTAAACTGGATTGTTATTCAGAGTCGTCCTTTATCCTCACCAATGAGTTATGGAACCTGAAATAACCTATGGAACTCTATTTATCTATGGCAATAGAGTAGGCTATTTAAAACCAAATAAGATTATTATTATGACACATAATCACATTGATGATATTGAGTTGGTTCGGGCTGATAATAAGCAGTCTGAAAAATTTAAGGCAGCTAAAAAAAGCACGTTAGTGAGTGTTTTTGTCAATATTATTTTATCCATTTGGCAAATTACAGTGGGCTTTTTCTCACACTCTCAAGGTTTGATTGCCGATGGTATTCACTCACTTTCTGATCTTATTGCTGACTTTGTTGTTTTAATTGCCAATAAAGGTAGTCAGAAACAACCTGATGCTGATCATCCTTATGGGCATTTTCGTTATGAAAATGCAGCATCACTTATTCTTGGGACTATTTTATTAATTGTTGGTTTAGGAATGGTGTTTTCTGCCATTCATAAAATTTTAGATCCATCGACTATTCCTGAAGTTCATAGTGTTGCTTTATATGTGGCTTTACTTGCATTAGCGGCTAAGGAAGGATTATTCCGCTATATGCTCGCCGTTGCAAAAAAAGTGGACTCAACTATGTTAGTCGCCAATGCTTGGCATGCGCGTTCTGATGCTGCTTCTTCATTAGTTGTTGCGATTGGTATTATCGGAAGTTTAGCTGGATTTAAATTTTTTGACCCATTAGCAGCATTGATTGTCGGATTATTTGTCGGTCGTATGGGATGGCGTTTTACTTATCAAGCTCTACAAGATTTAATGGATAGAGGGGCTGATGAAGAAACGTTGGAAGAGATTAAACAGATGCTAGTTTCAACACCGGGCGTGCAAGGCATTCATGATTTAAAGACGCGTCGTTCAGGTGATTATTTACTCGTAGATGTACATCTTGAAATCAAAGGCGATCTCACCGTCAATGAAAGTCATGCGATTGTTGTTAATGCACGTAATAATGTTTTGCAAAATAAACAGATTTTGAGTGTGATGGCTCACGTTGATCCTGCTTAAACTCATTTGAACATCGAATAAAAAGGTAATGATAGACTATCATTACCTTTTTTTGTGTCTCAAAAACGCTATTTGTTACTTGTTACTTACTACTTTAGAAATTGACGCAGTTTTCTTTTACTTGATCACTTAGCGCCGCAATCAGATTATCTACTGCACATTCAGCCATCGCATAGCGAGTCTCTTTGGTTGCAGAGCCGATATGCGGAACAGCAACGACATTCTTCATCGTTAATAAAGGTGACGATGAAGATAGAGGCTCTTTTTCAAAAACATCCAGCCCAGCTCCCGCGATCTCTTTTTGTTCTAATGCACTGATTAGTGCCAATTCGTCTACCACAGCCCCACGACCTGCATTAATTAAATAAGCATCAGGTTTCATTATCGAAAATTGTTTTTGACCTATTAAATGGTGCGTTTCTGGTGTCAATGGCAACGTGATACAGACGAAATCAGATTGCTGTAATAAGACTTCTAAAGTGCAATGCTTTGCAGCAAATTTATCGTTCACTTCTGTATATTCTGTACGTGAGTGATAAAGAATATTCATGTTAAAACCAAAGTGCGCGCGCTGTGCTAAAGCTTTGCCTATTCGCCCCATGCCAATAATACCCATGGTTTTATGATGAACATCAGTACCGTACCAATCAGGTGTGATACCTTTAACCCATAAACCTTGTTTAATATTATCCGCAAGTTCAGGAATACGCCTTGCTACGGCAAGTACTAATCCCATCATGGTATCTGCGACAGTATCTGTTAATACGGTTGGAGTATGCATTAGTTTAATATTACGCTTGGTAAGTGCATTAACATCAACATTATCATAGCCTACAGAAACCGTTGAAACGGCTTTTAAATGAGGAGATTGGCTAATAAATTTTTCATCAATATTGCCACCAGCACCAAGTAATCCAGAGGCATTGGCAAGTGCTGAACGTAAATCACTAGAGTCTAAAGAGAGCGTTTTAAATTGTTTGATATCAGCAAAATCAGATAGTTTTTTGTACAGTTTTTCAGGAAGATCTTGATAGAGCAAGACAATCGGTTTCATTATGTTCTCCATTCGATACTCGTCATAATTCAAATCACAGCGTTGTTGACTGCGTTCATTCGCACTAGTCACATACTTATGTATGCTCCTAGCGACTCATTCACTTGTCGCCTAGCTGTAATTTGAATTATTTAGAGTATTTATGCAATAAAACACTTATTAAACTGTAAGTATTTATTGAGAGTGTTTATGCAATAAAACACTTATTAAACGGTAAGTATTTATTGAGAGTGTTTATGCAATAAAGCACTTATTAAACGGTAAGTATTTATTGAGAGTGTTTATGCAATAAAGCACTTATTAAACTGTAAGCATTTTATTGAGAGTGTTCTTACCCCGCTTAAACATATTAGCAGGGAAGTTAATAAGGTATGATAAAACCCATTGAATGTCAGTTTTATCATATAATTAGCACATTAAATGAGATGTAATCGTTTACTTTTAATGTGTGTTATTTTTAGTGTTAAAGCGGTGGGATGTATTACATATTATATTAACTTACTGTAATACAATTCTAAACTAAGATTTTTATAAAATTTAAGTAGCGCGAAAATAGTGTAAACGTTTACACTAAATGTCGGTTTGATCACGAAAAGGTTTCGCTGATCTTGTTAAACTCTGTGTCAGTGAACAGAAACCGTCTTGCGCTTTTCCTTTGAATTGAATCAAAAGAGGTGAATGTGGAAATATTAGTAACAGGTGGTATGGGATATATCGGTAGCCATACTTGCGTACAAATGATTGAAGCAGGTATGACACCGATTATTTTAGATAACCTTAGCAATGCGAATGAAGAAGTACTTAATCGTGTTGAAGCCCTAACAGGTAAACGCCCTCTGTTTTATAACGGTGATATTCGTGATGACCAGCTATTAGCATCAATTTTTGCTAAGCATTCTATTCAGTCTGTTATTCATTTCGCGGGATTGAAAGCGGTTGGTGAATCTGTTCAGAAGCCAATTGAATATTACGACAACAATGTTAATGGCACATTGGTGCTTGTGCGTTGTATGCGTGATGTGGGCGTAAAAAGTATTATTTTTAGTTCATCTGCAACCGTTTATGGTGATCCTCAAGCGGTTCCTATTACTGAAGATTCGCCAGTAGGGGGAACAACTAACCCTTATGGCACGAGCAAATATATGGTTGAGCGCATTTTATCTGACTTATTTGTCGCTGATGAAAGTTGGTCTATTAGTTTGCTGCGCTATTTTAACCCAGTAGGGGCGCATCCATCAGGTACGATGGGGGAAGATCCTAAAGGTATTCCAAATAACTTAACCCCTTATATTTCTCAAGTGGCAATTGGTCGTCGTGAACAAGTGGCTGTTTTTGGTGATGATTATCCAACAAAAGACGGCACAGGTGTTCGTGATTATATCCACGTTATGGATCTGGCTGATGGTCATATCGCAGCATTAAATGCATTAGGTAAAAAAGCGGGTTTACACATTTATAATTTGGGAACAGGTAACGGCACTAGCGTGATTGAAATGATTGAAGCATTTCGTAAAGCCAGCGGTAAACCTATCCCTTATCAATTACAAGCTCGTCGCCCTGGTGATATTGCAGAATGTTGGTCAAGCCCTGCAAAAGCAGAGAAAGATTTACACTGGAAAGCCATTCGTTCAATTGATGATATGGCAGCAGATGCTTGGCGTTGGCAGTTACAAAACCCAAATGGTTATCTGAAATAAGACTTAAAGTATTCAGATAATCTTGAATAAATAAGAGAGAAGGTTATGTCAAAACTGATTTTTGATCCTGTTGAACATCCTCATCGTCGTTATAATCCGCTAACTGGCCAGTGGATTTTAGTTTCACCACATAGAGCGAAACGACCTTGGAATGGCAAAGATGAAAAGCCTCAGATTGCGACACTTCCCTCTTATGATCCTCACTGTTATTTGTGTCCAAACAACACCCGTGTCTCTGGGGATAAAAATCTAGATTACACAGGAACGTATGTCTTTAATAATGACCACTCTGCGTTGTTGCAAGACGAATATCATGTTGAGCCTTCATCAAATCCTTTATTTCAAACCCAAACAGTAAGAGGAATTAGTCGAGTCGTCTGTTTTTCACCTGATCATGGAAAAACTATTCCTGAATTACCTGTCAGTAGCTTACGTAAAATCGTTGATACTTGGGATAATCAAATAGAAGAACTCAGCAAAGAATATCTTTGGGTTCAAGTATTCGAAAATAAAGGCGAAACGATGGGATGCTCTCAACCTCATCCTCATGGACAAATTTGGGCGAGTGATTTTTTGCCTAATGAATTAGCGCGAAAAGATACGCAATTAAAAGCTTATTTTGAAAAATACGGGCGCAATCTATTAATCGATTATGTTGATGCTGAGTGTAAAGATACAAGTCGTACCGTAGTTGAAACAGAGCATTGGCTGGCGGTAGTACCTTATTGGGCTTCTTGGCCTTATGAAACGATGTTATTACCTAAAGCACATATTCGAAGAATGAGTGAATTAAATAGTGCTCAGCGAGATGATCTTGCTATTGCAATGAAAAAATTAACAAGTCGTTATGATAATTTATTCCACTGTTCTTTCCCTTATTCAATGGGATGGCATTTTGCGCCAGCTTTTAAAGATGATAGAAATGTCGATCACTGGCAATTACATGCGCTTTATTATCCGCCATTATTGCGTTCAGCCACTGTGCGTAAATATATGGTGGGATATGAAATGCTGGCAGAATCGCAAAGAGATCTAACGCCAGAACAAGCTGCGAATAATTTACGTCAATCAAGTGACATTCATTATAAAGAGCAATGTTAATGACCTGCAATATAGCAAGGTATTTTAATTAATCTGCTTTTTGCGCACGAAATAAATTAAATCGAACATCTCATTATTTACATAATGATGTGGTGGGGTTTTTATTACTTAATTTTAAGCTAAGGATTTATTATGCAGGCACTTATTAATAATGTGACTCGTTCATTTTCATCTATTTTTGGCTACGTACCTACACATTTTATTCAAGCGCCAGGTAGGGTAAATCTTATTGGCGAACACACTGATTATAATGATGGGTTTGTTTTACCTTGCGCCATTAATTATCAAATGGTCGTTGCCGCTGCAAAACGAGAAGATAATACTATTCGTGTCATTGCGGTTGATTATCAAAATGAAGTGGATGAATTTAGCCTCGATAATACCATTGAGTTTTTACCTAATAAAATGTGGGCTAATTACGTTCGAGGTGTTATTCATTTTCTACAAAAAGATAACTATTCTTTTTATGGTATGGATATCGCAATATCTGGAAATGTTCCTCAAGGTGCAGGATTAAGTTCTTCTGCCGCGTTAGAAGTTGCCATTGGTCAAACGCTTAAAACACTTTATCAATTACCTATTAGCCAAAAAGAGATTGCATTAAATGGCCAGAAAGCAGAAAACCAATTTGTTGGTTGTAACTGTGGCATTATGGATCAGCTTATTTCGGCTTGTGGTGAAGAAAATCATGCACTATTAATCGACTGTCGTTCATTAGAAACGTTGGCAGTAACAATGCCAGAAAATATGGTCGTGATGATTATCAACACCAATAAAAAGCGTGGCTTAGTGGATAGTGAGTACAATACTCGTCGTCAACAGTGTGAAGAAGCCGCTCGTATTCTAAATGTGACTGCATTAAGAGATGCCACATTAGATGATTTACTTGCTAAAAAAGCATTAATGAGTGACGTGGTTTATCGTCGAGCTCGTCATGTTATCACTGAAAATAGCCGTACATTAGATGCGGCAGAAGCTTTACGCCATGGTGATTTAACCACATTGAGTCAGTTAATGATGCAATCACATCACTCAATGCGCGATGATTTTGAAATCACAGTCAACGAGGTTGATTCATTGGTTGAAATCGTGAAATCGGTGATTGGTGATCGTGGTGGTGTAAGAATGACAGGTGGTGGATTTGGCGGTTGTGTCGTAGCATTAGTGACACCAGATTTAGTTGATAAAGTCGTTGATTCTGTTAAGGCGCAATATGAGGCTAAAACGGGATTAAAAGAAACTATCTATGTCTGCTCTGCAAGCCAAGGAGCGGGCTATTCGGAGGCAAAATAATGGCGACTAATGAGCTTCGTTTTTTTGAACCTGAACAAATGACAGCACAACCAGCATCAGATGGAAGATCTGCGCAAATAGTGGTGCTTAAAAATCGTTTTGGTATGTCTATTTCTTTAATGGATATTGGTGCAACTTGGTTAACCTGTATTGTACCAGTTAATGGATATCGTCGAGATGTGTTATTAGGCTCTGCGGATATGAATGCCCATAAACAACAAACAGCGTATTTAGGCGCAACGGTTGGGCGTTTTGCTAATCGTATTGCAGGGGCGAAGTTTGTATTAGAGGGGCAAGAATATAAAATTAGTGCGAATGAAGGTAAAAATACCTTACATGGTGGTAAGCAAAACTTTAGCTATATTCGCTGGGGGATCACCGCACAATCTTCTCAATCCGTCACTTTTTCACTAATTTCAAATGATGGTGACCAAGGTTTTCCCGGTACGGTGAAAGTAAGCGTGACCTATACACTGACAGATAATAATGAAGTGTGTATTGATTATCAGGCGATGAGCGATAAAACTACGCCATTAAGTTTAACTAATCATGCTTATTTCAATCTTGCGGGTGAACATACTGAGCGCACTGCACTTGAGCATGATTTAAAAATTTGTGCGACTCATTATTTAAAAAATGGTAAAGGCAATATTCCTACGGGAGAGTTTGCAAGCGTAATAGGAACAGGATTTGATTTTCGTAAATTAAAACGTGTTGGTCTTGATTTTATGGCTGATGAGTGCCAAAAAGCTGCAAATGGTTACGATCATACGTTTATTTTGGATAAGAAAGCGATTGAGGATAAAACCCCTATTGCGACCGTTATTGCCCCTGAAGGCGAACTTAAAATGGATGTTTTTACAACAATGCCTTCTGTCCAGTTCTATACAGGTAACTTTTTGGTTGGAACTAGAGGAAAGAGTCGTCATTACGGCAATTACTCCGGATTAGCATTAGAAACACAATATTTCCCAGATGGCCCTAATCATCCAGAATGGCATGAAAACCAAGGTATTTTACCTGCAAATACCGCGTGGAATAGCCAAACAATCTATAAGTTTTACTCGTAACCACAAAAGGAAAGTGTAAACGCTTTCCTTTTCACTATTTATTTGATCTTTTTACTTTTTAAATTTCACATCTTCGCTGATAATCAAGCCACTTAAATTCTATTACTCTCTTTTTTCTTTGTTTGTAGATTAACGGTTCGTTATTTCTTAACCATGAATAAAGGTGATCCATAAGGGGTGGATATGGCGACTATCAAAGATGTAGCGAAAGAAGCAGGGGTTTCTGTCGCGACTGTATCTAGAGTCATTAATAACTCGCCGAAAGCAAGTCAAACATCTATCGAAACCGTTAATGTCGCGATGCAAAAGCTAGGCTATCGACCTAATGCGGCAGCAAGGGCTTTGGTTAGCCAAAGTACGCAAACTTTGGGTGTTTTAGTGCATGACGTTTCTGATCCCTTTTTTGGCACTCTCGTTAAAGCGGTTGATAACGTTGCAAGACAATCAGGGAAGCACATCTTAGTCTGTAATGGTTATCATGATGCTCAAGATGAGCGACAATCTATCGAGTTATTGATTAATAGTCGCTGTGATGGTTTGGTTATTCATTCAAAGGCACTTTCTGATGAAGAGTTGCTGGCTTATGCGCATGAAGTTAAAAGCATGGTATTGATTAACCGTTTTATTCCTGAAATTGCCGAACGTTGTGTCGCTTTAGATAATTATAAAGGGGCATGGATGGCAACAGAGCATCTTATTCGTCAAGGCCATACTAAAATCGCATATATTTCATCTACTCATCATATTGAAGATACAACTCAGCGCCTTGCTGGTTATAAAGCTGCATTAGAAGCTAATAATATCTCATTGCCAGAAAGCTATATTGAGTATGGTGAGCCTGAAGGTGAAGGCGGTGAAAAAGCAATGATGCATCTGCTAACGAAATCTATCGATTTTACAGCCGTAGTGACTTACAACGATTTTATGGCAGCAGGGGCTTTATCTGTTTTGGATGAAAATGAAATCCCTGTGCCTGAAAAAATCTCAGTTATTGGCTTTGATGACGTATTAATTGCACGCTATATTCACCCTCGTTTAACCACAGTGCGTTATCCCGTACAAATGATGGCAGAACAAGCCGCAACACTCGCTATCAGGCTTTCTAAAGGGGAAGTACTAGAGCAAAAACAACGCATTTTTTCGCCAACATTAGTTCAACGTAATTCCGTTTTTAATCTTAGTCACCTCTCTTAATTACCTCATTTACTTTTTAATCTAGTTGAGCCTCTTAATGATCTTCACATTAAGAGGTCATACTTAACCAACTGGTGTAATCGTTATCATTTGTAGAGCTTTTTTAAACGATTATTTTAATGTCGGAAATTTATAAAATAAAACCATCATCGTGTTTTAAGCTTAAATATTGCTTTACTCGTTATGGTAATCGTTTGTTTTCCTATTTTATGATCCATTTACGTAACATAAGCGATAAAATTGTGAACAGAGTAACGGAAAAAGACCGTGAAAACGTTTACATTAAAATCCTATTCTCTCTATGGGTCTGAAAGGAAAATATTATGCATACAGAAGGTGTTGGGTTAAGCACAATAGACTATGCAATTTTTGCCCTCTATGTCGTTATCATTATTAGTCTAGGGTTATGGGTTTCTCGTTCAAAGGATGGTGAGAAAAAAGGAACAAAGGACTACTTCTTAGCAGGTAAAACTCTTCCTTGGTGGGCAATTGGTTCTTCGCTTATTGCCGCTAATATTTCAGCAGAACAATTTATTGGAATGTCAGGTTCTGGTTTCTCCATTGGTCTTGCTATCGCTTCTTATGAATGGATGGCAGCACTGACATTAATTATTGTTGCTAAATACTTTTTACCTGTCTTTATCGAAAAGGGTATTTATACCATTCCAGAATTTGTCGAGAATCGTTTTAAAAGCCGTAACTTAAAAACCATTCTTGCAGTGTTCTGGCTGGCATTATTTATCTTTGTTAACTTAACATCGGTACTTTATTTAGGTTCATTGGCATTAGAAACCATCCTTGGCGTACCAATGATGTATGCCATTATTGGTTTAGCATTATTTGCTGTTATCTACTCACTCTATGGCGGGCTTTCTGCTGTTGCGTGGACAGACGTGGTACAAGTGTTCTTCCTTATCCTTGGTGGTTTATTTACCACTGTATTAGCCGTCAGCTATATTGGTGGAGATGGTGGGATCATGGAAGGTTTAAGCAAAATGACACAAGCCGCGCCTGATCACTTTAAAATGATCTTAGAGAAAGATAATCCGCAATTTATGAACTTACCGGGGATCGCAGTACTGATTGGTGGTTTATGGGTTGCTAATCTCTATTATTGGGGCTTTAACCAATACATTATTCAGCGTGCTTTAGCAGCTAAGTCTATAAATGAAGCGCAAAAAGGGCTAGTGTTTGCTGCATTCTTAAAACTCATAGTGCCTGTTCTTGTCGTTGTGCCGGGTATTGCTGCATTTGTTATTACGACTAACCCTGAATTAATGGCGGGTTTAGGTACAATGGCACAAGAGCATATTCCAACATTATCACAAGCAGATAAAGCTTATCCTTGGTTAACTCAGTTCTTACCTGTAGGCGCAAAAGGTATTGTTTTTGCTGCACTTGCTGCTGCAATAGTTTCATCTTTGGCATCGATGCTTAACTCTATCGCGACTATTTTCACGATGGATATCTATAAAGAGTATATTGGGCCAAAAACGTCTGAAACACGTTTAGTGAACGTAGGTCGTATTAGCGCCGTTGTTGCTCTAATTATTGCTTGCTTTATTGCGCCATTATTAGGTGGTATCGATCAGGCATTCCAATATATTCAGGAATATACAGGCTTAGTCAGCCCAGGAATTTTAGCGGTATTCCTGCTAGGTTTATTCTGGAAAAAAACGAATGCAAAAGGTGCAATCATTGGTGTGGTTTTATCTATACCGTTTGCATTATTCCTAAAATTAATGCCATTAGGTATGCCATTCCTTGATCAAATGATGTACACCTTTATGTTTACAACGGTTGTGATTGCTTTAGTGAGTTTAACCTCGACTAAAACGGATGACAGTGTAGGGGCGATTGCATTAACAGATAAAACCTTTAAAACACAAAGCGGATTCAATATTGCTTCTTATGCCATTATGGTCATTTTGTGTGTGCTTTATGCCGTATTCTGGTAATCACAAGATTGTAATTTGTTAATTTTCTAAATCTAAAAATACCCTACAAAACGATACAAAGCAGATGGTTATGCCATCTGCTTTTTTTGTACTCAGGATCTGCTGTTTCTGTACTTAATAGGAATAGCACTAATTTGCTTTGATACAGATTAAAAAAAAACACTAAATATGAAAAGAAAATCATTCTCATGATTATTTGATTAAGATAATATTAATCATTCTCATTATTATAAATATTATGGATTCAGGGGATCTCTATGAACTTTAAAATGGGCGTTTTAACTGCCTGTATTTTATCTGCCTCTTACCCGCTGTATGCACAAGAAAACAAAGAAGAAAAACTTGTTGTATCAGCATCAGGGTTTGCTCAACAAATTACAGATGCACCAGCAAGTATCACTGTGATCAGCAAAGAGCAACTCGCTAAAAAACCCGTTCATGATTTAGCCGACGCTGTAAAAGGTGTTGAAGGCGTTAGCATTAATGGTAATGCTAATAAACAAGAAATCACGATGCGTGGTTTACCAGGCGAATACACACTTATTCTTGTTGATGGTCGTCGCCAAAATAGCCGTGAGTCGCGCCCTAATGGGAGTGGTGGCTATGAAGGTGGTTTTATTCCACCCGCAGATGCGATTGAACGCATAGAAGTTATTCGTGGACCAATGTCATCTCTGTATGGTTCAGATGCGATGGGTGGTGTTATCAATATCATCACGAAACCAGTAACAAAAGAGTGGCATGGCTCTGTTGCACTTGGCGGTACATTGCAACATAACCGTGATGCAGGCGATTCTATTAATGGTGATTTTTATCTTTCAGGGCCTTTAATTGAAGATAAATTAGGCTTACAGCTTTACGGCAGTAGCTATTTACGTGCCGAAGATAAAATCACTTATGGTCAAGGTCGTAATGATAATAAAAACATTACGGCAAAATTGGCATTCACACCGACTGATAATCAAACCATTTTATTAGAAGCGGGTCGCAATACGTTACAACGTACAACGACGCCGGGTAAATCCATGAGCGAATTTACTATCCGTGGTGGAAAAGCGGATGAAAATAAAATGCTGGAAACCAATAATGACCGTAATCACTGGGCATTAACCTATAAAAATCAGTTTGATATTTTGCATTCAGAACTAAGTGTTTATCAAGAACAGACTAAACGCATCACCAAAACAGAAATGATTGATAAAACGACGAAGGAGCGTGAAGAGTATTACGAAGATCGTCGTCCTGAAATTACCAATACTGTTTTTGATGCTAAATTTACTGCATTCTTACCTGA
This sequence comes from Proteus columbae, assembly GCF_002777965.1. Taxonomy (GTDB): domain Bacteria; phylum Pseudomonadota; class Gammaproteobacteria; order Enterobacterales; family Enterobacteriaceae; genus Proteus; species Proteus columbae. The sequence continues at coordinate 12,130 of NZ_NGVR01000020.1, read as the reverse complement.
TAATGTGATGACCTTTGGTGGTCAATATCAATATTCACGTTTAAAAGATGAATCATCCACTGGCTCTGGCATTAAGCAATCTACTATTACCGCTGATCAAAAAGCATTATTCCTTGAAGATGAATATAGCGTAACAGACAACCTCGCGTTAACTGGCGGTGTGCGTCTTGATGATCATGAATATTACGGTAATCACTGGAGCCCAAGAGCCTATGCCGTTTATCATTTAACGGATGAATTCACTTTAAAAGGCGGTGTGGCGAAAGCCTTTAAAGCACCAAGTTTACGTGAAATCAGCCCTGAATACGGCACTTCAACTGAAAAAGGCCGTGCGATTATGTACGGTAATCGTGATTTAAAACCTGAAACATCAGTTAGCCAAGAAATTGGTATTGGTTATGATAATGGGGATGGTTTTACTGCAAGTGTGACTTTCTTTAATACTGATTTTAAAGATAAGCTAACGAATTATGACACCGGTGAAATAGACCCAATTACAGGTTTAAAACTGTATCAATACGATAATGTCGGTAAAGCGAATATTAAAGGGATTGAAACAGCAGTCGGTTTCCCAATTACGGAAAGTTGGCATGTCAATGCAAACTACACCTATATCGACTCAGAGCGTAAAAGTGATGATGAAAAACTAGGTTCAGGTGAATCCTTAAAAGGCTACCCATTAGACTTAACACCAAAACACAGCGCCAATGCACGAATTGATTGGCAGTTTGATGAAGCCACCAGTTTTTATGCCAATACCGCTTATACCGGAAAACAAATTTGGGCAGCACAGCGTAATGGTTACACTGGGGCGCGTTATCGTAGTGGGTACACCACCTTTGATTTAGGGGCTACTTACAACTTTAATAAAAATACCATGCTGAATTTAGCAGTATTAAATATTACAGATGAAACAGGTCCTGCTGTAAATGATAAAGGCGGTAACTGGGTTGTCGATGAAGGTCGTCGCTATTGGGCAAATATTAAATATAGCTTTTAATCGATCTTAAATGAAATAAACCCCATTAAATATGGGGTTTATTTTTTTATGCCTCTCTATTATTTTCATCTTAATGGTTCATTTTTTAAATTACCGACAGAGTATCTGATTTATGCGAATACTAATGTTATGTGGAATGATTATGTTATCTGCGGTGGCTCAAGCTAGACCTAACCAAGAAGTTCCTGAAATTGAGTCTCAGGCTCACTCTTATTATCAAATTACAAATAAAGAAGTGGCATATGAAGGAAAACAATATCGCCTCTTTTTGGCTATTCCTAAAAACACCACTAAGACAGCACTAATTTATAGTGTTGATGGAAATGCTCAGTTTCCGTTGATGGTAAACGAAGCCATAAAACAGAAAAATAAGCCGTTGCCTGCAATTATCAGTGTGGGGTATGTGGGTGATAAAGCCTATTTTATTACAGAAAGAACGCATGATTACACACCGAATGCAACAGGAGAAGCATTTAGCCGAGGCGGAAATGCAGAGAATTTTTATCAATTTTTCTTAACGCAAGTAAGACCTTATGCGTTAGAGCAACTCGCCAAAGAGAAAGTTTCGATTACTCAGCAATCGCTGTTTGGTCACTCTTTCGGTGGTGTATTTACCCTCTATGTTTTATTCAATCATCCAGAAACATTTCAACGTTATATCGCAGCAAGCCCATCATTATGGTGGGGAAAAGGCGAATGGGTGAAAAAAGAGCAGTGGCAAGCTATTCCTAATGATATTTCTATTACAATAGCCTTGGGTGAAAAAGAAGAAAACCCAGATTTAAGCCGATTAAGTGAAGAACAACAGAAAAATTATCAAGAGCGTAGTAGCTGGTTAACGCAACGTCAGTTGTGCCAATATTTATCGGAAGCGGGAAAACAGTGTGAGTTTTATCTGTTTGAGGGTAAAGGTCATGGTGGTTCAATTCCTGATGCGATTAATATTGCTTTAGAAAAAAGTGTAGAATAAACAAAACCATCTCTTCGTTTTTAGCTATCCTATCGAGTAACGATAGGATAGTAATGAATATTTATTATTTCTATTTTATTTAGTACGTATTTAATCGTAATTTTCTTAATAAAAAATACTTATCATTTAATAAAAATAAATATTAGATTAGAGCTATTTCCTTTTGGTAGAAAAAGACGATAATCATGATTGATATAAATAAAATTGTTTTCTGACATTAGATTTTATAATTTTATTTATCATCATTTAAACGCTATATTCGCGTCTCCTGAATTTTGGGACGCCATCCACTGTTTTCACCTTTGTTTCTTTTATCTTTCCTAGATAAAAGAACAGCCTCTATCAGGCATCGAGAAAACAGCGCATCATCAACCGTTTTGATTGTGGAGACGAGGGTAGTGAAACAGAACACTACTTTGGTACGCAAAGGCGACAGTACATTAGTACCTGTGGCTGGGTTAACGGTATTTGCTATCGCGTCAGGCTATTTAATGAGTTTAATTCCACTGTCTATGAGCAGTTTTGGAATGGATACACTCTATGCCAGTTGGTTAGCAAGTATTTATTTTATTGGATTGTTAATAGGTTCAGTCATGATAGAACCTATTATTGCAAGAATAGGGCATCGTCTTTCTTTCGTTGTATTTTTATTATTACTGGCAGTGACTGTCGGTGTGTTGCCTTTTATGCCTTATTTATCAGCATGGATGGTTTTCCGTTTTATTGGTGGTATGGCTGTTGCAGGTATATTTGTTGTTGTCGAGTCATGGCTATTAATTGGCGATAATCCTAAAGAGCGAGCTAAACGCTTAGGTTTTTATATGACCTCGCTTTATGGTGGCACAACATTAGGGCAATTGGCGATTGGTGCGATTGGTACGCAAGGCGCTATTCCGTTTATGGCGATTTTAGTTTTGTTACTCATTGCCGTATTACCGCCTCTGCTTTTTAAACAAGGGCAACCACAAGGGCACTGTCATAAAAGTTTGTCACTCAAGCAGATGAGCCGATTAAATAAAGCAGCGTTAGTCGGCTGTATGGTGTCTGGCGTTGTGATGGGCAGTATTTATGGCATGATGCCATTGGCTTTAAATCAAGGGCAATTTACAACAGACCAAATAGGTGTGTTGATGGCAGCAATTATTTTAGGCGGAATGGTGATCCAGCCTATTATTAGCAAATTGTCTGTGATGATAAGCAAGACACTGTTATTAGCGATGATGTGTTTAGTGGGCGTTTTTGCCATGGGACTGACTTACCTTTCTAGCGATTATATGGTGCTCATTATTGCACTAGCGCTATTGGGAATGTCATCTTTTGCACTTTATCCGATCGCTATTACATTGGCATGTGACCATGTGAATGCGAGTTACATTGTCGCTATTACACAAGTGATGCTATTAAGTTATAGCATTGGCTCCGCTATTGGGCCTTTAGGAGCAGGGATGTTTATGGCACAAGCCAATAACGGCATTATGAATTTCTTCTTTGTGGTTTTATTAGTGACGGCAATTTATATGCTCTTTGCAAGTTTACGCCGTAAAAGCCATATTGTGTTGAACTAAACTGTTTTCTCTTACTTGTTCTCTTTCTTATTTTTTCTCTTATTTATCGACCGAGCTTACCAAAAGGTGGCTCGGTTTTTTTATCTTTACTCTAAAAACTAATCTAAAAACGAATTAAGACTTCCCTGATATTTTTATGCTGTGCTTTATCAGTATAAACAGATAACGTTATTCCTTTCTTAAATAATGGATTTAACTTTTTCATGGAGAACAGACAGTGAAAATAATGAAAATTACCGTTTTACTCTTACTCATTATTCCCTTTTCAAATGCTCAAGCGATAACTTCAGAACAAAATAAAAAGCTGGTGGAGTATGCTGCCGACTTACCTAGAGCCGTATTTTACGATTCTGATTATCGTAAAATAGACTACCCAATGGGGGACGTGCCTGCTTATAAAGGAGTATGTAGTGATGTGATTATTCGTAGTTATCGTGGAATTGATATCGATTTACAAAAATTATTACATGAAGATATTAAAGCCAATTTTTCCGCTTACCCCAGTAAACGAATGTGGGGATTGAATAAACCCGATACAAATATTGATCACCGTAGAGTTCCCAACTTAGAAGTCTTTTTCACACGAAAAGGGAAAGTAAAACCGATTACAAAAAATGCAGAAGACTATGTACCGGGCGATATTGTTAGCTGGCGTCTAGATAATGGGCGACCTCATATTGGCATTGTAGTAAATGAAAAAAGCTGGGATAACCAGCGCTATCTAGTTATGCATAATATTGGGTTTGGGCAAGTCGCTGAGGATGTTTTATTTTCATGGAAAATAACAGGGCATTTTACCTACTAAATAGGTAAATGAGGAAAATTGGGATATTTAGTTTTTTATAAAAAATAGAATAAAAATAATAATAGTGAAAATAAATCTAAATTTAAGCGATAAGTAAAATAATGCCCATACTGATTTTATGTAAAGTATGGGCATTATTTCTGGGGAAGAATATTTTCATCAGAAATATTCATAATCATTCCTCTAAGCCACCGAGTAACATACTAACGACAGCAGTAGAACAGATAAAAGAAAGGAAAAGGATAAAAAAAGAGCTGCTGATCATAATACCCTCCAAATATGTTGCTATTTTTAAATAAAAAACCTCACTAAATATGCGTTATTAATTCATTACCTTATATACTAGGTTGTTTAAAAATAAAGTCAAACTAACGTATTATTTAATAATGATTTTTTGTGGTGTTGTTTTATTTTTTATAAAAAAGCGTGTTGGATGTTACTAAATGATCAGGAGGGGCTTAACCCCTCTGATGTCTTACGCGCTGTGAGGTAAGATGATGTGAGTTAATGGCGGTAAACCATAAGCCGCTCTCGCACGATCACAAGCTTCATTAGGAATGCCATTTACCCAAGATTGTTGAAACTCACGACAAGGAGAAGGACGTTGTTCGTAAATAGAGCAGCTTACACACTCCCCAACTTCACCAATCAGTTTGTCACAGCGTGGTTTTTTAGAATTCGTTCCTTTCATACAAGAGAGAAAAGGCGTTAATGGTTCTGTTAATTCATCTGGAACCACGCCTCCACCACTTACCATTTCTGCCCAATAGAACGAAACTCTAAAATAGGCGCAACAAGCACCACAATGCATACAGGGATTATCCTGCATATAAATAAAATCGTTAGAATGTTTGCTCATACCAGATACCATTTTATCTGACGTTAAAGTGACAAAACGCACGTTTTAAGGGTGCGGTAGTTTAAGAGAGGCAAAAAAAGACAGAGAAACGATGCTTCTCTTAGAGCAATCATTATGCGCCGAATGAAAAATATTTTTCAAGAGAAATGTTTCTACAGATAGAATATTTTTATTACAAAACAGACTATTATTTTGTGAAAATACTCTGAGCAGACTATATAACTTAATGATGAGAGGTGGTGTTATTTAATTCTCCGTAAAAACCACACTATAAATAGTATTAAAAATAATCATAAAGTGAGATTTTGAATAAAAAAAACCTTATCAGTTTTGATAAGGTGATAACAAAACAAGCGTAGATAACATGCTGGAAAAATGAGCTAACGATATCTACTAATAGGTTTTTCTAAAAAGGGCCTTTGAAAATAAATAAAGCACCTGCACCAATTAAAAGAAAACCAATAAAATGATTTAATGTAAAATTTTCTCCCAAGTAAGTGACAGAAAAAATAGCGAAAATGGTTAATGTGATCACTTCTTGTATGGTTTTTAATTCTGCTGCACTGTAGTAATTATGACCAATGCGATTTGCGGGTACTGCAAAACAGTATTCAACAAATGCAATTAACCAGCTTAAAATAATGACAACAATAAGGGATTTATTGCCATATTTTAGATGTCCATACCAAGCAAATGTCATAAAAACGTTGGAAATTATGAGAAGAACAATGGGGGTAAATTTGTAGAGCATATTGGTGATACCACTGGTTGTTTTTAGGCAAAAAATTGCCAATAAGAATGGTATGAGATTACTGTAAAAAAAGAGGGTTTTCTATTGCTATGCCAAGAAAAAAATAGTGAAAATTAAAATGGCAGGATTTTTTTTGTATAAGGAAATTTGTGATTTTATCGATTAAACGTAAAGTTAAAGTAGCAAATGACTATTTTTTAAATTATTGGTTGAGTTTCAATCTATTGATATTGTGTTAAATAATATTTATTTGATAAAGAATAAGCAGAATACGTTTAAATTAAAAAGATATTAATAATATTTTCTTATTATTACTCGATTGAAATTTAAATTTATCGAGTAAGATACGATATATCCTAAAATGATGCTGTTCGCACTAATAGATGTGATATTAGTTATTTTATACATTATGTTGAACATAAATTTTATTATAAATTTCTATAAGGAGTTCGTGTGAAGATAAGTTTATTTCTGATCTCTTGTAGTTTACTTACAGTTAGCTTTTTTTCTTCGGCACAAGGTAAATACGATCCTTTAGCAAAATGTTATGAAGTGACCGCAAACGAGCCGAGAACAGCAGTGCAAGCTTGTTTATTGGATGAGTTAAAACTGACAGAACAGCAAATGAATGTCATTTATGACAAAAGTAAGAGTGATCTTGAAGATACTGATTCTGTTGCAGCAAAGAGCGCCATTGATGCATTAGCCAGTTCTCAACAGCATTTTATTCAATTTAGAAGCGCTGAATGCCAACGACAATCCGCATTATTAATGGGGGGTTCGGGAGCAGGAGATGTTTTACTTGCATGTGAAATAAAATTAAATCAATGGAGAGCAAAAGTTTTATTGAATAATTAATTGGTAAATAATAGAGAAAAACCCAAAAGCCATTAACTTATCTTTTGGGTTTGATTAAGGAGTCGATGAGCGACTCTGACTGTTAGCTATATTGTTATCGTTTTAACGTTATTTTATCTTGAATTAGCAATCTTCAATAATCAGATAAGCTGCATGTACAGGGCCATGAACACCCCATACTTTAATCAATTCAATGTCAGCAGTAGAACTTGCACCACCAATTAAATTGATACAAGACGGCATTCTCACACCTTCTTGAGCCATCTTATGTAAACGCTCAGCAATTTGAGCCACACGAGGTAAAATATCGCTTTTGCGTAGGATTACAATTGAGGTTTCAGGTAGTAAACTCACGGCACGCCCTTTCTCTGGAGACGAAAATAGAACAATCCCACCAGATTCCGTTAATCCCGCTTCAGCAAAAACAATCCCGATTTGAGAGCGTTCAGCATGAACAATATTTTCATGCCCAAGTGTAGGATCCCAAATATAAGTTTCATATTTTTCGCTAACCGCTTTTGTGACGCCAAGTGCATCTAAACGCTCATCACCACTTATTACCACCGAGCCTTTACAATCATAACTTTCACATAGCTCAATTAAGCTATTAATAACTTCATCTGGTTTGCTAACAACACATTTCACCATTTGAGTCTGTGCAAAGTCAGTAAATTCTTTGCACAGTTCATCTTGAGTCAAATTAGTTAAGCGTGTTTTCGCTAAATCATTCACCGGTGTAGGTTGTGGTTGTGGCTTATGCGCAATAGGACGCCCTAATTTTTCAGCAATAGTTTGCAGAAATTCATTACGGTTTTGTTCGTTTAACATATTATTTTTTTCCTTCTGCTTTATGGCGTTTAAACCAACTACGGAAGCTATAACCATCAGGTTTAGGGAGATCACGCGATTCCATCCAATCATTAAGAACACTTATTTTGATTGGTGTAGAACCATTTTTGATCATTAATCCCGCCATTTTTGCACCGACATTCATACCTACTTTCCAAAGGGCAGGGTGTGAATTGAGGTAGTTAAACATACCTGTAACTCGACGTTCTGCTTTTGGTGTAAGGCCTGTTTCTGCCATTACACGGCGATGTTTTAAAATCAGTTGGGCTAAAGGAATTTTGACTGGGCAAACCACATTACAAGCGTTACATAGTGAACATGCATAAGGGAGATCGTGGAAATCTTTATAACCCCCTAATAGTGGTGAAATTACTGCACCAATTGGGCCAGGATAAATAGAGCCATAAGCATGACCACCAATATTACGATAAGCAGGGCATGTATTTAGGCAAGCGCCACAACGAATACAACGTAAAATATCTTTAAATTGTGATCCTAAAATTTCAGAACGGCCATTGTCCACAATCACTAAATGGAACTCTTCAGGGCCATCAACATTGCCGGCTTCTCGTGGACCTGTCACCCAAGTGTTATAGCTGGTTAAACGTGAACCAACGGCGCTACGACATAACATGGTTATTAACGGATCAACTTCTTCAAAGGTTGGAGCCACACGTTCCATACCCATAACCGCTATATGGGTTTTAGGTAATGTTGTGGTCATCCTTGCATTACCTTCATTGGTGACTAAACAGACAGTACCTGTTTCAGCCACGGCAAAGTTACAGCCAGTGACGCCAATATCAGCAGAAAGGAAATCTTGTCTTATACGTTGTCTAATGAAAAGCGTCATGTCTTCTGGCGTTTCACTGCCTTCATAATTGAGTTTTTCATTTAAAACTTTGCGAATTTGATAACGATCTTTGTGGATCGCCGGAACCACGATATGAGACGGTGGATCATTATCTAATTGAAGAATATATTCACCAAGGTCAGTTTCGATGATCTCAATGCCTTCATTTTGTAAGGCTTTATTCATCCCAATTTCTTCGGTGACCATTGATTTAGATTTTACAATCTTCTTCGCGTTTTTCTTTTTGGCAACTTCACAAATATAACGAGAGGCATCCTCTGCTGTTTTAGCAAAATAAACATGGCCTCCGTTTTCAGTCACTTTTTCGGATAATTGATAGAGATAAGCATCTAAGTTTTCAAGAACATGGTTACGGATTTGTTCAGCACGATCACGCCACTCTTCCCAATTACCCAGTTCTTTCACCATGATTTGACGGTTAGCCCCAATACGTTCTTGCGCCATAACAACCGCATTACGCATGATTGTGTCTTTCATTTCATGTTCTAGACGAGGTCTAAAATCTATATCACTGGTTTTGATAGACATAAGCAGGCTCCTTTATTGGCTCATTAAAACTTGTGCAATATGCAACACTTTTACAGGACGTTTTTCACGACTTAAACGACCTTGAATGTTGATTAAGCAGCTTGTATCGGCACCAATGACATAATCAGGACTCACATCCATAATATGTTTGACTTTCTCAGTTACCATTTCGCCTGAAATTTCAGACATCTTCACGGAGAAAGTTCCCCCAAATCCACAGCAGGTTTCTGAGTTTGCAAAAGGCAACATTTCAAGACCTTCAACATGTTTTAACAGCGTTAAAGGCTCACTTACGACACCTAACTTTCTGGTTAAACTGCAAGATGGGTGATAAACCGCTTTACCTGGCAGACGAGCGCCAACATCAACAACACCAAGGGTGTTAACAATAAAGCTGGTTAAATCAATAAGGCGATTGGCAACACCTTGTGCACGTAATGCCCATTGTGGTTCATCAGCAAGATAAGTTGGATAACCTTTAATAGCATAAGTACAGGAGCCTGCGGGTGAAATAATGGGATAGTCGTTCACTTCCAATGTTTCAATTAACGATTTCATGGCGGGTTTTGCGTTATTTACATAACCGCTATTAAGCGCAGGCTGACCACAGCAACCTTGGCGTTCTTGAAATAAGACTTCGCAGCCTAATTTTTCAAGTAACAAGACGGTGTCTCGGGCTGAATCTGCTTTCAGCACATCACCAAGACAAGTCGCATAAAAATTAACTTTCATTAATCGAACTCCAAAACATCGCTCAGATGTTATTATTTTTGCTAAAGATAAAATTCTTTTATTGCTTCGTTATAAGAGGAGAAAGAAGTGGGGTGAGCACGCTCCCTTCTCCTTATTAATTAATTCATTAGATGATAAATAATGCCGATCTTCGCCCCAAGAATAACGATGTAGGCGATACAGTATTTTAAGGTTTCACGCATAATGGCGCTGCTTTGGCCATCCATTTTTGTCGCTGAAACAGCAATGGCGATACTTTGAGGTGAGATCATTTTACCGCCTGTTGCACCAGAGGTATTGGCAGCGGCCAGAATGAATGGGTCAATATTAAGTTTAGCTGCGGCACTGGTTTGTAACTTACCAAACAGTACGTTCGAGTTGGTGTCACTACCTGTTACGAAAGTTCCTAACGCACCGATCACTGGAGCAATAAAGATAAATCCAGCACCTGTGAAATCGACTAAGGTTTCAGCGATACTGCCAATCATGCCACTGAAATCCATGACGGTTGCCATTGCTACGATTGCCGTGATGGCAATAATGGAGTTTTTCAGTTGGATAGTCGTTTTAACCAGAACAGAGATAAGTGTTGAAACATTTGCACCTTGAATGGTGCCCCCCACAAAGCTGGCGAGAATAATTAATACCCCTGGCGTACTTAACCAAGCAATGGTTTGATATTCCGTTTGTGTTTCACTTAATACAAATGGGATCTTTGTGGAAATCGCACCCGCCATGCTTTGGAGTGTAGGGAATAAAGGTGAACACGCTAAAATAAAGATAAAGGTAAACAGGTAAATAGAACTTGCTACTAACAACTCTTTGCCAGTGTGTTTTTTGACATTTTTCTGTTTATTACCATTGTTTTTCATGCGTTTAGCAAGGAAAATAACCACAATTAAGCTGACTAAGCTACCTGCAAACGCTGGTAATTCAGCACCTAAATTAGCAGCAACGATATATTGAGGGATTAGTGTACTGATACCACACATTAAGGTAATAAATCCGACACCTTTAATCGCTTTAATTCCACCACCAGCAATGGCAACGATGACAAAAGGCAATACGATATTAAATAATCCCAACTGAATAATAATCGTTTTACTCAGTACTAATACATCAAGCCCTGTGTTTTGCGCCAAAATTGAAACTGGAATACCAACCGCACCAAAAGCAGTAGGAACCGTATTGGCAACTAAAGAGGCAACTGCTGCTTTAAAAGGATCAAATCCAAGTGCAATTAAAATGCCGATAGGAATGGCAACCGCAGTACCGTAACCCGCAACAGCCTCAAGAAAGCCACCAAAACACCATGAGATAAGCAGAACTTGCACTCGCTTATCATCACTTATACCCGCCAGCACATCTTTAAGTACATCCATGCCACTTGTTTTTAGCATTAAGTTATAACTATAAATAGCAGCAAGAATAACGATGATGATTGGCCACAATCCTTTAACTGCACCATAAAGAACAGAGACTGAAGCAAATTGAATGGTGTTGTTCCAATGGAAAATAGCAAGCGCAACAGTTATCACTAAAGATACAAGCACAGCATGGTGAACGGCTGATTTCATTTTTAAGATCATAAAAATCAAAACCGCTAAAGGCACAATGCCTAATAAGAATGATAGATAGTCTGACATGATTATTTTTATCCTTAAGTTTGCAATTTTTATCGTTTATAACTGCGTTGGCAAACCTATTAGTTGGTCATTATATAATTGTGTAGGGTACTAGGTTTTATTAATGCTCTACTTTGCTGAAACGATAAATCATAAATAAAAAAAGATAGTTACTAACCTAAACAATGAAAAATATCATCACTTAGGAAATTGTCAGGTTAGATTAGTTGGCTATTGTAGGGAATATTTATTTAGATGTAATAGAATAAAATCAATTGTGTGACAAATATAAAGAAATTCCTTTTTTCTCATTATTTGCTTGTTAATTGTCGTATTTTTTGATGTTCATCAATGTAATTGGATTGCTAATGTTGTTACTAAATTGGTTTTTGATGAAAAAAAGAACGATATTGATGGTTTTAGCGATGTAATAAAAAGATAAATTTAAGTCTAAAATACCGTTTTTCAGGGTAAAAAAGACTATCGATGCTCAAAATAAGTATTAATTTAATTAATGAATTATTTTTTTACCTATTTTATTAAAAAATAAACTAAACATTTTTTATTTCAATATTTAATTATTATAAATTTTGCCATCTTAACTATTTAAATTATCGTTTGTTTTATTTTTATAATACTCTATCTTACTATCAGTATTATTTTGTTTTTTATTATTATATTGAGATTTATTTTTTATTATATTATTTTTATATT
>NZ_NGVR01000025.1 GCF_002777965.1 Proteus columbae | reverse complement strand
GAGTTGTTTTACCGTGGTCAACGTGGCCGATAGTACCAACGTTAACGTGCGGTTTTGAACGTTCAAATTTTTCTTTAGACACGACTATATTCCTTAATATCGCTCCCTCAAGTAGAGGGAGCGTAAACTAAATTGAACTCGAAAGGATCTTATTTCGCTTTACGAGCTTCGATAATAGCCTGAGCGACGTTGCTAGGCGCTTCGTTGTACTTCAAGAACTCCATAGAGTAAGAAGCACGACCCTGAGTTTGTGAACGCAGGTCAGTTGCATAACCGAACATTTCAGCCAGTGGTACTTGAGCACGGATGATCTTACCGGTAGGCAGATCGTCCATACCTTCAACCATACCACGACGACGGTTTAAGTCACCGATAACGTCGCCCATGTAATCTTCTGGCGTTTCAATCTCAACTTTCATGACTGGCTCAAGCAGAATTGGCTTAGCTTTCATGAAGCCGTCTTTAAATGCCATTGATGCGGCAATTTTAAACGCGATTTCTGAGGAGTCAACATCATGGTAAGAACCATAATGTAAACGAGCCTGAATATCCACAACAGGGTAACCTGCTAATGGACCAGATTTCAGCTGTTCTTGAATACCTTTATCAACAGCTGGGATGAATTCTTTAGGAATTACACCACCAACGATGTCGTTGATAAATACATAATTTTGCTCACCACCTGCAGGTAATGGAGATAGGTCGATAACAACATGACCATACTGACCACGACCACCAGATTGTTTCGCGTGCTTACCTTCGATATCAGTTACTGTATCACGAATAGTTTCACGGTAAGCAACCTGTGGTTTACCTACGTTCGCTTCAACTTTAAATTCACGACGCATACGGTCAACTAACACGTCTAAGTGCAGTTCACCCATACCAGCAATGATAGTCTGACCAGTTTCTTCGTCGCTTGATACGCGGAAAGATGGATCTTCCTGAGCCAGACGGTTCAGAGCGATACCCATTTTTTCTTGGTCAGCTTTAGTCTTAGGTTCGATAGCAACAGAGATTACTGGCTCTGGGAATTCCATACGTTCTAAGATGATTGGTGCTTCAATTGCACACAGAGTATCACCTGTAGTCACGTCTTTCAGACCGATAGCAGCAGCGATGTCGCCCGCACGAACTTCTTTAATTTCTTCACGCTTGTTAGCATGCATCTGAACGATACGGCCAAAACGTTCTTTTTTGTCTTTAACCGGATTCAGAACTGTGTCACCAGAGTTAATCACACCTGAGTACACACGGAAGAATGTTAAGTTACCAACAAATGGGTCAGTTGCAATTTTGAATGCCAGTGAAGAGAATGGCTCATCGTCGCTTGAATGACGTTCTGCTGGGGTATCTTTACCGTCTGGTAACATCCCTTTGATAGCAGGTACATCTGTTGGTGCTGGCAGGTATTCAATAACCGCATCCAGCATTGCCTGAACACCTTTGTTCTTAAATGCAGAACCACAGGTAACCAGGATAATTTCGTTATCTAGAACGCGTTTACGCAGAGCAGCTTTGATTTCTGCTTCTGTTAGTTCTTCACCGCCCAGATATTTGTCCATCAGGTCTTCTGATGCTTCAGCAGCAGATTCAACCAGGTTGTTGTGCCATTCTTCAGCTAAATCTTGCAGATCTGCTGGAATGTCTTCGTATTCGAAGGTAACACCTTGGTCTTCTTCACTCCAACGGATTGATTTCATTTTAACTAAATCAACAACACCGGTGAAGTTTTCTTCAGCGCCTACTGGGATTTGCAGTGGAACTGGAACAGCTGCCAGACGTGTTTTGATTTGTTCAACAACACGCAGGAAGTTTGCACCCATACGGTCCATTTTATTAACGAACGCGATACGTGGTACATGATATTTGTTAGCCTGGCGCCATACTGTTTCTGACTGAGGCTGAACACCACCAACTGCACAGTAAACCATAACCGCGCCATCAAGAACACGCATAGAACGTTCTACTTCGATTGTGAAGTCAACGTGTCCTGGGGTGTCGATGATGTTTACACGGTGAGGCTCGAACTGTTTAGCCATACCAGACCAGAATGCAGTAGTTGCTGCGGATGTGATAGTAATACCACGTTCCTGCTCCTGCTCCATCCAGTCCATTGTTGCTGAACCTTCGTGAGTTTCACCAATTTTATGGTTTACACCGGTATAAAACAGAATACGTTCACTTGTAGTGGTTTTACCGGCATCGATGTGCGCACTGATACCGATATTACGGTAGCGTGCTATGGGGGTTTGACGAGCCATTTTTTCCTCTCTCGTGGGCGTTCAATTCAGGTAAAGGACAGCAGAGCTGTCCTGAAAAGAGTTGCGACAACTACTTCGTGGATTACCAACGGTAGTGTGCGAACGCCTTGTTTGCATCTGCCATACGGTGAACGTCTTCACGTTTCTTAACAGCAGCGCCTTTGTTTTCAGCCGCATCAGATAATTCATTTGCCAGGCGAAGAGCCATGGATTTATCACCGCGTTTACGAGCAGCTTCAACAATCCAACGCATTGCTAATGCATTACGACGAACTGGGCGTACTTCAACTGGAACTTGGTAAGTTGAACCACCAACACGGCGGGATTTAACTTCCACAGTAGGACGTACGTTATCTAATGCGATTTCGAACGCTTCCAGTTCAGTTTTGCCTGAACGCTGAGCCAGGGTCTCAAGCGCATTATATACGATAGATTCTGCAGTAGATTTTTTACCGTCTACCATCAGAATGTTTACAAATTTAGCCAGCAGTTCTGATCCGAACTTAGGATCTGGCAGAATTTTACGTTGACCAATTACACGACGACGTGGCATGGAAATACTCCGTTTAAAATTCAGGGTTGTCCAAAACTCAATGAGTTTATTTTGACATTATTGGTGAAAAAATGTTTGGCCTTACTTAACGGAGAACCATTAAGCCTTTGGCTTCTTCACACCGTACTTAGAACGAGCTTGTTTACGGTCTTTAACACCAGAACAGTCCAGCGCGCCGCGAACAGTGTGGTAACGCACACCTGGTAAGTCTTTAACACGACCACCACGGATTAAGATTACGGAGTGCTCCTGCAAGTTGTGGCCTTCACCACCGATGTAGGAAGAAACTTCGAAACCGTTAGTCAAACGAACACGGCATACTTTACGCAGTGCTGAGTTTGGTTTTTTTGGAGTGGTAGTATATACACGAGTACATACGCCACGTTTTTGCGGGCAAGCTTCCAGAGCTGGAACGTTGCTTTTAACAACTTTCGAGCTACGAGATTTGCGTACCAGCTGATTAATAGTTGCCATTTAAAAAAAGCTCCTGGTTTTTGCTTCGTAAACACGGATTTGAACTCTGTCTTGTCAACAAGACAAAACATGAGGACGCAGAATTTTATTGCTGACGGGCTCATGTGTCAAGAATTATACAGCAATTCTACGCTCCCCAATGAATTTGTTGGGGGTGTTTTACCGTTAAATCGACAAAATCACCATAACTGATGAGTTTAATATGATGAGATACTTGATCTTTTAAGCCTCTTGCCAAAACATCATCAATTAATGCGTAAACCGAAATTTGCTGTTGAAGACAATATTTTAATAAAGGATTGTCTTCAAGGACTGCCAGTACACCATCTTGTATTAACAAAACATCATCTTCTTTTGTCAATAAAGATAAAAAAGCCTCTAAATCACTTTGATAAATAGAGACAGAATAAGTATACAACATAACCGTTCAACCTTCCTGACTAACTTCTGTATTAAAAGCGCAATACCACATCATATTCACTCAATTTTTGAGCAATATCTTGTTGGGATATCACTTGTGCATCCAACACAAAAGAAGTTTGAGAGGATAATCCACGATGAGCCATGTCTTTCTGTGATATATAGACGTTTGTCACATCATACAAGGGTAGCACTTTAAATGTTGCAACATGATGACGCGACAACACTCCTTCAGGCTGTTGATTTTCAACAAGTTGAAACACACCATCTGAGATAAAAAAAACACCAATATCTTCTGTTAATGCAGAGGTTGCGAGTAAAGCATCTAAACCTTCTCGCCCTGCACTATTGCCATGAGGTGCTTGAGTAAAAAGGAATGCGATCGAATTCATTTTCTTCATTAAAATTGCACCACACGGGAACAGGTCAACATCGCTTGAGCCAGTGAACCCAAACCACTTAACTCAAATTCAGGTGCCATGTTATAACTATCCATTTCCTGCTCTTTGGCCTGCTGCTCATCGATAATGCCTCTACGTAATGCAGCGGCAACACAAACATGCATAGGAATTTGGTGTTTTATCGCCAAGGTAGCCCACGCTTTAGGAAGATCGAATTCATCATTTGCAGGCGATACCAATTTATTAGCGTTCACAACACCTTCCCGATAGAAGAAGATTTGTGCAATTTGATGCCCTTTTTCAAGAAGAGCATTTGCGAATAAATAGGCACTTGAAGCTTGTTCAGTTCCGTAATGAGGCCCCGTAACCACTAAACAATATGTCAAGGAACTCATAATGTTGCCTTATTCTCCATTTTTAAACTGGCGAATATAGAGATACACCGTATGTTTTGAGATATTTAAGCGGTCTGCAACCTGATTAATGGCATCTTTAATATCAAAAATACCTTTCTCATAAAGGCTTAACACGACTTGTTTATTCTTGGCATTATTCGCGACTTCACGATCATTATTTACTTCTTCAATAGTGAACTCTAATGTTTGAGCCACTAAATCATCAACAGATGAGGCAAAGTTAACATCAGATGCAACTTCATGTGTTTCTTCAGGAATAAAGGTTTTAATTATTTCAGAGAATGGGACATCAAGGTTCATATTAATACACAATAAACCAATGACACGACGTTCACGATTACGAATAGCAATCGTGATTGACTTCATCAATGCACCACTTTTTGCTCTAGTAAAATAAGCCTTTGAAAAACTTGAATCTTCATCTGTGATGTCATGTAACATTTGTAATGCCAAATCGGTAATTGGAGAACCAATCTTACGACCAGTATGTTCTCCATTCGCGATTTTAACCGCTGAACATTTCAAATCTTCCAGAGAGTGCAATACGATTTCGCAATGATTACCGATGAGCATTGCCAAACCATCCACGGCGGCTTCATAGGACTTTAGTACTTCGTGATCAGTTTGAGTAAAAGGTCGGCTATCTAGTTTTTCAAACTCGCTGCTGTCACCATTAAATAACGGGCTAGACATTTGATTATATAATCCTTAAAGGCTTTAATTATGATAATGACTTGAGGTTCTATTTTTTATAACGATTCGTCATTGCGGATCAATTCAATATTAAAAAAATTTAAATATAAAAACAGAATTAAGAACGATTCTGACGTTAGATCGTCAGAAGATCTACGTCAAGTGACTTAGAATAAGAGCTTTGTGATAGGTCACAGCTTTTTTCATTTTTCTTTATATTTTGCACTCATCCCCACTTTTTATTTTTGGAAACTTCCCTTTTTAGGCGCGGGTAGGATAAAGATTGACACTATTGAATAGATTACCTATATTCCAAATTATTATTATTTTAATGAGTGATTAATCCTATGAATACACTGATGATATGCCAATCTCAGCAAACTTCATCAATAATAGGATTAATTTCTGTTGCTTCTATACCTATTGAGATCCTCGCTTCACCACCTCCGCCTGTGAAAGTGGTTGTAGTTAATACAACGGTTGTTGTTGCAACTCACGTTGCTTGATTGATTTACTTAGCTTAAGAACGTACTCAACCAACATCTATATAATGATATATTGTTTACGTTTATTCATTGATATTTTATCAATTAGCTAATAATCACTAAAAATAATCAAGCACTCTTATTGCTTATTTTACAGGTATATCACCATGTACTTACGTCAATATTGGGCAAAATTCGGCCCAACGACATTATTTGTTTTATTGTGGAGCAGCGGCGCTATCTTTTCTCGTTGGGGCTTAGATAATGGTAGCTCATTTGCCATTTTGACTTGGCGTTTTATTATCGCTTTAGCATTTCTCTCTTTTCTATGTATTCAGCGACATCGCTTTTTACCTCCCAAAGGGAGTCGTTTAAAAACGGCATGGGTCGGCTTACTCATTATTGGTGGTTATTCCATCTGTTATCTTTTAGCACTTGCTAATAGCATTACACCGGGAATGTTAGCCACAATTATGGGCGTTCAGCCGATTATTACACTATGGATAATAGAACGTAATTTTACAGCGACACGGCTATTAGGGCTTTTAATCGCCTTGGCTGGATTAGTGTTAGTCGTTGCCCAAAGTTTATTTAATACAGCCCTCTCATTAACGGGAATGATTTATGCGTTAGTTGCACTACTTTGTATGAGCTTTGGTGCAATCTCACAGAAAAAGCTACAATTAGCACCAATGGATGCCCTGCCGCTACAATATGTTGTTAGCCTTGTATTGTGCTTGTTATTTGTACCATTCCAGCCTTTTCATGCCTCATTTGATATTGGTTTTGTCATTCCTGTACTTTGGCTTGCCGTGATCATTTCTGTTGTTGCTCAATTGCTACTATACCGCTTACTCACAACAGGTAATTTAGTTAACGTCACTAGCTTATTTTATTTAGTACCTGGCGTGACAGCATTAATGGATTACATCTTCTTAGGTAATAAAATGTCTTGGCTGAGTTTAGCTGGAATGGGGGCAATTATTGTGGGCTTGCTGTTTGTTTTTAAAAAACCCAAAGCCATTATTGTAGAAGAGGCAGTAGACTAACACTATGCGCACTATGCATTAATAAATGAAGCGCTATATATATTAGAAATAAAAAATGCTGACATCAATGTCAGCATTTTTTTAGTGAGATTTAGAGATAAATGAATTATTTATCGCTTTCAACACTCAGTAATTCAACTTCAAAGACTAATGTTGAGTTAGCTGGAATACCACTTGTTGCACGTTGTCCGTAGCCTAATTCTGGTGGAATAACTAACTTGATCTTACCGCCTTCTTTGATGTACTTCATACCTTCAGTCCAGCCAGGAATAACGCTTTTCAGGCTAATTGTCAGAGGTTCGTTACGATCATAAGAGCTATCAAATTGTTTACCATCAATCAGCATGCCTTTGTAATTCACAGTAACGCGATCAGCATCTGTCGGTGTTTTACCTTTACCCGGATTTTCAACTAAATACAGTAAACCTGATTTAGTTTTTACCACACCTTTTTCAGCGGCAAACTCTGTACGGAATTTATCGCCCGCAGTTTTGTTCTCAGTCGCTTCTTTTTCCATTTTTGCTGTTGCAGCAGTACGTACTTGATCTTCAAAAGCTGCTAACGTTAATTCAATTTCAGAGTCTGATAATTTTGATTTACTATTAAATGCATCCTGAACACCTGCTAACAGTTGTTTAGAATCTAAAGTAATACCAATATTTTTTTGTTCTTGTAATGCAGCTTCCATATAGCGACCCATCGACGCGCCTAACGCATAGGCATTTTGCTCATTTTGAGTTTTAAATGCGCTATTTAGTGTTGGCACTTTAGCTGCTTCTTCAGCGAATGCATGAGGTGCGCTGAATGCGAAAGCTAAACTGGTTGCCAGCAACGTCGTTTTTAATAAAGATTTCATCCCATTCTCCAGTATATGTTAGTGAGTCGCTACGTTTTACAAACGATCATCATAGATCATCGCTTAAACGTTTTGCATCACTTTTGCTGTCGTTGCGGTATATACTCATCCGCAGGTAGCAATTTTATATGAATTTAAAAAATTTGCCGACACCCTTAACAGTTAATGTTAGGATTTTTGTCAGCACAGAGTGCTATCACATTAGCAAAATAGTCTTTTATCTCAAACCAGATTTATGTCTTCCTGTGTATATATCAGTAAATAAGATTAAATTTCGCGAGTTTGTTAATCATATTCGTCGTAATAGGACATTTTAAAGGAGGAAAAACACAATGGATATTAAGGAAGTAGAGCGATTGCTCATTCAATTAGAAAGCAAAGTTGCTTTCCAAGACGCGACTATTGAAGAATTAAATCAGGTGGTCACACAGCAGCAAATTGAAATCAGTCGTTTTAAAGAAGCCTTAAAAATTGTTTCTGAGCGCCTAAAAAATTCTCAAACATCAATACTAGCTAGACCTGAGGATGAAACGCCTCCACCTCACTATTAAGCCGTCGTTCGCTGTTAATATCAAAACTGAAAACAAAAAAGGAGCGCTTAAACGCTCCTTTTGATCTTTTCAAAGAAAGATTAGTGCTGGCAACCACAACCGCCATTGCCGTGACCGTGGCCACCATGACCATGACCGCCACCACCGCAGCATCCACCTTCTTCACCGTGTGAATGACCATGACCGTGACCGTGACCACCGCCACAGCATCCGCCTTCTTCACCGTGACCGTGGCCACCACAACATTCGTGCTCTTCTTCTTCACCGTGTACGTGGCCGTGAGCTAATTCTTCTTCAGTCGCTTCACGAATTGCAACGATTTCAACATGAAACTTCAGGTTTTGACCTGCTAACATGTGGTTACCATCAACGATAACTTCGTCACCTTCAATACCTGTGATTTCTACTGGTACTGGACCTTGATCGGTATCAGCAAGAAAACGCATACCAACTTCTAACTCATCAACGCCCACAAAAACATCTTTCGGTACGCGTTGAACTAAGTTTTCGTCGTATTGACCATATGCATCATCAGAAGCAACTTCTACGTCGAATTTTTCACCGACTTCGCGGCCTGTTAATGCATTTTCTAAACCACTGATTAAAGAACCACGGCCATGCAGATAGTCTAACGGTGCGCTCACCGTGGACTCATCAACTAAAACACCGTCTTCTGATCTTACTTGATAAGCCAGACTAACTACCAAGTCGTTTGCTACTTTCATGACATCTCCTACATACCCGTGGGCAAAATTTTCCCGATTGTAACGAAAAATAAATCTTCTGTATCGGGTTATATCAAAAAACCTACAATTATTGTGGTGTAAAGATCCCAATGACTTGTTCATTTTCACGAACAAGTGAGTTAACTTCACCCTCTGTTTGCCGTTGCTGATGGCCACATTTTGCACATTCCACAATATCCACTTTATCTTCACGCCACATTTTAAGTGTATCTTGAGCTTGACAGTGTGGACACACGGCTCCTGCGATAAAGCGTTTACGGGTTGCAGACATGGGGTCAATTCTCCTATTTATCAATAGATTTTTTTTCTTTATGTATTTGAGGAATGTCTTCTGTTAAAGATTCATCCCAAATATCAGGTTGATGGTGCTCTTGACGAATTTCTTCACTAAAGAGCTCCTCAAGTTCTCGTCTCGCTTCTTTTACTCGTGAAACGTTAGAAACTTCTTCAGGAGATTCATCCACCAGCTTTCTCAATAAGTTAATATCCAAACGACGAAAATGCTGTTGTGCCCGATAAGCTTGATGGGGATGCATGCCTAATTCAATTAACGTTTTACGTCCTAATTCTAAGGCGCTAGAAAATGTTTCTCGGCTAAAATCTGTCACACCTGCTTTGAGCAATTCATGAGCTTCAACACGCCCTCTTGCCCTTGCAATAATATGCAAGTTAGGAAAATGATGTTGGCAAAGATGAACGATTTCCATCGTAGCTTCAGGTTCATTGCAGGTGATAACAATAGTTTTAGCATGCTCAGCACCGGCAGCGCGCAATAGATTGAGATCGGTTGCATCACCGTAATAAACTTTATAGCCATATTTACGCATGGTGCTTATGCTTCCAACATCATGCTCTAATACCGTGACGTTAATTTTGTTCGCCATTAGCAAACGCCCTACAACCTGTCCCATTCGACCAAACCCGACAAGAATGACCTCTGGGTGGTTATTTTCAACAAAGGGCTGTTCGTCCGTTTTAGCTTCATTATAACGACGAGCAAACACAGCGTCTGTCATTTGCATCACAAGAGGCGTTGTCATCATAGAAAGTGTGACAACAACCAACAATAACGCCATTTGCTGACTATCTAATACGCCCATTGCCATAGATGTCGAGAAAACAACAAACGCAAATTCCCCGCCTTGGCTTAATACAGCTGAGAATTGTAAACGCGTGGAAAAGCGTAATCTGGCTAACCAAGCAATACTATAAAGTATCAATGCCTTCACAATAACCAGAACTAAGACGCCCAATAATACTTGTGGAAGATAACGCCATAAAATGCCGATATCTAAAGACATACCAACAGAGATAAAAAAGAGTCCTAAAAGTAGACCTTTAAAAGGTTCAATGGAGATCTCTAATTCATGTCGATATTCTGAATCTGCCAACAATACTCCCGCAATAAAGGTTCCCATCGCCATTGAAAAACCTAGGGTTTCCATAAAAATAGCAGCACCTAAGACAACAAGTAGCGCAGCCGCTGTAAAAACTTCCCTTACTCCAGATTTCACAACTAAGCGTAAGAGTGGACGTAATAAATAACGACCACAAATCAGCAGCCCAGCAAAAGCAGCAACTTTCACGCCAATACGATACCAATCACTGCTTGCCGTTTCTCCGGCTAACAAAGGAATAACAGCAAGGATAGGAATAACCGCCATATCTTGGAAAAGTAAAACAGCAAAACCTAATTGCCCACCTTCATTATGATTCATTCCTTTCTCGTTCATCAGTTGCAATGCCATCGCAGTTGAAGACATCGCAATACCTAATCCACCAATAACGGCTGCCTGCCATGAGAAAGAAGTAAAAACGAGAATGAGTCCTGAAAAAATAGAGGCGGTTAATACCACCTGCATTGAACCAACACCAAAAATGGCTCGTCTCAATTCCCATAACTTGGCTGGATTTAATTCCAAACCAATAAGGAACATTAAAAAGACCACACCTAATTCAGCAAAATGTAAGATGTTATCGACATCTTTAAACAGCCCTAATCCCCAAGGTCCAATGGCAATACCAGCAATTAAATAACCGAGTACTGCACCAATTTTAAGACGTTGTGCAATAGGCACCATAACTACGGCAGCACACAGAAAAAAGAGCACAGCTTTAATCATCCAATTATCTTCCATTAAGCTTGCTCCCCTTCAAGTGGCGCACTTAACCAATGGCGATAAGCTTCACCAATATGAGTCAGTGTTGTTTTAGATTGTTGTCTTGCTGAATACACAA
Organism: Proteus columbae; assembly: GCF_002777965.1. Classification (GTDB taxonomy): domain Bacteria; phylum Pseudomonadota; class Gammaproteobacteria; order Enterobacterales; family Enterobacteriaceae; genus Proteus; species Proteus columbae. The sequence continues at coordinate 111,766 of NZ_NGVR01000025.1, read as the reverse complement.
TCATTGGTGATAACCAGCGCATACCACACATTTCTGCCATTAATTCAAAGGGACGTAATAATTCTGTGAGTGTGTAGTGATTCTTACCATCATGTTGATAAGCCTGCTCAGGCTCTCCCGTTGTAATAACACAACGAAATGACTTACCCTTTAATTGCGCTCTACCTGCTTTGTTAGCAAATGGACGAGTTAACACTCTATCTTGCCACTCTTTTAATAATGCAGGGCAACTATATGTTTGCAATGGAAATTGAAAAACAATCACTTGGTGTTTACACAACAAGGATTGTTCATGGTGTATATCAATAAAAAAATCAGGATAAGTAGCGTATAAATCATGGATAGTTATATTCTCTAAATCCCTCACCGCTTTTAATAACGCTTTATTAGCGATTGATTGGCGCGGCTCAGGATGAACATACACCAGCAATACATTTGATGCGTTTGACATCATTCCTCCTTACAAAACGTGTCAGAAACTGTTTTTTCCGTTACCATGCACGCATTGTGACCAACTGTTACGAACAACTTACTCTATATATTAATTTACATACTCTTAATAGACGATATTTATGATTGTTTTTTCTTCTTTGCAAATTCGCCGTGGTGTCAGAGTGTTGCTGGACAATGCCAGTGCAACCATTAATCCAGGGCAAAAAATTGGTCTAGTCGGTAAAAATGGCTGTGGCAAAACCACATTACTTTCTTTATTGAAAGGAGAACTTCAAGCTGAAGCAGGCAATGTCACCTATCCTAGTACATGGTCAATGGCATGGGTTAACCAAGAAACACCGGCACTTGACGTACCTGCTATTGATTATGTTATTGATGGTGATAGAGAATACCGCCAGTTAGAACAACGATTACAAAAAGCTAACGAGATAAACGATGGCCACGCTATTGCACTGATACACGGACAATTAGATGCCATTAATGCATGGACAATACAATCTCGAGCAGCGACCTTACTGAATGGTTTAGGTTTTAGCCAACAACAGCTTAATGAACCTGTAAAATCATTTTCAGGTGGTTGGAGAATGCGTTTAAACTTAGCACAAGCGCTGATTTGTCGATCAGACTTACTGCTACTCGATGAACCCACTAACCACTTAGATTTAGATGCTGTTATTTGGCTAGAAAAATGGCTAAAAAGCTACACAGGCACACTTATTTTAATTTCCCATGACCGTGATTTTCTTGATCCTATCGTGGATAAAATCTTGCATATTGAGCAAGAAAAAATATTTGAATATTCGGGTAACTACTCTTCGTTTGAAATGCAACGTGCAACCAAACTCGCACAACAACAAGCTTTGTTTGAAAATCAACAAGCCAAAATTGCACACTTACAGAGTTTTATAGATAGATTTAAAGCGAAAGCGACAAAAGCAAAACAAGCTCAAAGCCGTGTAAAAATGCTTGAACGAATGGAACGCGTCGCTCCTGCTCATTCAGATAACCCATTCCAATTTAGTTTCCGCCAACCTGAAAGCTTACCTAATCCTCTTTTATCAATGGAGAAAGTCAGCGCGGGTTACGGTGAAAAAGTTATTCTTAATGATATCAAACTCAATTTAGTTCCCGGCTCACGTATTGGATTATTAGGACGAAATGGTGCAGGTAAATCAACACTGATTAAATTACTTGCAGGCGAAATTCAACCGTTACAGGGAAAATTGGCGCTTTCTAAAGGTATTAAACTTGGTTATTTTGCCCAACATCAATTAGAGTTTTTGCGCTCTGATGAATCGGCATTACAGCATTTAACCCGCTTAGCACCCAAAGAAACTGAACAAAAATTACGTGATTACTTGGGGGGGTTCGGTTTCCATGGCGATAAAGTCACGGATGCTTGTGGTCAATTTTCTGGCGGTGAAAAGGCACGTTTAGTCCTATCACTTTTAGTTTGGCAACGTCCTAATTTGCTATTAATGGATGAACCAACAAACCACCTTGATTTAGATATGCGCCAAGCACTGACCCAAGCTTTAATTAGCTTTGAAGGGGCAATTGTTGTTGTATCGCATGATAGGCATTTATTACGCTCTACCACTGATGATCTCTATCTTGTACACGATGGCCAAGTTGAACCATTTGATGGCGATCTTGATGACTACCAACAATGGTTAGTTGATCAAAATCGTCAAGAGACTCAGGCAAATAAAAGCCAACAAGATAACAACAATACCACGACAACCGCCAATTTAAGTGCCCAAGATAAAAAAGAGCAAAAACGCAAAGAAGCTGAGTTTAGACAACAAACCCAGCCTTTACGCAAGAAACTCACAACATTAGAAAGCAAAATGGATAAATTAAGCCAAGAGCTTAATGATATCGAAACCGCTCTTTCTGATAGTGGTATTTATGATACTAGCCGTAAAAATGAGCTATCTGATTGCTTAAGCCGACAAGGTATTGCGAAATCCGCACTAGAAGAAGTTGAAATGGAGTGGATGGAATTACAAGAAACACTGGAAGAAATGACAAACACATTTGAAGCTCAGTAATACAACGTAATTCATTAAAAAAGGAACTATTTTAAGTGAAATAGTTCCTTTATTTTTGCCCTTTAATTCATTCTTAAAATTTATACAATTCATTTCACTTATGGTATTTATATCATTTTACAATAGCACGATTTACACAAAACATAATCTCACTCTATCTAGCAATAACCCAATAAAAATAACAATATAATGTTTATTTTCTACCTATTTATATTAAGTAAGGGAAATAAATTCTTTCACGCTAAAGTTTTTAACATTCCAGCCGAATTAATCATTCTGCTAAGTGGACCTCCCACTTACCAACGAAAAGACAAAGCTAATAGGTAGGGTTATGTTAAAACGAATTAAAATCTCTCAAGGTTTAATGTGTGTCCTGACTCTGTTTTGTATTATTCAGATCATTTCTGGAGTACAAAGTATTCACGATGCCTACCAAACTCAAAATACTCTTAAAAGAATTTCATACAGTTTCGATCAACTACGCACCATGGATAATACCTATGCGGAGTTGAATACATTACGTACTGATATTATTGCACAAGCATTTAGTTATATTTCAAATCCTCAAGCCGAGGATGCAAACATCACCACATTTATGCAAACTATGCCTGCGCGTAAAGCGCAAGTTGATGCATTGATGAATGAGTATGTTGAGCTATCCGCGCAAACAGGTTTCGATCAGCAACGCATGGCGCAGATCAAACAGCTCTATCAAAAGAGCCGAGCTGATCTTGATTTACTGGCGCAGTATTTAAGCGAACGTAATACTAACGCGGTTCGTTTAATTTTAAAAAGCCCAGCAAACACTAATTTCACGAATTCATTGTATGAAGCCACAGACTTTATTACCGATGAAGTTGTTAACCCTTCAGTGATTGAAGCAGAAGATAATTACCACAGCATGTTGTGGATAGCATCTCTCTTTATGGGTATCTTCCTCATCTTTACCACCTTAGTTCTTATTTGGATCCGCAAATACATTATTGTGCGCATTAACCAAATGATCACCTATCAAGAAACGATTGCTAAAGGTGATTTAGTCAGCCGCATTGATAGCGATATTTCAGGTAAGACTGAAATCGATCAGCTCATGCTTGGCTTACAGCAAATGCGTGCTCAATTAAAAGAGATGGTAAGCTCTATTCGAAATACTAGTGCAACTATTTACACTGGTGTACAAGAGATTGCTGCGGGTAATAATGACTTATCGAGCCGAACTGAAGAGCAAGCCAGCGCATTAGAAGAAACGGCATCCAGCATGGAACAAATGACCGCAACTATTCGTAATAACACGGAAAGCGCTCGTGAAGTAACAGAGCTCGTTATGAGCACTGCCGACATTGCCGTTCAAGGTGGTGAGCATAGTAATAAGATGGTCATGACAATGACTGACATTGCCGATCGCTCACAAAAAATTGGTGAAATTACTGCAGTTATTGATGATATTGCTTTCCAAACCAATATCTTAGCCCTTAACGCTGCTGTTGAAGCGGCAAGAGCAGGCGAACAAGGTCGTGGTTTCTCTGTTGTTGCCAGTGAAGTTCGCAACTTAGCACAGCGCAGTGCAGAAGCGGCGAAAGAGATCAAAGAGCTTATTGAATCGACAATATTACGTGTTAGACAAGGTAATGATCTTGTCGAACAAGTTAGCTTATTAATGGGTGAGATTGTTACATCTGTTAATCATGTCTCGGGTTCGATGAAAGAAATTTTGTCTGCATCAGAAGAGCAAACGCGTGGTATTGCACAAATCAGCCTTGCTGTTAATGAGATGGACAAAGCAACTCAGCAAAATGCGGCGATGGTTGAACAATCAACGGCTGCTTCTGCCACATTAAGTGAACAAGCAAGTATGTTGGATATGATTGTGAATACATTTAAAGTTGAGCATGAAAAAGTTGCACCAGCTAAAGCCAAATTGCCAGCATTCTCAGCTAAATCACAAGACACTGAAACACTTAAAACACCAACAATTAAAACCAATAATCATGAAATAGACGATAATTGGGAAAGTTTTTAATTATCTCTCTCACACAACATCGTGAAAGAGAGCAGTGTAGAAAATAATCCAGAACATATAACAAAACCTCTCCCTACCATACTCCCAGTAATTTTTCTGGGAGTATTTCTGATCTCACCGCACATAAACACAAAAAAACAGATCGTTTTTCATACGAAATAAAAGAGTTTTTTAAGAAATATTAAGAGTATTTGTGAAATCGATAATTTTATTTTACTTAACATAAGATAAAAAGATAAATAAAAATAAAATACTGCTTATTATCGTTTTAATATTCAACAAAACATTATTAATATTTATATTTAAACAATTAACACAAAAAATAAGTAAGATAATATACTTATAGATTATTCTATTAATCATTAGAGAATTTTAGCCATTAGCTGACAATTAAAGCTAAAAAAAGAAATATAAGTCGTCTTTACTATCAAACAGAGTAGAAAAGGTAAAGTTTTTAAATATTGAGCCGAATAAGTTTAATTGATAAATAGTTATCGCTCCTTGCTGTGTGTCCTACAAACCAATTAAATAGGTAAGGCTATGCTGAAACGAATAAAAATATCTAATGGCTTAATGTTTATCTTAATACTGTTTTGCGCCATTCAACTTTTTTCTGGTGCAATGAGTATCCGTGACGCGAGTTTAACAAATAAGCGGATCTCACAATTAGCGAATGGTTTTGAACAGATAAAAACGATGGATTATGGTTATGCTGAGTTGAATAAATTACGTGAAGATATGCTAAATGTTATGTTTGAAGCTCATCTCACACCCGATATTGCAGAAAATAAAATCTCTGATTTCCTTTCCTCTTATCCCAAAAGAAAACAAGAAGTTATACGTATTATTACCGCATACTTCACTGCGACTGAAGACGCAGATTTTGATCCCGAAAAAATAGAGAGTATGAAAAAGCTCTTTAATCGTGTGCTTTACGATCTTGACCAACTTGCATCATGTTTAGAGATCCGCGATTACTACGGTTTTCAATCTCTTTATGCACATAATACCAATGAACGTTTCACTCAATCCCTTTATGAAGCAACAGATTACCTCAGTGATAACGTTGTTACTCACGCAATAGAAGCAGCTCAAGGTAATTATGAACGTACCTTGGTCTTAGCTTTTGTCTTTATGTTTGTTTTTATTCTTTTTACTGTCCTTGTTGTATTGTGGATACGCCGAAATATTGTTTTACGTATCAATCAAATTGTCGATTATATGTCGGAAATTTCACAAGGAAATTTATTAGAAAATAAAGATGTCACAGCAAAAGGAAATAATGAAATCGACCAATTAATTACAGGTATTCAATATATGCGTACCGAACTGTCATTAATTGTGAATGCGATCCGAGGAACAAGTCATCATATTTATACTGGTGTTCAAGAGTTATCCGCAGGAAATACCGATCTTTCTTGTCGTACCGAAGAGCAAGCAAGTGCATTAGAGGAAACGGCATCAAGTATGGAACAACTCACAGCAACAGTGAGAAATAATACAGAAAGTGCACGTGAAGTTTCACACCTTATCAGTCAGACTTCCAATATTGCCAGCAAAGGAGGCGATGTCACCAATAGAATGGTGAAAACGATGACTGACATTGCTGATAGCTCACAAAAAATTGGTGAAATCACTGCTGTTATCAATAGCATCGCTTTTCAAACCAATATTTTATCATTAAATGCTGCGGTTGAAGCCGCCAGAGCGGGCGAGCAAGGTCGAGGTTTCTCAGTAGTTGCTACCGAAGTCAGGGAATTGGCACAGCGCAGTGCCGAAGCTGCAAAGGAAATTAAAGAGTTAATTGATGCCTCTATTAGCCGTGTTCGCCATGGTAATGATCTTGTTGAACAAGTTAGCATTTCTATGGGCGAAATACTGACATCCGTAAAACATGTTGAAGATTCAATGACTGAAATTTTATCTGCATCAGAAGAGCAAACTCGAGGCATTACTCAAGTCTCTCTTGCAGTCACTGAAATGGATAAAGCAACACAGCAAAATGCGGCTATGGTTGAACAATCTTCCGCTGTTGCCAGCCTATTGACTGAAGAAGCAGGTAATCTTGAACAAATCGTTGAACAGTTTAAAACGGCTGAAAGTGAACAGTTCAATAAAAAGGCACAACACAAAGTAATAGAAAAACAGTTCTCATCTGAAACATCACTACATACAAAAAATGAGAAGATAAAAAATACAGTCAAAGATGAAGTGAAAGAGAGAAAATCGGCAAAAGGAACAGCAACTGTAAATGACGGTGAGGATGATGATTGGACAAGCTTTTAAACCATTGATTTGATCATGATAAAAACGTGATTTAGAAAAACACAAAGACACCTATTTTTAGTAGGTGTCTTTTTCTTTTACTTGTTAAATAATGACAAATTAATGAAATACATTGATTGCACTAACTAAGTAGTTAGTTTGTACTTTCATTTCACCTGAAATCATTGAGGCTTTCGAAACATAATTCGCATTTTCATGCGTAATCGATTCCAATTTTTCAACAGCGCGACCAAGCTCTTTTAAACCTGCACTTTGCTCTGATGATGCAAGACTGATTTCACCAATTAAATCGGTCACATTTTTAACATGCACCACAATATCTTCCATTGTTCCGACTGTTTCATTGACTTGCTTTGAACCGACTTTGATATTGCTACTTGAAGCATTGATCAATGCTTTGATCTCTTTTGCTGCTTCTGCACTGCGCTGTGCCAATTCCCTGACTTCGGTAGCAACTACTGAGAAACCTCGACCTTGCTCGCCCGCTCTTGCCGCTTCTACGGATGCATTAAGTGCAAGGATATTTGTTTGGAAGGCAATACTATCAATAACACCAATGATATTACTAATACGATCAGAGCTTTTCGCAATATCATTCATTGTAGTAACGATATTATCCATTGCACTACCTCCTTTTATCGCTGCCTCACAAGTGATATTAGAAAGATTGTTTGCCTGCCCTGCCGTTTCACTATTACTGCTTACCGCAGTTGTTAATTCATTCATCGTTGAAGCGGTTGCTTCGACATTGCTGGCAGTTTGCTCTGTTCTCACATATAGATCACGATTACCTGCGGCTAATTGATCACAAGAGATATCGACTTGATGAATTTGATGACTCACATCACTAACCAACCAACGGAACATTCGTCCTAATTGATTAACTGAACGCTGTGTCATGCCCACTTCATCAATGCGATTTATATATGTAACGTTATGTTCATCGCCAGTTGCAACTCGATTCGCTTGCTCATTAAGTAATCTAATTGGCTTAACAATCTGAAAATACAGAATACGTTCATTTGCCATCAGTAATACCAGCAAAATCGCAATATGCACAAAAAGAGCATAACCCGATAAACCAGCAAACCATGCACTTAACAACATAAAAGGTAAGGGCAAGAGGATAAAAAGACGGAGTCGTTTTTTTAATGAAATTGTTTGATTCCATGAGCGCCAACGTTGCCATCCTTTATAAACAAAAGCGCCTTTTAAAAACGTGTGTGAAGGATATTTACCTTGATTAAATGCGGCATAAAGTGCTGAGGCTTGTGCTATTTCCTCTTTTTTTGCAGCAGTCCTTACCGACATAAAACTTTGAATTTTCCCCTGACGTATAATCGGGGTGATATTCGCTCTTACCCAATAGTAATCCCCATTTTTACGCCGATTCTTCACTATCCCGGTCCAAATTTCTCCTTGCTTTAACGTTTTCCACATATCCTTAAAGACTTCTGAAGGTATATCTGGATGTCGGACAATATTGTGGGGTTGTCCCACAAGTTCTTCCACTGAAAACCCACTGGCTTCGACAAAGTCCTCATTGGCATAAATAATATTGCCATCAAGATCTGTCGTCGACATCAGTGTTGCGTTTTCAGATACCGGGTATTCTCGCTGTGTCACCGGTTGATTGTTACGCATTAGTTACTCTCCTCGACATTGAAATTAAAACATCTCAACAAAAAAAGACTGCCTAAATAACTATCGTTTCGGCCGTTAGGAGAATAACTTTAGTAATAAGTGTAAATACCTACATTTAAATATTAGTTTTTTGAATCAGTTCAAAATTTTTAATTATCCAGGCTATTAATTAATGCCTGTGAACTTAGCACTAATGTCTTCGCACACTCATCACGTTTCTTTAATAACGCCATAAAAATAAGGTCAGTTATCGTGTTTTGTGCTGTACGTGAAGAGATTGAAGCGCTTCGCCACTCACCTTCATCCGCAATTGTTTCTAATATATAATCAGAAATTCTTCCTAATGGAGAGTGTTTTTCTCCTGTAATAGCAATGATTTTTGCTCCCTGTTTTTTAGCCACAGAGGCCGCAACTAACATATCTTTCCTTTTGCCACTATAAGAAATAACTATCTGTAAATCCTTTGAACTTAACATTTGAGCAACAGATATCTGAACATGATGATCTGTTTCAATCAGAGTTGTTATTCCTATTTTCTGTAGTTTATAACTTAAGTCTCTTGCAACTAACCCTGAACCACCAATACCAATAATCTGAACTCGCTGAGCCTCATCAATAAGCTGGATCACCTTTTCAAAATGAAGGTAATTAATTTGGCGAGTGGTATCACTGATAGAATTATTCTTTTCTTGAGCAAGTTTTTGAGCTATTACAACTAAGCTATCTTCAGAGCCAATCTGATTATGTAATATATTAGGATCCTGTCCAGTATTTGCATTTTTTCGCCCAAGATCTTCACTAATTGCAAGTTTCAAAGAAGGAAAGCCTTTGAATCCAATTTTTTGGCTAAATTTAACAATAGCTGATTGACTCACACCCATTGTTTCAGCAAGTTGCTGTGATGAAAGAGTGACCGTTTTTTCTGGGTTCTCTAAAATATAATCCGCTATTTTACGTTGATTTGTCGCCATACCAGGCTTGATCCACGCAATCTTCGTTAATGTTGGCATAATAACATTATCCACTTCGAGTACTGTATTGTTATATATGGGATCATTCTTGATAAAGAGTTTAATACCTAAAGTTATTTAGTTTTTCAGAATAAAATCAATTAAAAACAAAAAATGAACCATAATGAATTATAAAAACAGTAATATTTTTATTAAAATACTTACTTTTATAATTGTTTTATAATTATCTTTTCTATCCGCTTTTGTTCATTATTCACTATATTCTATAATACTTAATTTCTTTTTTTCCAATCTTTAATAATAATTTATTCTTTTTGGTCAATAAGAGAATATTGATTCAACTTATATATATTCAAAGATATTGCGTTTTTAAACATTTCTATTAAGTTAATAACACAATAAAAACAGTTTAAAAACATATGCATGATAAAAACTTCTTTAATTACAATCAGTAAAAAGGAATAAATAATTCCTATCTATTATAATTATTTTTCATCTTAAAGTATAAATAGAGGTAAGCGAACAAGTTAAATAGTTACGTTAATAGGAGACAATAAATTTTTATTCCCTCCTTATATAAAAGAGTACTTTAACATAAATACCAATGATAACAGGCGATCATAGATCTCTCTTTTGATAGATTAATACTCTTTTTTTGATACAGATTAAGAAATATCATTTCAACCAAACTTAAAAAAACATCACTAAAATCAAGAAAGTTAAGTTATCTATTGATTTATAACTATTTTTAATTCACTCTATCCAAATCAAAGGTACGCAGAGTGCCGTTAATAATCCCATTGAAATATTAAAAACAAACCAAGATCGCCTGCTTTGTAAAAACAGACTAATTAATGTTCCGCCTAATATCCAAACAACACCAGCAACGAAATTAACAATGATCATAACAATACTAATAGCAATAACAGAGCTAAAATAAGCATCACCTGATAAACTAAAGCTTCCTACTGCACCTAATCCCATCATCCACGCTTTTGGATTTAGAAATTGTAATAATCCCCCCTGAAACCAGCTTACTGTTTGGGGTGTTTTTGCTGGAATATCTAAACGCTGATAAGATGATGTTGCTGTTTTCCAAGCAAGCCAAAGCAGATATGCACTCCCAACTATTTTCAATCCGATATGCAGTGCAGGATAAATTATCAATAATGCAGCAACACCAAATGCAGAACTCAATAAAACGCATTGCATACCCAGCATAATACCAGCCATCAGCTTTAATGAGCTTTTAAAACCGACATTAGCGCCTGATGAAGTAAGTAATAAGTTGTTGGGTCCAGGCGTGATAGCTGCAATAAACAGGAAAATAGCTAACGATGAAATCAGACTAATTGTCATTATAAGTGCTCAAAGATGTGACAGATGTTTTATTTTCACCGAAAATAGCAGTATGTTATTTAGCAAACAAGTGTTAATTCATTTTGATAGACGGAAAATATGTCTCAATACTTTAATCCAATGCGTTGGGCTAAAAATCCACATTTACAAACGCTCTTACCAAGAATTGTACGTAGGACGCCACAACTTACACCATATTGGCAACGACTCAATCTACCAGACAACGATTTTGTCGATTTAGCCTGGAGTGAAGATCCGACAACGGCACTCAATAAGCCACGCTTAGTCATTTTTCATGGCTTAGAAGGTGGATTTAGTAGCCCTTATGCTCACGGCATGTTAGCTGCAGCAAAAGAGAGGGGCTGGCTAAGCGTTGTAATGCACTTTAGAGGATGTAGTGGTGAACCGAATAGACAAAACCGTATTTATCACTCAGGTGAAACGGAAGATGCTCGCTACTTCTTAAATTGGTTGAAAAAGGAATTTGGTGAGCAACCAACAGCCGCCGTTGGCTATTCTCTTGGTGGAAATATGCTTGCCTATTATCTTGCAGAAAGCGGTGAAAATGCGGTTGTAGATGCCGCCGTTATTGTCTCTGCGCCATTAATGCTAGAACCATGCTCAACAAAAATTGAACATGGCTTTTCTCGTTTTTATCAATGGTATCTATTAAAAGAGCTGAAAAATAACGCGACACGGAAGCTGGTTCGCTATCCTGAATCATTACCAATTAGTTTGTTGACGATAAAATCCATTAAAAAACTACGTCAATTTGACGATTTAATTACCTCTAAAATCCATGGATTTAAAGATGCGTTAGATTATTATCGCCAATGCAGTGCATTGCCTTTATTAAATAAAATAAAGAAAACAACACTGATTATTCACGCTAAAGATGATCCTTTTATGTCTGCGGATGTTATTCCTGATATCACAACCTTACCCAATAACATTGAATATCAACTCACTGAGTTTGGTGGGCATGTTGGCTTTGTGAGTGGAAAACTATCTAAGCCCGTGATGTGGCTTGAAAGCCGAATACCTGACTGGTTATCCGCTTATTTGGAGAAAACCAAATGATAATTCCTTGGAATGAGCTTTCCACAGAGACACTTGATAATCTTATTGAAAGTTTTGTTTTACGAGAAGGCACTGATTATGGTATCCAAGAGAAAACGCTTGAACAAAAAGTCGCCGACGTAAAAAAACAACTTAAATCCGGTGAAGCCGTATTAGTCTGGTCAGAACTTCATGAGAGCGTCAATATTATGCCGGCATCGCAGTTTCGCTCTGGTTAGTTATGCAAAGCAAGCGATGTATCGCCATCAAATAAGGGCCAACCTTATTTAGCAAAAGGATAACCTATGTCAATCAAGCATCCTATCATCGCAGTGACTGGCTCAAGTGGCGCAGGAACTACCACAACAAGCCAAGCTTTTCGTAAAATATTCCAACAACTCAATGCAAATTCTGCATTGATTGATGGAGATAGTTTCCATCGCTATACCCGCCCTGAAATGGATATGGCGATAAGAAAAGCCAGAGAACAAGGTAGACATATCAGTTATTTTGGCCCTGAAGCAAATGATTTTAGCTTACTGAGTAAAACCTTAAGTCAATATAGTGATACAGGGCAAGGTCAGTCTCGCAAGTATCTACACTCTTATGATGAAGCCACTCCCTACAACCAATTACCAGGTACATTTACACCTTGGGAGCCTTTGCCGAATAATACCGATGTTCTCTTTTATGAAGGATTACACGGGGGCGTTGTCACCAATGAGCACAATGTCGCACAACATGTTGATTTATTGGTCGGTGTTGTTCCTATCGTAAACCTAGAGTGGATACAAAAGCTTATTCGAGACACCACAGAAAGAGGACACTCACAAGAGGCGGTAAGAGATTCGGTTGTACGCTCAATGGATGATTATATTAGCTATATTATTCCCCAATTCTCACGCACTCACATTAACTTCCAACGCGTTCCGACGGTTGATACTTCAAACCCTTTTTCTGCCAAAGCAATTCCCACGCTCGATGAAAGCTTTATTGTTATTCGTTTTCGAGGCTTAACCGATATTGATTTTCCCTATTTATTGGCGATGTTGCATGGGTCATTTATGTCAACAATAAATACTATTGTTGTACCGGGTGGGAAATTAGGATTAGCGATGGAATTAATTATGGCACCATTAGTCAAAAAATTATTAAATGGCGAAAAGATAAGTTAACCAGAAAAAATTTATCTCTATAAAAATAATATCCCATTAATTAAGGGATATTATTTTTCAAATTAAACTTTATTTTAAAATATCAAAATTAGTCAGCATCTTTTATTTCAAATGAATGCGTAATATTGGCTGCTTTTCCTAGCATTAAAGAAACAGAACAATATTTTTCTGCGGATAATTGAACCGCTCGTTCTACGATTTTATCTGTTAATTCTTTACCTGAAACAATAAAATGTAAATTGATATCAGTAAACAAACGAGGGGCTTCTTCGCGTCGTTCTGATGTTAATTTTACTTCGCAATCAGTCACTTGGTGACGACCTTTACGTAAAATGCTGACAACATCAATAGCGCTACACCCACCCGCAGCAATTAAGACCATTTCCATTGGGCTTGGTGCTTTATCACCAGAATTTCCATCCATCATGATTTGATGGCCAGATGAAGACTCACCGACAAAAGATAAATCTTCTACCCACTTAACTCTCGCTTCCATTTATTTTCCCCTAAAGATGACAGAAACTAAAAGAGTACATTCTCATAATTCAACTAGCAATTAGCAAATAGGTTTATTATGCTGACTGCGTAAAACGAGACTTAATGCACTAATTGTGTTAAAAACAATATCTGCTTGATGATAGTGGTTAAGATCAATGCATTATTTTCTCATTTATTATAATCTACTCCATATTAACTTACCGTGTTCTCAGGAAGTTAATAGGTAAAGATAGGATTTTTAAGCACGCTGTCTCAAAAGGGAACCTATCCGTTTTGAAAGGCTGCATTTAACGTACAGAGGATAACGCGAATGGTTCTCGGCAAGCCGCAAACAGACCCGACTCTTGAATGGTTTTTGTCACACTGCCATATTCACAAATATCCATCCAAGAGCACGCTGATCCACCAAGGTGAGAAAGCGGAAACACTTTATTATATTGTTAAAGGTTCCGTGGCTGTTCTTATTAAAGATGAAGAAGGAAAAGAAATGATCCTCTCCTACCTAAATCAGGGGGATTTCATCGGTGAACTTGGATTATTTGAAGAAGATCAAGAACGTAGTGCATGGGTTAGAGCAAAAACAGCCTGTGAAGTAGCAGAAATTTCCTATAAAAAATTCCGCCAATTAATTCAGGTTAACCCTGATATTCTGATGCGCCTTTCTGCTCAAATGGCGAACAGATTACAAACGACATCAGAAAAAGTAGGTAACCTTGCTTTCCTTGATGTAACAGGTCGTATTGCACAAACCTTATTAAACTTAGCAAAACAACCCGATGCAATGACGCATCCTGATGGCATGCAAATTAAAATTACACGTCAGGAAATTGGTCAAATCGTTGGTTGTTCACGCGAAACTGTAGGCCGTATTCTGAAAATGCTGGAAGATCAAAACTTGATCTCCGCACACGGTAAAACTATCGTCGTTTACGGAACTCGCTAAGTTTCCCCGCTCGAATAAACAATAGCCCATAAAAGGGCTATTGATATACATTTTGTGTGTAAACCCCATCCTCGTTGATGGGGTTTTTAGTCAATACTGCCCTTTTACAAATTCCGCTATAGCCGCTTTTAATGCCACCATTCCTTCTTGTAACTCTTCTTGGGTAATAATTAGCGATGGTGTAAAACGCATCACATCGGCTCCTGCGTTTAACATCATTAAGCCATGTTTGGCAGCAAGACCGAGTAACTCTTTGGCTTTGCCTTCATATTGTGGTGCCAATTGCGCACCAATCAATAAACCTTGCCCACGTATTTGCGAAAAGACATTGTACATTTGATTGATTGCCGCCAGTTCATCGACAATCCATTGATAGCGCTTTTCTACTCCCTCAAGTACCTCAGGTGTATTAATTAAATCAAATGCAACATTACCCACGGCACAAGCTAATGGATTGCCACCATAAGTTGTACCATGCGTTCCTACACCCATTGCAGAAGCTATCTCATGTGTTGTTAACATCGCACTGAGTGGAAAACCACTTCCTAGCGCTTTTGCGGTTGTAATAATGTCTGGCGTCACATCATAGTTCATATAGGCGAAAAGCTTGCCTGTACGCCCCATACCTGTTTGTACTTCATCAAGGACAAGCAGAGCTTGATGCTTATCGCACAATTCACGTAGCCCTCTCATAAACTCAGGTGTTGCCGCAGTTACGCCACCTTCCCCTTGAACTGGCTCTAAAATAACAGCACAAGTGTGATCGTCTATTACTGCTTTAACAGCCTCTAAGTCATTAAAAGGAACGTGCACGATATCTGCAGGCTTAGGGCCAAAACCATCTGCATATTTAGGTTGTCCACCAACAGATACTGTAAACAGTGTTCTGCCATGGAATGCATGGTGAAAAGCAATAATTTTAGTTTTATAAGGACTATGGCGAGTGATGGCATAATGACGAGCCAATTTAAATGCTGCTTCATTCGCTTCTGCGCCTGAATTGGCAAAGAAGACACGTTCTGCAAATGTGTTATCTATTAATTTTTTTGCTAAGCGCAATGCAGGTTCATTAGTAAAAATATTACTAACATGCCAAAGTTGTTCGCTTTGTTCTTTCAAGGCTTGATTAAGCGCAGGATGAGCATGCCCCAGTG
The DNA here is from genome assembly GCF_002777965.1 of Proteus columbae. Lineage (GTDB taxonomy): Bacteria > Pseudomonadota > Gammaproteobacteria > Enterobacterales > Enterobacteriaceae > Proteus > Proteus columbae. The sequence goes on along the minus strand of NZ_NGVR01000025.1, from coordinate 96,150 downwards.
CTAAAACAGCAATACCACCAGCAAAATCAATATACGATTTTCCCTGCTGATCCCAAACACGGCTACCCATCCCTTTGACAGGAATAAATTCTGCGGGTGAATAAATTGGCAACATTACTTGATCGTAAGTTGCCCGGTTGATGCTTTGCTTTGTCATTACCCCACCTGATCGTTATTCATATTCAATATGAAAATATAATCACTAAATATGAATAAAAAATCAAATGTGGTTTTGTATAAAAAGGCGTTATTTCGCTATTTAGATGCTATCCATTTAATATTTAAGGAAATTATTTAATAGCTCATGTCCTTGTTCACTTAAAATACTTTCTGGGTGAAACTGAACCCCTTCAATTGGCAGAGTACGATGGCGAATTCCCATAATTTCATCAACATTTCCATCATGTTGGCTCCATGCCGTCACTTCAAAAGGTACGGGTAATGTCGTCGCATCAATCACTAAAGAGTGGTAACGCGTCACATTTAAAGGCCGATTAAGCCCCTTAAAAACACCTTGTTGATTATGATGTATTAATGAATTTTTACCATGCATCACTTCTCGTGCTCTGATAACTGATGCACCAAAAGCTTGTCCTATCGCTTGATGTCCAAGACAAACGCCAAGAATAGGAATTTCACCGGCAAACCGCTGTATAGCCTCAAGAGAGATCCCGGCTTCATCAGGAGTGCAAGGTCCTGGCGAGATAACAAGATGTGCTGGCATCATCTTTTCTATCTCTTTAAGTCCGATCTCATCGTTACGCTTAACAACAACCTCAGCACCCAATTCACAGAAATACTGATAGAGGTTGTAGGTAAACGAGTCGTAATTATCAATAAGTAACAGCATATTAGCCTATCCGACTGATTTTCTTATCATTATCTATTTTATTACTATTTTAAAGCGAGTGTAGATTTGCCAAAATAGCTCGTTGTTTAACCGACTTGGGTACAACAAAGCCGATTATCATAGCACAGGTGTAAAATATGAATAGTAAGCAAGAAAACCTGCTGATTTATTGCGCAATAACAAGAATGACGGTAATTGATGATGAATAGAGTGATTAATAGCGTAGTGAATACTTATTGCAGGAGATCACACGAAAAAAGGAAGGATAAAAAATATTTTTTCGTACCAAAAATCCCGGAATGAAAACATTCATTCCGGTTTATATGCATTTTATCTTATTAGAATAAGTAAATATCCTATCCTAATAATGCGTTTATTGTTTTACCACTTCCGCAGATAAAATAGTGACCGTTTTTACTGGCACATTTTGGTAAGGTCCAATATTACGAGTTGGAGTTTGTGAAATTTTATCAACGACATCCATTCCTTTCACAACTTTACCAAATACGGCATAGCCAAAATCACGTTGACCGTGATCTAAAAATGCATTGTCAGCCACATTAATAAAGAATTGGCTGGTTGCGCTGTCTTTATCTGACGTGCGCGCCATGGCAATAGAACCTTTTACATTGCGTAATCCATTGTCGGCTTCATTTTTAATTGGCGCTCTAGTTTGTTTTTGCTGTAAATCAGCAGTAAAACCACCGCCTTGAACCATAAAGCCAGGAATAACACGATGAAAAGTGGTGCCGTTATAGTACCCATCTTCGACATACTGAATAAAATTTTTCGTTGTAATAGGGGCTTTTTTATTATCCAGTGATATTTCAATATTGCCTTCAGAGGTGACTAATTTAACGAAGGTTTCTCCCGTTGCCATTGCAAAAGTCGCTGTTGTTAAAGTGCAAGCGGTAACGAAGGTGACAAGAAAACGTTTTAACATGCAGGGATCCTTTACTTTAATAGTCTACAACTTACTTAATATGCAGCGATTCTAATTCGCTGAGGTAAATAGTGCCAATCATTTACCTTTATTTACGCTCAATAAGTCTAATTACGTTATAACAGGGTAAATTTTAATTTTTAAGCACTGTTATAAGTCATTAAATTGCGCCAGAATAGAGCAAATAAATATTTTAGATATTCATTTTCATGCAAAATTGAAATGAGTATGCATGAAAAGCCGCATTATTTCAGAGAGGTTTATACCATAATGGCCCAATTTAATTACCAAAAAGCACATTTCATCATCAGTGCGCCTGATATCCGTCATTTACCACCAGATACAGGAATTGAAATTGCCTTTGCGGGTCGCTCTAATGCAGGTAAATCCAGTGCTTTAAATGCGTTAACCCAACAAAATGGATTAGCCAGAACCAGTAAAACCCCAGGTCGTACGCAATTAATCAACCTTTTTCAAATTGAAGAAGGATTACGCTTAGTCGATTTACCAGGCTACGGCTATGCCCAAGTTCCCGAAGAGATGAAGCGTAAATGGCAACGCTCTTTAGGTGAATACCTACAAAAAAGAGAGTGCTTAAAAGGTGTGGTTATTTTAATGGATATTCGTCATCCATTAAAAGATCTCGATATGCAAATGATTGACTGGGCTGTGGGCTCTGAGCTTCCAACTCTCGTTTTACTAACTAAAGCAGATAAACTCGCATCAGGTGCGCGTAAAAAGCAGTTAATGAGCGTACGTGAAGAGCTGGCAAATAAAGTAGGCGATATCCGCGTAGAATACTTTTCATCATTGAAAAAAATTGGCATTGATAAGCTACGTAACACACTTAATGAATGGTTTTCAGGTTCAGAAGAACAACCTACAAATGATAACAACGCTTAATTATCTTCTTGTTTCTCAACGATAGCGTTCTGATCTTCTATTGATAAAGGGGAAATCACTTTTCCCTTTCACTTCTCGCACAAACCACTTCAGTGAATTTTAGATAAAAAAATGCCCCAGTCGAAATAAAGTCGACTGGGGCAGCTAATATTCAGCTAAATCCGATTACGTGAAGTAAAAGGTCTGAAAGATAGAACATCTTACCTCTGTACCCTACAAGAGATAATGTACTCTATTTTATTGGTTAATAAAAGCCCTTTTGTAATTTTTTTTCATAGGTTGGCACGATTCAGCTGTGTATTTATGTATTCAAAACATAAATAAATGTAGTTTAATTACATAATTATGAGACTTTAATCACTTACGTGAATATGATTAAAAATAGAACAAATCACACAAAAGGTGCGGTTTATCCTTAATGATTTTGTGATACGCTTATTGCGAGACCGTAGTAAATATGTAATTAGCGATAAAATGAGGTATCCATGGCTGTATTAACGCTCCTGCGTTTTCCAGATGAGCGTCTGCGCAGAGTCGCAGTATCAGTGGAAAAAGTAGATGACGAAATACGCACATTAATCGATGACATGATTGAAACCATGTATGCAGAACGAGGTATTGGCTTAGCAGCACCTCAGGTTAATGTATCTAAACGCATTGTTGTAATTGATGTTTCTGAAAACCGAGATCAACCGATTGCACTTATCAATCCTGAAATTATAAGCACTGAAGATGAAGTGATGGATATGATGGATGGGTGTTTATCTATTCCAGATTCTTTTGCCCCAACAGAGCGTTACCGCTTCTTAAAGGTTAAGGCACTGGATAGAAATGGTGATGAAATTGAACTTGAAGCCTCTGATTTGTTTGCAGGCTGCATTCAGCATGAGTTAGACCACCTTGATGGCAAACTCTTTATTGACCATTTATCTCCGTTAAAACGCCAACGTATTGAGAAGAAACAGAAGAAATTGAGCAAACTAATAGACTCACAAGTTGCTTAATTATTCACTTATCTTTTTTTCACATTTTGATAAGTTTTGACATAAAAAAGCTCGGTAATTAACCGAGCTTTTCTTTTTTCTGCCCTAATGCAGATAAAATCCCACTGTTTTTCTCTCCATTCCTTATACAATAGATTTAAAACTCATCAGCACATCAATTGAGGCAAAAATGGAAAATAGTCGATTTAAGGATTTATATGAACAACTCAAAGCAGCCGGTGCAACAAACCCAAAATCATGGGTAAATAGTGAATTACAAGAAGACATTCCGCAGCTCACACGATTCCTTGTGCTAAAAGGACTCACCGATATCTATCGTGATGTTGAGGAAAATATTAGTGAAATGGATATTTACTCTGATGAAGCAACCGAAATATATCAAAAACTTGCTTCCCAATTTGATAATCAAGAACTTAAAGGGTTGTTGCATTTCTATGGTAAATCAATGATTGGCAGGATGATTGATATGCTTGATCAAAACTATCTTTATGGCGTAAATGACAAGGTAGGTTGGTCTTTGATGGAACTCGATGAAAAAGGCGCAACAACGGATAGATTAATCCAAGGTTTGCATGAAGACTTTCTTGAATTTGAAGAGTCAGAGCTTGCGCCAAATACCAAAGCATAAACAAAAAGAGCGCAATCCTGCGCCCTTTTCTAGTTAAGAATGGTATTTAAAAACTAGTGTGCTTCATCCCAGTTATTACCAACACCCACTTCAACTTTCAACGGGATCGCTAATTCCATACTGCTTTCCATCAATTTATGGATCATGATATTTGCGTTCTCTAGGTAAGACTCCCGTACTTCAAACACTAATTCATCGTGTACTTGCATAATCATATGCACATCAGTAGGACATTCATTGCAAATCCAATTATCCACAGCAATCATTGCTTTTTTGATAATATCCGCAGCTGTACCCTGCATTGGAGCATTAATCGCCTCACGCTCTGAAGCTTTACGACGAATTGCATTCTTTGAATTAATTTCTGGCAAATAGAGGCGGCGACCGTCTAACGTTTCAACGTAGCCTTGTTCAGAAGCTTGTTTACGAGTGCGCTCCATATAGTCCAAGACACCCGGATAACGTTCAAAATAGAGATCCATATAACGCTGAGCTTCTCTTCTCTCAACACCAATCTGTTGTGATAAGCCAAATGCGCTCATGCCATAAATAAGACCAAAGTTGATCGCTTTCGCACTACGACGTTGCTCAGAGGTTACTTCTTCTAAAGGTATACCAAACACTTCAGATGCAGTTGCACGGTGAATATCTTTACCTTGAGCAAAGGCATCTAACAAACCTTTATCTTGTGATAAATGTGCCATGATCCGTAATTCAATTTGTGAATAGTCGGCAGCAACAATTTTAAAACCTTCACGCGCAATAAATGCTTGGCGAATTCGACGCCCTTCTTCATTTCTTACTGGGATATTTTGAAGATTCGGATCACGAGAAGATAAACGCCCCGTTGCCGTCACCGCTTGATGATATGAAGTATGTACACGCTTCGTCTTGCTATTTACCATCAATGGCAGTTTATCAGTATAAGTAGATTTTAGTTTCGCAAGGCCACGATGCTCTAAAATTAAGCGAGGTAATTCATGGCTATGCGCTAATTCTTCCAATACTTCTTCATTGGTAGATGGCGCCCCTTTCGGGGTTTTCTTGATAACTGGCAATTGCAATTTATCAAATAAAATTTCTTGTAACTGTTTAGGTGAAGAGAGATTAAATTCTTGTCCAGCTAACGCAAACGTCTCTTTTTCAATTTCAGCTAAACGTTGTGTAATTTCTTGAGATTGAACAGCTAACACTTGAGCATCAATTAATACCCCTTTGCGCTCCATTCGAGAAAGCACAGGAACTAATGGCATTTCGATATCGCGGTAAACATGCTTAAGAGGCTCAATGGCTTCTATTTGAGGGTATAACGCTTGATGGAGTAATAAAGTGATATCGGCATCTTCAGCAGCATATAACGTCGCTTGCTCAACTTCAATTTGGTTAAAAGTCAGTTGCCCTTTACCTTTACCCGCAATCTCTTCAAATGTTGTGGTTTTATGGTTTAAATGTTTCTCAGCCAAAGTATCCATATCATGCCGATTACTCACGCTATTTAATACGTAAGATTCCAACATCGTATCAAAATGAATACCGTTTAATTCGATACCTTCATTTTCCATAATGCCACGGTCAAACTTCAAATTTTGCCCAATTTTTAAAATATTTTTATCTTCTAAAATGGGTTTTAATGCTGCTAGCACTTCATTAACAGGAAGTTGGTCTGGCGCATCTAAATACTCATGACGCAGTGGAATATAAGCGGCTTTACCCGGCTCAATAGCAAATGACAACCCCACTAAACGAGCATCAATATTATTTAAGCTGTCCGTTTCTGTATCAAATGCAAATGCAGGCGCTTTTTTGAGAAGCTCAACCCATCGGGCTAGGCTTTCATGCGTTAAGACAGCTTCATAATTCTCTTGTGTAATAACAGGAAAATTAGCGGATGCAGGTGCTTCTTTGGGTTTAACGGCTTCTGAGGTATAAGGCACAGCAACTTTGTGTGTACTACGTTGTGCTAACCAGCCACCATTTTGAAGATCACTTATCCAGCGTTTAAATTCATAACGCGTAAACATCTCTAATAATTGATCTAAATTTGGCTCATTAACCACTAAATCATCAAACGTTTTATCGAGTTCAACATCCGTTTTAATCGTTGCCAGCTTATAAGAGAGTTTTGCCACTTTCTCATGCTCTGCCATTTTAGCGCCAAGCGTTTTAGCACCACGGAAACTCAACGTTGCGATATTATCAAGCTGTTGATAGATATCATCTAAACTACCAAGCCCTTGTAAAAGACCTAGTGCCGTTTTTTCACCCACTCCCGGCACACCAGGGATGTTATCTGATGAATCTCCCATTAATGCGAGGAAATCAATAATCAGTTCAGGAGGAACGCCATATTTCTCTTTAACTTCATCAGGGCCTAAAATAACGTTGGTCATGGTGTTAATCAGCGTGATCTTTGGCGTCACTAATTGCGCCATATCTTTATCACCGGTGCTTATTAGGACATCACGTCCATCAGCTGCCGCTTTTAGTGCCAATGTTCCAATAACGTCATCCGCTTCCACACCTGAAATAGATAGCAATGGTAAACCCATTGCTTGCACCATCTCATGTAAAGGCGCTATTTGTTCACGTAGATCATCCGGCATTGGAGGACGATTAGATTTATATTCCTCATACAACTCATCACGGAATGTTTTACCTTTAGCGTCAAACACAACCGCAACATGGCTTGGCTTATACTGTATTATCAGGCTACGCAGCATGTTCAACACACCATACATCGCACCAGTTGGCTCACCTTGGCTATTGGTTAGCGGTGGAAAGGCATGATAGGCACGGTAAAGGTATGAAGAGCCATCTACAAGGATAAAGGGGTTTTCTGCTATCTGGACCATAATCTGTTCATCATTGTTCTGAGGTTCGTTGATATGACTAGAATGCCACATCACAGCCCAATAGACGAATTTTACCTGTTCTTAAATGCAGAAATTCAGCTTAAATACTCAATTATTTATTATTAACCGAACTTAACAGAAAGAATAAGTATGAATGATAACTTAATATTAATTAAAGTACTTTTTTATCAAAAGCCATATCCATAAATCTGATTTCAATTAAAAACAAAGACTAAAAAGTAAACTTACTGCGTAATTTAGAAAGTATTTAAGGTAGCGCTATTTACTCATTATAAATATTAACGTTCATATTAGTGTCATCTTTTTTTATTAAGGATTTATTTTTTAGACAACATCGAAATAACCTGTGGATAACTCTGTGAGTACTTTTGTAACCCTCTCTATATTAATAAGTTAGCTTTCTTTTGAATTTATTAACACAATTAAAAAATCAATCACTTAGCGAATTCATTAAGATATTATAAATTAACCTCAATATTTTTTATTAATGTGGATAGTTATATTATGACAAAAATATGAAAGTAAAAAAAATAGCACCCCTATTTCTGGAGTGCTATTTTTCATATAAGGATCTATATACTTTTACTTAATCAATATAGGAAAAATTAAGCCTATATTATTTTTTTAGTAATAATTGATTCACAATATCAGAATATGTTTTTGCATACTCTTCTGGTGATTTTGCGCTGATACCATCATTTTTCATTTTATATTTACCACCAATGATCATGGCTGGAACACCGTTGATTTGGAAATCAGCGACAGCATTTTGTTGTTGGCTAACTAAAGAATTCACCACAAAGCTATTCATTGCAGCATCATAATCTTCGCCCTTTACGCCAGCCTTAATAAAGGCATTACGGATATCGTCAACAGAACGAATAGATTGAGTTTCTTGAATGCCTTTAAATAAAACTGGAGAAACTTGATCTTCAACACCTAATGCCATTGCTACGGCCCAAGAGCGTGTTAAGTCTTTACCTAAAGGCCCTAAGAAATCAACGTGGTAGCGGACAACATTAATATTTTCAGGTACATTCTTTTCAACAGTACTGTTAACTTTATATACTTCAGAAAATTGATAACAATGTGGGCAATAAAAAGAGAAAAACTCAACAACATCAGGCGCTGATGTAACAGGTTTAGAAAGGTTGGTATACTGTTTTCCTTCAGAAATATCAGCAGCAGAAACACTGAATGCTAACACCATACTTGCTAACGCCAGCCAAATCTTTTTCATTTCTCATCGTCTCCTAAGAATTAATACATTGGGCTAAGTTGTAAAGGAGGCTCATTTAACTGCTCCACTTGTCCCTTGAATAAGGCTAATTGTTTAAACCAAAAATCTTGCTCTTGAAACCAAATAAAAGCGCGAGGGAAAGCAGGGTCATTCCAGCGTTTTAATACCCATGCGAGATAATGCACCATTCTCATCGCTCTTAGTGGTTCAATTAATGACAATTCACGTAAATCAAAATCTTGGTATTCATAATAAGACTCAAGGATCGTATCTAACTGTATAACCTGCTCTTGCCGTGAGCCATTTAATAACATCCAAAAGTCTTGTACCGCAGGTCCCATTCGGGAATCATCGAAATCAACCATTACAACTTCATCACGCCACAATATATTACCGGGATGGCAATCACCATGTAGCCGTAACATTTGCCACGCAGAGTCCTCTATTCTAGGACGCACATCATGAATAAGTTTATCTATAACCTCTATAAATTGATGTTTGAGGTTATTAGGAATTAATGCACTACTTTCAAATTCTAATTTTGGCGCTATCAGATATTCTGCAATAGAAACTGTCGGTCGGTACTCATAACTCTTTTTTCTGCCTATTTGATGAATGCGCCCTAATGTGCGTCCTACTTCTTCTAGCTGAAATAAATTATCAGTTTCATATGCTCTTCCCCCTATGCTGGGGAATATTGCAAAATAAAAGCCATTATCAGAAAGATGAACTGTCTCACCATTAATCATTAAAGGGGCAGCAACGGATACCTCAGCCTCCTTTAATGCTAAAACAAATTCATGTTCTTCTTTTATTTGTTCATACGACCAACGTTGAGGACGATAAAACTTCACCACATAACGTTGTCGATGTTCATCCATAAATTGAAAAACACGATTTTCGTAGCTATTTAATTCCGTTAACCCTGACTCAGGATAAAAACCGATTTTAACTAACGCGTCCCAAATGTTATCAGGTGAAAGTCCCTGAAAATTAAATGAGGCAGACATTTCCATTTTCTATCCTGAATTTAATCTTTAATCACGCCACGAGCACGTAAAATGGCGGTTTTAAAATCTTCTTCGTAATCTTTTTTCAGTCCTGGTATCACATCTGTCGGTGCTGAACCGCGCATTTTCAGATGGTAAATCAAAATATCATCAGTCAGATCAGATAATTGACCTTTAAAACCCGCTTCATCAGCCAGTTTCTGCAATAATTGAATTAAGTTTAAATCAGAATTTTCTTCCCAAACTGGGTGCAATAATTCCATAACTTCATTAAGACGGTGACATTTCATACAAAAAATCCTTATTATTAATTACAACAACAAAGTACCAATTATTATCCGATAGAAAAAGGAAACCTCTGTCAATATGCGTAAAGATTACGCTTTTTTGATAAAAATTGCTGTCGCTTTACATGAAATCTCATTAAGTCGATATTTTTTATTAGTATATCGTCTTTCCTTGATAAAAATCGTTCGGAAAATTTAGCCAATTTATTCACAAATATTGAATATGAAAATGAAGAATATTACAGGTGGTATACTTGCAGGTGGTCAAGCAACACGAATGGGAGGGGCTGATAAAGGGCTTCAAATGCTACATGGGCAGCCTTTATACCGCCATATTGCCCAAAAATTAGCACCACAAGTTGATAGCATACTGATTAGTGCTAACCGAAATTTAGATCAGTATCGCCAAAGCCAATATCCTGTTATTACAGATGAAATAGAAGGATTTTCAGGGCCTTTAGCTGGCATGCTCACGTTATTAAAGCAAGCTTCAACACCTTGGGTTGCCTTTGTACCTTGCGATGTTCCCTATTTTCCTCTTAATTTAGTTGAAAAACTCTATGAGCAAAGAGGCAATGCATTAGCCGTTTATGTTGATGATGGTGAAAGAGAGCATCCTACCTTAGCACTGCTAAATCGTCGTATTATTCCGATGCTAGAAACTTATTTAGCACAAGGTGATCGAAAGTTAATGTTGTTTATGAAACAGATAAATGCACACCCTGTTTTATTTGCGGATCAAGCAAGTGCTTTTATTAATTTAAATACCCCTGACGATATTGAAAAAGCCAACAAATTAAAAAAATAGGAATGAAAAATATGGCACAAGTAGATTTACCCCTTTTAGGGATCACGGCGTGGAGTGGAACCGGTAAAACGACATTACTAAAACAGCTTATTCCACAATTACGCAAAAGAGAAATTCGTGTAGGTATGATCAAACACACTCATCATGATATGGATGTGGATAAGCCCGGAAAAGACAGCTATGAGCTTAGAAAAGCAGGAGCAGACCAGACATTAGTCGCAAGCCAACAACGTTGGGCATTAATGACAGAGACGCCAGAACTACCAGAATTAGATTTGTATTACCTCGCGTCTCGTTTTGATACGAGTAAGCTAGATTTAATCTTAGTTGAAGGATTTAAAGGCGAAACCATTCCTAAAATTGCACTTTATCGCCATATCAACGAGCGTGATTTTAATGATTTACTTGATGAGCACGTTATTGCCGTCGCCAGTGATTGCGATTTAAATGTGGATTTTCCACTACTAGATATCAACGCACCCGAGACTATTGCAGAATTTATTGCAGATTGGCTGAAGCAGATGAAATAAAAATCGCAAATACTAAAGCGCCTTATAAAGGCGCTTTAGTTTCAATTAAATAGAGAAAATTAAGCAAAAATAATTGCTTGATAAGGCTGAAGAATAAGGTCGCCTTGTGCGTTTTCTACTATTGGGCTGTTATGCAAATAAATATTTTTAGCCTTAATGGTAAGTGCTTTTTCTTCACCACTAAAATTACAGTAAATATTGACTGAGTTACCTTCATAAGTACGCTTAAAAGCAATCACATTTTCTGGTGAATTTAATGGCAAAAACTCACCATAAATCAAAATATCACTGATCTCTGAATGTCGTCTTAATGCAATTAATTGTTGGTAATAAGCGAAAAGAGAGTGCTTATCTTCAGTCTCTTGCTCTGCATTAATCTGCATATAATTAGGATTAACTTTTAACCATGGTTTGCCTGTACTAAAACCACCATTTATTTCACTATTCCATTGGAAAGGTGTTCTTGAATTATCACGGCTACGGTCATTAAAGTATTCAATTATTTGCTTGTCGCTATAACCTAATTTATTACCCCATTCATGCAATTTAAAAACATGTAAATCATCATGTTCCTCTAATGTCATAGGGCAATTTGTCATACCAATTTCTTGCCCTTGATAAATAAAAGGCGTTCCTCGTTGAGTTAATAAAAATGTCGCTAACATTTTGGCACTAATAGGATTAAGGCCTCCTTTAGGGAGAAATTTATTTAATGAACGAGGTTGATCATGATTTTCTAAATAAGGTGCTCCCCAACCTACTCGTTGAGTATCTAATTGGCTTTTAATAAATACAGGTTTTAATCTTTCACCCGTGATTGGATTAATGGTGAATGGCTTTTCATTGCGAATATCTAAATCAGCGATACTAAAATCAAATACCATGGAGAAATAACCATTCTCACCAACATAAGCGCGCAAATCTTTTTCAGGCACATCAATTTCTGCAACTGTCATACTATTTGCAGGCTTAAAAGTATTCTCAACTAATTCAGTTAAAAACTTATCAATGCCAGGTTGATTTAAAACCCAAGGCACTAAAGATGCAGAACCATCATCTTTATCAGGTTCAAATTGATATTCAGATAAGGCTTCAGGAGATTTTTTTAAATTCCCAATCGCATCTATACGAAATCCTGCAACCCCTTTTTTGATCCAGACATTTATCATGTCGATAATATCTTTACGTAATTGTGGGTTTTCCCAATTTAAGTCTGGTTGTTCAGGGCCAAATGAATTGAAATACCAACGATTAGTTTTCCCAACACGGCTCCAAACAGAACAATCAAAATAAGTGCGTAAATTATTAGGAGGAGTCGGCTTATCCCATTGCTTAAAAATATAATAATCGCTATATGGGCTATTAGGATCTTCAATTGCCGCTTTAAACCATGGATGCTCATCAGAAGAGTGATTTAATACTAAATCTAATAGAATTTTAATATCACGTTTTTTAGCTTCGCTAATAAGTTTATCTAACGCGTTATTATCACCAAAGATAGGATCGACAACAGAATAATCAGCAATATCATAGCCATTGTCTTTCATTGGTGATTTAAAAATAGGACATAACCAAATAACGTTTGTACCGAGTGATTGAATATAATCTAATTTTTCCGTGATCCCAGCTAAATCCCCAACACCATCCCCGTTACTATCATAATAACTCTTGGGATAAATTTGATAGACCACCGCTTCTTTCCACCAAGTATTAGACATATTCACCTCACCAAGGTAATTAGTATATATGGAACTGTTCCACAATTAATATAAGATACTATAAGCACTAAAAGAGAGGGTAAGGTAATTAACATACTAAAATGTGAAACAGCTCATACTAAAAAAACACAATTACCTCAATAAAGATGAGTTTGTCATAATCAGATTAAGATATATTAAGTAATCAACTAATCGAAAGGAGCAACAGCATATTCAATGGCCGGGATCCGTGATGTCGCAAAAAAAGCCAACGTCGCAGCAAGTACTGTTTCCAGAGCATTAAATAACAGTGGTTATGTTTCTCAAGCGGCACGAGAAAAAATAAAAAAAGCGGTAGAGGAATTAGACTACATTCCAGATACATGGCTGAGAAATTTATATCAACAAAAGAGTGCTGTTGTTGGTGTCATTATTAATAGCCTTGAATACCCTTATTTTGCGACTGTGACACGTTTTATCGAAAATAAACTCGCTGAAAATGGCTATAGCATGATGTTATGTGCAACACAAAATAGCAAAGTACGTGAGCGTATATTCTTTGATATGCTTAAACGCGGTCAGATCGACGGTATTATTGCAGAATATCTGTTATTGGATGATAGTGAATATCAGCATATTCAAAGACCGGTGGTAACGCTAGATCGTCATCTTAGCGATATTCCATTAGTTTGTTCCGATCACCATACTGGTGGTAGATTAGCAGCAGAACACCTTATTCAAAAAGGTTGCCAAAAAATCCTCTATATTGAAGATAATTCCAGTTATTTATCATCAACCCCTTCATATCAAAGCTGTTTAGCTTTTAAAGAAACACTCATTCAGGCAGGTATTAAACCTATTTCTTGTAAAGTAAATTGGAAAGAAGAAGAGAAAGATTATTTTCACTCTTTTGCAACAAAAATACTTTCTTTGCATTCAGAGATCGATGCTATTTTTGCTGCTGATATTCCCGCCATGGCATTATTTAATGAAGCAACAAGGCGAAATATTGCCATTCCAGAACAATTAAAAATAGTTGCTTACGACGGCAGCCCTTGGTTAAACCAAACACTGCGCCAATTAACCTGTATTGAACAACCCTTTGAAAAACTGGCTGAAAAAAGCGTAGAAGTGATTAGTGCATTAATTGAGAATAAAGAAATAACAGATAACATTTCTGTTATTCCAGTGAAGTTTATTCAAGGTGAAAGTAGTTAATTATTGAGTCAATTCTTATAACAGTTTTGTGTTGAGATATCGCCATAACATGTCGATACTATAAAAAAACGCCAAAGAAAGTTACCCTTCTTTGGCGTTTTATCGCATTACATTTTACTTCAAAATTGAGTAAAGCTTGTCGCCTTATTTTGCAGGACGAACAGCGATAACTTCAATTTCTACACGCCATGCTGGATTTGCCAGTTTAGCGATTTGGAAAGTTGAGCGAGCTGGTAGTTGGTCAGTTTTAGAAGCATCAAAGTACTTAGAATAACCGTCCATAAAGCCTTTAAAATCCATCTCACCTTTAGTTTCTTCACCGCCGACTAAGAAGACTTGCATTTTAACAACGTCTTTCATGTCTAAGCCAAGTTCATTTAAGTGAGTTTTGATTTGCTCTAATACACTGATAGTTTGTTCTTCAGTGTTACCATAAGACGCTAATACGCCTTCTGGAGCATCTGCTGATTTCTTAGCTGGTACTTTACCGCTTAAGAATACGAGGTTATTAGCTGCGCTCACTTCAACAGATTCAGAAATAGGCATACCGTTTAATTTATGGTGCACAACACCCTCCGCATTCGCACTTGCTACGCCAAAAATAAAAGGTAGGGCAACAAGTAAACTTTTATAGCGCATGAAAACTCCTTAACATGTTTAATTTACAGTAAAACAAGGGGTTATTTACTTCTTAAAGCGATCCATACTAAATGGTGTTGGATCAATAACTGGTTTTTTACCCGTAACGATATCAGCAGTCACTTCACCTGCTGCTGGGCCTTCAGTCATACCCCATACAGTAGCTGTATTAATAACTAGACCTGGGTATTCTTTGACTTCAGAAATAATAGGTAATTCATCAAATGTTGGGCTAACTACTGCGCCCCAACGTTCAACAACTTGTGATTTTTCAAATACTGGGAATTCAGCTTTCATTCTTTGGAATACAGCATCCAAGTGCTCAGTATTCTGCGTTGCTGTTGCAACACGATATTGTTCAAACGGTGTTTTTTCATCTAATTTCCAAGATGTTGCCATCTTAAATGAGTTGAATAAGTCTTCACCGATAGAGAATTCTAATGGCAGCTCACCACCACCTAATAGGTGCATGAACTTAGGCCCTAACAAGAAGCTATCTTTCACGATAGAGCTTGTGAAAATACGTGGTGCGACAGCATAAGTACCATCGGCTTGTTCACGGAAGTGAATACCATTTGGTAAATGCACGTTGCCACGAGGTGCGCCCGGAACACCTGATACACGTTGCTGTGATAAGTAAACATTCAGCGTTGGAATATCAATGCCCATGTTACCCATAAATAAACGTGACCAAATACCACCAGCAAGAACAACATGAGATGTTCTAATTGCACCTTTTTCTGTTACAACATCAGAAATTTTACCACCCGCAGTTTCAATGCCTCTTACCGCGCAGTTGGTATAGATTTTTACGCCAATTTGTTTAGCGTAGCGTGCTAATGCCGGTGTGCCTGTTTCTGGATCAACAGAGCCTGAGTCTTCTTCAAAAGCGGCCACAGTCCATGGTGTTTGAGCACCAACAAGACGGTTTGATAACTCTTCACCTTTAATAATGCGTGTATTTAATGGTGTATCAAATCCAGCAGTTTCCTTTGCTGTTTTGATCCACGCTTGAGCTTTATCAAATGCTTTTTCATCAGCAAGGGCTTCTACACGACCTTGTGTACGATAACTGGTATCTGCACCAATTTTCTCGTTCATTCCACGCCATAAGATTTTCCCGTAATGGTGTAATGGGAAAATCTCTGGTGATGTTTGATAACTAATAATTTGGCTGTATGCTCGGCCTGATTGTTCACCGCCAATCTCGCCTTTTTCTAAAATAGTGACACTCATGCCACGTTCTGCAAGGTTGATAGCAGTCATGATACCTTGGATACCACCACCAATAATCACTGCATCAGACTCTTTAGGCAGCGCACCCTCTGTACCTTCGACAAATGATGCTCTAGATTTAGCTTCAACGAATTTGCCATCACGGCGAACCATTGGAACTAACGCAGCACCACCGGCTAAAACACCCGCAGCACCAACACCTAAAAGCAGCTTTCTCCTTGAAATTTTCATCTTCTACCTCAGTAATGGATTTACCATTTATATTTATAATGTTATTCATTTATTTCTTTAAAACTGAATAATACCATAGTTCATTATATTGTTAATAATTATAATTATTTGTTAACCATTTCTTAGAATAACAATATCCACAGATACAATATGGTTACTTTAACCGTTTTTTTTCATAGAAACTCATCACTTAATGAGTTAACAATAAAAACATGTTGTTTATTATCAATTGATAAATAAGAGAATAATAAGAACGGAAGAAATTTTTAACAGAAAAAGTAATTGTTTAAATAATTAACATTTTGATACAAATAACAAGGAGGGACTGTAAAATATTGTTTACAAAACAAGCAAAACCTATAGCACAATTGCATAAAATAAAAAGATGATCCTGACTATGTCATAGCCTTATTTTACAAAATAAGTAACTTCACCTAATAACTGGTTTATGGGTCAGTAAGTAGACAAATATACTTTTTGGAAAATACGTAAAAAGATGTTTGAGTTCGAAATAAAACTAGGGTGAGTACAAATTTTCAATAAAAAAAGCCAGAGGATTAACTCTAGCTTTTCGCGTAATAATAAAAATAAGCGATATAAATAAAAATGGCTTATCTCATCGTAACAAATTCTTCTGCTGCAGTTGGGTGGATTGCCACAGTATCATCAAAGTCTTTTTTCGTTGCACCCATTTTCAGAGCCACAGCAAAACCTTGTAGCATTTCATCCATACCAAACCCAATACCATGAATACCAACAATCTTTTCGTCCGCACCAACACAAACCAACTTCATACGACATGGCTGACGGTGACGAGTCACAGCACTATACATTGCTGTGAAAGACGATTTGTACACTTTAACTTGGTCCGCTCCGTATTGCTCAACTGCTTGAGGCTCTGTTAAACCAACAGTACCAATAGCAGGATGGCTAAATACCACCGTTGGAATATTTGAATAGTCTAAGTGTTCGTTAGGTTTGTTGTTAAATAAACGCTCAGACAAGCGACGCCCTGCGGCAACAGCGACAGGTGTTAATTCAACTGCCCCTGTATTATCGCCAACAGCATAAATTCCTTTCACATTGGTATTTTGGAATTTATCGACTTTGATATAGCCTTTTTCATTTAACTCGACACCCGTTACCGCCAGATTCAGGTTATCTGTTGCTGGCTCACGACCAATTGCCCAAATTAATGTATCAACTGTTTGTTCTGTGCCGTTTTCAAGTTGTAGCGTTAAACTTCCATCTGCATTTTTAATCACGGCTTTAGGAATAGCCTGTGTATGCAATTTAGGCCCTTCGGTTTCCATCACTTCTAACAGTGTTTCAACGATTAATGGGTCAAAATTACGCAGTGGTGCATGTTTACGTACAAATAGATGTGTTTCACTACCTAAAGCATTTAACACACCTGCAAGTTCAACAGCGATATAACCAGCACCAACAACAGCAACGCGTTTTGGTAAGGCTTTTAATTCAAAAAAGCCATCAGAATTAATACCATACTCAGCACCTGGAATATTAGGTTGAACAGGACGACCACCTGTTGCAATCAGAATATTGTCAGCCGTGATCTTTTCACCATTAACTTCAATAGTATTGGCATCAACAAAACGAGCAAACCCTTGGATAACATCAACTTTGTTATTACCTAAGACACGGTCATAAGATTGATGAATACGGTCAATATAAGCAGAACGGCTACTAATTAGCGTATCCCAATCAAAACGGTTAACAGTGGTATCAAAACCATAATCAGGGCCGTATTGATGAATAGCTTCAGCAATTTGCGCTGCATGCCACATCACTTTTTTAGGTACACAACCCACGTTAACACAAGTGCCACCTAATGCTTTCGCTTCAATTAATGCACATTTTTGGCCATACATTGCCGCTCTATTAATTGATGCGATACCGCCACTACCGCCACCGATGGCGATATAATCGTAATGTTTGCTCGTCATTTCTCTGATCCATTTATCTGTAGAAAAATAGGTAACTCACAGGCTAAGTCTTTCATATCATGATGTCTATTATGACAAAATTTAAAACATAGCACGTCAGATTTTAGCTTTTACAGTAATAGGCAAAAACAATAATAAAGATGCTTATTCTGGTACAACCCACTCAACTAATGTATGTCCAATACCCTCAGGAACTAAGGTTTTATGTAACCAAGGGAGTATTGATTTCATTTGTGATTCTAATTTCCAAGGTGGATTAATCACAATCATGCCTGATGCAGTCATCCCTAGTTGATCACTATCGGGTTTTACTGCTAATTCGATTTGTAAAATCTTACGGATCCCGGTTGCTTCAAGCTCTTTTAACATGCGTTTGATTTGCTGACGGTGAACAACTGGATACCAAATCGCATAAGTTCCTGTCGCAAAGCGTTTATGGCCTTCAACAACACCGTTAACAACGGCAGAATAGTCTTGTTTAAGTTCATAGGGTGGATCAATTAATGCGAATCCACGACGACTTGGCGGAGGTAACTTAGATTTTAATTGGCCAAAACCATCTTCACGAGAAACTCTTACTCGCTCATCACGAGAGAATTCGGTACGTAATAAAGGAAAATCCGTTGGATGTAATTCAGTTAACACTAAAGAATCTTGTTCTCTTAGTAATTTGCCCGCCAATAGAGGTGATCCCGGATAATAACGCAGTTCACCACTTGCATTTAATTCTCCAACCGCTTCAAGGTAAGGCAAAATAAGCTCAGGCACTTCTTCTTGCTGCCATAAGCGCGCGATCCCTTCTAAATATTCGCCAGTGCGAGTCGCATGAGCATTGGTTAATTGATAACGTCCAGCGCCAGCATGAGTATCAAGATAAAGAAAAGGTTTTTCTTTCTCTTTTAAAGACTCAATGATGAGTGTTTGAACAATATGTTTTAAAACATCGGCGTGGTTGCCAGCATGGAAACTATGGCGATAGCTCAGCATTCTTTATCTTCCGTTAGAAATAAGTATAGCTTAGTAATTAATTTACTCAGAAATAGTGATTAAACTCAGTGTATCAGAAAAAGCCGAACTTCTTCATTGAAAGCGAAAGAAACGTTGTGTCTTAGTATTCAGCCGTTATGATAAGTTCATATTTCACTTAAGTTTAAACAGGATAGAAAGATGAAAAAATTACTTTTTACGGCCATAACCTTAAGCTTACTTGCAACTAATGCTTATGCAGATAGATCAGCCAATGGCTGTGAGATAAAAAAGCAGAATATCCAAAAACAGATGGAATATGCAAAAGCACATGGAAATCAATATCGTATCCAAGGCTTGGAACGAGCATTACAAAATGTTGAACGCTATTGCACACCTGAAAAAGTGGTTGAAAACACACGCCTTGAATTACGTGAAAAACAACTTGATGTTAAAGAGCGTGAGCTAGAATTAAAAGAAGCACAACTTAAAGGCGATGCAGATAAAATTGCTAAACAAGAAAGAAAGCTAGCTGAAGAAAAAGCCGATTTAAAAGCAATTGAAGAAGAATTAAATCTACTAACAAAGTAGTTATCATCAGTAATTAATGTCTACTCCTTATTTGACTGTGAAATGCCTAATAAAACAATAAGTGAGTAGCCATTCTCTTATTAAACTAAATTTAATTTTAGAATTGGGCTGTGTTGTTTTTTTTATCCTTTATTTCGTACAAGATTATCTACGCCTTTTGATAGAGCATCATCTACACTTAAGCCAGAACAAACAAATACATCTCCTAAATCAGTGGCTAATTACAATAAGCATAAGGTGTGTAATAGAAATTAAGCTATGATATTTTTGAGTGAAAACTATAGTAGTGACACTCAGTTATTAAAAATGGACAGATCTAATTAAAGAGGATATATGTCAGAAGAGCAGCAACCCAAAACAGAGAACGAAAAAACTCAACTGACTCAGCCGCTCAAAAAAGGGCTGGAAAAAGGGATCCATGGCGGAAAAAAGGCCATCGGTATTGGGATAAAAATCAGTAACTTTATTACTAACATTCCTTTTATTGCACATCTTATTCGCACTGCCGAACGCTTTACTGACAGAATGGGAAATCAGTTTGGTGCCGCTATTACTTATTTTTCATTTTTATCATTAATCCCTGTATTAATGCTTTCCTTTGCTTGTGCGGGTTTCGTTTTAGCCTCAAATCCAGATTTGCTCGCTAAATTAATTACAGGTGTCGCAAATAGCATCGACGACCCAACGCTTGCATCCACCGTTCAACAAAGTATTGATACCGCAGTTCGCCAGCGTACAACCGTTGGTTTAACCGGTTTAGCAATTGCACTTTATTCTGGTGTTAATTGGGTAGGTAACTTACGCCAAGCCATTTTGGCTCAATCACGCCCCGTTTGGGAAAGAAATAAAGAAGAGCAAGAGAAAATCTATTTTCGCTACTTTCGTGACTTTTTGGCGCTAATTGGCTTACTTTTTGCGTTAATTGTCACTATTACACTAACTTCTGTTGCCGGTTCAGCCCAAAGAATGATTGTTCACACATTGGGATTAGATGGTATTGAATGGCTAACGCCAGCATGGACAACAATCGGCTTAACTATTTCCATTACTGCAAACTATTTACTTTTTTTATGGATATTGTGGATCTTACCTCGCCATCAGCCAAAACGAATTTCGCTTATTAAAGGTACACTTATCGCTGCCATTGGTTTTGAAATATTGAAATCTGTTATGACATGGATGCTACCCAAAATCGCAAGCTCACCTTCAGGTGCCGCATTTGGTTCAGTGATAGGTTTAATGGCTTTCTTCTACTTTTTTGCCCGATTGACACTTTTTTGTGCCGCGTGGATCGCCACTGATGGCCCAAATATGCGCAAAGAACAGTTGGCTGAAACGCAATCAACATCTTAACTTTATGATAAAACTATATGGTTAATTCCCTGCATTAACCGCCTATAAATAACGTAATAAGGAAAAACAATGCCATACGTTAATATTAAAATTACACGCGAAGGTGCAACTCCAGAGCAAAAAGAGCAACTCATTGCGGGAGCAACACAACTTTTGGTTGATGTATTAGGTAAAAACCCAGCAACCACCGTTGTGGTAATTG
The DNA here is from genome assembly GCF_002777965.1 of Proteus columbae. Taxonomy (GTDB): domain Bacteria; phylum Pseudomonadota; class Gammaproteobacteria; order Enterobacterales; family Enterobacteriaceae; genus Proteus; species Proteus columbae. The sequence goes on along the minus strand of NZ_NGVR01000025.1, from coordinate 74,974 downwards.
ATGAAGTTGAAACGGATAACTGGGGAATAGGCGGTAAAACAGTAACGGAATTACGAGCAGCAACAAAAAGTAAATAAAGAATTTCTGCAATATAAATAAAGGGTGCCAAGTACACCCTTTTTGCTGATTTATTTTCCTGACAGATAAGGAAGTAACTATGGTTCAATCAATGACTGATGCTTTTCATGCCTTACCTTCAGCAAGTGCTATCTATATTACAGGTGCAGGCATTCAGTACCCTTTTGGTATGGCGCACGGATTTGCCGATGAAAGTACCCAGAAAAAATTAACTGTAGATACGCCTTTTCGAATCGCTAGTAATACAAAAACCTTTCTCGCAGCCGCTTTTTTACGTTTATGGGAACAAGATGCTCTATCCCTTGATGATGATATAACTAAATATTTAAGTGCTAATTATCAACAGACATTATTAGAGCTAGGGTATGATCTTAAGACTATTACACTGCGCCATTTATTAAGCCATAGCAGTGGGTTATTCGATCATGCAAATGAAGCTTACCTTGAAGATGTTATTAAAGATCCCTCTCATAAATGGACGCGAGAAGAGCAAATAGCGCGCTATGCTCAGCAAGGCTTTCCCATTATTCCGGCTGGAAAACGCTTCATTTATTCAGATACAGGATATATTTTGTTAGGTGATATCCTTTCTCAGTTTATGAGAAAAAATATGGCCACCGCTGTTCGTGATTTATTGCATTTTCAAGACTTAGATTTACCACAAACGTGGTGGGAAGATTTAGAACTACAACCTAAGCATCCTAAAGCGCGTGCTAGACAATTTACAGGTGAGCATGAAGGTACTCATATTGATGCTTCAATGGATGCTTTTGGCGGTGGCGGGCTTGTGATGACAACCCTTGAGTTAGCTAAATTTACAGCTGACCTTTTCGAAGATAGAGTTTATTTGCATCCATCAACCTTAAAAGAAATGAAATGGCAAGGCTCACATACAGGTGCTGCAAATTATCGTTTAGGTTTAATGGCCGAAGAAACTGACCTAGGCACACTTTACTATCATCTTGGTTATTGGGGTTCAGTAGCTTATTACTTACCTGAAAAACAGATTGCTATTGCCGGTTTTACAACCCAAAGAAATAACCGTGAAGATTTGATAGCCATTATTAAAGAAGCATTTAAACGCCTTTAAAAAGCAAAAAGCCAAAAATGTATCAATAACACTTTTGGCTTTTGGTTTATTTTATGGCAGATATATTGCCAATATCTGCCTATCTCTATTTTATTACGATTTCTTTGCCGGTGTTGCTGCTGGAGTTGTTACCGCAGGGGGTTCAACTGTTTTATTTGGTGTAGCATTAGTTGCAACAGGCGCAGATTGTATTGCCGTTTCTGGATGAACTTGTTTTTCAAATTGAATACGTAATTCACCTAGATTTACAGTTGGCGTTTCACCGCTTTGCGTTAATACAAAAGTAATATCTTCAGATAAAACTCTTGAAAGCTCCTGATTTAATGTCTCTTTTGTTAAACCAGCTAAAAATGCTTGGCGTAAACGTTGATATTGTTCAGGTGGAATATCAATGATATTGCTTTGTTGTGATAACAAACGCTGATTAATTAAAATAGCCGTACTGGTTTTTGCATAGCGCGCAAACAACTGAGTTAATTGAAGTTGTTTCTCTTGTTGTAGCTCTTGGTATAACTCATCGCTAATACCTTGGTTACGCAAACGACCTAATTCTTCTCCCACCCATGATGCTAAGGCAGGAATGTGCGCGGTTGCAGTATCAATATTTAAAGAACAACTTGCACGCTGATATTGTACCCGGCAATCAATGTTAATTTGAGTACTGTCGTTTTCCTTACGTTGTTCAAGGCTACGACCTAAATGCACAAAAATCACTTCACGAGCTAAATCACTTAACCAATATTTGTTTAACGTGTCAGAGTCTTTTACTGGCGACCAGTCTAAATCCCAAATTAAAGCAATTTGGTCTTTTGCACGCATAGGCTCTTGCACATATAACGTTTCAGGTTTCATATCGGCAAGAACAGGCACTGGAACTGGTGTTACACGCTTTCCTGATAGAGGTGAAAAGGCCTGATTAATACTTTCAGTCAATACTCGATTATCAACATTACCTGCAACATAAAGTGTCATCATATCTGGGGTATACCAACGTTGTTGGTAATCTGACAACTCTTTAGTATTTACAGATTGATTAACAGGTTTGCCCGGATTGTGGCCTTTCAAATTAGAACCTTCAAGGCGTGAGCGCCAGATAGGATCTTCAATATTAAGAGGAAACGTTGCAACAGGAAGTGGGGATTGAACTGCGTTACGAACCGCATCTTCAGTATATTGTGCCGGTTTAGCAATACCTGCTAATAATGCAAAAGCATCTTTTAACAACTCAGGCTGGTTATTCGGTAAACTTAGATTATAAACAGTAAAATCGTATGAAACGATCATTGGCGGCAACGGATAGTCAGGATCTAACGCATTTTTCCATAGATTATCGCGTTTCTCCGGCGTTAAACCTGTATTTTCCAAAACGTTGAGTTTGGATACTAAGGATGAAAAACCCGTTTCACTGCTTTTTTCTGATAAAGAGCCCGTATTGACTAATAAACGGATCTGTATTCTATCATTTGGGCGTTGCGGTGTTTGTAAGATTTGCCACTGAAAACCATTTGCTAGTCGCCCTTCTTGCCAAGCAGGGTCAGGCTGTAAAGCCTCCGCTTGAACTTGGCAAATAACAGCGCCGAACATAACGCTTCCCAATAAAATTCGTGTCATTACACCCTGCATGTGAACCTCTGTTGTATTAATCCTTGGTATTAAACCACTTATGAGGTTTAACAATAAGTGCCAAAAGACATGTTAGATGTTGGATGTCTATTTTTTGTATTATCATTCTTTATCACCACAGAAACATGAAATGAAATCACTATAGTGATTAGACTCATTATGGCGTAAGAAGGTTCAGACCTTCGGCAAATTTTGATCAGATTTTTGATGATTATATCCTTTAACCAGCAAACCAATCTCATCATCACAATGTGATTTTGGACAAGATAACGCTGAAACTTGGCTATCTTTATTGAGGGTAACGGCGATTTGGCGTAAAGGTTTTACAACAATACGATTAATACACCAACTAATAGCAACCGTCAGAATAAGCCCCATCAACAGATATGTTGTTAGCATCAAGGCAACAGTATTACTGGCAAAACGATAAAAACGATTTGTGTCAGCCTGTAAAATAAGATGACCACTATAGGACTTATCATCTGTTGAAGTAATACCTAATGGCTGTAAAGGAATAACAGCTTCAACGGGAATACCAAAAAGCCAACTTGAGAATTCAGAGACTTCTTTCTTCGGTGCAAAATCTAAACTCATCACTTGTACATTTTCGGGTTGCATGACAATCGCTTTTCCCAAAATCCCCGTCGCTTTTAGTGTAACAATCTGTTGTTTAGCATCGTTCAAATCTGATCGTAACAATGCATCAGCGAGTGGTTGCTGGATACTTACACCGGCATTAAAAAGCTGATTTTGATAATCTTCACGGCGTTGATCTATCAAATAAACAAGTTGAATACTGATAAAAATAGCAATAGTCACCAACGTAACGCCCGCGACAGCGGCCATCTGTTTTATTGTTAATGAATGTTTAAGATGAGGTTTCATCGTTGCTATTTCCAATATACATGTCTGAACAGAGTGATTATACTGTATTTTTGTGATTATGTATCACTCTCAATAAAGAAAATAACGTTATAAAAAGCGCCTTTCCATTAAAATGAAAGTAGATAAATATATAATTATTGTTATTTGAGTATAGTTATAAGATAAAAATAGTAAAATAAAAATAAAATCTTACTTTCTCTTAGTTATTTACAACAAATCTACTTTATTTTAATGAAAAGATACAATTCACTAAAAAACACTAGAACACATAAAATTAAACGCTATTAAACCCTTACTTCCAAGTTAAAATGCAATGCTAAGAGCCGTATATTCCTTAATAGAAAATATTATTTCCCTTTAATATCATTGAAGTTTATATTTTAAAAAATTCATATAAATATAATATTTGATATCTATAAAATCATTATTAGATTATTTAGTTAAGATTAATTAAATATTATTAATGAAAAAATAAGAACAATATAAATCAGTATATTGTTCTTATTTAATGAGAGAAATTTATTTTATTTAAACTGTCGCGTTATCTTGCTCCACCGCAAAACAAGCAATAAGCTGGCCATTATACTCTTTTAATGTTGGCTGTAATTGACTGCATGGACCAAATGCACGATGACAACGAGCTGCGAAAGCACAACCCGGTGGTGGATTTAATGGGCTTGGCAATTCTCCCGTTAATTTAATACGCTCTCGTCTTAATTCCGGCATTAATCTTGGTGTCGCTGATAATAATGCCTGCGTATAAGGATGTTGTGGATTTTCAAAAATTTGAGCTTTTGTTCCTTTTTCTACACAACGCCCTAAATACATGACAATTACTTCATCTGCAATATGCTCGACAACCGAAAGATCATGAGAAATAAAAACATAAGAAAGTCCCATATCTTGTTGTAGATCCATCATTAAATTCAGTACTTGGGCTCGAACTGATACATCCAGCGCAGAAACAGGTTCATCAGCGACCACAATGTCTGGATCAAGCATTAAGCCACGCGCAATAGCAATACGCTGACGTTGACCACCAGAAAACATATGTGGGTATCGGCTATAATGTTCTGTTTTTAATCCAACTTTAGCCATCATTGATAATACTTTTTCTTTACGCTCAGAGGCATTCAGTGTTGTATTAATCAATAAAGGCTCTTCTAAAATTTGCCCCACTTTTTTACGCGGGTTCAATGATCCATAAGGATTTTGAAACACAATTTGGATCTTTTGGCGACGCAGCTTCTCAGCCGATTTATCTTTAATTAACAGATTTTGCCCTCGATAAGAAAGCTCGCCTGAAGTAGGGACCTCAATCATCGTCAATAATCGACCTAATGTGGATTTACCACATCCTGATTCACCAACAATAGCCAAAGTTTTACCACGTTCTAATTCAAAAGAAACACCATCAAGGGCTTTAACTGTTCTCTCTTTTGAGAAAAACCCGCCTTTTACGCTGTAATATTTCGCTAAATTAACCGCTTTTAATAAGGGAGTTGATACATTTGGATTAACTTCAGCCATGGGTAGGTTCCCCTGCGTTATCTAACGGTGTATGACATTTCACACGGTGCGTTCCTAATTCTTTTAATTCAGGCTCAATCTTATAACATTCATCATGAGCATATGGGCAACGTGGATTGAGTAAGCAACCTGTTGGTCGATCATAGCGTCCCGGTACAACGCCCGGTAACGATGCTAATCGCGCTTTATTACTCGCAAACTCAGGGAGTGCTCTTAATAATGCTTGAGTATAAGGATGTCGAGGCGCTTTAAAAATTTCAGATGCTTTTCCGGATTCCACCACTTGCCCCGCATACATCACAATAATGGTGTCGGCAGCTTCTGCCACTAACGCTAGATCGTGAGTGATTAACACTAACGCCATATTTTCTTGTTTTTGTAAATCGAGTAGAAGCTCTATGATTTGAGCCTGAATAGTCACATCTAGTGCTGTGGTTGGTTCATCTGCAATCAATAACTTAGGGCGACAAGCGATCGCCATTGCGATCATCACACGCTGACTCATTCCCCCTGAAAGCTGGTGTGGATAGACATCTAAGCGAGAAGCTGGATCAGGAATACCCACCAGCGTTAAAAGATCGATAGCACGCTGTTTACGTGTTTTACGACTTCCTCCCTGATGGACTTTTAACGCTTCCATAATTTGATAGCCAATCGTAAAGCAAGGATTCAAGCTTGTCATTGGATCTTGGAAAATCATCGCAACATCGGCACCGACTAAATTGCGTCGCTCTGATTCGGAGATTTTCATCAAATCTCTACCATCAAAATAGAGCTCTTGTGCGCTTACTCGCCCAGGAAAATCAATAAGCCCCATAATCGCCAGTGAGCTGACTGATTTACCTGAACCTGATTCCCCTACAATACCGACAACTTGTCCTTCTTCAACTTGATAACTAATTCGGTCTACCGCTTTAAACGGAGTATCTTCATCACCAAAGTGAACAGATAGTTGATTAATATTTAGTAATGCCATGTTCTTACTCCGTTACTGCTTTAATTTCGGATCAAGCGCATCTCGTAAACCATCACCCATTAAGTTAAAGGCTAATACGGTAAACAAAATCGCCAGACCAGGAAACGTCACAACCCACCATGCACTTTGTGTAAACTGCAACACATCAGATAACATGGTTCCCCATTCAGGTGTTGGTGGTTGCGCGCCCATGCCCAAAAAGCCCAATGCCGCCATATCTAAGATTGCATTAGAAAAACCTAAAGAGGCTTGAACAATTAAAGGTGCAAGGCAGTTAGGTAAGATATTGATAAACATCTGACGCAGTGAACCCGCGCCCGCAACACGAGAGGCAATTACATAATCGCGATTAACTTCAATTAAAACCGCGGCACGAGTCAGTCGAACATAATGTGGTAAAGCAACAAAAGTTAACGCAATAGAAGCATTAACAATAGAGGGGCCAAAAATAGCGACCAAGACTAACGCCAATAATAAACTTGGTAATGCCAGCATGATATCAACGACACGCATAATGCCGATATCCACAAGACCGCCGAAATAACCCGCTGCCAACCCTAGAATAATTCCTAAGATAAGTGATAGTACAACAACAATACAGCCCACCAACAATGAAAGGCGAGCACCAAACATTAAGCGCGAAAGAATATCGCGACCAACATCATCAGTACCTAGAATAAATTGCCAGCTTCCCCCTTCTTGCCAAACAGGAGGCGCCAATAAGAAATCACGAAATTGCTCATTAGGGGCATGAGGTGCAAGAAAACCTGCCAGTAATGCGATAAGCAACATAATTACAATATAGATTAACCCAACAACGGCACCTTTATTTTGTTTAAAGTAGTGCCAAAATTCTTGGAAGGGTGTCATGGGAGCCGGTGCACTGATGACCGGTGTTACTTTATTTTCAGTCATTATGCATTCCTTATTTTTTATGGCGAATACGCGGATTCACAATGCCATAAAGAACATCAACCAACAGATTGACAAAGATAATCATCGTTGCAATTAAAAGCACACCACCTTGAACAACTGGATAATCGCGTCGCTGTAAGGCATCAATCAACCAGCGTCCTAATCCCGGCCATGAGAAAATAGTTTCTGTTAAGATTGCGCCAGCCAGCATTGTTCCAACTTGTAATCCAATAACGGTGACAACAGGTAACATTGCATTGCGTAATGCGTGGATAAGAATGACACGAGCACGGCTTAAACCTTTTGCTCTAGCAGTACGAATATAATCTTCGCCTAATACTTCAAGCATCGAAGAACGCGTCATACGCACGATAACAGCTAAAGGAATGGTTCCTAATACTATGGCAGGTAAAATGATGTGATGAACTGCATCTAAGAAATCCCCTTCCTCACCCCAAATAAAGGTATCAATTAGCATAAATCCAGTGAGTGGATTGCTGTCATCTAAAAAGACACTATCAGCGAGACGCCCAGAGACAGGGGTTAGGTCTAATTTTACAGACACTAGCATGATTAACATGATCCCCCACCAGAAAATTGGCATAGAGTAACCTGCTAATGACACACTAATCGCGGTGTGATCAAAGATAGAGCCACGTTTTACCGCAGCCAAAACACCAACGGGGATCCCAACCGAAACCGCAAAAATCATGGCGCAAACGCCAAGTTCTAAAGTAGCTTTAAAGCGAGGTAAAAATTCATCCCATACAGGAATGCGGCTTTTTAATGAGATACCTAAATCACCATGTAAAATGCCATTTAGGTAATTGATATATTGTTGCCATAAAGGCTTATCCAGCCCTAACTCAGCCATTAAATAAGCATGTCGTTCTGGAGAAAGTCCACGTTCACCCGCCATGATCATTACCGGATCGCCGGGAATAAGATGAACAAAAATAAACGTCAGTAATGTAATTCCGATAAACGTAGGGATCACAAGTCCCAAACGTTGAAGGATAAATTGCAGCATATCCTAATTCTCTTTTCAAACATCAGCTAAAAGATAGCGCTGATAAATCAGGGGAAAGTCCCCTGCGCCCACAGTGTACTGAATGTATTCGTTATTATTGAATAGCGGTGTCTTTCATAAAGAAAGACACCGTACTTAAGGCAACCCAACGATTAGGTATTGCTATTATTTAAGAGAGACATTCTCGAAGTGATGTTTGCCTAATGGATCAACCACGTAGTTTTCTACTTTTTTACTCACTGGCTCATAAACCGTCGAGTGAGCAATAATCAGAGCCGGTGCTTGATCATGCATAACAACTTGAGCTTGTTTGTAAAGTTCAACACGCTTTTCGTGATCAGCGGCTACTCGTGCAGGCTGGATCAGATCTTCAAATGGCTTATAGCACCATTTTGAATAGTTTGATCCTTGCTCTTTTGCCGCACAACTAAATAGCGTAGCGAAGAAGTTATCTGGATCCCCATTATCACCTGTCCAACCCATCATGACAGCTTGGTGTTCGCCAGACTTAGCACGCTTGAGATACTCGCCCCACTCGTAACTCACAATTTTGGTTTTAACACCAATTTTTTCCCAATCCGCTTGTACCATTTCAGCCATACGGCGGGCATTTGGGTTATAAGGACGCTGTACCGGCATTGCCCATAAGTCGATAGTAAAACCATCGGCAAGACCAGCTTCTTTTAGCAGTGCTTTCGCTTTTTCAGGGTTATATTCATAATCGACGATATCATCGTTATAACCCCACATTGTAGGAGGAATAAGGTTTTTCGCCTTCTGACCTGCACCTTGATAAACCGCTTCAATAATGGCGTCTTTATTCACCGCCATACTTAATGCTTGGCGAACTTTTTGGTTATCCAGTGGTTTTTTCTCAACGTTAAAAGAGATATAACCCACGTTTAGTCCAGGTTGTTCTAACAGATTGATATCGCTATTTTGCTTCATCTTCGCAATATCAGCAGGATTTGGGAAAGGCATTGCCTGACACTCGCCTTTTTGCAGTTTTGCATATCGTACAGAGGCATCAGGTGTAATAGAAAAGACTAAACGGTCAATATCTGGTTTTTTACCCCAATATTGGTCGTTGGCTTTATAAAGAATACGAGAATCTTTTTGATATTGCTGTAATTGAAAAGGCCCTGTACCAATAGGATCGAGATCCACTTTCTCAGGTGTACCTGCTTTCATCATATTATCTGCATATTCAGCAGATAATATAGATGCAAAGTCCATTGCCATATCAGCAATAAAAGGCGCTTCTGAGCGAGTTAAAACAAAACGAACGGTATGATCATCAACTTTCTCGATTTTCTCGATCATGTTGTTCATATCCATGCCGGAGAAGTATTCATAACTTCCACCAGAGACTTTATGATAAGGATGTTTTGGATCCATTTGACGCATAAACGTATACATCACGTCATCCGCATTAAATTCACGCGTTGGCTTAAAGGTTTTACTACTATGCCAATTCACGCCTTTACGCAAATGGAAGGTATACACTTTGCCATCATCGCTCACATCCCAGCTTTCAGCTAAGCCCGGAATAATTTCTGTTGTACCCAGTTTAAATTCAACTAAACGGTCATAGATAGGCACTGAACTTGCGTCATAAGTTGTTCCAGAGGTAAATAACTGAGGGTTAAATCCTTCAGGTGAACCTTCAGAGCAATACACCAATGTTTTTGCCTGTACACCCGCAGAAACAGCTAATGCGAGCAATCCAATTGTAGCGGTCAAAATTCCTGTCTGTTTTTTGGAGCTTTTCATCATTACTCTCCGAAATTGTTCTGTTGTGTTTTGGTTTCCTGTTTAAAAACGGAATACCTTTTTATTTTGTCATTGTTCAATTAACCAACTGTATTCCCTTACGTCAATAAGGTGTTAGAAGGTAAAAAGAACAAGTTATAAACACAAATGAAACGAATATCGAACAAACTCAGAATAAAAAAATAAGTCTCTGGCTAATATCTAGTCAATAAAACCACACATTAAGAAATCCTTAAGTGAAATGACTATTTTAAAAAAAGCCATAATTTGTGATTAACCGCTTAAATTTTGAACGAATATTTTGAAATGAAACAAAGAACTTGGTGCTTTATTCTGTTATGGAAGAAAAATAATCACCTTGCTAGAGGATCCTGATTTCAGTTTTAATCAGGCAAATAGAGTGAAAAGTGTCAATTTTTGGCTCTTAACAAATCAGTTAACTAGATAAGACTATTAGACTCAGTCTGTTATTAATAATTTTCATGCTTTTATAGTGAAAAATTTATATTTTTTCAATATTTTCAGACATTCCATCCTCAATAAAAAGAGGGTTGGATGAAAAACTTAAAGATCCCTTTAGGTTATTCATTAGGCGTTTCTAAGATAATTTAAGGGCAAACAACTTTATTGAGCCTGCTAAATCCAAAGCCATTTCCAGCCAATATTTTTCTTGATTTGGAAAATATTTCCACGGTTATCTGTTTCTGAACGAAATGGGAGTTTGGAATGCAAGATGGAGATGAAATAGAAGTTAGATTATCGAGAGAAAATACCATTTATGGCGAAATCAAAAAATAAGAGCACGGTATTTTGGTAAGGCTAAAACGACAAAACCCCGCTTTAAAAGCGGGGTTTCTTAATATGGTCGGCGAGAGAGGATTCGAACCTCCGACCCACTGGTCCCAAACCAGTTGCGCTACCAGGCTGCGCTACTCGCCGAAAACGAGGTGCATCTTACTGCCAGAAGCCCACTCCGTCAATACTTTTTTAGTATCTCCTGACTGTTCGTATGGTTTTCAACCAAAATGGTTGATTTTTAACTTTTTTATCATAAAAAAGAGGTGTGTTTTAGCTTTATTGTAACAAGCTCACCTTTCTTTCTTCGTTTTACTATGGCTTTCTTTACGTTATCCATAAAATATGAAAAAAAATAACAAATTTATTCTTAATTATTATCGTCTAATTAGTGTGCTTTTTATATAATTCACTTATGTCAAATAAGGTAGGTAGTTTAGAGAATGAAACAATGTTGGTGGGGTGTCGTATTACTTTTATTGTCAACCACACTTCCAGCTCAAGCATCTACAGCTCATGCTTGCCGAGTGTACTTTAAAGAAGCTGATAAATTTATTCAGTACATTTCTCAAAGAGAAGATCTAAAACATAATATGCCGGAGATTAAGGCTAACTTCGAGCAAAGCAAAAAGCAGATAATGACAGCGCCTCTAGCAGAACAAAAAGTAATATGTGACAAGGAAATGCAAGAGCTTAATAGTTTGAATAAAATGTTTGGCCCTAAAGAAGAAATGGCTCTAAATAAATAATCAAACAAACAGATAATGACTAAATATAATTACTTATTTAGTCATTAATTTGATATTAATTCTTATTTTCATGATTATTATTCGCAGTTGTACTTTCCAATCTTTTTATGCGTTCTTTAGGTGAATTATCACTTTTATCATCACCCTGAGTATAATAATCATAAGGTAATAATAAAGTATCTAATACGGCACTAAAAGGGAGATCGATAATAACCAATGGTTTCATTGCCCATCCGGTTTCATCATCTTTTAGCATTGTCATGTTATTTTTTGTTCCTGAATAAAGTTCTTTATTCGGGCCTGCATGAGTCATAACACTTGAGCAACCTGTCAGTAATGTCGTCAAAAATGTGACTAATGTTAAATTTTTACTTGTCGTTCTGAATATCATAGGGCACCTATAAAACGAGATCTGTAGTCAACGCTTTTTATCATATAGTTAAACCTGTTTTCTCTTACAGGACAAGAGAAAGATGATATAAAAAAGCTTAATTTTTCAGTCATTAAATAAATAATTCTAGTATAAGAAAGTTTCACTTTATCTAATTAAAAAAAGCATAATAATATTATTAATTATTATGTTTCGATGATATTAAAATTCAACCGTCATTATTTTAAATAAACACTTTAACTCTATATTTATCTTTCTTGTTTTTTTGATCTCTATATATGTTGAATCTGTGCGATAAGACACAGCGACTTTCATTGTTATTTGCCAAAATAGGTTTATCGTTTTAGCTCAAATTTTCTCATTGTTATTTTTGGGTACAGGATCTTTTTTATGAGTGATATTGCATTAACAATGGTGATGTTGTCATTAGCAGGCGCTCTAGGTCTTTGGATTGGCAATATCAAAATCTATCGAGTCAGTCTAGGGATAGGCGGTGTTCTTTTTGGTGGCATTATTATTGGCCACTTTGCTCAGCACTATAACTTCTCACTTAATGCACAAACCCTTCATTTTATTCAAGAATTTGGGCTTATTCTTTTCGTTTATACTATTGGTATCCAAGTCGGCCCTGGTTTTTTCTCCTCACTACGTGTTTCGGGCTTAAAACTAAACGCCTTTGCCATATTAATTATTCTTCTTGGCTCAATTATAACCGCGTCTATTTATCGTTTATTTGACGTTCCTTTGCCTATTATTTTGGGTATTTTTTCAGGTGCTGTAACCAACACCCCTTCTTTAGGTGCAGGACAACAAATACTGACTGATTTGCATGTTGACCCAACTTCTGTGGGGCAAATGGGGATGGGCTATGCCATGGCTTATCCCATGGGGATCTGTGGCATTCTACTAGTAATGTGGCTGATTCGTGTGTTCTTTAAAATCAACATTGATGAAGAAGCAAAAGCGTTTAGCAGCCAACAACACAGCACTAAAGATGCACTACATACCATTAATATTGCGATTAAAAACCCCAATTTAGATGGCTTATTAATGCAAGATATTCCTCTGCTCAATGAAGATGCCATTGTCTGCTCCCGCTTAAAGCGGGGAGATAACATCATGGTACCTATGCCATCAACAATTATTCAGTTGGGAGATTTGCTGCATATTGTGGGTTCAAAAGAAGATCTCAATAAAGTACGCCTAGTACTTGGTGAAGAGGTTGATGCTTCACTTTCAACATCAACAAATTTACTGCAATCAGTGCGGGTTGTTGTAACAAATGATTCTGTGCTCAGTAAGCGTTTAAAAGATCTGGATCTGAAAAGAAAATACGATGTTGTAGTAACTCGATTGAACCGCGCGGGTATCGAACTTATTCCAAGTAATAATAGTATGTTGCAATTCGGGGATATTCTTAATGTTGTTGGACGCCCAGAATCTATTGAAGCCATTACAGTCCTGTTAGGTAACGCTCGTCAGAAATTAGAACAAGTTCAAATGCTCCCTGTCTTTATTGGTATCGGCTTAGGGGTTTTACTTGGCTCTATTCCTATTTTTATTCCTGGTATTCCTGTGGCACTTAAACTGGGATTAGCAGGCGGTCCCCTTGTTGTAGCCTTAATTTTAGGGCGTATTGGTACATTTGGTAAGCTCTATTGGTTTATGCCTCCAAGTGCAAACTTGGCATTGCGAGAGCTAGGTATTGTCATGTTTCTTGCGGTGGTAGGACTAAACTCTGGTGGTGAATTTGTTGAAACATTAATTTATGGTCAAGGCTTGAGTTGGATTGGCTACGGTATTTTGATTACGTTACTACCATTATTAATTGTCGGTATGATAGCCAGAGTCTTCTTTAAGCTTAATTATTTAAGCCTCTGCGGAATGTTAGCAGGTTCAATGACAGATCCCCCTGCATTAGCCTTCGCAAACTCAATTCATAGCTCAAGTGGGGCTGCCGCACTTTCCTATGCCACAGTTTACCCTTTAGCAATGTTTTTACGCATCATAACACCACAATTAATGGCACTTATTATATGGACTTTGTAGTAAAAATAATAAATATATTAAATAGTTGAACCAAATTTGTTATCAAAATCCACATTTAGCTTAGCAGAGAGATAATTAAGGCAATGAATGGCTCTTATTTAAGCCATAGATTTTATAAATATCTGTTTTAATGGTTCTCGTGCTAAGAAATTTAGATTGAGACGGATTGCTAAATTTTTAGTAATCAATTTCTTTCCGTCAAACTTATGCTCAAAAGTCCTCGTTATTGTCTTTGCCCCTTCTTCTCGCTGAAGGGGCATTTTTATTAGATATTCACTGGCTGATAGATATTCTCGATTTCTTCAGCCAGAATTTTTATTCCTTTCTCAATCAATTCAGGCTCAGGTACGTAATTCATTCGCATACATTGATGAGCGTGATCCCATGAATTTTCTAATCCCGGAAAGAAGTAATGCCCCGGCACCATTAATACACCACGCTTTTTCAAACGACGATAAAGCTCTTCACAAGAAACAGGTAAGTCTTTAAACCAAAGCCATAAAAAGATTGCACCTTCAGGCTTATGAATAAGACAACGTTCTTCAGGTAAATAGCGGCGAATAATATGAATAGTTTCAAGTACTCTTTGATGATAGAAAGGCCCTATCACATCTTGGGATAACCGCATTAAATCATCGCGTTTTAGCATTTCTAATGCCATTGCAGGCCCAATTCCTCCCGGTGCGAGGCTAATAATGCCGTTAACATTTGTAATGGCTGAAATCAGCTCTTCATTGGCGATAATAATGCCACAACGTGCCCCTGGTAAGCCTAACTTAGATAGACTCATACAAAGGATAGTGTTGTCATTCCAACGAGGTGTTGCTTGAGTAAAAATAATACCCGGAAAAGGAACACCGTAAGCATTATCTATAATCAGAGGGATATTGTGCCGTTTAGCTAAAGCCTCTAGCTTTTCAACCTCGTCATCTGTAATAACATTACCCGTTGGGTTTGTTGGTCTTGAAACACAAATAGCCGCAATATCATCACTGATTTCAAGATGAGCAAAATCAACATGATATTTAAATTGCCCATTCGGCAACATTTCTATTGTTGGCTTATTCGCAACAAACAGATCTTCTTCTAATCCAGAATCAGTATAACCAATGTATTCAGGGGCAATTGGGAAAAGAATTTTGCGTTTTTTTCCATCCTTGGTTGTGCCACCTAATAAATTAAACAGATAGAAAAAAGCACTTTGACTACCATTAGTTAGTGCAATATTTTTCGCCGAAATATTCCAGCCTAACTTCTCTTTTAAACATACCGCCAGCGCTTGTAACATGGCATCTTTACCTTGAGGGCCATCATAGTTACAAACCGCATCACTTAATGAGCCATTTTCTGTCATCTCTTTCAGTAATTGGCGAAAATAGTTATCCATTTCAGGAATATGAGCAGGATTTCCGCCCCCGAGCATTACAGCGCCAGGTGTGCGAATACCTTCATTTAAGTCTTGCATCAAGCGAGCAATGCCTGAATGCTGAGCAAATTTTTGCCCAAATTGTGATAGTTGAGTCATCTTTGCAGGTATCTTCTATGTTGCTTTCTCGTTAAGAAATACCATACCGCGAGCTTTAACCTGCATCAATAGTTATAATCAAAATGATAGAGCAGTAATATTAATATGCTTTTGCATATTGAAATATAAAACTAATAACATTAAAAATTAAAGATAACTCAACTCATATTTTACTTTTTATTGGTGTTCTTACTCTCTTCTTGGCGACAAAAACAAGAGAGAATATGGTCATTTACCATACCTACGGCTTGCATAAAAGCGTAGCAAGTTGTTGTGCCAACAAATTTAAAACCTTTTTTCTTTAACGTTTTTGCCATTTTATCTGAGATTTCGGTGGATGCTGGTACTTGGGATATATTGTTCCACTGATTAATAATGGGTTTATTATCAACGAATTGCCAAATAAACTGACTAAAATCTTCACCTTTTTCTTCCATTGTCATAAAAATACGTGCGTTATTAATAATGGCGTTAATTTTTCCTTGATGGCGAATAATTGCAGGATCTTGCAATAAAGCTTCAACATCTTTATCTGTCATTTTGGCAATTTTTTCGGGTGAAAAATCAAAAAAACAGCGACGAAAACCTTCTCTTTTCTTAAGTACGGTATACCAAGATAACCCAGCTTGTTGACCTTCAAGGCAGATCATTTCAAAAAGCTTGTATTTATCTCGTTCAGGTTTGCCCCATTCGTCATCATGATATGCCAAATATTCAGGATCACTGGTTACCCAATCGCAACGCTGCTTATTCATTTTTTCATTCCTTGTTACCAATAACTTTCAATAGCACCATTTTATATACTGTATAAATACACATGTAAATAGGCGAAAAAAAATTCAATCTAATTCTTTGAGCATAGTCATAAACTCAATTAAGGGATTATTTTTTTGATCGAGGGAAAATTGCCCGCATTCCTTGCTGTATATCTTTCGTCTAGAAGGTATACTGAAACCTTTCTTTTTATTCTATGTATCGCCATGCGGATATAACATGCAAAAGTTTGATACCAAAACCTTTCAAGGTCTTATCCTGACACTACAGGATTACTGGGCTCGTCAGGGCTGTACCATTGTCCAACCATTAGATATGGAAGTGGGCGCAGGCACATCACACCCAATGACTTGTTTACGAGCATTAGGTCCAGAGCCTATCGCTGCGGCTTATGTACAACCTTCTCGTCGTCCAACAGATGGACGTTACGGCGAAAACCCTAACCGCTTACAGCACTATTACCAATTCCAAGTTATCATTAAGCCATCACCTGATAATATTCAGGAACTTTATCTTGGCTCATTAAGAGAATTAGGTTTAGACCCAACAATCCATGATATTCGTTTTGTGGAAGATAACTGGGAAAACCCAACTTTAGGTGCTTGGGGCTTAGGCTGGGAAGTTTGGCTCAACGGCATGGAAGTGACGCAGTTTACCTATTTCCAACAAGTAGGTGGATTAGAGTGCAAACCTGTTACGGGTGAAATCACTTACGGTTTAGAACGTCTTGCCATGTATATTCAAGGTGTTGATAGCGTTTATGACTTAGTTTGGTGTGATGGTCCATTAGGTAAAACCACTTATGGCGATATCTATCATCAAAACGAAGTTGAGCAATCAACCTATAACTTTGAATACGCAGACGTAGACTTCCTGTTCTCTTGCTTTGAGCAATATGAAAAAGAAGCTCGTGAGTTGTTAGAGTTAGAAAAACCTCTGCCTTTACCTGCCTATGAACGTATTTTAAAAGCAGGACACACCTTTAACTTATTGGATGCACGTAAAGCTATCTCTGTAACAGAGCGTCAGCGTTATATTTTACGTATCCGTACTTTAACCAAAGCGGTTGCTGAAGCATATTATGCTTCTCGTGAAGCGCTTGGTTTCCCTATGTGTAAAAAGTAAGAGGCTATCATGACAACTGAGACTTTCCTCGTGGAAATCGGCACAGAAGAATTACCGCCGAAAGCGCTTCGTTCTTTAGCCGAATCTTTTGCTGCTAATTTTACTGCTGAACTGGATAACGCAAATATCACTCATGGTGATGTATCTTGGTTTGCAGCTCCTCGCCGTTTAGCCATTAAAGTGGCTAATATGGCAAAATCACAAGCAGATAGAACCATTGAAAAACGTGGTCCTGCGATTGCTCAAGCATTTGACGCTGAGGGTAAACCAACCAAAGCTGCAGAAGGTTGGGCTAGAGGTAATGGCATTACTGTTGACCAAGCAGAGCGTTTATCAACAGATAAAGGCGAATGGTTATTTTATCGTGCAGAAGTAAAAGGTGAAGCTGTTAACCAATTACTGATTGGCATGGTAAGCAATGCATTATCAAAATTACCAATTCCAAAATTAATGCGCTGGGGCGATAAAGAAACTCATTTTGTACGCCCTGTTCATACTGTCACCTTATTATTAGGTGATACTGTTATTGATGGTGAAATTTTAGGTATCCAAAGCGATCGCGTTATTCGTGGTCACCGCTTTATGGGTGAAGCTGAATTCACTATTGATAATGCGGATCAGTATCCTGAAATTCTTTATGAACGCGGAAAAGTAATTGCTGATTACGAAACTCGTAAATCAATTATTCTTCATGACGCTCGTCTTGCCGCTGAAAAACTTGGCGGTATCGCAGATTTAAGCGATAGCTTAGTCGAAGAAGTCACTTCATTGGTTGAATGGCCGGTTGTATTAACAGCTAAATTTGAGGAAAAATTCCTTGAAGTTCCTGCTGAAGCACTGGTTTATACCATGAAAGGTGACCAAAAATACTTCCCTGTTTATGACAAGCAAGGTAAGTTGTTACCTAATTTTATTTTCGTCACTAACATTGAATCTTCTGATCCACAGCAGATCATTAGTGGTAACGAAAAAGTAGTACGTCCTCGCTTAGCTGATGCCGAGTTCTTCTTTAAAACAGACCGTAAACAACGTTTAGAAGATAACTTACCACGCCTTGAAACCGTATTATTCCAGAAAGATTTAGGCACACTGCGTGATAAAACAGACCGTATTCAAGCATTAGCAGGCTTTATTGCGGGTAAAATGGGTGCTGATGTTAATAAAGCAACTCGTGCGGGTTTACTGTCAAAATGTGACTTGATGACCAATATGGTATTCGAATTCACAGATACCCAAGGTGTTATGGGTATGCATTATGCTCGTCATGATGGTGAAGCCGAAGAAGTCGCTGTTGCATTGAAAGAACAATATCAGCCTCGTTTCGCGGGTGATGAATTACCGTCTAATCCTGTTGCTAGCGCCCTCGCTATTGCAGAGAAGATGGATACTCTTGCGGGTATTTTCGGTATTGGTCAACATCCTAAAGGGGATAAAGACCCATTTGCTCTGCGTCGTGCATCACTGGGTGTTTTACGTATTATCGTCGAGCAAGATTTACCGTTAGATATTGAAGAGCTGACACAAGAAGCGGTTCGCCTTTACGGTGACAAACTGACTAATAAAAAGGTGGTCAGTGACGTGGTTGAATTTATGTTAGGTCGTTTCCGTTCTTGGTATCAAGAACTGGGCTACAGCATTGATACTATTCAAGCTGTATTAGCTCGTCGTCCAACACAACCCGCTGACTTCAATGCTCGCGTTAAAGCAGTAACTTATTTCCGCACATTAGAAGAAGCCTCTGCATTAGCAGAAGCTAATAAACGTGTTTCTAATATCTTAGCGAAATCAGCGGATGTAAAACTGAATGACACCGTTTTAGCTTCTGTCTTAAAAGCACCAGAAGAAGTTCAATTAGCGGCTAATCTTTCTGTATTACAAGATAAATTGGCACCATTATTTGCAGAGCGCAAATACCAAGAAGCATTAGTTGAATTGGCATCATTACGTGATGTGGTCAATAACTTCTTTGATAAAGTCATGGTAATGGATGAAGACGAAGCTGTTCGTATCAACCGCTTAACCATGTTAAGTCAATTGCGTGAACTATTCTTAAAAGTCGCGGATATTTCTGTTTTACAATAAATTGTAAACCCCAGAAAACATAAACCGGCATTGTGATAACAATGCCGGTTTTTTATCAAATATCATTATTGTTACTTGAGTTATCTTTTAGAGGATGATGAACAAGCTCCATAATCCTTATCGATTCTCTATCAATGATATTCACAATAATATGTAATAAATTATCAATATCTTCTGCATGAAAAGATTCAATTTCCGTTTCTATTTCAATAGGAAAGCCATTTATTTTACTAAAACTATAACCAAATAATATAAATCCAGACTCACCAATTACGTTTACGTTATCAATATAAATAAGTCTTTCACTATTAATAAACTTAGGGCAATAATGATGATTATCTTTAAATAATATTTTAATTTTATTATTAGTGATCATTTCTAGTTTTTCGATAACTATACTTATTTTATTTTCTATTTGTTTTTTTATATCAATGATAGATGATGCCCTATCCAATGAAGCCTTTATCTTTTCAAAAAAATTATTTTCATCGTTCATGTGAAATCCTACAAAATATTGGATAATGATCAAACTTTTTAAAGAAAATATCATCGAGACAGTGATTATCATCATTTAGTATCCGATAAAAATCAATCTGCTCGAGATCTAACTTAAAACAATCTTCTTTTCCATATAAAAATGAAGAAGAGAAGATCATTTGATCAAAAACATACCATCGACTCATTGAAGCTGAATTATAATAATACGTACCTAAATTATTTGTTTTCTTATCAGACAAAAGATACCAAAATGGATTAAATAATAACTCTCTTTTCTTTTTTATTATGTGGTAATCTCTCGTTGCATATAATGTATTAATCATCGCATCAGAATAAGGCTCTGTATTATAATCTCCCATACAAATAATTTGAGTATCTTTTCCTTGGTTTTCAAATAGCTTATCAATACTATTTCTCAGTTCTTGGGCTGCTATACGTCTGATTTTATCATCAGCACTGAGCACTGATGGCCAGTGTGATAAAAAGAATGTGATCATTTTTTGATTTTCAATTTCTTTAAATAGAACGCTTACGCCTACTCTTATTGTTCTATTATCAGGCTGAAGTTTAGTTAAAAACTTACTTGAGATAAATACTAATTTATTTATATTGTACATTATAGATATATCAATAAATATACGCCCTATTTTTCCTGATAAATCGATATACTCCATATTTAATTCGCAAGCTAATTGTTTAAAATCTAGACTTTCTCTTCCTGAAGTTTCACAAAGTGCAACTATATCCAGTGTTCTTTTTTTTATCATTTTTCCAAGGTATTGTTTTGCTAATACAATATCTTCTATATTTATTTTCTTATTTGATCCTATTGGTGGAGATAATCCCATATTCCACCAGCATAAATTCAATTCCATTTTTATATATTATTCCATTAATAATAAATCATTCCTAAATATTACTAGTTATTACCTCACTAAAGTTTATTAACTTATCACAATGAATAAAAATAGAAAAAACAATAAAATAAATCAAAACAAATAAATATTTTAATTCACATTTAAATTATTAGTTTTTTATTAAATGAGAAGGTATCTTATTATTTAAGATCCTTCTCAATATATTATAAAATTTTACAGCCCAGTCTCTACCGTAAATATCTGGCGATAACCATCAACATCACGCATAAATGCAATATATTGGTCATCTGGAGAGAATACGACAGCATCGCTACTTGGTGCTTGTGCTGTTTTTTCTGTTAATCGAGTTAACTCACCCGTTTTCACATTACATAGCATCACGCTATTATCACAAATAAAGGTGAGGTATTGCCCGTTACTATTCCACGTAAAGGCTGATTGAATATCCCAATCCTGCGAGGTGACTTGCTTTATTTCTTTCGTACTTGGCGATACGGTATATAACTGCACAATACCGTTGTCATCTTTCATTAAAAAAGCAATCGCATCGCCTTGTGGCGAGCTTCTTAACCAGTGACGAGGCTGATTTAAAACACCCGCATATTTTCTATTTGCTGTATTTGTTAGGCGAACTTGATGGATCCCTTTAGCCACTGCTGGCATTGCTATGTCGGTTCCTGCCAGTGGTTTATCACCTTCAATACTAAAAGCATGATTGTCATCAGGTAAATCCACTAAGAAAATATCAGAAACTTTATCGCCATTCTCACTCACGGTATCGCCGATAAATGCAATAGCCCAACGTTGTTGTGAACCATCAGCCTTTGTATAACCTTGAGTACCAACCCAACACTCTTCATAAGCTTTATTAATTTCGTCGCTTCCTTTATGTGGATGAGCCACGGTTTGGCTTATCACGGTGCAGAAGTATTCACCATCATATTCACGAGGATGTTTCTTAGTAACGTTAACCGCTTTGAGAGGTACAGCGACAGCCACATTACGTTGATCATATTCGCCACCAAGTTCGTGCATAATATGATCATTGTAAGTAAAGCTTAAACGAGTACCGTCAGGGCTAAAGACATGAACGTGCGTGCCACCACGTAATGCACCAGCTTGATAAGGTGAAGTCAATGAACACGCATCAATATTAAATGCACGATTGTTTTCTGACTCATCAACAATCACCCCACGACGATGATGAAAGTCATAATGCCATTCATTATCTGGATTCTCTGGTCCATGAATAAACGCATAACGCACAGGCTCTGTTGGGCTTACTGTCGCAACTCCTACATGTGCCCCTTGTGTTGCTGTGTAAATTTTCTGTTGCTGTTTTGTTTTCGCATGAATTTTTTCTATGGTTAGACCTGTAAAAGATCCCCCATTGGGACGTACATCATAGACTAACCACTGGCTATCTGGTGTCCAAACATTTATATTAGTTAGCTGATGATGACGGCTATCAAACGTAATCTGGTGTTCCTGAAAAGACATATTTATCCTTATCGGGAAATAAATTTCCACATTATAAAAACTAATTAATTTTACCTGGCACTAAAAAAATTCAGTCGAGACTTTTTCGCAAGGTAATTATTCTATCCTCACTAAATAGTCAGAAAATTAGAAAATCATGTTACTTAGTGTTCTCTATATTATTGGTATTACAGCAGAAGCCATGACTGGTGCACTCGCTGCTGGTCGTCGTAAAATGGATGTTTTTGGCGTTATTATTATCGCCTCTGCAACTGCCATTGGTGGTGGCTCTGTCAGAGACATTCTACTCGGCCATTACCCGTTGGGTTGGGTAAAACACCCCGAATATATCGTCACTGTTGCATGTGCTGCTGTTATCACCATGTGGGTTGCACCTATGATGAAACACTTACAGCGACTCTTTCTTATTTTAGATGCCATTGGTCTAATGGTTTTCTCTATTATCGGCGCACAAATCGCACTCGATATGGACTATGGCCCAATTATTGCTGCTATTGCCGCGGTGATTACGGGTGCTTTTGGTGGTGTATTAAGAGATATGCTTTGTAATACCATTCCTCTGGTTTTCCAAAAAGAAATTTATGCCGGTATCGCTTTTGGTGCTGCGTGGCTTTATATGGGATTACTGTTTTATACACCGTTACCAAGAGACGTCATTATCATCATTACCCTAATTGCTGGGTTAACAGCTCGACTTCTCGCTATTCGTTATAAATTGGGCTTACCTGTCTTTAATTACGAGAATCAAGATTAACGAATCGCTGTTTTAACGACAGCGGTTCTTTTTGATTCTGTGGGGTATCTCAAAATATAATCTCTTTTCGCTATTGTGATAAAAGGTAATTCCTATCACTGAGCCTTTAATTGTATGTTAATATTGACATAGTTTAATTTTTCTCTTGTTTCTATATTAAGAAAATAGAATGTAATAAGAAAAAAATGGCCCTGTATTAAACATGGGCACTGTATGTCATTCATTGTATGTGTATACTATATGGGGGATTTGCTCCCTAAACATGTATTTATACTTAATTCTCCAGTCAAATTCAGAAAGTCATCATGATCCAAGGAACACTTTATATTGTTTCCGCTCCAAGCGGTGCGGGTAAATCAAGTCTTATTCAAGCGCTGTTAAAAACACAGCCTTTATATGACACACAGGTTTCTGTCTCTCATACAACCCGCCCAATGCGACCGGGAGAGAACCATGGTGAACATTACTTCTTTGTCACTGAAGAAGAATTTAAAAGCATGATAGACAGCGGGGATTTCCTCGAACATGCTTGTGTTTTTGGTAATTATTACGGAACATCCGGCAAAGTTATCAAAGAAATCTTAGCCAGTGGTGTCGATGTCTTTTTAGATATTGACTGGCAAGGCGCACAGCAAGTGCGTAAAGCGATGCCAGAAGCTCGCAGTATTTTTATTCTGCCACCGTCAAAAGAAGAGCTTTACCGCCGACTTCGTGGACGTGGGCAAGATAGCGAAGAAGTGATTACAAAACGTATGTCACAAGCTGTATCGGAAATGGAACATTTTAATGAGTATGATTATTTGCTGATTAATGATGATTTCAATACTGCGCTTGCTGATTTACAATCAATTATTCGTTCAGAAAAATTACGCCTTGATCGTCAAACGCTACGACATGGTGATTTAATCAGCAAATTATTGGCAGACTGAGTTAACTTTCAGTATTATGCCCAGTCATTTCGTTAATGGTGGAGTAACACAAATATGGCACGCGTAACCGTTCAAGACGCTGTAGAGAAAATTGGTAACCGTTTTGACCTCGTTCTGGTCGCAGCACGTCGTGCGCGTCAGTTACAAGTTGGCGCTAAAGATCCTTTAGTTCCAGAAGAAAATGATAAAATGACTGTTGTCGCGCTACGTGAAATCGAAGAAGGCCTGATTAACGGTAAAATTCTTGATGCTCGTGAACGTCAAGAGCAGCAAGAGCAAGAAGCAGCAGAATTACAAGCTGTTTCAGCGATTGCGGAAGGTCGTCGTTAATCGTTTTATAAAATAGGGGTAGGTCTGCCTTGTACCTGTTTGAAAGCCTGAATCAAATCGTTCAAAAATACTTGCCATCGGAGCAAGTTGAACAACTTAAAAAAGCCTTTATCGTCGCCCGAAATGCCCACGAGGGGCAAACTCGTTCAAGTGGTGAGCCTTATATTACTCACCCTGTCGCGGTTGCGTGTATTCTTGCAGATATGCGATTAGACCACCAAACGCTGATGGCGGCGCTGTTGCATGATGTTATCGAAGATACACCTGCAACCTTCCAAGATATCGAAAACCTCTTTGGTAGTACGGTCGCCGATCTTGTTGAAGGCGTGTCTAAACTTGATAAATTGAAGTTTAGAGACAAAAAAGAGGCTCAGGCTGAAAACTTCCGTAAGATGATTATGGCGATGGTAAAAGATATCCGCGTCATTTTAATCAAGCTGGCAGACCGAACTCACAATATGCGCACACTGGGATCGTTACGCCCAGATAAACGTCGCCGTATTGCTCGCGAAACACTCGAAATTTACAGTCCTCTTGCACACCGTTTAGGTATACACCATATCAAAACAGAGCTTGAAGAGCTGGGTTTCGAGGCGCTACACCCTAATCGCTACCGTGTAATCAAAGAAGTCGTTAAAGCCGCTCGAGGCAACCGTAAAGAGATGATTAATAAAATCCTCTCTGAAATAGAAGGTCGCCTGACAGAAGCGCATATCGAATGCAAAGTTAACGGTCGCGAAAAACACCTTTACTCTATCTATCGGAAAATGTTGTTAAAAGAGCAACGTTTTCACTCGATCATGGATATTTACGCCTTTCGCGTTATCGTGAAAGAAGTCGATACCTGTTATCGCGTTTTAGGTCAAATGCACAGTCTTTATAAACCACGCCCCGGTCGAGTTAAAGACTATATTGCAATCCCAAAAGCCAACGGCTATCAATCTCTTCATACCTCACTAATTGGCCCTCATGGAGTGCCCGTTGAAGTACAAATTCGTACTGAAGATATGGATCAAATGGCAGAAATGGGGGTTGCTGCACATTGGGCTTATAAAGAGCAAGGTGAACAACCGGGCACAACTGCACAAGTTAGAGCCCAACGCTGGATGCAAAGTTTACTTGAATTGCAACAAAGCGCGGGTAGCTCATTTGAATTTATTGAGAACGTAAAATCAGATCTCTTTCCTGATGAAATCTACGTTTTCACGCCAGAAGGTCGCATTGTTGAATTACCAACAAGTGCTACTCCTGTCGATTTTGCTTATGCTGTACACACAGATATCGGTCATGCCTGTGTAGGTGCAAGGGTTGATAGACAACCTTACCCACTTTCACAATCACTACGCACAGGACAAACCGTTGAAATTATTACTGCTCCGGGTGCAAGACCGAATGCAGCTTGGCTAAACTTTGTCGTCAGTTCAAGAGCTCGCTCTAAAATTCGACAACTTCTGAAAAACCTAAAACGTGAAGACTCTATTAATTTAGGTCGTCGTTTACTCAATCACGCATTAGGTGAGCACAAGCTTGCTGATATTCCAGCTGAAAATATTGAGCGCGAGTTGAAGCGTATGAAGCTTCATTCAATTGACGACTTAATGGCTGAAATTGGTTTAGGTAATACTATGAGTGTTGTTGTTGCGCGTAATTTATTGATTGATAGCCAAAATCAAGATGAGAACGCACAAACAGAAACATCTAATGATGAAACACCTAAACTCCCAATTAAAGGCGCAGATGGTGTATTAATCTCCTTCGCTAAATGTTGTCGCCCTATTCCGGGTGATCCTATCATTGCACATATTAGCCCGGGTAAAGGTTTGGTTATTCACCATGAATCTTGTCGTAATATTCGTGGTTACCAAAAAGAGCCTGAAAAATTCATGCCTGTCGAGTGGGATAAAGAGATCAACAGCGATTTCATCACTGAAATTAAAGTTGATATGATTAACCACCAAGGCGCTTTAGCAAACTTAACCGCAGCTATTAATGATGCAAACTCAAGTATTCAAAGTATGAATACAGAAGAGAAAGATGGCCGCGTGTATTGTGCTTTTATTCGCTTAACTGCGAAAGACAGAATTCAATTAGCCAATATCATGCGTAAACTTCGCATCATGCCAGACGTTCTGCGCGTTAGCCGTAATAAAAACTAGTCATGAATTCAATTCGATATGCCCGCATCTGCCAAATGATGGCGATGCGGCAGCCTGATCTTACTGTTTGCCTTGAAGAAGTGCATAAATCCCATAATGTTGCTGCTGTTATAAGAACGGCTGATGCTGTGGGGATCCCTAAAATTCATGCTATTTGGCCTGAAGAAAAAATGCGGATGTTAGTTTCTCCCGCCGCAGGAAGTAACAGTTGGGTCAATGTAGAAACTCATCCTACTATTACCGATGCGGTTAGCGCCTTTCGCGCCCAAGGTATGCAAGTTCTTGCGACTCATCTCTCAGATAAAGCAGTGGATTTTCGTGAGATTGATTACACTCGCCCAACTTGTATTATTATGGGGCAAGAAAAAACGGGTATCTCACAAGATGCTATCGCGCTTGCAGATCAAGATATTATTGTGCCGATGATGGGAATGGTACAATCCCTAAATGTTTCTGTCGCCAGTGCACTAATTTTATATGAAGCACAACGCCAACGTCAGGCTGCGGGTATGTATAATCGAACCGAAAGCACCTTAACGGAAGAAGAACAACAAATTCTTCTCTTTGAAGGCGGGTACCCAGTATTGGCAGAAGTTTCTCGTCGAAAAGGACTGCCTCGCCCATATATTAATGGCAACGGTGAGATTGAAGCACCTGAGTCATGGTGGGCTGAAATGCAAATGACGCAAAAACAACTTAGGAAATTAAAAAAGACGGAGTATTGATCCCATGAAAGGAAAACTGCTTGATGCAATCCCCTTAACCACTCTTCACGGCGTAGGTGCAAGTCAGGCAGACAAGCTGGCAAAAATAGGGCTTGTGACTATTGAGGATTTGTTACTCCACCTTCCTTTGCGTTATGAAGATCAAACGCACCTCTATGCTATCAGCGATCTCCTTCCCGGTATTCCTGCTACTGTTTCTGGCGAAATATTAAGAACTGAAGTGAGTTTTGGTCGGCGTAAAATGATGACTTGCCAAATTTCTGATGGCTCTGGAATTTTAACACTTCGTTTTTTTAACTTTACAGCAGCAATGAAAAACAACCTTGCTCAAGGTAAACAAGTCACTGCTTATGGCGAAGTTAAACGCGGAAGCCGAGGCCCAGAAATTATTCACCCTGAATACAAAATCAAAGTTGCAGGCGCTGAAGTTAAACTACAAGAAACGCTCACTCCCATCTATTCAACAACAGAAGGCCTACGCCAAACATCACTACGTAAATTAATAGAGCAAGCGTTAGCATTACTTGATACCTGTGCGATTAACGAGTTATTACCCGAGCAGTTTATTCATGGTTTACCCCCGCTCGCGACAGCATTACGTACGCTGCATAATCCTCCACCTGATATCGCTTTTGCAGAACTTGAGAAAGGACAGCACCCTACACAAAAAAGGCTAATTATTGAAGAATTACTAGCCCACAATCTAGGTATGCTCAATGCAAGAGCGGGTGCACAATCTTATCGTGCAGAGCCATTGTTTATGCCAAATACGTCAACATTACGTCAGCAATTTCTCGCATCACTCCCTTTTACTCCCACGAATGCACAACAACGTGTCGTCAATGAGATAGAAACAGATTTAGAAAAAAACTATCCGATGATGCGATTGATCCAAGGGGATGTAGGTTCAGGTAAGACCTTAGTTGCAGCACTAAGTGCATTACGTGCCATTGCTAATGGCAAGCAAGTTGCTTTAATGGCACCAACTGAATTATTGGCAGAGCAACACGCATTAACCTTTAAAAAATGGTTTGAGCCTTTTGGTATCCAAGTAGGTTGGTTAGCAGGAAAACAGAAAGGAAAAGCGCGTGAAACACAGCAAAATGCCATTGCAAATGGTGAAGTATCAATCATTATTGGAACGCATGCTATTTTCCAAGAACAAGTTAAATTTCACTCTCTAGCCTTAGTCATTATTGATGAACAACACCGGTTTGGTGTACATCAACGTCTCGCACTATGGAAAAAGGGTGAAGAGCAAGGCTTTCATCCCCATCAATTGGTGATGACAGCAACGCCGATCCCTCGAACATTAGCGATGACCGCCTACGCTGATATGGACACGTCTATCATCGACGAATTACCTCCGGGGCGCACACCTGTTACCACTGTCGCTATCCCTGACACTCGCCGTAATGACATTATTGAACGCATCAGGCTGGCTTGCACAGAAGAAAAACGGCAAGCCTATTGGGTATGTACTTTAATTGAAGATTCTGATGTTCTTGAAGCGCAAGCAGCCCAAGTTATCTATGATGAACTGACAATTGCACTCCCTGAAATCAAAGTGGGATTAGTACATGGGCGAATGAAACCCGCAGAGAAACAGGCCGTAATGGCCGCATTTAAAGAAAATGAGCTCCAACTTTTAGTTGCGACAACAGTGATTGAAGTTGGCGTTGACGTACCTAATGCAAGTTTAATGATCATTGATAACCCAGAACGTCTGGGGCTTGCACAATTACACCAATTACGTGGACGTGTAGGCCGAGGCGCTATCGCCTCTCATTGTGTTTTGTTATATAAAACACCACTCACACAAACAGCACGTTTGCGATTGCAGGTATTAAGAGATAGCAATGATGGTTTTGTGATTGCACAAAAAGATCTCGAAATCCGTGGTCCTGGTGAGCTTTTAGGCACTAAGCAAACAGGTAATGCACAATTTAAAGTCGCTGATTTATTACGCGACCAAGGACTTGTTCCTGAAGTTCAGCGTATCGCTCGTTACCTGCATCAACACTATCCTAAGCATTCTCAAGCCTTAATCGAACGCTGGCTACCTGCCAAGATACAATACAGCCAAGCGTAAGGTTACTCTTTTGCATGGCTTAGCGTGCGTTTAAACTCGCTTTGGATTGATCTCGAAATATTCGTAAATTAAATACCACATAGAAAAACACCTCAATGTCGATATCCAACATTGAGGTGCTCTTTAACGTTTTTGAAACTATTTTAATTTATAGCAACCAAACTACCCTGCCACTATTGGCGTAAAAAACGGTAGCATCAGATACAGTTTGATCACTATTGCATTCACAATATCAATAAAGAATGCACCGACCATAGGTACGACTAAGAACGCAAGATGAGACGGTCCAAAACGGTCTGTTACAGCTTGCATATTCGCAATCGCCGTTGGTGTAGCACCTAAACCGAAACCACAGTGACCTGCTGCTAAAATCGCGGCATCGTAATTTTTACCCATGACACGGAAAGTCACAAAAATTGCATACAGTGCCATTACACCTGCTTGAACACCGAGGATAACCAACATTGGTATCGCCAGTGACGCAAGCTCCCATAATTTCAAGCTCATTAATGCCATCGCTAAGAATAACGATAAACTCACGTTACCTAAGACTGATACCGCTCTATCAAAAACACGGTAGAACCCAAGCATTGAAAGGCTATTACTTAAAATAACACCAATAAACAGAACACACACAAAGGTCGGTAATGAGAATGCCGTACCTTCTAACAATTGAGAAAGGAACGTACCTGCCATTAAACAGATAGAGATCATCGCAATAGTTTCTAATAAAACCATTGAAGTGATCATTCGACCTGTTGTCGGCTTCTCAAACGCAGTTGGCATTTCATGATCGTCGGCACCTAATCCCGGTGTTGGGATATTCTTGATTAAGTAGCGTGCAACTGGACCACCAATCAATCCACCTAAAACTAAACCAAAAGTAGCACAAGCCATCGCCACTTCAGATGCACTCATAAAACCATAATTTTCAACAAAGGTTTTACCCCAAGCAGCCCCTGTACCATGACCACCCGATAATGTAATCGAGCCAGCCAGTAATCCCATTAATGGATCAAGGCCTAACATTTTCGCTAATGCAATACCGACTGTGTTTTGTACTAACAACAGCCCAACAACAACAAAGATGAAAATAAAAAGCGCTTTTCCTCCCGCTTTTAAGCTTGCGAGGTTTGCGTTTAAACCAATTGTTGCAAAGAAGGCCAGCATTAATGGATCTTTAAGTGAGAGATCAAAACTCACTTCCCAGTCCATAAAAGATTTGAATGCTAATAGAAGAACGGCTACAAGTAGCCCACCTGCAACGGGTTCTGGGATCGTATACCGTTCTAAAAAAGGAACAGATTTCACTAACTTACGTCCGATCAAGAGAACCAAAGTGGCCGCAACCAGCGTGCCATAAACATCAAGATGATACATTTATGTACCCCGTCTTATTTGTTAATTTTATATAAAAATACTACGACGCTAAGTTCATCCATAAACAACGCCAAAAGCAGGTATCCCCGATTAGAAAAAAAAACGGAGACAAACACAAGTTAAAACATATAAAAATGTGAGCGCCTCTTATGCATTTTGATAACATCATTTTTACGCAAACGATTGCTTTTGTGGCGCAGATCATTAAAATACCGTTTTTGCCGAATAAGAAATTCACACCATGGTTACTTCAGAAAATCAAAATTTGCCTAAAAATAGTGACGTTTCAATTAAAAAAAATAGCGAACTTCTTTTTGCTTTAGAAGAAAAACCGCCATTACCACAAACACTCTTTGCTGCTTGTCAACATCTTTTAGCCATGTTTGTTGCGGTTATCACGCCGGCTATCCTCATTTGCCAAGCATTAGGATTACCTGCACACGATACCCAACGCATAATCAGTATGTCTTTATTTGCATCAGGCATTGCCTCTCTGATTCAAATTCGGGCATGGGGACCGATAGGTTCAGGATTGTTATCAATCCAAGGAACAAGCTTTAACTTTGTTGCTCCGCTTATTATGGGGGGATTAGCACTTAAAAATGGCGGTGCTGATATTCCAACAATGATGGCAGCCCTTTTTGGGACATTAATGGTCGCCTCATTAACCGAAATTATCCTTTCTCGTGTACTTCACTTAGCAAGACGTATCATTACACCGTTAGTTTCAGGTGTCGTAGTGATGATAATCGGCCTCTCTTTAATTCAAGTTGGATTGACTTCTATCGGCGGTGGTTATGCAGCTATAGAGAATAATACCTTCGGTTCACCACAAAACCTGTTATTAGCAGGTTCTGTTCTTATCGTTATTATTTTACTTAATCGACAAAAAAATCCTTATTTACGAGTTGCTTCTTTGGTCATTGCAATGGCGGTAGGTTATGTTCTTGCTTGGGCTTTAGATATGTTACCCACTCCAGCAGAACATCAAGAAACACCTTTTATGACTATTCCTGAGCCGTTTTATTATGGACTGTCATTTGATTGGCATTTGCTTATTCCTTTAATGCTGGTGTTTATGATCACATCACTAGAAACCATTGGGGATATTACAGCAACTTCAGATGTTTCAGAGCAACCCGTCAGTGGCCCTTTGTATATGAAACGCATTAAAGGGGGCGTATTGGCTAATGGAATTAACTCCATGGTTTCTGCATTTTTCAATACCTTCCCAAACTCTTGTTTTGGTCAAAATAATGGTGTGATCCAATTGACGGGTGTGGCTAGTCGCTACGTAGGTTATGTTGTTGCCGCAATGCTCGTTATCTTAGGCTTATTTCCATTCGTTGCAGAATTTGTGCAAAGAATTCCTGAGCCAGTATTAGGCGGAGCCACATTAGTTATGTTCGGTACGATAGCTGCATCTGGTGTACGCATTGTCTCTAAAGAGGCATTAAACCGCCGAGCTATCATGATCCTTGCGATTTCACTTGCAGTCGGATTAGGCGTTTCACAGCAGCCTCAAATCTTGCAGTTTGCACCTGATTGGTTAAAAACATTGCTGTCATCAGGTATTGCTGCTGGTGGTTTAACAGCCATTATTTTAAATCTGATTTTTCCTCAAGAAAAATAGTTTACTTAAATAATGCAGGTTAAATGAAAAAGTAAAATACCCATTTTATTATAAATGGGTGCTTTACTTTTAATTATCGTCCAATGGCTGTTTTTTTAAATAACTCTCTTCTTATATTCGTTATTTAGTTATTTAAATCCTATTTAAGAGAGAAAAAATATGTCGACACATGCTCCACTCCCACATACTGCATCCCTTACCTATTTAAAAATACACTCATCTACATCAGAGCATGAAATCACGGATATTCGAGCCTTTTTAGTTCGCTTAATTGATAAAATTCAAGCACTATTTAATTCTAACCATGTTTTTAAATCTTTAAATAATAAAACTATTCCTGAATATAATTTAGCAATGACAATCAACGATGCTGTTAAATTTATTCAAAATGAAGATCTGAACAATAAAAATAAGCAGAACACTATTGGTCACCTAAAATACTCTTTTAAATATGTCGCTGAGCAGGCAAGAATCTCAACAAATCTCCACAATATTTATAGTTCAGGTGATTTTGAACCCAATGATATGATAACTCAGTTAATTAACTTTGTTAGACATGAAAAACAAACACCATCTTATTCGAGTCATCTGCTTAGTATTGCAACTACAGGAATAAAAACGATAAAAACAGCGCTTCAAGAGGCAAAGCCTTTTATCCACGATGGAATCCATGACTCAAAAAAGATTTCTCAAATCACTACAGATTTTGATTCATTAATACAAAAGATAGATAATTTGAATATATCAAATAATCAATGAACACATACTCAGAGAGTACTTGAGCGCAAATGAATTTTCAGGCATAACTGTATAATGTTTTGATGGAGTATAAAACAGGAGAAAGGTTATGCGCTGGCTGATGAAAAGTTTGGTATCTCTGATACTTATCGTTATTTTATTTATTATTATAATTTACGCTTTTATTCAGACTCAGTGGGGCGCACAAAAAACCAGTGAATGGCTGACACAATACACTGACTATGATATTCGCTTTTCAGGTATTGAGCATGATCTTATGCAACCCGAGCAAGTCATTGTTCATGATCTCCTCGTTAATCCTAAACAAGATAAAGCCACGGTATCCGCAAAGTCAGCACAAATCCGGTTTAATTGGCAATTTTTTACCACTCCTTCTCATCTGCAAAAAATTACATTAGAAAATGGCAATATTGATTTTGCAGACAAAACACCTTCAATACCGTTAAGCGCCGACATCTTACAATTTAAAAATATGGCACTAAGCAGTGAAAAAACTGATTTTTCTTTTGATGCCAAGAAAGTAACGGGAGGGATCACACCATGGATCCCGACATCAACCGACTTGATCGGAGCGGGCCATTTCCAATTTTCCATTGCTAACGGCATGATAAATAATAATGAATTCAGTAACTTTATTATTTCTGGGCAATATCAGCCGAATAGTATTCAAATAGAAAAATTAGGTACTCGCCTACTTAATGGCTCACTCTCCTTGAGTGGACAATATCAAGATAATCAATGGAAATTTGATGAAATTTATATGAATGGCTTGCGCTGGCAATCCTCGCAAACCTTTGACGAATTAATTCAGTCGCTCTCTGAATACCCCCGCATTAGCATAAGAGCACTCAATATTGTTGACTTTACTGCTGAAGGAAAACAGTGGGCAATCAGTGGTTTTGATGGGCAATTTTCTCAGTTTAAATGGGATAACGTGCTTTCATTTACAACTGGCGAGCTCAATACAAATGACGTTGTTTTTCAAGATGAACACTTCACTGATCTTATCGCAAAACTTAACCAGCAGAACAATCAACTCACTCTAGATAACCTCAGCCTACGCTATGAAAAAGGCTTAATTAAGCTTGCTGGTCATTGGGATCAAGACAATAAAACCATCACCATCCAAGATGCCACACTATCAGGCATTTTATATACACTACCTGAAAATTGGCTCACTTTTTTAGCTAAACCAATAGATAACAAGAGTAATATTCAAAATATCATTATTGAACAGTTATCTATTAATCAATCTATCTTGATTGATATCACACCAGAATTTCCATTCCAATTCACTAACTTAACAGGAAAACTGCAAAATTTAGTGGTTGCAAAAGAAGGTGAATGGGGATTATGGCAAGGTTCAGCCATGTTAAATGCCGATAGTGGTACGTTAAATCGCATTGAATTACGTCGCCCTGATTTAAAAATTGTCACTCAACAAGATAACGCTATTGTTGAGCAATATTCAGCATTTATTGGTGATGGCATTGTTCGAGGTTCAGCGGGTTTAGTGCAATCTAACCAACAGCGCCAATTTTCACTTATTGCTAATGGCCTAAATGTACCTTTATCAACGCCTTATACATTGGGTTTAAAAACAACCTACTCTGATGAAATAGGCCAATTCACACTAAAATTGAAAGGTGATTTACGTGCAAGCCCAGTGGCATCAACACTTAATGGCACATTAACGGGAAGTAAAGGTGAGCAACAAATACTCAACTCAGTGATACAAAATGGCGAGATAATTAATCACCTATAATATTGATCTTTCGCAGGAGCACGGATTGCTCCCTTTATAAAAAGCGTTACAATGCGCTATTGCCCTTTTCTTTATTGTGGAGTTTTCATGTCTGACGAAGATTTTTCCCCTGAAAAAATATCTTTAAATGTGTTTCAACAATCTCCTTTAACTGCACTTGAAGATAACAGCACACTGCTTGTGTGTGATGACAACAAAACTCCGTTGTTCTATTGCCTTTCTAAAGAAGACTATGATGCCTTGATTGAGCGAGTTATGGATGCCGAACTTGCAGCGATTGTACTTGAACGTCGCCAAAATAAATTAGATGAGCTTGATTTAGACTAATTTTACCGATGCAATAATTTCTCTTAAATAGAACAAACAAAAAACACCCTTTCAGGTGTTTTTTTGTTTTTATCGCATTTTTACTGATGAAATTAACGTTTTTTCTTTTTACGACCAGGCTGAACAAAACGCTTACGGGAATTATTTTCCGTTTCTTTAGTTTTTGTTTGAGGAATATGAATACCCAATGCTTTCGCATTACTACTGATTTGTTTTTTCGGCTTATTTTGCTTTGGTTTTGGTGGTGCTTCGGAAGTCGATTTTTCAATCGCTTCAAATAAAGTAATTAGTTCATCATCAGTCAGATCACGCCATTCACCAACAGGTAAT
Source organism: Proteus columbae (assembly GCF_002777965.1). GTDB lineage: Bacteria > Pseudomonadota > Gammaproteobacteria > Enterobacterales > Enterobacteriaceae > Proteus > Proteus columbae. Next base: position 39,528 of record NZ_NGVR01000025.1, on the reverse strand, counting down.
CCCGATAAGCTCACATTCATAATGCGAATGCGTTCAAGCTTAGTAACTTCATAGCCAAAATATTCACACATACGACGAATTTGGCGATTCAACCCTTGAACTAAGGTAATACGAAACACCATCGGCGCTTCTTTCTTGACCTTACATTTCTTGGTTTTTTGTCCCATGATAGGAACACCAGCACCCATTCCATGAATAAACTCATCTGTGATCGGCTTATTCACTGTCACAAGGTACTCTTTTTCGTGATCATTACCTGCACGTAGGATTTTATTGACTAAATCACCGTGGTTGGTCAGAAAAATTAATCCTTGTGAATCTTTATCTAAACGCCCAATTGGGAAAATACGGGTACTGTGGTTAACATAGTCAACAATATTATCTTTTTCGCCATCATCTGTGGTACTCACAATGCCCACAGGCTTATTCAGCGCAATCAAAACCAGCTCAGAGTTATCCTGTGCTTCAATCAATCGACCATTGACTTTGACTTCATCGCCGGCAAATACTTGATCGCCAATACCGGCGCGTTTGCCATTAATAAGGACAAGTCCTTGCTCAATATAGCGGTCAGCCTCACGACGTGAGCAGATCCCGCTTTCACTGATATATTTATTAAGACGAGTAGATAAATTGGTGTCCATGCTTCCCTCCGTAAACTGCGAAATATACATCAATTGGATAGCGATAGAAACTCTATAACACCAGCATTCAAGAATAGATTTTTTATACTCTGTTTTTTTAATAAAAAACGCAGAAAATAGAGAAGATAACCCAAAAGAAAATAGTAATTTCCCTTTAAGTTACTCTAAAGATAGATAGTTGGATTAGCACTGCTTATTTTGTGAAGGTAAAACAATATAAGTACCACTAAAAACAGCACCGACACCTTCATCACCACAAATATCAACATCTAGCTTAATTCGTGCCTTGCTCCCCTTTGCTAGTCGCCCTAAATCGCCGCTTAAATTTTCCATGTCAGCAACGGCGGCAGGACGCCCTGATACTGGTTTGCGATAACGAATATGCGCATCCACCAACACAATATCACCTTGCAGCTTATGTTCTTGCATTAATAACCAAATCAAACCCCAACCTGTTAATGTTGCGAGTGAAAATTGGCTGCCTGCAAAAATAGTGTGGTGGGGGTTTTGGTTTCCCGCTTCAGGGATAGTGGTATAAAAACGGGTTCCTGTATATTGAGTAATACGTAACCCCATTTTTTCACTTAAAGGGATATGTTGATGCCATTGTTTTTGTAATTCCGCACACCAATCAGGTCGATGAAGAATATCATCTAAAGACTCAATACTTTTTTTCATAAAAAAGTGCTTAATGGGTGTCGTTTGAGGACCTGTCACTAAACCACAATTTTCATAACCTAATTTTTCAAAGAAGCTTACAGACTCTTCTCGTGCACTACACACGATCCGTTTTATACCTTCTTGGCGAGCCAATGACTCTAGTGCCATAGCAACAAGAGTACCTAAGCCTTTGCCTTGTGCGTCTGTACGTACTGCCATAAAACGGATAGCACCTTCGTTATCCGCATTAATATAAAGTCGCCCAATTGCAACTGGTTGCCCTGTTTCATCGACAACCATTTGGTGATGTGCGAGGGTATCATAGCCGTCTTTTTCAGAGCCTTCAGGTTGATGTAGCGGTTTACGAAGCATTTCCCAGCGAAAAGCATAATAGGCATCAAATTCTGCCTCTGTTTTTGGGGTTCGTAAATGGTACATATCTGAGCTCCTTTTAACATCACTGTCTGTTCGACTTTATACCTGCAACCAAAAGGTGACTGGGCCGTCATTAGTCAGTGTGATTTGCATATCCGCGGCAAATTGGCCTGTTTGTGTTTCTAAACCTTGTTGCTGACATTGTTCAATAAAGTAGTGATAGAGATTTTTCGCTAATTCTGGGGGCGCACCGTTGGAAAATCCTGGACGCATTCCTTTTTGTGTTTCCGCGGCAAGTGTGAATTGAGATACAACTAATAGACTACCACCCGCTTGTTGCACATTTAGGTTCATTTTGTCGTTTTCATCACTAAATATGCGATAGCCACAGACTTTTTCACATAATCTTTTCGCTTTCTGTTCGTTGTCGTCTTTCTCTACACCTAATAAAACCAATAAGCCTTGATGAATAGCGCCGACTGTTTCACCTGCAATATCCACTTTTGCCTGTGTCACTCGTTGAATTAACGCGATCATACTCTCTCCAAAATAAATCAATAAAAAAGGATAACAAATTCAATCCATTGTTATCCTTACAATAGCATTATTCTTCTACTGGGAGAGAAAAATCATAATCTTTGAAGTAATCAATGACGGTCTGCTTATCAATGACATGTACACCCTTCATACCCACAGCAATGGCTGCATCAACATTGGCTTTTACATCATCAAAGAAAACGGCATCTTGAGCTTCAACATCTTCAGATTCTAAAACATACTTAAAGAGTTCAGGATCGGGTTTTCTCATGCCAAGATCTTGCGACAGGTAGAGAAAATCAGCAGAAGCTGCAATTTCAGGATAGTGTTCTGGCCAGTAATCTTGGTGTAAACGGTTAGTATTTGATAACACCACAACCCGATGTCCTTGCTCTCTTAGTTTATTCATTATATCAATGACTTCAGGTCGTACTGCGATAAAAATAGCCTGCCATCCTTCAGCGAATTGCTCAAAGCTTAAGCTCATGCCAAGTTCTGAGTTAATTTCTTCAGCAAATTCGATATCTGTAATATTACCGCGTTCATGTAATTTAAAAACTTCACCTGCTGTGAAGTTCTTTTTTATGCTTGCTAATGGAACACCGCTAAGCTTACTCCATACTGCGAATACTCGGTTAAAATCAATATCAATAATCACATTACCCATATCAAAGATATAAAGCATAAATCCTCTCCATAATAGAAAACTCATTTTACTTTAATCATAAATCGCTTTACTGAACAGGCTTAAACACCAAAAAAGTACAATAATCACACTTAATTTTTTTGTAAAACAGAAAAACAGAAGAGGAAAAGACAAAAATGAGACTAGAAGCATCGTTATCGAGAATGGAATTATGAAGTGATGATAAAACGTTCTTTCCTCATTTATGTTTATACGATTTTAAAATCATCATGCAACTGCGCCCAATGTAATATTAATTTCTCTTTATGCTCATCAAGCATTGGAAGTTGTTGTAATAATGAAGGCCACTGCTCTCTTGCTTTTATAACTACATCACGTAAATGGGGTTTAATTGCAACCCAAGGTAAATCAGCTTTTTTAGCCTAACGCTCAAAATATCCCATTGAAATATCAAACCATTGCTTTGTTCCTGCCATATTTAAAGCAAGTTTATCCTCTTTGATATAGGGTTCTGTAAATACAACATCATATAAAGGTGATAATCGAGGTGAAATACGATCACGATAAATTAATGTCCAATTTTTTAAATGGGCATCACCATTACCCAATAAAATATTAATAAGTAATCTTCTAGCCATTTGTTGAATATCTTTTAAGCGTTCCGAACTTGTTTCATAAATAATTCTACCTATTTGCTCATAGTTAATTTTTTGATATTTATCCAACGGGAATAACCCGAATACTTGAGCAAAATCTTCTGTATGAATGCGCCCTTTCTGACTACGATCAAAACGTTTAATGCCATAGGCATATGGCTCATTTGGTAATTGAATATCAGGTAAATTTTTTAACTTATTGAATGCAATAAGTCTTATTTCGGGAATGTCAGCGCCAACACTTTCCGCTAATTTCATACAAGTATATTCATTAGCAGTAACACCTTTATGAAGAGTAGAAGGTGTTTTTATAATCCACATATCTTGTGAAGTATCTTCATCAATATAGTATCGACCTTTAATGAAAGATGATGAGAATTTAACCTGTACTCCTACTAATGAAAATTTCTTATCAACATGTTTAACATCAATTTGTAAAGGTTCTGTTGATAAACGATATTCAAGCGCCCAATCGGGAACTTCCCCTGCTTTTATCGGGGTTGCTAAAATGGCTCCTGGCAAATTTGTCCCTAAATAAGCAAGAATGGCAAATTCATTATCAATGTGGCATTTCAATACATCCGTAGTGTATTCCCTTAATATACCTTCAGGTAACAAATTAGATAGTACAGGCGAGATTTTCTGTGTTCGAATTTGAGGCTTAGTTAAATATCCAGGATCAAATAACTGTCTTAGTGTGAAAGTCGGTCGATCTTCTTTTGGCATATCGACAAAATGAGGATTGAACGTCAGTATATTTTTTCCACCAGCATAATGTGCAATAATCGCAACATTAATTCCATGTAGCTGAATATTAAGCCCTTCCACTTTCTCAACCTGTTTAATCATTGGCTATTCCTTTGTTTTAAACCAGAAATCGAGGTCATCTACATCATCGTTCAAATCAACTTCCCTTTTATTCGCTATTGTAGTGCCTACAATAGCTGAATTTACATTAGAATTTTTCGCATTAATTGATAACTCTAAATCTAATCCTTCTAACACCCTTAATAAGGTAGAGAGTTTAATATCATTGCCTGATTCTATGCGTTGGTATTGTTGTTGCTTCATACCAATACGTAGATACATATCTTTTTGCTCAATGCCTAATTTTTTACGTTGCTCTGCTATTAAACTAGCAATTTCATCAATCGTTTTCATATGTGCTTCGGAACTGTATTGGTTACTTGTACAATACTTTAGTTGTATTTCCAGAAAATACAACTCATAAGTTGTATCTAAATTACCAAACAACGTTTAAGTTGTATTTTATGCAAAAACAACACTTAAGTTGTAAATAAAAAAAGTGGGATATAAAGGGGAAATAAGGGAGTGATTAAGGAAAAACTTATGCGGTGGAAAATCAACCACCGCATTCGTCTTATAGTACTACTAGTACCACATACTCTAAATAATTTGAGTAACAGATACCGAGTATAAACTCAGGGCGCTAAACGCGCCCTAAGAATTATGTTATCAGAATAACGAATTAGTCTTTGCTACGGTAAGCACGACGACGATCGTTTTCTGACAGATAACGCTTACGCAGACGAATAGACTGCGGAGTGACTTCAACTAACTCATCGTCATCAATAAATTCTAACGCTTGTTCTAATGTTTGTTTCAGGTGTGGAGTCAGCGTTGTCGCCTCATCTGTACCAGAAGCACGCATGTTAGTCAGCTTTTTACCTGTTAAACAGTTTACTGTTAAGTCATTAGAGCGAGTATGAATACCAATTACTTGGCCTTCGTAAACTTCTGCACCATGAGTAACAAATAATTTACCGCGGTCTTGTAAGCTATACAGTGCGTAAGCAACGGCTTTACCTTGGCCATTAGAGATCATAACACCGTTATTACGGCGACCGATTTCACCTGGACGAACATCATCATAGTGACTGAATGTTGCATACAGTAAACCTGTACCTGATGTCATGGTCATAAATTCAGTACGGAAACCAATCAGACCACGGCTAGGAATAATGTAGTCTAAACGTACACGCCCTTTACCATCTGGTTGCATATCACGCATTTCGCCTTTACGCTCACCCATCGCTTGCATCACATCACCTTGGTGTTGTTCTTCAATATCGATAGTCACTTGTTCGAAAGGCTCTTGTTTACGGCCGTCAATATCACGGAAGATAACTTTAGGACGAGATACACCTAATTCGTAACCTTCACGACGCATATTCTCAATCAGAACTGACAGGTGAAGCTCACCACGACCTGATACACGGAATGCATCTGGATCCTCAGTTTCTTCTACACGTAATGCTACGTTATGGACTAACTCTTTTTTCAGACGATCTAAAATCTGACGAGAAGTCACAAACTTACCTTCACGACCACAGAAAGGTGAAGTATTAACACAGAAATACATGCTAACAGTTGGTTCATCAACGGCTAATGCAGGTAATGCTTCAACAGCACCTGTTTCGCAGATCGTATCAGAAATATTCAGTTCGCCTAAGCCTGTGATTGCGATGATATCGCCAGCTTCTGCTACTTCAACTTCAATACGTTCTAAGCCTAAGTGACCTAACACTTTGCCGACTTTACCGTTACGAGTATTACCTTCGCTATCAATGATAGTCACTTGCTGGTTAGGTTTAACCTTACCACGCTTGATACGACCGATACCGATAACACCCATGTAGTTGTTGTAGTCCAACTGAGAAATTTGCATCTGGAATGTACCTTCCAGATCCACTTTTGGTGGCTCTACATATTTGACAATAGCTTCATATAACGGAGTCATATCTTCAGCCATGTCATTGTAATCTGTTCCCGCAATACCGTTTAATGCAGATGCATAGATAATTGGGAAATCAAGTTGTTCGTCAGTTGCGCCTAAGTTTACGAACAGGTCAAATACCTGATCAACAACCCAGTCTGGACGCGCACCAGGGCGGTCAACTTTATTGATAACAACAATTGGTTTTAAGTTGTTAGCAAACGCTTTTTGTGTCACAAAACGAGTTTGTGGCATTGGGCCATCCATCGCGTCAACCAGCAATAAAACGCAGTCTACCATAGACATAACGCGTTCTACCTCACCACCGAAGTCGGCGTGTCCTGGGGTATCTACGATATTGATACGATAGTCATTCCATTTAATCGCTGTATTTTTCGCAAGAATAGTAATTCCGCGCTCTCTTTCGAGATCATTTGAGTCCATCACGCGCTCAGCAACGGTTTCACGTTCGCCGAACGTACCAGATTGCTGTAGTAATTTATCGACGATAGTTGTTTTACCATGGTCAACGTGGGCGATGATGGCGATATTACGCAAGTTTTCGATCACAAAATTTGCCTCAGGCATTGTAGAAATAAGCGCAGTATTGTACACGCTTTAGACGAGAGACTAAACAAGATCACAATAATGATTGCTTAACAATATGCAATTAATTGAATTGTGATCCTTTTCACGCCTCAGAATTTAGTAGCATCCGTTCAGTTGCACCAAAATAGTGCATCTAATTAGGCTTAATTTGCACCAACTTTGTGCAATAATTAAAAAATCACAGGAGATATTCTACACTAAACTTCATCAATACAGTATATATCCCTTTTTAGATAAGTTGGCATGCTTTTCGCAATAGAATTTAGGTGAGCAAAAAATTCACCGAAAAATGTGTAAGGCCACTGCACTCAATAAAACCATTCGCCAGGAGAGTTCCTATGTCCCTTGAACATGTGTTATCCATGATTGAAGAACATAAAGTTAGATATATTGACTTACGTTTCACTGATACCCGCGGTAAAGAACAACATCTTACTATTCCGGCTCATCAGGTTAACGATGATTTCTTTGAAGAAGGAAAAATGTTCGATGGTTCTTCTATTGGTGGCTGGAAAGGCATTAACGAATCAGACATGGTGCTGATGCCAGATGCAACAACTGCAATGCTTGACCCATTTTTCCAAGATCCAACTCTGATTATTCGTTGTGACGTTTTAGAACCGGGCACAATGCAAGGTTACGATCGCGACCCTCGTTCTATCTCAAAACGTGCTGAAGACTATTTAAAATCCAGTGGTATCGCAGATACAGTGCTGTTTGGGCCAGAACCAGAATTCTTCCTATTTGATGATATTCGTTTCAAAAACGATATTTCAGGTGCTTCTTACGCTATCAATGATATTGAAGCAGCATGGAACACAAATACTAAATATGAAGATGGCAACAAAGGCCATCGCCCTATGGTGAAAGGCGGTTATTTCCCACTGCCACCAGTTGATTCATCACAAGATATTCGTTCTACCATGTGTAACATCATGGAAGAAATGGGCTTAGTTGTTGAAGCTCATCACCATGAAGTAGCAACTGCGGGTCAAAATGAAGTGGCTACTCGCTTTAATACCATGACCAAAAAAGCAGATGAAACCCAAATTTATAAATACGTGGTACAAAACGTGGCTCACGTATTTGGTAAAACAGCGACCTTTATGCCAAAACCATTAGTTGGTGATAACGGTTCAGGTATGCACTGCCATATGTCACTGTCTAAAAATGGGGTAAACCTGTTTGCAGGTGATAAATACGGCGGATTATCTGAAATGGCGCTGTATTACATCGGCGGTATTATCAAACATGCTCGTGCATTAAATGCGTTTACTAACCCAACCACTAACTCTTACAAGCGTTTAGTTCCGGGTTTTGAAGCACCTGTAATGCTGGCTTACTCTGCACGTAACCGTTCAGCGTCAATTCGTATCCCAGTGGTTGCTAGCATGAAAGCGCGCCGTATTGAAGTACGTTTCCCAGATCCTTTAGCAAACCCTTATCTTGCGTTTGCTGCGCAGTTAATGGCTGGCCTTGATGGAATTATCAATAAAATTCACCCTGGTGATGCTATGGATAAAAACCTCTATGACTTACCGCCAGAAGAAGCGAAAGAGATCCCAACTGTCGCAGGTTCATTAGAAGAAGCATTAAATACATTAAATGCAGATCGTGAATTCTTAACCCGCGGTGGTGTATTTACTGATGATGCTATTGATGCTTATTTAGAATTATTACGTGCTGATGTTCAACGTGTACGTATGGCTCCGCATCCTCTTGAATTTGAAATGTATTACAGCGCTTAAGACTATTTTTATTGATAAACACTTAAGCCTAGATGTAAAACTGTTTTTTTTGCCGTGAAGCTATTTTGCCCATCTTCGGATGGGCACTTTTCTCCCATTTAAGGAGTCAGTCTTTTCACTTACGCATTGGTTCATTAATGTAATAAAGGTAAGATGCACTAAAATGGTGCAATGAGGTATTCAATATGGAAACGGCAGACTTACCTGACAACACATTAATTTTAGACTCATTGATACACTCTGTATTGGTTATCAACAAAGAGTTTATTATTTGCTACGCAAATCATTCTGCGTTACAGGTTTTAGCACAAAGCCGTCGAAAACTATTTGAAACGCCTTTTACTGCCCTTTTCAGCTATTACTCTTTTGATGCTGATTTAATGCGTGAAACATTAGCGAATGGACAAAGCTTTACCGACAATGAAGTGATATTGGTTGTAAATAACCAATCACACACAATGTCGCTCAGTGCCCAACCTATTTCCGAACAACATATTTTGCTGGAACTGGCGCCTATGGATAGTCAACGCCGGTTAAGCCAAGAGCAGATACAACAAGCACAGCAAATGGCTGCTAGGGAATTGGTTAGGGGGCTGGCACATGAAATTAAAAATCCGTTAGGAGGATTACGGGGCGCGGCTCAATTGCTGGCAAAATCCTTACCTGATCCTGCTTTAACGGAATATACGCAAGTCATTATTGAACAAGCCGATCGCCTACGCGTGCTGGTGGACAGATTACTTGGCCCTCAGCATCCTGGAACAAAAACACATCAGAGTATTCACCATGTTGTTGAGCGCGTTGCTCAACTTATTTCGCTCGAATGCCCTGAAAATGTCACCTTGCTAAAAGATTACGATCCCAGCTTACCCGAGTTATCACATTACCCAGATCAAATAGAACAAGTACTCCTAAATATTACACGTAATGCATTACAAGCCGTTGAAAAAACAGGTGGAACGATTATTTTACGTACCCGTACTGCTTTTCAAATCACACTTCATGGCGAACGTCATCGCCTTGCGGCTCGCATAGATGTCATTGATACCGGTGATGGCATTCCTCCTCATCTACAAGATACACTTTTTTACCCCATGGTGAGTGGTAGAGAAGGAGGTAATGGATTAGGACTCTCTATTGCCCGTAATTTAGTGGATCAACATGCAGGTAAAATTGAATTTACCAGTTGGCCCGGAAATACTGAGTTTTCTATTTATTTACCAATTAAGTAGGAGATAGCCAATGCAAAAAGGAAATGTATGGGTTGTTGATGATGACAGCTCTATTCGCTGGGTACTTGAACGTGCTATTTCTCGTGAAGGCATGTCTTGTAAAGCCTTTGAACATGCGAATGATGTGCTTAATGCACTCAATACAGAAATACCTGATGTGTTGTTATCAGACATTCGTATGCCTGATATAGATGGTTTATCTCTTTTAAAAATAATTAAAGAACAATATCCAACTCTGCCCGTTATTATTATGACGGCACATTCTGATCTTGATGCTGCCGTTAATGCCTATCAACAAGGGGCTTTTGATTACTTACCAAAGCCGTTCGATATCGATGAAACATTGGCATTAATTGACCGTGCCATTACTCATTATCGCGAACAAAAACAACCGAATACCGATGAAACCTTGCTGCAATCAGTTACAGATATGATTGGTGAAGCACCTGCAATGCAAGAGGTTTACCGTATTATTGGTCGGCTTTCTCGCTCCTCAATTAGTGTACTCATTAATGGGGAATCGGGGACAGGAAAAGAGTTAGTAGCACATGCATTACATCGCCACAGTCCAAGAGCTTCCTCTCCTTTTATCGCTCTAAATATGGCGGCAATTCCTAAAGACTTAATTGAATCAGAGCTTTTTGGTCACGAAAAAGGCGCATTTACAGGAGCATCTCAAGTACGCCAAGGCCGATTTGAACAAGCGAATGGTGGTTCACTGTTTCTTGATGAAATTGGTGATATGCCTCTTGATATTCAAACACGTTTACTGCGAGTTCTGGCTGAAGGGCAATTTTATCGAGTAGGTGGTTATGCCCCTGTAAAAGTCGATGTGCGTATTATTGCTGCGACACATCAAGACTTAGAAAGGCGAGTTCAAGCCGGTGATTTTCGTGAAGATCTCTATCATCGCCTCAATGTAATACGCATTCAGTTACCACCATTACGCGATAGAACCGAAGATATTCCCAGCTTAGCGCGCTATTTTCTGCAAAAAACAGCAAAAGAATTGGGTGTTGAAGCCAAAATTCTTCATCAGCAAAGTTTACAAATAATGATGGAATACAACTGGTCAGGTAACGTCAGACAATTAGAAAATGTGTGTCGCTGGTTAACGGTAATGACGGCAAGCCAAGAGATTATGCCTCAAGATTTACCACAAGAAATTCGCCAACCTGATGAAAAAGCCAAAAACATCAATCGAATTGCTTCTTCTCAACATTGGTCACAACATCTTTCATTATGGGCAGATGAAGCATTAGGAGAAGGGAAAGAAAACATCTTAACAGATGCTCTCCCTCAATTTGAACGCACACTATTACTCAGTGCCTTGGCATATACGCAAGGGCATAAACAAGATGCAGCAAGATTATTAGGTTGGGGCAGAAATACGCTAACCCGTAAATTAAAAGAGTTAGGGATAGAGGAATATTGATCCTCCACCCCATCATCCATTAAATTACACGCGAGAATTGACGTTGACGCATTTGATTTCGTAAATAGGTATCAAAACACATACAAATATTGCGAATAAGCAAACGTCCTCGTGGCGTAACTTGAATGCCGTCTACTGTTATTTCAACTAAACCGTCATCCTTCATTGGCACAAGTAATTCTAGATCTTCTTTAAAATAGTCATGGAAGGCGATATTGTGCATTTTTTCAATATCAGAAAAACGCAGACTAAAATTACAAATTAAGGTCTTAATCACATCACGGCGAATACAATCATCATTAGTCAGAGATAAACCTCGCCATAGTGCATTTCCTTCGCTATTAACTCGCGCATAGTACTCTTTCAATACTTTTTCATTTTGCGCATAGTTATCGCCTAACATACTTATTGCAGAAACTCCCATGCCTAATAAATCACACTCTTCATGAGTGGTATAGCCTTGGAAATTACGGTGTAAAATACCTTTACGCTGAGCAACCGCTAATTCATCATCAGGTTTAGCAAAGTGATCCATACCAATAAACTGATAACCGTTTGTTGTCAGGGTAGAAATTGTCTCTTGTAATATTTCTAACTTTTCTTCTGCTAAAGGGAGATCTTCATCTTTAATTTTACGCTGAGCCGCAAATAAATTAGGTAAGTGCGCATAATTGAAAACACTCAATCTATCTGGTGATAATTCAATAACGCGTTTTAATGTAAAGGCAAAACTCTCTTTAGTTTGCTTAGGTAAACCATAAATTAAGTCAATGCTGGTGGAGTGAAAACCCACGTCACGCGCACGCTCTACCAATGCAAAAATAAACGCTTCATCTTGCTCACGATTTACTTTTTGCTGCACTTCTTTATTGAAATCTTGCACCCCCATACTCAGGCGATTAAATCCTTCATGACGTAGATGGTCGATAACATCTAACTCAATTTCACGAGGATCAATTTCAATAGAGAGTTCTGCATTATCAACAAAATGAAAATGGTGACGTAATAGCGAAACCAATCGGCTAATTTGTTGCTTATCCAGAAAAGTAGGTGTCCCCCCACCCCAATGCATTTGAGTCACTTTTCTGTCTTTAAAATAGCGTGCTCTGTTAATAATTTCTTTTTCTAAAACATCAAGATATTCATCTGCTTTATGTTTATGGCGCGTAATAATTTTATTACAGCCGCAGAAATAGCAAAGCTTATGGCAGAAAGGAATATGAATATAAAGCGATAAAGGGCGCTCAAGATAGCGTTGAGTCGCTTTGATAAAATCATCATCGCCATATTGCTGATTAAACTCTAATGCTGTTGGGTATGATGTATAGCGAGGACCTGAATAGTTATACTTATGGATCAGGTCAAGATCCCAAATAATTGTTTGTTCTGACATGCCTCTACCTTCCAAAAGTGAACCGCTGATATTTCATACCAGCAAACAGACATTATGAATATCTGAAAGAATAGTGTAACCAATAAATCGGGAACTGAATATGATCGAAAGAGGTATCGTATAAATCCTTATCTTTTTATTGATAGGCGATAACACTCAAATATATGGCGTGATGTAAATCACATTATGTAAAAATAGTCTTATCCATTAAAGATATTCATGAATAAATTAAGTTTATTCAATATGTTAGTAGTTTTAATTCATCGTGAAATATTAGAAGAACACTTTTACGCCGAGTTTAAAACGATATATTACTCAAAATACGATTTAAATTAATTAAATATCTCGTTATATTAGTTTTATTATTTTTTTATTCCTTCTTAATTCGATGATTACAATAATAGTAACAATTATATCTTTACCTAAATTATAATATTACATATCCTAGAGACAAACATTGATTAATATCCAACTAAGTCGTGTTTTGATTTAAATTTGAGGACTATTTAAAGAATAAAGGTCGCTATATTACAAGGAAAGATAGCATCCCCCATACCTTATCTTATTCTCTTTGACGTTTCTCTTATTTAATCAGTCTCTTTTATATACCCGAATTATGGATTATTAACCACGGAAGGAAACGGACTAGCAACCAAGGATGGTTTATCTTTTCAATAACAACTCCTCTTTTTTATTTACTCTCTATTTCATATTTACTCTGTGATGAATATAGATAGTATTACTCAACATCAAATAAGAATAATTATTATCTGTAAATAAAATAAGGCTCTGCTTATTTTAAACTAATTAAACAGAACCTTTTCATTATTATGCTTATTTATTGCATTTGCTTATTTTGCATCTTTACCATAACTAGGAGAACGAGGGCCATATAGAATACCGTTCGCATTTCCTGCTGAAAGTAAACGTACACTTGTTATGCCTGCAATTTGGTAGCTTTTGTCTGATACTGTATTCACAATTTGATTCACAACAGCTGAAACCAACATCCCAACTAAACTACCTGATGAACCATCTGTTTCGGTACTTGATGCCGTTGCAGAACTACTCCACAACAAGCCACCATTACGAAGGTCAACAAGTTTAGCAGTAACAGTAACTCGCGTATCACTAGAAATAATTTGATATGACGTTCCAAACTCTGTGATATCTAAGTATAAAACAGCATCAGCACCAAAGATTTCACGTAGCTTATTAGGACTTACTGCATGAATATCCCCAGCCATGGATAAACCATTGTGCTTAAATGTCTCTTCAACGACAGCAACTGGGAAAACATAATATCCCGCTTCTGCCAAAGGATATGTCACTTGAGATAAGAAACTGTGCCCTGCTCCAACTTCCGTTGTGTGGTTTTGAGGCACTAAGACTAAAATGCTTTTTGGTTTACTCTGTTTAAATGCAGTGTAATCTGTTTTAACAGGCTGGGCGCACCCCGTTAATACCAACGCAAAAGCCAAGCAAATTAAAGTGAATAAGCGACTCATTTTTGCATTCCTTTATTTTTCATCAGGCGATCCATAAATTCCGCTGATTCAGGGTAAAGTACTTTTTCTTCATTAAATTCTGCCATCGCTAAATCTAACGCGCCCGTCGCACCATACAACATGCCTAAATGCGCATGTAATCCTGGCGGAATACCTAATGATTTAGCACGAGAAAGCTCAATACTTTTCTTCAATGCATCAATTTGTGCTTGAGGATCACTTTCACTTTGTTGATAGTGCTGATATACCACTTGTTGATAACTATCCCAGTTATAAAGTGGTTTAGGGCCACTTGCACAGCCCGTCAGTAATAATGCCCCAAAAATAAGGCTTATTAATGATTTAGACATCGTTATATCCTTATAAAGGTGCATTATTTTGAAGGCTGCCAAGCATTGCTCTCAATACCTGCAACTAAGTTATTAACCGCTTCACGAATAGCTAAATCAAGCACTTTACCGTTCAGTGTTGAGTCATAGCTTGCTGTTCCACCAAATCCAATGATTTCACGGTTAGAAAGCTCGTATTCACCCGCACCTTGGGATGAGAACACCACTTCTGATGTATTCACATTCACAACGTTTAAATTCACTTTTGCGTAAGCAACTTGTGTTTTACCGCGACCTAAAATACCGAATAATTGACGATCACCGACTTCTTTACGGCCAAATTCTGTCACGTCACCAGTGATCACATAAGTAGCGCCTTTCAATTGTTGGCTTTGCCCTTTAATGCCGGCTTCTTCTTTTAATTCAGATAAATTAGCTCTATCTAATACATTAAAACGCCCTGTTTGTTGTAAGTGCGTCATTAAAATAGTTTTGGATTGATTTCCTAATCTATCAACTCCATCAGAGAATATTCCATTCATATAACTAGAACGGTTATCAAACTTACCGATAGAAATCGCGCTCTTAGCGCCTGTATAAGTTGTGTTATAGGTTGCTACTTTAGCCACTTCTAAAGAGCGTGAAGATTCTGATGCACACCCTGCTAGTAATGAAGCAGAAATCATGATCAAACCAAACGATAATTTATTTAAATTCATATTAATAACCCAATAAAGGTGAAATAAACCCATAGATATTCATTCTATTAATTGAAGTAGAGTTGATATAAACGGAAATAATGCTTTTCAGTTTTAGCTCGTGGGAGCCCCCTTAAAACCCCAATAATAATAAGGTTAAAAGGCTATCAACTCTTATTTGATAATATAAAGGCAATTGATGATAGGGAGAATAGAAGATGGATGATAAAAATAATAACAAATAAATATAGAGATAAAATAGAGAATGCTTTATCTATTATTTTTTCAATATCCCTTAAGTCAGTTTAAAATTAAACCTATAAAAAAATGGAAGATAATTTATATTACTTGGCTATTTAATTAGCTCTTATAAAGTTCTTTATCTAAAACAACATCTAAATAATGTGTCATAAAAAACGTGATATAACCAATATTGGCTATATCACGCTCATGATTTTCGTTCTTTTTACCAACGAATGCGGCGGCAATAAATACACTATTAGCGTTTTTTTCCAAATGCGGCGGCTAAAGCATCACCCATTGCACTATTGCCTGCATTATTACCATTATTCATTGACTGGCGGTTATTACGAGCTGGTTTTTGCCCTTTGTTATTTCTAGCAGAATTCGTGGTATTTGATGATGATGGTTTTTTATCACTATCACCCGCGACTTCATCTAAACGCATAGTCAGTGCGATGCGCTTACGAGCTAAATCAACCTCAAGAACTTTGACTTTAACAATATCTCCGGTTTTCACCACAGTATGTGGATCTTCAATAAATCGATCTGCTAAAGAAGATATATGAACCAAGCCATCTTGATGTACACCAATATCAACGAATGCACCGAAATTAGTCACATTAGTTACAGTTCCTTCAAGGATCATGCCACTCACTAAGTCATTCATCGTTTCAACACCTTCAGCAAAGGTCGCTGTTTTAAACTCTGGACGTGGGTCGCGCCCCGGTTTTGCTAACTCTTTTAAGATGTCATTAATTGTTGGCAGACCAAACTGCTCCGTAATAAATGCTCTTGCATCCACTTGTGAAATTAAAGCGCTATTACCCATTAAATCATCAATTTTTTGATGGGTAGATTGCAGGATATTTTCAACAACAGGATATGCTTCAGGGTGAACCGTTGAGGCATCAAGCGGGTTTTTACCATCTCGAATACGTAGGAAACCAGCACATTGTTCAAAAGCTTTTGGTCCTAAACGTGCCACTTTGAGTAACTGTTTCCTATCAACAAAACGACCGTTTTCATCGCGCCAGCTAATAATATTTTGAGCAATAGAGTGGCTAAGCCCTGCAACACGCGTTAATAACGGTACTGATGCTGTATTTAAATCAACACCAACGCCATTCACACAGTCCTCAACAACAGTATCAAGTTTTCTTGCTAATAATGTTTGGCTAACATCATGCTGATATTGACCAACACCAATTGATTTAGGATCAATTTTCACAAGTTCAGCCAGAGGATCTTGTAAGCGACGCGCGATAGAAACCGCACCACGGATAGAAACATCTAAATCAGGGAATTCATTAGCCGCAAGCTCTGATGCTGAATACACTGATGCCCCTGCTTCACTAACAATCACTTTTTGTGCTTTCACTTCTGGATAGCGTTTTACTGTTTCAGCAAAAAAGCGCTCTGTTTCACGAGAAGCCGTACCATTACCAATCGCGACCAACTCAACATTATGCTTAATACATAACGCTGCTACACTTGCTGCCGCTTTATCTGCTTGTCCTGTATGTGGATAAATTGTATCTGTGGCAATTAATTTACCCGTGCTATCAACAACCGCAACTTTAACACCAGTACGTAAACCAGGATCAAGCCCCATTGTGGCACGCATGCCGGCAGGTGCTGCCATCAATAGATCATTAAGGTTACGAGCAAAAACATTAATCGCTTCTTCTTCCGCTTTTTCTCGTAATTGGCTCATGAGTTCTGTTTCAATATGCATTAAAACTTTTATGCGCCAAGTCCAGCTTACAACGGCTTTACGCCAGCTATCTGCGGGTTGATTATTTAAACGTAATCCTAAATGCTCTGTAACCAGTTGTTCACCGTAGCTCTCTTTCGGTGCTTCTTCAAATTGTGGGTCGGGATTAAGCGATAATTGAAGAACTCCTTCATTTCGACCACGAAACATAGCTAATGCGCGGTGAGAGGGTACATTAGCAATAGGCTCATGGTGATCAAAATAATCACTAAACTTCGCGCCTTCAGCTTCTTTACCTTCAATCACTTTGGCAACAAGGTGCGCATTTTTCCATAGATATTGACGAACTTTCGCCAATAATCCGGCATCTTCTGAAAAACGCTCCATTAAAATATAACGCGCACCATCTAAAGCGGCTTTCGTATCATCAACACCTTTTTCTGTGTTGATATAAGCAGCCGCTGCTTCTTCTGGATTATTTTGTGGTTCATTCCACAGTAAATCTGCTAAGGGTTCTAATCCATTTTCAATCGCAATTTGACCACGAGTACGGCGCTTAGGCTTATAAGGAAGATAGAGATCTTCAAGTTCTGTTTTACTTTGAGTTTCATTAATTGAAGAACGCAGTTCTGGTGTCAGTTTCCCTTGTTCTTCAATTGATTTTAAAATTGTTTGGCGGCGATCGTTGAGTTCCCGTAAGTAACCGAGGCGAGTTTCTAATTGACGTAATTGCGTATCATCTAATCCGCCTGTGACCTCTTTACGATAACGGGCAACAAATGGCACCGTATTCCCTTCATCCAGTAACGTTATAGCCGAAAGGACTTGCTGGGGCTTAACAGAGAGCTCATCTGCAATAATTCGGCTTAATGATTCATTCATAAAATATTTACCTACCGAGAGGAATAGTTAAAAAAGATGGCTATTATACACGCAGAGCATTAAAAAAATTTGGCAAATTTCCTATCTAGCTCGACAATTATGAGGAAATTAACAGATTATTTTAACATTCACGCTATAGTACCTTTATGAAATTCAATGTTGATGATAGTTTTTATTCGTAATGGCAAAAAGTAACTATATTACTCGTGATGGCTGGTATGCCTTAGACAAAGAGCTAAAATATCTTTGGAAAGAAGAGCGCCCTCGTGTCACACAATCGGTTTCAGAAGCAGCGGCTCAAGGTGACCGTTCAGAAAATGCTGAATATATTTATGGAAAGAAGCGATTACGTGAAATTGATAGACGTGTTCGTTTTTTATCAAAACGTCTTGATGAACTAAAAATCGTTGACCCAGATCCTCGCCAAGAAGGAAAAGTCTATTTTGGTGCTTGGGTCACGCTTGAAGATGATGACGAAAATGTCAAAACCTTTAGGCTTGTAGGTCCCGATGAATTTGATCCAGCAAAACAGTGGATTTCTATTGATTCTCCTGTTGCCAGAGCGCTTATTGGTAAGCAAGT
The DNA here is from genome assembly GCF_002777965.1 of Proteus columbae. Lineage (GTDB taxonomy): Bacteria > Pseudomonadota > Gammaproteobacteria > Enterobacterales > Enterobacteriaceae > Proteus > Proteus columbae. The sequence continues at coordinate 20,900 of NZ_NGVR01000025.1, read as the reverse complement.
TGATGATGAAATTAGCGTGCAGACACCAGGTGGTGAAGTTAATTACTGCGTATTATCTATCAAATATCATTCGGAATAAGATAAATAAATAGTTTTATCCCCTTCGCTAGGGCTAATGAACAAGTTTTATCTATAAATTATTAACATTTATTCTTTGGTTTTGGTTTAATATTCTTATCAATGATAGAATTCGCTAATAAAAGCATTTGCACTTCGGGAGCTTAAAAAATGCAAGAAAGTTATAAAGTGCTAATCGTGGATGATGATTTACGTCTGCGTTCACTCTTAGAGCGCTATTTGACAGAGCAGGGTTTTCAAATCCGTACTGCTGCAAACGCTGATCAGATGGATCGTCTGCTCACTCGCGAATCTATCCATCTTATTGTGCTCGATTTAATGCTTCCTGGTGAAGATGGCTTATCTATTTGCCGTCGCTTAAGAAGCCAAAACAACCCTATCCCTATTATTATGGTTACTGCAAAAGGGGAAGAGGTTGATAGAATTGTCGGACTTGAAATCGGTGCTGATGATTACATCTCAAAACCCTTCAATCCAAGAGAATTACTGGCACGTATTCGCGCAGTTCTTCGTCGTCAAGCAAATGAATTGCCGGGCGCTCCTTCACAAGATAACGCCATTATCTCTTTTGGTAAGTTCAAGCTAAACCTTGGTACTCGTGAAATGTTCCACGAAGAAGAGCATATGCCTTTGACAAGTGGTGAATTCGCTGTACTGAAAGTACTGGTATCTCACCCTCGTGAACCACTTTCTCGTGATAAATTAATGAGCCTTGCTCGTGGTCGTGAATACAGTGCAATGGAGCGTTCAATCGATGTCCAAATTTCACGTTTACGTCGCATGATTGAAGAGGATCCAACACATCCTCGCTATATTCAAACAGTTTGGGGACTTGGTTACGTTTTCGTTCCTGATGGAACCAGCGTTCAATGAGAAGGCTGAGGCTTTCACCCCACAATAAACTGACACGCTCGTTATTTCTGGTTATCTCGCTACTTTTTTTTAGCTTGATAGCCAGTTATATCGTTGTGCAGCACCTTATTGTAGGGCCAAGCCTTCAGCAATTTAATAAAGTTTTAGCGTATGAAATACGCACATTAATGCCTGAAGAGCTTATTTTAGTTGATGGCACCCCACTTAAAATCTCTCCTGCTTTACGCAATAAAATTTATAACGAACTCGGTATCTCTTTTTTTGATAAAGATGCCGCAGTTGAAGAAGGGCTTCATTGGGCAAAAATCGATGACGACTTAAGTGAGCAGATGTCTGAACATCTGGGAGGAAAAACAGAGATCTGGATTGAAAATACGCTAGAATACCCTGTGTTATGGGTTAATACGCATATGTCTCCCTCACTTTGGATCCGTGTTCCACTCACTGAATTAGGGCAAAACTTCTTACTGCCAGTTTACCGACAAGCGATTATTTTTATTATTATCGTTGTCGCTTTTTTCTGGCTTTATAGCCGTTTTCAAAATCGCCCACTCAATGAAGTCGAGTACGCTGCCCGTCGCATCGGAAAAGGCGTTATTCCTCCTCCTATTCCTGAATCTGGCTCTTCTGAAATGCGCTCAATTATTCGTGCCTTTAACCAGATGTCATCAGGAATTCGCTCACTGGATAATGATAGAACGCTGGTTATGGCTGGTGTTAGCCATGACTTACGTACACCACTGACGCGAATTCGTCTAGCAACTGAAATGATGAGCCCCGAAGATAGTTACCTTGCAGATTCTATCAATAAAGACATCGAAGACTGTGATGCTATTATTGGGCAATTCTTAGACTATATGCGCACTGGTAAAGAAATGTCTTTAGAACTGTGTGATATGAATAATCTATTACAAGAAGTCATTTCAGCTGAATCTAATTCCGGAAAAATTAGTGAAGAGCATCTTCATCCTGAACCCATTAATATCACAGCTAACCCTATTGCTGTAAAACGAGCACTTGCCAATATGGTTGTAAATGCCACTCGCTATGGCAATGGCTGGATAAGTGTTTCAAGTGGAAAAAATGAAGAATATGCTTGGTTCCAAGTTGAAGATGATGGCCCCGGCATTCCACTAGAAGATAGACAACGCCTTTTCCAACCTTTTGTTCAAGGTGAACAAGCACGCAGCTCAACAGGTGCGGGTTTAGGATTATCCATTATTCGCCGTATCATGGATGCCCACGGTGGCTATGTTGAACTTGATGATAGCGTTAAAGGCGGATTATTAATTCGAGCTAACTTCCCATTAAAAGAACGCGAAGATGAGGATGATTAGTCCACTCTATTTCAAGTATTGAAGTGTATTTTATTACACCATTCCCATTCTAATTTCTCTCCTCCTATAAATATTTCATCATTTTTTCGCTTTGTCATAAAACTGTCACAATTAAGACATTTAATTGTCATCAAACTGACCTATTGTCTGTGCGTACCGTAACCGAAGTTGATAGATGTCGAAAATTATTCTACCTATCCCACAGGAGGGATTATGAAACTGATGCGTACCACCCTGACTAGTGTCATTGCCGCTGCGTTTTCAATGACCGCTCTTTCTGCGCAGGCAACGACCTCGCTGACTGGTGCTGGCGCAACGTTCCCTGCCCCAGTTTATGCTAAATGGGCAGATTCCTATCAGAAAGAAACGGGTAACAAAATTAACTACCAAGGCATTGGCTCCTCTGGTGGTGTTAAACAAATCATTGCAAATACTGTTGATTTTGGTGCTTCTGATGCGCCATTAGCAGATGAAAAATTACAAGCTGACGGTTTATTCCAATTCCCTACCGTGATTGGTGGCGTTGTTATGGCAGTAAATATTCCTGGTATCAAATCAGGTGAACTGACCTTAGATGGCGACACTATCGGTAATATCTATCTAGGCAAGATCCAAAAATGGAACGACCCTGCCATCACTAAACTTAATCCAGGCGTAAAATTACCAGAGCAAAATATTGCGGTTATTCGTCGTGCTGATGGTTCAGGAACATCTTTCGTTTTCACTAGTTACTTATCAAAAGTTAATAGCGCATGGAAAGATGAAGTTGGCGCTGGCTCTACCGTTAAATGGCCGACAGGCTTAGGTGGAAAAGGGAATGATGGTATCGCTGCATTCGTTCAACGTGTACCTGGTTCAATTGGTTATGTTGAATATGCTTACGCGAAACAAAATAATCTTGCTTATACTAAATTAGTCACAGCTGACGGCGAAGTAATCGCACCAACAGCTGACAGTTTCAGTGCTGCGGCAAGAAAAATTGATTGGAGCAAAAGCTTTGCACAAGACCTGACTAACCAGAAAGGTGAAAACGCATGGCCGATTACTTCAACCACCTTTATCTTAGTGCATCAGAAACAGCAAAATGCAGAAAAAGGTAAAGAGGTGCTGAATTTCTTCAACTGGGCTTACGACAAAGGTAATCAAGAAGCGAAAAACCTAGATTACGCCGTATTGCCAACCGAAGTTGTAGAACAAATTCGTGCAGCGTGGAAAACAAGCATCAAAGACAGTAATGGTAAACCGATTTACTAATAAAACGGCAACCATTAAGAGATAAGTTAACGTTCACCCCCTGCTAAAACAGGGGGTAATAAATTAAAAGAGGCTTTATGGCCGAGCACACAACGGTAATAAAGGCCCCTAGTAAACGAGGGGACGTTATTTTCAGCGCACTGGTTCGTCTAGCTGCGTTGATTACGCTTTTGCTTTTAACAGGTATCATTGTTTCACTGATTTTCGCCTCATGGCCAAGCATTCAACAATTCGGCCTTTCATTCTTATGGTCGAAAGAGTGGGATCCTCCGGCTCAGGAATTTGGTGCACTAGTGCCTATTTACGGCACCATTGTTACCTCAGTCATCGCACTGGTTATTGCTGTTCCTGTCAGCTTTGGTATCGCTCTTTTCTTAACTGAATTAGCCCCTAATTGGTTAAAACGCCCGTTAGGTATCGCTATTGAGTTACTCGCCGCTATTCCAAGTATTGTTTATGGTATGTGGGGACTATTTGTCTTCGCACCACTCTTTGCAACCTATTTCCAAGAGCCAGTAGGCAATGTGCTTTCTTCCATTCCTATCGTTGGCGAGCTTTTCTCTGGTCCCGCTTTTGGTATTGGTATTCTGGCAGCAGGGGTTATCCTTGCTATCATGATCATTCCTTATATCGCATCTGTCATGCGCGATGTATTTGAACAGACGCCTGTTATGATGAAAGAATCTGCATATGGCATCGGCTGTACAACCTGGGAAGTGATTTGGAATATCGTTCTACCTTATACCCGTAATGGGGTTATTGGTGGAGTGATGCTGGGATTAGGTCGCGCCTTAGGTGAAACCATGGCGGTAACCTTTATCATCGGTAATACCTACCAATTAGATTCTGCATCACTGTTTATGCCAGGTAACAGTATTACCTCTGCATTAGCCAATGAATTTGCAGAAGCAGAAACAGGGTTACATACTGCGGCATTAATGGAATTAGGGCTTATCCTGTTTGTCATCACCTTTATCGTCCTTGCGATTTCTAAGTTTATGACATTACGTTTAGCAAAAAATGAAGGAGCGCGCTGATATGTCAAAAACATCCTCTTCTTCATTACAAGTTCAAACAGAAAACGAACTGCGTGTACGCCATAAACGCCAGCTTTGGCGTCGTCAAAAAAACCGTATCGCACTGTTTTTATCTGTCTCTACTATGGCATTTGGTCTTTTCTGGTTAACGTGGATTTTATTCTCTACGTTCACCAAAGGCTTTGATGGCATGTCACTTGCACTTTTTACTGAAATGACACCTCCGCCAAATACTGATGGTGGTGGATTGGCGAACGCCATTGTCGGTAGTGGATTACTGATTTTATGGGCGACAGTGATTGGAACACCGTTAGGTATTCTTGCAGGGATTTATCTTGCTGAATATGGTCGTCGTTCATGGCTTGCTGAAACTACACGTTTTATTAACGATATTTTGCTGTCAGCACCATCCATCGTTGTCGGACTCTTTGTCTACACCATTGTTGTTGCACAGATGCAGCACTTTTCAGGATGGGCTGGAATTATCGCATTAGCGTTACTGCAAATTCCTATCGTGATTCGTACCACTGAAAATATGTTGAAGTTAGTACCAGATAGCTTACGTGAAGCCGCTTACGCACTAGGCACACCAAAGTGGAAGATGATCTCTAAAATCACCTTAAAAGCCTCGGTATCAGGCATTATCACAGGTGTTTTATTAGCGATTGCACGTATTGCCGGTGAAACTGCACCACTGTTATTTACTTCACTATCAAATCAATTCTGGAGCACAGACTTAAACGAACCGATAGCTAACTTACCTGTCACTATCTTTAAGTTCGCCATGAGTCCTTTTGCACAATGGCAAGAGCTTGCTTGGGCTGGCGTATTACTTATCACCCTCTGTGTTCTATTTATTAATATTATTGCGCGCGTGCTGTTTGCTAAACGCAAGCACGGTTAACGCAGAAAGTTAAGCAAGAGAGACGTTGAATGATTATGGCTAATGATAACGCAGGAAATAAAATTCAAGTTCGTGATTTGAACTTCTACTACGGTAAATTCCATGCGCTGAAAAATATCTCTTTAGATATTGCCAAAAATAAGGTAACTGCATTTATCGGCCCTTCTGGCTGTGGTAAATCGACCTTACTGCGTACTTTTAATAAAATGTATGAGCTTTATGGCGAACAACGTGCCGAAGGTGAAATTCTGTTAGATGGCAACAATATCCTGACAGATAAGCAAGATATCGCCCTATTACGCGCCAAAGTTGGGATGGTATTCCAAAAACCAACACCATTCCCGATGTCTATTTATGACAATATTGCCTTTGGTGTGCGCTTATTTGAAAAATTGTCTCGCGCTGATATGGACGAACGTGTTCAGTGGGCGTTGACTAAAGCCGCATTATGGAACGAAACCAAAGATAAATTACACCAGAGTGGATATAGTCTCTCTGGTGGTCAGCAACAGCGTTTATGCATCGCTCGTGGTATCGCAATCCGTCCTGAAGTTTTATTACTGGATGAACCTTGTTCTGCTCTCGACCCTATCTCTACTGGTCGTATTGAGGAGCTGATTAGCGAACTCAAATCAGAATATACCGTGGTTATCGTGACCCATAACATGCAACAAGCGGCACGTTGTTCTGATTACACTGCATTTATGTATTTAGGTGAGTTAATTGAATTTAGCGATACGGATACGTTATTTACGCGTCCTGCGAAAAAACAAACTGAAGATTACATCACTGGGCGTTATGGCTGATAACGAGGCAATAAATGGATAATTTAAATCACAATAAGCATATTTCTGGTCAATTTAATGCTGAGTTAGAGCATATCCGTACCGAGTTAATGGTTATGGGTGGGCTTGTTGAAGAGCAACTGAAAAAAGCCATTACAGCAATGCATAATCAAGACCAAGCATTGGCAAATGAGGTTATTCAAGGTGACCATAACGTCAATATGATGGAAGTCGCCATTGATGATGCGTGTATGCGAATAATTGCTAAACGCCAACCAACAGCAAGTGACTTACGTTTAATTATGGCGATATCAAAAACAATCGCTGAGCTAGAACGTATTGGTGATGTTGCTGAAAAAATCTGTAAAACGGCGCTTGAAAAGTTTTCACACCAGCATCAACCTCTGCTCGTAAGCTTAGAATCTTTAGGTCAACATGCCATACAAATGCTTCATGATGTTCTTGATGCGTTTGCGCGTATGGATTTGGATGAAGCTGTACGCATCTATCGTGAAGACGCTAAAATTGATAACGAATATGAGGGTATCGTCCGTCAATTAATGACTTACATGATGGAAGATCCTCGCACCATTCCAAGTGTGCTAACCGCACTATTTTGTGCGCGTTCAATTGAACGCATTGGCGACCGTTGCCAGAACATTTGTGAGTTTATTTTCTATTACGTAAAAGGTCATGATTTCCGCCATTTAGGGGGCGACCAAGTAGAAAAAATGCTCACAAAAAGTGACGACAACAACACCTCTAAATAAATTTCTCTCTCTTTTTCTTCTTTTCAAAACAGCGGCGCTTATGTCGCTGTTTTTTTTATTCACTCATAAATTAATACCATTCTAGCTCAACGCTTTTTCTCACCTTATTCCTTAAAAGCATATCCATATCAATTTTTATTATTTTATGAACTTAGATCAACTTGATAGCGTGATATCCAACATAACGATGATAATTCTTTTCTTTGGGGTGAATAATGAAATTACGTGTTTTGGCAACCGCATTAATTGCAGGCTCGGTGCTTTTCTCTGGTATTGCAAAAGCAGATAAACTCGATGATATAAAAAAAGCAGGTGTAGTACGTATCGCGATTTTTGATAGCAATCCTCCTTTTGGATTTATTGATCCTCAAACCAAAAAACTCGCAGGTTATGATGCTGATATCGCCAATGAGATCGCCAACGATTTAGGTGTAAAACTGGAACTACGTCCAACAAACCCAGCAAACCGTATTCCACTTTTAAGTTCTAAGAAAGTCGATTTAATCGCAGCTAACTTCACCATTACCGATGAACGCGCTAAGCAAGTTGACTTTTCTGTTCCTTACTTTGCAACCGGACAAAAATTTATTGCACGTAAAGGCGTTTTAACTAATCCAGAACAAATTCACTCACTGCGTATTGGTGCCGATAAAGGTACCGTTCAAGAAATCACTTTACGTGAACGCTATCCTGATACCAAAGTTATCTCTTATGACGATACACCACTCGCTTTCGCTGCATTACGTAACGGTAACGTACAAGCTATCACACAAGATGATGCAAAATTAGTGGGTTTATTAGCAAATCTTCCTGATGCCATTAAAGCAGACTTTGAAGTGTCATCATTTAGCATTACACGTGAATACCAAGCTGTTGCAGCAGCTAAAGGTGAAGAGCGTTTAATTAATGAAATCAATAAAACGCTATTAAGATTGGAAAAAGAAGGCAAAGCAGACGAGATCTACAATCGTTGGTTTGGTCCTGAAACAAAATCAGCACAACCTCGTGGCGACTTTAAATTTGCCCCATTATCAGAGCAAACACCACAATCTTGATCCTTAAAGCGTAATAACTTTCTTCTTTTAAAAACAAAGTTATTCCTTTATTAAAACACCTACCCCGCTTCTGCGGGGTTTGGTGTCTACAATAGGTCTATTATATGTTTGAGCAATTTCTTTCACATTACCTTCTTGAGCCACACTATTTAAGCTGGCTCTGGAGCGGTTTTCTAATCACCTTGCTTATCTCTTTTTGGACTATTGTCATTGCAACATTAATGAGCTTCGCCCTTAGTGCTGCAAGAGATAGCGCTTTTGCACCATTACGCTGGTTAGCCACAGCTTATACTTCACTGTTTCGTAATACTCCATTGTTAGTTCAGCTATTCTTTTGGTATTTCGCATCAGGAGAAATTCTGCCACAAAGCGCCATGATATGGTTAAACACACCTCATGAGATTGTATTCTTAGGTATAACGCTTGCTTGGCCTTCTTTTGAGTTTTTAGCTGGCATTGTGGGTCTGACATTTTATTCAACGCCATTTATTGCCGAAGAGCTAAGAGCCGGCATTCAAGGTGTTAAGCAAGGGCAAAAATATGCCTCTTTAGCTCTCGGCTTAACACAGTGGCAATCTATGCGTTATGTGATTTTACCTCAAGCTTTTCGTATTGCTCTGCCGCCTTTACTGGGTCAATACATGAATGTGATAAAAAACTCATCACTGACTATGGCTATTGGTGTTGCGGAGCTTTCTTATGCATCAAGACAAGTCGAAACAGAATCATTACGTACCTTTGAAGCCTTTGGTGTCGCAACCATTCTTTATATTGCGGCAATAGCCTTAATGGAAGCTTGGGGACAATGGCATCAGCAACGTAAATTAGCACAAGGGTATTAATATGGACTTTACTGTTATTGCTGATAACTGGCAGTACTTACTCTTTGGTACTTATCCTGACGGGCCTTTAGAAGGTGCCGCGCTAACCGTCTTTATCAGTATCATTGCTGGTATTGCATCTATTATTTTAGGCACATTAGGTGGTATTGCGCTGGCAATGCTCAGAGGTGTTTGGGTTAACCTTTTTGCGGCTTTTTTAGGCTTTTTCCGTGCTATTCCCGTCATTATGTTGATATTTTGGGTCTATTTTCTATTGCCCGTTGTATTGGGAATGGAAATACCTGAAATCACCACAGTCATTTGTGCACTCGCTTTAATTACATCATCTTATATTGCGCATGGTGTCAAAGCGGGTATTTTAGCGATTGGCAAAGGGCAATGGCAGGCTGGCTTATCTTTAGGATTTAACCGCTGGCAAGTGTTGTGGTACATCGTATTACCTCAAGCATTGCGAATGATGGTACCTTCATTTATTAATCAATGGATAGCCTTAATCAAAGATACCTCTTTAGCTTATGTTGTGGGTGTGGGTGAACTCTCTTTCTTAGCAACACAAGTTAATAATCGCAGCATGGTTTATCCAATGGAAGTCTTTCTATTTGTGGCTTTTATCTATTTTATTCTCTGTTTCTCATTAGAGATTATTGCAAATAGAGTAGCTAAATTATTCTCGACACAAAAAGAGAAACGCTCTTTTTGGCAAATGGTGTTACCGTTTAGAAAAAAATACTTCACTGCAAAAAGTTTAAGTTAATAATATAAGAGGCTAAAGAAATTTAGCCTCTTTATTATGTTTAATTTAAACAAAACCAAATTTATACTAATAACGACATAGCTTTGGTGATACCACATAAGTATTTGATTTAGCTGAAGGTCCCTTTTTACAAATAAAATATCCCTGAGAGACAAGATCGTATCTCACATAAAGATTAAAAAAAATGCCAAATGGAATACCAAAAATGAAGATTAACATGGTGACTATCGCAAATTTGTTATTAATTTTTATTATTTTTTCTTTTATAGCGGACATCAGCAATAGGTAAAATAGATAACAAAAAAAAGGTGATAGAAAAGGTATACTTGCAGTGACAAAAGAAAAATCTATTTTTTCTGCTAGAAAAAAATAATTAGCATAATCTCCTAATGAGGAAAAAACACAGAAAAGAAAGAGAGGGATAAAAATAAACGAAATTAAATATATTTTATCTTTAGTTTCAATATCCATAATTAATGACACCTATTTAATGATCTAACATAGAGATTAGATTCTGTAAAAGTGCTTTTCTCACAAATAAAATAACCTTTAGAAAGCAGATCTTTTTCAACATAGTGAGAAAAGAAAAAGCTAAAAAAAACACCAAAAATAAAAAATAAGAGAAAAGAGAGCATTATTTTTTTACTTCCTTTTATTGTCCTCTTTTTGGATGGTGGAAAAACCAATAAATAGAGAAGATAAAAAACTGCAGGTACCGTAAATAAAAAAACAGATATTTTGAATGAGGATCTAATCTCTTCAGCGAGAGAAAAATAATGAATATAACTTTCTATTGAAATAAATAGCTCAATAGAGAAAACAACGAACAAAAAGCCTGAAACTACATAGATTATCGTTATGATATTTTTACCTGACATTCCCTATCTCCTTTTCTATTCCTAAAAAAATCTCCGCGTATATCATTAAGTACTTATTTCTGTACTTAAATCACTAAATTGTGTATAATTCAACCAAAATAGATACAACTCACTGGATAATAAGATGAAAACGATAAATTATACAGAAGCAAGGCAGAACTTAACTTCAATTATGAATGAAACAATTGATGATAGAGTACCCATCATGATCACTAGACAAAAGGGTATTCCATGTGTTCTTTTATCTCTTGATGAATACCAAGCACTAGAAGAGACAGCTTATCTGTTACGATCTCCCGCGAATGCTCGTCATTTGCTCGATTCAATTGATGAACTGAACCAAGGTAAAGGTATAGAAAAGGATATAAAGGAATGAAATTAATTTTTTCTGAGCAATCATGGAGTGATTATCTTTATTGGCAACAAATAGACAAGAAAATAATTAAACGCATTAACGAACTCATAAAAGATATAAAAAGAACACCATTTAGCGGAATAGGTAAACCAGAACCATTAAAGCATAATTTAACTGGGTTTTGGTCAAGACGGATCACTGATGAACATCGACTTATCTATCGTGTTACAGATTCCGCTATAGAAATTGCATCATGCCGATACCATTATTAAATCCCTCACAAGTATCCAACTTTATCGCTAAAGGATCTCAATTTATTTTTCGGCTTCATGTTTAACTCCTTACGCAATCGATTACTTTTTTAGGTGCAGTTCTGGTTTTATTTGTGTAGGATAAAGCGAAAAACATTTTTTTTGGGATCTTTTGTCTATGAGCATGTCATCACCAAATTCTGATTCACAGGGTTTGCTCCAACGAGTGTTTAAGCTACAAGAACACGGTACAAACGCTCGCACTGAACTGATTGCGGGTATCACGACTTTCTTAACGATGGTTTATATTATCTTCGTTAACCCTCAAATCCTCGCTGCTGCCAATATGGATATCAAAGCCGTCTTCGTGACGACCTGCTTAATTGCGGCTTTTGGTAGTATTTTAATGGGACTAGTGGCAAATTTACCTATTGCGGTTGCCCCTGCAATGGGTCTAAACGCTTTCTTTGCCTTTGTCGTTGTTGGCGCAATGGGCTATTCATGGGAAGTCGCTATGGGTGCGATTTTCTGGGGTGCAGTAGGGCTATTTTTACTAACACTCTTTCGTATTCGTTATTGGATAATTGCCCACATTCCACTAAGTTTACGTGTTGGTATTACCAGTGGTATCGGGCTGTTTATCGCCATGATGGGGCTAAAAAACTCCGGTATTATTATTCCTAACAACGATACCATCGTCACTATTGGTAATTTTGCCTCTCATAACGTGTTATTAGGTGCATTAGGCTTTTTTATTATCGCCATTCTTGCCGCTCGTAATATTCATGCCGCAATTCTTATCTCAATTGTTATCACCACTGTCATTGGTCTTCTCTTAGGGGATGTTCAATATCAAGGTATCTTTGCAATGCCTCCTTCTATCACCACTGTTGTTGGTAAAGTGGATATTGTCGGCGCGTTAGATATCGGCCTTTCTGGTGTAATTTTTGCCTTTATGTTGGTTAACTTATTTGACTCATCAGGCACTTTAATTGGCGTCACTGATAAAGCAGGTTTAACTGATGACAAAGGCAAGTTTCCACGCATGAAACAAGCATTATATGTCGATAGCTTAAGCTCTGTTGCAGGCTCGGCAATGGGGACATCTTCTGTCACAGCCTTTATCGAAAGTACTTCAGGGGTTTCTGTTGGCGGTCGTACTGGTTTAACTGCGGTTGTTGTCGGTATTCTTTTCTTACTCGCGATCTTCTTATCACCACTTGCAGGCATGGTGCCAAGCTACGCAACGGCTGGCGCTTTAATTTATGTCGGTGTATTAATGACATCCAGTTTAACGCGCGTGAAATGGGATGACTTAACAGAATCTGTTCCAGCCTTTATCACCGCGGTAATGATGCCATTTAGCTTCTCAATTACCGAAGGTATTGCGCTTGGTTTTATTGCCTATTGTGTGATGAAAGTGGGTACATTCCGCTGGAAAGAAATTAACCTATGTGTTGTGATTGTTTCACTGCTGTTTATTTTAAAAATATTACTTATAGATACTCATGTTATTGATTTGAATAATTTATTCTAACACTCAATAAATTAAGATCATTATGATAATGACAAAACGGCACCAATAAAGTGCCGTTTTTTATAAAAAAAGAGGTGATTATGCACGTGCTTCTACAAGTAGATTTTCCGTATCATGGCCCTTTCGGTGATGAAATGACACAAGCAATGGATGCATTATCTGCATCAATCAACCAAGAGCCTGGCTTTATTTGGAAAATTTGGACTGAAAATAAAGAAACACAAAAAGCGGGAGGTATTTATCTTTTTGATTCAAAAGAAAACGCTCAAGCTTATTTAGATAAACATAGTGCTCGATTAAAATCTTTTGGTATTCCAGAAGTACGTGGCGATATATTTGCAGTAAATCAGGCGTTAAGCTTAAAAAATCAAGCCTCTTTTTTGGCTAAGTAGCTAAAAGCACAAGTGTTATATATCACTTGTGCCTTTCTATTTTCTGCAATTACTCTACTTTTGTGGGCAATAACAAACCAAAAATAGCAGAATCAGAGACTTCATCACCGACTATCCAACGCTGTTTAAGATATCCTTCTTGTTCAAAACCTAATTTCGCTAACAACGCAGCTGATGCTTTATTATCTGGGTGGATATCGGCTTCTAAACGGCGAACAGATAGATGTGTTTGAAGATACTCAATAAACGCAACCATAGCTTCTTTCATAACACCTTTGCCTTGATAAGCCGTATCAAGGCAATACCCTATTTCGCCACGTCGTGAATTAGGGTAATGATTAAAGAAAACACACATACCCATAAGCGCATTTGTTGTTTTATCTATCACTGCTAAGCGCAGATACTCTTTTCTTTCCATATGCGTGATATCTTGAATGATATCTTCCTGCGCTTCTTGCAGTGATTGCCAAGGGAGATGGCTCCAGTAGCGCGTCACTTCAGGTGAACTCATGATCTTAAACCAATTTTCAGCATCCCCCATTTCAAAAGGGCGCAATCTCAATCTTTCTGTTTCAACCTGAATATCAGCGTAACGCATCTCTACTTTTCCTTATGTGTTTTTGGAGCCACAAAAGCAATACAAACCGGCTCGGTAATGGCATCTGGTTCAGCACGAAACATTATCTCTTGAGTATCGGCTATTTTTAAACTCGGCCAGTGCTTTAATCCTTCATCAAAATGTGCTTTTTCACAGTAATAGCCAACTTCACTCACCAATACGACGCCTTTTTCTTCTAATTGTTGAAGTGTGATATGTCGATTATAAATATTAGGAGGTTGCACATTCTCTTCTAACACCCAAGGCTGCGAAGATAATGGTCTATCTTTGCCATAAAAAGTTACCCATTCATGCATATACTCGCCACCCACATACGCAAGTGGCGTGTGATAATGCTGATGCCAAGCTTGTTCAACATCTTGCACAAAGGTTTTTACGCCAATAAATTTTTGACCTGCATTACGCACATTAGCTGCTTGAACGACAGTATAACCAGAAACAACCAACATACCGAAAACACCTAAACCATACAGTGCACCACGTAATGAACGTTTAGGCATTACACTAATTGAGCCGACAAAAAGCGCAGTTGCAATAGACATAAAGGGTTGTAGCCACTCGCTAATACGACCCCCTTCATGAAAACTAAACCAAATAAAAATAATCGTTAATGGAAACAGCAAAATAAAATTGAGTAATTGGCTATCTTTAGAAGCAGACCAACTTACACGTCCACCATAAAAACGTAAAATTCCCCACATTAAAATCACAGGGTAAAAAACGGTCAGCGCAGCGCGAGTTGTACGTAAATTAAAACGGTTTTCAATTTGTGAGTCGACCCATTTAAACGCTGCAAAATCGGTTTGCCATAACCAAATAAAATTAGGAATAACAAAAGCAAGCCAAATAGCTAATGCTAAATAGAAATAAGGAGAGCGATAACTTGCTCGAACTTTAGGAACAAAAAGGCTTGATAAAAACACAGAACCAATAAAAGCTAATGATGAATATTTCCCCATTGTGGCAATACCCATCGTAATCGCGAAGCCAATCCAATATTTTTGATTGTCATTAATGGCACAAAGGAAAAAATAGAACGCCCATGCCCAACAACCAACTAGAATATAGTTATCGTTATAAGGGATAATATCAAAGTTGATAACGCCAGATAAATTAAGCGCCAACATAGCAAACCAAGCTAGGTTAGTATTTTGTGTCAACTTGTAGGCTAAGTTCCAAACACCTAGTAGCCCAACAGCAATGACAATAAAGTGGATAAAATACCAATAAAAGCTAAAATCGATACCGCCATAAATAGCGGGTGTCATTATAAAACCCACAAACCAAGGATTTTTGGGGGAACCCCACCCTCCGTTAGTGCCCCAATTGACAGCCTCAACGGCATCATAAGGCACAGTAGGGTCAAAAAGATAACTCACTAAGATCCAAAGGGTCGCATAACCAATAACCCACCAATATACTGGTTTACGTAATTGTGTAGATGATAATGTCATAATAAATAGAAATTTAAGTTAATTAATTTAATTTAGTCGTTAATTGACGCCACAACACAGTAAAGTATAGTGAAATGAACCGCACATTGTACGTGAGCAAAAATTAAATTGTCTTAAATTTGCGCTTTTATTGAAAATTTGTTTCTGATAGATTGCGCAACCAAGAAGATCACTATCGAGTTACCATTATGAATATGATTAAAAGAAAGCCCGCAGCTAAAGCACGTAAGAAATCGCGTGAAGAGCTGAACGCGGAAGGACGTGAACGTAAACGTCAAAAGAAACACCGTGGCAATCCTGCCGGTAACCGTCAGCAGGAAGCGGAAAACAAACAGCAAGCGAACAATACAGCGCCGAAAGATCCACGTATTGGTAGTAAAAAACCGATCCCTCTGATTGTGGGCGATGCACCAAAAGTTGCGAAGAAAAAACCTGCGCCAGTTAAAGTAAAACCAGTTCGTTTAACACCAGAGCAAGAGTTAGACCTATTAGAAAACGATGCACGTTTAGATGAACTACTGTCTCGTCTTGAAAACGGTGAAAAACTCAATGCAGAAGAACAGGCTTATACTGAGAAAACCCTTGATCGCATTGACGAATTAATGGTTGAGCTAGGTATTGAGTTTGAAGATGATGACGATGAAGAAAAAACTGAAGACATCATGCAATTACTGAAAGGTAAATAATCAAAAGGCTAATCATTTACCTTTATTACCTTACATCTAACGGATATCAATAACTTATTGATATCCGTTATTTTTTATAGCTCGATCTCTGTTTTACTTTTCATTAATACTGATTATTAACAATAGATTAAATAACCCTCTCAAGCTCAGATAACTCCATCTATTCCTCTCTGGTTATCCCTGATATCCTATTTTTCTATCTTTAATATACGAGTGATAAAAAATATGGATAACAGACAGCAGTACTTAGATATCGCAGCCGGGCAAGGAGAAAAAGTGCCCTCTCGTATAGTGGCCTTCCCTGCACAGCCACTAAACTATGCACTTATTGAACAACGCCTAGAAGAACAGACTGATTACACTGATGGTGAGATAAATTATCTAAGTGAAAATATTGACGATGGTTTTTTCTATCGTTGCCAACATGGTGACGACGAGTTACATTTTTTTGTCTGTCTTTATCCTCGTGATGAAGATTACGAAATACGTCCAATGTATTCGACTGACGAGCTTACACCACAACTACTCGCGCATGCGAATGCGACAACTCAAGATTTATTATTAGAAACACTTTTTACTGAAACCTTGCATCCTTTAGCAAGCTATCGCCATCAACTGAATTTTCTTAATATCATCGCACCTGAAATGGTCTTAGCGTTAGATGAATCTGCGGCAGGTAAAGCATTAACACCTGAGTGGATCCGCTTCCAATTAGAAACACCCGATCTCTATCCTGAAGTAGAAAGCTTATATGTTATTCATGCTGTCTATGACACAGAAAATGATCCACCAACCATGTTCTGGTTCCATACTCATGGATTAGCGCGTTGTGGCTTAACAGAAGTCGATTTAGTGATCCCAAGTATGCTTGAATCTTACTATGGTATTCCTGATCTCTTCCGCTGCTTTGTTAACAACAGTATTAATCATCGCCAAATTGAATTTGGTGAACCGATGCTTTGTGGTCAAACATCATCAGGCTTAGAGTATCTTGTCGCATTACCTTTTGAAGAAGGTATCCGCCATATTAATCAAGCAACACCTCTCGAAAACCTTAGACCTTTAGAAGAGATGCGTTATGACACGCAAGGTGCACCAAACGGCGTTTTCTTGGGTGATTTAGCCGATCGTGATGAATATCATCAACATCCTTCGTCTATGCTATTTAGAACCAATGAAGAAAATCCTGTTTTAGAAACCTTCTTTAAAGGTTATGAAGAGCAACAAGCGATGATGCTACTGCGTAGCAATGAAGAAACTTATGAGATGTCTGAAAAAGCCAAGCGACGTTGGGAATACTTCGTTTCTATGTTTGATAACTACAATCAACCACCTGTTGAGAAAAAAAGCGGTTTTCTCTCCAAGTTATTAGGAAAAGACAAACCCGAAGAAACCGAGAACCCGTGGCAGTTTATGATCAAGTTCGGCATTCCTTATGGTGAAGAGGAAGAAAAAGAGCTAGAGCATATGTGGTTTGTGCCACAATCTCGTGATGGAGACACGGTTTATGCAAAATTACTCAACGTGCCTTTTTATGTTGAGGATATGCAAGAAGGTGAAATCTATCCTATCAACACCGCATTAATCACTGATTGGGTTGTTTCATACGAAGATGATAGTTATACCCCTAACAATATTTACCAACTTTTTAGCCACCAGCAAACTCACTAATTAGCAGGTATTTCACAATAACAACGCGAGCTTTTCACTTAAGCTCGCGATCTTCATATTCTTGAAATCTACTTTTATATTGTGAACCGTTAATATCATTAGTTGATTGTTATTTTGTTGCTACACTGACATTTCAATCCTTCACATTCTGTTTTTGTCTAGTAACAGATAAGGTAAACAGTCCATTTTCATCTCAATATCTTTTCTCTGATTGATTTAAATCAAGTGCAGATACGCGTAGACTAGGCTAAATTATACCCAATAAGGATAATTATAATTCTCATTAGCATTAAAAATATTTATTATAATTAACCTGACTATTATTATGTGAATTCTCATACACGTTAATACTTATCAGTATCATTGTTTTTTGTATCAATATTCGTGGAAGGACGATTATGTCTCTGATCCCAAATCACAGTTATAAAATCTTGAGCTACTCACCTCAGATTAGCCCTGCATACAGACAGAAATTATTATCTTTAGGTATGTTACCTGGCGCTGTGTTTAACGTTATTCGTATCGCTCCATTGGGTGATCCTATTCAAATAGAAACACACCGAGTATCCCTAATTTTGAGAAAAAAAGATCTCGCACTCATTAATCTTAGCGAAGTGGTTCATAACGAAAAATAATCGTTATTTCTCATTCAACCAGGCAAGACAACTATTGGCATCACTATTATGACTCCTCTCACTATAGGCCTTATCGGTAATCCCAATGCCGGTAAAACAACACTCTTTAATCAGTTAACAGGCTCTCGCCAGCGTGTGGGTAACTGGGCAGGTGTAACGGTCGAACGCAAAGTTGGTCGTTTCACAACTGCAAATCATAAAATTGAGCTCGTCGATTTACCCGGAACTTACTCTTTAACGACAATCTCAGAACAAACATCGCTTGATGAGCAAATTGCCTGCCATTTTATTTTAAGTAATGAAGCAGACATGCTGATTAACGTGGTTGATGCATCAAATCTTGAGCGTAACCTCTATCTGACATTGCAACTGCTTGAGCTTGGTATTCCGTGTATCGTGGCATTAAACATGCTTGATATTGCTGAACACCAAGATATGCAAATTGATATCAAGGCACTTTCAGAGCAACTGGGTTGCCCTGTTATTCCAATGGTTTCAACCAAAGCATCGGGGATTGATAAACTCAAAGAAGCCATTGATACCTTCCCTGCTGAAAAGAAAAAACCACAAGAATTACTGACCTCTTATCCAATATGGTTACTTAATGAAGTCGAAGCATTAGCTGAAAAAATTAACCATGATGAGTTTAATTTACAGCAACGTCGTTGGATGGCATTACAGTGTTTAGAAGGGGATATCTATACCCATCAACGCGCCCAAGTCACGACAGAAGATATCAAAACCATTCGTCAACGTATTCAGGACGAACACAATAATGAGCCTGAATTAGTCATTGCTGATGCCCGTTATCAAAATATTGAACGCATCTGCCACGCTGTGATTAATATGGAGTCCATTAAGCCGAATGTTTTGACACAAAATATCGATAAAGTGATATTAAACCGTTGGTTAGGCGTACCTATCTTCCTGTTTGTTATGTATTTAATGTTCGTTCTAGCAATTAACATTGGTGGTGCATTACAACCTGCTTTTGAAGGTGGCTCTGAAGCTATCTTTATCCATGGTATTCAATGGATTGGCGCAACCTTTAACTTCCCTGAGTGGCTGACCATTTTCCTTGCTCAAGGTATCGGTGGTGGTATTAATACGGTACTTCCATTAGTGCCACAAATCGGGATGATGTACCTGTTCTTATCTATCCTTGAAGACTCTGGTTATATGGCACGAGCTGCATTTGTGATGGATAGATTAATGCAGGCACTCGGCTTACCGGGTAAATCTTTTGTTCCTCTCATTGTTGGCTTTGGTTGTAACGTTCCTTCTATTATGGGTGCGCGTACACTGGATGCACCAAGAGAGCGATTGATCACCGTATTGATGGCACCGTTTATGTCCTGCGGTGCGCGTTTAGCTATCTTTGCGGTATTTGCGGCAGCTTTCTTTGGTAAAAACGGCGCAAGCGTTGTTTTCTCACTTTATCTTTTAGGTATTGTGGTTGCTATTCTTACTGGTTTGTTGTTAAAACACACCATTATGCGCGGTGAAGCCTCACCTTTTGTGATGGAACTGCCGGTTTATCACGTTCCTCACGTTAAAACCTTACTGTTACAAACATGGCAACGTCTGAAAGGCTTCGTGGTACGAGCGGGTAAAGTCATTATTATTGCCAGTATGTTTATTGGTGCGTTAAACAGCTTTACCTTCTCAGGTAAACCTGCGGATAACATCAATGATTCTGCATTAGCTTCTGTCAGTAAGGTGATCACACCATTACTGCAACCTATTGGTGTTGACAATGATAACTGGCAAGCAACGGTTGGTTTAGTCACTGGTGCAATGGCGAAAGAAGTGGTAGTGGGAACATTAAATACCCTCTATACCGCAGAAAGTATTACCAATGAACCTTTTGATCCTGAAGAATTCGACCTTTGGGGCGAAATTGGTGACGCTTTTGGTGAAACATGGGATAGCTTAAAAGAAACCTTCACTCTAGCTGCGCTTTCTAATCCAATTGAAGCAAGCAAAGGTGATGGCGAAATGGATACCGGTACCATGGGCACCATGGGCGCTAAATTTGGTTCAGGCATTGCCGCATACAGCTACTTAATCTTTGTTTTACTGTATGTACCTTGCGTTTCCGTAATGGGCGCTATCGCCCGTGAAACAAGCCGTGGCTGGATGACTTTCTCTATTCTTTGGGGATTAAATATTGCTTACTCATTGGCAGCCCTGTTCTATCAAGTGGCAACCTTTAGTGAACATCCACAAAGCAGTGGTATCACCATTGCTGCCGTGGTTATCTTCAACTTAATTTTATTTATCTTGTTGCGTAATGCGCGTAGTCGCTTAACAATTAACTTAAGCAATAAGCCTTCATTGGCTAAACAATGTTGTTCAAAAGGTAGTTGTCACTAAGTGACAAAGGAAAAGTAAGATGGCAAGTCTGATAGAAGTACGTGATTGTATCGCCCTTAATGGTCGAGCCGATGCCCGTCTTATCAGCCATCAACTCAATATGCCTGAACCTTTGGTGCAAGCAATGTTAGAGCGGCTCACATTGATGGGTAAGCTTGAAGAGGTGGATGTAGAAGATTGCCTCACAGGCAGTTGTAAAAGTTGCCCAGAGGCAACCGCCTGCCAGACAAAGCTTTATCAATTACGCTAATACGTGATAAAAACCAAACCCCTATTTTGAACTGACCCCAGTTTATTGGACAGTTTAAATTAGTTAGGTAAAGACTGAGTTCGGTATTGAACTGGACTCAGTCCTTT
>NZ_NGVR01000007.1 GCF_002777965.1 Proteus columbae | reverse complement strand
CGTCCTGCGTGGCTTGTTGTTTGCTCATCGCCGGTCAGTGGATGCGCATTATAGGGAGATCTCGGATTAGCGCAAGTGTTTTTTTAAAATAATTTACCGTTCGTTCAAAACTCCAACAAGACGTATAAAAACCCCACAGCAAAGATTAAATATCACTCAATTTTAGCAAAATGCGTTGCAAATTCGCTTACTTTATTCCAATCCGTATATTCAATTTCTTTTGTAGGATCCGTTTCACCTTTAGTCATCTTCATAATTAACTGGATCATAACTCTATCAATCCATTTATAACGAGGATAAAAAAGTGCGCCAGCAAAAACACCCGTTAACGTTGGCTTCCAAGGAGTCTTATCTAAAAACTTACGCATATAAGCATTTGTCTCGGGTGTATTCTTTTCCGCTTTTCTTGCAGTAAGATTAACGCCAAAGAATGCGGACGGCATACTATTCAATTGTGCAAGATGGCGAGTGATAAATTTATCGAGAGCTTTATTAAAGTAACCATAACGAATCGAAGCGCCCACTAAGACTTTATTATAAGCAGATAAATTTAAACTCTGCTGAACAGAGGTTAAATCTCTCACATCACATTCATGACCGTGTTGTCTTAATTCATTCGCGATTTGTGTCATTATCTTTTTAGTTTGACCATCAGTACTGCAATACAACAATAGCGCGCTCATACATTACTCCTTGTATTAGGTTAATCACGCCAAAACGTTGGGGTAAATAAAACCAATAGTGTGAAAACTTCTAGTCGCCCAAATAACATTGTCACGACCAATATCCATTTTGCAGCTGGATTCATTGTCGTGAAGTTATCGGCGACAATACCTAATCCAGGACCAAGATTATTTAATGTAGTGGCAATAGCAGAAAATGCAGAAAATTCATCAACGCCTGTCGCTATCAACAACATTAAGCTGATAATAAATACCAACGCATAAGCGGAGAAAAATCCCCACACAGCTTCAATAATACGTTCAGGTAATGCTCGGTGACCAAGTTTGATGGTATAAACGGCATTAGGGTGAACAAGGCGCTTTAATTCACGATTCCCTTGTAGGAATAAAAGTAAGATACGAATAACTTTTAATC
Source organism: Proteus columbae (assembly GCF_002777965.1). Classification (GTDB taxonomy): domain Bacteria; phylum Pseudomonadota; class Gammaproteobacteria; order Enterobacterales; family Enterobacteriaceae; genus Proteus; species Proteus columbae. The sequence goes on along the minus strand of NZ_NGVR01000007.1, from coordinate 116,792 downwards.
CCCCACCCGTTGATCCTGCACAACCACCAATAAACGCCGAGCATAATAATAGAAGAGGTAAAAATGCAGGCCATTGTGCAAAGCTATCTGTGGCAAAGCCTGCCGTTGTTGCCATAGAGACAACTTGGAAAAAAGCTTGGTTTATGGTTATCCATCCCGTGTCATATACAGAATAAAGCCATAGAATACCGCTACAGATAATGACTAATCCCAATTGAATTGAGATAAACATACGAAATTCAGGATCACGCCAATAAATATTTAAGCTTCTTCCCGTTAGTACGGCAAAGTGCAAACCAAAGTTACAACCAGAGATCAAAAGAAATACACCAATAATGATGTTAATGGTTGGGCTATTAAAATAACCAATACTTGCGTCGTGAGTAGAAAACCCACCAATCGCAATAGTTGAAAAGCTATGAGAAATAGCATCAAACACATCCATGCCTGCAATCCATAATGCTAAGGCACAAATGATCGTTAATAAAACATAGATAAGCCAAAGTGCTTTCGCTGTTTCTGCAATTCGAGGTCGCATTTTGTTATCTTTCAATGGACCCGGCATTTCTGCACGATATAACTGCATTCCCCCAACACCTAAAAGTGGAAGAATAGCGACAGCTAATACGATGATCCCCATCCCTCCTAACCATTGGAGCATTTGGCGATAAAACAAAATAGCTTTAGGTAATGAATCTAGCCCTACAAGTGTCGTGGCACCTGTTGTAGTCAGTCCAGAGAAAGATTCAAAAAAGGCATCAGTAACAGAAAGATGAGGTTGTTCAGAAAAGATAAACGGCAATGCCCCTACACTACCCAGTACTGTCCAAAATAAGACAACAATAAGAAAGCCTTCTTTAGGCTTAAGCTCACTTTTTTTATGTCGATTGGGGATCCACAGCATTAACCCAATAATCAAGGCCACAATAAATGTTTGGCTAAATGCACGCCCTGCACCATCTCGATATATTAATGCGACAATACCGGGAATGATCATCGTGACAGAAAATAAGATAACAAGCAGTCCGACAATACGGGTTATTGAACGAAAATGCATTTAGCGATTTCCTTGGTAGCAAAGATTATTCATTTTTATCTAACGGGATTAATTGCATACTGCCACGACTTATATCGCGTAGTTTAACTTCAACTTCACCGCTATGCACGGCAGGTAATGAAAGTATAAAAGTGACTTTATCGGTATATTCACTTGAAAGCACTTGCCCTTGATATTGTTCAACGACTTGTTCAAGTAACGAAACCAGTGAATATTCACACGCTACACTAAAACGCAACTGTGGCACTTTCGTTTTCGTTGGCAAAAGCTTTAATGCTTGTTGAACACCACTGCCATAAGCTCTAACTAACCCACCCGTTCCTAATTTGATCCCACCGAAATACCGAACAACCACTGCGGTAACCTCTCCCATTCCGCTCCCTAAAAGAGGTGCAAGAATAGGTTTTCCCGCAGTACCTGTTGGCTCACCATCATCAGAAAAACCTAGCTGTTGTGAGTCATCGGGTCTTCCTGCAACAAAAGCCCAACAGTGGTGCCGGGCATCAGGAAATTGCTCTTTGATAGACTGGATATACGCTTTTGCTGCATCAATACCTTCAGTGTGAGCAATAAATGTAATAAAACGACTCTTCTTTATTTCTTCACTGAATTCTACGGTTTCAGCGGGGATCAAATACGCTTTCATCAGGCTAAATGTAAGTCTCTGGTCATATTTTCAATTTTGTTATCGTGGATAATAATATTATCTTCAATACGAATACCACCAAATGGTTTGAAATGCTCAATAAGCTTCCAATTGAAATGAGTACTGTATTTTCCTTCTTTCCAAGGCTCTAACAGAGAGTCGATAAAGTAAAATCCAGGTTCAATTGTTAATACCATGCCCGGCTCAACAATACGTGTGCAACGTAAGAATGGATACATTGCAGGAGCCGCTAAATGGGTTCCTTTATCATCTTGCATAAATCCTGCTGCATCATGAACTTGCAGACCTAAAGCATGCCCTAAGCCATGAGGTAAAAATGGTGTAGTTAATCCAGCACTCACCATCTCTTCTTCACTCATACCTTTAACAATACCGTATTTATTAAGTAGCCCAGCAATACGTCGATGCATTTGAACATGGTATTCAGTATAACGCACGCCAGCTTTCATCGTTGCAATCAGCGCTTGTTGTGCATCATTCATATCTTTAACTAACGAAGTAAATTCATGATTTTCTTTTGCGCTATAAGTACGAGTGATATCTGCTGCGTAACCATTATACTCTGCACCCGCATCAATAAGGAAACTACGATATTCATCCGGTGATTCATGATCTAATTTTGTGTAATGCAAAACAGCGGCGTGTTCATTTAAAGCGATAATATTACCGTAAGGAACATCGGTATCACGATGACCTGTAGCCATTAAATACGCCATATTAATATCAAATTCACTTAATCCAGCTTGGAAAGCTTCACGAGCGGCAATATGTCCGTTGACGGCCATTTTTTGCGCTTCACGCATACAAGCTAATTCATAACCTGTTTTATAAGCTCGATAGTAATGGTAATAATTAAGAAGAGATTGATTGTTGATATTATCAATACTCACACCTAATGATTCTGCTCGCTGTGTATTTGGACCAATATAAGCGGTATTTTTATTAATATAAGGTGCTAACTCTTTTTGAATATCATCAACATTTTTGAGATGAATTAACTCAATTTCATGAGTCCAATAGCTATTTGGTAAAGCTTCAACACTGTGCCAATAGTCAACTGGGGAATAGAACCATAATTTAGGTTTATTAACGCCATCAGCTAATAACCAACAATGTGGCACATCTGTTACAGGCACCCATGCTTTAAAATGAGCATTCACTTTAAAAGGGTAATCACTGTCATCAAGGAAAACACGGATAGGTTCACCAGAATGAATTAATACAGAATCAAGATGGTGTCTGGATAAAGCATCACGAGTACGATTTTGTAGAGTTTTGATATGTTCTTGGTACAGAGAGAGCAATTTTTCCATTATTAATTACCTTATCTTATTCATTGTTAATGATTCAGCTTAACACGCCAACTCTTTGAGTGGCTAACCCCATAACAAAAATAGATTATTACCGATTTATCTCCCCTCTTTTTATCAAACTGAGCAACAACATAGAATTCAATAAGTTGAATAATTTCACTGTGATCACCCTTGCAGTTTTTTAATCAAATATTTGCATTTATTTAACATAGTATTCACACTCTCATTATCTGGTCATACCAGTCTATACATTTAGGGAGAATACAAATGCTCTATCAAAGCGAAAATATTCAAGCCGATTGGGTGAAACAAGGTATTGTTGAACTCATTTTTAACGCCAAAGGTTCTATTAATAAATTAGATACCAAAACGGTTGCAATGCTAAGTGAAGCTTTAACAGTATTAGAAGCAACGCCAAGCCTGAAGGGTGTTATCTTGCGTTCCGAAAAACCGGCCTTTATTGTCGGTGCTGATATTACCGAGTTTTTATCCCTTTTTGATGCCCCTGAAGAAGAATTGACTCAGTGGCTACATTTCTCTAATCAGATTTTTAGCCGACTTGAAGACTTACCTGTTCCTACCGTTTCCGCTATCAATGGCTATGCACTTGGCGGTGGCTGCGAGTGCGTACTTGCTACTGATTTTCGTATTGCTTCTCCTGATTTACGTATCGGTTTACCAGAAACAAAACTTGGGATTATGCCGGGTTTTGGCGGTTCAGTACGTCTTCCTCGTTTGATAGGTGTCGATAACGCATTAGAAATTATTACTGCCGGTAAAGATGTTGATGCTAACACAGCACTTCAAAATGGATTAATCCAAGCAATTGTTCCTCTAGAGAATTTAAAAGAAAGTGCTATTTCGCTAATCGAGCAAGCAATTGAAGGCAAAATTAATTGGAAAGCGGCACGTCATCCAAAAACAGCGCCATTAAGACTGACAGAGCTTGAACATAAAATGTCTTTCAGTGTGGCTAAAGGTATGGTGATGAAAGTAGCAGGCCCTCACTACCCAGCACCTATCACCGCAGTAAAAACTATTGAAAAGGCAGCCTTTCTAAATAGAGATGAAGCGCTGGCTCTCGAAACTGAAAACTTTGTTAAGCTCACACGCACTGATGTTGCAAAAGCCTTAGTCGGTATTTTCCTTAATGATCAGTATGTCAAAAATATCACGAAAAAACGCCATGCCGAATTACCTAAACAGGCTGCTGTATTAGGTGCAGGGATCATGGGAGGTGGGATCTCCTACCAATCTGCCTTAAAAGGTATTCCTGTTGTAATGAAGGATATTAACCAAAAATCCCTTGAACTGGGTATGAATGAAGCGTTAAACCTGCTACAAAAACGCCAAGAAAAAGGTCGAATGAGTGCCGTAGATATGGCGAAAACTCTCGCCGCTATTCAACCGACATTGAATTACGCTTCTGTCAGTGATGCGGATGTTATTGTTGAAGCGGTTGTTGAAAATCCAAAAGTAAAAGCAACTGTACTTGCAGAAACAGAAGCACTATTAGCAGATAACGCAATCCTGGCTTCTAACACTTCAACCATCCCTATTTCATTACTTGCAAAGTCTTTAAAGCGCCCTGAGAATTTCTGTGGGATGCACTTCTTTAACCCAGTTCATCGAATGCCACTGGTTGAAATCATTAAAGGCGAAAAAACCAGTGAAGAGACAATTAATCGTATAGTCAGTTACGCCAGTAAAATGGGAAAAACACCGATTATCGTTAATGATTGTCCCGGCTTCTTTGTAAACCGAGTCCTCTTTCCTTATTTTGCGGGATTCTCTCTATTACTAAGAGATGGTGCTGATTTTATTGCTGTTGATAAAGTGATGGAAAAGGTATTTGGCTGGCCTATGGGACCGGCATACCTACTTGATGTTGTGGGTATTGATACGGCAAATCATGCTCAAGCCGTAATGGCTCAGGGTTTCCCTGACAGAATGGGGACGATTGAGCGAGATGCTATTGCTCTTTTATATGAGCAACAGCGATATGGTCAGAAAAATAATCATGGTTTCTATAATTACTCAGTTGATAAACGGGGTAAAAAACAGAAATCTGTTGATGGTCAAATTCAAACGCTTATTCAGCAAAATGCTGGCAAAACACAAGAGTTTAGCCAAGATGCAATTATTGCTCGCATGATGATCCCTATGATCAATGAAGTTATCCGTTGTTTAGATGAAGGTATTATTGCTTCACCAGCAGAAGCGGATATTGCGTTAGTTTATGGTTTAGGCTTCCCTCCTTTCCGAGGTGGTGTATTCCGTTACCTTGATACCATCGGATTAGCACAATTTGTTGCCGATGCACAGCAATACGCATCATTAGGGCCTCTTTATCAAATCCCTGAAAGTTTAAAACAGAAAGCGCAACGCAACGAAACCTATTATCCAAAGCCCGCAAAAGTAGATGTTAACATCAGAGAACTCGCTTAAGGAGATATGAAATGGAAAAGGTTGTCATAATTGATGGTATTCGTACTCCAATGGGACGCTCGAAAGGTGGCGCATTTCGCCATGTCAGAGCAGAAAATCTCTCTGCACAATTGATGCAAGCACTACTAACACGTAATCCGAATATTAATCCCAATGATATTGGTGATGTGATTTGGGGCTGTGTACAACAAACTTTAGAGCAAGGTTTTAATATTGCTCGTAATGCGGCGTTATTGGCTGAACTTCCACACAAGGTTCCGGCAGTTACAGTTAACCGGTTATGTGGTTCATCAATGCAAGCATTACATGATGGTGCACGCCAAATTATGCTGGGTGATAGCCAAGTAGCATTAATCGGCGGTGTTGAACATATGGGTCACGTACCGATGACTTATAATGCAGATTTTAATCCATCACTTAACCTTTCTGTTGCTAAAGCCTCATTTTCAATGGGGTTAACAGCAGAAATGCTCGCAAAATCATTCCAAATTTCACGAGAAGAGCAAGATAAATTTGCTTATCGCTCGCATCATTTAGCGGCGATTGCGACACAGCAAGGCTATTTTGATAATGAGATAGTGGCTATCAACGGTCATGATGCAATGGGTAATTTTATCAATGTAAAAAATGATGAAGTTATTCGTTATAACCCTAACCTTGAAGAGTTAGCACAGCTTAAACCAGTGTTTGATCCTGCGACAGGCTCTGTAACAGCAGGCAATTCATCCGCAGTTTCTGATGGTGCATCTGCCATGTTTATCACCAGTGAACGTTATGCCAAAGAGCACAATTTAAAGCCTCGTGCCATTATTCGTGCCATGGCAGTGACCGGATGTGATCCCGCAATTATGGGTTATGGCCCTGTTCCTGCAACAGAAATCGCGTTGAAAAAAGCAGGATTAACACTAGGTGATATTGATATTTTTGAGCTAAATGAAGCATTTGCCGCACAGTCATTAGCCTGCATGAAGAAAATGAATTTACTCGACAGTATCGATGACAAGATTAATTTAAATGGTGGAGCAATTGCCTTAGGGCATCCTTTAGGTTGTTCAGGCTCTCGAATAACAACTTCATTATTAAATATTATGGAGCGTAAAGATGCGCAATTTGGTTTGGCCACAATGTGTATTGGATTAGGACAAGGTATTGCAACGATTATAGAACGTGTTTAATACATCATTTTGTATATCCACGTTCTGATCGTAAGGAACGTATTCTTTTCGATTGCATGGTTAGAAACCATTTTCCCGCCGTCAGGGGCGGGTTTTTTTATGGTTTTAAAAACGAAAATAATAACAAATAACGAGGTAATAGCGTTTTATCAGATAAATTCAAAAGCATCGCTAAATAAGCGTGTTTTATCTGCATTGCGTTCACTACAAAAACGATCTCTGGCAATTTTAGCCATCTCAAAACGCCCTGCGATGTAAATATCATATTCTGATAAATCACCGAAATCTTCGCTTATCGCTGTTAATACTGTACCTTTGCGTCCACGCCAAGTCTCATCAGGTTGCTCGACCACAGGAACAACCGTTAAAGATGGATGCAATTCTGTTAATTCTTGTAATTCATTAAGATCATAGAGGTGAACGCTCTCTCTTCCACCCCAATAAATCGTAATAGATCGCTGTGGGTTTTCAGCTAATGCAGCCAATAAAATTGAGTGGGTATAAGAAAATCCTGTACCGCCAGCAATTAATAATAAAGGACGTTGACTCTCTTTTTTAAACCATGCATTTCCATGAGGAATATCAATGGTAAGTTGCTGTTTTTCTAATATCACATCAAGCACTGCCATCGCATAAAGATTGAGTTCAGACGCACCAATATGAAGTTCAATAAAGTCTTTGTTTTCAGGTATAGACGCAATAGAAAAAGGACGTTTATCACGTTCATCCATAACAGCTAAAAGATATTGCCCAGCCTGAAAATCAAATTCGCCATCAGGTAGTAACCTTACCCGATAAACCGTATTTGTCATCGGCTCAACAAGTGAGACTTTACAATTCAATATTGCCATGTTGTTCCTCTGTTATTATTTAAGAATATCGAGCTGTTCCCAAATAGTATCGACTCGTTGCTTAACTTCATCAGACATCACAATAGGTCTACCCCATTCTCTATCTGTCTCACCCGGCCATTTATTAGTCGCATCAAGACCCATTTTTGATCCTAATCCTGAAACAGGTGAAGCGAAGTCGAGATAATCAATAGGCGTATTCTCCATCATAATGGTATCTCTTGCAGGATCCATTCTGGTCGTAATTGCCCAAATCACATCTTTCCAATCTCTTGCATTGACATCATCATCGCAAACAATCACAAATTTGGTGTACATAAATTGCCGTAAGTAAGACCAAACTCCCATCATTACGCGTTTAGCATGACCCGCATACTGTTTCTTCATTGTTACAACGGCTAAACGATAAGAACATCCTTCAGGAGGCAGATAAAAATCTACAATTTCAGGAAACTGTTTTTGTAATATAGGAACAAGCACTTCATTCAATGCAACACCTAATACTGCGGGTTCATCAGGTGGACGGCCTGTATATGTAGAATGATAAATTGCATCTTTACGGCGCGTTAAATGCGTAATGGTAAACACAGGAAAAGAGTCAATCTCATTATAATATCCTGTGTGATCACCATATGGCCCTTCTGGGGCTAACTCGCCCGGTTCAATGTAACCTTCAAGGATAATTTCAGCACTTGCAGGTACTTCAAGATCATTTGAAAGGCATTTTACAACTTCTGATTTATTACCCCGTAATAAACCAGCGAATGCATATTCAGATAATGTATCTGGTACAGGTGTTACAGCACCTAAAATAGTGGCAGGATCTGCCCCTAATGCTACAGAAACAGGGAATCGTTCACCGGGATGTTTTTGACACCATTCTTGAAAATCTAATGCACCACCACGATGCGATAACCAGCGCATAATCACTTTATTTTTACCCAGCACTTGCTGGCGATAAATACCCAGATTTTGGCGCTCTTTCAATGGGCCACGAGTCACCGTTAATCCCCAAGTAATCAAAGGTGCCGCATCTTCAGGCCAACAATGCATAACAGGGATCTTAGTTAAATCAACATCATCACCTGTTAAAACCACCTCCTGACAAGGGGCTTTACTCAAGCGTTTGGTTGGCATATTTAAAACTTGCTTAAACTTAGGTAGCTTATCGAAGAGATCACGAAAACCTTTCGGAGGATCAGGCTCTTTTAGAAAAGCTAATAACTTTCCAACTTCGTGCAGGGCTTTAACATCATCTTGCCCCATTCCCATTGCCACACGCTCTGGTGTACCAAATAAGTTACAAAGCACGGGCATATCATACCCTTTAGGATTTTCAAACAACAGCGCTGGCCCACCGGCACGTAAAGTTCTGTCCGCTATTTCGGTCATTTCAAGGTAGGGATCTATTTCATAGGTGATACGTTTTAATTCACCTTTTTCTTCTAATAATGAAAGGAAATCTCTTAAATCGCGGTATTTCATCATAATCTTACGAGCCAGTGAGTGAAAGAAAAGAGGGCCAATGCCCTCTTTGAGACGCTATAAGCTAAACGCATAACTCACTAAAATGCAATGCTTTTTATTTAGTAGCGTTCACTATACTTATAAACAGCGGAATGGAACCCACTCTGAAAGTAATTTAGTATCAAACTGTTCAGGGAATGTTTTTCCATGTTGGAAGATTTTAAAACCTTCATTTTTAGCGCTGTAATAACGTAATTCTTCACCTTGAATATATAAGTAACTCCCTTCACGGATAGCCACAACAATCTCTTCAGGGTTAATTGCACAAAACTCTGCAATACGCTCATCGCGAGTTTCACCCATATGACCACTGATAGAAGCATCAATGTAATGTGGGTTAATTTGAACAGGGAATAAGCCTAATGAAGGCATAATAACAGAGGAGCGTACAGGCATATCATTAGTAGTACGAATTGTTGGTGTTGCAACATTACAACCTGCACTCCAACCAATATACGGAATATTGCGTTCACGTACTGCGCGTTGAATTGGAACAACCAATCCTTTTTCATGCAGCATTTGGTTTAATAACCAAGTATTACCACCACTGACTAAAATACATTCTGCATTATTGATTGCATCAACTTCTGAATCAAAATGTTCAATACAAGTAACTTCAATACCTAACACTTCTGATAAATCACGAGCACGTTGATCATGATCGGAACGAATAACGGCATAAGCAATTAATACAGCAGAACGAATACCGCGTTTTTTAATCATGCTATCGATATTATCTTTTGCATAACTTAACCAACGTGGATCCCCGGCAATTTTTCCGTTACTTAATAAAAAAACTTCCATTACAGAACCTCTTTATAATTATGAACAAAATTCTAAGATAATTATCTTGAGAGCTTTTTCTTATTTTTGCCATCACTTTTTTATTAACTTGTTACCTCTATCCGAGATCTAAGTGAAAGTAACAAAAACAAGCCCTTTTATTGCGTATAAACACAGCTTTTCTGTTCTTTTTTCAGTATAAAACCACGTTAATCTGTTTTTTATTTAATCCCTGATAGATAACTGTTACCTTAATTATAAATTTGCTATCATCGCTTAAATTAAATTTAACTAACCCATTGTCTCTATTATGAAAAACTGGCACTTACTGTATTGTAAACGCGGGCAAATCCCTCGTGCTATCGAACACTTAGAACGTCAGCAAGTGGGCTGTTTTACACCTATGGTAACCATAGAAAAAGTATTAAGAGGAAAGCGCACTACCGTAACAGAACCACTTTTCCCTAATTACCTTTTTATAGAGTTTGATCCTGAAGTGATCCATACCACAACCATTAGCTCAACGCGTGGAGTAAACTCATTCGTTCGCTTTGGGCAATATCCTGTCACTGTTCCTCAAGATGTGATTGATACACTGCAAATACCTCAGCTTTCATCTCTCACTTATAGCGAAGAAAATGTACCTCATAGTGGCGATAGCGTGTTAATAACAGAGGGTATTTTTCAAGGGATCAAAGCGATATATCAAGAGCCTGATGGTGAAGCTCGTTCAATTTTGCTTTTAAATATATTAAATAGCGAAGTGAAAAAATCAGTCGGAAATAAAGAGTTTAAAAAAGAGTTGCTCTAAAAAAAGTTAACCCAGCTATTGCTGGGCTAATATCATATGATTTTAGAAAATCGTTTCTAAAATTATTTTTGCTGTTCTGCTTCAGCTTCCGCCTCTGCTTCCTCAGCTTCTTCTTCTGGTGTTTTTCTTCGACCATTACCGACATAAAAACGCGATACCATGACACCGATTTCAAACAGTAAGTACATAGGTATTGCGAGTAAGGTTTGAGAGAAAACATCTGGTGGTGTCAATACCATACCAACGACAAAGGCACCCACAAGAATATAAGGACGTTTTTTCTTTAACGCTTCTGGTGTTGTTACACCACTCCAGCACAGTAAAATAATCGCAATCGGTACTTCAAAAGCGGCACCAAACGCCATAAAGAGCGTCATCACGAAACTTAGGTATTTACTGATATCCGGAATAAAGTTAACCCCTTCAGGGGTCGTATTAACAAAGAAGCCAAATGCGAGAGGGAACACAACAAAATAAGCAAACGCCATACCGAGGTAGAATAATACCGTACTTGAAACAAGTAACGGTAGCATCAAGCGGCGTTCGTGTTTATACAATGCTGGTGCGATAAAAGCCCATACCTGATAAAGAATAACAGGCACAGAAGCAAAAACGGATACCATGACTGTCAATTTAATCGGAGTCAAAAAAGTAGAGGCAACATCCGTCGCACTCATATTTGACCCTTTTGGCAACTTATCGAGTAATGGAGCCGAGACTAATTGATAGATATCGTTAGAAAAATAAACCAGCGCTAAAAAAACCACTAGAACTGAAACTAAGCTATACATCAAACGCTTACGAAGTTCTATTAAATGGCTGATCAGCGGTTGGGTATCATTTACTGCCATGTTTTAATGCTCACCATTGACCTGATCAGTTGTTTTTTTCTCTATTGTTACTGGCTGAGTAACAGGAACTTCTGTCTTTGTAATACTTTCTGCCACAGGTTTATGGCGATTAGCATCATCATTAACTTCATCAGCTTCAGCAAGTGCGGCTAAATCAGAAGGTGAAGGTTCCGTAGAGTCGGTTTTTACAGACTGCTCTTTCGTGGAGTCTGGCGTTGTAGGTGCTTGATAAGTTTGTTTTAAAGACTGTGCAGCCTCTTTTAACTCATCCATAGACGCTTTCAGCTCTGGCGATAACGTTTGCAAATTCGCTTTCTCTTCAACTTTTTTCAAGCTCTCTTGGAGTTCTTGAAGTTTTAGTTCTTGAGTCAGTTCATTTTGCACATTCGCAGCCAAAGAGCGTAATGCCCTTACCCAGCCAGCAATTGTTTTTACTGCTACGGGCAAACGTTCTGGCCCCAGAAAAACAAGACCAATCACCATGACCAATAGCAGCTGACTAAAACCAATGTCAAACACGGTTTACACCTGCTCTTTGTTTTTGCTCTCAGTTGTAGACTTCTCTTCTGTTGAAGTCTTCTGCGCTAAATTTTTAGTATCAAAATCTGCGTCGTTGTTTGTTTTTTCAGCGTTGTTGGTGTCTTTATCTGCTGCTTCGTCACCAATCGCTTTTTTAAAGCCTTTTACTGATGCACCTAAATCTGAGCCTAATGTACGCAGTTTATTTGTACCAAATAATAAGACAACGATGACAGCGATGATAAGTAATTGCCAAATGCTAATACCGCCCATTTTATGTTCCTCAACTATTTTCGGGGTTATACTTAATAACAGTGCCCATTATATACAACGAATTCAATTTTCGGGAATCTCGAATTCATCGTTTAACTTGCTCAAAGACAAACTTTGATGTGTTTTTATTGTGCATTTCCAGATCTAAACCAACCCAAAATCCATGCAAGAAGACCTAAACTGATAAAAACACTGAATAATGTTTTAAAACCAGAAACAAAAAACAGGCTTCCGCATAAAAACAGTGTTGTACCTATACCCAATAAAAATAGAGACTGTCTCTGTTTGACTCTTTGCGAACTTATTTGTTCCGTCAATTTGTCTAGCGTTAACTTCATATTTTTATGTTGCTTCAGACTATCATAAACCAGCTCTGGTATCTCTGGCATTTTTTCAATCCAGTAAGGCGCTTTGCTCTTTATACCATTCACTAATGCCGTGATACCAATTTGGCTATGTAACCAATCTTCTAAGAAAGGTTTTGCCGTTTTCCATAAATCCAATTGTGGATATAATTGGCGTCCAAGCCCTTCAACATAAAGCAATGTTTTTTGAAGTAAAACTAACTGCGGTTGTACTTCCATATTGAAACGACGTGCTGTATTGAAAAGATTAAGTAACACATGCCCAAATGAGATCTCAGAAAGTGGTTTTTCAAAAATCGGTTCACACACAGTGCGGATCGCAAATTCAAAATCTTCCACATTGGTATCTGCTGGCACCCAGCCTGAATCAACATGTAATTCTGCCACTTTTCGATAATCGCGGTTAAAGAAAGCTAAGAAGTTTTCAGCTAGATAGCGTTTATCTTCTTTATTTAATGAGCCAACGATACCGCAATCAATCCCAATATAATATGGATTCTCAGGGTGATCATAGCTAATAAACACATTACCAGGATGCATATCAGCATGGAAAAAACTGTCTCTAAATACCTGAGTGAAAAAGACTTTTACACCACGCTCTGCAAGAAGCTTCATATTCGTCTTTTGTGCATTCAACGCTTCAATATCAGAAACGGGAATACCATAAATACGCTCCATAACCATCACGTTTTCATGGCAATAATCTGAATACACTTCAGGAATATACAACATAGAGCTATTTTCAAAATTACGACGTAGCTGAATAGCATTCGCAGCTTCACGCAGTAAATTTAGCTCATCAAGTAATGTTTTTTCGTATTCGCGGATCACTTCTTTTGGTCGTAAACGACGACCATCAGGTAAAAACGGTAATAGATTTGCCAAGCGATACATCAAACGGATATCCGCTTTGATCACTGGTTGAATATCGGGACGAATAACCTTTAGTACCACTTCTTTGCCGTTTTCTTTTAATCTTGCAGTGTGAACCTGCGCAATAGAAGCGGAAGCCAGTGGAGTTTCATCAAAATCATCAAACCATTGGTCGATAGGGCAACCAAATGAGTTTTCAATATATTGTCGTGCTTTCTTACCATCAAAAGGAGCAACTTTGTCTTGCAATAAAGCAAGCTGATCAGCGATTTGAGGAGGGAAAAGATCACGTCGAGTTGATAACATTTGACCTAATTTAATCCAAACAGGGCCTAATGTTTGCAATGCGAGTCGTAAGCGTTCACCTAATGGTTTTTCTGGATGTTTATTTTTGATCCAAAATAGTGCTCGGCATCCTAATCTTGCAGGCAAAGTAATTCGGTGTTTAGGAATTAACTCATCAAGCCCATAAGATAAAAATACCTGAATAATATGATAGAGGCGCTTTAACTCACTAAGGAGCATTATTTTTTCTCCAATGTGCCTAACCGTTTTTCCAGCTCGGCGGTTTGCTGTGCAAGTTCTTCTATTTCATCATAAAAATGGACTGTTTCTAATGCACTAGGTGCGGTTTTCCACTCTTCAATTAATGCGTCACGTAAATAATCTTTTTGGTGACTTAAGAGTGAAGAAAATAACTGAACACCCTTTCCTGCAACAACAGTTAAACTTTGCGCCGCAATATCACCAATATAAGGTGCTAAATATTGCGCAGGATCCCACTGTGCCATATCTAATAATGCAGACCAATTTTGAACAACCTGCATATCACCATCAATAGTGATATCACCACGGTTGATGAGTTCTGACATTTTTTGACGATCACGAAGCTTAATCAGAGTTAATAGTTTTGTTTTTATCAAACAATCAGTTTCATCATCCCAATGGCTTAATACATCAACTTGTTGTTCGCTAAAGACTAAGTAGATGGAACGAGGAAACTCATTGATAGAAAGCGCCAACACTTTGCCCGCAAGGCGATTGCGGGCAGGTTTAAGCACATTTTCCTGATATAAAACGTGATTAAGTGCTGTCTCCATGGATGCTGTTAGCAACGGATACAGTACTTGAGAAGCAATATCATGAGAAAAAGTGGCTTTTTCCATCTCAGAATTTAAATCCTTTGTGTAATGCAACTATACCTCCGGTCATATTGGTATAGGTAACTTGATCAAATCCCGCTTCTTCCATCATACCTTTTAGTGTTTCTTGGTCTGGATGCATGCGAATTGACTCCGTTAAATAACGGTAACTTTCAGCATCATTCACAATCACTTGGCCAATTTTCGGTAGGATATGGAAAGAGTAAGCATCATAAATCTTGCTTAAAGGATCAAGAACAGGTTTAGAGAATTCCAGTACCAGCAGACGTCCACCTGGCTTTAATACACGGAACATTGAACGTAGCGCTTTTGCTTTATCGGTCACATTACGTAAGCCAAAAGAGATTGTAATGCAATCAAAATGGTTATCAGGGAAAGGTAACTCTTCAGCATTTGCTTGCACATAGTTAACATTACCCACAATACCGTGATCGCGTAGCTTTTCACGTCCCATTTTCAACATTGAGTCATTGATATCAGCTAAAACAACTTCCCCATTTTCGCCCACAAGACGAGAGAATTTAGCTGTTAAATCACCCGTACCACCAGCAAGATCAAGAACACGTTGGTTACGTCTTACGCCACTTGCTTCAATGGTATAACGTTTCCAAATACGGTGAACACCGAAAGACATCAAGTCATTCATTAAATCATACTTAGACGCGACAGAGTGAAAAACCCTTGCAACCATGGTTTGTTTATCATCTTTGTCAACGGTTTGGAAACCAAAATCTGTTGTTTCCTTAGTTTGTTGAGTCATATTATTTGCCCGCTAATTAATCAAAATTTAGTAAATTCAGTACTGGTCGTTTTTAGAAGTCTTTATCTCTTTATTTTATCAAATCAATCAGATGCTGATTTTTCAATGAGATCATTATCAATCGTTTTTTTTATCTCAACCCCTAAGGATTTAAAGCCTTCCGCTTGACTGATAAGATTTCCACGACCTTCAGAGAGTTTTTTCATCGCTAATAGATAGCCAGATTGCGCTTTTTGAATACTATTTCCTAGCCCTTGCATATCATCAACGAAAAGTCTTAATTTGTCATACATTTTAGCCGCTCTGTCTGCAATTTCTTGCGCATTTTGGCTTTGATATTCATAACGCCACAATGCGGCTATTGTACGCAAAGCAACAAGTAAAGTAGATGGCCCAACTAACATAATATTGTTTTTCAATGCTTCTTCTAGCAAGTCAGGAGAGTGACCAATTGCAACAAGATAAGCGGGCTCAATAGGTATAAACATTAAAACATAGTCTAAAGACGTTACACCCGGTAGTTTATGATAATCTTTTACACTCAATCCTTTAATATGCGCTTTAATTGAGTTCACATGCGCATAAAGCGCCTGTTTACGCTCATTATCATTATCACTACTAAAATACTTTTCATATGCCACCAGCGACATTTTAGCGTCGATAATAACATCTCTACCATGAGGTAGATGCACAATCACATCAGGTTGATAGCGACTACCATTTTCATGTCGAATACTTACCTGTGTTTCAAACTCATGACCTTCACGTAATCCTGAAGTCTCTAATATACGTGCTAATACCGTTTCGCCCCAATTACCTTGAACTTTATTATCCCCTTTTAGGGCATTCGTTAAGTTAACGGCTTCTTGTGCCATTTTTACATTCAATTGTTGGAGTTGGCGAATTTCATGAACTAAAGTATGTCGCTCTCTGGCTTCTTGCCCAAAACCATCTTGAACTTGTCGCCGAAAGCTTTCGAGCTGTTCACGAAATGGTGACAGTAAATGTGTTAATCCTTGGCGATTTAACTCTTCGGCTTTACGTCCACTCTGTTCAAAAATACGATTAGCTAAGTTCTCAAACTGTGTTGCAAGCCGTTGCTCGCTATTAATTAATAATCGCTGTTTTTCTTCTGCAGATATTCGGCTTTCTTCCCAACGAGTTGTCACTTCTCTTAATTCCGCTTCTTGAGAAGTAATAATTTCTCTCTGAGCACGTAACTCTTGCTCTAGTTGTTCTATATGTTGTTGTAAAGAGGGGATAATCACCGCTTTTTCTTGGGCGATAGCAAGCTGTGTATGATTTTCACGTAGCATAGCTTCTTTATCAGATAAACGTTGTTGGATAGACCACCAAACCAGCGCGCCACCAACAAGCACTCCACCTAATAAACCAATGATCCCGTATAACAACTGAATATCCACTAAAGTGACCTTTTTACTTTCCAGCGGGCTACGTTAAAACGCATAGGTAATATTGTCTAGCAACAATTTACATCATGACTTGATTTGCGATAAAGGACGCAGTTATCCCATCCATTTCGCAAGCCATTGCAAACCAAAAGCACCGGGCGCCAAAATACCAAATGCCCAAATCATGGCTGATGTTAAATTAGCAATTTGAAAATAACGTTGTGGCATCGCACAAATACCCGCAACTAATGGGACAATTGCACGAAAAGGCCCAAAAAATCGCCCAATAAACACCCCCCAAATTCCCCAACGATTAAAGAATTGATGACCTCTAACTAATGTTTGTGGTGAACGTGAAATGGGCCACAAGTTTCTCACACCTTCTTTATAGTGAAATCCGACCCAGTACGATACCCAATCACCAAAGAAAGCACCTAATGCAGCAGCAAGCCAAATCGGCCAGAAAAACAGACCACTCTCACCAATTAAGGCACCTAATCCCAATAAAATAACCGTGGCAGGAATAAGCAAAGAGATAAATGCGAGTGACTCACCAAAAGCAAGAAAAAACACGATCGGAATAGCCCAAATTTCGTGCTCTTTTACAAAAAGAGTGATGGTATGAATAATGTCTTGTACTGTCAAAATAGAGACCTTAAATTCGGTTAACCTAAGTAAAATAAAAAGTTTTGATTAACCGAATATAAATCACTTTATTATTCGAGAAAATAATTTTGTAAAGTATCTCGGCTAGAAGCATCCAAACCGATATCCTTCTCTAGCCAAGTATCCACATTACCGTAATGCTGATTAATACTGGCCAATGCCGTTTGCAAAAACTCTTCTCGTACTGAATAAACATAGGCAAATTTATCAACAATGTTATCACTCATTGTTTTGGCATGTTCTTCTAAAAGATAAGCGCGATACGGCGCTAATGTTTCATTGGTAAGCAGGTAATCTTCCATCACCACATCTAAAGATGCACCAAGCGCAAATAACACTAAAGCAGAGCCAACACCTGTTCTGTCTTTACCAACAGCACAATGTTGTACAACTCCCCCTTTCTCGGGTTGCTTTAATAATGTTGCCAGTTGTTTATATGCAGGATTATTAATAGGAAGTAATTCATACAACTGGAACATAAATGCCTTTGCATCAAACTGTTCGAGGATCTCAGGCGTTAGCTTTTCCAAATTAGCAGAAACTTCTTTCGATAATGGGTTTGCAGGTGCATGGTAATATTGCGCACCATCCCAAACTCTATCAGGTTTATCAACAATTTCACCGGTGTCACGATAGTCGATAATTTGAAAAAGATTTTTATCAATAAGAAGGGATTGATCAGTATCCGTCAGCCTATCCAGTGATCCAGAGCGAAATAACATGCCCGGCTTGATAATACCGCCGTTACTCAATTTTTTGCCCCCTAAATCACGGAAGTTAATTCCACCGGTTAAAGGCAACACTGAAGGGTGTGTCTGCAAAATATCAGTCATAACGCCTCTTTTCATTTTTGTATTGTTCAGCCTCTAACGACCTTAACAGAAATAAGGTTCTATTGTCATTCCATATTAACTTAATGAATTAGTGCATAAAAAAACTTCTTAATACCTTATTATTTTGGGGCTTGTTTGTATTTAAAATCTCATATTTATCCCCTGTAGGGGTTATATTGATTTTATCCCCTGTAGAGGTTATATTGATTTTATCCCCTGTAGGGGTTATATTGATTTTATCCCTTGTAGGGGTTATATTGATTTTATCCCCTACAGGGGTTAAATTATTTACATTTCCCTATTAGGGAGAGTGAAGATGATTATCATTGGGGGATAAATGAAGATAACCACACCCACTATGTTGTCCGCTGCCATGCGAGATCAACGTAAGCAAAGTAAACTTACTCAGGCACAAACGGCAGAACAAGTCGGTATCAAACAGACGACAGTCTCTGATTTTGAGAACAAGCCCGAATCAACGAAGCTCGAAACGTTATTCAAAATACTCGCTTCTTTGGATCTCGAACTTCATGTGGTGAAACGTGGTTCAACACTAAATGAAGGTAAAACTTGGAGCAAGGAGTGGTAAGTGATGAAAACTCAGATGCTATCTGTTGCAATGAATGGCGACTTGGTGGGAACACTGTACAAAAATCCTGATGGTGGGATGTCATTCCAATATGCAGAAGAATGGTTAGCAGAATCTGGCTCACGTGCAATCTCATTATCACTACCGTTGCAACATGGACACATAACTGGAAGTGCTGTTTACAACTTTTTTAGTAATCTCCTGCCTGATTCTGAAGTAATTATTAATCGGATGCAGGCTCGCTTTCAAGTAAAGACTGACCATCCTTTTGATTTGCTCGCCGCAGTGGGTCGTGATTGCGTAGGAGCCATTCAGCTATATTCTCCTGATGTTGAAATCCCTTCAGTGATGGCGATACATGCAGAACCTCTGGATGAAAAACAAATTGAAGAACTGCTAGACGGTTACCAAACCTCGCCCCTTGGAATGAAAGAAGATGTGGATTTTCGGATCTCCCTTGCTGGAGCTCAAGAAAAAACAGCGCTGCTTTGGTATAAGGGTTTGTGGCAACGCCCACAAGGCAGTACACCAACAAGCCATATCTTCAAATTGCCAATAGGGCTGATTGAGCACCATAATATTGATCTGCGTGAAAGCTGTGAAAACGAGTGGCTATGCTTGTGTATTGCTAGGGAATTTGGATTTCCAGTCGCCAACGCTGAGTTGGCAATGTTCGGTCAGAAAAAAATACTGATTGTTGAGCGCTTCGATCGGAAGTGGTCTTCGATTGGTAACTGGCTACTACGCCTTCCCCAAGAAGATTGCTGTCAAGCACTGGGGGTTGCACCTGCATTAAAATATGAAGCGCACGGTGGACCGGGTATTGAAGCTATCATGCAGTTGCTTTTAGGCTCACGTATAGCACTTGAAGATAGAGAAATATTCTTTAAATCACAAATTTTGTTCTGGATGCTTGCTGCAATAGATGGGCATGGAAAGAACTTTTCCCTCTTCATTGAATCTGGGACATCTTTTCGTTTAACACCATTATATGATGTCATGTCTGCTTTCCCTATTTTTGCAACACGAGGAATTGACGTCCAAAAAGCCAAAATGGCGATGGCACTACAAGGGAAAAACAAGCAATATAATTTTTCGAAGATACAACCCCGCCATTTTATCAGTACCGCGACACAGGTCGGATTTTCAGAAAAAGTAGCAACTCAACTCATTCTTGATATGGCAGAGAAGACAGATGCTGTTATTGCTACTGTATTAACTCAGCTACCCACAGATTTTCCTGAACATATAAGTAATGCCATTTTTGGTGGTTTATCCAAGCAAGCCAATAAGATAAAAAGATGGATTAGCACTCAAGAATAGCACAAACTACCAAGAGCAAGAGCTTAGTTTAAACATTTTCGAGATGCTTTTTCTGCTACATATTGATTCACAATAATGATTTCAAATCTCGATTGTATTTGGATATAAAAAACCCCAATAATTAGTTACTTAATTATTGGGGTCATATCAATTAAGAGCGTTTAGCATTCAAGTTAAAAAACTTATTTCATTAAAATACGAGCGGCTTCGATAACGATACCTAGTGCATTATTTTCAGTTTTCTTCAGTAATTCCGCGTCTGGAATTTCTTGTTGAGTACGGTTTACGATAACACCGGCAACCATACCTGCACGTAAACCTTGGCTTGCACACATTGTCAATAATGTTGCAGATTCCATTTCATAGTTCATTACGCCCATTTCTTGCCACTCTTTCATAGAGCCTTTGAAACGGCGAACAACACGACCTGTATAGGTGTCGTAACGTTCTTGTCCTGGATAGAATGTATCTGAAGATGCAGTAACACCTACGTGTACAGTTGAGCCATTGTCTTTAGCGGCTTTGTACAGTGCGTTCATACATTCAAAATCAGAAACAGCTGGGAATTCCATTGGTGCGAAATGTAAGCTTGCGCCATCTAAACGAACCGCAGCCGTAGTCACAAGAATATCACCAACATTGATATGTTCTTGAATTGCACCAGTTGTACCAATACGTAAGAAAGTACGGATACCTAACTGTGCTAATTCTTCAACTGCGATAGAGGTAGATGGACCACCGATACCTGTTGAACAAACAATGACAGCTTTGCCATCAATTTCGCCACGCCATGACGTGTATTCACGTAAAGAAGCCAGATGAACTGGGTTATCCATTAATTTTGCAATTTTTTCAACACGCTTAGGATCACCTGGAACAATTGCTAAAGTGGCACCCTGTAGGTCATTTTTGGTTAAACCTAAGTGAAATACATCAGACATATCGGACTCCTCAATGGGACAAAACCAATGATCATTAAATTAAAAGTTACTGTATCAGTTTTTCAGACCTTTTTAGTGACCAATATCACTTACAAGAAACCATACGAAGTAACAATTTCATAAAATTGTGATTATCATCACGAAAAATGGCATTTGAAATACATTATCCACGAATACATTATCAATATTCGCCTACATCAATCATTAACTAAAATAAACATTCCTCTCATCAGTATAGACGAGGTAAATACCTTAATGCACATATACTCAATACAAATAAATATCCTAGCGAATATCTACTCTAAATAATTAGAGGTGTAGCTAGGCGACAAGTAAATGAGTTGCTAGGAACATACATAAGTATGTGACTAATGCGAATAAACGCAGTCAACAACGCTACAGCTTAAAATTCAACGAGTAAATACTCTAAATAATTCAAGTCACAGCTAGGCGACAAGTGAATGAGTCACTAGGAACATACACAAGTATGTGACTAGTGTGAATAAACGCAGTCAACAACGCTGTGGCTTGAAGTATGACGAGTAGCTTGAAGTATAACGAACATAGTGAGTACACTACCCGCCCTTAAAATAAACATCTAATGTGACAAACAGATCGTCACAGGAGTGAACATGAGCTTATTTAACCAAATTGCGAGCCTACTAGGTGGCGAAAAAATCAACCAATATAAAACTGTTCTTGATTGGATTGGATCTCAAGGCGGCATTGAAGGCTTAGTAAAACAATTTGATACAGCAGGTTTAAGTGAACTTATTCAATCTTGGATAAGTACAAATACAAATTTACCTATCAGTGCTGAACAAATCGTAACGGTTTTTTCATCACCTGTTATTAATGAACTTGCGTCAAAAATTAATTTAAGTGCGACAGAAGCCTCTGAAATGGCAGCGCAATATTTACCTAAATTAATTGATAAAGTTACCCCGGATGGCGTTGTACCTAAAGACTTAGATTTAGTCAGTGCGGGTATGGATATTTTAAAAGCGAAAATTTTCGGTGGCTAAATAAACAGACTGCTTTAATGCGTTTTCCCTTATAATTTCATAAGAGGAAACGCATCACGTTCTTAATAATCAAAATTGATTACAGTAAACCTTCCTCAATCAACGCTTCATGAAAACGTTGTTTCTCTTCAGGTGTTGCCTGAATACGTTCTAAAGGTACATCCAAAGCATAAGGGATATTTTGTTGTGGTGAATAAACGGCTAATACGTAGGTATTTCCATTTTGCTCCATCACAATAGGAGGTGTTTTCTTATTCCCTGAATAAGCAATACGAATATCTTTACCCTCTAAATTAAGATGATAAGTGGCAATAAATTGCTTATTACTCACAACCATTTTTGCTGGAATGGCTATTAATTTTAAAGGTTGAGTTCCCACTGATAATAATGCTTTTCTCACTTTACTCGTCAGTATTTGACGATAAATAAAAAAGATCACACAAAAACCAAATAATCCGACAAAAATAATCGTGCTAATTAAACGAAGCCAAATATTATCTATCGCCACATCAACAGTCATTTTACTTAGATCATTTGCATCAGCGACGGGTTCAACTAACACATCTTTGGGGCCTAAATCTAAAAAAGTAAAATTGCGCGAAACTTCATTGCCTTTATAACGTAGATCAACACTACAGTTAGTAAGAACAAAGAGTTGAGAACGACAAGAGCCATTCACTGTAGCATCAACAGGTACTGCATTCTCACTGATTTTATAATCATAAAGAATATTGGGAATTTGATAAGCACTAAATACCGTCATTGCTAACATGAAAATAACTAAGAATAAGGTGCGAAATAATCCACCGTCTCCTCTTAGTGGAACTAATTTCAAAGGTCTAGTTGGAAAAGCATCTAATACTTTATCCGAAAGTTTAATGCTAGTTTGCACAATAATTATATCCATAAAATTAGAGAATTTTGCAGTATAGCAACTCTAATGAATATCAATAATAAGATTTACTCTAGGTTTTAATGAATACCTTTTTTAAAAATGTTATATAAATTTAGCCTGCTATTTTGACTATACAACTTATCTAAAGTAGCAGATCAAAAATAACAGGCTAAAAAACTATTAATTATTTTATTACACGCTCTGACGTAAATATTTAGCAGCCTCAACCATATTCGCTAATGCTGCGCGTGTTTCAGTCCAACCTCGTGTTTTTAATCCACAATCTGGATTCACCCATAAACGCTCTGCGGGAATTCGAGATTGCGCTTTTCTTAATAAACCGACGATCCATTCCACATTTGGCACATTAGGTGAGTGAATATCATAAACACCTGGTCCAATTTCATTTGGATAATCAAAGTGCTCAAAGGCTTCTAGCAATTCCATATCTGAACGTGATGTTTCGATTGTAATCACATCAGCATCCAGCGCTGCAATTGAATCCATGATGTCATTAAATTCGCAATAACACATGTGGGTATGAATTTGTGTCTCATCATCGGCAATGGCGGCACTTAATTTAAAGGCATCGACTGCCCAATCAAGGTAAGCCTGCCACTCATTACGGCGCAGTGGTAAACCTTCACGTAACGCAGGCTCATCGATTTGAATAATACCAATACCTGCTTTTTGTAAATCATCCACTTCATCACGCAGCGCTAACGCGATCTGTTTTGCAATCATTTCACGCGTCACATCTTCACGAGGGAAAGACCAACATAAAATTGTCACAGGGCCTGTTAACATACCTTTGACTGGTTTTTCCGTTAATGACTGTGCGTAAGTTGCCCAATCCACGGTAATAGGTGCTGGGCGACTAATATCACCGATAATCACAGGTGGTTTTACACAACGAGAACCATAGCTTTGTACCCAGCCATTTTGCGTAAACACATAACCATCAAAATGCTCACCAAAATACTCCACCATGTCGTTACGTTCTGCTTCGCCATGAACTAATACATCAAGACCAAGATTTTCTTGTTCGGATATTGCTTGCTTAATATGTTCGCTGATATTTGTGCGATAAGCCGCCGTATCGATGCGCCCTTTCTTAAAATCTAAACGGACAGTTCGAATTTCTGTTGTTTGTGGGAATGAACCAATTGTAGTGGTTGGCCATAATGGCAAATTAAATCGAGTTCGTTGTACTTCTGCGCGTTGGGTATAAGGTGAATTTCTTTCACTATCCTGTGCTTCAATTGCCTGTAAACGAGCTTCAACTGTTGCATTATGTACACGAGTTGAGTACTGACGTTGACGAATTGGCGCACTATACTGTGCCAGTTGTTCATCATATTCACCTTCTGGTGCATTCAATGCCTTAGCCAACAAAGCGACTTCTTCACATTTTTGAACAGCAAAAGCAAACCAGCTTTTTACTTCATCATCAAGTTTCGTCTCTGCATTTAAATCAATTGGGCTATGTAGTAATGAACATGAAGTTCCGATCCACAATGGACGTTTCCCTTTTAGTGCAATCACTTGCTGATAACGCGCACTTAAATCTGCTTTCCACACATTTCGACCATTAATCGCACCTAATGACAGAACCCAATCTTTAGGTAATGCTTGGTGTAAATGCTGCAAATCATCTTGTCCTGCAGAAATATCAACATGAAGCCCATTAACAGGTAAGTTTTTAATAATATCAAGATGATGAGAAATACCATCAAAATAGGTCGTCAGCAGTAATTTAACTTCTCCCGCTAATGCTTGATAAGCTGTTTGATACGCATTTTGCCATTCAACAGGTAGATCCAGTACCAATGCAGGCTCATCAATTTGCACCCACTCAATACCTTTCTCTTTTAATGCGGAAATAACTTGTTGATAGATAGGTAAAATATCTTTTAGAAGCGTTAATCTATCAAATTCAGGCCCTTTTACTTTACCTAGCCACAAGTAAGTCACTGGACCGAGTAAAACAGGTTTTATTTTATGACCTAACGCTAATGCTTCATCGACTTCTTCTAGTAGCGCTTTCCATGCAAAGGTAAACGACTGACCTTGTTGAAATTCAGGTACGATATAGTGATAGTTAGTATTAAACCATTTCGTCATTTCAGATGCAGCCGCAGGTTTACCTGTTGGCGCTCTACCACGAGCGACTCTAAATAGAGTATCAAGATCGAGTGAGCCATCTTCATTACGGTGACGAGGTGGTACGTTACCTAACAGCAAGCTTGTACCTAACACTTGGTCATACCAAGCAAAATCACCAACAGGTAATAATTCAACACCTGCATTTGCTTGTTGTTGCCAATGGCGAGCACGTAATTCTTTACCAATTTCAATAAGTTCCGCTTGAGAAATCTTACCAGCCCAATAATTTTCTTGCGCCTTTTTTAGCTCTCTATCTAAGCCAATGCGAGGGAAACCGAGTGTGTGATTGCGAATTGTCATAATTAAAATCCTATTTTTAGCCGTCTAGATGTTTACACATCCATAATCTACAGGTAGTGTATAAATCACAAGCGCAAATTTTTCATCAACCACTTGAAGGTTTCTCATGATAGAAATAAAACATTTAAAAACGATCTTAGCCTTGAAGCACACTGGCTCTCTTGCTAACGCAGCAAATCAATTGCATCAAACGCAATCGGCTCTTTCACATCAATTTAGTGAATTAGAACATCGCCTTGGTTATCGAATTTTTGTACGTAAAAGCCAGCCACTGCGCTTTACTTCACAAGGGGAAGTGCTCGTTAAATTAGCAGAAGAAGTATTGCCTATCGTTCGTAGGGCCATTGAAGCGTGTAATGAGCCGGGTAGTGTGAATTTGAATATAGCGATTGAATGCCATAGTTGTATTCAATGGTTAACCCCTGCATTACAGCAATATCGCCAAACATGGCCTGAAGTGACTGTTGATTTTCATTCAGGTGTTACCTTTGATCCACAGCCAGCATTATTACAACGTGAATTAGATGTCGTGTTAACATCCGATATCTTGGATGATCCTCGTTTACACTACACGCCGTTATTTGACTATGAAGTGAAATTAGTTTTATCGCCAGATCACCCTCTTGCTAATCGCTTACATATTCAGCCACAAGATTTAATTGCAGAAACCTTATTTATTTATCCCGTACAAAGAGAGCGCTTTGATGTATGGCGTCATTTCTTACAACCTGCGGGGATCACACCACATTTTAAACATGTCGATAATACATTGTTATTAATTCAAATGGTTGCAGCCGGCATGGGAATTGCTGCATTACCTCATTGGGCTGTTGAGAATTTTGAAAAACAAGGATTAGTCGTTACAAAAACATTAGGCGAGGGATTATGGAGCCGGTTATATGCCGCTAACCGTAGTGGAGAGCAACATCAACCGGCAATTCGAGAGTTTATTCGCTTATCGTGCCAGCACGCTGTTAACAATCTTCCTTTTGTAAAGCAGGTCGGCGTATCCAGCGTCGATGGATCCAAAGTGATGCAACAATCAGGCTCGCGCCTATGATGAAACTTGGCCAATTTGGATGTTGCTGCCAAATAGAAAAATTCACTAATAATCCTGCTGGAACCATCATGTTATTCATAATAGCCAAGGTTCCAGCATCAACTTGTGTGGCACCATAGTTCCACATGAAATACCCTATTCCAGAAGCGCCAATTCCTAACCAGAGTAAAACACCCCACTGTAGTGATGTTGCTGGCATTTTCTGCCAATCAGCAAAACACAATGCGCCAATCAGTGAAACGACAACGGCACCAAGATAAAACCAAGAAAATGCATGATGTTGTGGAATAGGATGCACTTCCATTAATCGTTTATAACCGACCTGACCAATCGCAAAGAAAATATTAGCCAGCTGTACTAATAACAGGCCATACCAAAAATCATCACTTAAATGGTCATAGCGAATAATCGCGGCCCCTAACACTGCTAATAATGAGCTAAAGACATAACCCCAACGTAATCTTTGACGTTCTAATAAATCATAAATTAACGTGACATAAAGCGGTGTTAATACTGTAAACAGTAAGAATTCTGCGACAGTTAAATAGTTATAAGCATGGAAGACAAACAGATACATAATGCCAAGTTGGCACGCACCCACACTCATATAGAGCAAAATCACCTTACCGCGAATTCCTTTCCAACGTAAAAACGGCAAAAAAACCAAAGCCGCTAAAGAAACACGGATCAAAACAGAGAGCCAGCTATCAACCTGACCCGCGAGATACTCGCCGATCAGGCTAAAAGAGGCTGCCCATAACAATGTTGTAATAACAAGCAGCCACATAATTAACTATCTTTCTCTACTAATAACGCTTCCATTAAATCCAACTCATGTAGCAATAATTGGAGTGTTTCATTACTGATTTTTCGCGTTGCTCTTAAATGGTAAAGCTCACCACGTTCGGCACGTAATGCCGTTAAACGAAAACGTCTTTCGAGATCTTCTTCTAACGCGTTATGAACCATTTCATCTTGAGTCGCAGTACGGCGTCTTAAATAACCCGTTACACGAGAAGCAACTTCATTAATTTCTTCCGCATCCAACTGCTCTTCGGTACTTGCAGCCAAGCGCTCTTCCATTTTATTCAGACTGACAATTGCCACTTCTGCCATCACTTTACGCGCATAGCGAACTTCGTTTTTATCTGCTTCTTTGTCAGTTGCCTTCACGCCTTTTAGTAGGAAAGGAAGTGAAATAATACCCACTAAAATTGACAGTAAAATAACACCAGCAGCAATAAAGATAATTTGATAACGCCCAGGGAAAGTACTGCCATCGGTTAAAAAGAGTGGAATAGAAAGCGCACCTGCAAGCGTAATAGCACCACGAACACCTGCAAAAGACGATAACCACAACTCACGCGTTGTATAATTAGCGAAATCAAGTGGATGCTTTTTCATAAAGATCCGGCTGATCTTCTTCATTAGCCATAACCACGTAAAGCGCAGGATCAGCAGTGCAAAGTAGATAACAAAAACGGCTGCAAACAGCATCCAGACTTCAACTTCAGGGTCAAGATCGGCTTGAATAACAGAGCTTGTCCAGATAATAGGAAGCTGTAAGCCAAGCATGATAAAAACAAGGCCGTTAAAGACAAATTCAAGCATTGACCACACGCTATCAGCACGTAAACGCATCGCAAGAGGCGCATTTCTGATAACACCTGATTTACTGATAGTCATACCAGCAGCAACAGCCGCTAAAATGCCTGAAAAACCAATATGCTCTGCAATAAGGTAAGAGGCAAAAGGCAGCAACAACATAAAGACGATTTGTGTAGCCGGATCGTCTCCGCTCCAACGACTCATCAATCGTAAAGATTTACTGTAAACTAAGGTGACACCGATACCTGCTAGTAATCCACCAACGGCAACTTTGAAGAATTCAAGGGTTGCACCACCAACAGTAAACACCATTGTTCCCATTGCCACAGCAACCGCAAATTTCAAGGCAACCAGACCTGAAGCATCATTCATTAATGCTTCACCCTCTAAGATGCCCATTATTCGCTTAGGTATTCGCCCTTTACCGACAATGGAAGAGAGTGCAACCGCATCCGTTGGCGAAAGTACTGCTGCCAATGCAAATGCCGAAATAAGAGGGATACTTGGCATCATCCAATAAATAAGATAACCAATACCAACAACGGTCACCATGACTAAAACAAGCACAAGAATAAAAATCTCACGCCCATTTTGGATAAATTCTCGTGTCGGTGTTTTCCAACCATCAACAAAAAGTAAAGGCGGGATCAATAGAACGAGGAATAATTCAGGATCAAAAGTGACATGTAAACCAAACTGAGGCCATGCCAATAAAGCCCCTATCACAATCTGTATTAATGGTAACGGAACACGAAAGGGAATTAACTTTGTAATAACTCCCGAAACTGAAACCACCAGTATTAAAATCAAAATAGTAAAGAAAATTTCCATGTTACCCTTACATGCCTATTTTTATCCTGAAAATCTGCCATCTTTCCCTTATAAAAGGAAAACCTACCGAACGATAAAGAAACATATTATGTAAAATTCGCGCATCATATCTTTCTTTATCTATACATCTATGCTTATTTTAAACAGATCCCACACAGACTCTGTGAGAATATTTAAAAATTAAGACTAATCGTATCTAACACCGCACATTGTACGCAATTTATTGCTCTCTATTTATTAACGGCATTAATTATAGAAAACATACGTTTTTATTTCTCTTTTTCAGTCTAAGCAATGTAATAGACCGTATAAAAACGTAAAACGTTAAGTAATTAAATAAAAAATAATAGATAAATGACAATTGCGATTAATTTTGAGAGCTAACTCGTAATGCTAATGATTATTCAATTGTTCTTAACATCGACATCATGACAACATCACAATATTTACCCTCTCTAAAAGCAGCCTTACGGCGTACTCCTTCAACTTCAAAGCCTAATTTCTTATACAAATGCAAGCCTCTTTCGTTGTATGAATACACTTCTAATTCTAATCGCGTGGCTGCTAACCAATTGAAAGCATAGTCAATAGCGGTATTGATAAGTAATTTACCGACACCTTTTCCGGAGTATTCAGCGCCAACACCAATACCAAAACTCACAATGTGGCGACGACGAGGATGATTATCGATTATTAGTGCTAAATGTCCCGCAATTTGATCATCAATGGTTGCCACAAAATTAGGGATATTTTGTTCTGAAAATTCAAGTAGTCTTTTTTTCCACATCGTGACTGAAGGATAAGGAAATTGGCAAGTGCAAATATATAAATCTGGGTGTGTATATAGCTGTTGAATTGCTGATGCGTCGTCAGGTTCACCGTGGCGTATTTTTATTTCTTGCATATCTTCTACCAACTATTTAATAACTAGGCTTAATTTCGACAATAGCGAATAAAAGTAGATAAATAAATAGCAAAAAGGCGGAATACAAATATATTCCGCCTTTTGTCTTTAAAACCGATTATTTAAATTAAATTGCCCACTCACCCGCATAAAATGCCACTAGAGCAATAGTAATTAATACTGTGCCAATATTGAGTTTACGCCATTCACCTGCAAATACACGACCTATCACCAAACAGCCGAAACCTAACATAATACCTGTGACGATATTACAGGTTAAAACAATAAATACAGCACACACCATGCCTGACATTGCATCAACAAAATCACTGAAATCTAACTTAGTGACGTTGCCTAGCATCAATAAACCCACATACATTAACGCGGGCGCCGTTGCATAAGCAGGAACTAAATAAGAGAGAGGCGATAAGAAAAGGATCAGTAAAAATAAAATACCGACCACGGTTGCAGTTAATCCTGTTTTACCACCAGCGGCTGTTCCTGCGGCTGATTCAACATAAACTGCGGCAGGGGCTGCACCAATAACACCCGCAAAAATACTACTGACAGAGTCAGAAGTCAGCGCTTTTCCACCATTAATAATTTGCCCGCGTTTATCTAATAAGTTTGCTTGACCCGCAACAGCGCGAATAGTCCCTGTGGCATCAAAAATGGCAGTCATCACTAATGCAAGAACACTTGGTAATACTAAAGGCTGTAAGGCACCTTTAATATCCATCGCAAACAATAAAGAGAGTCCTTCTTCACCTAATTGAGGCATTTTAAAGATGCCTTGATATTTCACATTAGGATCAAAAATAAGGCCAATAATCGAAATAGCTACAATCACTAATAGCACGCCACCCGGTACTTTACGTTTTTCTAATCCGAAAATAGCGGCCAATCCTGCCAGTGACATCAGAACAGAAAATGATGTAAATTTCCCCATTGCAACAGGTAAACCATCAAATGGGTTTTTAACCACTAACCCAACACTGTTTGCTGCAATTAAAAGCAGAAAAAGTCCAATCCCTATTCCTGCACCATGTGCGATACCAATTGGAATATTTTTTAAGATCCAAGTACGAATGCCAGTTAATGAGAAAACGGTGAATAAACACCCCATTAAAAACACGGCACCTAATGCAACGGGTACAGAGATGTTTTGTCCCAAGACCAAGCTAAAAGCGGTAAATGCTGTTAATGAAATAGCACAACCAATTGCCATAGGAAGATTTGCCCACAATCCCATTAGAAGAGAGCCTAATCCTGCGACTAAACAGGTTGCAATAAAGACCGCTGTATGTGGAAAACCAGCTTGTCCTAACATGCTAGGAACAACAATAACGGAATACACCATAGCCAGAAATGTCGTCAAACCAGCGATCATTTCTTTGCGAACAGTTGTGCCGCGTGCTGTAAGTTTAAAATAGCTATCCAGTTTACCTGTGCTTGCTGATTGATTAGCAGACATTACATTCCTCTGACATAAAAACAGTTCACTCTCCAAAAAACGAAAACGATTACGTATCAATTAGAATAACCTCTTGTCGATAAAAAATCTTAAGAGGGAGTCAAAAGCAAACGTTTGGTTTTTCGTGTGGATTGAGTGAGAGAATTTGACGCAAACGATTATCTGGTGCTTTTAGGGTAAGAATCAAGCGAAAAAATACATTTTTAATAAAAATGTCATAAAAAGATAATTTAAAGTTAGAAAAAAAGAAAAAGAGGAAAGCAGCTACCCACTTTCCTCATCATTCTACTTTTGTACAATCATCCAATATCATGTTTATCTCACAGTAGAAAAATAGTTTAATCAATTGTTTTTATTGAATTTATATTACACGATATGATAACTAGGTATATCTATCTATTATTAGTAACTTTAATAAGTTGCTTAGATAAATAATACCTCCCGTTCCCAATGTGTGGCGATTAATGATTTGCAGTATTCATTATTTTTATCTGAAGATAATGTCATCTTCTACTTCTAACGTTAGATGAGTAAACGCAGTTTTAGCAAACAATTTTCCATTTTGCATAAGCATTTCTAGATTATTCTTAATAAATTTCAAAACAATTACAATTACGAAAGATAATTATAATCATTTATAAAAAACAATAAGATAAAATTTTAATATTTAGAAATAGAAAAAAGAAAGGCTTCCTCTATCGCATTCCTTTCACCTTAAATGGAATACGATAGAGAAGAAATAATATTAAGATGAGCTACTATTGAGCGCTTCAACACCTAGGTTCCAACGTTCCATCGTTGAAACTAAGAATAGACCTGTCATTGCAACCAATAAAAATGGTAGTGAAGATGAAGAAAATTCTGACATCGCGCCAGCCAGCAAAGGCCCAGCTAAATTACCAATTCCCCATAACATCGCAGCCGACGCATTAGCGACCATTAGATCATTGCCTGAGAAATATTGCCCTATTTGTACCAACGCAATGGTGTATATCGCACCGGCTGTTGCACCCAATACCAGTAATAAAGGCCAGATCAAAAATGTATGAGACATAGTGATAGGTAATAGTAAGCTTGCCAGTAAAGTCACTACACCACAGATTCGATATAACCGTGTTCTGTTCATATGATCAGCAAGCCAGCCAAATGGCATTTGCATAATGGCATCACCGGCTAAAATAGCGCTTATCATCATTGCGGCAATAGCTTCAGTGTGCCCCATACTTAGGCCATAAATAGGAAACATAGAAAGCACGGTGCCATCAAAAAAAGCAAAGAAAACAATACCACCACAGATTGCTGGCGCTACTTTAACAAAGCGGATAATAGAAAAATTAGGCTCTTGCGTATCTTTCGGTAATTTATCGCCTGTTTTCTGATCCATCATTAAAAACAGGATAATAGAGATAATATGAATAAAGACACTAATTAAAATAGGCGTCTTATCTGCGACGCCATAAAGCGCAATAATTGAAGGCCCTAATAACTGGCTAATAGTAAATACCGTAGTATATACCGCTAAAATCCGCCCACGTTTATTATCTGGTGAAAGCTCATTAATCCACGTTTCTCCTAAACAAATCATCACACCACTGGCAATACCCGTAATTAATCGTAACGGAAATAGCAACTCCAGAGGCAAGCTTCCCATTAAGGGTAATAAACTTATTGCAGAAACAATGGTTGCTAATAGCATGGCAAAGCGTTTACCAATCCATTGCACAATACGCCGAGCAAAGGGTGAAATAATTAACATTCCAATAGCGGGTGCAGCGGAAATAAGTCCAATGATAGATTCACTAATTCCCACTAAATTAAGGCGCAGTGCAACCATAGGAATAGTTAATCCGATAACAATCCCGATAACGCCAATACTTACCGTGATAGTTGTTATCGCAAAAACTTCAGATTGGCGATAATTTTGATGTGACATGTTATTTTGTTTCTGCGAATAACAGAAACCTCTGTGATAAAAGGAAGGTGGTTAAATAAAATATTGTTTTATTATAGGGGATAAGAAATAGATAAACATGCTTAAAAAGTAATATTAATCAGAGAAAGATCTCTGTTTGAATCACAAAGATCTTTGCCTTTCACAATATTCTCATTTCACCGTCATTTATCCTACAACGCTTAAGAAAAATAACGATAAATAAGCACAGTACCTGATGCCAATACAATGGTATAAATCACACTCATAAATCGTGCTTTTGACATCCGTAATGTTAAATTTCGCCCTAGCCATACACCAGCAAACATAGCAGGCAAGAAAATAACGGCTAACTTAAGAATATCCAATTGCCAATAAATACCAGCAAATAAGAAAATCACCACTCGCGTTAGTGTGCTAAAGCCAATTAATGTCGTTTGTGTAATACGAAACTTGTTTTTATCTGCAATTCTGCCTGATAAATAGATCGCATATAAAAAACCGCCACTGCCAAACAACGCGCTAAACACACCACCAATTAACCCGAAAGGATAAACCAAGCGTTGAGAAAATTGGCTTTCTTGTTTTTTCCAAAACAAGGCATAAATTGCATAACAAACAGCAAAGATACCCAAAAGAAGAGAAAGCAAATCGGGTCGTGTGGTTAATAAAATCGTCGCACCAACAAGACTACCAATAATAATAAGCGGAATAATATAGCGTATCTCTTTAAAATCAGCCTGTTTGCCATCTCTTAAAACATTCACTATGGCGGCACTTAAATCGATTAATGCCAATAAAGGCACTATCATTGAAAGAGGCAAATAAAGTGCTAATACAGGGCCTGCGATTAACGCAGAACCAAACCCAGCCATACCGAAAATAACATAAGCAAAGAATAAGGTAAGTAAGCAAATAAAAAGATCAGACCAACTGAGCAAGTCCATCATAATAAACCTTGAATAATTATCATTTAATGAAGAATATTAGCGTAATTATTAAAAATCGAACAGCTACCGTAAGACTATTCACAAAATACAGCAGAAACCGGATCTCATTTTTCCGAATACGGTTAATTAGTGTTATTATCTAATCGGAATGACACTTTTAAACTAACGATATTTTGAATTGGCAATGAACCCACAACCTCCTAAAAAAACGAATGAATACCTTGGTAATAAAGTCAAACAATTAAGACAGTCTCGAAACTTGTCACTTAATGAGTTATCAAGAAAATCGGGAATATCCAAGGCTGCATTGTCAAAATTAGAATCGGGTGATTCTAATCCTAGAATCGATACCTTAGAGGCTATCGCGATAGCGCTTGGCTTTCCGTTAGGGGATTTATTTAGTTTCACACGAGAAGAATATCCTCGCTTAGAACGACATAAACCTATTGTGGGTGATTATGCCCAAGAATTTAAATTCCGTATTGGCATCGGCAATATTACGGAGATTTGGCATATTGAGATGAAGCATGGCGCGATCATCAATAGTCCAGCTCACGCAGATGGAACTCAAGAACACATCATGGTCTATTCTGGTAAATTGATGATGCGTTTTGACAATGATGAAACGGTCTTACTCGAAACAGGTGATTTTTACGCCTTTCATGGTAATGCCCCTCACTCTTATATTTGTGTTGAAGGACATTTACGCGCATCCGTCATTATGTCTAGTCCAAACCAACAGCATTATCATCATCGCCCTTAACATTTTTATTCCCAATAAAAATAAGGCTTTATTCCTATTAATTAAAAATAAAGTAATTAAGAATAAAGCCACTGATGAAATAAAAATGATAAATTAATTTAGATAACTTTCCATTTGTTCAAAAACACGTAAATCGTCACTGAATCTCACTTCTTTTACGTCTTCAAGCTTTTCTACCTGACTCACCATCTGCATTAGGCGATCATCTTTTTGCACTAATAGCCAAATACGGCTTTTATCGCTATTTTTCATCGGTAAACACAAAATACCATCGACGTTAAATGCACGGCGAGCAAATAGCCCACAAATATGGGTCATAACACCGGGATGATTGCGAACAATCAATTCCAGCGCGATAGGTTGTGATTGTTGTGACATAAATTAAGCTCCTATCATCTCAATATTTGCCGCCCCTGGCGGTACCATTGGAAATACTTTTTCATGAATATCAATCATGACATGAATTAAACACGGACCTGGTTTTTCAATTGCTGCTTTTAATGCACTTGCAGGATCCGTTTCCTGATTTAAGTCACAGGTATCTAAACCAAAGCCTTGTGCAATACGAATAAAATCTGTTTGATAAGGATAAGCCGCAGCATAAATACGCTCTTCAAAAAACAGCGTTTGTTGTTGGTGAACCAACCCCAATGCCTGATTATTTATCAAAATAATTTTGATATCTAATTGGTGCTCAGCCGCCGTAGCAAATTCTTGAATATTCATCATAATGCTACCATCCCCCGAGAAGCAGAGGATTTTCTTACTTGGCTCAGCTAATGCAGCACCAATCGCTGCTGGTAAACCAAATCCCATCGTACCTAAACCGCCAGATGTTAACCATTGTCGAGGCCGATTTAACGGATACGCTTGTGCAACCCACATCTGATGTTGCCCAACGTCGGTTGTAATAATGGCATCATCATCAACACAGTTTGCTGCCGCTAATACGATGCCATAACCACTGAGGATATTTTCAGAATTTTTCATCTCCAATGGATATTCTTGTTTCAGTGTCGTAACACGAGCTATCCATTCATTACGCTTGTTTGTATTAATCAATGGTAATAACAGTGATAACACTGATTTCGCATCAGCGTGGATCGCGATATCTGGGCGTTTGATCTTACTAATTTCAGCGCGATCGATATCAACATGAATAATTTTGGCATTAGGGCAAAACTTCTCTGCTTTACCAATGGCACGATCGTCAAATCGCGCTCCTAATACAATCAACAGATCCGCTTCTTCTAAAATAAAATTGGTGCTACGAGTCGCATGCATACCCAACATCCCCAAATACAGTGGATGCGAAGGCGGCATTAATCCTAATCCCATTAAGGTCATGGTTGTGGGCAGATTATTTTTTTCTGCTAATTCAATCGCTTCTTTACATGCTTCAGAGCTAATGATCCCTCCACCTAAATACAAAACAGGGTTTTTAGCTTGATTAATCATTTGTGCCGCTTGTATTACTAAATCAGTATTAAATGCGGGAACCGGATCTTTTTGCGGAATAGGCGGTAACGTTTCTAATGTAATTGTGGCTTGCTGAATATCTTTTGGTACGTCAACCCAAACAGGACCCGGTCTTCCTGACATCGCTAAACGAAACGCATCACAAATAATTTCAGGTAACTCAGCAATATCACGAACTAAATAGTTATGTTTCGTGATTGGAATAGACATGCCATAAGTATCAACTTCTTGGAAAGCATCGGTTCCAATCATCGCTGAAGATACCTGACCTGTAATACAAACTAAAGGAATGGAGTCGAGCTTAGCATCGGCAATGGCTGTCACTAAGTTTGTTGCACCCGGCCCGCTCGAAGCGATACAAACAGCAGGTTTACCATTTGCACGGGCAATACCTTGTGCAATAAAACCAGCACCTTGTTCATGGCGAGTTAAGATATGTCGAATAGATTTACTTTGGCTTAAAGCATCATATAACGGAAGCGCTGCACCACCGGGGATCCCTGCGACTGTCGTAATGCCTTGACGTTCCAGTAAATAAACGATTAATTGCGCACCAGTAAACGTTCTACTTGTTGTGGCGTTTTCTTGTTGATCACCCATTTTTATCTGTCCTTTGTTCTAAGCCGGACTTGATGGGCAGGTAGAAAAGAAAAACCCCGCCCGGTTAGTGCGCCGGCGGGGTTTCGAAACTGTGTTGATTCGGACCCGTTACGGCGCTTTGCCGACGACCACCACCACACGCACGACAACCACAGCCGCGATGTGCGCTGTTAGTCGTAGGCTTTGTAGTAGAGTAGTGATGATCATGGGTTACCTATCAATTAATTTAATGATGTGTTTACGTGTTATCTATATTTAAAAAAACATAACTTCTACAAATTAACAACCTTTTTTTTCGGTTTATTTTTTATCACCGCTAAAAACGAGAGCTAGATCACTTCTAGTGAAAATCAAAAAATAACCCTGATTGCAGCATAAAAATCTAGATTAATCTTACATTACAGAATAACCAAAAATTCGTTTCTCAACGTAAACACATCGACTCAATTTTATAAAAAAGCAACTTGAACCAGTAATAGTGTTGCCGAAAGTACAAACATAAATATCACCATCGGCATAATAAATTTAAGCCATTTGTTATAGGAGATATCTAGCATTTGCAATGTCGCTAACACCAGTCCTGTAGGCGCTAAGAACAGCATAATATATTGACCCCAGTTATATGCTGATACCACCATATAACGAGGAACACCAACTGCATCGGCTAATGGAGCCATAATAGGCATCGCTAAAACCGCAAGACCTGAAGAGGAAGGAACAATAAAACCTAAACAAATAAAGACAACGAGTTGTGCTAATAAGAATAGGCTCGGTGGCATTCCTGCAACCATATGAGACATAAATTCAAGGATGGTGTCAGCAATTTTACCTTGTTCCATCACAAGGTTAACACCTCGTGCTAAACCAATAATTAATGAAACACCGACTAATTCAGATGCCCCGTGAATAAATCCATCAATGGCTGTTTTTTCTTTTAATCCAGAGAGGAAAATTATGATGATTGCGATAGCAAGGAAAAGAGCTGCCATTTGTGGAAACCACCAGCCCATTTCCATAACACCCCAAACCATAATAGGAAAAGCAGCAACAAATAAGCAGAGGATCACTTTACGACGCCACGAAAACTCTAATATCTCATTAGGATCGTAATTACTTAAAAAGCGCTGTTTAAAACTTTCGGTATTTTCATAGTTGTATGAGAAAGTCGGATCTTTTTTGATCTTCTTACAATACCAATATAAATAAACCAAAACACCCGCCGTACCAATCACCAACCCAATAGTACGAAAGCCGATCCCTTCAATAAAACTGATCCCCGAAGCATTTGATGCAATAACAACGGAGAAAGGATTTACAGTTGAGAACCCAGCCCCCATTGAAGAGGCAAGAAAAATAGCGCCGACACACACAATAGCGTCATAACCCAAGATTAAGAATATGGGTACTAATATGGGATAGAAGGCAACGGCTTCTTCTTCAATCCCACAGCTTGTCCCGCCTATGGACAATATAATCGTGACACCAAACACCACTAAAAACTCTTTACCTTTGGTTCGATTTGCTAGTGCTGTTAAACCTGCATTGAATGCACCGGTTTTATTAACAACCCCAATAAGTCCCCCCAAGACAAGAATGAAAACAATAACATCCGCCCCCTCGATTGTCCCTTTCACCATACTTTCGGTAATATCCATTATCCCTTTAGGTTGCTGTGCTACACGTTCATAGGTTCCGGGTATCGCTATCGGTTTTTTAATTGTCCCATCTGTAAATTTATTAATCTCAATAGAGACATTTAAATCATTTAATGTTGCCTGAGTTGCAGGTAACACTTCATGAGAACCATCTATTTTAGCAACCACTAATGATGGCTCTGCTGAGTTATAACTTAATCGCTGATATTCGCCAGCTGGAATTATCCATGTTAAGCCAACCACAATTACTGTAATGGCAAATAAAATAGTAAATGCGGTCGGAAACGCAAACTTTTTAAGTTTCATAAGCGTCCTCGACTTAAATAAGAGGCTACTCTGCCAGTAGAAATAATATCTATCTGGCAGAGTCTATTATTAGAATTAAATTTAGAATAATGATAAGTATGATATTAATCAGAAATAATTGTTGTACCTGTTTTTCCTTCTAAAGCAGATAATGCATTCTCTAAAGATGTAATAATAGCTTGTACACCTTTATCACTCTCTTTTAGAAAATTAAGGCAAGCCTCCACTTTAGGCAACATACTTCCTTTAGCAAATTGCCCTTGAGAAATATATTCCTGAGCTTGAGAAAGTGTTAATTTATCTAAATTCATTTGATCTGGTTTATTAAAATTAATAGCAACTTTATCAACTGCCGTTAATATTAATAAAATGTCTGCTTTTAATTCTACGGC
Organism: Proteus columbae; assembly: GCF_002777965.1. Lineage (GTDB taxonomy): Bacteria > Pseudomonadota > Gammaproteobacteria > Enterobacterales > Enterobacteriaceae > Proteus > Proteus columbae. Next base: position 77,254 of record NZ_NGVR01000007.1, on the reverse strand, counting down.
TAATTTTGAGCTAGAGTTATCTTTATCAATAACCGCATCAATACCCTCTAATAAATCCCCTTTTCGAATAACAGGAATACCACCGCCACCAACAGTAATCACCACAATATTGCGTTCAACCAACTGTTTAATAATCGGTGATTCTACAATTTCTAACGGTTTAGGTGATGGGATCACTCGACGATATCCACGCCCAGCATCTTCCATAAAGTGAAAACCGTGCTCTTTTTGAATAACCTCAGCTTGCTGTTGAGTATAAAAAGCGCCAATCGGTTTTGTCGGTGATAAAAAAGCAGGATCATTTTTATCAACAACCACTTGGGTCACAATAGTTGCACAACCGTGATTTTTATTCAGATTTCTCGCACACAATTCGTCATTAATAGCCTGTTGTAAATGATAACCGATATAACCTTGGCTCATGGCACCACATTCAGCAAATGGCATATAAGGCGTGCCAATGTTTTGTTGTGATGCATAATCCATAGCTAAATTGATCATCCCAACTTGTGGGCCATTTCCATGGCCAATAATGACTTGATAGCCCTTCTCAACCAAATCCACAATGGGCTTTGCGGTTTTTCGTACAATCTGCTTTTGCTCTAGAGGCGTGCTGCCCAATGCATTCCCCCCTAAAGCAATAAATACCTTCTTAGGCATTGTTAACTCCTTGCTTTAGCTTAAAGTCGCGAACATAACGGCTTTAATGGTGTGCATACGATTTTCAGCTTGATCAAAAACTTTTGACTGACGAGACTCAAAAACGCCATCTGCCACTTCCATTTCACTCAGGCCAAACTTCTGGTAAATATCTTCACCAATGAGCGTTAAACGGTCATGGAATGAAGGTAAACAGTGCAAGAAAATCGCATGAGGATTTGCCATTTTCATCATAGATTCATTGACTTGATAAGCTTTCAGTAAGCGAATGCGTTCATCCCAAACACTATCTGGCTCTCCCATTGAAACCCAAATATCGGTATAGAGAACATCAGCGTCTTTTGCCCCTTTCTCGATATCTTCTGTTAATGTGATAGAGCCTTCATTTTCAGCAGCGATTGCACGACACTCCTTCACAAGTTGCTCTTCTGGCATTAAAGATGCCGGGCCACATGCTGTAAAATGTAAGCCTAATTTGGCACAAACCACCATTAAAGAGTTAGCAACGTTATTACGCGCATCACCAAAGAAAGTCAGCTTAAGCCCTTTTAAATGACCAAAATTTTCTTCAACTGTTAGCATATCCGCCAACATCTGAGTGGGATGAAATTTATCGGTAAGACCATTCCATACTGGTACTCCTGATTTCGCCGCCAACTCTTCAACTAATGACTGATCAAAACCACGATATTCAATACCATCATAGAAACGCCCTAACACGCGCGCTGTATCTTCAATAGACTCTTTTTTCCCCATTTGTGATGAGCCTGGATCAAGATAAGTTACCCCCATTCCTAAATCATAACCCGCAACTTCAAAGGCGCAGCGTGTACGTGTTGAGGTTTTTTCAAATAATAAAACGATATTTTTACCTTCCAAAGAGCGGTGAGGAATACCTGCCATTTTTAATGATTTAAAATGTTTAGAAAGCTTTAATAAATATTGAATTTCAGCAGATGAAAAATCGAGTAATTTTAAAAAACTTCTACCTTTAATATTAATAGACATAATAATCCTATCTCCTAATTATTTTGATAATAATAGAGTTAAAAAATGATTCATTATTTATGAAAAATAGACGTTTCCCCAATAACACACGTTATTAGGAAATATGCTTTATATTTTCAGCACGTAAAAAGAGGGCTTACCCGTTAAAAACGGAGAAATGGAAACACTGACGTTGTTTATACATCATAATGTGGGTAATACGTCTAATATGAGGTGTTTTCCTATTATTATTTTCCATAATACTAGTACCTTCACTTATAGGTATTAAATCAGGGTTACAGTGAAACATATAGGAATTAACTTTAATGTGATTATCATCTCAATTATCTATTTATGATAAAAACCATATATCAGTAAAAATAAATCATCAATAATACATTCCATTAACACACAAATAAAAAATGGATAATCGTTTTTATATTAAGAATGACTTCAATTAAATTAACAAGATAATCAAAAAAATAGCCAATAAAAATTTATTTTTATTTAGCTACTATTTAGATTTTACTTTTACAATTAACATTAATGATACATTTCAATACTAGAATAATTTAGCCAGCATCATTACGGCACTACAAATAATTAAAATCAAAGTCGCATACTGAAACATCCTGTCAGGCATTCTGATCAACAGCCACTTAGACAGCGGAATAGAGATTAGCGAGCCTAAGAATAACAAAAGTGCCAAATGAATATCTGTATGCCCATCTTGCATATAGGCTAGTGCTGAAGATCCCGATAACAATGTTGTGGTAAATATAGAAGTACCAATAGCTTGCTTAATAGAAAGGTTCGCATAACGTAGCAATAACGGTAATACAACCACACCACCACCCACCCCTGTTGCCCCTAAAACAACACCGGCTGCAATCGCAGGAAGTAATAGTGCTTTTATATTTAAAGGAGCTAACGCTGTATTTTCAACCACAACGGGAGGTAATGAGAAAAACATTCTCTGTACAAAGAGAAATAGAGAAAAAACAATGGCACTGACAACAAGTGCATTAATTCCCCATTCGACTTGTTGCTGATACTGCGTTAACGACCCTAAATAATTAACCAAAACACTGGCTAAAAAGGTACTTGGTAGCATTATTCCTAATACAATCATCGCTCTTTTAAAGGGAATGTTTCCAAGGCGAAAATGCATATAAGACGAAGTGACTTTCATCAACATAGATAATAAATTGGCTGTTGCCACTGCCATTAACGCATTCATACCAAAGAAATAGGTCAATACAGGTAGAACAATAACACCACCGCCCACACCCGTCGTACTTATAATTAAACCAATAGCCGCACCCACCGCTAATGTGGTGATAAGTAACATTATTGATTTCCTTGCATAACAGCTTCTCGCCCTTTTAATAATGCTTTTTCTGCTGACTCACTCGCTAATGTCATATATTTAAAAAACAACACATCAAAAGCCACCATTTGTAAAACTTGTGGCGTAATCACGCCTAATTGAGAGTGCTGTTCATCATAAAAATAAGGCAATGTATAATCAGATAATCGAGTTGCTTCATCTTGTCCAAAACGAGTTAATGCCACAGTTAAACAACCTTCATTTTTTGCTGATTTCAGCATCCGATTAATATCCGTCGTATTTCCTCTAGCGGTAACAGCAATAGCAATATCATCAGCAGATAAATTAGCGGAATAAGCCAATTGAGCATGAAGATCTGGGCTAAATAACGTGTTTTTATTTACACGAATTAATTTATGAAAAATGTCACTCGCTACAACAGACGATGCCCCAATACCAAACAACACAATGCGTTTTGCTGATACCATTTTTTCAGCTAATACATCTATGGTATTGGGATCTAACAACGCTAATGAATCCAAAATAGCACTGGTAAACAGATGCCCTGTTTTAGAAATAATTAATTCTGTCGAGTCTGTTTTCGCAAGATTGCCATAGAGAATATCGCCACTGCTTTTTTGTTGCTTTTCTTCTGAAAGGTAATCAATTTTAAATTCAGGATAACCGCGATACCCAATTTGACGAGAGAAACGGATAACAGAAGCACTACTTACACCTGCTTTAAGTGCCAGATCAGCCGCATTCATACTGGCGATATTCTCACTATTCTCTAATAGATAATGAGCAATACGTTGTTCTGTGCCTTTGCCTTGTATTAGTAGACTTTCAAGCTTTTTGGTCAGTGTCGACATTCTGTTATCCTTTTTATTTCTGACTTATTTCTCTGGATCGGTAAATCCCATTAGCATACTGGCAATAAAACCGACAATCCATGCACCTAATACCGCGATCAGGAACTTAATAATTTGCCCATCGCCCACTAACGGAATTAATGATAACCCAGCCGTACCAAATGGAATAATGATCCCAACTTGGAAATATGCCATTAATGCACCACCTGCGGCACCACCAATACATCCAGCAACAAATGGTTTTCCTAATGGAAGGGAAACACCAAATAATAAAGGCTCACCGACACCAAAAATACCAACAGGTAATGCGCCCATTAATGTTTTCTTTAAACGTTGGTTTTTAGTACGTAGATAAACCCAAAAACAAGAACCTACTTGCCCCATTCCGCCCATCGCTAAAATAGGAAATAGATAATTTAAACCAAAAGTATTTAAAATTTCGGTATGAATAGGAATTAACCCTTGATGTAATCCCGTTAAGAGTAAAAATAAGAAACTCCCCCCTAACGCTGCACCCGTTACCACCGCACCACCACCCTGATTTAAAAGTGATAATGATACGCCTTGTGCTAATAGCTGATTAAGATAATGACCGATAGGTTGGAATATAATAATCGCCACAAGAGAAGAGACTAAAATAGTCACAAACGGCGTTAAGATAAGATCGAGGCTCTCTTTAACGATACTACGAAACCATAATTCTAATTTTGAAGAGAACACTACCACCATTAATACGGCAAAGATCCCGCCACTGTTCGGCTGTAATTTTTCACCAAATAAGGTGATATCAGCGAGCCCAGGCATGGCTAATAAACCCGCCATTACGGCACCAATTGACGTTGACGCTCCCAATTCTTTAGCTGTATTTATTCCAATCATAATAGAGAGATACGCAAATACCGTACTACCAATTAATTTGAATAATTTAAATAGCTCTGGGAATTGCTCAACTAAGCCCGGTGCAACTAAGCGGATAATATTAATTAACCCCATAATCAAACCGCAGCCAATTAAAGCAGGAATTGTCGGAACAAAAATAGCCGCTAATGTATTTAGCATACGACGAATTGAAAAGCCTTTTTTCACTGGTGTTGGCGCAGGCTCGTCTTTACTACTTGCTGAACTGTTTTGCATACGCTTATTCATGATGGAATAAACTTTTGCCGCGGTTCCCATTCCTACAATCACTTGATGCTGTTCGCCATTAAATACAACACCTTTAACACCTTCGACTTGTTTTAACGCGTCTGCATCAAATAGCGAACTGTCTTTTAAAATCAGTCGAATACGAGTCATACAATGTGTTAGGGTTGCCACATTTTGAAACCCACCAGCGTGTTTTTCTATTTCTATTGCTAACGTGTCGAGATGTTCTATTTTATTAGCCATATGCGTGCCTGCTAAAGTTCAGAGTGTTTACTCATATTGTTATTAGTTAAATAGGGCTAGTTGCTGTTGTAGCGAACGATAAGGATATTGCTGTGTAATTTGCTCAACTTTCTCCACACTAAGGTGAAGCTCATACATTAAAATGGCTTTTCTGGGATGATAATTAACCATTTGTAACAGTGTTCTGGCTCTGTCATGTGAAATTCCACACACTTCGCTGACAATACCTTCAGCACGACGTTGCAATTTCTCATTACTCGCAATCACATCCACCATAAGATTTTTATGCACTTTTCCAAGCTTAGTCATTACGCTAGTACTTAACATACCCAAAATCATTTTTTGAGCCGTGCCACTTTTCATTCTTGTGGAACCTGTTAACACCTCTGCGCCCACATCTGGCGCAATAGATAAGTCAGCAATTTCACTCATCATACTTTTGCCACGCGTAGTAATAGATACAGTCAATGCTTTTAGCTTTTTGCCATATTGCAAAGCCGCGACTGTGAAAGGAGTACGACCGCTTGCTGCAATGCCAATAACCACATCTTTTTCACTGACATGACGACGTTGTAGCTCTTCAATTGCCGCCTCTTGGCTATCTTCAATATTTTCAACCGCTTTTAGCATTGCATCATGACCGCCTGCAATAATTGCCTGCACTAATGTCGGAGATACACCAAAAGTAGGTGGGCATTCCGCACTGTCTAGTACAGCTAATCGACCACTTGTTCCTGCTCCAACATAAAAAATACGCCCACCTTTTTGCAAACGCTCAGTAATTTTTTCTACTACTTTAGCAATAGCGGGTAATTCTTTTTTAACTGCATTTGCAACAGTCATATCTGCACTATTGATAAGCGTAACCAACTCTAAAGCGCTTAATTCAGAAAACTGTGTTGTTTCTTGATTGCTTTCATTTTTAAGACATTCGCTTAATGCATCTTCTTTCATCATAACAACCTTAATGAAACCAAATTTCATTAAAAACTACATCACATGAAATTGCATTTCAATGATGATTATCACCACTTTGTGAAATCAGTCACATTAAGTTAAGCCTTTTTTCTTTGAAAGAAATTCAATAGTGACTATAAAAATAGAATAAGCAATTGATTTTAAATAAATTCCACTTACTCTCTAAATAAGAAAGCAAGTGGAATAAAAAGATGTGATGGTGCAGAAGTGTACTATTTTGCTTGCGCTAAAAACTGTCCAAACTCTTCAATGCTTGGATAAGAAGATTGTGTGCCTTTTCCTGCAACACTTAAGCCAGAAAACATCACGGCTTTATTTAACGCTTCTTCAATATTATTGGTGTGAACATAATAATGGGAGAAACAACCAATAAAGGCATCCCCCGCCCCACTAGTATCAATTGCATCAACTTCAATGGCGGGAATATATTTTTCAATTTCACCATTCATCCATAATGCGCCTTTTTCACCTAATGTAACGATGACATTCTTAAAGCCTTTTTGTAGTAAAGAACAAGCAGCTTCGCGAATTTCGTCCATTGTGGTGATTGGCATACTGGTCAAAATTTCAAGTTCTGTTTCATTCGGAACAAAAAAATCACAACGAGCAGCAATATCAAGATCTAATGCTTTTGAAGCGGGTGCTGGGTTAAATAACACAGGGATATGGTGTTTGTTACCGAACTCAATGGCGTGATACACCGTTTCAAGAGGAATTTCTAATTGCAATACGATTATTTTGCATTTTTTCAGGCTATCTGCCGCTCTATCAATATCCTCTGGCGATAAATGCTGATTAGCACCTTTAACAATTAAAATGCTATTTGATGATTGAGAAGTCACAAAAATAGGCGCAACACCACTTGTTGTACCGGGCACTTTTTCAACATAGCGTGTGTTAATACCATAAGATTCTAAATTCATGATGGTGTTATCCGCGAAAATATCATCGCCAACCTTTGTTAACATCATTACTTTTGAATTTAATTTAGCAGCAGCAACCGCTTGATTTGCCCCTTTACCACCGCAACCAATCTTAAATGCCGGCGCCTCAAGGGTTTCACCCTCTTTTGGCATCCTATCTATATAGGTGATCAAATCCACCATATTTGAACCAATCACTGCGATATCCATAGCGCCTCTTACTCTTATGTAAAATTTATAAATGTGAAAATAGTGACATTTTGATAGATGCATAACAGTATCATGTTATTTAAATATCATTTGTGATTGTTATCTCGTTAAAACAGCACTAATATGTTGCCAAACTAACATGAGTGATAAATAACAATCTTCTTATTAAGGAATATACTATGCGTCCATTAGCTAATTATATCGATCATACCCTTCTTGCAGCAGATACAACTGAAGCACAAATCAAGAAATTGTGTGCTGAAGCAGCTGAACACGGTTTCTTCTCTGTTTGTATTAACACTTCTTACATCCCTTTAGCAAGAACTTGCCTTGAAGGAAGTGATGTAAAAGTATGTTGTGTTATCGACTTCCCATTTGGTGCTGGTTTAACAGCAACAAAAGCATTTGAAGCGGCTGAAGCTATTCGTCAAGGTGCACAAGAAGTCGATATGGTTATCAATATCGGTATGTTAAAAAGCGGTCGTTTAGACTTTGTAAAACAAGATATTGAAGCAGTAAAAGCTGCTTGTGGTAATACAACTCTGAAAGTTATTTTAGAAACTTGCTTATTAACTGACGACGAAGTACGTTTAGTTTGTGAAATGTGTCGTGAGATCCGCGTTGATTTTGTGAAAACATCAACAGGATACAGTACAATGGGCGCAACAGAACATCATGTTGCTTTAATGCGCAAAACAGTTGGTGATGAAGTTGGTGTGAAAGCATCGGGTGGTGTTCGCGATCGCCAAACAGCATTAAACATGATCAAAGCAGGTGCAACACGTATCGGCGCTAGCGCAAGTGTCGCTATTGCAACAGATTCAGATGCACCTGAATCAAACTACTAATTATTTAGCGTATATTTTCTTGGAGTACGCTATTCGATAACACAAGGATCCTTCGGTGATAGAGACCAAACAGCACGAACGTTTGCGCCGCCTCAGTGAATGTATAAAACGCTCAGGTCGCATACATCTTAAAGACGCCGCGAGGATCCTTGAAGTTTCTGAAATGACAATTAGGCGCGACCTTAGTTCTGATGCCGAAAACCCTTTTCCAATGTCATTATTAGGTGGCTACATTGTTGCTTTAGCCCAACCTCATTCTGGGTTAATCTCAACATCCTCTGATATTATTACGCCAGATCAAACAGAAGAACTTCATATTCCTAATCTTGCTGCTGGCATGGTCTCTGACGGCGATGTTCTTTTTTTCGATAATGGACAGTTTATTCCCACACTGATTGAGCTTATTCCCGATAATCTGCATTTCACGGGAATTTGTTATTCTCATCGAGTATTTTTGGCATTAAGCCAGAAAAAAAACGCCACCGTATTACTCTGCGGAGGTGAATATCGTCCTAAAAGTGATTCATTCTACAATCCTACCCAGCCTTCTTATCTTGATAGCATTAATCCCAAAAAAGCCTTTATTTCAGCCGAAGGCGTTCATCTCGATTTTGGCGTTACCTGTTATAACATCGACGATCTTTATATGAAAAAGAAAGCGATGGATAAATCTATTCGCAAGATCTTACTCACCAAATATCATTATTTTGATGAAACAGCGACAGGTAATATGGGTGATTTAGCGCAATTTGATGTTATTATCACAGATAGAAAATTAACGGATGATTACGAAGATTATTGCCGAAAAAGCTCTGTAAAAGTGATTTATTAATTATAAAATAGAGTATTAACTTAAAACAGTAAATAAAATAAAGTTAGCCTTAAATTAAAGAAAATCTATTCATTCTTTTTTTTTAAAAATAAAGAAAAATTACACCACTTTTTAATTGCCAATGCAAAAAAAAGTGGTTATTATGCCCGCGATTTATTATTTTCCACCCATTTTACTTAACTGCAAGGAGGTATCCCATGACAACAACAAATATGAATACTCTTTGCGGACAATCTCAGAAGTAATTTCTTCCCTTCTTTTTGCTGTCCGCCAATCAATTTATTTTTTATCCTTTACATTATATGGATTGGTATATGGACAAGTGTGTTCATTATTTATCTGATAGCGTTTGTTATATCGCATCGGATAATACTTGGATTGAAAGCAAAGCAATCCAACAATTAGAAACAACAGCTCAACTTCCTGATATGGCTTATGTCGCAGGTATGCCTGATTTACATCCAGGTCGTGGTTATCCTATTGGTGCAGCTTTTTTTTCTGTTAATCGTTTTTACCCTGCTTTAGTCGGAAATGATATTGGCTGCGGTATGACACTCTTTCAAACTGAATTTAAAAACAGCAAACTCAACTTAGATAAAGCAGAGAAGCAATTGAGCGAAATGAGTGATATTGCACCTTCAGAATGGTTAGAAACTCATCTACCGACTGAAATGCAAAACCATCCTTTCGCTGGCTCTTTAGGCTCTATTGGTGGGGGTAATCACTTTGCTGAATTCCAACAAATTGACCAAGTGATTAATGAAACGCTTTTCGCTGAAAGTGGTATCAATAAAAAACAGTTATTGCTATTAGTTCACAGCGGATCAAGAGGTTTAGGACAATCTATCTTACGTGCTCATACAGAACAGTTTGGTCATAAAGGACTTGTTGCTAACACCGAAGATGCAAATGAATATTTGCAAGCTCACAATAATGCTCTTGATTACGCAAAGATTAATCGTCGCCTTATTGGTGAAAGAATGATGCGTCAAATTCGCACTCAAGGTGAAGTTATTTCTGATGTAAATCATAACATTGTAGAGCCTTGTGAATTACATGGTCAACAAGGTTGGTTACATCGTAAAGGTGCAACACCAGCACATCACGATATGGTGGTTATTCCGGGTTCACGCGGTGATTACAGCTATATTGTTAAGCCAATTGTATCTGAATTAAGCCTTCATTCCTTGCCTCATGGTGCAGGTAGAAAATGGATGCGTACAGAGTGTAAAGGCCGATTATCACACCGTTTTACACCTTTACAACTTTCACGAACAGCATTAGGTAGCCGTATTATTTGTGCCAATAAACAACTGATTTATGAAGAAGCACCGCAATCGTATAAATCAATTGAAACTGTGATTGAAAGTATGGTGAGTATTGGATTAATCGAAGTCATCGCGCGTTTAAAACCGGTGATCACCTATAAAACAAGTGGAGAGATGGCGTAATGTTATTACAATTCACCTCCGCACAAGGCCCTGAAGAATGCTGTTTAGCAGTTGAAAAAGCCTTAAATTATTTTTTGAAATCAACCGCAAAGCAGCAAGTGAACATCACAGTTCTTGAAAAAGAGCCTTCACGTCATGGCTTAAAATCAGCGTTAGTGTCTCTTGAAGGTGCTGATGCACAAGCTATCTCACAACAGTGGGCAGGCTCTGTGCAATGGCAATGTGCAAGCACATTACGGCCACGACATAAACGTAAAAACTGGTTTATTGGTGTTGCTTGTTTTGAACAACCTGATGAAATTAACGACAAAGAAATTACGTTTGAAACCATGCGCTCAAATGGCCCCGGTGGTCAGCATGTTAACAAAACAGAATCTGCGGTCAGAGCAACACATATCGCCACCGGCATTAGCGTAAAAGTGCAATCAGAACGTAGCCAGCATGCTAATAAAAAGCTCGCTAAGCAACTTATTGCATGGCATTTAGAGGCTTATATGATGAAACAACACGCTTCATTAAATAGCCAGCGCCATATTGCCCATCATCGAGTTATTCGCGGTGATGCCACACTCTGTTTTAGCGGTAACGACTTTGTGCTTATAAGCAAATAATGTTATTAATCTAACAAAAACGAAGCCACGATTTTTAATCGTGGCTTTTTTAAGACAAAAGTACCCTGCAATAAGATTTTTTAAATTAAAAAATCAATAAAGCGCATAGTGAGTTTTAATAAATAAATCTTACAGTTAATACATTTGTTTTATTTAATTAATCTTATTTCTTTTAATAACATCACACTTATTTAAATATAAATATTAATTAAATTTCTGCTGGTGTATTTCGCATTTTAACAGTGAACGTCACAACAGCAGAGGCAACTAATGCAATTATCATAAACATAAATGCGCTGTCATAACTACCACCACTCGCTTTAATTAAGAAGCCCATAACAGGTGCAGAAACAACACCCGCCATTTGACCACCGAAGTTAACAATCCCTGAAGCACGACCCATAATTTTATTTGGGATAGTATCCATCAAAATACCCCAAAACATTGCCATTGCGAAGAACATAAATAATGCTGAAATACATTGATATACAACAGCCATATCAGCACTTTCAACAGTATATGTCATATATAAGAAGCCAGCTGCAATCACTGCTGTAACCATATATAACCATTTACGCTGTGATTTACATTTATCAGAAACATAACCACCTAATAATGTACCACCAGCACCAAATAAGAATGGAATAGCCGCCATTACCCCTGTTTTAGCCAAAGAGAATTCACGAACAGTAATTAAATAACTTGGCAACCATGTTGAAAATCCCCAAAAGGTAATATCAAACAGAAACCAAATTGCTGCCATTTGCCACAGCACTGGCATCTTTAAAACATCTTTAAAAGGTACAGCTTCAACGGGTTTATCCGTTAATGTACCATCCGCGGCTAACTCATCGAGATCTTGTTGAGTAATACTTGGGTGATCTTTTGGATTATCACGAGTAAAGAAATAAATACCTGCTGCAATTAATAAACCAGGAATACCTAAAACAATAAACACCATATGCCAGCCAAAAGCACCGATAATACTCGCAGCCACAATTACAGCTAATGCTGGCCCTAAGGTATTTACTGTTGATTGAATTGCTGTTGCACGACCACGCTCTTTAGATGGGAAATAAGTTGAGATCATTTTCCAAGAAGCGGATGGAAAACAACCTTCACCAATACCAAATAAGAATCGCACCGCTAACATTAACGGTAATGTAAACACCATACCCGTTAAGCTGGTGAAAACTGACCACCATGCAATTCCGATTGCCATAATTTTACGTGCGCCAAAGCGGTCAGCTAAAAAACCACCCGGTATTTGGAATGCCGCATAACCGACAAAGAACGCACTGATTATTAAGCCTTGTTGTGTGGTATCAAGATTCAGATCACGTCCAATAAAAGGTAATGAAACACTCATTACCATTCTATCTAAGAATGAAAGTAACCATGCCAACCAAATTAAGGATAAAACGGTGTAACGAGCTTTCCATGTTTTCTTCTGTTGAAGGTTTGGAATAATATTTGAACTCATTTTCCTGTTCCTCAGGTAAGGGGAAGCCATCACGGTTGAAGAACAACCGTGATAAACAGAGATAAGGTTTAACGTTTAAGAGCGCTATTGTGCTGTTATGCTCTTAAAACATGGCCACTGCAGGCGTAACTTTCGACCCCATTAATTAATGCGATACGACCATTGACCATCACCAAATCGATCCCTTCTGGATATTGGTTCGGTTCAACAAACGTGCCTTTATCAATAATGGTTTCAGGGTCGAACATCACAATATCTGCGGCATATCCCTCTTTAATTAAACCTCTGTCGGTTAATCGAAGAACTTCAGCCGGCTTACCTGTCATTTTGCGAATAGCTTGTTCCCAAGTGAGGCATTTTTCTTCTCTGACGTATTTCCCTAAAACACGAGGGAATGCACCAAATACACGAGGATGAGGTTTACCTGCTCCCATTAATCCGTCAGTACAGACGTTTTGTTCAGGGCGACATAAGAATTTGATAACGTGTTCTTCTGTACCGTAAAAATCCACCATTCCTACCGCATTTTCTTCTTCATATAACAAATCGAAGGTTGCGTTATACGGATCTTTACCTCTCAATTTGCCTAGTTCTACAAGACTAAGTCCAACGGCATCTTGGTTTTTTTCTGTTTTAGAACTAGTGACATAAATATTTTCTAACCCTGCGAAATCAATAAAGTTATCCCAACCCGGAATGCCTTTTTCGATATCTTCAATCATCTTTTTACGCAGTTCAGGAGAAGCTAAGCGTTCTAATAATTTCTCTGTACCTCCTGCATGAACCCAAGGCGGTAAAATCACCCCAAGCATGGTACTGCCTGCCACATACGGATATTGGTCAAAGGAGATACGAATGCCTTCTTTTTGTGCTTGCTCTAACATACCAAGCATTTCGTCGATTAATCCCCAGTTTTTCTTACCGCAAACCTTCATATGGGAAATATGTAACCAAACACCCGATGCTTTGGCGATATCAATAAGTTCTTGAGTCGATTGAATAATATCGTCAGCTTCACTACGCTGGTGAACAACAAAAATACCATTATGTTTTGCTGTAACCTTACAAAGTTCGATCATTTCAGCGGTATCACCAAAGGCACAAGGCATATAAATCAATCCTGTTGATAAACCAAACGCCCCTGCTTTTAACTCACGTTCTAAGATCTCACACATCTTGGCGACATCTTCACGAGTAGAAGGATTACCTTCTAATCCCATCGCTTCCATTCGAATGTTGCCATGAGGAACAAGGTAAGCAAGATTCGTTGCAGAGCCTCTCGCTTCCAACATACCTAAGTAACCTTCGGTATTTTTAAAATGCCAATCAATGCTGTCAGAATCACCATCTAAACCCGCGATATTTTTGCGCCATGCTGAAATATATTGTTCTGGTAATGGTGCTAACGCGACACCATCTTGCCCTAACAATTCAGTGGTGATCCCTTGGCGGATTTTGGCAGATAACGCGGGATTAAGCAGAGCAGAAAGATCAGAGTGAGTGTGAGTATCAATAAAGCCGGGGCAGACTATCTTTCCTGTTGCATCAATAATTTGATCATTCGTTTTAGCATCAAACTGGCCGATTTTTATTATTTTTCCTTCATTAACCACAACATCAGCTTGAAATGCACTTGCCCCTGTTCCATCAATAACAGTGGCGTTTTTAAATATTGTTTTCATTCTGTTATTTCTCCAAAGAGTATCTGGCTATTTCGCCAGATACTCCTCTAGTAAGGATTTATTTCGTAAGAATTAAAGGTGATAAAGGCTGTTCATAATGCTGTAATAGCCGCTCGCAGCACCTTTTAACTGTTCAACTTCGATATATTCATCAATGGTGTGCGCTAGGTTTTCGCGAGATGGACCAAAACCAATGGTTTTAATACCCGCTTCACCCGCATAGTGGCTACCGTTAGTACAGAAAGAGTATTGTGTGACGGTAGGTTTAAAGCCGGACTCGTGCAGCCCTTTTAAAACGCTTTGTACGTAGGGATCGCTTTCTTCTAATACCCAACCTGGGAAGAAACGTTCACCTTCAATAGTGGCGCCGGTATAACATTTTTCAGTGCCATAGGCGTAAGAGACTTTAGCTTTAAAATCAGCATCTTGAGAAGCAAGTTCATCAATGGCTTTTTGTAATGGTGCAAGCACTTCTTCTTTAGTTTCACCCACTAATAAACGGCGATCGTAAGTGGCACGACAATATTCAGGTACAACCGAAGCGCCCGGATAAGGTGATGATTTAATATCTGTTAATTCTAAGATCCCTTTTCCTAATACAGGATGAATCGATGGTGTTAAGGTTCTGATCTTCTCGATCAGTTTTGCCATTTTATAAACAGAGTTGATCCCTGCATCAGGGTTGGCGGAGTGCGCGGGTTTACCAAAAGTTTCCACAACAATTTCAGCACGACCACGTTGCCCAATTTTGAGGTTTAATTCAGAGGCTTCACCAATCACCACATAGTCTGGTTTATAGCGCTCAGAAACGAGTCTTGCGGCAACACCTTCAAAACACTCTTCATGCACAATACAAGAGACATAAATGCGACCAGCAAAATTGCGCTGATTATCTTGGCCATAAAAACCTATCGCTGAAATCATGGCTGCGACAGCACCCTTCATATCACTGGTGCCACGACCATAAATCTTGCCGTCTTTGATTTCTGCACCATAAGGCTTCTCTTTCCAGTCACGCTCGCTAACAGGTACAGTGTCGATATGACCATCAAAAACAAGGGTTTTTCCTGGGTGTTGACCTATAATTCCACCAATGATATTGCCGTATTTATCAATATGAATATCGTCAAAATCATAGTTTTTCATCATCTCTTCTATGACTTTAACAACGTTACCTTCTTCACCTGAATAGCTTTTTTGTTGGATTAATAATTGGCAATTCTTAATAACTTCATCAAATCGGTTTGCTGATAACATACTGTTCACTCCAAAAGACTTATTTGTTTTTTAAAATTGTTTGAAGCTAGGCAACTCGCCATCCCACACGATATCGCGATAACGCTCAGGATCGGTGTCACCTTCAGTGCTTATCACAAGCACTCTTGCATTTTCATCTAATCCCAGCTCTTCTTTCGCACTCTGATAAACAGGTGATTGCATCAAAATAGAGAGCAAGCCTGTTGTCACAGCACCAGATTCACCAGAAATGATGTGCGGATCACCGGGTAAAGGGTTCCCTAAAATCCGCATTCCCCTCGTCGCGACGGCATCAGGGCAAGAGAAAAATGCCGCTGAATAATCACGTAATAAATTCCAACCAATACTATTCGCTTCACCACAAGCAAGCCCAGCCATAACTGTTTGTAAATCCCCACCAACAGGAATAGCATCCGCTTTTCCTGATACCGCAGATTGATATAAACAGTCGGCAATACGAGCTTCGGCCACAATCACTTTCGGTGCTTGTTTGCCATAAGCGGCTGTTACCATGCCTTGCACCATACCCGCAAAAGAGCCCACGCCGGCTTGCACAAAAATATGCGTCGGGGGAACTTCATGTAATTGTGCGAGAGATTCCAGCATTAAAGTGCCATAGCCTTGCATGATCCAAAGTGGGATCTCTTCATAGCCATCCCATGCCGTGTCTTGAACCACAATCCAGCCATATTTTTCAGCCATTTCAGCCGTCATTCTCACAGCATCGTCATAGTTCATATCAACGATTTCAGCGACTGCACCTTCACGCAAAATGGCATCTAAGCGTTCTTGTGATGATCCTTTTGGCATATAGACCACAGCTTTTTGCTTTAACTGTCTTGCCATCCAAGCAACACCACGTCCATGATTCCCGTCAGTGGTTGTCGCAAAAGTTACGCCATTTAACTTTTTCCTGATCTCATCACTGATCATTACCTCATAAGGTAATTCACTTATGTCCATTTCAAGGAAATCAGCAATATGTCGTGCCATCGCATAAGCACCACCTAACGCTTTAAATGCTTTTAAACCAAAACGGAAAGACTCATCTTTGAGATATAACTCACCAATCCCTAAGATTTTGGCTAATTGGGGTAAATGAAATAACGGTGTAGGTGCGTATCCTGGAATAGTTCTGTGAAAATCTAACGCTTTGGCTAACTCTTCATAACGAAAAGGGGCAAGCTCAGCGGTTGGTTTTCGCGTAAATGAACTTTGGTTAATCAGGTACTGCAATTGCTCCTGCATGGAATTACCTCTTAATCACACTTTAAAATTCGCGATAACCCAATATCGCGATTAATCGGAATACATAGGGTTATCCCCTATATCGCAATATGTATGCCAACTCACTTAAAAAGCATTTAATAAAGATATAATTATTTGATTTTAAATATGTTTATTGTTTTAACGACTAAGAGATGAAATTAATGATGCACAAAAGCTGTGATCTAGGCGGTTTTATTTAAGTGATAAATTATCAATAATAAGAAACTGTGTGAGCCTTATACAAAAATCACATAATGCATTAATAAATAACGATTAAATTAATCATTAAAAATAGATAATGATAATTTATTATCAAAATTGATAATTTTAAGGTGAGAATGTGATGCACTCATTACTGAGTACCCTACAAGATGAAATCAGCAAATACACCGATTCAATAGCCGGCATCACAGGCACTGACGTTGAAATTATTGATAACAATTTAATTCGTATTGCGGGTACTGGGCGTTACCGTTATATGCTCAATCAGGATGTCTCTAATAATGGGCACATCTATCGTCATGTACTGCAAGTACAAAAGACCATTTTAATTGAAGATCCGAAAGAAAATAGCCTCTGCCAACTGTGTCAAAACCGCCTAACTTGCACTGAAGAGCTCGATCTTAATGCACCCATTTTTTTGAATAATCAAGTTATTGGCGTGATAGGGATCATTTGTTCAAATCGAGAACAAAAAATGTTTTTGATGAAACAAAAACAAGCCTTTATCTCTTTTATCGAACAATTTTCACAAATGATCTCAAGCCGTATTTTTGAATGTCTTGAAAGACTTCGAGAACAAGAGCGGTTTGGCACTTTTCGAAACTTAATAGATGTGATGGATAGAGGCGTTATTGCTATTGATAGCTTAGGCAAAATTTGGCACGCCAATTTGTCTGCTTTACGTTTTTTTGATTGTGAATTAATTGGGCAATCTCTTGATATCGATATGACTGGCGATATTCTTTACGGTGATGAAGAGGCATGGTTGATATTAAATCAACAACGCTATCATGTTCTATGCAAAAAAATCACCTTTTCCTCAGTGGATAATGACCAACTCACCATGGTTATTTTCCATGATGCCCGCAATTATATGACACAGGTAAATGCCCTATCCGTAGATGAAAACCCTCACTCCCCGTTAATTGGTAATTCTCAAAAAATGCTTCACTTAAAAAGCATGTTAAGTAAAGTTGCGGTGAGCCATGCCAGTGTTTTAATAACAGGAGAAAGTGGCTCAGGTAAAGAAGTCGTTGCTTACACTATCCACCAACAAAGCCTGCGCACAAAACAACCTTTTATTACTATTAACTGTGCAGCTATTCCTGAGCAACTATTAGAAAGTGAGCTTTTTGGTTATGTACGCGGTGCATTTAGTGGCGCTGATCCTAAAGGACGTATTGGTAAATTTGAATTGGCACATGGCGGAAGCCTATTTCTAGATGAAATTGGCGATATGCCTTTACATCTACAAGCCAAGCTTTTACGTGTGCTTCAAGAAAAAAGCATCACTCGTGTTGGCTCTAATAATATGATCAATATTGATGTAAGGATCATTGCTGCCACCAACAAAGATCTGCGCGAAATGGTAAATAAAGGGCAATTTCGTGAAGATCTCTTTTATCGCCTCAATGTTGTTCCGATCCATACGCCTGCATTACGTGATCACCGAGAAGATATTGCAGAACTTGCACAATTCTTTGCTGATGATCTGGCGTCAACCTACCAACGACCAGCAGCAAAGATCCCCAACGTTGTTATTAACTACTTATATTCCTATGACTGGCCGGGCAACATCAGGGAATTACGTAATGTGATTGAATATATGTATGTTA
Organism: Proteus columbae; assembly: GCF_002777965.1. Taxonomy (GTDB): domain Bacteria; phylum Pseudomonadota; class Gammaproteobacteria; order Enterobacterales; family Enterobacteriaceae; genus Proteus; species Proteus columbae. The sequence goes on along the minus strand of NZ_NGVR01000007.1, from coordinate 58,634 downwards.
TGCAAGGCGATACAGCAGATTTAAATTTAAGTCACCTTCCTCCTTATCTACTTGTATCTACAAATACAGACATAATAGAAAAAGAAATGACGCTTGAGATATATAATTACGAAAAGAGAAAATACGAAATAAATAGTCATAAAAAGAATAAAAAAGAGAATTTGAAAACTCAAATTCAACAATCAGAGTATCAGATGATCAAACAAGTTTTAGATACAACAGGTCATACATTAGAAGGTAAGAAAAAAGCGGCAAAAATATTGGGAATAAGTATTGCAACTTTATACAGAAGAATAAAAGAGTAACTATCACCCTGTGAGATTACTATTTTTTCGTTATCTACATACTTAAATATAAAAATAAGTCTTATTACGATTTATTTTTGTTATAATTTTTATAAAATTCTAGAATATTTAATCAGATTATTATCATAAAAATATGATTAATATAAATTTATGTCATTTAAATATTTTAAACTTCCAGGTATTTGTAACTAAATATATTTTCCATAAGGTAAATTTAAATATTCTTTTTTGTAACTTTAACAATCACAAACAAACAACTCATTGAAAATAAATAAGTTTAAACAAAATCCTTATTAACTTATTAATGATTAATACGTATTTTCATAAGAAATTTTGTAACATTGCACACAAGACAACCTCAAAAAAAGTGCATACAATTCATCCTGTTCAAAAGAACCACACTATATTATTCCTTTTTTATATTAAGCATTAAATAGTCTTACAGGATAACAATTTAAAGATTAAATATAAAAAAGCCATTTTAATAAAAATATATCTTGTTATTTAATTTATCTTTCTGAGTTACTTGTATATCTCTATATCTTTACTAGATTTATGGCTGGTAATAGTAAGTTAATCTCTAAATTAAATAGCATTAAATCAATTTTCAAAAAGAAAATATCTACTGTTTATTTATATCATTCTATAGAGGTCATAAAATGACTATTTCAAAGAAAAAATTTCTTTCCCTTGCTTTATTTGTTTCAGCTTCAGTGGCAAGCGTAAATGTTCTAGCCGCTGATACTCATAGTGGCACTATCTCTTTTTCAGGTTTAATTTATAGTTCAACCTGTACTGTTAGTATTAATGGTGGAGGCTCTGATGGTAACGTTAATATGGGGCGTCATCCATCGAGTGCTTTTGGTACTGAGCCAAAACAAATTGTAGGTGGTGCTGGTACTGATGGACAATTGAATATTTCACTCATTGATTGCCCACCAACGGGTACAGTAGCCTTGAAAATTTCAGGTAGCGAAACACCAAATGAACCTCAAATTTTAGCTCTTGATAATCCTAGTGATGAAAAAACGGCAAAAAATGTTGGGGTATATATCTATGATAAAGATAATTTAGATACGCCATATAACATTAATTTCACAAAAGATATAGAAATTAAAGCTTCAGAGGAAAGTGCCTCCACGTCAGCTACAATCCCACTTATTGCAAAATACGTCAGCGTCAATGCAGGTGGTGTAAAAGCAGGCCAAGCTAATGCGACTCTCAATTATTCGTTAACTTACAAATAATAAACAATGCAGGTTAAATTTATTTAGCCTGCATTATAAAAATAATGGTGATAATGATGTCTTTAAAAAACGTAATTCTAGGATTAGGTCTTTTTTTAAGTTCAGCTACATACAGCTATGCGGGATTTGGTTTAGAAACAACGCGTGTTGTTTATAATGAAAAAAATAATAGCGAAAGTTTTGTTGCTTTTAATAGTGATGCAAATACAAACTATTTGTTGCAGTCTTGGATTGAAGATATCAATGGTAAATTAACCCAAGATTTTGTTATCACGCCACCTTTAATTAAATTAGTTGCACAACAGAAAAATACCTTACAAGTAATAAAAAACACAACATTACCTAACGATGTTGAATCAATGTATTGGATAAATGTTAAATTTGTCGCTCCTAGTAGTGAAGATTTAGAAAACGTTTTACGCTACTCGATGACAAATAGAATAAAGCTTATTTATCGACCTAGCTCATTAAATGATAATAATATCGAAAAAGATATTAATAATTTAAAATGGTCTGTAAAAAATGGCAACCTCGTTGTTAATAATGATTCACCTTTCTTTGTTAATATCGGAAAGATATCCATTAATAATAAAGAAATAAAAGAAACACCTAGCTATTTATCACCAAGAGCAGAAACAATAATAACAAAACCAAAAGAAAATCCAAATAAAATAAAATTAACTTATATTAATGATTTTGGTAAAGATATTTCTGTTGATTTTTCATTATAATTAGAGAGCTTTTTTAAAATGAAGATAGAAAAGGAACATTATTTTAATAAATCTTCACTCTGCTTATTAATAGCAGGAAGTTTATTTGTTTCATTTAATACTTCAGCTGATGATTACTATCCTCCTAATCTATTTAACATTGAAGGAAGCTCTCAACAATTAACCAATGAAGATCTCAGCGTTTTCAGAGAATCTGCCATTGCCCCAGGTATCTATAACGTTAGCTTTTTTGTTAATAAAAATCTGATTTTTACTCGTGAAGTTAAATTTGGACTATTAAAAAATAAAGATAACAAAGAAACACTCACGCCGTTAATGACAAAAGAAGAGTGGTATCAAATTGGTCTTGATATCCCTAGCCATATTTTATCTGAACAAAAAGATAATGAATTTATTAATATCAATGATATTGAACATGTAAACAATACACTGAATATTAACAAATACCAATATGAATTAACCTTACCTCAAAAATATGTTAATACACAAAGAGTAAGAAAAAATGAAAGAAATAATTGGGATAATGGTATTCCTGCATTATTAATCAATTATGCATTTTCTTCATTTAATAGTCGAGAGAATGGAGCAAATCGTGAAAGCTATTATGGTAATATTCAGTCTCAAGTAAATTTAGGTGTATGGCGTTTTCATAATTATTCTACTTGGTCTAAAAGTGAAAATGGCGATAAAAAATGGAATACATTAAGTAATGTTCTTAAAAGAACAATAACAAGTATTGAAAGTGAATTATCAATAGGTGACCTATATACCTCAACCCAACTTTTTGATTCAGTAAAATTTAGAGGGATAAAATTAGCCACTGATAAATTAATGACGCCTTCACAAAATAGATCGTATGCGCCAAGTGTTTCTGGCATTGCTAATTCAGAATCCGTGGTCACGATTACTCAAAATGGGCAAGTTATTTATAAACGTAGTGTACCTGCTGGGCCTTTTAATATTATTGATTACTCCCCGATGAATGCGGGTGGTGATTTATATGTTAACGTAAAAGAGGCCGATGGCTCTGAAAAGAATTTTATTGTTCCTTTTTCTTCAATCTCGAACTTAGAGCGAAAAGGTGAAATCAAATATGATCTCTCGACTGGTAAATATAATAGTCACAACAGTGGTGATGGTACTTATTTAGTGCAAGGTGAAGCTTATTACGGTTTAACTGATTTTGTTACTCTGTATGGCGGTGCTTTAATGGGTGAAAAATATCAATCTGTAGGTATAGGTACAGGTATTAACCTTGGTAGCTATGGTGCGATCACCACGGATTTACTTTATGCTCATTCATCTACTAATTATGGTAACGATACGCTTCAGGGAAATGCATTTAGAATCAATTATTCTAAAAATATCCCATTAACAAATACCAGTCTTACATTAGTGGGTTACCGTCACTTTGATGCCAAATTCTTAAGCTTCAATGATGCAATGGAGTATAAAGAAAAAAAATATGATCCCAAAAACGGCATAAAAAATGAATATACATTTTCTATTAACCAACCTTTATTTTCAGGACAATCATCCCTTAATTTAAGCTCGATTATCTATACTTATGTCGATGGGAAAAACACAAGCTCATATAATGTTGGATTTAATAGTTCAATAAATAAAATCAATTATAGCCTTTATTATACTTATTTCGATGCTAGTAGAAATAAAGACAGTAAAAGCACCTACGATATCAGTATGAATATTAGTATCCCTTTTACATGGCATGATAATTACATTTGGACCAATTACTCTGTATCAACGAATAATAGAGATCAGACATTACAAACTGCACGTATCAGCGGTACTTACGGTGATAAAAATCAAGCTAACTGGGACATCTATCAAGGCTATGGCAATAAAGATGTAAATTATAGTGGTGGTTTAAGTGGTTCTTATAAAGCACCAAGTGCCATTGTTAATGCCGGTTATGCTTATTCTAAAGATAGACAAAATATTAACTATGGTATTAATGGTGCGCTAGTTGCAACACAATATGGCGCAACATTGGCCTCATCTCTACAACAAACGAATGCATTAATTCTCACAAAAGACAGTGCAGGTATTGAAGTGGTTAATGGACAAGCTATTAAAACTAATAATAGTGGATTAGCAGTAGTTTCTGGTATGGTACCTTATCAAAAAAACAGTATCAGTATTGATACAAAATCAATCCCAGCCAATACCGAAATTTCAAATAATATTATTAGTAATATAATTCCGACTAAAGGTGCATTAATCCTTGCGGACTTTGATGCTAAAAAAGGAATTAAATTCTTACTCACATTACAAACGCCTGATAATAGCACTATTCCTATGGGTGCAAGAGCCAAAATAGACAATGCAGATGATCAATTAGTGGCAAGTTTTCATCAACTCTATTTTGTTGCAGAAAAACCAGAAGGTAAGATCACCGTATCATGGAAAGTAAACGGCGAGCAAAAAAGCTGTCATGCAACTTATAACATTGATAATAAAACGCCTGTTAATGGCTTATATATTTTAGATACTGAGTGTAAATAAGGAAATAAAATGGCTAACTTAAAAAATAAAATGAATAAATTATTATTTCTAATTTTTATTCTTAGTTTATCTACCCTCTCTTTTTACAGTCATGCCGCGCCTGATTGTGTCAATAATGGCGGGATTAAACATGGCACGATGGATGCCAGAGGCGGTACCATTGAACTAAAAGGGATGATTAAAAAAAATCAAGAAATAGCACGTTTTACATTTAAGCGTGATGGCTCTGATGTTGCAGTCGCAGATTGCCCCGATGGCGCGGAGTTCTATGCTTATGCGACATATAGTGAAGCCAGTGGCGTAATGCCAACCTATTATATGGATATCGATGGAAGACCTGCTTATTATGTTGTACGCAATGGTCATATTACAGGTTTAGATGATTATGCTTATGTTCTCATTGAAAATGAGTCAGGCCTTTCATTTAGAAGTCAGCCTGGACAAGAAGTTCCTGTTAACAGCCCTAAGCTTAATACAAGGGATGCTACTGTAATTATTTATTCCACTAAAGATAACCCTAAATCACAGCGTTTTACGACTCAATATATTGGCTCAATATTAATTAATCGCTTTAATTCAGGTGGCGGCACAACAGCGGTTGGTTTTAGTTATCGTTTATCAGTCAATATTATTAGCGCGCCAACATCTTGTAGTGCAGAAAATACTAATCTTCAAATGAAGCTTCCTGCTGTTCCGATAACGGCATTTTCAGAAATGGGCTTTCCCGATTCAAGCGTATATGCTGAAGATAATCTTATTATAAATTGTTCAGGCAATGTATCCGCAAAAATAAAGCTGATGGCTAACAATACAACTAGCTATGAAAGTCAGGAATCGGTGATTAAACCTGATAGCGAAGGCGGACGTAATGCAAAAGGTGTTGGTTTTATTGTGACATCACCACTTAGCGATAATACACGTTTAGTGAATAACCAGTTTGTTAAACTTGCCGATTTAAGTAGCGGTACAACTAGCGTGCCATTAAAAACAGAGTATTTTCGTTATGGCAATGAGGTTCAAACAGGATCTATAAATGCCACAGCAAACTTTGTGTTAGAGTTTAATTAGTTATTACTGCGTATTTTACGCCATTAATCAAAAACACCATTAAATAAAATTTTAATGGTGTTTTTATTTAGCCATTGCACTGATATTTTATTTTTAACTATATGTTATATGTCATCATTTATATTATTACTCAATACTATTCAGAAATAATTAATTACACTCATAGAGTGTTATTTAAACAAATAGTTAAATATATCTTGTTAATTAACATTGTCTAGCTAATAATAAAATCTTACTTAAGTAAAAAAAGGGAATTTGCATGGCTATAGGATATTTTCTACGGGTAGGTGATAAAACAACCTGTGGTGGTCAAATAATAACAGGTGATGATACTTTTAAGTTTTATGGTTCCTCGGCAGCACGCGAAGGCGATCGTGTTACCTGTGGTAAACATTCTGGTACTGACCAAATACTTGGTGGCATTAGTTATATTCTGGGAAATAATCGCCGTATCGCGGGAACATTAGACAGTTTTAGTTCCTGCCCTTGTAAATCAAAACTCATTAATTCTATTCAAGATTGCTATGTGACCGAATCATCAGAAAAATCAGGAGCTGGTACAGAAAATAATCTAACAAACAAAATCAATACGACAACAGATCAGCCACATCATATCCGGTATCTCTGCACTGACGACAATAATACTCCATTAGCAAATTGTGAATATCAGCTCTATCTTGATGACAATCAGTCTTTTTCAGGTATCACCGACTCTGAAGGTTATACTTCATGGCATAAAACAAATAGTGCATCACCAGAAAGTTTAACTATTCCAACACATTGGATTGTTTGGGATGGGCCTGTAACACAGATCAAAAATGGAGATATTAATTTACGATTATTTTCCTGGGGTATAATCAACGAACTAATAAAAGAAAATAAAGATGTTAGCTTTTTTATTAAGCGTTTTTTTGGAGGTATGGTTTTTAAACCGCTAAAATGAATATAATTATTTTAAGAATAAAAATTATTATATCCCTATTTTTTTAACTGCATGTAGTTTTTCTGGTAATAAAATAACTTATCTTCCTGATAACGAAATATTAGATAATGCCATTATTGGAGATCCTTATTTTCAAAAAATAACAATATTAGGAGGACCGGTTATTGGTGGTATGCACCGAAAAATTGGCTTTATCACTCCTAATAATTCTGGTCTTTTTCTACGTAATTGTGAATACCGAAGATCTTCTATTATCGATAATACTGAAACTGCCACTCGTGACTATAATTGTGTTGAAATATACGGAACACCCGTAAATATTGGAACAATAAAAGTAACCATTGCTGGCGCTACATATCCAAGCATGCTTATTCCATCAAAAGAATTTAGTAAAGATTATATTATTATAGCTGGCTCATTTTAGGGGAAGTGGATCGTACACATTTTTGATCCGCGGTATGAGTGCTTAACACCTTCTATCCTATCGCTTCACGTTCTGCGAGGATCGTCCACATGGCATTATCCAGATCAATTTCATCCCAACGGGCAAAACGCTGTTCACTAGAACAAATAAAGACTAATAAGGTGTGTTTTGCCCATATAGCTATTGATGCGCATTAGAACTCAGGTAGGTATTTAAGTTCTAAAGCGACTCTATGGATTCGTTTGCCTGTCGCTACTACACCAGCCCCATATCTTGCACTGGGTTATAGTCAATTAAGCCATTTTGAAGAGCCATAATTTATCTCCTTGCGTTGGTACAAACTATTACCAAATCGAGAGATATCGATACGCTTATGCCAACAACATGCAACAGCAGGTACTTGATGTGGGTTGATTTTAATATAACGATGAACGCTGAGAGAAAAGAAAAACCTTATAAACCATAAATTTCAGGCATAAAAAAAGACGCTTTTAGCGTCTGATTTTTGGTGCCGAAGGCCGGACTCGAACCGGCACACCCGAAGGCGGTTGATTTTGAATCAACTGCGTCTACCAATTTCGCCACTCCGGCACTGAAGTGTGTCTGGAAAACCTGCTCATTATACTTGCGTGAAGAACCCTCGCAACAATTATTGTTAGTTTTCAGTTTGATTGGCGAAAAAAAGTGCATTTAGGGTCTGTTGCTATCATAAAACATGGCTTATAGGTTACATCAAGGTATCTATCGTTAATGCTTTAATCATGTTGTATCGATAAATCAATTATTTTGTTTTTCTTGTAGCTAAGTTTATTCGTCATCTTATTTCTACTTTTTTCTTATCTTTTTTCTTTTAAAGATTATATCGTCATTATATAAATTTATTAAAACTAACTTACCTCATCGATATATTTTAAAACACATAACGATAAATAAAAAAAGGATCAAAACTTGGGTTAGTGTTTTGATCCGATAGTACTGCTAATAGAGGGCTTAATTTTATTTTAATGACTATAAATTATTTTTGTAGCGTCACTGCCCTTTTCTTCCCTGGTGTGAGAAGAAGGCGGTTATGTTCTATTAATATAATATACTTCTTTATCTATACTACATATTATTGATATAAAGGATTTACTGCTTTAATAAGATACTTCTTACTACATATAGGAAATTAATATTTAATACAAAGGTACTTATTTACTACTTTAACGAAGGTACTACTATCTAATATAATGGTGTTGAAATATTACGATTAATATATAACTTATTTATTATTGAAGAGGCTATTTTATAATATGCCTTCTTATTTATTTCACTCTATTATTGCTGGGTTATCTTTGCTCTGTAACTCTTATATTCTCAGTCTCTCGACTTGATGAAGCTATAATAAATTTAATTTCACAATCCCACAATCAATAAATTATTACAAAATATGACACACACTTATATTATATTTATAAAACTCCAATAATAGTCATTATAAGAATAAATATGAGAACAATAAACCATGTAAATACCAAAACAAAGACCATAACACCATTCATTAACATTTTCTTGATATACATATCCTAACTTAATAATAAAGAAATGCTAATAATAGGGTTAAAAACCAGGATAAACCAAGGAGGATTGTAACTTAACGGTAATACTTACCTCACTTTTAGAGGAGAAATATGAGGGAAATGTCTTTTTATGATGCAGTTTTTCTTCACTATTTTTTTCTTAGAGACAATTTGACACATTTAATGCCAACTTTTTGATAACTGGCTCTTGCACTGATAGACATTCTTATTTCTGATAATATAATCAAAATTTAGTTTAAATCTGATTAGAAGGCGGTGTTATGGGCATTGTTGGCTGGATTATAACAGGCATATTTGTTGGTATTATCTTAGGTGCCGTATTAAAAATGATAAAGAAAAAATAGCGCGATAAGAAAGGCACCAAATTAAAACATAAACAATTTTATGTTGATCGCATTCCTTTCACCTCACTGACTTCTGTTGAAAGTAAAAATGAAAAAACATTTTCTAAAATATCTTATGATCCCAGTCGCTTTACTGACATTGAATGCGTGTAGCCAACGTTCGTCATTACCACCAGCGACACAACCGTCTATGTTAAATCAACAGAACAGTGTGCCTGAATTAACGCAATGGCCTACGGCATTAAGCCCTAATGTAAGCAATGCAAGTGCGCTGTTTGATAAATACGCCTCACAGATTTATCAAAAGAGTCATCCTCAAGGCATGGTTATTGTCATGATCAATAACTCTCAAACCTTGAATCGTTCTTTTGGAACGACAACACCAGAAAGCCGCAATGCGCCATCAATGAACTCACTGATCCGCATCGCTTCTGTCACCAAGCTGATGACAAGTGAAGTGATGTTAAAGTTACAAGATGATGGAAAACTATTAGTCACCGATCCACTGCAAAAATACAGCTACTATGGTGTAGACATACCATTAGTTAGCGCTCAATCTCCTATCCGTCTTTATCATTTAGCTAGCCATACTAGTGGCTTTCCTCGAGAACAACCCGGTGGAAAATGGGGAAGACCTGTTTTTATATGGCCAACGCATGACGACCGCTGGAACTGGTTGAAAAAAGCGACATTGACATCCACCGCAGGGGATCAAGCGGCTTATTCAAACTTAGCTTACGATCTATTAGCGGATGCCTTGGTAAAAGCATCAGGTAAAAGTTATCCTCAACTTTTACAACAGTATGTCACTCAGCCAGCAGGCATGACTAATACCACGTTGACGCCAACGCCTGCACAATGCCAACGACTATTAGTAGGATATAAACCAAGCCCATGCTCTGACACTATTGCAGCAGCCGGAAGTGGAGGTGTGTACTCAACGCCTGCCGATATGCAACGTTGGATGCAAGGCTTTTTGACTTCTCATAATGCCATGCGAAAGGCAACAGCAAGTAAAGAGCAATCTGTCTATTTTCCTCGTAATCGACTCTCATCAATAGAAGGGATGGATGTAGCGGGTCGTGCTGATGGCGTGGGTTTAGGCTGGGTTTATATGGCTCCCGCCAATGGTATTCCGGCGATTTACCAAAAAACAGGTGGTGGCGGTGGGTTTAATACTTATATGGCAACCATTCCTGAATTAAATATCGGTGTATTCGTGGTGATCACCCGTAAACCTAACGGCACTAAATTTAGTGAAGTGACTCAGGGTACTAATGCTCTTGTCCGTGCACTAGCAAAAGATTTTTATCAGTAATTGCATACTTAATAATGATAAAAAAAGCGCCTTTCGGCGCTTTTTATTTTTTTGCTGACATTTATTTAGCGATTACGCTTCATCAATAACCATAAACTCAACGTTAGAAAGAGTATTCCCGGTACTAATGCTGCAATCACTGCAGGTATGCCATAAACCAAACTTAATCGCCCTGAAACTTCGTTGACGATATAGAATAAGAAACCAAAAGAGATACCCGTTAAGACTCTTAATCCCATTGGTACAGTACGTAATGGTCCAAAAATAAATGACAATGCCATTAACATCATTACTGCAACAGAGATTGGAGCAAAGATTTTTTTCCAGAAATTCAGCTCATAGTTTGCTGACTCTTGCCCACTCTGTTTTAGATATTTAACGTACTGATAAAGCCCGCTGATCGATAATGCATCTGGATCCAACGCCACAACGCTTAATTTTTCTGGCGTTAGTCGTGTTGGCCATTCAAGTGATACCTGTTTTTTACCTGTGATTTTTTGTGGATCAGTTAAATCTGATAGCTCAACTTGCTTCAACATCCACGTCTTTTGATTCACATCGTAGGTTGCACTTGATGCATAACGTACCGTTTCTAGCTTTCTATCATTATTAAAATCATAGAGTGTGATGCCTTGCATCTCATTTTGGCTTTTTATTCGGTTGATATGAATAAATTGGTTGCCATCTTTAGCCCACATACCACGGTTAGTCGAAACTAAAGAGTTGCCCATGATTTTTTCGGCACGATAGTTACGTGCATATTGTTCACCTTGTGGTGCGCCCCATTCACCAATTAGTACGGTTAACAGGACTAATGGAATAGCGGTTTTCATCACAGAGCCAGCAATTTGCAAGCGGGTAAATCCTGATGCTTGCATCACCACCAACTCACTACGCGTTGCTAATGCACCTAATCCTAATAACGCACCCAATAAGGCAGCCATAGGAAAGAAAATCTGCACATCTTTAAGGATATTTAAAATGGCGTAAATACCCGCATCCAACGTGGTGAAATCGCCTTGCCCTACTTTACGAAGTTGATCGACAAATTTGATAATGCCGGATAGTGAAACCAGCAAAAAGAGTGTCATCAAAATTGACTGTAAAATAGTACGCCCGATATATCTATCTAATACACCAAACATCAGGCAACTCCTTTCTTAAAGCGAGCACGGAATTTACGCATAGGCAAGGTATCCCAAACATTCAATAAGATAGCCAAGGCAAGATAAATACCATTAACACTCCACATTGCAATGAGGGGATCCAGCTTTCCTTTTTCACCATTAGAGTGCAATGAACTTTGTAGTAAGAAGAACACCAGATAAAGCAGCATGGCAGGTAGCATACTTAATACGCGACCTTGACGTGGGTTTACCTCACTTAAAGGCACAACCATCACCGCCATAATGACAACAGAGAAAATCAAGGTTAAGCGCCAATGGAATTCAGCGATAGACTCTGTTTCATTCGAATGCCAAAGTTCAGTCATCGTTTTTTGTTCTACACGATTACTGCTAATGGTCGATTCACGGTGCCCGATAACAGCTTGGTAGTCATTAAAATCGGTAATACGAAAATCACGTAGCACAGCCGTACCTTCATAGCGAGTTCCCTCACTTAATACGACTATCTGATTCCCGTTAGGTAATTCTTTGGTATAGCCTTTATCTGCCACCACGACAGAAGGACGCTGATCTTGCGTTGGACGCAGTTGTGCAAGGAACACATCTTGGAATTGATTTCCTTTTACACTACCCAGATAAAGCACCATATTGCGGTCGCTGGACATTTTAAATTGCCCTTCCATCAATGCCGCTAAACTTGGGTTTGCTTTAGCATCCTCAAGGACTTGCTCTTGATGCACCGAAGACCAAGGAATAAGCCAAATGACATTTCCTGCGGCTAATGCGCTGGTCAGTAATGAGAGCAACAGTGCAGCTTGTACTAATGCTTTCTTACCTATTCCACACGCACTCATGACGGTTATCTCACTTTCAACATAAAGTTTGCTGTAAGTCATCAGAAGCCCAAGAAAAAGGCTTAATGGAAGAATAAGCTGTGCCATCTCAGGAATTCCCAGCCACAGCAGAGAAATCACGAGGTTTGTAGGAATGTTACCTTCAACAGCAGCCCCTAAAATTTCAACCAATTTCTGGCTAAAGAAGATAAGCATCAGAATAAATAAGATGGCTATCTGACTTTTAAGGGTTTCCCGAGCTAAATATCGAATTATAATCACGCTAGTTATGCCTGTGAAAACTTGTCTTTTTGCAGGAAAATCGCTAACTTCGTTGTATATCTATCATTTGTGCATCTCAGTTAGACATTCTTGCAGCCCAAATGATATCAAAACATGCTATAAACAGGTTCCCAATAAGAACAAGCTTATAAGTTAGCTAAATTAGTTGTGTTCAATTAATGCATTTAGCTTAACATAAAAAGTAAACTTTCTATGGGGTAGATTAATGCGGATCACTATTCTAAACGATACTTTCCGTTTTTGTCTTTAATATTCAGGAGAACGCATGGAGTTTAATGTAAAAAGCGGCAGCCCAGAGAAACAACGCAGCGCTTGTATTATCGTGGGGGTGTTTGAGCCTCGTCGTTTATCTCCGATCGCGGAGCAACTTGATAAAATCAGTGATGGCTATATCAGCGCCCTGTTACGCAGAGGTGAACTGGAAGGCAAAGTAGGACAATCATTGCTGTTACATCATGTACCAAATGTTCTCTCTGAGCGCGTTTTACTGATTGGTTGCGGTAAAGAGCGTGAATTGGATGAACGCCAGTATAAACAGATCATTCAAAAAACCATTAACACACTCAATGAGACTGGCTCTATGGAAGCCGTATGCTTTCTGACTGAGTTACATGTTAAAGGTCGTAATAATTACTGGAAAGTGCGTCAAGCGGTTGAGACTGCAAAAGACTGCCTCTATACCTTTGATCAACTGAAAAGCAATAAGACAGAATTACGTCGTCCATTACGTAAGATGGTCTTTAATGTACCTACTCGTCGTGAACTGCCAAGTGGTGAACGCGCAATTGCACACGGTTTAGCCATCGCATCAGGTATTAAAGCATGTAAAGATTTAGCTAACATGCCACCAAATATCTGTAATGCCGCTTATTTAGCATCTCAAGCTCGTCAATTAGCAGACTCATCTTCAAATGTTTCTACGCGTGTTATTGGCGAAGAACAAATGAAAGAGCTAAATATGAATGCTTATCTTGCGGTAGGACAAGGCTCTCAAAATGAATCTTTAATGTCGATTATCGAATATAAAGGCAATAAAGATCCGCAAGTGCGTCCAATTGTATTAGTAGGTAAAGGGCTGACATTTGACTCGGGTGGTATTTCTATCAAGCCTGCTGATGGCATGGATGAGATGAAATACGACATGTGTGGTGCTGCAACAGTTTATGGTGTGATGCGTGTTGTTGCTGAACTCCAATTACCAATCAATGTCATTGGTGTACTTGCGGGTTGTGAAAACATGCCGGGTGGAAAAGCGTATCGCCCAGGTGATATTTTAACAACCATGTCAGGACAAACTGTTGAAGTATTAAACACTGATGCTGAAGGTCGTTTAGTGCTGTGTGATACGTTAACTTATGTTGAGCGCTTTGAGCCTGAATTAGTTGTCGATATCGCGACATTAACAGGTGCTTGTATGGTGGCTTTAGGACATCACTACAGCGGATTAATGTCTAATCATAATCCATTAGCACATGAATTAATGAATGCATCAGAGCAAGCCGGTGACCGCGCTTGGCGTTTACCATTAGGCGATGAGTTCTATGAACAAATCGAATCTAATTTTGCTGATTTAGCAAATACGGGTGGCCGTTTAGGTGGCGCAATTACTGCGGGTTGTTTCTTAGCGCGTTTTGCGACTAAATATAACTGGGCTCACTTGGATATTGCAGGTACAGCATGGCGTTCTGGTAAAGCAAAAGGCGCGACAGGCCGTCCTGTTTCTTTATTGTCTCAGTTCTTACTTAATCGCGCGGGTTTGAATAGCGACGAGTAATACCGCATAATTATCAGGGTTAAGGTATTACCCTATTATTATGGTAAATAGAGCAGACTCCAAGAAGGGTATTGCAACGCAATACCCTTCTGTTATCGGGATATCATGAAAAACGCCACGTTTTATTTAATGGAACACCCATCAATACACGATGATTTACAGGCTCATGAGTGGCTTGCCTGTCAACTTACCGCTGAACATTGGCGATTAGGCAAACGTATTTTGTTGGTTTGTGAGTCTCAAGCTCAGGCTGAATTGCTTGATGAGGCATTATGGACAAGAGAACCTCATCAGTTTGTTCCTCATAATCTTGCAGGTGAAGGCCCTCGTTATGGCTCTCCTGTTGAATTATGTTGGCCTGGAAAACGTGGTAATGCACCTCGTGATCTCTTGATTAATTTGCAATCGCAATTCGTAGACTTTGCCACAGCTTTCCATGAAGTGATAGACTTTGTACCTATTGATGAACAATTGAAACAGTTGGCGCGTGAACGATATAAAATTTATCGTAGCGTCGGCTTTACTTTGACAATGGCTACGCCGCCAACCTATTGAATACGTAAAGAATATGGAAAATAAATCCGCACCGAAAGAGCCATCGCTCGACACAACATATAATCCAGCAGAGATTGAACAACCTCTGTATCAGCATTGGGAAAAAAATGGCTATTTCAAAGCCAATGGCGATACAACAAAAGAAAGCTTCTGTATCGTGATCCCACCGCCAAACGTCACAGGTAGCCTACATATGGGTCATGCTTTCCAGCAGACCATTATGGATACCATGATCCGTTATCAGCGCATGCAAGGTAAAAACACCTTATGGCAGTCAGGTACTGACCATGCGGGTATCGCAACTCAAATGGTTGTTGAGCGTAAAATTGCTGCTGAAGAAGGTAAAAATCGTCATGACTATGGTCGTGATGCATTTATCGACAAAATTTGGGAATGGAAAGCAGAATCAGGTGGTAACATTTCTAACCAAATGCGTCGTTTAGGTAACTCTGTTGATTGGGAACGTGAACGTTTCACAATGGATGAAGGATTATCTAAAGCAGTTAAAGAAGCTTTTGTTCGCTTACATAAAGAAGATCTTATCTACCGAGGCAAACGTCTTGTAAACTGGGATCCTAAATTACACACCGCGATTTCTGACCTTGAAGTTGAAAACCGTGAAGTTAAAGGATCTATGTGGCATCTGCGTTATCCTTTAGCTGATGGGGCGAAAACCGCTGAAGGTAAAGATTACCTCATTGTTGCAACAACACGTCCTGAAACCATGTTAGGTGATACCGGTGTTGCTGTTAACCCAGAAGATCCTCGCTATAAAGATTTAATTGGTAAAGAAATTATTCTACCAATCGTTAACCGTCGTATTCCTATTTTAGCGGACGAACACGCTGATATGGAAAAAGGTACAGGTTGCGTAAAAATCACGCCTGCTCACGACTTTAATGACTATGAAGTTGGACGTCGTCATCAATTACCAATGATTAATATCATGGACTTTGATGGCAATATCCGTGTTAGCGCAGAAGTCTTAGATACCAATGGTGTTGAGTCTGATGTTTACAGCACTGAAATTCCAGAAGCCTACCAAGGTATGGAACGCTTTGCGGCACGTAAAACAATAGTCGCTGAATTTGAACGTCTAGGTTTATTAGAAGAGATCAAACCTCACGATTTAACCGTACCTTACGGTGACCGTGGTGGTGTAGTTATCGAGCCATTATTAACAGACCAATGGTATGTTCGCGCCGCACCTTTAGCGAAACCCGCTGTTGAAGCAGTTAAAAATGGTGATATCCAATTTGTACCAAAACAGTACGAAAACATGTACTTCTCATGGATGAATGATATCCAAGATTGGTGTATTTCTCGTCAACTGTGGTGGGGTCACCGTATCCCTGCTTGGTATGACAACCAAGGCAACGTTTATGTTGGTCGTGACGAAGAAGAAGTTCGTCGTGAAAACAATATCGCAGCTGATGTTGCATTACGCCAAGATGATGACGTACTGGATACATGGTTCTCATCTGCACTATGGACATTCTCAACATTAGGTTGGCCTGAAAATACTGAAGCACTGAAAACATTCCATCCAACGAATGTCTTAGTCAGTGGATTCGATATTATATTCTTCTGGATCGCTCGCATGATCATGATGACCATGCACTTTATCAAAGACGAAGACGGTAAACCGCAAGTACCATTTAATACGGTTTACATGACAGGTCTTATTCGTGATGAAGAAGGCCAGAAGATGTCAAAATCCAAAGGTAACGTACTTGATCCTCTGGATATGATCGACGGTATTTCATTAGAGAACCTGTTAGAAAAACGTACTGGTAATATGATGCAGCCACAAATGGCTGAAAAAATTGCTAAACGTACTAGCAAAGAGTTCCCAGAAGGTATTGAAGCACACGGTACAGATGCCCTGCGCTTTACCTTAGCCGCGTTAGCCTCTACGGGCCGCGATATTAACTGGGATATGAAACGTCTATCTGGTTACCGTAACTTCTGTAACAAGCTGTGGAACGCCAGCCGCTTTGTTCTGATGAATACAGAAGAACAAGATTGTGGCTATCAAGGTGGTGAGATGACATTCTCACTGGCTGACCGCTGGATCTTAGCTGAATTTAACAATACCGTTAAAGCCTATCGTGAAGCGTTAGACAACTATCGTTTCGATATCGCTGCTGGTATTTTATATGAATTCACTTGGAACCAATTCTGTGACTGGTATCTTGAGCTATCAAAACCTGCGGTACACAAAGGTAATGATGCTCAAAAACGCGCAGCACGTCATACACTGATCGAAGTGTTAGAAGGCTTACTGCGCCTTGCTCATCCAATTATTCCATTTATCACAGAGACAATTTGGCAACGAGTGAAGGAAGTGAAAGGCATTGAAGGTGAAACCATCATGCTACAAGCTTTCCCTGAGTTCGATGCTTCGCTGGTGGATGAACAAGCGCTTAACGATCTTGAGTGGATCAAAGAAGTTATCGTTGCGGTTCGTAATATCCGTGCTGAAATGAATATTGCTCCGGGTAAACCACTTGACGTTATCTTACGTGGTGCCGATGACAATGCTAAACGCCGCGTTAGTGACAATATTGGTTTCTTAAAAGCAATGGGTCGTTTAGCCGATATCCGTCCATTAGCAGAAGGCGAAGAAGCGCCATTATCAGTTAATAAACTGGTTAACGGTGCAGAATTGCTGATCCCAATGGCAGGCTTTATCGATAAAGATGCAGAGCTTGCACGTTTAGATAAAGAGCTTGAAAAAGTAGAGAAAGATATCACAACTTTAGACAGCAAATTATCTAACGATGGCTTTGTTAGCCGTGCACCAGAAGCGGTTGTTGCTAAAGAGCGTGAACGCTTAGCAACATGCTTAAGTGCAAAAGAAAAGCTAATCGCACAGAAAATCTCTATTGCCTCTTTATAAGCACTATTGCTTTAAAGATACTGAGATCAATAATGAAAACCCGCGTTTTATTGCGGGTTTTTACTTAGCCTCTTTCAGTCAAAAATAAAACCATTTTTCACTCCATATCTTATTATTCTCGGTTCTATTCTCGTTAATATGCATTTCCTCCCCTTATTTTCGCTTAAACTTAATCAATCACTAAAATATAACGCTAGCAATAAGGCGTATAAGTAAGCAAAGAAAAAGGGCTAACGGTTTACAAACATGCTTAATCAATTAAGATAGTTTTTGTAGCCATCCGCGCTACTTTCAATGAAGAAGTTCCTTTCCGGTGCTCTCTCAATAATTAATCAAAAAATATTCTACTAATAAGTGAAAACGATGAGTGCAACTATGACTGCAACCCAAACTATAACCTCAAGTATTGTTATCCGAGCAATTGAAGAAAAAGACAACGCAGGTATTGCACACGTTATTCGTGAAGTCTCAGCAGAGCACGGTTTAACTGCCGATAAAGGCTTTGCGGTTGCCGATCCAATTTTAGACACCCTCTATGAAGTTTATCATCAGCCACGCAGTGCTTACTGGGTTGTTGAAATGGAGGGAGAAATTGTTGGTGGTGGTGGTGTCTCGCCACTTGCTGGAGGTGATGGCAATACTTGTGAATTACAAAAAATGTACCTTTCGTCCAAACTACGAGGCAAAGGTATTGCGAAAAAAATCGTTCTACAATCTCTTGAATTTGGTAAAGAGCAAGGCTTTAGCCGTTGCTATTTAGAAACCACAGATATCTTAAAAGCGGCTGTCGGTTTATACGAAAAACTAGGATTCGAATTTATTGATGAAGCATTAGGCAACACAGGGCATAGTGATTGTGAGATCCGTATGGTAAAACCACTTTAAGCGTTCTTGCTGTTCCCTACGTAATACAATAAATAAAATAAGTTCTACTTTACCCGCATTTTTTATGCGGGTTTTTATTAGCAAAACAGCACCTATTAACACAAATCCTATTTATCAAAATGATATAAATACAGTATATTTCTATGCTTGTTTTCACAATTAATTTCTTAATTGATTATTATCAAAATATTATTAATGAATTTCTTATCTTAAATTTTATTAAAATTTACAAGTTTAAATTATTTTTCATTTCACTCTAGATAATGATATTTCTCTTCTTAAATAAAATATTATTTATCTTATTTTATATTTAAAAAAAGAGATTTTTTTATATTGCTATTTATCGCTAATTTAATATCTTTATGCAGATAAAGTCATGCATTGGCTTTTATAACTCTAAAATTTAAAAGGAATTTTTTCATGAAAAACTTTGTTAAAATTGCACTTATTGCTTCTGTAATTACCGTAATGACTGGTTGTACTGGTAGCGTATACAATAAAGAAAAAGACTGTAACTATGACTACTTACTGCACCCAGCAGTTTCTATTTCTAAAATCATTGGCGGTTGTGGCGACACAAGCAAATAAGATTTAAGAAATAAACGTATTAATAAACTACATTCTGACTTATTGTTGCTAAGAAAGAGTGTAGTTTTTTATATTTCACTTCCTAAAAATAAATAACAATAATTAACCCCATCACAATAAAAACTATTTTATTAATTATTTAAATATAGATAACTTATTATTTCTATTCTCTTTATTACATCTCTTTTATTTTATTTCTATCTATTAAAGTTATTCATTTTTTTTGAATACCATCAACAAATTCCCTCTATTTTGTTCATCGTGCGAACACTTTATGATCTACTTCATTAAGGGATCGCAATAATCTGTATTACCTCCTTCTGTGTCTTGGTTATTGCGATTTCTTTCCTTAACTCGGAGAACAATCATGACTATCAGACAGATTAATCATATTTATTCGGCGCCAAATTCACACTGGGTAGGTAATGGCTTTCCAGTCAGCACCTTATTTTCCTATCAGGAAAATGGTGAGAAACATAGCCCGTTTCTGCTGATGGATTATGCCGAGCCAACACTGTTTAAACCTGTTACCAATGCCCGTGGTGTAGGAGCACATCCTCATCGTGGATTTGAAACCGTAACAATCGCTTATCAAGGCGAAGTTTCTCATCATGACTCTAAAGGTCATGCAGGCACTATCGGTGCAGGTGACGTGCAATGGATGACTGCTGCTTCTGGCATTTTACATAAAGAGTATCACTCTGAAAAAATGACCAAAGAAGGCGGTGTATTGGAAATGGTGCAACTTTGGGTGAATCTGCCAACAGCGTACAAAATGACACAGCCTCGTTATCAGGCGCTAAAAGCAGAGGATATCCCTCATGTTGAATTACCTAATAACCAAGGTTATGTCAGAGTGATTGCAGGTAATTATGCCAATACACAAGGTGTGGCAATGACCTATTCACCGTTGAATGTGTGGGATCTGCATTTAAATCGCGCAGGTATTTCACATTACAGTATTCCCGAAGGCCATAATGCAATGCTGTTTGTAGTAAAAGGTGCCGTACATATCAATGACAGTGAAATTGCACGTCAACACGATATGGTGATATTAGATAATCATGGCGATACACTGACATTAGAATCAATGGGTGACACTCTTGTTTTAATTCTAACAGGTGAGCCGATTAATGAGCCAATTGCAGGGCAAGGACCTTTTGTGATGAATACGCAAGAAGAGTTACAACAAGCTTTTGATGATTATGACAATGGTAAATTTGGTGTAATGAATTAATGACGTTACCTTAAAAATAATAACACCAGTCACAAAGCAATAATTTTGTGGCTGGTGCTATATTGCACTGATAAATCAGGTACAAAAGGACAACATTTAGCAAAAATTAATGTAAACGTGATGACTTATCAGACTCTTCGTCGTCGTCTTCGTCTTCACCTTCTTCATCATCATACTCTGCGTCAGGATCTTCAAAATAAGTACCCCAACCATCGTAATAGACACCCATTTTTTCAGCTAAATTCATTAATTGCTCAACTTGGGCATCAATAAGTTCAGCATTCAAACCACTCTCACTCACAGCATCAAAACAAACTAGGATCTCACCTGATTCGACTTCGATTTCCTCAGGCTCAGTCACTTCGTAACCTAACTTAAAGACTTCAACAGCTGCTTTTTCTAGTGTTTCAAAATTTTCACAAGAAATATGGTGCTCAATGGCATACAGTGCATCAGGATCACTGCCATCTTCCAGTAATTCTTCAATAATAAGACGTGTTTCTTCACGTTGTTCTGCTAACTCTTTGCTGTCCGCCATAATCATGCTCCGCAATAGTCTGAAAAGGTATCTTGTTCATTCTCCCACAGGCAGGATCAACACTCCATACTTAATATGATGCCCTTATCGCATACTGTTTAAATTAAAAGTTTTCCCTTAGGGGTTGATGATGAATATTTATTGATATAAATTGAATATAAATTCAATAATAGGATATCACTCTATGAACCCTTTCTATCAAAAATCATTCTTACGTTTACTTGATTTTTCACCTGCGGAAATTCAGCAACTGCTTACACTGTCAGCACAATTGAAAAAAGCCAAAAAATCAGGTCAAGAAACTCAATATCTCACTGGAAAAAATATCGCATTGATTTTTGAAAAAGACTCAACACGTACCCGTTGTGCGTTTGAAGTTGCTGCATTTGATCAAGGTGCAAGAGTGACTTATTTAGGGGGAGGAAGCCAAATTGGGCATAAAGAATCGATCAAAGATACCGCTCGAGTATTAGGCCGTATGTATGATGGCATTCAGTATCGGGGTTACGGACAAAAAACGGTAGATGCACTTGCACAATATTCTGGTGTGCCTGTTTGGAATGGTTTAACCAATGAATTTCACCCAACACAGCTATTAGCAGATTTACTGACTATCACTGAACACCAAGCTAAGCCGTTATCTGAAACGGTCTTTGCTTACCTTGGTGACGCTCGTAATAACATGGGAAATACCATGCTGGAAGCGGCTGCATTAACAGGTATGGATTTACGTTTAGTTGCACCTAAAGCATGTTGGCCTGAAGCAAGTTTAGTTGCTCAATGCCAAGATATTGCCAAGAAAAATGGCGGAAACATCACGCTAACTGAAAATGTCGCTGAAGGCGTTAAAAATGCTGATTTTCTTTACACTGATGTGTGGGTTTCTATGGGCGAACCGAAAGAGGTTTGGAAAGAGCGTATTGCTTTACTCAAGCCTTATCAGGTCAATATGAATGTTATAAAATTAACCGGAAATCCAGACGTTAAATTTCTTCACTGTTTACCCGCTTTTCATGATGAAGAAACAACGATGGGTAAAGCATTAGCTGAAGAATTTAGCCTATATGGTGGTTTTGAAGTCACTGATGAGGTTTTTGAATCAAAACACAGTATTGTGTTTGATGAAGCAGAGAACCGTCTTCACACCATAAAAGCGGTGATGGTCGCTACACTTGCAAATTCTTTCTAAAATACATAATCATGCAAAACACCTATTTTTTATTTATCAAAAAATAGGTGTTTTCTTCGTTTTATCTCAAGCTTATTGATTTTTAAATTAAAAAAAATTTTTTTGCAAAAAATAAAAGCAAACGCTTGCGTGCAACGCCAAGATGCGTATAATGCGCCACAATTTGTCAGGAGGAAAGATGAAACAGCGCCTATTCCAATTTGTAACAAAAACAAGCACCTTAACCGGTCGCAAGCGCATTCTCTTTTTTCCAATAGCCCAATTTTTTAAAACCCCTCTTATTGAGGGGTTTTTTTTGGCCTATAAAAAACCATCTATCGCACAATTCATCGCTAAAGGAGAACTCTAATGACTAATCCGCTCTACCAAAAGCATATTATCTCCATCAATGATCTGGACAGGGAAGATTTGGAGTCTGTTCTTCATGTTGCTAATAAACTAAAACAGCAACCTAATAACGAATTGTTGAAAGACAAAGTGATTGCGAGCTGCTTTTTTGAAGCATCAACACGCACTCGCTTATCATTTGAAACTGCGATTCATCGCCTAGGCGCATCTGTTGTCGGTTTTTCTGATGGAAGCAACACTTCACTGGGTAAAAAAGGTGAAACTTTAGCGGATACCATTTCGGTTCTTCGCACTTATGCTGATGCCATTGTTATTCGCCATCCTCAAGAAGGTGCGGCGCGTTTAGCTTCTGAATTTGCTGGCGATATTCCAGTACTCAATGCGGGTGATGGCGCAAATCAACATCCAACACAGACTTTACTGGATTTATTTACCATTCAAGAGACACAGGGTCGTTTAGATAATCTCAATATCGCAATGGTCGGTGACTTAAAATATGGCAGAACAGTGCATTCTCTGGCACAAGCATTAGCGAAATTTAAAGGCAATCATCTCTATTTTATCGCCCCTAAAGTACTCGCAATGCCAGAGCATATTCTTCACTTACTGGAAGAAAATGGTGTTGAATATAGTCAACATGAAACAGTAGATGAAGTCATGCCAGAGCTAGATATTCTCTATATGACCCGCGTACAGAAAGAGCGTTTAGATCCATCTGAATATGCGAATGTAAAAGCACAATTTATCTTAACCAGTGCAGATCTTGTGAATGTGAAAGATAACCTCAAGATCCTACACCCACTTCCTCGTATTGATGAAATCACGACAGATGTAGATAAAACACCTTACGCTTATTATTTCCAACAAGCAGGCAACGGTATCTACGCACGTCAGGCATTACTTGCCTTAGTTCTGAATAAAAACTTAGTTCTTTAATAAGGAGCACACCATGACACATGATCACAAACTAAAAGTTGAAGCTATCAAACGTGGGACTGTTATTGATCATATTCCAGCGCAGGTGGGCTTTAAAATTCTTTCACTATTTCGCTTAACAGAAACAGATGAAAGAATAACTGTGGGTTTTAATTTACCTTCAGAAAATTTAGGTAAAAAAGACTTAATTAAAATCGAAAATGTCTTTTTAACCTCTGAGCAAGCAAACCGTTTAGCAATGTATGCGCCTCAAGCAACTGTAAATATTATCGATGATTATCAAGTCGTTAATAAGATGGCGTTAAGCTTGCCAGAATTACTTGAAGATGTGGTGCCTTGCCCTAATAGCAACTGTATTAGCCATAACGAGCCAGTACAAAGTAGTTTCCGTGTCAAAAAACTGGCCTCAGATGTTGTATTAACCTGCAAGTACTGTGAAAAAGAGTTCGAACGCCACGCGGTTATTCGCTGATATAATAACTGCAGCCTACTCTTATTAGGGTAGGCTGTTGTGATAATAAATAGATTTATACTCGCTGAATATCAGTATTCGGCAATAGATTTTCTAACGCTGTTTTTACCTCAGGTATACTATAAAATACGGTATACCATACAGACCAATAGTTACCTTTAGCAAAAATACAAACTTCATCTAACGTTTGATTTTCACGAATATAATTATCTTTAATTATATTCGCCATTTGAAAAGCATTCCTTCGCCCAAGACATAAAGGTTTTTGAGGTTGTCCTGAATCATCCAAGCAAACAAGATCAAGAGTATTCTGTACCTGACTTTTCAGTGCTTCAGACAGATTGGATATAGGTTCTACTCTGCCATCCGTATGATATTGAAGTAAGTGGTATGTATTATGTGTATCAGGCCAAATATAACCCGCTCTTGATTCATTTTTATTTCTTTTAAAATCTCTATTACAACGAGGACAACCTAAAATCAGGTTCGACCACTCAAGTTCAAGATCTGCATTATGTGATGTAGGTACAATATGCTCCACATCCACTTTATCAGTTCGTTCACAATACGAACAATAATTTCCATATGCATCAATCAAATAAGACAAATAACTCTTATATTGAGTTATGGTGTTTCCTGTATATTGAGGGCGAGATATAGGGCGCATATTTATTTCTTCTCGCTCTTTCTTCTTTCAGCCCGCATTAATGCAACCCACGCAGGGTTATCACCAAACAAAGACTCTATCTCATCCAGCTGCTGGGAAACACGTTGAACTTCAGCATCATCCAGCGATTTTCCTTGTTTAAGTAATCTATAATACTTATCTGATATTTCAACTTGTTCATTAAATAAAGCACTGCGCTGAACGTTTTCCATTCCCATGATATCTTCTGCAATATCTTCAATACTCAGTTCTTGATCTAACGATGCACCACCTGATACATCTTCTTTATCCAAATCAATTAATTTTCCATTTTTAACGGATTGAATAATAAAAGGAGAATGTGTCGAAACAATAAATTGAATATTCGGAAAAACATTGACTAAACGAGGTAAAAACTCGCGTTGCCATTCCGGATGTAAATGTAAGTCGACCTCATCGATAAGAATGACCCCCTCGGTTTCTAAAGGATCTTCAGAAAAAGGGTTTGCCTCAGCAATCCGAGTAGCTATATCCATCACCATTGCTAACGTTGTACGATAACCATCACTGAGTTGCTCAATTCTTAATGGTTGAATAACCTTTTCCCCACCTTCCGTTTTCTCCCAATCGACCATAATGCCTGCGGGTTCCGCGGATCGTATATTACTGAATTGAGGAAGGAGCTTTTGTATTGCTAATCGTATCGCACTAAGCTCAGGCAATTCAATATCAAAAGAGCGCTTTTGTTTTTGTAACCTTGATTCTTTTTCTTCTAATTGATAAAAATACTGTACAAAACGCTTAAAATTAGTTCGACTTTCTAACGAGCCATCAAACGCTTCAAATCTTGAAAAATGTTTATTGAAAGCCCTTTTCCGTAATGGTATATCAAATACACCTCGCCCTGTTCCATAATAGATAAAAATAGGTAGAGTGTATGGTGCTTCTTCATTATGTGCATTGATATATTTATCAACATGTTCATTTAATGCTTTGAGACCAACGCCTACAGGAATAGCCTTTAACGTCTTTTTAGCTTTATCTCTTCGCTCAGTTCTATCCCAAATTATACCATTTGTACTTTCACAACGGATACGCATAAAAGGAGGATGTAATCCTTCATTATTAACCCGAAAATCTGTTTTTTTAAAACTCAATCCTTTTACTTTGGGTAGGCGTGTTAAAAAAGAACCTAGAGAAAGAGCTATAGCATCGAGTAATGTTGACTTTCCTGCACCATTACGAGCAATAAGTACAGTTAAACGAGGATCAAAGGTTGTCTCAAGATATTCAAAACAACGAAAATTAGTTAACGCTATTTTAGCTATTTTCATAAACACCTTCTTTTCTCTAAATCAATCAAATACTCCAGCCTATATTCACTTACCAAAGATTATATCAAATCTGTCCTTTAACATAGATAATTTGTTGTTTTTTATTAAATATTAATAGTTGCAATCTAAAACAGTCATCTATCAAAATAATATCTTCTTTATTGTGATTATTTATAGATACACTTTTTCAAAAAGACATAAACTTTTTAAGCAAAAAAGAATAATTCCTCTCTAAAAGCATAAATGGGATATTTTTGAAAAATGAAATTTACATGTAATTCATTTTTATGAAAAATTTTTCTCTAAAATGCCCATTTATTCAGGTAAAAACACATATTAAAATGAAGTAATTACATGAGTTCGTTTTCTTTTTATAATTGCAGACTTTATGATAAAGCCTGACATCTGTCATATTGCTAACCTAAAGCACTGGCTATAATAGCGCCACACTAATCGAATGTTAGCGTTAATCTTATAAAAACAGGAGTTCTACATGTCTTACGAAATTAATACCGATAAAGCCCCAGCAGCGATCGGCCCTTATGTACAAGGTGTTGATTTAGGTAACTTAGTGATCACTTCAGGTCAATTACCTGTTGATCCTGCAACCGGTGAATTTGTTTCTGATAATGCAGCAGAACAAGCTCGTCAATCTTTAGAAAACGTAAAAGCAATCATTGAAAAAGCGGGTTTAACTGTTGCTAATATCATCAAAACCACTGTTTTTGTAAAAGATTTAAATGATTTCGGTACAATCAATGCTGCTTATGAAGCATTCTTCAAAGAGCATAACGCTGCATTCCCTGCTCGCTCTTGTGTTGAAGTTGCACGTTTGCCAAAAGATGCAAAAGTAGAGATAGAAGTTATCGCTATCCGTTAATTTCGCTTCAATAGTAAGCCATAAAAAAGCAAAGGTTCCTTTATGAGCACTTTGCTTTTTTTATGTTCTCACTTTTTGATGAATAATTTATCACTTCTGTTTTTGGCACATATTTACAATTCTACCAATCCCTCTTGATACCTGATGTAGCAAAAATACCTTGATGTAGATCAGTTTTAATGACGATTATTTCCCTTTCAATTACTATATATTGTGCTTTAATACATACCGAACTACAACATATAGTAATTATACACATCTTATCCACAATAAGCCTGAATGCTGTGCCATCACCTGTTTTTATGGGATTTGAGCCTGTGGATAAATAGTTAAGGAGCAAGATTGTGAAAACCATAGTGATAAAACGAGACGGATGTAAAGTCTCTTTTGACCAAACCCGCATCAGCGATGCTATCAAAAGAGCCGCCGTAGCTTGTGAGATCACTGATGATGATTATTGCGTATCCGTCGCTCAATCCGTTTCACAATCTCTCGCAGGACGTTCGAATGTCGATATCCGTGAGATCCAAGACGCCGTAGAAAATCAGCTGATGGCTGGCGAACATAAAGATGTCGCCAGAGCCTATATTGAATACCGTCATGACCGAGATGTTGCTCGTGAGCAACGTGGAAGACTAACTCAGGAAATCCGAGGTCTTATCGAACAAAGTGATGTCTCTATTCTTCATGAAAATGCGAATAAAGACAGTAAGGTTATCCCTACCCAGCGTGATTTACTTGCGGGTATTGTGGCTAAACATTACGCAAAATTGCATATCCTGCCAAGAGATGTGGTACTCGCTCATGAGCGTGGTGAAATTCATTATCATGATCTCGATTATTCACCGTTTTTCCCTATGTTTAACTGTATGCTAATTGACCTTAAAGGCATGTTAAACAATGGTTTTAAAATGGGAAATGCAGAAATAGAACCCCCTAAATCTATTTCAACAGCAACAGCAGTAACTGCACAAATTATCGCACAAGTGGCAAGCCATATTTATGGTGGTACAACGATAAATCGTATCGATGAAGTATTAGCGCCATTTGTAAAATCAAGTTATGACAAACACTATAAAGTGGCAGAAGAATGGCAGATTGCTGACAAAGAAGCCTATGCAACTGCACGCACTGAAAAAGAGTGTTACGACGCATTCCAATCTTTGGAGTATGAAGTTAACACACTGCATACCGCTAATGGACAAACCCCATTTGTCACCTTTGGTTTTGGTCTTGGTACATCAAAAGAAGCACGTTTAATTCAACGCTCTATTCTTGAAAACCGTATGGCAGGTTTAGGCAAAAACCGTAAAACGGCCGTTTTCCCTAAACTCGTTTTTGCCATTAAAGATGGCTTAAACCATAAGTTTGGTGATCCTAATTACGATATCAAACAACTTGCCCTTGAATGTGCAAGTAAACGCATGTATCCCGATATCTTAAATTACGATCAAGTTGTGAAAGTGACGGGATCATTTAAAACCCCAATGGGTTGCCGTAGCTTCTTAGGTGTTTATGAAGAAAACGGTGAGATGATCCACGAGGGTCGTAATAACTTAGGCGTTATCAGCCTAAATCTACCGCGTATTGCTATTGAAGCAAAAGGTGATGAAACGACATTCTGGTCACTGCTTGACTCTCGCCTTGAATTAGCGAAAAAAGCACTGATGACACGTATTGCTCGTTTAGAAAATGTCAAAGCGCGTGTTGCCCCTATCCTTTATATGGAAGGTGCTTGCGGTGTTCGCTTGAAAGCAGATGATAACGTGGCTGAAATCTTTAAAAATGGCAGAGCCTCAATTTCTCTTGGTTATATCGGTGTTCATGAAACCATTAATGCGCTGTTTGGTACTCAAACACACGTTTTTGACGACGAAACCTTAAGAGAAAAAGCGGTGGCGATTATCAATCGTCTACGTGAAGCAACAGATCAATGGAAAGCAGAAACAGGTTATGGCTTTAGCCTTTACAGCACACCAAGTGAAAACTTATGTGACCGTTTTTGCCGTTTAGATGCTGCTGAATTCGGTATTTTGCCGGGTGTGACAGATAAAGGTTATTACACCAATAGCTTCCACTTAGATGTTGAGAAAAAAGTAAACCCATACGACAAACTGGATTTTGAAGCACCTTATCCTCCATTAGCAAATGGTGGTTTCATTTGCTATGGCGAATATCCAAACTTACAACATAACCTTAAAGCGTTAGAGGATGTGTGGGATTATAGCTATACCCGTGTTCCTTACTACGGCACAAATACCCCAATTGATGAATGTTACGATTGTGGATATACCGGCGAATTCTCTTGTACTAGCAAAGGATTTACTTGCCCACGTTGTGGTAATCATAACCCTGCAAGAGTGTCTGTTATTCGTCGTGTATGTGGATATTTAGGTAGTCCAGACTCACGCCCATTTAATGCAGGCAAACAAGAAGAAGTTAAACGTCGTGTGAAACATCTGGCAAATGGTCAGTTAGGTTAAGAGTGTGAATTACCATCAATATTACCCTGTTGATGTTGTTAATGGTGAAGGTACACGTTGCACCCTGTTTGTTTCAGGGTGCATACACCAATGCCGAGGCTGTTATAACAAATCAACGTGGTCATTAACGTCCGGTAAACCGTTTACCCAAGAAATGGAAGACCAGATCATTGCTGATCTTCAAGACACTCGTATTAAACGTCAAGGATTATCACTTTCAGGTGGCGATCCCTTACACCCTCAAAATCTTTCAGCTATATTTAAATTGGTAAAACGCGTTAAAACGGAATGCCCTGAGAAAGATATTTGGGTTTGGACTGGCTACTTACTGGCTGACTTAACCCCAGAGCAGCAAGAAGTCGTTAACTATATTAACGTACTGATTGATGGGAAGTTCATACAAGAACTTTATGATCCCGCATTACTATGGCGCGGTAGTAGTAATCAGGTGATCCACAAGTTGAAGTAATACACATCGAATTAACTGGAGGATGTATGCCTTTAAGTGATAACAAATATGTAAGCTTTTCTGAAGATCATGAACTGAACTACCATTTAAAAAAATGGGGCAAAAAGCAATCTAAAGCGAATCGAGATCAACTCGTGAAGCTAGGCACCGAATTGAAAAAGAAACTTGGTGCTAAACATCTCCAGCATACTGAAATAGATGCTGAGATAGAAAAAAACCTTTCATCATTTGAGTAACACCTAAAAGCCCATTTTTATAATGGGCTTTTTTCTTATTTACATTATTTACATTATTTACATTTAATTAATAGCACTCATATAAATTCAAGTAAAAACAATTAAAAAAACCAATAAAAATAAAACCAATTAAACTGCATTTAATATATTTAAATAGAATTAAAATTAAAACATCTACTAATAAAAATTACAATTTAAGAAATAAAATAAAGGATATAACAATGTTTGGAGGGATTAAACATTTCGATCCTATTGTACGCCACTTTCTTATCGCAACATGATGGGTTCAGTAGCAACCAGCTTAGTAACCTATTATTCTCCAGCAACAGCATTAACCAATTACCAAGGGCTTCTCATTATATCTTTTATAGTTTCTCTTCTAATGATTTATTTTCGTGCGAAATCTATCCAAGATATCTCAGAACCTGAACGAGATGTTAGAAAATTTACTTGGGATAACAATATGGAGTGGAATAATTTCATCGCTCTATTCGTTGCATCACTACTTCTAGGAGCCTCTGTTACTCTCATTTTTCGATTTGTAAATATTGTGATTAGCCAGGCTTACTCTATAAAGGTAAGTGAAATTGCCTTAATAATGGGAGGGGATAAAATTGTTAGTATCATTGGTGCATTATGTGCCCCACTTTTGGTTAAAAACTTCCCTCTAAAACCAACTATTATTATTGTAGGTATATTAACTGCGTTATGCCTCTATCTAGCCTCATATAATATGCCGTTAATCATTTTCACCTCACTCTATTTTATTAGGCTGTTCCTCAACTATTGCCTAATGCCATTATTAGATACTCTTGCAATTACAGGCTTTGCCAAGGAGAGAATGTTTTTATCTACAAGCATACGACAACTTGCCTTTTATCTGGGTAGTGCGCTATCTGCTGTCTTCTATGGAAAATTATTAGATGAGGCCCAATGGGAATATACGTTAATAATTTCTTCTATTTTCGCACTTATAGGTGCCATTTTTATGAGTTTTATTCGCGTAGAAAATAAATAGGAAATTAATATTTAAAAGGAATTAATTATGACGAAGGATTCTGTAATACCAGATAGTGAAAATGTTTCATTGATGCTGAAAAAACTTTCTGCACTCTGGAAAAACCGCGCAGCAGTAAACAATAAACACGCTGACTATTCTGAATTAGCTTTTGAATCGTCAAAGAGTGATTTTAGCGAATCGTTGCTACCATTTCGAAACCATGATGCATGGAGAGAAGCATCTCAAGATATTAAAAGCCGTTGCTTATCTTATGCATGGGGTGTTTATAACCTAAAAACAATCTATATAGAATGCGATGTCGTCACTCCTGCCTGTGAAGATATTATAAAACGTCCGCCAATAAATTCGATAAATAGAGTGGAATTACAGGATGTAATGTCCGAAGCCCTTTTGGATGAAGCGTTACATACTAGAATGTCAATAATGGCCTGTAACTATATATACGACCGCCGAAGATTAGAACCTCTAAATTATACAGATTTTAATTTAATTAAATGTCGTCAAATGATGCTTGCTGATTGCAATGCTGAATGGAAAAGAAGACTCACTTGTTTTGCAATAGCATGTGCAAGTGAAACCCTCATAACTGATTATCTGAAAGTCATGGCTGAAGATAATAGTATCCAAAGACTTTGCCATGAAGTAACAAAAGGAGCATTAATTAGTATCATATAATTCACTAAATCTTACGATATTAGTCGTTATATACATTTTATCCAGTAGCGGGTTATCCAAATACTTACTTAATCACCCCTGTTATCAAATGCGAATCATTTTCAAAAAAGATGGTCAAAGTGATTAGTTTTGTTTTATTATTAACTCTCTTAACTATTCTTTTTATGATGATATTTGATATGAAATTAGCACTTTTTCCTTTGTTTTCAATAATTTTACTTTCGGGTTGTAGCAGTACTTGGGAACCTAAAGGTGCATCAGATTACACATTACAGGAAGCTAAAATGCTTTGTGAATTCGATGCCAATACTCGCTACCCTATTCGCAAAGAAGTGCTACAACGTACAGTCTATCGTGATGTACAAAAAACGTGTCGTAAAGACGATAAAGACCACTGTGGGGATAAAAAAACCTACACTGAACGTGTCCCAATGACAGAAAGTTATGTTGAAGACATTAATCAAGAAGACAGAAAAACCTTCTATACCTCATGTATGTCTTTAAAAGGATGGGAGCAGAAAAACCATTACTTTTGGGAATAGCAGAAAGTTAAGAAAAAATCAGTTTAATCACGTTGCCAATAGAGCTTAGTACCAAAACCCAATTGATTATTCACCATCTTAATTTCTTGCAATTGTAGCTCCCATAAAGGCACATGGATGGCGGCTAATGCGACAGGAAAACGTAAACAATACTGTTTTCTTGCGTTGATGTCGTCCTTACCTGTCAGTAAAGAAACAGTTCCAGTAAATTGGATCCCTTGTAAATCTGAGACAGCAATTTCTTGCGTACTAACACTTCCTGCAACTAATAAGTTTTCCTGCATCATTTGAGCATGCCGTGTTTTCTTTTCAGAAAGAAAAACAAGCCTCATCTGATTTTCATCAAACCAATAAAAACAATTAGCACACCAAATATCACCCAATGAACGTGTGGTACATAAGGTAAAAACATGGTTATTGCTCATGTATTGTTTAATTATTTTGATCGAGTCTAGAGAAGACATAACATACCTGTATAGATACAAAAAGAGACGCTGTTTAGTTGATAATTATATCACCAAAACGAGCGTCTTACCGCGTGTCTCTTATTACAGGTTATTTATCGGAAATAGTTTAAATTAACGATAAATTTCAGCATTTACAGTAAGGTAATCATCACCTGTTGCACCTACAACTTTAAAGCCTTTTGCACCTTCATCTTTTGCGATTTGGGCAATCTTAGTTGTTAAACCATCTAAAGTATCGCTACCTGTGATTGTGATATACTCACCATTCACTGAAGGACTTTTTGATACGCTATCAGATGCGATTGAACCGAATGAAATAGCACTTAAAGCTAATGTAGCAGCGATTAATGTAGATTTTTTCATAATAAACTCCAAATAAATTCTAATTTTTGCTAGGTATCGCGGAGTGTCTCTCTGTGATGTGGATCATATTATGCGCTTTAGTTTAACTTTAAAATTAGCAATAATTGCTGTTCATTTTCAAAAAAATTGAATGTCATTTTTTTAATGATAGAATCTATTGTCACAAATATTTCACAACATATTGATATATCTAATAGATTTCATTTTAATAAAGCGATAAATTACTCACTTAAAAAATTAAGAAATATTATTTATCAAAAGCAAAAGTAGCACGAAAAGGAAAAAATGATGACGGAGACAATGTGGTCACTCTATATTGTTAGAAATCGTCTCGGTTCTCTTTATACAGGGATCACAACAAATGTTGAGAGGCGTTTTCAACAACATCAGAATGGAACTGGTGCTAAAGCACTGAAAGGTAAAGGCCCTTTATTACTGGAGTTTTATTGTCAGGTAGGAAATAGACAACGTGCTTCTCAACTTGAATACCAATTGAAACAGTTGAAAAAGACGCAAAAAGAAAAGCTGATCATTGACCAGCCTTCAGACATTGCACTGTATTTAATACAAGATAAACAAATTTAGCTAAATTGATCAAACAATGGTGAATAGTTGACTAAACCATGGATATCATCAACATTGCCATTTTCTAACGCATAAAGCTGAAAAGCATCTTCTGTATCAGGCCATTTACAATGTAAGCCTTGTGACTTAGCTGGAATAAAACCTGATTTTTGATAGTACTCAGGCTCCCCCAACACCACAACAGCACCGTAACCAAATTCATTTAGGCTATCTAGCCCTTCATTAATCAGTTGACGTCCAATACCTTGGTTTTGGAAATCAGGTGCAACAGCAAGTGGTGCAAGCCCTACCCACTGACAATCTTTTCCATCAATATCAACAGGTGTAAAACCGATATAGCCAATCAATTGGCCCTTATCGCTAATTGCCACCATGCCTAATGTTAATAACCCTTCTTCACGTAAATGTCCGACTAAATCAGCTTCAGCACCTGTCGGAAACGCTTGGCGTAAAAGGTTATCAATTGCAGGAATATCAACGGGAATTTCAACACGTATTAGCATGAAGTTGAGCTCAGTTCATGGCTGTGCAGAGTGTCTTCTTTTTCTTCTTGAAGCCCACTTTTTACAAACTCAGCCAGTTGTAATAAACCAAAACGCAACACAGATGGCATTGAGTCTAATTCAATTGCATCCATCAGGTTCTTAACATATAACCCGAGTTCTGTATCACCCTCAATTTGTAGACGACGTTGGAAAAATAAGGTGTCAGGATCTTCTTTGCGAGCAGCAATTAAAATAAGATCGTTTGCATTTCCGCTAAAGCTGACATCTTCTTTTTCTAAGCGACTGACCACTAATTTATCATCACGAACACTGATAAACCACTGTAAATGTAAGTCTCTTATCTCAACTTTTAGCCACTTATCTTCTAAAAAGTGTAAATCACCTTCAGCTAATGATTCACGAAACTGCCAACTTAAAAACTGTTCTAAGATGTCGCGTTGCAAAGCAAATGGGGTAACTTGTAAAGGGTAACGTAAAAAACGAGGCCCCTCTTTAACCAAATGGGTACGAATTTTGTTAAACACGTTCGGACTCCTATAAATAAAATTACGGGCTATTGTGCCAGATATAGACAGATATTCTGCGATCCTATATCAATATTCGGTTAATCCGTTGTTCACATTTTGAGTTCTTTGATTTTACTTAAGCAAAAAACAGAGTTCTCTGCCCTAAATCAAAACCTTTTTTTATCTTGCTCATTACAATTTCTGATCATTCTTAATTTCTAAAGGGAAGTGAAGATGGAATTGCTGTGCCCAGCGGGTAATTTACCTGCCTTAAAAGCGGCCATAGATAATGGCGCGGATGCCGTTTATATCGGCTTAAAAGATGATACTAATGCAAGACATTTTGCTGGTTTAAATTTCACAGAAAAGAAGTTACAAGAAGCGGTTAATTATGTTCATCGCCACCAGCGAAAATTGCATATTGCAATAAACACCTTTGCTCACCCTGATGGATTTGAACGCTGGCAAAAAGCCGTTGATATGGCGGCATCTTTAGGGGCTGATGCTCTTATCTTGGCGGATATCGCCATGTTAGAGTACGCTGCAGAGCGTTATCCTCATATTGAACGTCATGTTTCAGTGCAAGCCTCAGCAACTAATACACAAGCTATTGAGTTTTATCAACGTAACTTCGATGTGGCTCGCATTGTTCTTCCTCGTGTTCTATCTATTCATCAAGTCAAACAATTAGCACAAACTAGCCCAGTACCTTTAGAAGTTTTTGCCTTTGGTAGTTTATGTATTATGGCTGAAGGTCGATGCTATCTCTCTTCTTATTTAACAGGCGAATCCCCTAATACCGTAGGTGCTTGCTCTCCTGCTCGTTTTGTACGTTGGCAACAGACACCTCAAGGAATGGAATCTCGCCTTAATGATGTGCTTATCGACCGCTATTCACCTAATGAAAATGCAGGTTATCCAACATTGTGCAAAGGGCGCTATTTTGTTGATGACCACTGTTATCACGCATTAGAAGAGCCAACAAGCCTCAATACGCTTTCTCTGTTGCCTGAGCTAATGGCAATGAATATTGCATCTGTCAAAATTGAAGGTCGTCAACGTAGCCCTGCTTATGTAACAGAAGTCGCAAGAGTTTGGCGTACTGCTATTGATCAATGTAAGAAAAATCCTCAAGGCTTTAGCACAGATCCTCGCTGGATGAACGCATTAGGAAAAATTTCAGAAGGAACGCAAACCACATTGGGTGCTTATCACCGTAAAT
This sequence comes from Proteus columbae, assembly GCF_002777965.1. Taxonomy (GTDB): domain Bacteria; phylum Pseudomonadota; class Gammaproteobacteria; order Enterobacterales; family Enterobacteriaceae; genus Proteus; species Proteus columbae. Next base: position 22,526 of record NZ_NGVR01000007.1, on the reverse strand, counting down.
GGCAATAATAAGGATAAGAAAATGAAATATGCATTAGGCTCTGTACTTTATTATTGGCAAAAAGAGACACTTGAAGCGTTTTATGAAAAAGCCAAACAATGTGATGCGGATATTATTTATTTAGGTGAGACTGTTTGTAGTAAACGCCGAGAGACCAAGCCCCAAGATTGGATAAATCTCGCCAAAGAAGTCGCTAAAAGTGGTAAACAAGTGGTTCTTTCTACCTTAGCGTTATTACAAGCACCTTCTGAATTAAAAGAAATTGCGAAGTTAGTTGATAACGGTGAGTTTTTAGTTGAAGCACATGATTTTGGTGTGATTAATATGCTTTACGAACGACATCTTCCTTTTGTCGCAGGCCACGGGCTTAATTGCTACAACGCTTATGCGTTACGTTTGTTGCATAAACAAGGAATGATGCGTTGGTGTATGCCTGTTGAGCTTTCTCGTGAATGGTTAAGTAACCTTCTAAACCAATGTGAAACATTAGGCATTCGCGATCAATTTGAAGTTGAGGTATTTGCTTATGGGCATCTTCCTTTAGCTTATTCCGCGCGCTGTTTTACTGCGCGTTCTGAAAATCGCTCTAAAGATGATTGTGAAACCTGTTGTCAAAAATACCCTCAAGGCCGTAAAGTCCTTTCACAAGAAAATCAGCAAGTATTTGTTCTTAATGGCATTCAAACACAAAGTGGCTATTGTTATAACTTGGGTAACGATCAAACATCAATGGCTGGTTTAGTGGATATTATCCGTTTATCTCCTGAATCTGACGCAATTTTTGATACTTTACAAAAATTTCGCCAAAATGGGCAAGGTCAACAACCCCTTACAACGATTCATCATCATGATTGTAATGGCTATTGGCGTAAGTTGGCTGGATTAGAATTAGTAGAGTAAAAATATAATATGTTGGAATAAAAAGCCCATAAGGGCTTTTTATTTTGACTCACCACGATCATGTAACCAATGTTTAAATTGGTGTGTAATATGTCTTAATTCACCATTGCGTAGCATTCCCACCAGCGTACCTAATACCGTATAAATCACGCCTAAAACGAGCATCATCACGATATCACCCAAGATGCTTTGGAATGACAGCCCCATTTGGTTAATCCCTGCCATGGCATTTACTGCCCATGTAGAAGGTAATGCGGATGAAATCGCAAATACCCAGTCAGGCATTGCTTGTAATGGCCAAATCGTACCAGAAATATAGAACACGGGTGTTGTAACAAATGCGAGTGTCAGATAAATCATCTCAACACTGCGTAAACATTCTGTAATTAGCTTGCCGAGACCTAATACTGCCAATAGGAATGGGAAAGTAAGCATCCATATTTGGTAAAGCGGAGCCTCTTGTCGGTAACCTAATACCCAAGGCCATAATGCAAAGAAGACGGCAGATAAAAATAACCAAATAGGAATAAGTGCCGATAGCGCCCCTAAATACACAGCCAAAGGTGGTTTTCCTTTTGGCGTACTTCGCACTGCAATGCTGACACGCACACAAGCAATTAAAAGGGAGTGTTGTAATAACATCACTAATAATCCAGGGAAAATAATCGCAGCAAAACTCACACCGGGGTTATACATCGCTATAGTTTCGCCTTGGATTGGCTTTAATAAGATTTTTGATTGTTCAACACTAAAGCCTGCATTTCTCAAAATACGTCCATTGTAAGCATCTAATAACTGTTGATACGCCAGCATCAACTCTTGTTGAATTTGCCCGCTAGCCAGCCGGTTTGTTGCATCACCAAAGACTGGCACAGTGACATCTTTACCATTGAGTAATTTCTTCTCAAAATCAGTTGGAATAATAATGATGGCAAAAAGCTCACGCATAATCATATCGTGACGAGCTTCATCTAAATTATCGTAGTTCTTAATGCTTAATTTAGGTGTCGAGTTTAATGCCCTTATAAGCGAATAACTGGCAGGACTATGGTCTTGATTAATCACAGCCACAGGCAAATCCCATAAAACAGGTTTGGCATATACCAAACTCATAATGCATAGGGAAACGATAAGTAACATCCACATGGGTTTTTCTAACATACCCAATAGAACACGCTTAAAAGTTTGGAAGTACATTTGCATCATGCAACACCTACCTGTAATTCCAATCGTTTAAAAATACGTTTGCGAACTAAGAAAGCGATAGCAAAAGGATAAATCAGCAAGAGTGAACAAACATATAAAATACCTTGTAGTGATACTTCTCTTAAGAAGATATCAAACATCGCATTTAAGGCGTGCGTTAATGGCTCTAAATTAGAGATAATCCGTGCAGGTAAGATCATCGAAAGTTCAGGTACAGCCATGCCTGAAAATGCCAAGGCAATACTCACCAACATACCTATCATACTGTATGCCGTGATCGCACTATTGGTAAACGCAAAGAGCAGCAATCCCACACTTTGAGCTGCAATAATGTAGAAAAACCCCACTAACACCATATATAGCGGATTACCGTTCACCTTCGCCCCCGAAAAATGCACTAATGCCGCTAATTCAACAATTAATAAGGTTAAGAAAAACAGCGTGTAAGGAGTGAGTTTACCAATAAGTGCAAATGTGAAGGGCTTAATATTTAATAGCATATTACCGCGCGATAACGAATAAATCGTACAGGTCACGACAAATAGCTGGAGCATATGGATCGTAGCTGCAAATTGCTGGTAATAAATATAACTGCCACTGGCATTAAACAAACTGTCATAAGAGAGAGTCACTTTGGCTAATGGTGGAACAGGTTTATTCATTTCTTGAGCTAAAACAGTGCGATATTGCGCATTAAGCTCTGCAATTAGTCCGCTAAAATCCTGTATTGCATAGCTCCCAGCGGCATAATACAACCCGTTGTAATACATACGTGTAGTGGGTTGTTTTCCTGCTAATACCTTACTTTCAAAGTGTCGAGGAATGGTCAGTATCGCGTAATCTTTTGCACTACCAAGCCGTTCCATTGCCGTGCGAGGATTACCATCTAGCGTATTTAATTGCGCATGAGAGCCTGCATTTAAGTCTCTGATCAGTGTTCTCGATAACGGGCTATTATCGTTATTGATCACTGAGACTGGCAAATTCAGCAATGTACCTTCAGAAAAGTTAGCACTAATTAACGTGAATAACATCAATGGAAATAGCCAGCTTAGCCAGTGAAAAACGGGGCTACGTACTGCCATATGAGTTTCTCGCGAAAATGCGCTACTAAAGCCACGCCAAGCTGCCTTTACTCTCATTGTTTGTCCTTTTATTTATCCCAACGCCATAATGCACTCATGCCGGGGCGAAGCCCTTCTATTGGCGTCACAGGATATAGTCGGATCTCAAACGTTTTTAAATCGAAATCACCCGTTGCTCTTGTTGCTCTTTTTGTTGCGTAGTCACCCATTGGAGCGATATAGCGAATTTCAGCTTCTACCTCTTTATTACCTAATGCGGGCACCGTGATTATAATGCGATCACCTTTGCGGATATCCGCTAAGATGTCTTCACGAAGGTTATAAACAAAATAGGCATCAGGAATACGAATAAGGGTAGCAAGCGGGCTATTGGCATTAAAAAGTTCACCTATTTCCGCAGGAATAGGACCAACTTCACCATCAACAGGTGCTTTGACTTGTAAATCGTCTTGTTGGATCTTCAATTCGATAAGCTGTTGTTCTGCTTGTTGTACTGCTGCTGTATATTTCTGGCGTAATTCAATGCGATCGCCATTTTTGGCTTCATCCAACTCGGCTTGCGCGCCTCTGACTCGTTGTGATGCAACATCACGGTTACGGCGTGCATTATCCAGTTCTGTCGCTGATACATAACCTTGGTTAGCCACTGCGCTGATCCGCTGATAATCTCTTGTCGCATTGGCTGCTTCTACTTTGGCTTGAGATAACACCGCTTCTAGGTTACGGATGCTCTCTTCTCTTGTACCATGTAATGACAAATCTAATTGAGCTTGAGCTTGTGCTTTGGCGGCCTCAAGTGCAGCGACTTGTGCATTGAGTTCAGGGCTTTCTAATGTGATCATCAATTGCCCTTTTTTGACATCATCACCTCGCTCTATATGCCGTTCTATGACACGACCTTTGGCTTTAGAGGCAACAATCACTTCTGGAGCGTCAACTTCTCCTTGCAATAATAAATATTGATTATGCGCACGGAAAAGTATGGCTAATGCAATGAGTATTAGCATTAATAAAATAAGATAAATGGCTCTTTTTTTCATATAACGATTAGACCTTAATAGTGAAGTAGAACACTCACTGACAGAGTTATATTACACAATAACTCAGAATTTCTTTAAGAATTTTGTGCGCCAGATCACTGACGCAAAGGAATATTTTCTTTGATAGTGCGATTAAGTTATTCTTATATCAAACTTTATCGCCTAATTAATATCCCCGTTTTATCTGAACTTTTTATGTTTATCAGATAGAAAAGAGAACGGTACTTAATACTTATGTATGAATTTGATCTTATTTTGCTGTTATTACAGCAAATGTGCGTTTATTTAATTATTGCTTGGTTTTTAAGCAAAACCCCGCTATTTACGCCGCTTTTACAGGTCACGATAAAACTACCACATAAATTAATGTGCTATGTCATATTCTCTATTTTCTGCATTATGGGTACCTATTTTGGGCTACATATTAATGATTCTATTGCTAATACGCGGGCTATTGGCTCTGTCTTAGGCGGGTTGCTAGGAGGCCCTTACGTCGGCTTTCTCGTTGGTTTTACGGGGGGCTTACACCGCTATTCACTTGGTGGTATGACTGCATTTAGCTGTATGGTGTCTACCATTGTAGAAGGATTAATTGGCGGATTAGTTCACCGTTATTACGTCAAGCACGGGCAAATGCACCGGATTTTTAATCCATGGACCGCAGCGGCAGTGACTTTCTTTGCCGAAATAATACAGATGAGCATCATCTTATTATTAGCTCGCCCATTTAATGAAGCGCTTGCCTTAGTGAAAGATATTGCAGCGCCAATGATTGTCGCAAATACCGTTGGTGCTGCGATGTTTATTCGAATATTACAAGATAGACGGGCAATATTTGAAAAATATACCAGCGCATTCTCAGCTCAAGCATTAAAAATTGCCGTTTGTACCGAAGGTATTTTGCGTAAAGGATTTAATCAAGATAATAGCACTCGTGTGGCAAAAGTCATTTATCAAGAACTAAGAGTCAGTGCTGTTGCGATTACAGATAGAGAAAAACTTCTCGCCTTTATTGGTATTGGTGCTGATCATCATTTACCGGGTACACCTATTTCATCAGAACAATCCAAGCAAGCCATCAATAATAATGAAGTTGTTTATGCAGATGGTAATGAAACACCTTACCGTTGCACGCTTTCACCCCATTGCAAACTGGGCTCAACCTTAGTTATTCCATTGAGAGGCGAAAATAACCAAGTCATTGGCACAATAAAACTTTATGAGGCTAAAAATCGCCTATTTAGTTCTATTAACCGAACCCTAGGTGAAGGGATTGCAAGTCTATTATCTGCACAAATTCTGGCTGGACAATATGAGCGAAATAAGCAATCTCTTTTAGAATCAGAGATTAAACTTCTCCATGCGCAAGTGAATCCCCATTTTCTTTTTAATGCATTAAATACACTACAAGCGGTTATTCGACGTGATAGCGAACAAGCAAAGCAATTAGTGCAATTTCTCTCTGCTTTCTTTCGTAAAAATTTAAAAAGACCTGAAGCTGTTGTGACATTAAGTGATGAGATTGAACATGTGAATGCCTATTTACAAATCGAAAAAGCCCGTTTTCAGGAACGTTTACAGATTGATATTCAAATTCCTGAAAGCCTAGCTAATGCTCGTCTACCTGCTTTTTCACTTCAACCAATGGTCGAAAATGCAATTAAACATGGAACGTCACAGTTATTAGATATCGGAAAGATTACAATTAGAGCACACCAAGAACACCATTTAATCATTATTGAAATCTGTGATAATGCGGGACTTTATCAACCTCAATGCCCTTCTCATGAATTAGGGTTAGGAATGAGGCTGGTGGATAAGCGATTAAAATTACGCTATGGCGAGCTTTATGGTGTTTTAGTGGAATGCCAAGCCGATGAATATACAAAGGTAAAAATTTGCTTACCTCTAGAGAAAAGTATGGATAACACTGCATAACAATGAATATATTAATCGTTGATGATGAGCCGTTGGCTCGTGAAAATTTACGTTGTTTACTTGAAGTAGAAAAAGATATTCATATTGTTGGTGAATGCAGTAATGCAATTGAAGCCATAGGAGAGATACACCGTAAAAAGCCCGATGTTGTCTTTCTGGATATTCAAATGCCACGCATTACAGGGCTTGAAATGGTCACAATGCTGGATCCTGAACATCGTCCTTATATTGTCTTTTTAACTGCATTTGAAGAGTATGCAATCCAAGCCTTTGAAGAGCATGCCTTTGATTATCTACTCAAACCTTTAGAGCAAGAGCGCCTTACTAAAACATTGAACCGTTTACGCCAAGGTAATAAACAGAATATTGATTTATTATCCCCACCAGAAGAACGTTTAAAATGCATTCCTTGTACCGGTCATAGCCGTATTTGGTTAATGCCAATTGATGAGGCCGTATTTGCAACATCAAGGCTCAGTGGGGTTTATGTAACCAATAATCAAGGCCAAGAAGGTTTTACAGAATTAACGTTGCGTACATTAGAAACGCGGACACAACTAGTCCGTTGTCATCGTCAATATTTAATCAATATGGATTATGTTAATGAGATTGTTTTTGGTGATAATGGACAAGCGGAATTAATATTACACAATAACAGCCAAATTCCTGTCAGCCGTCGATATTTAAAACCATTAAAAGAAGCGATTGGTTTAAGTTAATTAATAAAATCTCGTAATAAAATAAGTATAAAAAAAACCAGCCAACTTACATTGACTGGTTTTTATTTTTTGTCATCGACTCAAATTTAATATTGAGTTGATTGTAGGCTCTTATTGGTTATGAGAGCTGCTACGACGACGTGGTGTTCCTTCGTTATTACGGTTACCACGGAAGTTACCACGTTCACCACCACGATCATTATTACCACGGCGTTGAGGTTGATCACCATTATTAAAACGGCGACCGCCTTGTGGTTGACCATCACGGCGACTATTGCCACGGCGTTCACGGAAAGGCTGAGATTGAGCATCACCCACTAATTGCATATTCAGTGGTTTGTTCATAATACGTGTACGTGTGAAATGGCTTAATAAATCTGTTGGCATACCTTTTGGTAATTCAATGGTTGAGTGAGAACCATACAGTTTGATATTACCAATGTAACGGCTGCTGATATCGCCTTCGTTAGCAATTGCACCAACGATATGACGAACTTCAACACCATCATCACGACCCACTTCGATACGGTATAAATCCATTTCGCCAGCATCACGACGTTCACGACGAGGAGAACGCTCGCGATCGTTATCACCGCGACGGCGATCATCACCACGACGATCGTCACGATCGTTAAATTCACGGCGAGGACGACGAACTGGATCTGGTGGCAGGATAAGCGCACGCTCACCTTGAGCCATTTTCAGTAATACCGCAGCCAGTGTTTCCATATCTAACGCTTCTTCACCTTGTGGAGCTAATTTAGGTAACAGAGCACGATACTGGTCAAGGTTGCTAGTTTCTAATTGTTGTGCGATTTGCTGTGCAAATTTTTCCTGACGACGTTGGCTGATAAGCTCTGCATTTGGCAGTTCTACTTCAGGAATAGTCATCTTCATTGTACGTTCGATATTGCGCAGTAAACGACGCTCACGGTTATCAACGAATAAAATTGCACGGCCAGCACGACCCGCACGGCCTGTACGACCAATACGGTGAACGTAAGACTCTGAATCCATTGGGATATCATAGTTTACAACAAGGCTGATACGGTCAACGTCAAGACCACGAGCAGCAACGTCAGTCGCGATTAAAATGTCTAAACGACCATTTTTCAGGCGCTCTAATGTTTGCTCACGCAGTGATTGGTTCATATCACCGTTTAACGCTGCGCTGTTATAACCATTACGCTCTAAAGCTTCAGCAACTTCTAATGTTGCATTTTTAGTACGAACGAAAATAATTGCCGCATCAAAATCTTCAGCTTCTAAGAAACGAATTAACGCTTCATTTTTACGTGCGCCGAATGTCATCCAATAGCTTTGGCTAATGTCTGGACGTGTCGTTACGCTACTTTGGATGCGTACTTCTTTCGGATCGTTCATAAAACGACGAGTAATACGACGAATCGCTTCTGGCATTGTTGCAGAGAACAGTGCAGTTTGGTGTTCTGCTGGGATCTTACTTAAAATGTTTTCAACATCTTCAATAAAGCCCATACGTAACATTTCATCAGCTTCATCTAATACTAAACCTTTCAGTTTAGATAAATCTAATGTGCCACGGTTTAAATGGTCTAATAAACGACCTGGTGTACCCACAACAACTTGTGGACCTTGACGTAACGCACGTAATTGAACGTCGTAACGCTGACCACCATACAGTGCAACAACATTTACTTTTGGTAAATGCTTAGAAAAATCTTCAATGGCTTCAGCAACCTGAACCGCAAGTTCACGAGTCGGTGCTAAAACTAAAATTTGTGGTGCTTTTAATGATTCGTCGAGATTGTGTAATAACGGCAGGCTAAATGCGGCAGTTTTACCACTACCGGTCTGTGCCATACCTAAAACATCATTACCATTTAAAAGGAAAGGAATACATTGTTGCTGAATTGGAGAAGGCTTCTCGTAGCCTAAGTCATTCAGTGCAGTCAAAATAGGTGCTGATAAACCTAGATCAGCAAAAGTCATATCGGTTTCAGTAGTCATGTCACTGTGCCTCATTCATTATGGCAGCCAGTTGACATAACATACCGCATGGTTTGTCGGTCTTTATCATCTAAAATGTGAACTGGCTCAAATTATATTATTAAACGAACAAACAAGCCCTCATCCTATGTAGATGATGGCTTTCAAACTGATCAGAGAAATGTTCGTCAGCTATTGCTGGTCCGATTCCGCTAGGTCTTCTTGTTGGCCTAACAGTGCTAATTCCAACAATGCGTAGCGGTGCTCAACAAAGTTATGTGCGTTGTTGGCAACCGTCAGCTTGAATAACGCTTCTGCGCTATCCATGTCCCCCAGACTTAGGTAATACTTACCTAAATAGAAGTTAGTTTCACTAAGATGCTCAGCGAGCGAAGTGTTATCGGTTGAAGCTTCATTTAGTTTCAACATTAATGTTTTCTCATTAATATCGCCTAAATAAAACTCAACTATATTCCATCCCCATTGCCCCGTTTTATTCGCCTGCTGGTATCGCTGTTTTAGCTGTTGTTTAGCCAAATCAGTGTTTATCTCTTTTTCTACAAGATATAACCAAAGCGAACGAATGGGATCATTTGGATCGACCTGATAAAACGCCTGCAGATCATCCTGCGCCAATTTCAATCGGCCACCGTAGTACAAAGCGATACCACGATTAAAACGCGCATTATTGTAAGTTGGATCAAGCTCTAAAACAGAATCAAACGCTTCATAAGCAGCATCGTAATTCGCTGCCTGCGTAAAATAGATACCTAGAAAATTAAAAATTTCTAGCATATCTGGTCGTATTGATAGCGCCATTGAAAAATCATTACGCGCTAAAGCTCGTAAACCGAGGCTATCATACAGCACACCACGCTCATATAAAAGCTGTGCGTATTCATCTTCGGTTAATGAACGGCTCGCTAGGATTTGTTCTATACGAGCCAATATCACTTCTTGTTGTAAAGAAGGCTGCAATGGTGTGGCAAAAATCGCATTCTGGCGCCACTCTGGACTAGTGCTGCATCCGGAAATAAAGATGAAAACAGCAATAGAACAACTGCGCAGAAATGTTTTCATTTCTCACTCCCAAAGTCAGACCTTTCAACAAAAAGCGTTCAAGACGTCCTACTTGTCAATCATAATAAGTCTCTACCGATACCTATGTCTAGATATCGGTAGTAGAATATCATTAATTCGCAGAATCTTCAGAAGAAGTTTCTGTTGCTTCCTGCTGATTAGCTTGAGCTTCTTTCATGCTTAAGCGAATACGGCCTTGACGGTCAATTTCCAGTACTTTAACTGGAACTTCTTGACCCATTTCCAAGTAGTCACTCACTTTCTCAACGCGTTTGTCTGCGATTTGAGAAATATGAACCAGACCTTCTTTGCCGCCACCGATAGCAACGAATGCACCGAAATCTACGATACGGGTTACTTTACCGTTGTAGATACGACCCACTTCAACTTCAGCAGTAATTTCTTCGATACGTGCGATAGCTTGTTTTGCTTGATCGCCACTTGTTGCAGCAATCTTCACTGTACCATCATCTTCGATTTCGATAGTTGTGCCAGTTTCTTCCGTTAATGCACGGATAACTGAACCACCTTTACCGATAACGTCTTTGATCTTGTCTGGATTAATTTTGATAGTATGAATGCGTGGTGCGAATTCAGAAATATCAGCACGAGGTTGGCTAATTGCATCTTCCATTACGCCTAAAATGTGTAGACGTGCGCTTTTCGCTTGGTTTAATGCAACTTGCATGATTTCGCGAGTGATACCTTCGATTTTGATATCCATTTGTAATGCGCTGACACCGTTACGGCTACCCGCAACTTTAAAGTCCATATCGCCTAAATGGTCTTCATCACCCAGAATATCGGAAAGAACAACAAAGTTGTCGCCTTCTTTCACTAGACCCATTGCAATACCGGCAACAGATTCTTTAATTGGTACACCTGCATCCATCAGTGCTAAAGAAGCACCACAAACAGATGCCATTGAAGATGAACCATTTGATTCAGTGATTTCAGAAACCACACGAACGGTATATGGGAATTCTTCAATTGTTGGCATTACTGCTAATACACCACGTTTTGCTAAACGGCCATGACCGATTTCGCGACGTTTTGGTGAACCCATCATGCCTGTTTCACCAACAGAGTATGGAGGGAAGTTATAGTGCAGTAAGAATGTATCAGTGTGCTCACCCATGATGTCATCAATAGTTTGAGCATCACGCGCAGTACCTAATGTAGCAGTGACCAGAGCCTGAGTTTCACCACGAGTGAACAGTGCTGAACCGTGAGTACGTGGTAATAAACCTGTGCGAATGTCTAACGCACGTACCATGTCTTTTTCACGACCATCAATACGTGGTTCGCCAGCTAATACGCGAGCACGAACGATGTTTTTCTCAAGACCTGAGAAGATTTCGCTGATTTCAGCTTCATCTAAAGTTTCATCTTCAGCTACTAATGTCGCGATGACTTCATCACGGATAGCTTCGATTTGTTCATAACGCTCTTGTTTCTCAGTAATACGGTAAGCATCACCAATACGAGCTTGTGCTAATTGTGCAATGCGGTCATGTAAAGGTTGGTTGATGGCTTCTGGCGCCCAATCCCATTTCTCTTTACCCACTTCTGCAACTAATGCATTGATGTTTTCGATCACAACTTGTTGTTGATCATGACCAAATACGACTGCACCTAACATTTCTTCTTCTGATAATAAATCAGCTTCTGATTCTACCATCAGTACCGCGCCTGCAGTACCTGCAACCACTAAGTCTAATTTACTAACTTTCAGCTCATCAACAGTTGGGTTTAGAACATATTGTCCATCGATAAAACCAACACGAGCACCACCGATAGGGCCATTGAATGGAACACCTGACAGCGCTAATACCGCAGAAGCACCAATCATTGCAACGATATCTGGGTTAACTTGTGGGTTAACTGAAACAACGGTAGCAACGATTTGAATTTCGTTTAAGAAACCTTCTGGGAATAATGGGCGTAAAGGGCGGTCAATTAAACGTGCAATTAACGTTTCGCCTTCACCAGGACGACCTTCACGACGGAAGAAGCTACCTGGGATACGACCAGCAGCGTATGAACGCTCTTGGTAGTTAACAGTTAATGGGAAGAAATCTTGTCCAGCTTTAACTTTTTTCTTTGCAACAACAGTAACAAAAACAGCGGTGCCGTCCATGTCAACCATAACAGCAGCTGTTGCTTGACGCGCCATCATGCCTGTTTCTAATGAAACAGTATGTTGACCGTATTGAAATTTACGAACTGTAGGATTCAGCAAAATAATATCCTTTATCTTATTGTCGCCAGATGTTTAGCGACGATGAATGATCTTTTCTCCGCTACGTCCCCTCGCGACTAATGAAAATATTAACCACTTAATGATAAATACTTTCATTAGCCGCGCGAATTGTCGTAACTAGAGAGACTAAATAACAATCACCACATTAAAACATAACGACTAATATTAAAAATAGCACTTTCTAGTAGAAAAGGGGCCAACAGGCCCCTTTCCACTGAAACTCGCTTGATTAGCGACGCAGACCTAAACGTTCAATCAGTGCAGAGTAACGAGCAACATCTTTACGTTTCAGGTAGTCCAGCAGATTACGACGGCTGGAAACTTTACGCAGCAGACCACGACGGCTGTGGTGATCTTTTTTGTGCTCTGAAAAGTGACCTTGCAGGTGGTTGATTTCTGCAGTCAGCAGTGCAATCTGAACTTCGCTTGAGCCAGTATCGTTAGCATCACGACCAAATTCAGCAACGATTTGTGCTTTCGCTTCAGTACTTAGAGACATAATAAACTCCAAATTAAGTAAAATTTTCAGATAGCCAATCTCTAATTCAGCTATCCAACTCAGCCACCTAAACAGATAGCCGCATTATTCTACGCTTCAAACACTTTTAGCGCAAGATTGCTATTAAGTGTTATCTTGTGCGCTATAGTCTACAACCACTCTTTTCGGAGCAACTAGGCCATCTTTAATGATAGCAAGACCAATGAATTTTTTTTCATCGCCTTCAGTTACTCTTACCCATTCGCCTTCATTGATGTCATGATTAACACGAACAGGCTGCCCCAGCTTAAGATAACCCGCAATAATTGTGGTCAAATTCACAACAGGAAAATGTGCAACAGCGGTATCCATAGGCAATAACAGTGCATCAAGCGCCAAGAAAGGATCTTCTTGTGTAGTTTGAGCATTCTCTATCATCGCTCTTAATTGCTCTAACGTGACCATTCGCTCTTTAGGATAATCTGCGACTTCTAATCGACGTAAGAAAATAACGTGAGCACCACATTGTAATTTCTCACCAAGATCATCAATAATTGTTCGAATGTAAGTGCCTTTAGAACAATGAATTTCCAGCTCTAGCTCATCACCTTCCCAGCGAATAAACTGGAGTTCATAAACCGTGATGGGTCTTGCTTCACGCTCAACTTCAATGCCTTGTCGGGCGTATTCGTAAAGCGGTTTACCTTGATGCTTTAAAGCAGAGTACATTGAAGGGACTTGCAATGTTTCGCCGCGAAAACTATCTAAAGCATCATCTAAAGCCTGCTGTGTAAATTGTACTGGGCGCTCTTGAATAACCTCGCCATGTGCATCAGAGGTATCTGTACGTTGCCCTAAACGTGCAATAACGCGATAACGCTTATCTGAATCCAATAGAAACTGTGAAAATTTCGTTGCCTCACCTAAACAAATAGGGAGCATACCTGTTGCTAAAGGATCCAATGCTCCTGTATGCCCTGCCTTACTGGCATTAAACATACGGCGGACTTTTTGGAGTGCATCGTTAGAGGAAATATCTTGGGGTTTATCGAGTAGCAATACGCCGTTAATCTCACGCCCCTTACGACGACGCCCCATTATTTATCCTCTTTGTGACGACGCTCTTCATCGCTTTTAACGACGTTAGAAACTAAGTTAGACATACGCATACCTTCAACTAATGAGTTGTCATAAGCAAATGTCAGTTCAGGTACAATACGTAAACGCATCGCTTTACCTAATAAAGAACGAATAAAACCAGCGGCTTCATTAAGTGCAGTTAAACCATCTGCAACCATCTCTTCTTCGCTTTTTTCACCACCTGATAAGTTTAAAAAGGTGACAAATACTTTGGCATAAGCCAAATCACGAGAAATTTCAACGCCAGAAACCGTTGCCATTCCAATACGAGGATCTTTGACTTCGCGTTGTAAAATGATGGCGATTTCTTTTTGCATTTCCTGAGAAACACGCTGACTACGGCTAAAATCTCTTGCCATTTTATCTCTCCCTGACAATAGGGTATCGCCCTGATTGTCATTGCTAATTCAAATCTAAAATCAATGATATCTAAAGAGTATACATGAAGTGGTATTTAACAACCGCTTTCTCTGATTTCTTTCTTTAGAAATAAAATGTTTCTTTGGTGCTATTTTACCCTGTTATTTCACTTTCATAAATTACTGAAAGGCAATCTATTTCGGTTATGTTGAAAAATGAAGAGGAAATAAAAGGAGAATACAGCAAAGAAAGGAATAAGAAGGGAGCCCTTAAGCTCCCTTTTAAAACAAGACGTACTAAATTAATCAATAGAACGTTTGATTTCGATAACTTGGAAGACTTCAATCATGTCGCCAACACGGACATCGTTGTAGTTTTTCACACCGATACCACATTCCATGCCGTTACGTACTTCGTTGACGTCATCTTTAAAGCGACGCAGTGACTCAAGTTCGCCTTCATAGATAACCACGTTATCACGTAGAACACGAATTGGATTATTACGTTTGATGTTACCTTCAACCACCATACAACCCGCAATTGCGCCGAATTTAGGTGATTTAAACACATCACGGACTTCTGCAAGACCCATGATTTCTTGTTTATATTCAGGTGCCAACATACCGCTCATTGCCAGTTTGATTTCGTCAATCAGGCTATAGATAACGGAGTAGTAACGTAAATCAACGCTTTCTTGTTCAATGATACGGCGAGCAGATGCATCAGCACGAACGTTGAAGCCAAGAATGATTGCGTTAGAAGCAGCGGCTAATGTTGCGTCAGTTTCGGTGATACCACCTACGCCTGAACCAATGATTTTCAGTTTAACTTCATTAGTAGACAGTTTAACTAATGCATCAGTAATCGCTTCACAAGTACCTTGAACGTCTGTTTTCAGAACGATGTTCAGTTCAGAAGTTTTACCTTCTTCCATGTTAGCAAACATGTTTTCCAGTTTAGATTTCTGCTGACGAGCCAGTTTAACATCGCGGAATTTACCTTGACGGTATAATGCAACTTCACGCGCTTTCTTCTCGTCACGAACAACCGTTGCTTCATCACCCGCAGAAGGAACGTTAGACAGACCTAAAATCTCAACTGGCATTGATGGACCAGCAGATTGAACGTCTTGGCCTAATTCGTTACGCATTGCACGAATACGACCGTATTCGAAACCACACAGAACGATGTCACCTTTATTCAGTGTACCTTCACGGACAAGAATAGTTGCAACTGGACCACGGCCTTTATCAAGGTAAGATTCGATAACAACACCGCTTGCCATACCTTCTTTAACTGCTTTCAGTTCAAGAACTTCAGCTTGTAAAAGGATAGCATCCAGCAGTTCGTCAATACCTAAACCTTGTTTTGCAGATACATGCATAAACTGAGTTTCGCCGCCCCACTCTTCTGGCAGGATGCCATATTGAGACAGTTCAGTTTTAACGCGATCTGGATCAGCTTCGTGTTTATCAATTTTGTTCACTGCAACAACAACAGGTACGTTTGCTGCTTTTGCGTGTTGGATTGCTTCGATAGTTTGTGGCATTACACCATCATCTGCTGCAACAACCAGAACAACGATATCCGTTACCTGAGCACCACGAGCACGCATTGAAGTAAACGCGGCGTGACCTGGAGTATCTAGGAAGGTGATTTCACCTTTGTCAGTTTTAACGTGGTAAGCACCGATATGCTGGGTGATACCACCCGCTTCGCCTGATGCTACTTTCGTTGAACGAATGTAGTCCAGTAATGATGTTTTACCATGGTCAACGTGACCCATGATAGTCACAACTGGTGCACGAGATACTGCGCTTTCTTCGCCAGTATCACGATCGCTCATGACTTGTTCTTCTAACTCGTTTTCACGACGTAAGATAACTTTATGACCCATTTCTTCAGCAACAAGCTGTGCAGTTTCTTGGTCTAAAACCTGATTAATGGTCGCCATAGCACCCATTTTCATCATGGTTTTGATAACTTCAGACCCTTTTACTGCCATTTTGTTAGCAAGTTCGGCAACAGAAATAGTCTCACCGATAATAACATCACGGTTTACAACAGCGGCTGGTTTATTAAAGCCTTGCTGTAATGAGCTACCTTTACGTTTACCTTTCTTGTTAGTACGGCCAGCAGCTCGTGCTTCTTCACGATCTGCTTTTTCAGAATGGCGATTGTTTTTCTTAGGACGAGGAGCCTTAGCGTTGCGACCACGACCGCGGCCACCTTCAACTTCAGCATCACTTTCATCTTCGGCATCACGAGCATAACGTGATGTTGTTACATGATAGTCTGAGCCTTCAGTTTCTGGCGCTTTAGGTTCAGCAGTCCATTTTTCAGCATTTTCTTCAGCTAAACGACGTGCTTTTTCTGCTGCAACTCGTGCTTCTTCTTCCGCTTTACGGCGCTGTGTTTCTTCCGTTTTACGCTTCAGTTCAGCCTGTTCAGCATTGCGACGTGCTTTTTCCTGATCTGCTGCTTTATCAGCTTTTGGTTTATCGTTTTGTTTCACTTTATCTTTTTCCGCTGCTTCGCGCTTAGCTAATTCCGCTGCTTCACGTTTTGCTTCTTCAGCTTCACGTTTTGCTTTTTCTTCGGCGTCTTTCTGTGCCTTTTCAGCTTCACGTTTTGCTTTTTCTTCAGCTTCGCGCTGTGCTTTCTCTTGTGCTTCGCGCTGGGCTTTTTCTTCGGCTTCGCGATGCGCCTTTTCTTCCGCTTCACGCTGAGCTTGCTCATCCGCTTGCGCTTTTTCAACGGCGTCACGGTTCACATAAGTGCGTTTTTTGCGGACTTCGATGGCTACTGATTTACTTTTGCCACCTGTACCAGGAACACTTAACGTACTACGCACTTTGCGTTGTAACGTTAATTTTTCTGGTTGGTTGGTTGATACGTCTTTATCACGATTCAACCAAGCCAGTAAGGTTTCTTTCTCTTTTTGGGAGACAGAATCAGAGACGGTCTTCTTAATACCGGCATCAGCAAACTGCTGTACCAAACGTTCAACCGGTGTCTGAATCTCTTCTGCCAGTGATTTTACTGTTTCATCTGTCATTCTGTTCCTTCCTGCTCAGTTGTTACGCATCATTCCCAAACCAGCAGATATTACGTGCGGCCATAATGAGTTCGCCTGCGCGTTCACTATTTAAACCTTCAATATCAGTTAGGTCGTCGATACCCTGTTCGGCAAGATCTTCCAGTGTGCAGATACCACGGGCAGCTAGATCAAATGCTAAAGAGCGCTCCAAGCCTTCGAGAGCTAATAAGTCCTCTGCTGGCTGGTTATCGCCTAGGCTTTCTTTTTGAGCCAACTCAATCGTTGTTAGTGCAGCTTTTGCTCTTTCACGTAGAGCTTCAACGGTATCTTCATCTAATCCGTCAATAGCCAGCAGTTCACTGATTGGCACATAAACTAACTCTTCAAGGGTAGAGAAACCTTCTTCAACTAAAACAGTTGCGAAGTCTTCATCAATGTCGAGATGCTTAGTAAATATTTCAATGGCTGCGTTTGCTTCTGCCTGATGTTTTGCATTCAGTTCATCAGCAGTCATGACGTTTAATTCCCATTTGTCATCACCACGATGTTTTTTCAGTAACTGTGCTGCCAGGCGAACGTTTTGACCATTTCGGCCGATTGCCTGAGCAAGGTTACTGCTTTCGACGGCAACATCCATTGTGCATTTGTCTTCATCGACAACAATAGAAGCAACATCTGCCGGAGCCATTGCATTAATGACGAATTGTGCAGGATTATCATCCCACAGAACAATATCAATTCGCTCGCCGCCCAATTCGCTGGAAACGGCTTGTACACGTGCACCACGCATACCAACACAAGCACCCACTGGGTCAATACGCTTGTCGTTAGTTTTTACTGCGATTTTGGCACGAGAACCTGGATCACGCGCTGCCGCTTTAATTTCAATGATTTCTTCGCCAATTTCTGGTACTTCAATGCGGAAAAGTTCAACCAGCATTTCAGGGCGAGAGCGTGTCACGAAAAGTTGCGCACCACGGGTTTCTGTACGTACGTCGTATAAAACACCACGTAAACGGTCACCTGGACGGAAGTTTTCACGCGGTAACATATCTTCGCGTAAAATAACCGCTTCGGCGTTATTGCCTAAGTCTAAAGTAATATTTTCACGGTTCACTTTCTTCACAACACCCGTGATAATTTCGCCTAGTTGTTCGCGGAATTGATCAACAACCATTGCTCTTTCAGCTTCACGTACTTTTTGTACGATAACTTGTTTAGCGGTTTGTGTTGTAATACGGTCGAAAGTAACAGATTCAATCTGATCTTCAATATAACCACCTAGTTCAATACTAGGATCTTCATATTGAGCCGCTTCAAGTGTGATTTCACGAGTAGGTTGAGTCACTTCATCAACGGCAACCCAACGACGGAATGTATCAAAGTCACCCGTTTTACGGTCGATACATACGCGAACGTCAATTTCTTGCTCGTATTTTTTCTTAGTTGCTGTCGCTAGTGCGGTTTCCAGTGCTTCAAAAATCTTTTCACGAGGAAGAGATTTTTCGTTAGAGACCGCTTCCACAACAGCCAGAATCTCTTTGTTCATCCTAGTTGCCTCTTCAAAACTTAAAAGTGGGGTACCAGGTTAGCTTTCTGGATGTTGCTCAGTGCGAACACTTCGTCTTTACCATCCACAGTAACCGTGATCATTTCGCCAGCGACAGACTTAATAATGCCCTGCCATTTACGGCGGTTTTGCATTGCAATTCGTAATACAATAGCGGCTTCTTCACCGATAAATTGCTCATAATGCGTTGCAGTGAATAAAGGTCGTTCTAAACCAGGAGAAGAGATCTCAAGGTTATAAACTGTTTGAATTGGATCTTCAACATCCAGCACAGCACTGACCTGGTGGCTAACATCAGCACAATCATCAACAGTGATACCGTCTTCACTATCAATATAGATGCGCAATGTTGATTCTCGGCCACGAATAAACTCAAGACCGACAAATTCAAAGCCTAATGCTTCTACTGGTGCTGAAACCATCGCTGTTAATTTTTGCTCTAATGTGGACAAACCCACCCCCAAGGCATAAAAAAAGGGCCTATAGCCCAGTATTCTATTCTCTGATAACAAAAAACCCCGAAATTCGGGGCTTTATGCAACTGGACCCTGTAACTTGCCATTCGAGAATAACCTCTTCTTACGGCACATTCCACTCAGGATCATAATCGGTTCAACAAGATGATTAATGAGAAAAGTGCTGTATTGTTAGAAGTGGTTGCGGGGGCCGGATTTGAACCGACGACCTTCGGGTTATGAGCCCGACGAGCTACCAAGCTGCTCCACCCCGCGTTCGAAAAACGTGGCAAATTTTACGCTGATAACAAGCAAAACGCAAGCTATCTGGAATAATGGTGCCGAGAACGGGACTTGAACCCGTACGCCCGTTTTATAGGCACTACCACCTCAAGGTAGCGTGTATACCAATTTCACCACCTCGGCACTTAATGAGACTGTTACTGCGTAAAAATTAACAATCTCATTTAAATCTTTACTTAGTTTACTGCGGAATATCTGTATTTGCTGGCGCTACAGGCGCTGCTAATTGCTCAGCTTTTTTAGCTTCTTCTGTAGTCTGCTCGATAGACATCCATTTGCTGTCTTCACGCACAGTTTTATTGGCACTTAGATTACCTAAAATAAGGGCAAGTACAATAAAAGCTGTCGCTAAAACAGCGGTCATACGGGTCATAAAGTTAGCTGAACCGCTTGAACCAAATACTGTACCGGAAGCACCTGCACCAAAAGAAGCGCCCATATCAGCACCTTTACCCTGCTGTAACAGGATCAGACCAACTAGCCCTGTTGCTACAATGATAAGAATAACAATGAGTGCCGTATACATTTGCGTTACCTTTTCTATGGAACTTATCGTCTTAACGATAACCTTCGATTGCTTCACCCGCTTTAGTTCAAGACCTTACTAAGCGGGTGTGAATACTAACCAAAGCTGAACTGACAAGCAAGGTTATTTTTCTACAAAGTGATTGATTGAAGAAAAAAGCATCAATTAACCAACGTGCTTCACAGCGTCTGCAATACGATTTGCCATCGCAGTGACTTGTTCTTCATTTTCACCTTCAACCATGACACGAATTAAAGGTTCTGTTCCTGATTTACGCAGCAATACACGACCTTTACCAGCAAGTTCTTCTTCAACCGCTTTAGCGACTTTCTGAACTTCAGGTGTTTGTAAAGGATCGTGGCTACCCGTAAAGCGAACATTCACTAAAATTTGTGGTAATAGTTTCATGCCACTGCATAGATCATGCAGACTCATATGGTTACGTACCATTGCACTTAAAACTTGTAAACCTGCAACAATACCGTCACCTGTAGTCGTTTTATCTAATAAAATAATGTGACCTGAGTTTTCAGCACCTAAACGCCAGCCTTTCTCTTGTAATTTTTCAAGCACATAGCGGTCGCCCACTTTTGCTCTTACAAAAGGAATACCTAGTTGTTTAAGTGCAATCTCTAATCCCATATTGCTCATTAGTGTACCAACTGCACCACCGCGTAATTGGCCTTGGCGTAACGCTTCTCTCGCAATAATGTAGAGAATTTGGTCACCATCAACTTTTAGACCTTGATGATCAACCATGATGATACGGTCACCATCACCATCAAAAGCTAAACCAACATCAGCGCCTTCTTCTAATACGCGTTTTTGCAACATACGAACATCTGTTGCACCACATTCTTCGTTGATATTGATACCTGTTGGTTCACAACCAATAGTGATCACTTCAGCACCTAGTTCACGAAATACGTTTGGCGCAATATGGTATGTTGCACCATGCGCACAATCGACAACCACTTTTAGACCATTAAGATTGTTTTCATTCGGGAAAGTCCCTTTGCAGAATTCAATATAACGACCTGCCGCATCTACAATACGATTTGCACGACCCAGCTCTGCTGATTCAACACAAGTTATTGGCTTTTCCATTTCGGCTTCAATGGCTTCTTCTACTTCATCGGGTAATTTAGTGCCATCAATAGAGAAGAATTTGATCCCGTTATCGTAATAAGGGTTATGAGAAGCTGAAATAACAATCCCAGCTTCAGCACGGAATGTACGCGTTAAATAAGCAACAGCAGGTGTTGGCATTGGCCCTGTAAATGAGGCTGATAAACCTGCCGCAGCTAAACCAGCTTCTAATGCAGATTCCAGCATATAGCCTGAGATACGTGTATCTTTACCAATAATGATTTTGCGAGAGCCATGACGTGCTAATACTTTGCCCGCAGCCCAACCCAGTTTTAATACAAAATCAGGTGTAATTGGACTATCACCTACTTTTCCACGGATACCATCTGTTCCAAAGTATTTACGTTCGCTCATTCATTATTTTCCTTTGCAGAAAGAGTCGCTTGTACGACTTTCATCGCATCAACAGTCTCTTTGACATCGTGTACACGAATAATTTGTGCGCCTTGCATCGCTGCAATGACTGCGCATGCCACGCTAC
The DNA here is from genome assembly GCF_002777965.1 of Proteus columbae. Classification (GTDB taxonomy): domain Bacteria; phylum Pseudomonadota; class Gammaproteobacteria; order Enterobacterales; family Enterobacteriaceae; genus Proteus; species Proteus columbae. The sequence goes on along the minus strand of NZ_NGVR01000007.1, from coordinate 825 downwards.
CAGCAACACGCTCTTGTGGTGGTACATTCAATAGTTGTCCAACCATTGATTTGCGTGACATTCCAGCAAGTATGGGTAGACCAAAGTGATGAAGTTCACTTAAGTGTGCTAATAATTGGTAATTATGCGCTAAATTTTTACCAAAGCCGAATCCTGGATCAAGAATAATTTGATTTTTTTCGATCCCAGCATCAACACAACGTTGAATATTTTCTTGTAAAAAACGATCAACATCTATCATCACATTCTCATAATGTGGTGATTGTTGCATAGTTTTAGGGTCACCTTGCATATGCATAATACACACAGGTAAACCCGTTTTAGCGGCAGCTTCAAGTGCGCCTGGCTCTTGTAAAGAGCGAATATCATTGATAATTGAAGCACCTACATTTGCTGATTCAGTAATGACTTGAGCCTTGGATGTATCAACTGAAATCCAAACATCAAAACGCTGACGAATAGCCTCAACAACAGGAACAACACGCTGCAACTCTTCATCAATAGAGACATCACTTGCACCAGGTCTAGTAGACTCACCACCAATATCGATGATAGAAGCCCCTTCAGCGATTAATTTTGCGGCATGGTTAATTGCATCATTAAGTGAATTATGAGTGCCACCATCAGAGAAAGAGTCTGGAGTAACATTCAAAATCCCCATAACTTGAGGTGTCGATAAGTTAAGTTCGGTTCCTCTAGCCATTAATTTCATTTCATTGATACCTTCATAAAAAAACCCCAGAAGTGAACTGACCCCAGTTTATTGGACAGTTTAAATTAGTTAGGTAAAGACTGAGTTCGGTATTGAACTGGACTCAGTCCTTT
>NZ_NGVR01000015.1 GCF_002777965.1 Proteus columbae | reverse complement strand
GTTGCGAGGAGGTGCATTCTACATCTTCCTCATTCAGTGTCAAGCGTTTATTTTCAAGGCTTTTCACTTTTTTTCTTCGTTTTCTTGGCTAACTCACTTAGCGTGGTTTGCCGTGACAACGAGGACGCATTATAGGGAGTTTTCTGAGGCTGGCAATAGTTTTTTTTAGAAAAAAAATCGTTTGCTTAATTCCACAGCAAAACCCCTACTTATACGCACTTATCAACAATTTTATCCACAGAGCACCTTTTTACATAAAATTAGCATGTCAAAAGCAAACGTTTGCGTTATCATATCGGTCGATTAAGTAAGATTGATTTTGTGTCTATCTTCTGAAATGTTAGTTAAGCAAACACAATTTCACTGTATTAATGTGATTTAACTTCATCATTACTACCGTTATACCAACCCCAAGGGATAAAACTCATGCAACATCTTCGTCCTATTCGCCGTGCACTTTTAAGTGTGTCTGATAAAGCAGGTATTTTAGAATTTGCTAAAGCACTTGTTGAAAGAGAAGTAGAACTCTTATCGACAGGCGGAACCGCACGTCTATTAGCAGAAGCTGGCTTACCGGTTATTGAAGTCTCCGATTACACAGGTTTTCCAGAAATGATGGATGGCAGAGTAAAAACGCTGCACCCTAAAGTACATGGTGGAATTTTAGGTCGTCGTGGGCAAGACGATGCAATTATGGAAGAACATGAAATTCGTCCTATCGATATGGTCGTCGTAAATCTTTATCCTTTCGCTAAAACGGTAGCTCGTCCAGATTGCTCATTAGCAGATGCAGTGGAGAATATCGATATTGGTGGACCAACAATGGTTCGCTCCGCAGCGAAAAATCATAAAGACGTTACGATTGTAGTAAATAGTAATGACTATGAAAGAGTGATTGAAGAAATGGATAATCACGAAAATAGCCTTACTTTAGATACACGCTTTGATTTGGCAATTAAAGCCTTTGAACATACAGCGGCTTATGACGGAATGATTGCTAACTACTTTGGTCAGAAAGTTGCACCTTATTATGGCGATACTTCACAGCCATCAGGTACTTTCCCTCGTACTTTAAATCTGAACTATATAAAGAAACAAGATATGCGTTATGGTGAGAATGCTCATCAGCAAGCAGCTTTCTATATAGAAGAGAATATAGAAGAAGCATCTATTGCCACTGCAAACCAATTACAAGGCAAAGCGCTTTCTTATAACAACATTGCGGATACTGACGCGGCATTAGAATGTGTGAAATCATTCTCCGAGCCAGCTTGTGTTATTGTGAAACATGCAAATCCTTGCGGTGTTGCAATTGCGAATACGCTCGAACAAGCTTATGACAATGCCTTCAAAACCGATCCAACCTCTGCATTTGGTGGCATTATCGCATTCAATCGTCCATTAGATGCAAAAACAGCAAGTGCAATCATCGAACGCCAGTTTGTTGAAGTAATCATCGCACCTTCTATTAATGAAGATGCACTACCAATTTTAGAAACAAAACCAAATGTTCGTGTATTAGCTTGTGGTCAATGGCAAGAAGCAAAACCAGCGTTAGATTTCAAACGTGTTAATGGTGGACTGTTAGTTCAAGATCGTGACTTGGGTATGGTAAAAGAAGAAAACTTAAGAGTGGTCACTCAACGTCAACCAAGTGAACGTGAACTTAAAGATGCACTCTTTTGCTGGAAAGTCGCAAAATTTGTGAAATCAAATGCCATTGTTTACGCTAAAAACGATATGACTGTCGGCATTGGTGCAGGACAAATGAGCCGTGTGTATTCTGCAAAAATTGCGGGTATTAAAGCAGCTGATGAAGGTTTAGAAGTTGCAGGTTGTGCAATGGCGTCAGACGCATTCTTCCCATTTAGAGATGGTATTGATGCAGCCGCACTTGCTGGTGTGACTTGTGTTATTCAGCCTGGTGGCTCAATTCGTGATGATGAAGTGATTGCTGCTGCAAATGAACATAACATCGCAATGATTTTCACCAATATGCGCCACTTCCGTCATTAATAAGGTATTGATATGAAGATTTTGATTATTGGTAATGGCGGTCGTGAACATGCTTTAGCTTGGAAAGCGGTTCAGTCACCGCTTGCAACACACGTTTTTGTTGCCCCTGGTAATGCTGGAACAGCATTAGAAAATGGTGTTGAGAATGTGGCTATTAGTGCAACAGATATTCCTGCATTAGTCGCATTTGCCCTCAAAAATCAAATTGATTTAACTATCGTAGGCCCAGAAGCACCACTGGTTATTGGTGTTGTCGATGCATTTAAAAAAGCGGGGCTGACCATCTTTGGTCCAACAAAAGGAGCCGCTCAATTAGAAGGTTCTAAAGCCTTCACAAAAGATTTTTTAGCTCGCCATAAAATTCCAACTGCGGATTATCAAAATTTTACAGAAATAGCGCCTGCACTTGAGTACCTAAATAAAGTGGGTGCGCCAATTGTTATCAAAGCAGATGGTTTAGCCGCAGGTAAAGGCGTTATTGTTGCAATGACGCAAGCTGAGGCTGAAGCTGCAATTAAAGATATGCTGGCTGGCAACGTTTTTGGTGATGCAGGACATCGTATTGTTATCGAAGAATTTCTTGATGGTGAAGAAGCTAGCTTTATTGTCATGGTTGATGGTGAACACGTGATCCCAATGGCTACAAGCCAAGATCATAAACGTGTTGGCGATGGAGATACGGGGCCTAATACAGGGGGAATGGGTGCATATTCACCTGCACCTGTTGTTACACCAGAAATCCACCAGCAAGTAATGGAAAAAATTATTTATCCAACAGTTAAGGGAATGGCTTCTGAAGGACATCGTTACCAAGGCTTCCTTTATGCAGGGCTGATGATTGATAAACAAGGTGTTGCTAAGGTTATTGAGTTTAACTGTCGTTTTGGTGATCCAGAAACTCAACCTATTATGATGCGTATGCAATCTGACTTAGTTGAACTCTGCTTAGCCGGAGCAAAAGGTCACTTAAAAGATAAAGATTCCCGCTGGGATCATCGTCCAGCTTTAGGCGTTGTGATTGCAGCTGGCGGCTACCCTGCAGATTATCGTCAAGGTGATGTTATCGAAGGCTTAACACCAACATCGTCAACAACGGCAAAGGTATTTCAAGCTGGAACAACACTCAATGACAAACGCGAGGTCATCACGGCTGGCGGGCGAGTACTCTGTGTTACTGCATTAGGTGATGATATCGAGCAAGCTCAAAAGAATGCTTATGCTTTAGCGAAAGGTATTCATTGGGATGGTAGTTTTTATCGCCATGATATCGGCTATCGAGCGATTGCACGCTTAAAAAAATAAATTAACAACAGCAAAAGGGAGTGATCACAAACTCTCTTTTGTTGGTTCCCATTTACAAAAATCGTGTTCTGCAACCATAAGTAATTGCTTACCTTCTGGTGAATCAAGCCAAGCAACATAAGAAGGCTTATTTGAATTACGCGTTCTTGTTTTTAACCAGCGTTGTTCTGGATCTTCAAATGAAATACTCACCTTCTCGCCAGCACATGTTGTCATTGTATTTTGATACCAGACACCCTGTACTAAATTTACTTTCCCAATAGTAAGCGCTTCACTGATTTCACGCTCTTTACTTGCAGCAAATACCATTCTTAAACGTTCATCTTCTGTTAATGCTCGTTTTTGCTTCTGGCTTTCTTGTTGCATGAAAATAACTTCACCACGTTTATTTAAACGAAGGTGCCAAGATGAGGGCTCATTAGGATTGATAACTTCAGAGCGGACTTGCCAAAGCTTATTTTGGCGGTACTCATAGAATGTGATGACAGTTTCTGGCTTTTTATAAAAGCTATAAACGCTCATGATCACTTGAGGTTCTGACGCTGTATTATTTAAACGCCATAGTCGCACAACACCTTCGTCTGCAATATAACCTGTTGCAGAAAATTCAGGTAGTTGCACAGTAGAGGAGCAGGCGCTGAGCAAAAAAGCAGATCCTATTGCTAACAGCCCCTGTCGTTTCAACAAAAGGGGAGTAAATCCCCCTCTATTGTTCATTCCGTTCAAAGGAATTATTTTACTGCGTCTTTCAGTGCTTTACCGGCAGTAAATGCAGGAACGTTAGCTGCTGCAATTTTAATTTCTTTACCAGTTTGAGGGTTACGACCAGTACGCTCTGCACGGTGATTCACCTTGAATGTACCGAAACCAACTAACTGTACAGAATCGCCTTCTTTCAGAGCACCTGTTACTGAATCGATAAACGCTTCAATAGCAGCTTTTGCTTGAGTTTTTGTCAGATCCGCTTTTTCAGCAACTGATTCGGTTAATTCAGCTTTGTTCATAAAATAGTCCTTAAAGTATGTTTTATCGTTTGAAAAACATCTGGTGAAAAAACTTAACTTATCTTTTAAGAGAATAAATTAAGTAAAACACCTGAGCCACTTCTTTTCGTACCCAATGTAGAACATACACGGGGGTGATGTGAAGTCTTTAAACGTCGCTTTTCAAGCACTAAATCACGTTTTTCTGATTTAGTGCGTTAATTCTATACCGATATTGCTCATTCCAGCTTCACGAAGGTCTGCGCGTAGACCTTTGATCAATTCGACATCTCTTTCTTCACATTCTACAAGTAGACGGTAAATTTCCCATTGGATATCGAACTCTTCAATAACAGCAGGTAGAGATCTAAGCTCTTCTTCACTCATTTCTCTTTCTGCCTGTGTCATTTCAAGTGAAGCCACTGTCCCTACTGATAATTTACTCACTTCAATAGCGTGACTTAATGATTCACCGCTTAAACGAGAGTGAACAATTTCACTAAGTGCAACACAGGCGTCAATCGCAGGATAGACACCATAAATCTCGAACTGAGATGCATCAGGAATTGCTTCTTCTAATTTCTCTAATTGAGAATCAAAATTAACCTTTGCATCTTTCACCGTTAAAGTTTCCCAAACCAGATCGAGAATACGGCGATAAAGCATTGGATCGGTAAAACCTGTTTCACGACAAAATACCTGATAATTTGGGTACATTCTCTCACACAGGCACGCCATAAACGTCAGGTGTTGCCAAGCTTCTAGCTTTTCTAAACGTAAATGGATTGGGTTCTTCAACATTCGTGATTACTCATTTTCTTAACTTAGGCGCAGTTTACCTGAAAATTAAAAATATCCACATATTTCCCGGTCATTTAGAGCTTATTCTTATTCAACTGCTCAAATAATCGCCTATTTGAAGCAATACCATCAGCCCAACGCGTTGGTTCTGGCAATCGATATCCTTTCATACACAACTCAACCCACTGCAAAGCGCCTTCCATACTCACTTTATGACCCGGAGAAATATATAGGGGTTTACATTTTTTCTTACTGCGATAAATCCACCCTATTTGCTCATTCTTATCCATTAACGGCTCATGGCTTCCCATCTCTTCATTAACTGCTTTATCAATGCCACATAAACGACTTTTTGCTACGCCAATAGTCGGTGTATCCACTAATAAACCAAAATGACTCGCAACACCAAGTCTTCTGGGATGAGCAATACCTTGTCCATCGACAAAAATAAGAGAAGGTTTCTGTTTGATTGATTGCCAAGCAGTCAGTAACGCTGGGCACTCTCTAAATGAAAGCAAACCAGGGATATAAGGAAGAGTCGTAGGAATTCGCGCGATTTGGTATTCAAGAATTTCAAAAGAAGGATAATGCATTATCACGATGGCAGCGCGAGTGACCGCGCCACCGTCTTCAAAACCAACATCAGCACCGGCTATATAAGTTGGTGCTGTGAATTGGTTTGCTAGAATAATCTGTTGAGCTTTTTCTGTCTGCTCCTGACGTAATTGTTGGGTATTAATCATTATCCTGATGATAAGGCTTCGATAAACGGTGAACCGCATCAATAAATGCACCAGCATGTTCAGGTGGAACATCTTGATGAATACCGTGCCCAAGATTAAAGACATGACCGTTGCCTTTACCAAACCCAGCAAGAATAGTTTCGACTTCTTGTTCTATTCTGGCAGGTGGTGCATACAGCATAGAAGGATCCATATTACCTTGTAGCGCAACTTTATCCCCAACTCGACGGCGTGCATCTTCAATATCAATCGTCCAATCAAGCCCTAATGCATCGCAGCCTGTCGCTGCCATCGCTTCTAGCCAGCGACCGCCACCTTTGGTAAATAAAGTGACTGGTACTTTTCTTCCATCATATTCACGGATAAGACCATCAACAATCTTATGCATATAGTGTAATGAGAAGAGTTGGTAATCACGCCCTGTTAGCACACCACCCCATGTATCAAAGATCATGATAGATTGTGCGCCCGCTTTAATTTGAGCATTCAGATACAGAATAACGCTATCTGCCAGTTTATCCAGTAATAGATGTAATGCTTGAGGCTCTGAGTACATCATTTTTTTGATTTTTGTGAAGGCCTTACTACTTCCACCTTCAACCATATAGGTTGCCAGTGTCCAAGGGCTTCCTGAAAAACCAATTAATGGCACACTACCTTGCAATGCATGACGAATGGCACGTACTGCATTCATCACATATCCCAGTTCATCTTCAGGATCAGGAATAGGCAATTTTTTAATATCATCAAGACTATTTATGGGTGATTTAAAACGAGGACCTTCACCTGTTTCAAAGTAAAGACCTAACCCCATTGCATCTGGAATAGTTAAAATATCAGAAAATAAAATAGCTGCATCTAAAGGGAAGCGTCTTAAAGGCTGTAATGTCACTTCACATGCTAATTCTGTATTCTTGCACAATGAGATGAAATCCCCCGCCTGTGCCCGTGTTTCCTTATATTCAGGAAGATATCTGCCTGCCTGACGCATCATCCAAACTGGGGTGACATCAACAGGTTGGCGCAACAGCGCACGTAAATAGCGGTCGTTTTTCAACTCACTCATGACTAACTCCATTAACAGTAATAGGGCCGCAAAATAGCATGCATTGTAACATGCTGGAAAAATAACTGTTGGCAGACAGCGCCTTTATTTAGTTCTTTTCTTTATCTTGTCTAATATTGGCTATCGTGTCTTCTATTAAGCGTCGGGCAATAGTGTCTGGCGGTGGGATCTGCGGTAATTGATCGTAGCGATACCAACCTGCACTGGTTAATTCAGAAGGATCATGACGTAGTTCGCCACCATCATAATCAGCTAAAAAGCCCATCATTAAGGAATGAGGAAACGGCCAAGGCTGAGATGATACATAGCGAATATTGCGAATACGAATATTGCTCTCTTCAAACACTTCACGGGCCACGGCTTCTTCTAATGTTTCACCAACCTCAACAAAACCGGCAAGCACGGTATAAAGGGGGGAATGTTTATGTCTAACATGATGCGCGAGTAAGATTTTATCTTCATGGCGAATACCCACAATAATACAAGGGGCAATTTGCGGATAATAACGTTCATGGCAGTTATCGCATAAACATGCCCATTCGCTTTCACTATGGCGCATTTTAGAACCACAATAACCACAAAAACGGTGAGAACGATAAAACTCAGCCAGTTGGACACCACGACCGACTAATTTAAATAAGTTTTCATCTTGTGAGGCGATAAGTCTTGGTGAGCACATGTCGTTATCCATTTTTCCATGAATAAGCCAAACTGTTTCACCTTGCCATTCACCCACAATTTTGGCGTGCTGACCAATAAGATCCCAATCTTTAGCTAAACCAAACGGAAGTTCACCTTTAGGTAACCACACTCGTCCACCAAGACTGACTGTCCACCAGCCCTTTTCTGAACCTGTTAATGTATATAAATGCATAACGACCATTCTATCCAAAATAATGATATAGAATAGAGGATACTCTCTTTATCAAGAACCACTCAATGTATTCTCTCTATCCTCTCTCATTTGTAAACTTTCCCCAGAAAAATAGATTAAGAACATTTATATCTACTTCACATATAGGTTTAGCTTACAATCTTCGATGATGTTATCAAGTTAATCATATTATGACTGTTAAAGCAGATGAAAAAGAGTAGTAACTGCGCCATTGCAATTTGAATAAATAATCAATATCGGACTTGTAGTTTTTAAAATCTTTCATATACTGGATATCTTCTTGTCGGAGTGCCTAGTGTTTATAAGGCTATTATAAACACAGGCTGAGACCGTTAATTCGGGATCCGCGGAACCTGATCGGGTTAATACCCGCGAAGGGAACAAGAGTGACTCGACCTTTTGATAGTTTCATTGCGTATATTTTTTACACACCTATATACACCTATCTGTCGATACTCCCTGCGACCTCCAGACAAGCATTTTTCTCAATATTCACCCGACAGGCAATTAGCCTGCATGATATTTATTAGGAAATGCTATGTCCCAAAATCAAACTATATCCGTTAAAGATATTTCACCAACAAACAACAAACAGCGTCCGCGAAAAGAACAGCGTGATGCAGCCCAAGAGTTTATCAACACCATTCAAGGCGTAAGTTTTCCAAATTCAAACCGCATTTACCTTGAAGGCTCACGTACTGACATTCAGGTACCAATGCGTGAGATCCAACTTGATAAAACGCTAGTAGGAGGATCGAAAGATTCCCCTGTTTTTGAAGAGAATGAACCTGTGCCAGTGTATGACACATCAGGTCCTTATGGCGATCCAGCTTCTCAACTTGACGTTAATCTTGGATTAAAAAAAATACGCCAACCATGGATTGATGAGCGCAATGATATCGAAACACTTTCACTTTTAAGTTCGGATTTCACCCAACAGCGTCTTTCTGATGCCGGATTAGAACATCTGCGTTTCCCCTTAAAACCAAATCCTAAAAAAGCGTTAAATGGCAAAAGAGTGACGCAATTACATTATGCTCGCAAAGGTATTATTACGCCTGAAATGGAATTTATTGCTATTCGTGAAAACATGGGGCGTGAGCGGATCCACAGCGAAGTCTTACGCCAGCAACATGCTGGTTTTAGCTTTGGTGCTCATCTCCCTGACAATATTACCCCTGAATTTGTACGCCAAGAAGTTGCGGCGGGTCGAGCAATTATTCCTGCCAATATCAATCACCCTGAATCAGAGCCAATGATTATTGGTCGTAATTTCCTAGTCAAAGTGAATGCCAATATCGGAAACTCTTCAGTCACCTCTTCGATTGAAGAAGAAGTTGAAAAGCTAATTTGGTCTACACGCTGGGGAGCGGATACCGTTATGGATCTCTCAACGGGTCGTTATATTCATGAAACGCGTGAATGGATCATTCGTAACAGCCCTGTTCCTATCGGTACTGTTCCTATCTATCAAGCCCTAGAAAAAGTAAATGGAATTGCCGAAGATCTCACTTGGGAAATGTTCCGTGATACGTTACTCGAACAAGCAGAGCAAGGCGTAGATTACTTTACTATTCATGCAGGTGTATTGTTACGTTATGTACCAATGACAGCAAAACGCCTAACGGGTATTGTGTCTCGTGGCGGTTCGATAATGGCGAAATGGTGTTTATCACATCATAAAGAGAATTTCCTGTATGAACATTTCCGTGAAATTTGCGAAATCTGTGCTGCCTATGATGTTTCATTATCATTAGGTGATGGATTAAGACCGGGATCAATTCAAGATGCCAACGATGAAGCACAATTTTCTGAATTACATACCCTAGGTGAACTGACAAAAATTGCTTGGGAATACGATGTTCAAGTGATGATTGAAGGCCCTGGTCATGTGCCAATGCAGATGATCCGCCGTAATATGACAGAAGAGTTAGAACATTGTCATGAAGCGCCATTCTACACATTAGGCCCTCTCACTACAGATATTGCACCAGGTTATGATCACTTCACATCAGGTATTGGTGCAGCAATGATTGGCTGGTTTGGTTGCGCAATGCTCTGTTATGTTACTCCCAAAGAACACCTTGGCTTACCTAATAAAGAAGATGTAAAACAAGGGCTTATTACTTATAAAATCGCCGCTCATGCCGCCGATTTAGCCAAAGGTCATCCTGGCGCTCAAATTCGTGATAATGCAATGTCAAAAGCACGGTTTGAGTTTAGATGGGAAGATCAATTCAATTTAGCGCTTGATCCTGAAACGGCACGCCAATATCACGATGAAACCTTGCCTCAAGCATCAGGAAAAGTTGCTCATTTCTGCTCAATGTGTGGCCCTAAATTCTGTTCAATGAAAATAACGCAAGAAGTACGTGATTATGCGGCTGGTATGGAACAAATGTCTCAAGCCTTTAAAGAGCATGGAAGTGAGTTATACCACAGTGCAGAAATCGCCAGTGTTGAGGTAACTGAAAATGAACAGATCCTCTAACACACCTTTTGCATCAACAGAAAAAAAGCTTGGGCTTTATCCTGTTGTTGATTCTGTTGAATGGATCGAACGCCTGTTAAAAACAGGCGTTACTACCCTGCAATTACGCATAAAAGATAAACAGCCAGACGATGTTGAACAGAAGATCATTGAAGCAATAAAATTAGGTGAACAGTATCATGCAAGACTGTTTATCAATGATTATTGGCAACTCGCCATTAAACATCACGCTTACGGTATTCATCTTGGTCAAGAAGATCTCGATACTGCCGACCTCAATGCCATTAAACAATCAGGATTACGCCTTGGTATTTCCACTCACGATGAAGTGGAATTACAAAGAGCGAAAACATTACGTCCATCTTACATCGCATTAGGGCATATATTTCCAACCACAACAAAAGATATGCCATCTAAACCCCAAGGGTTGAAGGCTCTCAAACATCAAGTAGAACAGACACCTGATTTTCCAACTGTTGCTATTGGAGGGATCTCATTAGAAAGAGTACCTGATGTTGTTGCAACTGGTGTGGGGAGCGTTGCCCTAGTCAGTGCAATAACAAAAGCGCCAGATTGGCAACAAGTGACTCGTAAATTATTAGAATTAGTAGAAGGAAAACCATCATGCTAAATGATAATGATTTTATGCGTTATAGCCGACAAGTGATGTTAGAAGATATTGGCTTAGAAGGTCAAAAAAAGCTTCAACAAGCAAAGGTACTGATTATTGGGCTTGGTGGATTAGGCTCCCCCGCATCGCTTTATCTTGCTGGTGCAGGTATTGGTGAGCTTATTTTAGTTGATGATGATGACTTACATGTTTCTAATCTACAACGTCAAATTCTTTATCGTAATCAAGATATTCCTGGTGCAAAATCAGAGGTCGCAAAGCAGTCTCTACTTGCACTAAATCCAGATATAAAAATTACCTCTTATAAACAACGTATTAATGATGATTCATTATCTAAATTAGTTAAAGAAGTTAATTTAGTTTTAGATTGCACAGATAACATGCTCACACGCCAAGCGATTAACCGTACCTGTGTCATACAGCAAACTCCGCTTATCAGTGGCAGTGCCGTAGGATTTAGTGGTCAGCTTATGGTGTTTGAACCTCCTTTTACTCATGGCTGCTATCACTGCCTTTATCCTGATGAAACTGAACCACAAAGAAATTGCAGAACAGCCGGAATTCTAGGCCCTGTTGTGGGCGTAATTGGCACACTTCAGGCACTTGAAGCGATTAAATTGCTCTCTGGTTTACCCTGTTCTTTAAGTGGAAAACTTCGCCTTTTCGATGGTAGAAAACAAAATTGGAGCACTTTGCATTTAACACCATCAAAAACATGTCCTGTTTGTCGAGGGGTAGCATGAACATTACCGTAAATGACGAACAATATTCTCTGGATATGCCTGTCACTATCTGCCAGCTCCTTATTCAGTTAGAGCAACCACCCATTGGTGTGGCACTTGCTATCAATGAAACCATTGTTCCCCGTGAAAACTGGGAAACACATTTTATTAATGATGGCGATACTATTCTTCTCTTCCAAGCAATTGCAGGGGGCTGATATGTTAAAAATTGCTGATACAACATTCGCATCTAGACTTTTTACAGGCACAGGAAAATTTGCAACACCAACACTTATGACAGAAGCCATTAAGGCTTCGGGTAGCCAATTAGTAACAATGGCAATGAAGCGTGTGGATTTAAAGAATGGTAATGATGATTTAATCGCACCTCTTAAATCATTGGGGGTAAAATTATTACCTAATACATCAGGCGCAAAAACAGCGCAAGAAGCTATTTTTGCGGCTCGTTTAGCCAAAGAAGCCTTTGGTACCCATTGGGTCAAATTAGAAATTCATCCTGACACCAAATATTTATTGCCCGATCCTATAGAAACACTTAAAGCCGCTGAAATCCTCGTTAAAGAAGGTTTTGTTGTTTTACCTTATTGCAGTGCTGATCCTGTTTTATGTCGTCGTTTAGAAGAAGTTGGCTGTGCAGCTGTAATGCCTTTAGGTTCTCCTATTGGCTCAAATCAAGGTTTACAGACTCGTGATTTCCTACGAATTATTATTGAACAAGCTTCAATTCCTGTTGTTGTTGATGCTGGTATTGGTGCACCAAGTCATGCACTCGAAGCTTTAGAGTTAGGTGCGGATGCAGTATTAGTTAATACCGCAATTGCTGTTGCCAAAAATCCGATTCTAATGGCGCAAGCATTTAAAGCGGCACTTGATGCTGGTGAACTTGCTCGACAATCAGGGCTTGCTACACCCAATTCAGTTGTAAATATGCAAGCACAAGCCTCTAGTCCATTAACTCAATACTTAGAGGCATTCTAATGGACACTTTCTCTGATTATTGGCAGCAACTCGACTGGGATGACATTACATTAAAACTCAATAGTAAAACCAATGCAGATGTTGAAGCCGCATTAAATCGCCATTCCCTTACACTTGATGATTTTATGGCGCTGATTTCACCTGCGGGTCGACATTATTTAGAACCGATGGCACAACGTGCTCAGCAACTCACTCGACAACGTTTTGGTAATATTGTGGGATTATATGTTCCACTTTATCTTTCTAATCTATGCGCCAATGATTGCACTTATTGTGGTTTTTCAATGAGTAATGCCATTAAACGTAAAACATTAAATAAAAGTGAGATCATTGCCGAATGTAATAGCATCAGACAATTAGGTTTTGATAGCTTGTTATTAGTGACTGGAGAGCACCAAAGAAAAGTGGGTATGGATTATTTTCGCCAATATATCCCTCTTATTCGAGAAAATTTCAGTTCATTAATGATGGAAGTGCAACCTCTTGCAACAGAAGAATATGCAGAATTAAAAACACTAGGTATTGATGGCGTGATGGTTTATCAAGAAACCTATCATGAACCAACTTATCAGCTCCATCATCTAAAAGGTAAAAAACAAGATTTCCATTGGCGACTACAAACACCTGACAGATTAGGGCAAGCTGGAATTGATAAGATTGGTTTAGGTGCATTGATTGGTCTTTCAAGCCAGTGGCGTAGCGACTGTTATATGGTGGCAGAACATCTCATGTTCTTACAAAAACGCTATTGGAAAAGCCGTTACTCTATCTCTTTTCCTCGTTTGCGCCCTTGCGCCGGTGGACTTAGCCCTGCATCGGTAATGAGTGAAGCGGAATTAGTTCAACTCATCTGTGCTTTTCGCATCTTAGCGCCAGATGTTGAGCTTTCACTTTCAACACGAGAATCACCTTATTTTCGTGATAACACTGTACCTTTAGCGATTAATAACATTAGTGCAGGATCTAAAACTCAACCCGGTGGATATTCGGATAGCCATGAAGAGTTAGAACAGTTTTCACCTAATGATAATCGTCATGTAAACGATGTGATTAACGTATTAAAAGAGCGAGGATTACAACCTGTATGGAAAGATTGGGATAATTACTTCGGTCGTTAATTAAAATTCAAATAATATAAAACCGCACTTTTACTCATTTGATGATAAATAATAAGTGCGGTTTTATTAAAATAATTAATAATAAAAAATACTCAATAAAACATAATTAAAAACAGTAATATCTGTATTACATACTATATATTGAATTATTTTTAGAATTTAGCAATTAACTAGAAAAACAAGTTAGAATAACTGTTATTATTTTTATAGAATTCTATTTATTGTGTATTGTCATACTACGGTCAATTCTTCAATTTCTTGTACACTTAAACCAGATACTCTTTCGATAAAGGAAAGATCAAAATTCTCTTTTAATAAATTTTGAGCTAATTCTATTTGTACTATTTTTTTTCCAATCTCAATACCTTCATTTTTACCTAATTCAAACCCTTTGTTTTCTAATCTCCACGCTATATTCATAATCACCTCTCTGTGGTTATCTACTTGTTCAACTATTTTATTGATAACAAATTCAAAGTCTGATGTATCCATAATTGAGAATAAATATTGTACAACAGCAACAGTGTCTTCATCTCTGCAGTTTTTCTGATTTATTGCTTTTGATAAAAGCGTTGCAATCTGATTGAGGTCATTACAACTATTAACGTGTTTCATCGCGATTTCCATTACTGCCGCTTTTTTATGTGTTAGCAAAATATCATCCTCAATTGAGGTCAAATCAATTAAAGAGAAATTATTAGAATAAAGTTGATTAGCAAGTGAAGAAAGTGGAAAACATTCCATCCAATTAACAGGAAAAGGATAAGGCTTTTTCTTTCCATGATAAAACAAAATGGGAACAACGAGAGGCAAAGACTTATAACCTTGCTGTAAATGCTGATTCATGGTGCAAAATGCATAGTGCATCATACGCCAAGCTATCATTCTATCAGGTCTAGATTGATGTTCTACAAGTAAATATATGGGAACATCACCCTCTTTGGTTTTCACTAAATATAAAATATCAGACATACGAGAACGTAATTTTATATCAATAAAAGAAGAATTCTGTAATTGCAAAGTCGAAAAATCACACTGACTTTTTAATTCTTCAGATAAGTGGATAAAGAAAAAATCTTTGGCATTACTAACATTCATCATAAAACGTTTAAATGCAGAATCATGAGAAGAAATTGATATGGACTTATTCATAGCTGACTCCATACTGAATTTGGATTGCCAGCTTACAGAAAAAAATAATTTTTTATCACTAAAAAATCATCATAATTATCTGAAAAATATAAGTTATTTATTAATTTAAAATGAATTTGTAATAATAATATAAAAATACCTTCGATGTTTAATCGAAGGTATTTTTTAAGATTATAAATTTAATTTTTAATTATTTATCTACCACAATATTTTTATTAACGACTTCATATTCATCATTTCCGACCATTCTGGCAAATTTTTCGATAGGATCCGTACTCAACGCATATAATCGTTTTAATGCGAAAGGAGAGTCACCTAAACGAACTTTTCCTTGCTGAGTCGTCACCGCCAATGTCATACCAGACGCTTTGACGGCAGTAATTGCCCTTTGATTATATCCACCAAAAGGATACGCAAAGGCATATTGATGTGGATTCAATAATCGCAATACACGTTGTGAACGTTGTAAATCTAATATAATTGTGTGGGACTGACGGCTAAAAATAATAGGTTTTTTATTATTATCTAAACGATGTAAAAAATGGGAGTGTGATTGTATATCAAAAACATCACGACTTGATTTGAGTGATTGCCAACTCATAAATTGTAATGAATTAGGTGCCCACTTAGGTGTTTTGGATTTTATTCGTGATGAGATAACAAATAGTGTTGCTCGTTGGCCATTTTCTTTTAAAAGAGGATAAGCATAGCGATAAACAGATTGCAAACCATCATCAAATGTTAATGCGACAGCTCTGCCTGGCAAATTAACACTCTTATTTAAATAGCCAGCAACTTGATTGAGTGAAAGCGTTTCATATCCAGCTTCTTTTAAATAATTCATCTGCTCTGTAAATGCAGTCAATGATGTTGTTGTTGATGTATGGCGAAAATTATGGTTTTCCGTTGCTTTAAGAATATGGTGATAAGTAAGTACCGGTATCCCTAAATCAGGTTTTACATCCCTTGATGAAATATAACCTAAGCGATCACCTAAAGAGATTTCAAACCAATTGATTTTACTTCCATTAGTATCTTCTTTTATTGTGCGAGATAGCACGGGATAACGTAAATTGGATAAAAGTGTCGCTATTTGTGGGCTAGCAATATCTTTATCACTATAGATAGGAGTATTTTTTGTCGTAATTAAATATTCGTAGATAGGGTAATCTGTTTTCTTCGTGCTATCTGATAAAAAACGTATTTTCTTATCGGGTTTTATTGAAGCAATATCTTCAAAATAGCCATCTTCGAGATAACCTGCTTCAAGATAACCTTGAGCATTCCCAAATTGTATTTTGTGGTAATCACCCTCTGCAACTGATGCATAAAAACCTTGGTTAGGACAAAGTTCTGCAACAGGTCGCAATTTATCCCCCACAAACGCATATAGCGTTTTTTGTTGACGAAGTTGCATTAATGTTGTGATGGGAGCTTTTAAATCCCATTGAGCTTCTGTTGGAATACCTCTTTCATAAGGTACTGCTGAAGCAAACCCAGTAAAAATAAAACATAGAATAATCAAAATATTAGCTATTATTCTCATCATTTCGCCTACTTATGTAGAACAGAAACAAAAAATGCCCTCACAATGGAGGGCATTTCAATCTAATCTAAATTAGATTTTAGTCTTTTAATCCACCGAAACCAGCATTCAGTAATTCAGCTAAGTTAGCAGATGCTTCATCAGCACTGATTGTTGTTTCAGTTTCATCTGTCGGCAGTTGTGATTGACGACGCTTCATACGATCTTGGTGATATGCATACCCAGTACCAGCTGGGATCAAGCGACCAACAATAACGTTTTCTTTCAAGCCACGTAATTCATCACGTTTACCCGCTACCGCAGCTTCCGTCAGAACACGAGTTGTTTCTTGGAACGATGCAGCAGAGATGAAGGATTCAGTTGCCAGAGACGCTTTCGTGATACCTAACAGGTCACGAGCATACGTTGCTGGTACTTTACCCTCATCTTCCAGAACACGGTTTGATACTTTAACGCGAGCGTATTCAACCTGTTCACCTTCGAGGAACTCAGAGCTTCCTGCGTTCTCAATGGTAACTTTACGTAGCATCTGACGAACGATAACTTCAATGTGTTTATCGTTAATCTTAACGCCTTGTAAACGGTAAACTTCCTGTACTTCGTTAGTGATATAGCGAGTAACCGCATGAACACCACGTAAGCGCAGAATGTCGTGTGGTGATTCTGGACCATCGGAGATAACATCACCGCGTTCCACAACCTCACCCTCGAATACGTTAAGCTGACGCCATTTAGGGATCATCTCTTCGTATGCATCGCTACCGTCTAATGGAGAAATAACTAGACGACGTTTACCTTTAGTTTCTTTACCGAACGAAACAATACCGCTGATTTCAGCAAGGATTGCAGGTTCTTTCGGACGACGAGCTTCAAACAGGTCAGCAACGCGTGGCAGACCACCGGTGATATCTTTAGTACCGCCAGATTCTTGTGGAATACGCGCTAAAGTGTCACCTGCGTTGATTGTAATGCCATCGTCTAACTGAACAATCGCTTTACCTGGCAGGAAGTACTGTGCTGGCATATCAGTATTCGGGATTAATACGTCATTGCCTTGTGCATCAGTGATGCGCAATGCTGGACGTAAATCTTTACCGCTACCTGTACGCTCTGCTGAATCCAGAACAACCAGTGAAGAAAGACCTGTTAATTCATCTGTTTGACGTGTGATAGTTTGACCATCAACCATGTCTGCAAAACGGATGATACCAGATACTTCACTCACAACTGGCATTGTATGTGGATCCCAGTTAGCAACAGTTTCGCCACCGTTAACCGCTTCGCCATCACCCTTCGCTAATTGAGCACCGTAAGGTACTTTGTAGCTCTCTTTCGTACGGCCGAACTCGTCAATTAAACGTAATTCAGTGTTACGAGAAGTGATAACTAATTTACCAGCAGTATTAGTAATGAACTTCGCATTGAACAGCTTCAGAGTACCTTTGTTACGTACTTGAATGCTAGATTCTGCTGCCGCACGAGATGCCGCACCACCGATGTGGAACGTACGCATCGTTAACTGTGTACCTGGTTCACCGATTGACTGTGCTGCGATAACACCGATAGCTTCACCTTTGTTGATGATATGACCACGAGCAAGGTCACGACCATAACATTTCGCACACACACCGAAGTCTGTGTTACAGGTTACAACTGAACGTACTTTCACGCTGTCAACGGAGTTTTCTTCTAACAAGTCACACAGTTTTTCATTTAACAGAGTGTTACGTGGAACAAGAATATCGGCAGTACCTGGTTTCAGAATATCTTCTGCAGCCACACGGCCTAATACACGTTCACGCAGTGGTTCTTTAACATCACCACCCTCGATAACCGGAGTCATCATAACACCTTCGGTTGTACCACAGTCGTCTTCTGTAACGACTAAGTCTTGTGCAACGTCAACTAAACGACGAGTCAAGTAACCGGAGTTTGCTGTTTTCAGTGCGGTATCCGCAAGACCTTTACGAGCACCGTGGGTTGAGATGAAGTACTGGAGTACGTTCAGACCTTCACGGAAGTTCGCGGTAATTGGTGTTTCGATGATTGAGCCATCTGGCTTAGCCATCAGACCACGCATACCTGCTAACTGACGGATCTGAGCTGCAGAACCACGAGCACCGGAGTCAGCCATCATAAAGATGCTGTTGAAAGATACTTGTTGTTCTTCTTCACCATTACGGTTAATAACGGTTTCAGTAGACAGGTTTTCCATCATCGCTTTTGCTACGCGCTCATTCGCCGCAGCCCAAATATCGATAACTTTGTTGTAACGTTCGCCCGCTGTTACCAGACCGGATTGGAACTGTTCCTGAATTTCTGCAACTTCTGCTTCTGCTTCTGCAATGATCTCTGCTTTTTTAGCAGGGATAACCATGTCATCGATACCTACTGAAGCACCTGAACGTGCTGCGTAAGCAAAACCGGTATACATGATTTGGTCAGCAAAAATAACGGTTGGTTTCAAACCTAATACGCGGTAACAGGTATTCAGCATTTTAGAAATTGCTTTCTTACCTAATGGTTGGTTAACCAGTGCGTAAGGTAGACCTTTTGGTACGATCATCCATAAAATAGCTCGGCCGACAGTTGTGTCTTTTAAGCTAGTTTCAGTAGTGATATTACCTTCGCCATCTTTGATCTCTTCAGTGATACGTACTTTAACGCGTGCGTGTAAAGAGGCTAAACCTGCGCGATAAACACGTTCAGCTTCTTTAGGACCACTTAACACCATGCCTTCACCTTTGGCATTGATGCAATCACGAGTCATGTAGTAAAGACCTAATACAACGTCCTGTGAAGGAACGATGATTGGGTCACCACTTGCTGGAGACAGAATGTTGTTTGTTGACATCATCAGCGCACGAGCTTCTAACTGTGCCTCTAATGTCAGTGGTACGTGAACCGCCATTTGGTCACCATCGAAGTCGGCGTTATATGCCGCACAAACGAGTGGGTGTAACTGAATAGCTTTACCTTCGATAAGGATTGGTTCAAATGCCTGGATACCTAAACGGTGAAGTGTTGGTGCACGGTTCAGCATCACTGGGTGTTCGCGGATAACTTCATCTAAGATATCCCAAACAACCGCTTCTTCACGCTCAACCATTTTTTTAGCGGCTTTGATTGTTGTCGCTAAACCACGAGTTTCCAGTTTTCCGTAAATAAATGGTTTGAATAATTCAAGAGCCATTTTCTTCGGTAGACCACACTGATGCAGACGCAGGTATGGACCAACGGTGATTACAGAACGACCAGAATAGTCAACACGTTTACCTAACAGGTTTTGACGGAAACGACCTTGTTTACCTTTGATCATATCAGCCAAAGATTTCAGAGGACGTTTGTTAGAACCTGTAATCGCACGACCACGACGACCGTTATCTAATAACGCATCCACAGACTCTTGTAACATACGTTTTTCGTTACGTACGATAATGTCTGGTGCTGCTAAATCAAGCAGGCGTTTTAAACGGTTGTTACGGTTGATCACACGACGATATAAATCGTTCAGGTCTGAAGTCGCAAAACGACCGCCATCGAGTGGAACCAGTGGACGTAAGTCTGGTGGTAGCACAGGCAGTACAGTTAAGATCATCCACTCAGGTTTATTGCCTGATTGCATGAATGCTTCAAGTAACTTGATACGTTTAGTCAGTTTCTTACGTTTAGTTTCAGAGTTAGTTTCATTTAACTCTTCGCGCAGCGTTTCACACTCTTGTTCCAGATCCATGCTCTGTAACAAGTTCTGAACAGCTTCTGCACCCATCTTCGCATCGAATTCGTCACCGAATTCTTCTAATGCATCAAGATATTGCTCTTCTGTTAAGATTTGACCGCGCTCAAGGCTAGTCATACCGCCTTCAACAACAACATAAGATTCGAAATACAGTACACGTTCAATATCGCGCAGTGGCATATCCAGCAGCAGACCGATACGGGACGGCAGTGATTTCAAGAACCAAATGTGAGCAACTGGAGAAGCTAATTCGATGTGACCCATACGTTCACGACGAACTTTAGTTTGTGTAACTTCAACGCCACACTTCTCACAGATAACACCACGGTGTTTTAAACGTTTGTATTTACCACACAAACATTCGTAATCTTTTACTGGTCCGAAAATACGGGCACAGAAAAGACCGTCACGTTCTGGTTTGAACGTACGGTAGTTAATTGTTTCTGGCTTTTTAACTTCACCAAATGACCATGAACGGATCATATCAGGTGATGCCAGAGCAATTTTGATCGCATCAAACTCTTCGGTCTTGGTTTGCGCTTTCAGAAACTTTAATAAGTCTTTCACGAAATGGCTCCTGTCGGAGTTAGACCTGCCAGGCAAATGACCCCTGTCATTCACCCCTTTAAACCAGTGTAGTCACTGTTTGACAGACTGCCATTTCTAGCAGTCTGTCTATATGGAATCCGTTATTCGTCTTCCAATTCGATGTTGATACCCAGTGAACGGATCTCTTTCAACAATACGTTGAACGACTCTGGCATACCTGGTTCCATCTGATGGTTACCATCAACGATGTTTTTGTACATCTTGGTACGACCGTTAACGTCATCTGACTTAACAGTAAGCATTTCTTGAAGAGTATAAGCTGCACCGTATGCTTCCAGTGCCCACACTTCCATCTCCCCGAAACGCTGTCCACCAAACTGTGCTTTACCACCAAGAGGTTGCTGAGTAACCAAGCTGTACGAACCAGTAGAACGGGCGTGCATCTTGTCATCAACTAAGTGGTTCAGTTTCAGCATGTACATGTAACCAACAGTTACTGGACGCTCAAATTGTTCACCTGTACGACCATCGAAAAGTGTAATCTGACCAGAAGTTGGAAGATCGGCTAATTTCAGCATCTCTTTAATTTCCATTTCTTCTGCACCATCGAACACTGGTGTTGCGGTTGGCATACCTTTTTTCAGGTTTTCAGCCAGACGTAACACTTCTTCATCGCTGAAGGTGTCCAGATCAACTTTCTGACGAGGTGCCATACCCAGATCGTAAGCTTTCTGGATAAATTCACGTAATTTAGCAACTTCTTGTTGCTGTTTCAGCATCGCGTTGATCTTATCACCGATACCTTTAGCAGCCATACCCAAGTGAGTTTCAAGGATCTGACCGATGTTCATACGTGATGGTACACCTAGTGGGTTCAGTACGAGGTCTACTGGATTACCGTTTTCATCGTATGGCATGTCTTCAATTGGGTTAATCTTAGAGATAACACCCTTGTTACCATGACGACCCGCCATCTTATCACCAGGTTGGATCTGACGTTTAACAGCCAGGTAAACCTTAACAATTTTCAGCACGCCAGGTGCTAAATCATCGCCTTGAGTGATTTTACGACGTTTAGCTTCCAGTTTCTTCGCGAACTCAGCTTTCAGTTCATCATACTGTTCTGCTAATTGTTCTAACTGGTTTTGCTTCTCTTCATCCGCAATACCCAGCTCTAACCAACGCTCACGAGGTAATTTATCTAATTTCTCAGCTTCAATACCGCCAGCAATCAGAACACCACGAATACGAGCGAATAGACCAGCTTCAAAGATACGCAGTTCTTCAGTTAAGTCTTTCTTAACTTCACGTAACTGTGATTCTTCGATTTCTAATGCACGTTTATCTTTTTCTACGCCATCACGGGTAAAGACTTGTACGTCGATAACTGTACCAGACACACCATTAGGAACACGTAGAGAAGAATCTTTAACATCAGACGCTTTTTCACCGAAGATAGCACGCAGCAGTTTCTCTTCTGGAGTCAGTTGAGTTTCACCTTTAGGTGTTACTTTACCAACCAGAATGTCACCGCCTTTCACTTCAGCACCGATATAAACGATACCTGATTCATCCAGTTTAGATAACGCTGCTTCACCGACGTTCGGGATATCAGCTGTGATCTCTTCAGGCCCTAACTTAGTATCACGAGAGACACAAGCGAGTTCTTGAATATGGATAGTAGTGAAACGATCTTCTTGAACAACACGTTCAGATACAAGGATGGAGTCCTCATAGTTATAACCATTCCATGGCATAAATGCCACGCGCATGTTTTGACCTAACGCCAACTCACCAAGGTCTGTTGAAGGACCATCGGCTAACACGTCACCACGATCAACAGGTTCACCTAAAGATACGCAAGGAGTTTGGTTAATACATGTGTTCTGGTTAGAACGAGTGTATTTAGTCAAGCTGTAGATATCGATGCCCGCTTCACCAGCGTAAGTCTCTTCTTCGTTAACTTTGATAACGATACGAGAAGCATCAACATACTGAACAACACCACCACGTTTAGCAACCGCAGTAACACCGGAGTCAACCGCTACCGCACGTTCCATACCTGTACCTACCAGTGGTTTATCACCACGAAGTGTAGGAACAGCCTGACGTTGCATGTTCGCACCCATCAATGCACGGTTGGCGTCATCGTGTTCAAGGAATGGGATCAGTGAAGCACCGACAGAAACAACCTGTTGGGTTGAAACGTCCATGTACTGAACTTGGTCACGACTAAATAAGCTTGACTCACCTTTATGACGGCAAGTAACTAATTCTTCAACGAAGTGGTTGTCATCGTCTAATACGGAGTTAGCCTGAGCAATGATGAAGTTACCTTCTTCAATTGCAGACAGATAGTGAATTTCATCTGTTACAGCGTTGTTTTCAACAACACGGTAAGGCGTTTCTAAGAAACCGTACTCGTTAGTCTGTGCATAAACAGATAATGAGTTGATAAGACCGATGTTTGGACCTTCAGGTGTTTCGATTGGGCACACACGACCGTAGTGAGTTGGGTGTACGTCTCGAACTTCGAAGCCTGCACGTTCACGGGTCAAACCACCTGGGCCTAATGCAGATATACGACGTTTGTGCGTAATTTCTGATAGTGGGTTATTCTGATCCATAAACTGTGATAACTGGCTAGAGCCAAAGAATTCTTTGACAGCAGCAGAAATCGGTTTTGCGTTGATCATATCTTGTGGCATTAATGCATCAAGATCGCCTAAAGATAGACGCTCTTTAACTGCACGTTCAACACGCACCAGACCAACACGGAATTGGTTTTCAGCCATTTCGCCAACAGAACGAATACGACGGTTACCTAAGTGGTCGATATCATCCACTTCACCTTTACCATTACGGATATCAATCAGTTTTTTCATTACTTCAATGATATCTTCTTGGCTCAGGATGCCAGAACCTTCAACTTCGTCACGGCTTAACGAACGGTTGAACTTCATACGACCAACAGCAGACAGATCATAACGATCTTCAGAGAAGAATAAGTTCTCAAATAAGTTTTCTGCTGCTTCGCGTGTAGGTGGTTCACCAGGACGCATCATGCGATAAATTTCAACTAATGCGCTTAAACGATCGTTTGTAGGATCGACGCGAACAGTTTCTGAAATATAAGCACCATGATCTAAGTCATTGGTAAACAGAGTTTCAATCGTTTTATGACCAGCTTGACTTAAGCGAGCTAACACATCTAAAGAGATTTCCATGTTAGCAGCACAAATCAGTTCACCTGTCGCTTCATCAATATAGTCACGAGCAACCACTTTACCTGCAATGTATTCAACAGGTACTTCAATGCGGTCAACTTGCTCTTTTTCTAATTGACGAATATGGCGAGCGGTAATACGACGGCCTTTTTCGACATACACTTTGCCGTTTGCTTCAATATCAAATGAAGCAGTTTCACCACGCAGACGTTCAGGCACTAATGTCATCATCAGCTTGTTGTTGCTGATTTCAAACAATGTTTTTTCGAAGAATAAACCTAAGATTTCTTCAGTGCTGTAGTTCATTGCGCGTAAAATGATAGTCGCTGGTAATTTACGGCGACGGTCAATACGGACAAAAAGGTTATCTTTAGGGTCGAATTCGAAGTCTAACCATGAGCCACGATAAGGGATAATACGTGCGTTATACAGTACCTTACCAGAAGAGTGTGTTTTACCTTTGTCACTATCAAAGAACACACCAGGGCTACGGTGTAACTGGGAAACGATAACACGCTCAGTACCATTGATAACAAAAGTACCATTATCGGTCATTAATGGGATTTCACCCATATAGACTTCTTGTTCTTTGATGTCTTTAACGGTGCCTTCTGGGGCTTCACGTTCATAGATGACCAGACGCAGTTTTACACGCAAAGGTGCTGAGTAAGTTACACCGCGGATCTGACATTCTTTAACATCAAAAACAGGCTCGCCTAAGCGGTAGCTGACATATTGTAATTCAGCGTTACCACTGTAGCTTTGGATAGGAAATACGGAGCGGAAAGCTGCTTCCAGACCGTTTTGACCATCAGGATCTTGCTCGATAAACTTCTGGAACGAGTCAAGTTGGATAGAAAGGAGATAGGGAACATCCAGAACTTGTGGACGTTTACCAAAATCCTTACGAATACGTTTTTTCTCGGTATAGGAGTAAACCATAGGGTTCCTCAGCTCGCTGAAAAGTGACCCACTCTGCCTGTCCTTAACGTTAAGGATGGCTCGACATTCTGCAAACACTGTTTTTTTGTAGGTAGGAAAACAACTATTTTCCGAATATTCATTGCTATTACTCTTAAATCATTTCATTGCGTCAAGATCACTACCGAGCTTTCGAGAACGTGGATCGTAGTGACTAACACAGTATATTAAGTCGTCAATAGCAAAAAATATTGAAGTAATGAGACACCAAAAAAGTGTGAAAAAGTGACTCTTACCTTACAGCGCAAAAAGGCTGGTGACCAAAAAATCACCAGCCATCAGCCGTTAGGCTGCACTCTGGGAAGTTAAATTATTTAACTTCAACCTCAGCGCCTGCTTCTTCCAGAGCTTTCTTCAGAGCTTCAGCATCATCTTTGCTTACGCCTTCTTTCAGAGCTGCTGGTGCAGATTCTACTAAGTCTTTAGCTTCTTTCAGGCCAAGACCGGTAGCGCCACGTACTGCTTTGATTACTGCTACTTTGTTACCGCCGATAGCTTTCAGGATAACGTCAAATTCAGTTTTCTCTTCAGCAGCTTCTGCTGGACCCGCAGCAACAGCAACAGCTGCAGCAGCAGATACACCGAATTTTTCTTCCATCATAGAGATCAGTTCAACAACGTCCATTACAGACATTTCAGCAACTGCGTTTAAGATATCGTCTTTAGAAATAGACATAACAAGTGTTCCTAAAATTCAGAAAAAGTTTATACGTAAATAAAGCAACGAAGAAATTGGCTATTAAGCAGCTTCTTTCTGATCGCGCAGAGCAGCCAGAGTGCGAACCAATTTGCCTGCAGAGGCTTCTTTCATGGTTGCCATCAGGCGTGCGATTGCTTCATCGTAAGTTGGGAGTGTAGCCAGACGATCGATGTTCGAACCTGGGATAAACTCACCTTCAAAGGCAGCCGCTTTAATCTCGAATGCTGGGTTCGCTTTCGCGAAATCTTTGAACAGACGAGCAGCAGCGCCCGGATGTTCAGCAGAAAATGCAATCAAGGTTGGACCAACAAATGCGTCTTTCAGTACTTCATAAGAAGTACCTTCAACAGCACGACGCAGAAGTGTGTTACGTACTACACGTACAGTAACGCCAGCTTCACGACATGCTTTACGCAGTTCGGTCATTTTAGCTACAGTAACGCCACGGGAATCCGCAACAACTGCAGAAAGCGCACCTTTGGCAACTTCGCTGACTTCAGCAACAATCGCTTGTTTGTCTTGAAGATTTAGTGCCATTAGCTTCTTGCTCCTGGATTAACCGAGTAAAGACTCGGGACTCACATCACTTATTACCACAATGGTATAAGCGCTAAAACACGGTGAGTAGAATCCAGAATATATAATTCTTTATTGGCTCTCTCACCGTCTACGCAGGAAAATTAAGTAATGACTTACACCTGCGGTCTTGGACGGGGTCTGGATAGGCCAGACTCCAACCGAAATTCAGAGAATTTAGTTATGTTGACTTAAAAAAATACAACATAGCTAAACTCAAGGCGTCAAATTCTATACAAATTTGACGCCAAGGTAAAGTCTTTTATGACTTTAGTCTAATCTAAGATTAAACTGTTGCGCTTAAGCTAGCTTGATCAATCGCAACACCTGCACCCATAGTGGTAGACAGGCTTACTTTCTTGATATAAACGCCTTTCGCTGCTGATGGTTTTGCTTTTTTCAGAGCAACCAGCAGAGCTTCTAAGTTTTCTTTCAACTGAGCTTCGTTGAAATCAACTTTACCGATAGTGGTATGGATAATACCATTTTTGTCGTTACGGTAACGAACCTGACCAGCTTTAGCATTTTTAACTGCTTCAGCAACGTTAGGAGTTACAGTACCCACTTTCGGGTTTGGCATTAAGCCACGTGGGCCAAGGATTTGACCTAATTGACCTACAACGCGCATTGCATCTGGAGATGCGATAACAACGTCAAAGTCCATTTCGCCAGCTTTAACTTTAGCAGCTAAGTCGTCCATACCGACTAATTCAGCGCCTGCTTCTTTAGCAGCTTCTGCATTTGCACCTTGTGCGAATACAGCAACGCGAACTGAACGGCCAGTACCGTGTGGAAGTACGGTTGCACCACGAACGTTTTGATCTGATTTACGTGCATCGATGCCAAGGTTAACAGCAACGTCAACGCTTTCAACGAATTTAGCAGTAGCCAGTTCTTTCAGTAAAGCAACAGCTTCAGTAATTTCGTACTGTTTAGTTACTTCAACTTTCTCACGGATATTGCGCATGCGCTTGGTTAGTTTAGCCATCAGATTAATCCTCCACTACCAGGCCCATGGAACGAGCAGTACCAGCAATTGAACGCATCATAGCTTCAACGTCAGCACCAGTCAGGTCCGCAGCTTTAGTTTCTGCGATTTCACGAACTTGAGCAGAAGTAATTTTACCTACTTTCTCTTTGTTCGGTTTGCCAGAACCTGATTTCACGCCCGCAGCTTTCTTCAGCAGAACTGCTGCTGGAGGAGTTTTGGTAACGAAAGTGAAAGAACGGTCAGCGTAAACTGTAATAACAACAGGAATTGGTAAACCTTTTTCAACGCTTTCAGTTTTAGCGTTGAATGCTTTACAGAATTCCATGATGTTAACACCTTGTTGACCCAGAGCTGGACCAACTGGTGGACTTGGATTAGCCATACCTGCAGAAACTTGCAGTTTGATATAGGCTTGGACTTTCTTAGCCATTAATTAATTCCTCAATGTGGGTATATCGCCCGGCTAGGGCTCCCCGATTTTACTTTGTTCTGTCTAATGACAAAACAACTCAAAACGAAAGGTGGAAAATTGTAGATAACTTTTCCACCTTTTGCAAGAAAGCAACGTAAAAAGGTTTAACCTTTTTCAACCTGACTAAAGTCTAATTCAACGGGTGTTGCACGACCAAAGATTGATACAGAGACTTTTAAGCGGCTTTTTTCGTAATCAACTTCTTCAACAACACCATTAAAGTCAGCGAATGGACCATCGCTAACACGAACCATTTCACCTGGTTCAAACAGTGTTTTAGGACGCGGTTTATCACCAACTTGTTGTAAGCGATTCATAATCGCATCAACTTCTTTATCGCTAATTGGTGCAGGTCTGTCTGACGTTCCGCCAATGAATCCCATAACACGAGGTACGTTACGTACTAAGTGCCAAGTTGCATCGTTCATGACCATTTGGACAAGAACATAGCCTGGGAAAAATTTACGCTCACTTTTGCGACGTTGACCGCTACGGATCTCAACCACTTCTTCGGTTGGAACCATAACTTCGCCGAATGAGTCTTCCATTTCGTTTAATTTGATATGTTCACGCAGAGACTGTGCAACACGGCCTTCGAAGCCTGAAAATGCCTGAATGACATACCAGCGTTTTTTTGGAGAATCAGTCATGAACACCTCATAGGCCAGTAATAAATGAAACAAAACGAACCAGAATGCCATCCAGTCCCCAAAGAACTAATGACACAATAGCCGTCACCGCAGCAACAATTAGGGTTGTCTGCAATGTTTCTTGACGTGTTGGCCATACTACTTTACGCATTTCAATACGCGCTTCACGAGCAAATGCTAACGTTGCTTTACCTTGTGTTGTCCACAACGCGATCCCACCTGCTGCTACGAACAAAGCAACAACAGCTAAAGCTCGCAACGCTAGGTTAAATTCACGGTAAAGATAGTTGCCACCCACTGCTACTGCCAGCAATAAAACGGTAATGATCCACTTAGCGATATCACCACCGCGTTTGCTATCTTGAGCTCCGCTATTCGCACTCATAAATTAACCTGTCACTATGATGTAAATAAATAGCCAGCTTGCCTCGCAAGAGCAAAACAAATCAGACTAACCATAAAATCAACTATGATTGCATCTGACACAGTGTCATATCTCTATGACATTCGTATCTGCAAGATACTGGACTCGATTCGTTGTATCAGAGCCTATCTCACCAATAATTTACAACAAACTAGTGATGAGATAGGTTCTTTTTCAAACAACGCATAAAAAGGGCATCAATTGATGCCCTTTTTTAGGAAATTACGCGAGTAATTAACCTAATACTTTAGCAACAACGCCCGCACCTACTGTACGGCCACCT
>NZ_NGVR01000018.1 GCF_002777965.1 Proteus columbae | reverse complement strand
GCTCATCGCCGGTCAGTGGATGCGCATTATAGGGAGATCTCGGATTAGCGCAAGTGTTTATTTCAATTTTTTTTCTGTTCGTTCTCTTTTTGAACTTTACGTCTATTTTTGATACGGAAAACATCTTTTGTGTGTAAAAAATATACACTTTATCTTGTTATTGTCTATTCGGTATATTCTATCAATCATTCTCTATTGCTCTGCTTTCTCTTTTATTATCGATTTTTATAGTTATGCATCATAAAAATCATTGCTCTCGCCAGCCTACCCCATCCACTGCTATGCTTTTCTTATTATAAAGTGAAACCAAGCACGAGGTTAAATTATGGGGAAATCAACAATCAGGAATTACTTACACCTTTCGCCTTCTATTGATAAAGATGTTTTTATTGATGAAACAGCAACTGTGATTGGAGATGTACGTATTAGTGAAGATGTCAGTATCTGGCCTATGGTTGTTATTCGAGGTGATGTGAATTACGTGAGTATTGGAAAAAGATCAAATATTCAAGATGGTTCAGTTCTTCATGTCACTCACATCTCACCCAATGATCCTGAAGGTTTTCCTCTTATTATTGGTGATAACGTTACTGTTGGGCACAAAGCAATGCTACACGGGTGCACAATTGGAGATCGTGTTTTAGTAGGAATGGGTTCTATTTTACTTGATGGTGCAATTATTGAAGACGATGTAATGATTGGTGCAGGCAGTTTAGTTCCGCCAGGAAAGCGACTTGAAAGCGGTTTTCTTTACTTAGGAAGTCCGGTGAAAAAAGTTCGTCCACTTTCATCAGCAGAAATAGAACACTTTATCTATTCTGCTAATAATTATGTCGGGTGGAAAAATAACTATTTAGCCACTCATCATTCTGCCATTGATAAAGAATAGATTGGATGAAGAGTTGATAACTCATACTCTGTTACCAACTCTTCAAATTCTTCTTCAATGTCCCAACGGTTTTGTTTAAATAATAAAATTCCCTCACCAATACCAAAACGCTCAATAAGCTCTTGTTCTGTAATTTGACAATCAAAAAGCATTCCGTTGATCATTATAGGAAAAAGAACACTTCTATTCTCAGCTAGCCATATTTCACGATCTGGAAATTGAATGGATTGGTTCATTTATTCAATCTTTCTCTTAATACATTAAGGACGGGATTAATATCTGGTACAAGTTCATACCACAATTCAAATGCATAAGCTGCTTGTCCTACTAACATACCTAACCCGTCTGATAAACGCGTACTTCCATGCTTTAATGCGTTATATAGAAATGAAGTCATTCCGGTTTGATAATAAAGGTCATAGCACGCTGTTTCAAAACCATAAACATCATTAGGGATCGGTGGTAAATCATTAGTCATACTAGATGCAGATGCATTTATAATTAAATCGTAATGTTTATCAGCAACATCTTCAGCCGCTATTGCTCTGATCGTTCCAAATTCACAAAACTCTTTTACTAGTTGCTCGGCTTTAGCAAATGTACGATTGGTTAAAGTAATATCACAATCATAATCAAGTAATGGAAGTAGTATTCCTCTTGTTGCGCCACCAGCACCAATAACTAAAACGGATTTAACCTTATTAGGCACGATAAAATCAAGCCTCGCTAAATCTAAAATAAGTCCTTGTCCATCAGTGTTATCACCAAGAAGTGATCCATCTTCTAATTTAACAATAGAGTTAACTGCGCCACATGCTTTTGCTCTATCTGTTAATTTATCCACAAAGCGAAATGCATCTTCTTTAAAAGGAACCGTAACATTAGCACCTCGCCCCCCATTAGAAAAAAAATGTGAGGCGGTTTTATCAAATTCACCTAAAGGAACAAGTAAGCGCCCATAGCCATACTCTATTCCTGTTTGTTTTGAAAAAAATTGGTGAATGAAAGGAGACTGACTATGTTCGATAGGGTTTCCCATCACTAAATATTTTTCCATCACAATCACCCTTGTCGGTACAATTCACCTGTTAATGCATCTCGGATTTCAGAAGGATTCTGTCTACCTCCAACATTTCCTTCAACGATAGGAATTGTATCCTCAAATTGTTCTCTTACTTCTTCAACTGTACGACATGGTGGCAACCCACTTAAATTAGCACTCGTTGACACTAAAGGTTTTCCATAAGCTAAACATAGCTCTTTAACAACTGAGTGGTCTGTTACTCTCACGGCTAAAGAAGCAAATTTTCCAGTTAACCACTTTGGCGTCGTTGATTTGGCAGGAATAACCCATGTAATTGGTCCCGGCCAAGATGCAAACATTCTGTCTCGTTGAGTTTGTGTTAATGCACTATCATCAATATAAGGTTTCAATTGCTCATAGTTATCAGCAATTAAAATTAGTCCTTTTTCAATTGAACGTTGTTTTAACATTAATAGCGCCATAACAGCATGCTCACTATCAGGATCACAACCGACCCCAAATACAGCTTCTGTTGGATATGCGATAACTTTATTATTTTTTAATGCTTCTATAATAGTATTGTTTACAGGTGATGCTTCGTTATTCATGTTCTTCTCTTTTTGTTTGTTGCTTTCCACATAATTTGCTGGCGCACACCAATCTTACTCCTTGAGAAGACCTTTTTTCCATCAATAATGGATAGTGGCAATGTTCGCATTCACTATTAACAGGTTTATTATTTAATACAAATTGGCATTCTGGATATTGGTTACAAGCATAAAATGTCTTACCAAACCGAGATTTACGTTGTAATAGCTTCCCTTTTTCACATTGAGGGCAAGGTATAACGGTTTCATCAGGTTTATCAATTTGTTCTATATGTTCACACTCAGGATAATTGCTACAACCAATAAACATCCCAAATTTACCCTGACGTAAAACTAAATCAGCACCACAGCACTTACAAGGTTGTCCTTCTAAAACTTTGATAATTTGCCCATCACCTTGTGGTTTTAGTGTTTTAATATAGTGGCAATCAGGATAAGCAGAGCATCCTAAAAAAGGACCATGCCCTCCATTTTTCATCACTAATACGCTACCACATTCAGGACATTTTCCCTGTTCAGGTTGCTGTGTAAACGGCATATTCTTTGCCATTGTTTTACCTCATTACACTTATTCCAATCGAGTATAGCCACCAGCCACAATAGCGACTTTTTCAATAAGCTCAAGTTCTAATAAAAGAGGAGCTAATTCAGAGGTTGATAATCCACTATCCTGAGCAATGATATCAATAGGTACTGTTTTATTAAAATGCAGAAAAGGCAATATCACATCCATTGCTTGTTGTTGTTCTGGTGTAAATTGTTCTGGTATAAGTTGCTCTGTTTTAGCCTCTCGTTTTTCATTATTGATAAACGTTGTATAATCTTCTGTTATTATTTTTTGTTGATACTCATTATTACAAGTAAGCCACTGCAAAGAGCTGTTTAAATATTCCAGAATATCTTCAGGTGAAGATGCTAAATTTGCACCTTGCTTAATAAGCTGGTGATTACCTTCAAAATGAGCATCTCCTAATAATCCAGGTAACACAAACAATTCTTTACCTTGTTGCAAAGCATAATTTGCTGTTATTAAGGAACCGCTTTTAATTCCTGCTTCTATAATCAGCAGTGCAGCACTTAGCCCACTAATAATCCGATTACGTTGAGGAAAATGGCGTGCTAAAGGTGGTGTCATAGGTAAATGTTCAGAAATAATAAGACCAGATTCTTTTATTTGTGTTGCAAGAGTGCGATGGAATGACGGGTAAATCTGCTCTAAGCCACTTCCTAGTACAGCAATAGTAATACCATTATTCTTTAATGCACTTCGATGCCCTATACCATCAATACCTTGAGCTAATCCACTTGTAATAGTGAGTTCTTTCTTTACTAATTCCTGTGCAAAATAAGTTGCCCATTTGGAACCATAAGGTGTTGCAACTCGACTACCAATTAATGCAATTTGTGTGCTTTTTAAATGCTGCCTATTTCCTGCAACAAAAAGCAAAAGTGGCGGTGATGAAATTTGCTTTAATAAAGATGGATAATCTGAATCTGTAATCGTTAATAATGATGATTCGTTTTTATCTAACCACTTTAATGTATCGTTGACAGTATTTGCATGAAGTCTTAAGAATTGATGACTTTGCTGTTCTGACAGACCACAACCTATTAATAGCCTTTGATTTAACTGAGTCAAAGATTGTAGATACCTTGCAATTTGAATCGCTTTATTAATAGGTAGTCTTGAAACAGCATTAAGTCTTATCCATATTTCTCTAGCATCCATGCATTATCCTAATATTGTTTTTAGCAAACAGGGTGAGCGCTAAGCACACCAAATACTGTCAATCTAGACAATAAATGTCTAGAATAGACGTTAAATCCTATTCACATTTTAGAAACAGTCCGAATAAATTATGGCAGTGTTACACGTATTACATTATCCAGACGAGCGCCTTCGCACGATTGCAAAGCCAGTCGAAAAAGTTGATGCCGAAATTCAAAAAATTGTCGATGATATGTTTGAAACGATGTATTTGGAAGAAGGTATCGGTTTAGCCGCGACACAGGTGAATATTCACCAGCGCATTATCGTCATTGATGTCTCTGAAACAAGAGATCAAAGACTGGTATTAATAAACCCAGAACTTCTTGATGCCGATGGTGATACAGGCATAGAAGAAGGCTGTTTATCTATCCCAGAGCAGCGTGCTTTTATTCCTCGTGCAGAGCATGTAAAAGTAAAAGCCCTTGATTACAATGGTCAACCTTTTGAGTTAGAAGCTGATGATTTATTAGCTATCTGTATTCAACATGAAATGGATCATTTAGTTGGCAAGCTATTTGTAGATTATTTATCTCCATTAAAACGCCAACGCATCCGTCAAAAAGTTGAAAAACTCGATAAGCTAGATAAAAAAAGAGCTAAAACAGGACAGTAACAGTTAAATTGAAACAGGAAGAAAACGTGTCTGATTCATTACGTATTATTTTTGCGGGAACACCCGATTTTGCGGCTCGACATTTAGCTGCATTGTTATCAACTCAACATCATGTGGTGGGAGTACTTACTCCTCCAGATAAACCCGCAGGAAGAGGTAAGAAACTGACTATTGGCCCTGTTAAAGAACTGGCGTTAACTCATAATATTCCTGTTTATCAACCAGCCTCTTTGAAACCAGAAGAGAACCATGAATGGATAGCTGCGCAACAAGCAGATATTATGATTGTTGTCGCTTATGGCATGATTTTACCTAAAGCCGTTCTTGAAATACCTCGTTTAGGTTGCCTTAATGTGCATGGTTCTCTCCTTCCTAAATGGCGTGGCGCTGCACCAATTCAACGTTCTTTGTGGGCGGGAGATAAAGAAACGGGCGTCACAATCATGCAAATGGACGTTGGTTTAGATACAGGCGATATGCTGTATAAAGCGTCATGCCCAATTACGAATGAAGATACCAGCGCATCACTTTATGAAAAGCTTGCAGAGCTTGGACCTAAGGCTCTAATAACTACGTTAGATCTCATTACCTCAGGTAAAATAAAAGCTGAAAAACAAGATGATAATTTAGCGAATTACGCACAAAAATTATCTAAAGAAGAAGCAAAAATTGATTGGTCATTATCAGCAGAACAGATTGAACGGTGCATAAGAGCATTCAATCCATGGCCAATGAGCTTTTTCATGTTAGATGAGCAACCTGTAAAAGTATGGAAAGCACAAGCTATTGCAGATAATACAGATAAACCCGCAGGAACCTTATTAAAAGCAGATAAAACAGGTATTTATATTGCGGCAGGTAACGGCATTCTAAATATTACTGAATTGCAACCATCGGGTAAGAAACCTATGCCTTCTGCTGATTTCTTAAACTCCAAGCGAGATTGGTTCACTCCTGGAAGAGTCATTCAATAATAATTCTAAGCCCTGATATCTAACATTATTATCAGGGTTTTCCTTTTTTCACGCCAATGTAATACATCTCTGGCGCTCAATATTAAACGTTAACTCATCATGAAAACGTCATACAACTTACGTAGCATTGCAGCCAAAGCAATTAACCAAGTATTAGATCAAGGCTTATCTCTAAGCACTGTCATACCAGAACTTCAGAAAAATATTTCAGACAAAGATAAAGCTTTGTTGCAAGAAATCTGCTTTGGCGTATTACGTACATTGCCACAATTAGAATGGATTATTCAGCAACTCATGGATAAACCATTAAAAGGCAAACAGCGTATTTTACACTACCTCATTATGGTTGGTTTATATCAGCTGCTTTATACGCGTATTCCTGCTCACGCAGCGCTAGCAGAGACAGTAAATGGTGCTGTTGCACTAAAAAAACCACAGTTAAAAGGATTGATTAACGGTGTGTTACGTCAGTTTCAACGCCAACAAGATATCCTAAACGAACGCTTTCAAAATAGCGAAAATCGTTTTCTCCATCCATCATGGCTACTTGCGCGTATTAAACAGGCTTATCCTGAGCAGTGGATGAGTATTGTTGAAGGCAATAATCAAAAACCACCAATGTGGTTACGTGTAAATCAACACTATCATTCTCGAGAAGAATATTTAGCATTACTTAAAAATGAAGAAATTCCCGCTATTGCTGATGATAGCCACCCTTTCGCGATCCGTTTAGAGGATCCATGCAACGTGAATCTTATCCCAGGATTTGCTGATGGTTGGGTAACAGTTCAAGATCGTTCAGCTCAACGTTGTGCTGAATTATTAGCACCAGAAAATAAAGAGCAGATCCTTGATTTATGTGCAGCACCTGGTGGTAAAACAACACATATTTTAGAGATAGCTCCACAAGCTCAAGTATTAGCTGTCGACATAGATGAGCAACGTTTAAAACGTGTACAAGAGAACCTTACGCGTTTAAAACTTAATGCAGTCGTCAAAAGTGGTGATGGTCGTTATCCTGAACAATGGTGTGCAGGCATGCAATTTGACCGAGTTCTTCTTGATGCACCATGCTCAGCAACAGGTGTTATCCGCCGTCACCCAGATATAAAATGGCTTCGTCGTAATGATGACATTGAACAATTAACTCAAATTCAAAAAGAGATCCTTCACGCTATTTGGCCATACCTAAAGTCTGGTGGTACGTTGGTGTATGCAACCTGCTCTATTTTACCTGAAGAAAATAAACAACAAGTTGAAGCATTTTTAGCATTAACAAAAGATGCGCAATGTGATTATCAGCACCAATGCTTACCAGAAGAAAAAGGTGGCGATGGTTTCTTTTATGCATTGATCAAGAAAATATGATCTTGTGATAAAAGATGATATCAGATCTAAAAAACGCTACTATTTCAACGCAAGATCATTAAGATCTTGCGCTTCTTTCCTATTTGTTAATCGAATACTCTGAGAAATTACGATGAAAATTATTATCTTAGGCGCTGGTCAAGTAGGTGGTACTCTCGCTGAAAATCTTGTCGGGGAGAATAATGATATTACTGTCGTTGACACTGATGCAGATCGCTTACGCCAACTTCAAGATAAATTCGATTTACGAGTAGTCAATGGACATGGATCTCACCCAAGGATCTTAAGAGAAGCCGGTGCTGAAGATGCAGATATGTTGGTTGCTGTCACCAACTCTGACGAAACCAATATGATAGCGTGCCAAGTTGCTTACACTCTGTTTAATACGCCCAATAAAGTTGCTCGGATACGTGCCTCTGAATTTGTTCGTGAAGCAGATAAACTCTTTCTCCCAGAAGCTATTCCCATTGATTATTTAATCTCACCAGAGCATTTAGTTATTGATTATATTTATAAATTGATCCAATACCCTGGTGCCTTACAAGTTGTTAATTTTGCGGATGGTCAAGTCAGTATTGTTGCTGTAAAAGCGTATTACGGTGGTTCTCTCGTTGGGAATGCGTTGTCAACATTACGTGATCATATGCCACATATTGATACACGCGTTGCTGCAATTTTTCGTCAAGACAGACCTATCCGACCTCAAGGTTCCACAATTATTGAAGCTGGAGATGAGGTTTTCTTTGTCGTTGCATCTCAGCATATTCGTGCAGTAATGAGCGAATTACAACGATTAGAAAAACCTTATAAACGCATTATGATTGTTGGTGGTGGTAATGTCGGTGCAGGTTTAGCGGCTAGATTAGAAAAAGATTATAGCGTCAAACTTATTGAACATAATCAGCAACGTGCAACAGAACTGGCAGAACTACTCCATGACACCATCGTTTTTTATGGTGATGCATCAGATCAAGAACTTCTTGCTGAAGAACATATAGAGCAAATTGATGTCTTTATCGCACTGACTAATGATGATGAGGCCAATATTATGTCAGCGATGCTGGCAAAAAGAATGGGTGCTAAAAAAGCAATGGTACTCATTCAGCGTAGCGCTTATGTTGATTTAGTCCAAGGTGGGGTTATTGATATTGCAATATCACCACAACAAGCAACTATTTCTGCACTTTTAGGTCATGTTCGTAAAGCCGATATTGTTAGCGTTTCATCATTACGACGAGGTGTTGCAGAGGCAATCGAAGCTGTTGCACATGGTGATGAAAATACATCAAAAGTTGTTGGTCGCCGTATACAAGATATAAAACTGCCACCAGGAACCATCATTGGTGCAATTGTTAGAGAACAAGATGTCATTATTGCGAACGCAAGTCACTCCATAGAACAGGGTGATCATGTGATTATGTTTATCACTGATAAAAAATATGTTCCTGAAGTTGAAAAACTTTTCCAGCCAAGTCCATTTTTCTTATAAAGATTACGTAGAAATAAGAATAATAGTGATTGTTACTTATAATGGTCTATTATTATCATGTTAGATACTATATTTTTACATAATAAATCTATATTGAGATAAATAAGGAGTGGTTATGTCTTTTTTCAAAGAGTTTCGTGAATTTGCCATGAAAGGCAACGTTGTTGATATGGCAGTCGGTGTCATCATCGGTGCAGCTTTCGGTAAGATTGTTTCATCTTTAGTTGCTGATATTATCATGCCACCATTAGGATTATTAATCGGCGGTATTGATTTTAAACAATTTAGCCTTGTATTAAGAGATGCCAGTGGAGATGTTCCTGCTGTTGTACTAAATTACGGCATGTTTATTCAAACTGTTTTTGATTTTGCCATTGTTGCATTTGCTATATTCTGCGCAATTAAACTAATTAACAAAACACGTCGTCAAGCAGAAGAAGCACCTAAAGCACCACCTGCACCATCAGCTGAAGAAACATTATTAACTGAAATTCGTGATTTATTAAAAAATCAGCAAAAATAAAAACTAAAAGGCCAGTGATAACAATTGAAAAAATCTTTTGTTATCACTGGCCTCCCAGTTACCCTTCTTGTCATGTTTTGCTTTTCTCATATAACTTCCTTTTCCTTTCTTATTCTTTTCCACACGTTGTTTAAACAGTGGATCATGAACAAGTGCTGCTAAAGCATTATCTTTAATAACACCTTTTTGGTGCTGATATTTGCTAGACATAAAAACCTCTTAAATTGTTAAAGAACATAAAACGTAATACGGTACAGATATTATTGCTTTGTGGCTCCAGATTCAAGTATTTCAAGAATAGAACAATAAGTACTTTCATGAGCACTACCACAACATGCATTACTTAACATCTTTAATGAATCTCGCATTCTTTCCATTTCTTTCAAGCGAATTTCAACTTCAGCAAGTCTTGCATCAACAATATGCTTTGATTCAACACAAGTGTGATGAGCAGGATCAACACGAATAGAAAGTAGCTCTGTAATCGCGTCTAATGTAAAACCCAACTCTTTTGCATAACGAATAAAACGTAAACGTTGAAGATCTTGCTCTGTATATAAGCGATAACCGCCTTCTGTTCGCCTGTCATGATCCATCAATCCCTGTTTTTCATAAAAACGGATTGTATCTGTAGTCACATTCGCTAATTTTGCAACCTGCCCAATACGATACATGGATCATTCCCTCACTCTAAATGATGAATAAGCATAGCAAATAATCAAAAGAATAGAATTGAAATATAGTGCGAAGCTTATTTTCGCCAAAATAGCAGTATGCTGAAATAACAAGAAATAAATATGACGCAACACAAGAGTAGGTAAAAAAGCATAGAATAACAAATAGAAAGGTTAGAGTATGGCTTGATAAGTTATTTTTATAACAATAGTTTCAGTAGCTGTCATTTACAATAGATGTAAAAAAACCGGATTAAAAATCCGGTCTTTTTATTCGCTTCACTAAATAATAATTAAATTATTCAGCTGCTGCTTCTGTTTCAGAATCAGCACGGTCAACAAGCTCAATGTAAGCCATTGGAGCGTTGTCACCAGCACGGAAGCCACACTTCAGAATACGAGTGTAACCACCTGCACGGCTCGCAAAACGCGGACCTAATACTGTAAACAGTTTTGCCACGACTTCGTTATCACGAGTACGGGCGAATGCCAGACGACGATTAGCTACGCTGTCGGTCTTGGCAAGAGTAATCAGCGGCTCAACGACGCGACGCAGTTCTTTCGCTTTAGGCAAAGTTGTCTTGATGATCTCATGACGAACTAAAGAACCTGCCATGTTACGAAACATAGCCTGACGATGGCTGCTGTTGCGGTTCAATTGACGACCACTCTTACGATGGCGCATGACCTTATCCTTCTCAGTAAAACCTTAACCTGTGATCTTATTCATCAGCGATACTTGCAGGTGGCCAATTCTCAAGGCGCATACCCAGAGATAGACCACGCGACGCCAGTACGTCTTTAATCTCAGTAAGAGATTTCTTACCAAGGTTAGGCGTCTTAAGTAATTCAACTTCAGTACGCTGTACCAGATCACCGATGTAGTGGATTGCTTCTGCCTTCAGACAGTTAGCAGAGCGGACAGTCAATTCAAGATCGTCTACTGGGCGCAGTAAGATAGGATCGAATTCTGGCTTCTCTTCTTTAACTTCAGGCTGACGAACATCACGTAAGTCAACAAAAGCTTCAAGCTGTTCAGCCAGGATAGTCGCTGCACGGCGAATCGATTCTTCTGGATCAATAGTACCGTTAGTTTCCATCTCGATAACCAGCTTATCCAAGTCGGTACGCTGTTCAACACGAGCTGCTTCCACATTATAAGCAATACGCTCAACTGGGCTATAGCACGCGTCTACTAAAAGGCGACCGATAGGGCGCTCATCTTCTTCCGAATGAATTCGGGCAGAAGCCGGCACATAACCACGACCACGCTGAACTTTGATACGCATATTAATAGATGCGTTCTCGTCTGTAAGGTGGCAGATAACGTGCTGCGGCTTGACGATTTCGACATCACCGTCATGGATGATATCGGCTGCAATAACAGGGCCAATGCCAGATTTGCTCAAAGTAAGAATAACTTCATCTTTACCATGAACTTTTACCGCCAACCCTTTAAGGTTGAGCAGTATTTCTAGGATATCTTCCTGAACACCTTCTTTGGTGCTGTACTCATGCAGTACACCATCAATCTCAACCTCTGTTACCGCACAACCCGGCATAGACGAAAGCAGAATACGGCGCAGTGCGTTACCAAGAGTATGGCCGAAGCCTCGCTCTAATGGTTCAAGGGTCACCTTGGCGTGCGTCGAACTGACTTGCTCGATATCAACCAGGCGCGGTTTTAGAAACTCTGTCACAGAACCCTGCATTGTGTCCTCTCTTTGGTGCTAAGCCTTACTTGGAGTAAAGCTCGACGATCAGGTGCTCGTTAATGTCAGCAGACAAGTCAGTACGTTCAGGAATACGTTTGAACACACCTTCCATCTTAGCAGCATCAACTTCCAGCCATGTTGGCTTTTCACGCTGTTCAGCCAGCTCTAAAGCAGCCTTGATACGAGACTGTTTTTTCGATTTTTCACGAACGCTGACTACGTCATTCGGGGAAACCTGATAAGAAGCAATGTTAACCACGCGACCATTTACCATGATTGCTTTATGGCTAACCATCTGACGTGCTTCTGCGCGAGTTGCGCCAAAGCCCATACGATAAACAACGTTATCCAGACGACCTTCCAGCAGAGTCAGCAGGTTTTCACCTGTGTTGCCTTTCAGACGAGTTGCTTCTTTGTAGTAGTTACGGAATTGACGTTCTAGAACACCGTAAATACGACGTACTTTTTGTTTTTCACGTAACTGAACACCGTAATCAGAAAGACGCGGTTTACGTGCGCCGTGCTGACCTGGTGCTTGTTCCAGTTTACACTTGGTGTCAATCGCCCGAACGCCAGATTTTAGAAATAAATCTGTACCTTCACGGCGGCTCAGCTTGAGCTTAGGACCCAAATATCTTGCCATTTTCTTTCTCCAACTTTCCTAAAAACGAAAACGTTATTAAACGCGACGTTTTTTCGGTGGACGACAACCGTTATGAGGAATCGGAGTCACATCAGTAATATTAGTGATGCGGAAACCAGCCGCGTTTAATGCACGGATAGTTGACTCACGACCAGGACCAGGTCCTTTAACCATAACTTCCAAGTTCTTAATTCCGTACTCTTTAACAGCTTCAGCGCAACGTTCTGCTGCAACCTGAGCCGCGAACGGAGTAGATTTACGAGAACCACGGAAACCGGAACCACCGGCAGTAGCCCAACCCAATGCGTTACCTTGACGATCGGTAATAGTAACGATTGTGTTGTTGAAAGAAGCATGGATATGAGCCACACCGTCAGAGACTTGTTTTCTTACACGCTTACGTGCACGAATAGGTGCTTTTGCCATTGTTCAAATACCCCGATTATTTCTTGATCGGCTTACGCGGACCCTTACGGGTACGTGCGTTAGTCTTAGTACGCTGACCGCGAACTGGTAGACCACGACGATGACGTAAACCACGGTAAGTACCAAGATCCATCAGACGTTTGATGCTCAGGGTAACTTCACGACGCAGATCACCTTCTACAACGTATTTGGCAACTTCGTCACGCAGCTTGTCGATTTGCTCTTCAGACAGCTCACTGATCTTAACATTTTCAGCAATACCAGCAGCTACACAGATAGCCTGTGAGCGGGTTTTACCGATACCGTAAATCGAAGTTAATGCGATTACAGTATGTTTATGATCAGGAATGTTAATGCCTGCTATACGGGCCACTATGCACTCCTAAATTAGCAGTTATACAGTACCATTCTGAAAAGCCCGTTTTCAGGATACTCAAACAATACTGTATATATTATAAAAGATTGGGCTGGCTAATTTAGCCAGCTCAACCGAACTTTGCAAGAAAAAAATGCAATAAATTAGCCTTGACGCTGTTTATGCTTAGGCTCGACGCTGCAAATTACACGCACGTGACCGTGACGTCTAACAATTTTGCAGTTACGGCACATTTTCTTGACGGAAGCACGAACTTTCATTTTTACTCTCCGTAACTTCTAAAACAAATCGCTTATCAGTAATTAACCTTTAAGATTTGCTTTTTTCAATGCAGACTCATACTGACTTGACATCAGGAGAGTTTGCACTTGAGCCATAAAATCCATGATGACCACAACCACGATTAAGAGGGAAGTACCACCAAAATAGAAAGGTACTTTCATTGCGTCACGCATGAACTCCGGGATGAGACAGATAAAGGTAATATACAAGGCACCGATTAAGGTTAAACGTGTCATTACTTTATCTATATATTTAGCCGTCTGCTCTCCCGGGCGAATTCCTGGTACAAATGCACCGGACTTCTTCAGGTTATCTGCCGTTTCTCTTGGGTTGAAAACCAACGCCGTATAGAAGAAACAGAAGAATATGATTGCAGCAGCGTATAGTAACACATAAATAGGTTGACCAGGCTGTAGATTTAAAGAAATCGTCGTCAGCCAACCCCACCCTGTACCATCGCCAAACCAAGAGGTTATTGTACCAGGAAACAGGATAATACTTGAAGCAAAAATTGCTGGTATAACACCCGCCATATTTACTTTAAGTGGTAGATGTGTACTTTGTGCCGCGTATATTCTACGCCCTTGTTGACGTTTTGCATAGTTAACAACGATACGACGTTGTCCTCTTTCTACAAAAACAACAAAAAAAGTAACCGCGAACACTAATACTGCAACCAACAATAACAGGAGGAAGTGCAGTTCGCCTTGCCGCGCCTGCTCGATGGTTTGACCAATGGCAGGCGGAAGACCTGCAACGATACCTGCAAAGATAATGATTGAGATACCGTTACCAATACCACGTTCAGTGATTTGCTCACCTAACCACATTAAGAACATTGTCCCAGTGACTAAGCTCACAACAGCCGTAATATAGAATGGTAGACCTGGATTAATTACCAGACCTTGCATTCCTGGCATATTCGGTAAGCCTGTTGCGATACCAATTGATTGGAATATCGCCAGCACCAAAGTACCATAACGGGTATATTGGCTGATCTTACGACGACCGGCCTCCCCTTCCTTCTTAATCTCTGCTAACCGAGGGTTAACCACTGATAAGAGTTGGATAATAATCGATGCCGAAATATAAGGCATGATACCCAGCGCAAAGATAGAAGCACGGCTAAGAGCACCACCAGAGAACATGTTAAACATTTCAATGATGGTGCCTTTTTGCTGATCGAGCAATTTGGCAAGCACAGTGGCATCAATACCAGGGATAGGAATAAAAGAGCCAATCCTAAAGACAATAAGTGCACCAAGAACAAACAAAAGTCTGCGTTTTAGTTCACCAACACCACCTTTAGCACTCTGAAAATCTAAACCTGGTTGTTTAGCCATCTGTCACTTATTCCTCAATTTTACCGCCAGCTGATTCGATTGCTGCACGGGCACCTTTGGTAACACGCAGACCACGAATAGTCACTGCACGGTTAACCTCGCCAGATAGAATTAATTTTGCAAATTCAATCTGTGGGCCAACAACGTTTGCGGCTTTCAGTGCATTCAGATCGATTACATCGCCTTCAACGTAAGCTAAATCAGACAGACGGATTTCCGCAGTCACGAATGATTTACGTGAAGTAAAACCAAATTTTGGTAAACGACGATATAAAGGCATCTGGCC
Organism: Proteus columbae; assembly: GCF_002777965.1. GTDB lineage: Bacteria > Pseudomonadota > Gammaproteobacteria > Enterobacterales > Enterobacteriaceae > Proteus > Proteus columbae. The sequence goes on along the minus strand of NZ_NGVR01000018.1, from coordinate 10,249 downwards.
ACCTTCAAAACCACGACGTACGCCACCGCCAGAACGAGATTTCTGACCTTTGTGACCACGGCCGCCAGTTTTACCTAAGCCAGAACCGATACCACGACCTACACGTTTAGGCGCATGCTTGGCACCTTCAGCCGGAGACAGAGTATTTAAACGCATCTCTTACTCCTCAACTTTAACCATATAGGAAACCAAGTTGATCATACCGCGAACTGCTGGTGTATCTTCGCGTTCTACAGTGTGACCGATGCGACGCAGACCTAAACCAGTCATAGTTGCCTTATGTTTAGGCAGACGGCCGATTAAGCTGCGTGTTTGAGTAATTTTAATAGTCTTAGCCATGGTCATTACCCCAGAATTTCTTCAACGGATTTACCACGCTTAGCTGCGACCATATCTGGAGACTTCATGCTATCTAAAGCGTCCAGTGTTGCACGAACCACGTTAATCGGGTTAGTGGAACCATAGGTTTTAGCCAGTACGTTACGAACGCCAGCCACTTCTAGAACTGCACGCATTGCACCACCTGCGATGATACCGGTACCTTCATGAGCAGGCTGCATAAATACGCGAGAGCCTGTGTGAGTACCTTTAACAGGGTGGAACAGAGTACCGTTGTTTAAAGCGACGGTTTTCATATTGCGACGGGCTTTTTCCATCGCTTTCTGGATTGCTGCCGGAACTTCGCGAGCTTTGCCATATCCAAAACCAATGCGGCCATTACCATCACCAACTACAGTAAGAGCGGTGAAGCTAAAGATACGACCACCTTTAACGGTTTTAGATACGCGGTTTACCGCGATCAGCTTTTCCTGCAGTTCGCCAGCTTGTTTCTCGATGTGAGCCATCTTACACTCCTACCTTAGAACTGAAGGCCAGCTTCACGGGCAGCATCTGCCAGTGCCTGGACTCGACCATGATATTGGAAACCGGAACGGTCAAATGATACTACTTTGATACCTTTTTCCAGAGCGCGTTCAGCAACAATTTTACCAACTACTGCTGCTGCTTCTTTGTTTCCAGTGTTTTTCAGTTGCTCAATGATAGCTTTTTCTGTAGTAGAAGCGGCCACCAAAGTTTCAGAACCGTTTGGTGCAATAACCTGCGCATAAATATGGCGAGGGGTACGGTGTACCACCAGGCGAGTCGCACCCAATTCCTGGAGCTTACGGCGTGCGCGGGTCGCACGACGGATACGAGCTGCTTTCTTATCCATAGTGTTACCTTACTTCTTCTTAGCCTCTTTGATACGCACAACTTCGTCGGCGTAACGAATACCTTTACCTTTATAAGGTTCAGGGCGACGGTAAGCACGCAGTTCAGCTGCTACTTGACCAATCACTTGCTTATCCGCACCTTTCAGTACGATTTCAGTTTGTGTTGGACATTCAGCAGTGATGCCTGCTGGCAGTTGGTGTTCCACTGGATGTGAAAAACCTACTGATAAGTTAACCGCATTGCCTTTAATAGACGCACGATAACCTACACCTACCAGTTGCAGTTTCTTAGTGAAGCCTTCGGTAACACCTACAACCATTGCATTTAACAGAGAACGAGTAGTACCCGCCTGTGCCCATGCATCAGCAAAACCATCGCGAGGTGCGAAAGTTAACTGGTTGTCAGCATGTTGAATTTCAACTGCATTATGGATAGTACGAGTTAGCTCGCCGTTTTTACCCTTAATCGTAATTACCTGACCGTTGAGTTTAACCTCTACGCCGGCAGGAATGACGACGGGTGCTTTTGCCACACGAGACATTCTTTCCTCCCGAATTAAGCTACGTAGCAGATAATCTCGCCACCAAGACCTGCTTGGCGAGCTGCACGATCAGTCATAACACCTTTTGAGGTAGAAACAACAGCGATGCCCAGTCCTGCCATAACATTTGGCAGCTCATCTTTTCTTTTATAGATGCGCAGACTTGGACGGCTTACGCGCTGAATGCTTTCTACTACAGCCTTACCTTGGAAATATTTTAAAGTGATTTCCAGTTCTGGCTTAGTGTCGCCTTCAATTTTAAAATCTTCAATATAACCTTCTTCCTTAAGCACGTTGGCAATCGCCACTTTCAGCTTGGAGGAAGGCATTGTGACCGCAACTTTATTCGCGGCCTGACCGTTACGGATACGGGTCAGCATATCCGCGATGGGATCTTGCATGCTCATCTGTCTTTACTCCCGTGATTCAATTATGGTAATTACCAGCTAGCCTTTCTAAGGCCCGGGATTTCACCGCGCATAGCGGCTTCACGGACTTTAATACGGCTGAGGCCAAATTTCCGCAGGAAACCGTGCGGACGTCCAGTTTGACGGCAGCGGTTACGCTGACGTGAAGGACTTGAATCACGTGGCATAGTTTGCAGTTTCAGAACAGCATTCCAACGATCTTCGTCAGACACGTTCACATCTGAAACGATAGCTTTCAGTTCTGCGCGTTTTGCGAAGAATTTCTCAGCTAAATTCGCACGTTTTACATCACGTGCTTTCATAGATTTCTTAGCCATGAATGCCCTGCCTTACTTGCGGAACGGGAAGTTAAACGCTGCTAACAGTGCGCGACCTTCATCATCTGATTTCGCAGTCGTAGTAATGGTAATATCCAAACCACGAACACGATCCACTTTATCGTAATCGATTTCAGGGAAGATGATTTGCTCACGTACGCCCATGCTGTAGTTACCACGTCCATCAAATGATTTAGCGGACAAACCACGGAAGTCACGGATACGTGGTACAGCAATAGAGATCAGGCGTTCAAAGAACTCCCACATGCGTTCGCCACGCAGGGTCACTTTACAGCCGATCGGATAGCCCTGGCGGATTTTGAAGCCTGCAACAGATTTGCGTGCTTTGGTGATCAAAGGTTTTTGACCTGAGATTGCTGCTAAATCAGCTGCTGCATTGTCCAGCAGTTTTTTATCAACAATCGCTTCACCAACACCCATGTTCAGGGTGATCTTCTCGACCCGAGGGACTTGCATGACAGAATGGTAACCAAACTGAGACATCAGTTTTTGGACTACCTCGTCTTTGTAGTAATCATGCAGTTTCGCCATCGTATACTCCAAATTACTTGATAGTTTCTTTATTAGACTTGAAGAAACGAACTTTTTTGCCGTCTTCGAATCTAAAACCTACACGGTCAGCCTTACCGGTTGCCGCATTGAAGATTGCAACGTTAGAAACTTGGATAGAAGCTTCTTTTTCAACGATGCCACCTGGTTGGTTCAGAGCCGGAACTGGCTTCTGATGTTTTTTAACCAGATTGATACCTTCAACGATAACTTTACCAGAAGAAAGAACCTGTTTTACTTTACCGCGCTTACCTTTATCTTTACCAGTTAGCACGATAACTTCGTCTTCACGACGGATTTTCGCTGCCATTGCCTGCTCCTTAGAGTACTTCAGGTGCCAGAGAGATTATTTTCATAAACTTCTCGTTACGAAGTTCACGAGTAACCGGCCCAAAAATACGCGTACCAATAACTTGCTCGCTGTTGTTGTTTAACAATACACAAGCGTTGCTATCGAAGCGAATGACAGAACCGTCAGGGCGACGAACACCCTTCTTGGTGCGCACCACTACCGCTTTCAGTACATCACCTTTCTTAACTTTACCACGTGGAATTGCTTCCTTGATGGTAATTTTGATGATGTCACCTACATCTGCGTAGCGACGGTGCGAGCCACCTAGAACCTTGATACACATTACGCGACGTGCACCGGAGTTGTCGGCCACGTTCAGCATAGTCTGTTCTTGGATCATTTTAGTGCTCCGCTAAATGTCAACTACTACTGAGCCACTTCCACATTAGAAGAGGCCGTTCAATATCCCATAATACGAGGGAGCGGCATTATAACACCACATTCTCGATATGGACAGAAAAAATAAACGGCTCGTTCAGTTTTGAGCCGTTTATTTCGTACGAAAAGGCTATTTTATTACAGAACAGCTTTTTCTACAACGCGAACTAACGCCCAAGACTTAGTCTTAGATAGTGGACGTGTTTGACGAATTTCTACTACGTCACCAATTCCACATTCGTTGTTCTCGTCATGTACATGCAGTTTGGTCGTACGACGGATAAACTTACCATATAATGGGTGTTTAACCATACGATCGATAGCAACAACAATAGATTTTTCCATTTTGTCACTAACTACACGACCTTGCAGAGTACGGATTTTATCGGTCATTACGCACCCGCCTTCTCAGTCAGTAAAGTCTTAACGCGTGCGATATTACGACGCACTTGTTTCAACAGATGAGACTGTTGTAACTGACCACTTGCTGCCTGCATACGCAGGTTAAACTGCTCGCGCAGTAAGTTCAGCAGTTCTGTGTTCAGCTCTTCAACGCTCTTTTCGCGCAGCTCTTTTGCTTTCATTACATCACCGTCTTAGTTACAAAGGTGGTTTTGATAGGCAGTTTTGCTGCCGCCAGCTTGAATGCTTCACGGGCCAGTTCTTCAGGCACACCATCCATTTCATACAGGACTTTACCTGGCTGGATTAAGGCAACCCAATACTCAACGTTACCTTTACCTTTACCCATACGGACTTCGAGCGGCTTTTCAGTGATTGGTTTGTCTGGGAACACACGGATCCAGATTTTACCCTGACGCTTAACTGCACGGGTCATTGCACGACGTGCCGCTTCGATCTGACGTGCAGTCAGACGACCACGGCCCACAGCTTTAAGACCGTAAGTCCCGAAGCTTACATCCGCACCAGCAGCTAAGCCACGGTTGCGGCCTTTGTGCACTTTACGGAATTTTGTACGCTTTGGTTGTAACATCAGCGACTCTCCTTACTTGCGGCCTTTACGCTGCTGCTTTTTAGGTTGAGCAGCCGGTTTTTCCGCCTGTTCAACTGCAGCCATACCACCCAGGATCTCACCTTTGAAGATCCATACCTTAACGCCGAGCACACCATAAGTGGTTTGTGCTTCTGAGGTATTGTAGTCGATATCTGCACGCAGAGTGTGCAGAGGTACACGACCTTCACGATACCATTCAGTACGAGCGATTTCAGCACCGCCTAAGCGACCACTTACTTCCACTTTAATACCTTTAGCGCCTAAACGCATAGCGTTCTGTACCGCACGCTTCATAGCACGACGGAACATAACACGACGTTCCAGCTGTGAAGTGATGCTGTCAGCAACTAATTTTGCGTCCAGTTCAGGTTTACGTACTTCGGCGATATTAATTTGCGCAGGAACGCCAGCGATATCCGCTACGTTTTTGCGCAGTTTTTCAACATCTTCACCTTTTTTACCGATAACGATGCCTGGGCGAGCAGTGTGAATAGTCACACGGATGCTTTTCGCAGGACGTTCGATAACGATACGAGATACAGATGCTTTAGCCAGTTCTTTAGTTAAGTACTGACGTACTTTAAAGTCGCTGTCTAGGTTGTCAGCGAATTCATTGGTACCCGCATACCATGTGGAATTCCAAGGCTTGACAATGCCAAGGCGGATACCATTAGGATGTACTTTTTGACCCATTGCTAGTCTCCAGAGTCTCAGCGATCAGACACAACCACAGTGATGTGGCTGGTGCGCTTCAGAATACGATCTGCACGGCCTTTTGCACGAGGCATAATGCGCTTCATAGAAGGACCTTCGTCAACAAAGATCTTAGCTACTTTCAGATCATCAATGTCAGCGCCATCGTTGTGTTCTGCATTAGCAATAGCAGACTCCAGTACTTTCTTCACTAAACCAGCAGCTTTCTTGTTGGTAAAGGTTAAAATTTCCAGAGCTTGCGACACTTTCTTACCGCGAATCAGGTCTGCTACCAAGCGAACCTTCTGAGCAGAAGAACGAGCGTGGCGATGCATAGCGATAGTTTCCATCTCTTCCTCCTACCTTATTTTTTCTTAGCCTTTTTATCGGCTGCATGACCGCGATAAGTACGGGTCGGCGCGAATTCACCCAGTTTGTGACCAACCATTTCGTCGGAAACGTAAACTGGAACATGCTGACGACCATTATGGACAGCGATGGTCAAACCGATCATGTTAGGAAAGATCGTTGAACGACGGGACCAAGTCTTAACAGGCTTTTTGTCACCGCTTTCCACCGCTTTCTCTACCTTCTTCAGCAAGTGCAGGTCAATGAAAGGACCTTTCTTGAGAGAACGTGGCATGGCTTATCCTCTAATTATTTCTTAGTACGACGATGAACGATGAAATGTTCAGTGCGTTTGTTTTTACGAGTCTTCTTACCTTTGGTTTGAACGCCCCAAGGTGTTACTGGGTGTTTACCAAAGTTACGACCTTCACCACCACCATGTGGGTGATCGACTGGGTTCATCGCAGTACCGCGAACGGTAGGACGAATACCACGCCAGCGACTTGCACCAGCTTTACCCAGAACGCGTAACATGTGCTCAGAGTTGCCAACTTCACCGATAGTTGCACGGCAATCAGAAGGAACTTTACGCATTTCACCAGAACGCAGACGAATAGTGACATAAGCACCATCACGAGCAACGATCTGAACGTAAGTACCAGCTGAACGAGCTAACTGACCACCTTTACCTGGTTTCATTTCTACGTTATGAACTGTAGAACCAACCGGGATATTACGCATTGGTAAGGTGTTACCCGCTTTGATAGCAGCATCAACGCCAGACTGAACTTTATCACCCGCTTTCAGGCCTTTTGGAGCCAGAATGTAGCGACGTTCACCATCAGCATACAGCACTAAAGCGATGTTAGCTGAACGGTTTGGATCATATTCCAGACGTTCTACTGTCGCAGGGATACCATCTTTGTTGCGTTTAAAGTCAACAATACGGTAAGCCTGTTTGTGACCACCACCGATATGACGGGTAGTGATACGACCATTGTTGTTACGACCACCGGACTTGCTGTTCTTTTCCAGCAATGGCGCATAAGGTTTCCCTTTATGCAGCTCAGGGTTTACCACTTTAACTACGTGGCGACGGCCCGGAGACGTAGGTTTACATTTAACAATTGCCATTGTTCTTTACTCCTCCGACTTACTCAGCGCCGCCGACGAAGTCCAGATTCTGGCCTTCCTTCAGGGTGACGTAAGCTTTTTTCCAGTCGCTACGACGACCAATACGCTGACCGTGACGTTTCACTTTGCCTTTCATCAGCAGAGTGTTAACACTTTCAACTTCGACTTCAAACAGTTTTTGTACAGCTGCTTTAATCTCTGCTTTGGTCGCGTCTTTAGCAACTTTGAGAACGATGGTGTTTGATTTTTCCATCGCGATAGAAGCTTTTTCAGATACATGCGGCGCGCGCAGTACTTTCAGCAGACGTTCTTCACGGATCATGCCAGCATCTCCTCAACTTGCTTCACAGCGTCAGCAGTCATGACGACTTTGTCGAAGGCGATTAAGCTAACAGGGTCGATTGTTGCTGCATCACGTACGTCAACTTTATATAAGTTGCGTGCTGCTAAATACAGATTCTCATCTACATCAGCAGTGATGATCAGAACATCTTCCAGAGCCATATCTTTCAGTTTCTGTGCTAAAAGCTTAGTTTTAGGAGCTTCAACAGAGAACTTCTCTACGACGATCAGACGATCTTGACGTACCAGTTCAGACAGAATGCTCTTCAGAGCACCACGGTACATCTTTTTGTTTACTTTTTGACTGTGGTCCTGTGGTTTAGCTGCGAAGCTAACACCACCAGAGCGCCAAATTGGGCTCTTGATTGAACCTGAACGTGCACGACCTGTACCTTTCTGTCTCCAAGGCTTTTTGCCTGAACCAGAAACTTCAGCACGGGTTTTCTGAGCACGAGTACCTTGACGAGCACCAGCAGCGTATGCAACGACTACTTGATGCACAAGCGCTTCGTTAAAGTCACGCCCGAAGGTAGTTTCGGAAACAGTCAGCGCGCCTTGCGCGTCTTTCATTACCAATTCCATTCCTATCTCCTCGACGTTACGCCTTGACAGCTGGTTTAACGATCAGGTCACTGCCAGTTGCACCTGGAACAGCACCTTTGACCAGCAGCAGGTTGCGCTCAGCGTCAACACGTACTACTTCCAGGCTCTGAACGGTAACTTGTTCGTTACCCAGTTGACCTGCCATTTTCTTGCCTTTGAACACCTTACCCGGAGTCTGGTTCTGACCGATAGAACCCGGAACACGGTGAGACAAGGAGTTACCGTGGGTAGCATCTTGAGTACGGAAGTTCCAGCGCTTTACAGTACCGGCAAAACCTTTACCTTTAGATGTTCCAGTAACGTCGACTTTTTTAACGTCAGCGAAAATTTCTACGCTAATGCTTTGACCTACAGTGTATTCTTCGCCTTCATTCAGACGGAATTCACGCAGTAAGCGGCCAGCTTCAACACCAGCTTTAGCAAAATGACCTGCTTCAGGTTTCAGTACACGGTTAGCTTTTTTGCTACCAGTAGTCACCTGAATGGCACGATAACCGTCTTTCTCCAGATCTCTGACCTGAGTAACACGGTTGTTTTCAATTTCGATAACGGTTACAGGGATTGAAACGCCATCTTCAGTGAAGATACGAGTCATTCCTACTTTCTTACCGACTAAACCAATCATTGTTTCAACCTCTCAATCGCTTGATGACCTGATTAACCTAGGCTGATCTGCACGTCTACGCCGGCAGCCAGATCCAGACGCATCAGAGCATCAACGGTTTTCTCGGTTGGCTCAACGATGTCAACCAGACGTTTGTGAGTGCGAATTTCATACTGATCACGCGCATCTTTATTAACGTGCGGAGAAATCAACACTGTGAAACGCTCTTTGCGAGTCGGCAGTGGGATTGGACCACGAACTTGCGCACCAGTGCGCTTAGCAGTCTCTACGATTTCCGCAGTTGATTGATCAATCAGACGATGATCAAAAGCTTTCAGGCGGATACGGATTCTTTGGTTCTGCATGAGACCAGAGCTCCAACTATTTTTTATAAACGTAAATGATCACTACTCGTACCCATTTCGATTGATGAGAGAGTGTAATCGTTCTGCATATAACTCCCCAATCGGGAGTATTATATTAATGCAATAAAAAATCTGCATTAGCTGATAAATCAGCCTCACTAAATCAGTGAGCCTGCGCATTATACTTGCCTGAGTGATGAAATCAAGCCAAGAATAAAAAATCAGCGATAAAAATTCATTTTATCTTTTCGAAAATAAAAAAAGCAAAGGCAACCATCATCACCTTTGCTTTAAAAACCGTCTAACAACCCACTAAAGAAGATAGATTATTCTTCAATAATTTGAGCTTGTAGGTAGTTTTGAAGTCCCATTCGTTCGATAAGTTCAAGCTGGGTTTCAATCCAATCAATATGCCCTTCTTCATCGGTTAGAATTTCTAGCATCAAATCACGGCTGACATAATCATGAATTGAATCTGCGTAAGCAATAGCTTCACGTAAATCTTTGGCACCGCCTAATTCCAATTCCAGATCAGAACGTAGCATCTCTTCAACATCTTCCCCGATGTTTAGTTTGCCTAAATCTTGTAAGTTTGGAATGCCTTCAAGGAACAAAATACGCTCGATATATTTATCGGCGTGTTTCATCTCATCTATGGATTCATGATATTCCATTTCATTGAGGCGTGTGAGTCCCCAATTTTTGAACATTCGGGCATGTAGGAAATATTGATTAATTGCAACAAGCTCACCACCTAATAACTTATTAAGGTGGGCTATCATTTTTTTATCACCTTTCATTTTTATGCTCCTTTGCTTCCAGTCTTTTCAGTGTAGACCTTTTATACAAAGAGGAGAGAAAGGAAATTTAAAATTTGTTATGCAACTTCAGAAATTTGAGGATAAAGAGCAGATTGCTCATTTTCGATCAGTTGACGAGCTTGACGTACGCACTTACCACAACAACTTCCAACAGGTAAGATCTTGCGTAATTCATTAATAGTGTGAATTTGATGGTGATGGACAGTTGAGATAATTTTTTTATCACTCACACCGTGGCAAAGACATACGTACATAATAACAACCTCATTAACTACTCACGAGCAAGATAGTAAATGATAATTATTATGATTTCAATTTCTATTTATTTAACTTAAGTATATTTACTTATTTGTATTACCGAAGATGATGAAGCAAGGATAAACATTAATGCTTCATTGAAATTTAAAATAACTAATCTTCAGATACAAAAAAGGGCATCTACTGATGCCCTTTTTTAGGAAATTACGCGAGTAATTAACCTAATACTTTAGCAACAACGCCCGCACCTACTGTACGGCCACCT
>NZ_NGVR01000033.1 GCF_002777965.1 Proteus columbae | reverse complement strand
GGAAAAGCACTTTATCAATGAAAAGTTTTCACGAGATCAATTTACGGGGAATAGAGTTAAAAATATTGCCTTTTCAAATTGTGATTTTTCAGGGGTTGATTTAACTGATACTGAATTTGTTGATTGTAGTTTTTACGACAGGAATAGCTTGGAAGGGTGTGATTTTAATAGAGCCAAACTAAAAAACGCTAGCTTTAAAAGCTGCGATTTATCAATGAGTAATTTTAAAAACATTAGCGCCTTAGGTCTTGAAATTAGTGAGTGTTTAGCTCAAGGAGCTGATTTTCGAGGGGCTAATTTTATGAATATGATAACTACAAGGTCATGGTTTTGTAGTGCTTATATAACCAAGACAAATCTTAGTTACGCTAATTTTTCTAGAGTCATATTAGAAAAGTGCGAACTGTGGGAAAATCGCTGGAATGGCACTGTGATAACTGGCGCCGTGTTTCGTGGCTCCGATCTTTCTTGTGGGGAGTTTTCATCGTTTGATTGGTCTTTGGCTGATTTTACTGGTTGTGATTTAACGGGTGGGGCGCTTGGCGAGCTTGATGCAAGGCGAATTAATTTAGATGGAGTGAAGTTGGATGGAGAGCAGGCGCTTCAGCTTGTTGAGAGTTTAGGTGTTATTGTTCACCGATAAAATCTAGGTAAAAAACGCCTAATGCCCCAATGTGGTACTAATCAAAACGGAGCGAAGCGACATCTTCATCTTGTCTTTGCTTTTCTCCATGATCAGTTATTGGGTCATGGTCTCTTAGCTCGTTAATCTGGCTAAGTTTGGTTAGGTTGGGCTTCTTTCGACACTTCGCAATCCAAGAAATCCCTAGTCCGTTGATTGGTGCTCTTATCAGGTACGCACTGTAATCTTTCGATACCGCAGCGTGATTCGGAGGTAGAGCCGGAATTTCGTTTTCCGGTACGTTTTACTACCACAATTTGCCTGTTTATCCTTTCGGAGACCGGGCTAAGTCCGAGTCAATCAAGTGGTGCATTTGGGTTAATGTCGTTGGCTGGTATTTAATGAGAACGTGACAAGCGCCTCTCACGTTGCTAAGATTGGATTGCGACGTCTAATCTGAGCAACGAATGCACAAGATTTAGAGTACCAGAGCCCTGTGATGCTGTCACGGGGCTTTGTTACATCTGGAGCTTGGTAAACCTCATAAATTCAATTCGCAACGCTCGCCGCAAGGCGTGAACTTGTTTCACGTCGAGGAAGCGGAATTTCTCGAAAGCCTTATACTGTCTCCGTTCACACATGATCGGAGGGTGTCTCTATGTCTCAATTATTTCGTTTGGCATCGCCAGAAGATTACGAATACATCGAAGAATTAAATTTATGGGAATTGTCATTTGATAAGCGACCGGTTCAAGGGGTTCGTTGTGAAGATCCGGTGATCGGGGCAGAAAAATATAATCAAGGGCGTGAAAAATTTAAGGCGTTAGCGTCACGGCATAAAAAACACTGGAAACCGAACGGATTGACCTTTTCGGAGTTGATCCGCTGGGCAATAGAATGCGGAACTCCAGAACAATGTCAGCTTGTTTTAGCGTTATACCATTGCACAAACGATGATGATTATCAGGCGATGGGAATTCAGTTAAGCCGAAGTATTGATAATGCAAATGTCAGTCCGATCATCTTTTTCACAGGTAAAAATCAACGGTTATTAGGTGATATTTCGATGCTAAAACAGCTCGAAGAAAAGGTGCGCTGACGTTAGGTTTACCTATTATTTTATGTATTATCCTATCTATTATTCTATCTCTTATTTTATCTATTTCGTCTGTAATAGGTAGAATAATACATAGAATAAGATACAGAATAATAGATAGACACAAGATGACGTTGTGTTATTTCTTACCCATTAATCCACCTGTTATTCTACCTATTACTTTACCCGTTATTGCACCCAATTTAGGTATAACGGGCAGAATAACGGGTGAAATAATGGGTAGAATCATAGTTTTACTAACTTGCACCCCATGATACTTTCAGTATCAATGCCACTCATTTTCTGGACGAAAATGAATGACATAAGGCTCCGCCCTCTGGCTATTTTCTTCGGCTGGACGCCTGCGAAAAAAACCATTCACCCAAGCCCGTCAAACTCACTGCGTTCGTCTGACCACCCCCTTTTTTCGCCCCTGTATTTGGTCGCTCAAAAATGTGGTGGTCAGACGCTTCGCTTGACGGGGGGCTTTGCCCCCAAAACGAAACACGTTCACTGGGGTTCACTTGCCATCGCTGGGGCGTGTCATTTCGTTTCGGCTCCCCCTGTTTTTCCCTTTCTTCGCTGGACGCTCATCAGGATAAAAACAAAAAGCCTACCGCCCTCGTTTTACTCGGTTGGTCAAATCGCTTCTTGCCACAAAACAAGTTTGTGACTTTCAGCGATTTCGCATCGTTTTACTTGTCAGTTTGCACGATGTTAAAAACGCACTCAGAAGCCCGCAAAACCGTTCTAAACTTTCAGCGTAGATTTGGGTGTTTTATAGGGTGATCGTGTCTTAAAATCGTTTCGAGGGGCTTTAATGGGGATGAACGGGAGGTTTTTGCTAACTAACTCGCCCGTTTAACATAAAAGGGATTGTATGAATCAATTTTAGCTAGAGTTTAAGGTTGTTCAAATTAATGTACAATGATTGCACTGTATAAATAACCAGGTGTAGCATGTATGGAAAAGCACTTTATCAATGAAAAGTTTTCACGAGATCAATTTACGGGGAATAGAGTTAAAAATATTG
>NZ_NGVR01000013.1 GCF_002777965.1 Proteus columbae | reverse complement strand
GCCACCTGAAGTACTCACTCCACCCGATTGATGCTCAACTTTATATTCTGCGTAATTATGGATATCACTAAAGCCTAATGTGCCTGTATCGAGCTGGGTATGTTTACCCACGCTAATATCACCCCCTTGATTGACTGCAAATAAGCCCGATGAAATAACAATTTAATACAGAACCATGTGGGAATACGTTTTCTCAACATGGCTAAACTGGATAGTTGATTATCTGGTTGTCAGTGACACTGTAAGCTAAATACACAGAATTATTTACAGGGTCGGATCTTAACATCATCTACGTAACTTATATTTTATAAACCAATTACCTATACCAGCTATTATTCCACAAACCACGCTTGCTTTAATGATTTTTTTAAATATTTCAAATGAGAAAATAAAATCACCACTAATAAATAACCCAATAATGCTACGAATTATGAGATAGTAAAATGTTCCTATAAAAAATAGTCCAACAGAAGATAAAATTGTTACAATGAATAAATATTCAATAGAATTAATTTTTTGGCTCATTATCTTTTTCTCTTTTTTGTTTATTAAAATATTTAATTTCCTCTTGGATTTCTGTATTAGTAATTTCTATTGTTATCACTAATTCTATAACTGCTGTTAGACCATAACCCGATGTAGCCCCAAAAGTGGCTGAAACAACAACAGTTTTTGAATTTTCGCCTGCTATTTTACTCCCTAAATAAGCACTACCTGCGTTTAATTGAACATTTGAATGTAAGTTTTGATCTGTTCTTGTCCAACCTGTGAAACCAGCGAGCCCCATTAACTATCAAATATAAATAGCTGAATCAGTTTGATATTCCCTCTCATCCACCAAATCAAATTGTTAATAATTCAGCTCGCTGAGGAGTGAAATAATCATACAAAACTTAGTGTAGCGCTAATTTTTTCTTTATAAGAATATTAGTATCTTTTATGTTCAAGATAACTGACTAAACAAATCACTGCTCCTAAAAACAATCCCATTACTCCTCCT